>NZ_JBXSOV010000001.1:0-1599389 GCF_057784355.1 Martinezella sp. CNPSo 3959
CGTTGAGCTGATCGTTCCGATCGCGATGGAAGAAAAGCTTCGCTTCGCAATCCGCGAAGGCGGCCGTACCGTCGGCGCCGGCATCGTGGCTAGCATCGTCGAGTAATTCGAAGACGGCCACTCCATCCGAGTGGCCGATTCGATGACAATATTATGATGCAAGCGGCACTAGCCGCTTGCTTATGACATAGAAATGTTGCAAATGGCGCGCGAGCGCGATTTGCGCGCTGCTTCGGATGACGAAGTGGCGAATGAAATTAACAATAAGGTGGGCCGAAAGGCCTAAAGAGTGGATAGGGATGCCCGTAGCTGGCGTCCCTCTCGATCTTTGAAACCGGTGGTCCGCCTTAGGAAACAGAACAATCCGTGCCTTTTCGAGAGGCGCGCGAGATAACAAACACAAGGATAACGTCGAATGAACGGCCAAAATATCCGCATTCGCCTGAAGGCGTTCGATCACCGGATTCTCGATGCTTCCACGCGCGAGATCGTGTCGACGGCGAAGCGCACCGGTGCAAGCGTCCGGGGCCCCGTTCCGCTTCCGACTCGTATCGAGAAGTTTACGGTAAACCGGTCCCCGCACATCGACAAGAAGAGCCGCGAGCAGTTCGAGATGCGCACGCATAAGCGCCTCCTCGACATCGTTGACCCGACCCCGCAGACGGTAGACGCGCTGATGAAGCTCGATCTCGCCGCCGGTGTCGATGTTGAGATCAAGCTCTGAGACCTCCGGTCCTCGAGCTGAGTGAGAAGGATTGAACCGATGCGTTCAGGTGTGATTGCACAGAAGGTGGGAATGACCCGCGTCTATAACGACGCCGGCGAGCATGTCCCGGTTACCGTATTGCGTTTGGATGGCTGCCAGGTCGTAGCCCAGCGCACAGTTGAAAAGAATGGCTACACCGCAGTTCAGCTCGGTGCCGGCCAGGCTAAGGTTAAGAACACGACGAAGGCTCTTCGCGGCCATTTCGCCGTCGCAAGCGTAGAGCCGAAGGCCAAGCTCGCAGAATTCCGTGTCACGGAAGACAATCTGCTTGAAGTCGGCACCGAGCTCAACGCAGGTCACTTCACGGCGGGTCAGCTCGTCGACGTGACCGGCACGACGATCGGTAAGGGCTTTGCCGGCGCCATCAAGCGCCACGGCTTCGGTGGTCTGCGCGCCACGCACGGTGTGTCGGTTTCGCACCGCTCGCATGGTTCGACCGGTTCGCGCCAGGACCCGGGCAAGGTGTTCAAGAACAAGAAGATGGCTGGTCACATGGGCCAGACCCGCGTTACGACGCAGAACCTTGAAGTGGTATCGACCGACGAAGATCGTGGTCTGATCCTGGTCAAGGGTGCGGTTCCCGGCTCCAAGGGTGCCTGGATCATCGTGCGCGACGCCGTCAAGTCGGCAGCGAAGTAAGGGAGCCAAACCAATGGAATTCAACGTCAAGACCCTCGAGGGCAAAGACGCCGGGAAGGTTTCCCTTTCTGATGCGATTTTCGGCCTCGAGCCGCGTGAAGACATTCTCGCTCGCGTCGTTCGCTGGCAGCTTGCCAAGAAGCAGCAGGGCACGCATCAGGCAAAGGGCCGCGCTGACGTAGCGCGCACCGGCGCCAAGATGTACAAGCAGAAGGGTACGGGCCGTGCTCGTCACCATTCGGCTCGCGCTCCGCAGTTCCGCGGCGGTGGTAAGGCTCACGGCCCGGTCGCCCGCAGCCACGAGCATGATCTGCCGAAGAAGGTTCGCGCCCTCGGCCTGCGTCACGCTCTCTCGGCCAAGTTCAAGGCTGAAGACGTGATTGTTATCGACAATCTCGTCGCTACCGAAGCCAAGACCAAGGCACTCGCTGGCGCTTTCGAGACACTCGGCCTGACGAACGCTCTGTTCATCGGCGGTGCTGAACTCGACAGCAACTTCAAGCTCGCAGCCCAGAACATCCCGAATATCGATGTTCTGCCGGTTCAGGGCATCAACGTTTACGACATCCTGCGCCGCGGCAAGCTCGTGCTGTCCAAGGCTGCAGTTGAAGCTCTAGAGGAGCGTTTCAAGTGACGGATCTTCGCCATTATGATGTGATCGTTTCTCCTGCGATCACCGAAAAGTCCACGCTGCTTTCGGACAATAACCAGGTTGTTTTCAACGTTGCGAAGACCGCGACGAAGCCGGAAATCAAGGCTGCCGTCGAAGCGCTCTTCGGCGTCAAGGTTACGGCCGTTAACACTCTGCTGCGCCTCGGCAAGACCAAGCGGTTCAAGGGTCTCGTCGGCAAGCAGAAGGACGTGAAGAAGGCTGTTGTGACGCTCGCCGAAGGCCAGTCGATCGACGTCTCCACCGGTCTCTGAGGAATAAGAAAATGGCATTGAAAACATTCAATCCGACGACCCCGAGCCAGCGTCAGCTGGTCATTGTCGATCGCTCCTCGCTCTACAAGGGCAAGCCGGTCAAGTCGCTGACCGAAGGCCTCACCTCCAAGGGTGGCCGTAACAACACTGGCCGCATCACCGTCCGTTTCCAGGGCGGTGGTCACAAGCGCAGCTATCGTCTGGTCGACTTCAAGCGTCGCAAGTTCGACGTCGAAGCAACCGTCGAGCGTATCGAATACGATCCGAACCGTACCGCTTACATCGCTCTGGTGAAGTACACGGACGGCGAACTGGCCTACATCATCGCTCCGCAGCGTCTTGCTTCGGGCGACAAGGTCATCGCTTCGGAAAAGGCAGTGGACGTGAAGCCGGGCAACACCATGCCGCTTCAGTTCATCCCGGTCGGCTCCATCATCCACAACGTGGAAATGAAGCCGGGCAAGGGTGGTCAGATCGCTCGCTCCGCCGGTTCCTACGCGCAGCTCGTCGGTCGTGACCAGGGCATGGCGATCCTTCGCCTGAACTCGGGCGAACAGCGCCTCGTGCACGGCACCTGCCTCGCAACGATCGGTGCGGTTTCGAACCCGGATCACGGCAACATCAACGACGGTAAGGCCGGTCGTTCGCGTTGGCGTGGCAAGAAGCCGCATAACCGCGGCGTTGTCATGAACCCGGTCGACCATCCGCACGGCGGTGGTGAAGGCCGCACCTCCGGTGGTCGCCATCCGGTGACCCCATGGGGCAAGCCGACCAAGGGCAAGCGTACGCGGTCGAACAAGTCGACCGACAAGATGATTATGCGCTCGCGCCATCAGCGCAAGAAGTAAGAGAGGAAGTCTCAAGTGGCTCGTTCAGTATGGAAAGGTCCGTTTGTTGACGGCTATCTTCTCAAGAAGGCTGAGAAGGTGCGTGAAGGCGGACGTAACGAAGTAATCAAGATGTGGAGCCGTCGCTCCACCATCATGCCGCAGTTCGTTGGTCTCACCTTCGGTGTCTACAACGGCAGCAAGCACATTCCGGTCAGCGTCAATGAAGACATGGTCGGACACAAGTTCGGCGAGTTCGCCCCGACCCGTACCTATTATGGTCACGGTGCGGACAAGAAGGCGAAGAGGAAGTAACAATGGGCAAGGCAAAAACCGAACGCCGGCTGAAGGACAATGAAGCGCAGGCAGTTGCGCGCACGCTCCGTGTCAGCCCGCAGAAGCTCAACCTGGTCGCGGCGTCGATCCGCGGCAAGAAGGTTGATCGCGCGCTCGCAGAGCTGGAATTCTCGCGCAAGCGCATCGCAGGAGCCGTCAAGAAGACGCTCGAATCTGCGATCGCCAATGCAGAGAACAACCACGATCTCGACGTTGACTCGCTGGTCGTGGCGGAAGCTTACGTCGGCAAGTCGATCGTCATGAAGCGTTTTCACGCTCGTGGCCGTGGCCGCGCATCTCGCATCGAGCGTCCGTTCGCACACCTGACGATCGTCGTTCGTGAAGTGGAAGCTCAAGAGGAGGCCGCATAATGGGTCAGAAAATCAATCCAATCGGCTTTCGTCTTGGCATCAACCGCACTTGGGATAGCCGCTGGTTTGCGGACAATGCCGAGTACGGCCAGCTCCTCCACGAAGACCTGAAGATGCGCAAGTTCGTTATGAACGAACTGAAGCAGGCTGGTATCTCCAAGGTGGTCATCGAGCGTCCGCACAAGAAGTGCCGCGTCACGATCCACTCGGCTCGTCCGGGCCTGATCATCGGCAAGAAGGGCGCTGACATCGACAAGCTCCGCAAGAAGCTGTCGGACATGACGAATTCCGAAACGCACCTCAACATCGTTGAAGTTCGCAAGCCGGAAATCGACGCGACGCTGGTTGCCCAGTCGATCGCTCAGCAGCTGGAACGCCGTGTTGCTTTCCGTCGCGCCATGAAGCGCGCCGTCCAGTCCGCGATGCGTCTTGGCGCCGAAGGCATCAAGATCACCTGCGCCGGCCGTCTCGGCGGTGCAGAAATCGCTCGTACGGAATGGTACCGCGAAGGCCGCGTGCCGCTGCATACGCTGCGCGCCGACATCGACTACGGTACGGCTGAAGCAGAAACCGCTTTCGGTATCTGCGGCATCAAGGTCTGGATCTTCAAGGGCGAAATCCTTGAGCACGATCCGATGGCCTCCGAACGCCGCGCGCTCGAAGGCGACGCCCAGGGTCCGGCTAGCCGCGATCGCGATAGAGACCGTCGCCGCGACAACGCTTGATAGCGTACGTGGCAGATAAGTTCGGAGAATAAGAAAATGTTGCAGCCAAAGCGTACGAAGTACCGCAAGCAATTCAAGGGCCGCATCAAGGGCGTTGCCAAGGGTGGTTCTGATCTGGCGTTCGGCGAATTCGGCCTGAAGTCGCAGGAGCCTAACCGCGTCAACGCTCGCGAGATCGAAGCGGCTCGCCGCGCGATTACGCGCTATATGAAGCGCGCCGGCCGTGTATGGATCCGCGTGTTCCCGGATGTTCCGGTAACCGCAAAGCCGACCGAAGTCCGTATGGGTAAAGGTAAGGGCTCTGTCGAATACTGGGCATGCAAGGTCAAGCCCGGCCGTATGATGTTCGAGATCGACGGTGTGAGCGAAGAAATCGCTCGTGAGGCTCTGCGCCTCGGCGCTGCCAAGCTCTCGGTCAAGACGCGCTTCGTTCAGCGCATTGCAGAGTAAGGAAGAAGCTCATGAAAGCCGCAGATGTTCGCGCCCTGAGCGCCGACCAACTCAAGGACGAGCTTGCCAAGCTGAAGAAGGAGCAGTTCAACCTGCGCTTTCAGAAGGCGACCGGCCAGCTCGAGAAGTCCTCGCGCATCAACGAAGTCCGCAAGGACATCGCTCGCGTAAAAACCATTGCCCGCCAGAAGGCGGCAGAAGCAAAGGCCTAAAGGAAAAATAACATGCCGAAGCGCATTCTGCAGGGCGTCGTGGTCAGCGACAAGAACGAGAAGACGGTAGTTGTCCGCGTTGAGCGTCGTTTCGCTCACCCGCTGCTCCAGAAGACCGTTCGTCGTTCCAAGAAGTACAAGGCTCACGACGAAAACAATCAGTACAAGACCGGCGACGTCGTTTCCATCGAGGAATGCGCGCCGATCTCCAAGGACAAGACCTGGACGGTCATTTCCGCCCAGTCCAAGTAACAGAATTTCGCTCAGGCCCTTGCGCTTGGGCGAAATATCTGTATGAAGCACGAGCTTGGAAGCAGGACGCTCGAGAACGGGCGTTCTTTTGCTTTATTGATGGCCGGCAGAGACGATCCTTGTGGTCGCGAAGCCAGGCATAATCAGACAAGACACTAGTCCATAAGCCGGGGTAGGGGGTCGACTGACCCAACCATTCCGGTAACAACAAGAAGGCGACCTGACATGATTCAGATG
Source organism: Martinezella sp. CNPSo 3959 (assembly GCF_057784355.1). Classification (NCBI taxonomy): domain Bacteria; kingdom Pseudomonadati; phylum Pseudomonadota; class Alphaproteobacteria; order Hyphomicrobiales; family Rhizobiaceae; genus Martinezella; species Martinezella sp. CNPSo 3959. Next base: position 5,740 of record NZ_JBXSOV010000001.1, read on the forward strand.
CAAACAAACCTCGACGTGGCGGATAATTCCGGCGCACGTCGTGTCATGTGCATCAAGGTGCTGGGCGGCTCGAAGCGCAAGTATGCCTCGATCGGCGACGTTATCGTCGTTTCGATCAAGGAAGCTATTCCGCGCGGCCGTGTGAAGAAGGGTGACGTGATGAAGGCGGTCGTCGTTCGTACCGCCAAGGACATCCGTCGTCCGGATGGCAGCGTCATCCGCTTCGATACCAACGCAGCAGTCCTCATCGACAACAAGAAAGAGCCGATCGGCACCCGCATCTTCGGACCGGTTCCGCGCGAACTTCGCGCCAAGAACCACATGAAGATCATCTCGCTGGCTCCAGAAGTACTGTAAGGAGCGGAGCGATGCAGAAGATCCGTAAAGGCGACAAGGTTGTCGTATTGACCGGTAAGGACAAGGGCCGTACCGGCGAAGTCATTCAAGTGCTGCCGAAGGAAGACCGTGCGGTCGTTCGTGGCGTCAACGTCATCAAGCGCCATCAGCGCCAGACGCAGAACCAGGAAGCCGGCATCATCAGCAAGGAAGCCTCGCTTCACCTGTCCAACCTGGCAATCGTCGACAAGGACGGCAAGCCGACCCGCGTCGGTTTCAAGGTTGTAGATGGCAAGAAGGTCCGCGTGGCGAAGACCTCGGGAGAAGTGATCGATGGCTGAGGTAAAGTACGAGCCGCGGCTCAAGAAAGAATACGTTGCTCGCATCCGTGCAGCCATGCAGGAGAAGTTCTCCTACGCTAACGAGATGCAGATCCCGAAGCTGGACAAGATCGTGATCAACATGGGCGTTGGCGAAGCGACGGCTGATTCGAAGAAGCCGACCGTTGCTGCTGCCGACCTGGCGGCCATCGCTGGCCAGAAGCCGGTCATCACCCGTGCACGCAACTCCATCGCTGGCTTCAAGGTCCGTGAAAATATGCCGATCGGCGCGAAGGTTACCCTGCGCGGCGCCCGCATGTATGAGTTCCTGGATCGTCTGGTCAACATCGCGCTTCCGCGCGTTCGCGACTTCCGCGGCCTGAACCCGAAGAGCTTTGACGGTCGTGGCAATTTTGCCATGGGCATCAAGGAGCACATTGTGTTCCCTGAGATCAACTACGACAAGGTTGATCAGATGTGGGGCATGGACATCATCGTTTGCACGACGGCGACGACCGACGACGAAGCACGGGCTCTTCTGACAGAGTTCAACTTCCCGTTCCGTCAATAACCGTAACGACGAGCGTAGAAAAGGAACCCTGATATGGCGAAGACAAGCGCAGTTGAAAAGAACAAGCGCCGCCGCAATACGGTTGCCAACCAGGCCGCGAAGCGGGCTGCTCTCAAGGCAATCATCATGAACCAGTCTCTCTCGATCGAAGACCGGTTCAAGGCCACTCTGAAGCTGGCATCGCTGCCGCGCGATGGATCGAAGACCCGTATTCGCAACCGTTGCGAAGTGTCTGGCCGTCCGCGCGCCTACTACCGCAAACTGCGCATGTCGCGTATCGCGCTGCGTGAACTCGGCAATCTCGGCAAGGTGCCGGGCATCGTCAAGTCCAGCTGGTAAGGAGCAGATTAGATGTCTATGACTGATCCTTTGGGCGATATGCTCACCCGCATCCGCAATGGCGCTTCGCGCCGCAAGTCGTCGGTTTCGACGCCTGCGTCCAAGCTCCGTGCGCGCGTTCTCGATGTACTCCAGGCTGAAGGCTACATCCGTGGCTACTCCGTCGTCGATTTCGGCAACGGCAAGTCTGAGCTCAACATCGAACTCAAGTACTACGAAGGCGCATCGGTGATCCGTGAGATCGGCCGTGTGTCTAAGCCGGGCCGCCGGGTTTATGTCTCGGTCAAGTCCATTCCGCAGGTCGCGAACGGCCTCGGCATCACCATCCTTTCGACTCCGAAGGGTGTGATGGCCGATCACCAGGCTCGCGAACAGAATGTTGGTGGCGAGGTTCTCTGCTCGGTCTTCTAAGATCGAACAGAGATCTCCTTCGAAACAGACAGGTTTGAAAAATGTCTCGTATCGGTAAGAAGCCCGTTCAGGTACCTGCAGGGATCACGGCCACGGTTGATGGCCAAAAAGTGACCGCCAAGGGCCCCAAGGGCGAGCTGTTTTTCGTCGCTAACGACGAAATCGGTCTCAAGCTGGAAAACAATGCAATCGTCGTGACGCCGCTCAACGACTCCAAGGACGCTCGCGCAAAGTGGGGCATGTCCCGCACGATGATCGAGAACATCCTCAAGGGTGTTAAGGACGGCTACGAGCGCAAGCTCGAAATCAACGGCGTCGGCTACCGTGCCTCTATGCAGGGCAAGAACCTGCAGCTCGCGCTCGGCTTCAGCCACGACGTGGTTTATGAGCCGCCGCAGGGCATCTCGATCGCTGTGCCGAAGCCGACGGAAATCGTCGTCACCGGCATCAACAAGCAGCAGGTCGGCCAGGTTGCCGCTGAAATCCGCGAATATCGCGGCCCCGAGCCCTACAAGGGCAAGGGTGTTAAGTATGCCGAAGAGCGGATCATCCGCAAAGAAGGCAAGAAGAAGTAAGGATCACGCGAAATGGCTAGCAGGAAAGAAGCACTTGCGCGTCGCGCCAACCGCGTGCGCCGCCAAATCAAGTCGGTGGCCAATGGCCGTCCGCGCCTGTCGGTTCATCGCTCGTCGAAGAACATCTACGCCCAGGTCATCGATGACGTGGCTGGCAAGACCCTCGCGGCTGCCTCCACCCTCGACAAGGATCTGCGCGGTTCTCTGAAGACCGGTGCCGATACCGCAGCCGCAGCCCTCGTTGGCAAGCTCGTTGCAGAGCGCGCCTCCAAGGCCGGCGTGAAGGAAGTCGTGTTCGATCGCGGCGCTTTCATCTACCACGGCCGTATCAAGGCTTTGGCTGAAGCAGCCCGCGAAGGCGGCCTGACCTTCTAATCAGATTTCCGGCCGGCGATCCCAAGGATGCCGGCCGGATATTCACCGGACCGCAGGTTTCCCGCAAGGGAAGGCATGCGGTCTTCGTTTTGTTTGCCGATTGCACCCGGAAAAGAAAAAGGAAGAGGACAATGGCACAGGAAAAGAGGGCTCCGCGGGAAGACCGTCAGAGCCGTGAAGAGCGCGATAGCGAATTCGTCGACAAGCTGGTCGCGATTAACCGCGTCGCCAAGGTTGTCAAGGGTGGCCGTCGCTTCGGCTTCGCCGCTCTCGTCGTCGTCGGCGACCAGAAGGGCCGCGTAGGCTTCGGCCATGGCAAGGCACGTGAAGTGCCGGAAGCTATCCGCAAGGCAACCGAAAGCGCCAAGCGCGACATGATCTTCGTACCGCTGCGCGACGGCCGTACGCTGCATCATGACGTTCATGGCCGTCATGGCGCCGGCAAGGTTCTGCTGCGCTCGGCCAAGGTCGGTACCGGTATCATCGCCGGCGGCCCGATGCGCGCCGTTTTCGAAACGCTCGGCGTTCATGACGTCGTTGCCAAGTCGACCGGTTCGTCGAACCCGTACAACATGGTTCGCGCCACGTTCGACGCCCTGAAGCACCAGGTTCACCCGAAGGACATCGCAGCTCAGCGCGGCATCAAGTATGCCACCCTGCAGGCTCGCCGCGCCGCTTCGGGCAACGCCTCCGAAGAATAAGGGAGTTTGACCTATGGCCAAGACGACCAAGAAGGCTGAAGCTAAGGCGACCGTTACGGTCGAGCAGATTGGCAGCCCGATCCGCCGTCCGGATGTTCAGCAGAAGACGCTGATCGGTCTCGGACTGAACAAGATGCACCGTCGCCGCACGCTGGAAGATACTCCGGCTGTTCGTGGCATGATCCGTGCTGTCCAGCATCTCGTTCGCGTTGTCGACGAGAAGTGAGCCGGAGGTAATTCGCTATGAAACTGAATGAAATCAAGGATAACGAAGGCTCGACCCACAGCCGCAAGCGCCTCGGCCGCGGCATCGGCTCCGGCTCCGGTAAGACCGGTGGCCGTGGTGTGAAGGGTCAGAAGTCCCGTTCGGGCGTTGCGATCAACGGCTTCGAAGGCGGTCAGATGCCCATCTACCGTCGTCTGCCGAAGCGCGGCTTCAACAACATCTTCGCATCCGACTACGTTGTCGTATCGCTGGCACGCATCCAGGCTGCCGTCGATGCCGGCAAGCTCGATGCCAAGAACACCGTTGATGCAGCGGCTCTCAAGGCTGCCGGCGTTATTCGCCGCGTCAAGGACGGCGTTCGTGTTCTCTCGGACGGCGAACTGAAGGCGAAGCTTGCTCTTGAAGTTGCAGGCGCTTCCAAGTCTGCAGTCGAGAAGATCGAAAAGGCTGGCGGCTCCGTTAAGCTGCTCGCTGCTGCCGCAGAATAATATTATCAATAATCGCCCGAAGTGACTTCACTTCGGGCGATTTTGCTCCCATATGTGAGCCTCACGAATCTGATCGATGCGGCAAGTGTCTTTCCGATCGATAACGGGAACCAAGGGTGAGGCGCCCGATTGCTGCGCAATCCGTCCGAAGCCCGGCTTTTGAACAATTTACAGACCGATTCCGGACTCGGCCGACTATGCCGGAATTGGTGATGCGGAGATTTGCATGGCTTCTGCAGCGGAACAATTGGCGTCCAACCTCAATTTTTCGACCTTTGCCAAAGCCGAGGATCTCAAGAAGCGCCTGTGGTTTACGCTCGGCGCTCTCCTCGTCTACCGGCTCGGCACCCACATTCCGCTTCCTGGCCTCAATCCTGCCGCTTATGCCCAGGCTTTCCAGAATCAATCGGGCGGCATTCTCGGCCTCTTCAACATGTTCTCGGGCGGCGCTGTGCAGCGCATGGCGATCTTCGCGCTCGGCATCATGCCTTATATTTCCGCCTCGATCATCGTTCAGCTGATGACCTCGGTCGTCCCGTCGCTCGAAAACCTGAAGAAGGAAGGCGAGCAGGGCCGTAAGATCATCAACCAGTACACCCGCTACGGCACGGTGCTGCTCGGCGCATTGCAGGCCTATGGCATTGCGATCGGTCTGGAGCACGGCAACGGCGTCGTCGTAGATCCCGGCTGGTTCTTCCGCATTTCCACTGTCATCACGCTACTCGGCGGCACAATGTTCCTGATGTGGCTTGGTGAGCAGGTAACGTCGCGCGGTATCGGCAACGGCATCTCGCTGATCATTTTCGCGGGCATCGCTGCAGGTCTTCCGACTGCGCTTGCCGGTACGCTCGAACTCGGCCGCACCGGCGCGCTTTCCACGCCGCTCATTCTCGCCGTGCTGATCGTCGCCATTCTGGTCATCGCGCTCATCGTCTTCGTCGAGCGCGCGCAGCGTCGCCTTCTGATCCAGTATCCGAAGCGCCAGGTCGGCACGCGCATGTTCCAGGGCGATACGTCGCACCTGCCGCTGAAGCTCAACACTTCGGGTGTCATCCCTGCGATCTTCGCGTCGTCGCTGCTGCTGTTGCCGGCAACCGTTGCAGGCCTCGGCAACAACACCGCGCTCCCGACCTGGGTGACCTCGATCGTTGCGGCACTTGGCCACGGCCAGCCGGTCTATATGGTGCTTTACGGCGCTCTGATTGCCTTCTTCGCTTTCTTCTACACGGCTCTCGTCTTCAATCCGAAGGACACGGCCGACAATCTGAAGAAGCACGGCGGCTTCATTCCGGGTATCCGTCCGGGTGAGCGCACAGCCGAATATATCGATTACGTGCTGACCCGCATCACGGTCATCGGCGCGATCTATCTTGTCTTCGTCTGCATCCTGCCCGAAATTCTCGTATCCCAGACCGGTATTCCCTTGTCTCTGGGTGGCACTTCGCTTCTGATCGTGGTTAGCGTAACGCTGGATACGGTGGCGCAGATTCAGGGTCACCTGATCGCACAGCAATATGAAGGCCTGATCAAGAAATCGAAGTTGCGTGGAGGAAAGAGGGGGCGATGAGACTCATACTTTTAGGGCCGCCGGGAGCAGGTAAGGGGACCCAGGCCCAGCGCATCGTGGAAAAGCACGGCATTCCGCAGCTTTCCACAGGCGATATGCTGCGCGCGGCCGTTCAGGCCGGCACGGAAGTCGGCAAGCGCGCCAAGGCTGTCATGGACGCCGGCAAGCTTGTTTCGGATGAGATCGTGAATGCGATCGTTTCCGAGCGCATCGATCAACCGGATTGCGTCAGGGGTTTCATCCTCGATGGCTTTCCGCGCACCTTGGTGCAGGCCGATGCCACCGAAAAAATGCTCAATGCGAAGGGCCTCGAACTCTCCGTTGTGATCGAGTTGAAGGTCGATGATGCCGAACTGATTCGCCGCGTCTCCGGTCGCTATTCCTGCTCGAACTGCGGCAGCGTCTATCACGACACTGACAAGGTTCCTGCAAATGCCGGTGTCTGCGATAAATGCGGCTCGACCCATTTCAAGCGCCGCCCTGACGATAATGCTGAAACCATGGCGACTCGCCTCCAAGTCTACTACAAGGAGACGTCGCCGCTGATCGGTTACTACTATGCTAAGGGCAAGTTGCAGAGCATCGACGGCATGGCCGATATCGAGCATGTGACCGAAAGCATAGAGGCTATCCTGGCTAAGCTCTAGATAGCCTAAAATAAACTTGCCGGAGCGGTTGCTTTTTTGCGCTGATTCCGCTAAACACCGCGCCAACTCGCGACATGCTATGCGATCGGCGCGGATTTCCAACGGGAAGTCCGAGCACGGTCGTTTTGACATGTGGCGGACACACATCGAACAAGCAGCTCCCGGGCTGCATAACAAGACCCTTTGCCAAGGCAAAAGGAATGCAAGGAGAACAGGCGTGGCTCGTATCGCTGGCGTCAACATCCCGACTGCAAAGCGCGTAGTTATTGCGCTTCGTTACATTCACGGGATCGGACCGAAGTTTGCACAGGAAATCTGCGAGAAGGTTGGTATTCCGGCCGAGCGTCGCGTCAACCAGTTGACGGATGCTGAAGTTCTGCAGATCCGCGAAACCATCGACCGTGACTATCAGGTCGAAGGTGATCTGCGTCGCGAAACCGCGATGAACATCAAGCGTCTCATGGACCTGGGTTCCTACCGTGGTCTGCGTCATCGCCGTGGCCTGCCGGTTCGTGGCCAGCGCACGCACACCAATGCCCGCACCCGCAAGGGTCCGGCAAAGGCGATCGCTGGTAAGAAGAAGTAATTTCCGGGCAACCGGATTTGGGAGGCTGGCGGTCCGCCGGCCTCTTTTGAGTTTGAAGCGGTGCTCCATGGGTGCCGCTTCGGTGTAGCCGCTGGTATTACGGCGGTGCAGAGATCCAAGAAAGGACTAACATGGCCAAGGAAGCCGTACGCGTTCGTCGTCGCGAGCGTAAAAATATCACGTCGGGCGTCGCACACGTCAATTCGACCTTCAACAACACGATGATCACCATCACCGACGCGCAGGGCAACGCTATTGCCTGGTCGTCCGCTGGTGCCAAGGGCTTCAAGGGTTCGCGCAAGTCGACCCCGTTCGCTGCCCAGATCGCTGCCGAAGACTGCGCCAAGAAGGCTCAGGAACACGGCATGAAGTCGCTGGAAGTTGAAGTTTGCGGTCCGGGCTCCGGTCGTGAATCCGCTCTGCGCGCCCTCCAGGCTGCTGGTTTCATGATCACGTCGATCCGCGACGTGACCCCGATCCCGCACAATGGTTGCCGCCCGCGCAAGAAGCGTCGCGTCTGATCATCGCCACTCACGACACCGGCCGGGGTAGATGCGCCCGGTTTGGTGTTACTCAAGCTCGGTTGCCACGATTGGATGGTGGCAACGAACGGAAGGCAAAAACATGATTCAGAAAAACTGGCAGGAACTGATCAAGCCCAACAAGGTCGAGTTCACCTCGAGCGGCCGCACCAAGGCAACGCTCGTGGCCGAACCGCTGGAGCGTGGCTTCGGTCTTACCCTCGGCAACGCGCTGCGCCGCGTTCTGCTGTCCTCTCTGCGCGGCGCCGCTGTAACGGCCGTGCAGATTGACGGCGTGCTGCATGAGTTCTCCTCTATCCCGGGCGTCCGGGAAGACGTGACGGACATCGTGCTGAACATCAAGGAAATCGCCATCAAGATGGACGGCGATGATGCCAAGCGCATGGTCGTCCGCAAGCAGGGCCCAGGCGTAGTAACGGCTGGCGACATCCAGACGGTCGGCGATATCGAAATCCTCAACCCCGAGCATGTCATCTGCACGCTCGACGAGGGTGCCGAAATCCGCATGGAATTCACCGTCAATAACGGCAAGGGCTATGTGCCCGCCGAGCGCAATCGTGCGGAAGATGCTCCGATCGGCCTCATCCCGGTCGACAGCCTCTATTCGCCGGTCAAGAAGGTGTCCTACAAGGTTGAAAATACCCGCGAAGGACAGGTTCTCGACTACGACAAGCTGAGCATGTCGATCGAAACCGACGGTTCGATCAGCGGTGAAGATGCAGTCGCTTTCGCGGCCCGCATTCTTCAGGATCAGCTTGGCGTGTTCGTCAACTTCGACGAGCCGCAGAAGGAAACCGAAGAGGAAGCAGTTACCGAACTCGCTTTCAACCCGGCGCTCCTCAAGAAGGTGGACGAACTCGAACTGTCCGTTCGTTCGGCAAACTGCCTGAAGAACGACAACATCGTCTACATCGGCGACCTCATTCAGAAGACCGAAGCAGAAATGCTCCGCACGCCGAATTTTGGTCGCAAGTCGCTGAACGAAATCAAGGAAGTTCTCGCTTCCATGGGCCTGCACCTCGGCATGGAAGTGCCGGCATGGCCGCCCGAGAACATCGAAGATCTCGCCAAGCGTTACGAAGACCAATACTAAGGCCGCAAGCGCTCCGGCGGAGCGCTTAAAGCTGGCCTTAGCATCTTAAACTGCGCATGCACCTTTCGCTCCGCCGGGAATCGGAGCGGGGCATGTGCCCAACAAACTGCAGGCGAGCGATGCCTGCAAGTGAAGGAGAATAGCCATGCGCCACGGTAAAGCCGGCCGCAAGCTGAACAGAACCGCTAGCCACCGTAAGGCGATGTTCGCCAACATGGCGGCTTCGCTCATCACCCATGAGCAGATCGTCACCACGCTCCCGAAGGCGAAGGAAATTCGTCCGATCGTCGAGAAGCTGGTAACCCTCGGCAAGCGCGGCGACCTGCACGCTCGTCGTCAGGCCATCTCGCAGATCCGCGACGCTGCTGTCGTTTCGAAGCTGTTCGATGCGATCGCAACCCGCTACGCCACCCGGAACGGCGGCTACCTGCGTATCATGAAGGCCGGCTTCCGCCAGGGCGACAATGCCGCTCTCGCAGTCGTCGAATTCGTTGATCGCGACGTCAATGCCAAGGGCGCAGCCGACAAGGCTCGCGTTGCCGCTGAAGAAGAAGCCGCAGCCGCTTAAGGCTAAGCTTTGGATTAGATATAAAAGGCCGGATGAGCGATCATCCGGCCTTTTGTCGTTTGTACGACGGGAGACGCCTTTCGTTCTCCTTGAGCGCTTTGGAGTATCGCAAGCGGCGTTGCTGAGGCGCAGTTGACTCGAGCGTATCGGAGATAGGGAGCGCGGTGGGACATGCAGCGAAAATTGATGCGCGGGAGGCTGCTTCTGGTCGTGGCGCTGCTGGTGACCATCGCCAGCGGTCTCGCGTTGCGGCGCTATGGTTATGCGATCAATCTGCCTTTCGTGGTCGTCAAATATGGCGGCTCATTATTGTGGGGAGCAATGGTCTATTGGCTCCTGGCGGCAATCTTCGTGTCGCAGGGGCGTTTTAGGATTGCCGTGGCGGCGCTGCTCATCGCGGTCGCCGTCGAGTTTTTCAGACTGTGGCATACGCCTGATCTCGATGCTTTTCGATTGACTGCCGCCGGAGCCCTGTTGCTGGGCAGGGTGTTCTCGCCCTGGAATATCGTCGCCTATGCCGCCGGCATTGCGCTGGTGCTGGCGCTCGATTGCGCATTGTTGAAGCCCAGACAGTTGTGAAAGTCAAAACCCCAGATAAGTCAATACCCTCGGATACTGAAGGCGATGGGGCCACTCAGAACTCGTTGGGCGCGGCGGATGTTTTAACACCGGTTCCTCGGACAACATAGCCCGGTTCGTCAGTGGACGAGAAGACCTTCGTAATGACGTGGGATTTGAGCGCCTCGGCGCTCTGGATATAGTAGATACCGTTTGGAGTCGCTAATCCCATCATGGCGAAGACGTCATTACTGCTGACGCCCATTTCATCAAGGTAGATGGCAAGCTTCCGAGTCAGCTCTGGATCGATTTTCGTCGATATCACATCGAGCCTTCGTCTTCCCGTCTCTTGGTGACTTGGGCCGTTTGTAAGCTGATGAACGCCAACATACGCGTTAGCAGCCGCAGCCCGTGCCCTGCCTCCCGACAAGACGAATGGGCAAGCTGAGAAACAGTATGCCCCTCCGACGTGAACTTCACCTTCAGACCATCCATCCTTGATGATCTTTTCCGTGCAGCGCGGATCAAGCATTGGACAGCCATTCAACTGTGTTCTGCCTACCACAGTGTCTAGTTCGGCAGTCCGGATCATGTGTCCAACCGAGAGCGCGGCTGCTACGTCTCCACCATGAGACTGAAGCACTACGGGAAGTTTTCTGCCTCCAAGATCCTTCAAAAGCTTTTTAAATCGTTTTGGCGTCTCAGCAGTTATCTTGCCTTCGGCAGATATCCATTGGACACAGCTTTCTTGGCAATTGCCGTTCTTGACCAACGCGAAGTTCATCGGTCGCTCTTCGGGGGTGTCCTTGCTTTCTGTTGCAGATGCAATGGCAATCACGAACAGAAAAACGGCTGCGGTGATCAGCCAAAGAGCTGCAGGAAAGCTCAAGCGTATTGCCATGAAAAGCTCCAGAGGTGGCGGAATAATTGCTATTGCCTCGCCTTCATTCATACAGCCTTTTTTAGAAGCGGGCAGCTGGGGATATGGCATACGAAACCATCGGTCGCTTGCGATCTCGGCCGGTTACCGTGCCGCTCTCGATATTTGCATAGCTGCATTCCCCATTTGGGATGGCGATTTTGATGGTAATAATTTGAATCCTAATTAGTTTAGTGCTAATAGGTTCTCATGAACCCGTCAAACACCCTGCAACGTATATTTACAGCCAATCTGCTGACCACCGGCCGCCAGTGGCGCCGGGCTGTCGATCTTGCGCTGAGCTCCCATGGCATATCGGAGGCGGTGGCTGCGCCGCTGCTTTGGATCGGCCGCTTGGGGGGAGGCGTGCGGCAGGTGGTGCTCGCCACCTGTGTCGGTATCGAAGGCCCGTCTCTAGTGCGGTTGATCGATCAGCTCGAAAGCATGGAACTTGTCATCCGCAAGGATGATCCTACGGATCGGCGCGCGAAGGGCCTGTGGCTGACGCCTGAGGGCGAAAAGCTGGCTTCCCGTATGGAAGACGTGCTTGATGAGCTGCGTGGCAAGATCCTTGCCAATGTCGACCCTGCGGATATCGAAGCTGCGGTTCGCGTCCTGAAGGCTTTCGAGGAATTTGAGGCATCCAAGGCCACCGAACCGGAGCCGGAGAAGGTCTCATGAGCATTCCATCCTGGCGCGAGTGGCTATTTTCCGTCAAAGCCTTCATTGCTGCGATCATGGCGCTGTTCATCGCCTTATCGCTCGATCTGCCGCGTCCCTATTGGGCGATGGCCGCCGTTTATGTGGTCGCCAATCCTCTTGCCGGCGCAACCAGCTCCAAGGGGCTTTACCGCGCGCTCGGCACGCTGATCGGTGCCACCGCATCGGTGATCCTCATCCCGCTCTTCGTCAACGCGCCGGAACTGCTTTCGATCGTTGTAGCGCTGTGGACCGGCACCTTGCTGTTCATCTCGATGCTCGACCGTACCTCGCGCAGCTATGTCTTCATGCTGGCCGGCTATACCTTGCCGCTGATCGCGCTGCCGACCGTCGGCTCGCCCGAAACCATTTTCGATGTGGCACTTGCCCGCTCCGAGGAGATTATTATCGGCATCGTCTGCGCAAGCGTGGTCAGCGCCGTCGTCTTTCCGAGCAGCGTCGGCACCGTGCTCGGCCAGCGCATAGGCTCCTGGCTGGATGACGCCGGCACCTGGGCAGACGAGATCCTGCGCGGCGAGGGTGCTTCGCCCGCAACTCCCCTTAAGCGGCAGAAGCTCGCCGCCGACGTTTCCGGCCTGGATCTCGTCATCAGCCAGTTGCGCTATGATGCTGGCAGCCGCGACATCGTCAGGCATTCGCGCGAGCTGCGCGGCCGCCTGCTGATGCTGCTGCCCCTCTTTTCCTCTCTTGCCGACCGCCTGCACGCCTTGAAGGCCGGTGGCAAGCCGTTACCGCAGGAATTGGTCGTTGTTTTGAACGAGGTGGCCGACTGGCTGAGGCAGGGTGGTCGTAGTAGGGCCGATGAGACCGCTGAGACCTTGTCGCGGAAGATCGAGAAGTTGCAGGAGGACGACCTCGATATCGGTTGGGACGATCTCGTCCGGTCGAGCGCGCTCGCTCGCCTTAAGGAAATTGTCGACTTGTGGCAGGATTGCCTGACGCTGCGCGCTGAGATCGTCTCGGGACAGCAGGTCGGCACCTGGCGCCCGGCATTCCGCTACCGCAATGTCGTCGGTCGCAGCAGGCATTATGATTACGCTCTGCTTGCCTTCTCTGCCGGTAGCGTCATCGCCGGGATTGCCGTTGCCTGCTTCTTCTGGATCTATTCCGGCTGGGCGGATGGTGCCGGCTTCATCGCCATGGTGGCCGTTGCCTGCTCGTTTTTCGCCGCGCTCGATCGTCCCGCGCCCTTCATCACCACCATGTTCATCTGGACTGCGGTGAGCCTGGTTATCGCCTGCATCTATATCTTCATGGTGCTGCCGTCGATTTCCGGTTTCGAGATGCTGGTGCTGGTCTTTGCACCGCCCTTCCTGGTGATGGGGTTGCTGATTACCCGCCCGCAAACCAACATGCTCGGCATGCTGCTGGCGGTAAACGGTGCAAGTTTCATCGCGCTGCAGGATCGTTACACCGCCGATTTCGCCAGCTTCACCAACAGTGCGATCGCCGCTCTGGCCGGTGTTGGCTTCGCCTTGGTCTGGACTTTGCTCACCCGTCCTTTCGGTTCGGAGCTGGCCGCCTGGCGGCTGGTGCGGGCCGGCTGGAGAGATCTGGCCGAGACTGCTGCCGGTATCCGTCGCGCCGATCATGAACGGCTCTCCGGCCGCATCCTCGACCGCCTGGGCCAACTCGTGCCCCGCCTTGCGGGCATCGAGGACCGCGAACTGAAGAAGGTCGATGGCTATGCCGATGTCCGCCTCGGCTTCAACGTGCTGATGCTGCAGAAGGAGCGCGGCCAGCTGAAACCGGCTGCCGCCGCGTCCGTCAGCGAAGTGCTCATCGGCGTGTCGGATTTTTATCGTTCGCGGCTGAAGGCAAGACGGGCTATGGATCCGGCCGACGAACTGCGTGTGTCAATCGACCATAGCCTCGAAGCCGTCGCGCAGGAGAAGCGAGATTCCGCTCGAGCGAGCCTTGATGCGTTGGTCGGCCTTCGCCGGGCGCTCTTCCCACATGCCGAACCGCCGGCGAGCTGGCGACCGCCCGTCGCCGATACAACGCAACCTCATCCTATTGCCGCCGAGTAATATCATGCCCGCAGAATTCGATCTTTATGGCGTCTATATCCCGCGCCTTCTCGTCCTCATGCTCCTGACGCTCTTTGTCGTCATCATCCTCCGACGCCTGCTCGCATGGATCGGAGTCTACACTCTGGTCTGGCATCGCGGTCTCTTCGATCTCGCGCTTTACGTCCTGCTGCTCGGCGCCGTCTCCTCAGTCTCTCGTTGGTACTTCACATGAACGCGTTAAAACTCATCGGCCGTGTCGCCGTCACACTCATTTTTGTTATTGCCGCTGTCTATGTCGGCCGTCACCTCTGGGGCCATTACATGGACGAGCCCTGGACGCGCGATGCGCGCCTCAGGGCCGATGTCGTCGGCATCGCGCCTGACGTCTCCGGCCTGGTGAGCGAGGTTCTCGCCAAGGACAATCAGACCGTCAGGAAAGGCGATGTCCTCTTCCGCGTCGATCGCGATCGCTTTGCCATCGCTCTCGAACAGGCAGATGCGGCGCTTGCCAGCAGCAAGGCGGCTCTCGAACAGGCCCAGCGTGAAAGCGCGCGGCAGGCGCGTCTCGGCGATGCCGCCTCCCTGCAACAGAAGGAGCAGGCGCTGACTACCGTGCAGCAGGATGAAGCCGCCGTTCGTCAGGCGAGCGCCAATCGCGAACTCGCTCAGCTCAATCTCGACCGCTCCGAGGTTCGCGCCACCGTCAACGGCACGATCTCGAACCTCAGCCTGCGTCCGGGTGATTATGTCTCTGCCGGCACCGCCAAAGTGGCGCTGATCGACAGCGATTCCCTTCGCGTCGAAGGCTATTTCGAGGAAACCAAGCTGCCACGCATTCATATCGGTGACGAGGTTTATATCCATCTGATGGGCCAGACTGAAAAGCTGACCGGCCACGTCGAAAGCATCGCCTATGGCATCGAGGACCGTGAGCGAACCTCCGGCAGCCTGCTTGCCAACATCACGCCGACCTTCAGCTGGGTGCGACTGGCGCAGCGCGTGCCGGTGCGCGTCGCGCTCGACAAGGTTCCCGATGGCACGAAGCTGATCGCCGGCCTGACGGCAACCGTCGAGGTGCAGGAGCAGGGCCAGGCAAAAATCGCCAGCGCTGCGGAATGATTTTCGCTTAAAGGCAGGGCGGCCGCCTTCAGGCCGCTCTAGAACTCGACGCGGCAGCCGGCTTACGCGCTGCCCGCCGCCTTTCCATCATGATCGGCCGGTAGGATCTGTAGAGGATCATCGCGATCAGCAGGCCGATATAGATGAACTGCTCCACCGACAGCACCTTGGTCGATAGCGCAAAGTGCAGAGCACCGCAGGCAGCGATGATATAGACGAGGCGATGCAGCCAGATCCATTTCTTGCCGAGACGCTTGATCGAGAAATTGTTCGAGGTCACGGCCAAGGCCAGCAGCATGACGAGCCCCGCCATGCCGAACATGATGAAGGGCCGCTTCAGGACGTCATTGACGACCGCCTGCACGTCCAGCGCCTGGTCGAGGACCATATAGACCGTCAAGTGCATCAGGGCGTAATAGAAACAGAGCAGGCCGAGCGCGCGGCGATAGCGCAGATAGTTCCAGCCGAAGAGATCGCGAAGCGGCGTCACCGCAAGCGTCAGCAGCAGGAAACGGATCGCCCACAGGCCTAGGAAGAGCTCGAAGGTCTTCACCGCATCGGCGCCGAGCTGATCCGTTGCGCCGAGATAGAATTCCCAGGCCGCCGGCAAAAGCCCGACAAAGTAGAGCGCCCAGACGGAGGCGGGTTGCCAGCGTTTGGGCAGAGCGAAGGAGAGGGCCATCAGAAATTCACCCTGAGATCCATGCCGCTATAGAGGCTGGCGACCTGATCGGCATAGCCGTTGAAGGGCAGGGTGGGGTGACGGTTGGAGCTGAAGAAGCCGCCTTCACCGATACGCCGCTCCGTCGCCTGGCTCCAGCGCGGATGATCGACGGCCGGATTGACGTTAGCGTAGAAGCCGTACTCTTGGCTGTTCGTCGCCTGCCACGTGTTCAGCGGCTGCTTGTCGGTGAGCGTGATGCGGACGATCGACTTGATGCCTTTGAAGCCATATTTCCAGGGCACGACGAGGCGGATCGGCGCGCCGTTCTGGTTCGGCAGCGTCTCGCCATAGAGACCTACGGCAAGCAGCGTCAGCGGGTTGCGCGCTTCATCCAGACGCAGGCCCTCGACATAGGGCCAGTTCAGGGATTGCAGGAGGCCCGACTGCCCCGGCATTTCTGCCGGCCGCACCACGGTCTCGAAGGCGACATATTTGGCGCTGCCCTGTGGTTCCACCTTGTCGAGCAGGGCCGAGAGCTGGAAGCCGTTCCAGGGAATGACCATCGACCACGCTTCGACGCAACGCATGCGATAGACACGCTCCTCCGGCGGAAATTCCTTGATCAAGGCATCGACATCGAACGTGCCGGGCTTGTTGACCATACCGTCGACCTTGATTGTCCAGGGACGTGGCTTGAATTTGCCCGAGAGGTTGGCCGGATCGGCCTTGTCGAGGCCGAATTCGTAGAAGTTATTGTAGGTGGTAACATCCTTGAGCGGCGTCAGCTTCTCATCAACGGTATAATTGCTCTTGGTCGCCGTCAGCGCCTCGGCCAGCGCCGCCTTGCCGCCGATCGTGGCCATGCCGATGCCAGCTGCTGCAGCCGTCAGGAACTCGCGACGCTTTACATAGATCGAGCGGGGGGTAATCTCGGAGGATGCGATTTTCGGCGGGCGATAGGCGGCCATGGAACAATTCCTTTATGCGATAGCAGCTTCGATATGAGCGATACGCAACGGACACAGGTTTTGTTACACTCTTAGGCAGGCATTTCTTTGGAAGTGAAAGCAACTTTTTGTGTGCGCTTGCGATCGGCCTGTTCCGCTCCCAACTTTGGTCGAGCGACTTGTTTGTCCGCACGCGGCCCTTGCCCGGCAGCGTACCGGATTCGCTTGAGTTGATAGTGACAGTACTGCACGATTGGATTAGGACAATTCCAAAAAGCGGAGTTGCCGGCGCCCCTGCGGCCTAAAACCCTTGGCCCATGCCTGACGCCGCACAAATTCCAGGATGACGAGGAAGACACCATGCCAGCTTATCGTTCCAGAACAACCACCCACGGCCGCAACATGGCCGGCGCGCGCGGCCTTTGGCGCGCGACGGGTATGAAGGATAGCGATTTCGGCAAGCCCATTATTGCGGTGGTCAACTCCTTCACCCAGTTCGTGCCCGGTCACGTTCACCTCAAGGATCTCGGCCAGCTCGTTGCCCGCGAGATCGAGGCGGCCGGCGGTGTTGCCAAGGAATTCAACACCATCGCCGTCGACGACGGTATCGCCATGGGCCATGACGGTATGCTCTATTCGCTGCCGTCGCGCGAGCTGATCGCCGACAGCGTCGAATACATGGTCAACGCCCATTGCGCCGATGCCATGGTCTGTATCTCAAACTGCGACAAGATCACCCCCGGCATGCTGATGGCTTCGCTGCGCCTCAATATCCCGACGGTCTTCGTGTCCGGCGGCCCGATGGAAGCCGGCAAGGTCGTCCTGCATGGCAAGAAGGTCGCGCTTGACCTCGTCGACGCCATGGTTGCCGCGGCCGACGACAAGATCAGCGATGAAGACGTCCAGGTCATCGAGCGCTCCGCCTGTCCGACCTGCGGCTCGTGCTCGGGCATGTTCACCGCTAATTCGATGAACTGCCTGACTGAAGCGCTCGGCCTGTCGCTGCCGGGCAACGGCTCGACGCTCGCCACCCACGCCGATCGCAAGCGCCTCTTCGTCGAGGCCGGCCACCTGATCGTCGACCTCGCCCGCCGTTACTACGAGCAGGACGATGCATCCATCCTGCCGCGCTCCGTCGCCTCCAAGCAGGCCTTCGAGAACGCCATGGCCCTCGACATCGCCATGGGCGGCTCCACCAACACGGTTCTGCATATTCTGGCCGCCGCGCACGAAGGCGAGGTCGATTTCACCATGGCCGACATCGACGCGCTGTCGCGCCGCGTCCCGTGCCTGTCAAAGGTTGCGCCCGCCAAGAGCGACGTTCACATGGAAGACGTGCACCGTGCAGGCGGCATCATGTCGATTCTCGGCGAGCTCGATAAGGGCGGCCTCATCAACCGCGATTGCCCGACGGTTCACGCCGAAACGCTCGGCGACGCCATCGACCGTTGGGATATCACCCGTACCAACAGCGAAAGCGTACGCGAATTCTTCCGCGCGGCTCCGGGCGGCGTTCCGACGCAGGTTGCCTTCAGCCAGAGCTCCCGCTGGGATGAACTCGATACGGACCGTGAGAAGGGCGTCATCCGCTCCGTCGAGCATCCCTTTTCCAAGGATGGCGGCCTGGCCGTGCTCAAGGGCAACTTGGCGCTTGACGGCTGCATCGTGAAGACGGCCGGTGTCGATGAATCGATCCTGAAGTTCTCCGGCCCGGCCAAGGTCTTCGAAAGCCAGGACGCTGCCGTCAAGGGCATCCTCAGCAACGAAGTGAAGGCCGGCGATGTCGTCGTCATCCGATACGAAGGCCCGAAGGGCGGCCCCGGCATGCAGGAAATGCTCTATCCGACGAGCTACCTGAAGTCGAAGGGCCTCGGCAAGGCCTGCGCGCTGATCACCGACGGCCGCTTCTCCGGTGGCACCTCGGGCTTGTCGATCGGCCATGCTTCACCGGAAGCGGCCAATGGCGGTACGATTGGCCTGGTGCGCGAAGGCGACATGATCGACATCGACATCCCGAACCGCACCATCAACTTGCGCGTTGATGACAAGGAACTTGCCGCTCGCCGCGAAGCGCAGAACGCCAAGGGCTGGCATCCGGCCGAAGTGCGTAAGCGTAACGTCACCACGGCGTTGAAGGCCTATGCTGCGTTTGCGACCAGTGCGGACCGCGGCGCGGTCAGAGATCTTGGCGGCAAATAAATAAGCCCCTTCGCCCCGCACAGCGGGGAGAAGGTGGACTTGAGCGGTCGAGCGGAGCTCGGCCGCGAGAGGACGGATGAGGGGCTTTCGAGCTTTATCGCAGCGGCGGAGTTTGGCTGTCGTTCCGCTTGCCCCTCGCCCTAGCCCTCTCCCCGCAGGCGGGGCGAGGGGACATCTCAGCGAAAACCTTTAAGCCATTCAAACCAAGCTCTTACAGCGGTCGATTGATCTGCTTGTAGGCGTCGTTCAGCTCTTTCTGGCGCTCCTGATAGGACGAGGTCAGGCACGCCACATCCGCTCCGCAGGCCTGCCGCTTCTTCAGCCATTCGGTCTGCTGGTCCTGCATTGTGCCACGCGCACCCATGGCAAGCAGCCCCGAGAGCAGGTCGAAGGTCGTCACCATTCTCACGTCGGCATCGTTGAGAGCCCTCACATCGCAGATCGTCTTCTCGTCCGGCTTCAGGTTCTGCGCCTCGCAATCGAAGCTGGCGGCGTGAGAGGCGCCGGCCATGCCCAGCGAGACGAGGAAAGTGGCAGCGGCAAGATGGTTTAATCGCATGTCTGGTTCCCTTTTGACGATTCCCAACGCGAAATGCATGACAGCATGTTTTTGTTCAGCGAGCCTGTTTTTTATCGTCGCCAACTTCCATTTATGCTTCATGGTTCCGCCCTCTTTTCTTTCTAGCGTCGGGCGCTACAACGTTGTTTAAAGAGAATTAAAAAGGGAAATTTCCATGCATGTCCTCCTGAAGCGCACTGCCGTTTCGATGATTGCCCTCGCCATGGCGATGCCGCTTTCCGCTGAGGCCCAGACGGCAAAGACGCTGCCGCAAAGCCAGACGCAGATGCAGCTTTCCTTCGCTCCGCTGGTCAAGCAGACCTCCGGCGCCGTGGTGAATGTCTATGCCGAGCGTGTGGTGCAGCGTCAGTCGCCCTTCGCTGGCGATCCCTTCTTCGAGCAGTTTTTCGGTCAGCGCATGCCGAATCGCACCGAGAAGCAGTCTTCGCTTGGCTCCGGCGTCATCGTGGAGGCGAATGGCACCGTCATCACCAACAACCACGTCGTCGATGGCGCTGACGATATCAAGATCGCGCTTTCGGACGGCCGCGAATTCCCCTGCAAGGTCGTTCTGAAGGATGACCGCGTCGATCTCGCCGTCTTGAAGATCCAGTCGAAGAACGAGGCTTTTCCGGTTCTGCCGCTCGGCAATTCCGATGGCATCGAAGTGGGCGATCTCGTGCTTGCGATCGGCAATCCCTTCGGCGTGGGCCAGACGGTCACGAGCGGTATCGTCTCTGCGCTCGCCCGTAACCAGGTCAAGAACGAGGTTGGCTTCTTCATCCAGACCGATGCCTCGATCAACCCCGGCAATTCCGGCGGCGCGCTCGTCAACATGACCGGCGAGCTGATCGGGCTGAATACGGCGATCTTCTCCCAGGGGGGCGGCTCCAACGGTATCGGCTTCGCCATTCCGGCCAATCTGGTCAAGGTCTTCCTCGCCGCCGCCGATCGCGGCGACAAGGCCTTCGAGCGCCCCTATATTGGCGCCTCCTTCGAGCCGGTGACATCGGACGTCGCCGAAGCGCTTGGCCTCGACAAGGTGCGCGGTGCGTTGGTAACGAAGGTGGTCGACGGTGGCCCTGCTGCCAGGGCCGGCCTCAAGCCCGGCGAAGTGATCACGGCGCTGAACAACATCTCCATCGAACATCCCGATGCGCTCGGCTATCGCCTGACGACGGCCGGTCTCGGCGTGACGGTGGCATTGACGGTGCTGGATAACGGAAAGGAACATCAGGCCACGATGACGCTGGCCGCGGCGCCCGAATCCACACCGCGCGACGAGCGGGTGATCGACGGCAACAATCCTTTCTCCGGCGCGACCGTTGCCAATCTCTCGCCGCGCGTTGCCGACGATCTGCATATGCCGCCGGATTCCACGGGCGTCGTCATCGAGAGCCTGAAGCAGAACTCGCCGGCCGACAGGCTTGGATTTGCCGCTCGCGATATCGTCATTTCCATCAATGGCGTCGCGATCAACACCACGGAAATCCTTCAGAAGACCGTCACGTCAAACCCCAGCTTCTGGCGCGTCGAGATCGAGCGTGACGGCCAGCGTATCAGGCAGTTCTTCCGATGAGCAATGACCTGTTTGCGCCGCGGATACCGGAGGAGGTCGCCAACAAGCGGCCGCTCGCCGATCGCCTGCGGCCGCAAACATTGGCCGAAGTCACCGGTCAGGAACATCTGACCGGCGAGGATGGCGTTCTGCGCCGGATGATCGAAGCGGGTTCACTGGGATCGATGATCTTCTGGGGGCCGCCAGGCACCGGCAAGACGACGGTCGCGAGGCTTCTTTCGGGCGAGGCAGGCCTCGCCTTCGAACAGATTTCGGCGATCTTTTCCGGTGTTGCCGATCTGAAAAAGGTATTCGAGGCGGCACGTCTGCGCCGCATGGATGGTCGCCAGACCCTGCTGTTCGTCGACGAGATCCATCGCTTCAATCGCGCCCAGCAGGATAGCTTCCTGCCCGTGATGGAGGACGGTACTGTCATTCTTGTGGGAGCGACGACCGAAAATCCATCCTTCGAACTCAACGCCGCTCTTTTATCCCGCGCCCGTGTCCTGACGTTTCGCTCGCATGACGAGGAAAGCTTGGAAGAGCTGCTGCGCCGCGCCGAGACGGTGGAGGGCAAGCCGCTGCCGCTGACGGAGGATGCCCGCGCCAGCCTGATCCGCATGGCCGATGGCGATGGTCGCTCGGTGCTGACGCTGGCGGAAGAGGTCTGGCGTGCCGCGCGCAAGGACGAGCTTTTTGATCCCGATATGCTGATCAAGATCGTCCAACGTCGCGCGCCGGTCTATGACAAGGCGCAGGATGGGCATTACAATCTGATTTCTGCGCTGCATAAGTCGGTTCGTGGCTCCGACCCGGACGCCGCGCTCTATTATCTCGCCCGCATGTTCGATGCCGGCGAGGATCCGCTCTATCTCGGCCGTCGGCTGGTGCGTATGGCGGTGGAGGATATCGGGCTTGCCGATCCGCAGGCACTTGTCATCTGCAATGCCGCCAAGGATGCCTATGATTATCTCGGGTCGCCTGAGGGTGAATTGGCGTTGGCGCAGGCCTGCGTCTATCTCGCCACCGCCCCGAAATCCAATGCCGTCTACACGGCCTTCAAGGCCGCGACCCAGGCCGCCAAGCAGAACGGCTCGCTGCAGCCGCCGAAACACATCCTGAACGCGCCCACGAAACTGATGCGCACGGAAGGCTATGGCGATGGCTATCGCTACGATCACGACGAGCCGGATGCTTTTTCAGGGCAGAATTACTTTCCGGAGAAGATGGGTCGCCAGACCTTCTACGATCCGCCGGAACGGGGTTTCGAGCGTGAAATCCGCAAGCGGCTGGATTGGTGGGCGAAGCTGCGCAAGGAGCGTGGCGAGCGCTAGTCCATATATCACCTGGCGGTGATGGATTGCCGCTATGCTTTTTGTATGCGTGGAACGGTTACCCTGTCCACCATTTTGACGCTCGATTCCGCCAGGCTCTTATGACCTTCCATATCGACCACCAGATGCCAATGGCCGGCCTCCGGAATGACCAGCCGTATCGGCGATTTCTTGGCAACGCCGCCGAGAAACTGATGCTTCAGCGTTTCGGTGAAGCGCTCGAAATTCGAGCCGTTCATCAGCCTGACATTGGCAATGGCCGAGAGCGTGATTTCGATCACCGTTCCGGCGCGTTGTTCCCCGAGATCGTAGTGGCTATAGCGGAAGGCAGGCTTCGACATTGTCTTCTGTTCTATGGATATCTCGCGAAAGTTTACCTTGGGGCGGTTAAGGAAGCGTTCGGCGGGATATTGTCGAAGCCTGCCAAGGGCAAGTTCAGTGCAGGTTTGACGGGGCGGGGGTAAAGCCATCCAGATCGAGGATGGCGCCTTCGGGTGCCAGGCAGATGTCGGCCGGATTGTGGTTGCATTCCTCGGCGGCGAAGTGGAGGGCCGCCGCTTCATTGCGGAACAGACCGCCAACGAGGCCTTGCCGGTCCTGAACGATCCAGCTGCCGCGGCGGTCACGACCGATGATGAAACGCGCCGGCGCCGGAGCGAGCGGGCTGTGGGCCGAGCGACGTTGAAGATGTTGTGCGTTTGCCATTGTTATTTCCTCTTGGATCTCTTCGATTTCACTCAGTGTCCGGTCAGATGCAGCCCCATTTGCAGGGCGGCGGCGAGCAGGAGAACAAGGCCGAGGCGCGGAGCGACGGAACGAATTCCGTCCAGCAATGCGTCCGAAGAGAAGTGCCGCTCGTTGCGCGAAAACGCGACGGCGCGAGGGCGTTGGAGAGGGTCGGCGGATAGGCCGACTTGCCTGTGGCGTGACATCATGGTTCCTTTCAGTGTCACCAGCACTACGGGTCCGATAAGACCATTTCCGGTGCTACGCTGTTGAATCTATGAGGGGGCTGCTAGGTTTTCCATTTGCCTGGAACGGCAAAAATATAAAAATCTCATAGGGATGAAGCGATTTCACAATCCCGGGCGATAGGCATGGCGCGAGGCAAACCGGCCGCTGCCATCAAGCTGAAACGGAGCAATTGCCGCCTGGATTGCCGCGGCCGTCTCGGTGCCGACGCCGACCAATGGCAGGCGAACTTCCGCTTCGATATCTCTGGCTAGTGACAAGGCATACTTGATCGTCGCCGGCTCACTTTCGCGGACGAGTGCGTTGAACAATGGCTGCAGGCGCTCGTCGATGGATCGGGCAGCCCTGATGTTGCCGCACGCGGCCGAATACTGCATGGATCGAAAGAGGCGTGGGGCAATATTGGCCGCACTGGAGAAGCAGCCATGACCACCCGCAGCCGTGAAGCCGAGCGCGTTGGCGTCGTTGGATGTGAACAGGCCGAACCCCTCCGGCAGCAGATGTCGCCAGAGATCGATGCGCGAGATATCGCAGCCGTCGTCGGCGATCCCGATAATCCCCCGGATTTCGGCGAGGCGCGCGATCGTTGCCGGAGCGAGATCGATCGCGGTATGCGATGGCTGATTATGCACGATGATGGGCAGCTCGCTCTGCGCCGCCAGCTGCTCGAAATGATGGATGATCCCTTTTTGCGTCGGCTTGGAATAATAGGGCACCGTCACGAAGGCCGCATCTGCGCCAAGGCGCTGTGCCTGTATCGTTTGCTCCAGGGTCGTCTTCGTGTCGTTGGTTCCGGTCGCGACGATGACGGGCACCTTGTCTTCCGAAAGCTCGATGCAGATTTCGATGGCTCTCACGCGTTCGGCGTCGGTCAGCGTCGGGCTTTCGCCGGTCAGCGAACAGACGAGAAGTCCGTCGATCCCGCTCAGCAGCTGCCACTCGATATGCGCCATCATGTCGACGCCATCGAAAACGCCGTCGCGAAAAGGCGTGACGAGGGCGGTGATCGCACCGCCGACACGCCTTCGAAGAGTCGGTCTACTCATGTCTGTGAAATCTCAGAGATAATGCAGCATGATGAAAAGCTCGAGGGTGCCGAGCAGCAGGCCGAAGGCGAGCATGGCCTGAAAGGTGCGCTTTTCCCGAACCTGGCGCGAGCGAGGCTGGTTCTTACGTGGTCTCTTCGTTGTTTCAGCCGATGCCGGAATGCGATGATGCTTCTCGTCGCTGTTATGAACGAGAACACGGATGGATTCCGTGAGATTGGGTGCTTGCGTGTCGAGCATGGGATCTATCTCCATATTCCACCGCAAGCGTAGAGCCGAGCCCCATAGGAAATCCATTCGGGGTTAAGGACGAAGACGTAAGTGAAATATAAAGAACTGATATGCCCGGAGTTCCTCCGGAAACCGGCCCGTGGACCACTGCCGGAGGATCGAAAAGCTGTCTGGCGTCGTCGACCGCTGCTTACTCGGTGCCTTGCTGGTTCTTACGGTCGAGCTCCGTCACCAGCGCCAGGATGGTCGCCGAGACCGGCGTCGGTATATTCACGAGCTTTCCGAGCGAGACGACGACGCCCACGAGAGGCGTGATTTCCAGCGCCTTGCCGGCAAGTAGGTCCTGCAGCATCGAGGTACGGACGGGTCCGATCTGACGGGAACGCTCAAGACGTTTCTCTACGGACATGGCGATGTGCGATCCCAAAGCCTCGGCAACGGCTTTCACCTCGCTCATCACCTGACCAACCATGGCGGCTAGTGCCGGGTCTTCCATGATATCGGACATCAATCCGCGGGTGAGCGCGCTGATCGGATTGAAGGCGGCGTTGCCCATGAGCTTGCTCCAGATATCGTCGCGAATGCGCGAGGAAATCGAAACATTGACGCCGGCCCGCTGCAGCAGTGCTGCGATGGCTTCGATATCGCCCGTCGTTTCGCCCGAAGGTTCACCAAGGATGAAATGTCCGTTGTTGGCGAGCTTGACCTCGCCAGGTGCGACGACTTCCGCTCCCTGATAGGCAACGCAGCCGATGACGCGCTCCGGTCCGATCAGGCGCCAGAGATCGCCGTTCGGGTCGAGCTCTTCTATCTGGCGTTCGGCGTAAGCGCTCTGGCTATCCCGGTGAAAATACCACCACGGTACGCCGTTGAGGATCATGACGACGCGCGTACCGGAATGCAGCAATTTCGCAATGCCCGGAGCGGCTGCGCCAAGCTGATGACCTTTGAGGCCGGTGATAACGAGATCTTGCGGCGGCAACTCGTCTGAATCCGAGGTTGCTGTCATCTGCGCAACGATAGGACTGTCCGCATCCGCTTCCCACAGGCTTATGCCGCCAGCGCGAATAGCCTCCAGATGGGCTCCGCGCGCCACGACGGAAATCTTGGTCTGGCTTTCTTTGGGGGAGGCGAGTTTGGCCGCGATCGCACCGCCGAGTGCGCCGGCGCCGTAGACACAAATGTTCTTGAAGGGAGAGGACGTCATGACTTAATGCTCCGAACGAAGTCGCATGCCCCTGCCAAGATATGGCGGGACCGTGATTTGGCGAGTGGTTTATCCGATTGCCGGCAGTTGAAACTGAAAATGGCGTAGCCTTTCGACACGCTACGGGTCTCTCGCAATTTCACCATGCTTGTGCGGCTTGAATAAGAGGCTTTTTTATTCGACGTAGGCTTGGGCTAGTCTTTACCACAATCACATCCTAACCTCTGCCATATCGCTCTGGACCGCGGACAACCGGTGCGATATCGATTTCTCAATTGTCCTTTCTAAGTTGATGAATTCGCCGGGGAAGATCGTTGCGTTTCGAAGCCCTCAACCGTCTCTGGGATAGCGTTCGGGAGACCAGCCATGATTTCCGTGCCTCGACGGACGTTTTTCCCGTCGTCGATATCGAAAAGCTAGGTGCGACCCTCGATCTGAAGGAAAAGGGAGCCGCAGCCGGGCGTCAGAACCGGCCGCCGGATGCGCAATCGCATGATGAGACGGAGCAGCGCATCGTCGCCTGGGTCGAGGCAGAGAAGAAAAGCTCCTATCAAATCCTCGAAGACCAGTTCCAGACCTTCGACAGCCGCTTGCGCAACCTAGATTTCGAGGGGCAGTTCGGGCTGATCCGCCAGGCGAACGCGTCAAGCGTCTCGGATTTCAAGGCGGAAGTGGCAAGCGGCGTCGACGAGCTTCACGGCCTGCGCCGCAAGCTGAAAACCGCCGAGGACGAGATGGTGGGCTTCAAGGCCAGGCACAAGCTGCAGCGGGCCGCCAAGGTTTCCAGCAAGGCAGCCTGGGGCTTCAAGGTCTCGCTGATCATCTTCCTCGTGCTCATCGAAATGGTGATGAATGGCAGCTTTCTGGCCAAGGGAAGCGAGCAGGGTCTCGTCGGTGGTGTAACCGAGGCGGCCGCCTTCGCCTTCCTGAACATCGGCACGGCGCTGATGTTTTCCTTCTTCTGCGTGCGTTTTCTGGTGCATCGCTCCTATGCGCTGAAGCTGCTCGGCCTGCTAGGGCTTGTCGCCTATGTCGCGGTGGCTTTGGGCATCAATATTGCGCTGGCGCATTATCGCGAGGTCTCTGCAACGATCTTGAGCGGGGCCGGTGCCGAGGTGATTCAGCGTCTGAAGGCCGCGCCGCTCGGGCTGCAAGAGCTGAACTCGTGGATGCTCTTTGCCATTGGTCTGATGTTCTCGCTCGTCGCCTTCATCGACGGCTGTTATCTGACGGACCCCTATCCGGGTTTTGCCGGCGTGCAGAAACGTCTCGATGCCGCGAGGGACAATTATATCGACCGCAAGCTCGATCTCATCGAAGATCTTCGCGAAATCCGCGACGAACATAACGGCAAGATCGAGGAGATCATCCGCGACCTCTCGCTGCGCCGGCAGGAGACGGCTGCCATCATCGCTCATCGCGCCAGGACCGCAGGCCTCTTCGCAGAACACCAGAACCATCTCGAGCGCGCCGCCAATGTGCTGCTCACCTCTTATCGCGATGCGAACCGTGCTGCGCGAACCGAGGCGGAGCCACCTTATTTCAAAACCGCTTACAAGATGGAGCGCCTGACACCTGTCATTCGCACCGAAGAAGAATGGGACGACAAGGTACTCGGCGCACGCATCCAGAGCGCCCAGGCGGAATTGTCGGAGCAGATCAAGCGGATCGGCGACGAATTCGAGCGCGCCATCGAGAAATACCATCAGCTCGACAATCTTTTCCCGGAGAGCATCCTTGGCTCGACGCAAGCGGCGTAGCCGGCGCGGCGGATCCGCCGGTCTCATCATCGCAACGGTTTGTCTCGCCGTCCTGTCCCTCGGGATCGTTGGCGCCTATGGCTGGCTACGCTACAAGGCAAGCGGCAATGTCGCCGTTGACCAGGCGTCTCTCTGCCCGATTGATGGCCCGAAAGCGGAAACGGCCATCCTCCTCGATGTCACCGATCCGATATCAGACACGACGGCGCTCGATCTGCGCAACCAGTTCCAGAAGATCGTTGCGGATGTGCCAATCGGCGGCGCGATCGATATCTATGCGCTCACCGAGAAGGAAGGGGAACTGATCCAGACCTTCCATGGCTGCAATCCTGGAAGCGGCGCGAATGTCGACGAATGGACCAGCAATCCGCGTCTGGCGCAGGCGCGGTGGGAGAAGGGATTTCAGAAGCCGCTTGCCGATATCGCCGGCAAGCTGGCCGCGGGCGAGTCCGGCAGGTTGTCGCCGGTCATGGCAGCCATCCAGAAGATCAACCTGGAAGTCTTCGCCAATGCGCCAGGCGGCATTCCGAAGCGCCTCTACATCGCCTCCGACATGATCGAGCACACCGCCGCCTTCTCTAATTACAAGGATGGCGTATCCTATCAAAAATACCAGAACAGCCCTGCGAACGATCGTTTCCGCACGTCACTGAGCGGTGTCACGGTCAAGATTCTCGCCTTTCAAAGGCCCAACATGAAGTTCAGCATGGAGGATCTTGCGAATTTCTGGGCGCAGTGGATCAAGAACAACAAGGGTGATTTTGGCGGCTTCGTGCGGCTGGAGGGGATACGCTGATGGCCAATACCGATGCCAGATATCTCATCCGGGATTACGGGCCGATGGTGCTTTTCGCCTCGATCACCGTCGGCGGCATGATCTTCATCTGGTCATCGAAGCTCATGGGCTGGTCGCTGCCCATCGTGACCGGTGTGCCGCTCGTGCTGATGGGGGTCTACTTTATCGTGTCGCTCGCCGTTGCCGGGTTCCGGCTGCACAATGAGCAGGCGGGCGACAACCTCTATTACATGGGTTTTCTCTTCACCCTCTCGAGCCTTGGCGTATCGCTCTATCTCTTTGCTGGCGAAACATCGATCGAGACCATCGTCCGCAATTTCGGCATTGCCGTCACCTCGACCATTGCCGGCGTGACGCTGCGCATCCTCTTCAACCAGATGCGGCGAGATCCGATCGACATCGAGCGCAGCGTGCGCCATGAGCTAGCCGAGATGACGCGGCGCGTGCGCACCGAACTCGATTCCTCCTCGCGTGAATTCTCGCATTACCGACGCGTCAGCAACCAGATGCTGTCGGAAGGATTCGAGGAGATCGCGCGGCAGGCCGAACGCAATGGCCAGGAGATCAACAAGATCCTGGAAATGCTGGCGAAGCAGGCCGTGACGCCAATCAATGACGCGGCGGCGCAGTTGACGACGACGACTTCGCAGTTGTCCGACATCATCGGCACGTTCGGCGCCGCCGTCGAAAATGTCGGCAGGAAGCTGGATGAAATCCGTTCCCCGGAGGATGTCGTGCGTGCCGAGCTGGCGCCGGCAATCACCGCGATCAAGGAGATGTCGGAGGCGCAATTGCAGCCGCTGCGCAACATCGAAGTGGCGCTCGGCCGCATGGCGGAGGCGATGGGGCAGGCGTCGCTGCCAAAGGCCGACGGTGATATCGCTGTCGAGCCTGCGGCTCCAGCGCGAAAACGCTGGTGGCATCTATGGTAGCGGGAGGCTCGGACAACAAGCCGAAACTGGAGCACAAGGGCTATAATCGAGGCCTCATCCTTGGCCTGACGATGGCCGAATCCATGCTGCTTCTGGTCTTCTGCCTGCTGTTGGTGGCCGCTGCCTTGATCTCATCGGAGAGAAACAAGCGTTACGAGGTCGAGCGCAAGCTTGAAAAGGCTGAACAGCAGGTTGCTTTGCTGGAGAAGAAGCGGGCGGAGCAGGCGGCCGAGATCGTGCTTCTCCAGTCCAAGGTCGTCTCCGGCGATCTCACAGCGGCCGACAAGGCGGTGGTGGACAAGGAATGGCGGGAGCTAGTGCTGGCGAAAGAAGCGCTAGATAGCGTAACGGACCAGGGCGCAACCCCGGCCGATCTGCAATCGCTGTCCAAGGTCGCGGCGGTTCTGAAGGAACATGGCATCTCGCTCGCGACGGCCCCCGATGCGGTCAATAAGCTTCTGGCCAGCAATGGCGGCGGGAACGGCATGCACGACTGGCCGCCTATCATCAATCTCGACGATGCCAAGAAGAACTATTTCCAATCCGGAAGCGCCGAGCTCACAGGCACTTTCGCGCAGTTGCTCAGCACGACGATTACGGATGAAATCGCCAGCAACCTGAGCCTCTACGGCGCCAATATCGTTGAAGTAATCGGCCACACCGACGAGCAGCCGGTGGCACGCGAAAAATCCAATCTCGATGATACGATCATCAGTGCTATGGACGGCAAGCTGCCGGTCTCCACCCTGCAGCCCGCCGACAATGCGGGGCTAGGCCTTGCCCGCGCCATTGCCGTCGCCAATGTGCTCAAGGCCAATCCGAAGCTGAAGGATGCCACCATCCTGCCGATGTCCGCCGCCCAGCTCATCCTGCCCGGCGATACCGTCACTTCGGGCCAGCGCGGCGCCGTCGAGGCGCGGCGCCGTATCGAAATCCGCGTGCGCGGCAGGACGGCGCCCGTCGCCGTCATCAATGCCGGTGCCGCGCCCTCAACGAACACACAATAGTGCTCGTTCGGCTTGTCATCAGCTTCTGAGGCCGGGTGCCTCATAGCCGGTGCGCTCCACGTACTCGGTGTAACCGCCGGCATATTGGTGGATGCCTTCCGGCGTCAGCTCCAGGACGCGATTGGAGAGCGCTGCCAGGAAATGCCGGTCGTGCGAGACGAACAGCATCGTGCCCTCGTATTGCGACAGCGCCTCGATCAGCATTTCCTTGGTGTCGAGATCGAGATGGTTGGTCGGCTCGTCGAGCACCAAAAGGTTCGGCGGATCGAAAAGCATGATCGCCATGACAAGCCGCGCCTTCTCGCCGCCCGACAATACGCGGCACTTCTTTTCGACATCGTCACCAGAGAAGCCGAAGCAGCCGGCAAGGGCTCTCAGAGAACCTTGGCCTGCCTGCGGAAAATCATGTTCGAGCTGCTGAAATACGGTGCGCTCCCCATCCAGCAGATCCATGGCGTGCTGAGCGAAATAGCCCATCTTTACGCTGGCGCCGAGCGCCACGCTGCCTTCATCCGGCTGTGCCGAGCCGGCAACCAGCTTCAGAAGCGTGGATTTACCGGCACCGTTGATACCCATGATGCACCAGCGCTCGCGGCGGCGTACCATGAAATCTAGTCCTTCATAGATGGTGCGGCTGCCATACTTCTTGTGAACGTTCTTCAGCACGGCGACGTCCTCGCCTGAGCGCGGCGCCGGCTGGAATTCGAAGGCGACGGTCTGGCGGCGCTTCGGCGGCTCGACGCGATCGATCTTTTCCAGCTTTTTCACGCGGCTCTGCACCTGCGAAGCATGCGAGGCGCGCGCCTTGAAGCGCTCGATGAACTTGATTTCCTTGGCAAGCATCGCCTGCTGCCGCTCGAACTGCGCCTGCTGCTGCTTTTCGTTCTGAGCGCGCTGTTGCTCGTAGAATTCATAATCGCCCGAATAGCTGGTGAGATTACCTGCATCGATTTCGATGATCTTGGTGACGATGCGGTTCATGAACTCGCGGTCGTGCGAGGTCATCAGCAGCGCGCCTTCATAGCCCTTCAGGAAGGATTCGAGCCAGATCAGGCTCTCAAGATCCAGATGGTTGCTCGGTTCGTCGAGCAGCATGACGTCGGGACGCATCAAGAGGATGCGGGCAAGCGCCACACGCATCTTCCAGCCGCCCGAAAGTGCGCCGACATCGCCGTCCATCATCTCCTGGCTGAAGCTCAGGCCCGCCAGCACTTCGCGAGCGCGGCCTTCGAGCGCATAGCCGTCCAGTTCTTCATAGCGTGCCTGTACCTCGCCATAGCGCTCGATGATCTCATCCATCCTGTCGGCCTGGTCCGGATCGCTCATCGCTGCTTCGAGTTCGCGAAGTTCGGCGGCAACGGCGCTGACGGGGCCGGCGCCTTCCATCACTTCCGCGACAGCACTGCGCCCCTCCATCTCGCCGACATCCTGATTGAAGTAGCCGATGGTGACGCCCTTATCGACGGAAACCTGCCCCTCGTCGGGCTGCTCCTGTCCGGTGATCATCCGAAAAAGCGTCGTCTTGCCGGCGCCGTTCGGCCCGACGAGACCGACGCTCTCGCCCCTGTTGAGCGCAGCGGATGCCTCGATGAAGAGGATGCGATGGCTATTCTGCTTGCTGATATTCTCGATACGAATCATGGTTACGCGAGGCCCGAAGAAAGTTTTTCGGGGGCCTTATGCCACGGGTCGGGCGTTCTGTCGCAGGTTTTCGGGCGGAGATATGAGATCGATAGCGAACTGACGTTCATGGGCGACAATTTCCGGTCCGCCTATTTGCCATACGGGAGAGAAACTTTCGTGGGGCGACGGATTCTGCCCACGCGTTCGTTCAAGCAGCATGGCTTCCAGCAGGACCGGCGCTTGATCGGATCGCCGGCTGTCTTCCGCGTAGTTGGAAGTCGCTATATTCATTGTCATCCGTCTCAGCCGAGTTTTACAGATGAAAATTATGAGAAGCATTCAGGGCCGGGTTCGCGCCCGACTGACGATCGCAGCGCTGATCGCCATCGGCATGTCGGGCGAAGCTCAATTGGCCAATGCGGCTTCCGAACACCAGCGGCTCAACGAACCGGTCAAGGAGATCGCGGATCAACGCCTGCTCCTCGACACGCCTGATGGCAAAGGGGAGTTGCCCATCTACGCGGATCATGCGATCGAAGCGGCATCGCCCGACGTGACGAAGGTGCTGATCATAATTCACGGCACGCTCCGAAATGCCGATGCCTACTACGCAGCCGGAGAGGAACTGCTCGCAAAGGCGGGAGATCTTGCCGATGGTACGATGGTGGTCGCGCCGCAATTCCTGATAAGGCCTGACGTGGATGCGTTTTCGCTGAGTGCACAGACGTTCGCCTGGACGCAGAATGGCTGGAAAGGCGGTAAAGCCGCGCGCCAGCCGGCGCCGATCAGTTCTTTTGCTGCGCTCGATGCCCTGCTCAAGCACTTCGCCGATCGTCGTCTGTATCCATCTCTGAAGACCATCGTCGTGATGGGGCATTCGGCGGGAGCGCAATTGGTCCAGCGTTATGCCGTGGCCGGACGGGAGGTCGAGGATTTGACGAGCGCCGACATCTCCGTCCGCTATCTTGTGGCCAATCCCTCGAGCTATCTCTATTTCGACAACGAACGACCGGCTTTGGCGGATCAGCAGGCTGGGCTGGCTTCATGTCCTAAGGCGACGCAATGGCGATATGGTCTGACCGGCGCACCGCCTTACGTGTCCGCACAGGATCCGAAACTCCTCGAAACCAGATATGCCGCGCGCAATGTCGTCTATCTGCTGGGGCAGGCGGACACGAACCCCTACACCCATTTCATCGATCGCTCCTGCGGAGCAATGGCGCAGGGACCGTATCGGCTCGCGCGCGGGCTGACCTATTTCGACTATATGAGGAAGCGGCATCCATCCGATCTCAATCAGAAGGTCGTCGAGGTGCCGGGCGTGGGACATGATGACGAAGCGATGTTCACATCGGATTGCGGCATTGCTGTTCTGTTCGATCGCCCGCTGCCGCAAGCCTGCCCGGTTATCGATGCGACCGCAAAAGTATCCGGAGCGGTGCCGTAAGTTTTCTAGAGTGGTCGGTCCGCATCGCGATCATATGCAGGGTGGTGAGGCTTGGGATCCATCGTGATCCGGCAATCCACTTTCATGCTTCAGTTGCGATAGGCCGGCCGCGGGCGCGACGATCGCATTTTTCGCTGTATCGGGCGCTCGATGCCCAAGTAGAAAACGATGGCAAAGGCCAGCGAACCCAATGCGATAGGCATAGGCTGCATATCGTGCGGCACCCCGAGGCGCAAAAGCAACGCCGTGACCAGGATGCCGGTGAGGACGTGCCAAACATAGATGGAATAGGAGGCATCCCCCAGGAAGTGCAGGAATGCCAGCTGCGGCACGCCTCGTTCCCGCTCGGCGAAAACGGCGCCCGATAGTAGCAACATTGCCGGTATGCCCCAGCGCACGGCGCGTTCCAGATGGATCAGCGGGTCACTCGCGACTAGCAGCACGACCCCGATGATCATCAAGCCAATGGCGACGCGAAAGGGCAGGCGATATCCTTGCTTCCACAGATGCCCGATGACGATTCCGGCGGCAAATTCCAGAATGATCGGCTGCGTAAAAATACTGGCATACCCAGAGGGCAGCAGGAAATGTGCAATGACGACGGCCCCCAGGATCACGATCAGGAACCATAGCCGACGGAACTCCGGCAGGAGCAATGAAACTGAAAAGATAAGATAGAAGAACATCTCATAGGATAGGGTCCAGCCCTGTTCGACGACGGGTTGGAGCGCTTCATCGTTGATAGTAGGCACGAAAAACAACGAGCCCAACAGATTGCCGACGCTCGAATTCGTGTCGAAGAAGAATTGTGGTTTCAACACGGCCACGGCGAATGTTGCCAATGTCGCAATCCAGTAAAGCGGCACGATCCTGATGATCCGGCGCCACATGAATTCCTGCGGGCCGATCGGTTTTCCAACCGTCGTAACCCACATGATGAAGCCGCTGATGACGAAGAATATATCGACGCCCGCCGCCCCGATCTTGAAGTTCAGGCCGTATGTTTCGCTCACATGAAAGCAAAGGACGGAGATCGCCGCGATGGCGCGCAGATACTGGATGCTCTTGATATCGTTGCCGGTTTTCAGGATGGTGCCTCCTGCGACTGGACTACTATCGCCGATGCCCTGATGGCCGATTTAGCAATAGAATGCGTCGAAAGGCCGGATACTCATGCGAAATGGCTTGGAGTACGGCAGATATGGCTGGTGGCAACAATTTCAATCAAAATGGATGATTTTCCGCCATTGCGTGTGCGAAATCGGGACATCTGAGGTGACGTGGCATGAACGCCGACCAAGCTAAAAAGCGGTCTCCCCACAGGCAAGGCATCGGCAATTCCCTCGAAGCCGATCAGATCGCTCTAACTTCGGCAAGCCGCTTGACCGCGTATTCATCCCGCCAGCAGACGGCAGCTTCCCATGCTGCAGATGCCTGTGCGGCAGCATCATAAGCACCGTCGTTGAGATCGGCAGCATTGTGGGGCAATACGAGGTCGAGGTCTGGAACGTCGACATGTGACTCGTCCCAGTCGATCAACGCGACGCGATCTGCAGTCATGCGGATATTGCCAGGGTTATTGGGGTTGTTTCCATGGACGACGCATGTCTGACGCCCGACGAGACGCGCCCACGCTGCTCGACATCGAGCGACGCCATCGGGCGGCATCGCGGCAAGATTGATCCGCGTTCCGGCTTCGACATGCAGGAGGTCGGTCGACGATTTCCAGCCGGGCCGTTGAGGCCAGCCCCTAGACAATATGAGACGAAGCAGCCATCAATTTGCTCATGAAGCAAAAGCGCTTGATCGTTTTTCCTGACACCAATCTTTTCCTCCAATGTCGATCACTGGAGGAGCTACCATGGTCCGAGCTAGGCGATTTCGCTGCAATGGAAATTGTAGTCTCGCGACCTATCCAAAGGGAAATCGATCGGCTGAAGGGAGGAGGTAACGACCGTCGCCAGAGGCGCGCCAGAAAAGTGGCCACCTTACTCCGATCCGTCATCAAGAACGGCGGGACGCCTCTAATTGTCCGGAATGATCATCCGGTCGTTTCGCTGTCCCTTCGAGTAGACTTAAGGGCGGACCCAGCACTCGTTGATCTTCTCGACTACGATCAGACTGACGATCTATTGGTAGGGATCGCTCATGGCTTTGCAAAGACGGATTCCGATGTAGAGGTCGCGGTCCTGACGGATGATACGGGAGTTATGGCGTCGGCTACAGCGTCGGCGACACGATTTCTGGAAATTCCAGAGAGCTGGAGGGTGGCCCCTACAAGCTCAAAGGAGCTCGAAGAACTGAAGGCTGCACAGGCCGAAATCGCCAGACTTCAGACAACAGAGCCGATCTTCCTGGCGGAATTTGGATCGGGTAAGAAAGCAGGTATTGTTCCCAGCGACTTCGAGGTTCCATACGCGGCTCCGCTAACAAACGCGGAGATCAGAACTTTACTGGAGCTTGCGTCTTCGAAATTTCCTCAAAAGACAGACTTTAGCCCAATCGATGCCCCGACGGCTCCTCCGGGATCCATGGGCCATGCCATCCAGTTTTTCGTCGGTGCATTGGAAGGGCCTCCCAGTGAGGAGCAAATATCCAGATATCGCCAAGCCTACGGTGACTGGCTAAACAAGCTCAAAAAGGCACTTGAGAAAGCTCACGAGGGAGCAATTCGAGAACAATCTCCATCAGAGATTTCCTTCTCCGCTCAGAATATCGGAACACGCCCGGCACAAGATGTCCGGGTCGATTTGATCGCGTCCGGCGACGTTCAGATCGCGCGCCCCTATGATGATGACCTTACACCGAATTTTTCGCTGCCGCTCCCTCCAACACCTCCACGGCATCGATTTTCGGATCTCTTTCTGGGCATTGGTCGTGACTACGTCAGTCTCGCCCCCCGGCCGAGCATCGTTGGCCCGTGATGCCGAGACTTTCTATTATAGATCAGCGGACTCTACCTCTTCGAGCAAAAGACTTGAGCTCGTTTGTGACCTTTGGCGTCATGGTTGTGATCTCGAGGTATTCGCAGCGCGTTTTCTCATCGGAGATGTTGAACGCCTTAAAGGAAGCGTCGAGTTCCGAATTCATGCAGGCAATCTGTCCAGACCGATCTCAATCAGGATGCCCGTTTGTCTGACTGTGAAGCGACTTTCCACTTACGACTACGCGGTGAGGCTAATTAATGACCTGACGGCCGAGATCTCCGAATAGGAAAGTGGCCGGCTAAGCGCAACCGATGCGCGTCCAACCCAAGATGCTGCCAAGGGCCTTCATCATGTCTGATCCTATAATAAGGGCTATCGCCGCCGCATGTATCAGTTTGCAGTTGCGCGATCGTGAAATGGCTGTCGCTTTGGCGCTTCCGATAGACGTGAACTCCTTCGACAAGGATTGCGGTGTCCGGTGAAACATCGAAGACCAGCGGCTCGCTTTTGCCTTCGAGTTTCATCTCCGCCTAGTTCGC
Source organism: Martinezella sp. CNPSo 3959 (assembly GCF_057784355.1). Taxonomy (NCBI): domain Bacteria; kingdom Pseudomonadati; phylum Pseudomonadota; class Alphaproteobacteria; order Hyphomicrobiales; family Rhizobiaceae; genus Martinezella; species Martinezella sp. CNPSo 3959. Next base: position 42,161 of record NZ_JBXSOV010000001.1, read on the forward strand.
TGCATGTCTGGCCAAGACGAAGCCTTGGTCGAAATTTCTCAGGTCGATAAGATGCCGCCGGGGCAGTCGCGCGGAAAGAACGGATGCGCTGCAGGCCCGTATGCCGTGACCAACTTATTACAACTTCCTTAAAACGCCTTCGGGCGAAATTCAGTGCTGAACGGTAGCTGCGCTTCACGAATTGCGACTTTTGCGATCGTTTCACTGTTTGTTCCTTGAGGCATTTTCCGGGCACTTTTCAGTGCCCGGAGATAGTCAAACGTAGCATTGGCCAGTTTCAGGTTACAAAATGGCAAGTATTAGCGCCGTTTGGCCAGTACTTGGTTCGGTTTCTCATCATTCTAGGCGATCAGCCGAATACTCAGCTGCAGCCGCTCGTCGCGCCGCAAGTGTCGCACTTCTCGCAAGTTCCATTCCGGACCATCGTGAAGTTCTGGCACTCGGTGCACATGTTGCCGGTGTAGCCCTGCATGATGGAGCGGGCGCGTCGTTCTGATTCCAGCTTCTTGGCTTCCGTCTTGGCATTGGCAGCTTCGCTTGCCGCGTTGTCGCTGAAGAGGCCTGTCGCGGATTCGGAGATGACTTCCTCTGCGATCTCTTCGGCCAGTTCCTTCGCACGCTCCTCATAATCGCGCTTGAAGGCGACGACTTCGGAGGTCGATACGGAGCTTGCCGGCTCCAGCTTGCGGACCGTGTTGCCGGCAAAGGCGGTGACGGTCGAAAGCGAGGCGGCGCGGGCAGGGGCGGCCGTTGCCGAACCCTTGGCGTCTGCCGAACGCTCGCCCGATGTCTGAACCAGCGTCGGCTTGTAGCCGCGGGTCAGGCCCTTGGAGACGACATCGGCCTTGCCTTCGGAAACGCCGCGGCCGAGCGCCGTGTTGTTGAAGTCCGAGGTGTCGACATGGGCAAGATCGTGGCGGCCGAGATAGGAGATCGCCAGCTCGCGGAACACGTAGTCGAGGATCGACGTGGCATTCTTGATCGCGTCATTGCCCGTGACGATGCCGGCCGGCTCGAACTTGGTGAAGGTGAAGGCGTCGACATATTCCTCGAGCGGCACGCCATACTGCAGACCGAGCGAGACGGAGATCGCGAAGTTGTTGATGAAGGCGCGCAGAGCCGAGCCTTCCTTGTTCATATCAAGGAAGATTTCGCCGAGACGGCCGTCGTCATATTCGCCGGTGCGCAGGAAGATCGTGTGCCCGCCGATCTTGGCCTTCTGGGTGTAGCCCTTGCGGCGGCTCGGCAGTTTCTCCTGCGTGCGGATGACCTTCTCGATCACGCGCTCGACGATCTTTTCCGTGATGGTGACAGCCTGTGCGGCTGCCGGAGCCTGCAGGAATTCCTCCAGCGCATCCTCGTCGCTGTCATCCTCGATCAGCGAGGCGTTCAGCGGCTGGCTGAGCTTGGAGCCGTCGCGATAGAGCGCGTTGGCCTTGAGACCCAGCTTCCAGGACAGCATGTAAGCGTTCTTGCAATCCTCGACGGTCGCCTCGTTGGCCATGTTGATCGTCTTGGAGATGGCGCCCGAGATGAAGGGCTGCGCTGCCGCCATCATGCGGATGTGGCTTTCGACCGAGAGGTAACGCTTGCCGATCTTGCCGCAGGGGTTGGCGCAATCGAAGACGGCCAGATGTTCGTTCTTCAGGAACGGCGCGCCTTCCAGCGTCATCGCACCGCAGACATGGATGTTGGCGGCTTCGATGTCCTTCTTGGAGAAGCCGAGATGGTCGAGCAGGTTGAAGCTCATGTCGGCCATCTGCTCGTCGGAAACCTTCAGCGTGCCCTTCAGGAAGTCGGCGCCGAGCGTCCACTGGTTGAAGACGAACTTGATGTCGAAGGCGCTCTTCAGCGCAGCATTGACGGCATCGACCTTCTCAGCGGTAAAGCCCTTGGCCTTCAGCGTCGACGGGTTGATGGCCGGAGCCTGGTTCAAGTTGCCGTGGCCGACAGCATAGGCCTCGATCTCGGCGATCTGGCTTTCGGAATAGCCGAGCGTCCGCAGCGCTTCCGGAACGGCGCGGTTGATGATCTTGAAGTAGCCGCCGCCGGCGAGCTTCTTGAACTTCACCAGGGCGAAGTCCGGCTCGATGCCGGTCGTGTCGCAATCCATGACGAGACCGATCGTCCCGGTCGGCGCGATCACGGTTGCCTGGGCGTTGCGGTAGCCGTGCTTTTCGCCGAGTTCCAGCGCCTTGTCCCAAGCGGCCTTGGCATGGGCGACGAGGTCCTGGTCCGGATTGTCGGAGTGGATCAGCGCCACCGGATTGACCGACAGGTTTTCATAGCCCGAGGTCTCGCCATAGGCGGCGCGGCGATGGTTGCGGATGACGCGTAGCATGTTTTCGCGGTTCGGCTTGAACATCGGGAAGGTCCCGAGTTCGGACGCCATTTCGGCTGAAGTGGCGTAGGCGACACCGGTCATGATCGCGGTCAGCGAGCCGGCGATGGCGCGAGCTTCGTCCGAGTCGTAGGGAATGCCCGATGACATCAGCAGGCCGCCGATATTGGCGTAGCCGAGGCCGAGCGTGCGGTATTCATAGGAGAGTTCAGCGATACGGCGCGAGGGGAACTGCGCCATCATCACGGAAACTTCGAGAACGACGGTCCAGAGGCGAACGGCGTGTTCGTAATCGGCAATGTTGATGCGCTTCGTCGCGGCGTCCTTGAAGGTCATCAGGTTCAGCGAAGCGAGGTTGCAGGCCGTGTCGTCGAGGAACATGTATTCCGAGCACGGGTTGGACGCGCGGATCGGGCCGGCAGCCGGGCTGGTGTGCCAGTCGTTCATCGTCGTGTTGAAGTGCAGGCCCGGATCGGCCGATGCCCAGGCGGCGTAGGAGATGGATTCCCAGAGGTCGCGGGCCTTCAGCGTCTTGACGACCTTGCCGTCTTTGCGGGCGGTCAGGTTCCAGTCGCCATCATTCTCGACGGCGCGCAGGAAGTCATCCTTGATCGAAACCGAGTTGTTGGAGTTCTGGCCCGATACGGTGAGATAGGCTTCCGAATCCCAGTCCGTGTCGTAGGTCTTGAATTCGAGATCCGTATAGCCCTGGCGGGCGAACTGGATAACGCGCTGGACGTAGTTTTCCGGAACCTGATCCTTCTTGGCAGCGCGGATCTCGCGCTTCAGGGCAGGGTTCTTGGCCGGGGCGAAGCAATCGTCATTGTCGCCTTCGCAATTGACCGTCGCCTTCATGATCGCCTTCAGGTGCTTGGCGACGATCTTGGAGCCGGTGACGAGGGCGGCAACCTTCTGCTCTTCCTTGACCTTCCAGTTGATGTATTCCTCGATATCCGGATGGTCGATGTCGACGACCACCATCTTGGCGGCGCGGCGGGTCGTGCCGCCCGACTTGATGGCGCCGGCAGCGCGGTCGCCGATCTTCAGGAAGCTCATCAGGCCCGAGGAGCGGCCGCCGCCGGAGAGCTTTTCGCCCTCACCGCGCAGCATCGAGAAGTTGGAGCCAGTGCCCGAACCGTATTTGAACAGGCGCGCTTCGCGAACCCAAAGGTCCATGATGCCGCCCTCGTTGACGAGATCGTCTTCGACGGACTGAATGAAGCAGGCATGCGGCTGCGGATGCTCATAGGCCGACTTGGACTTGGTGAGCTTGCCGGTGAACGGGTCCACGTAATAGTGGCCCTGGCCGGGGCCATCGATGCCATAGGCCCAGTGCATGCCGGTGTTGAACCACTGCGGCGAGTTCGGTGCGACGCGCTGCGTGGCGAGCATATAGGCGAGCTCGTCCTGGAACGCAGAGGCGTCTTCCTCCGACGAGAAGTAGCCGCCCTTCCAGCCCCAATAGGTCCAGGTGCCGGCGAGGCGATCGAAGACCTGGCGCGCATCGGTTTCCGAGCCGCTCTGCTGATCCTTGGGCAGATCCTTCATGGCGGCATCGTCAGGCACGGAACGCCACAGGAAGGAAGGAACGTCGTTTTCCTCGACCTTCTTCAGCTTGGCGGGCACGCCGGCCTTGCGGAAATACTTCTGCGCGAGAATGTCGGCGGCAACCTGCGAGAATTGCGCTGGTACATCAATGTTTTCGAGGCGGAACACGATCGAACCGTCAGGATTCTTGATCTCGCTCGTCGCCTTGCGGAATTCGATGTCCGCATAGGGTGACTGGCCGGCCTTCGTAAAACGACGTTCGATGCGCATGGTCCCAATCCTTCATTCGTTGGTGTGCGCCTGCATGAAAACAGGGCGCAAAAATTCTCATTCCGGCATCGCGAATTCAACGCGCAGCCAGCTTCCGATCCGCTCTTTGACAGGAGGTGTCACCCGGAGATGTCTTTCCTGTATCTTGTGGTGATGGTGGCTGCAAACACTAAATATAGTATTAACAGCTTGTTGCCGCCAGTCCCCGCATATATTTTTTTGGCAGCCTCGATACCGGCACAAAAACCCTCACGGCGGGCCACCTACATAGGTGAAACGCCTTGAATCCAAATCCGATTTCGAATTGAGAACCAGTCCTCGTAACCCCGCCTGGTCCAGTCGCCGCCGCAACGTCGTCCATTAACTTTGAAAGACCCGATTCCGTCAAGGGGTGGTTTGTAACGGATTGCTAACCACAATATCTTGTGGGCTTGCCTGTGGAAACTGGGGAAACGCCAGTAGAGCAAGAGATTCAAGAACTTGAGGGGGGATGCTCGCCCTTCGTGCGACCGTTCGCGCAACAACTATTATCACCGCCGGTGTCGAAAGCGACAAAATTGTGACCGTGACCTGGATGCCATTGGCAGCACGGCAAAATCATGCCGTAGAGCATCATGATTCGCGTGGAAACCCTTGAATCCCACGCATTCCCATCAAAGCGACGTCCACTAAATCTAGTGGGCGCCGCAGCGCCCACCTCTATTACCGTAATTCGAATCATATTTCGGCATCGCGATCAGATCGGGTCTGATTCGCGCTGCCGGCAGCCGGCAGCTCAGCCGCGATGACCCTTGGCGATCGGTTCCTGATAGGTGAAGCCCATGTCCCAGGGGAAGTAGATCCAGGTATCCTGGCTGACCTCTGTGATGAAGGTGTCGATCGTGGGAACGCCGGTCGGCTTGGCGTAGACGCAGGCGAAATGTGCCTTCGGCAGCAGGGTGCGAACTTCGAGGGCCGTTTTGCCGGTATCGGTGAGATCGTCGATGACGAGGACGCCTTCGCCGCCGTTGACCGACAGTTCTGGTGCGATGCCTTTGAGCAGGTTCATTTCGCCCTGGCTGGAATAGTCGTGATAGGAGGCGACACAGACCGTCTCGATCAGCCGGATATTGAGCTCGCGAGAGATGATTGCGGCCGGCACGAGGCCACCGCGGGTGATGCAGACGATTGCCTTGAATTCACGGTTGAGGCCGGCAAGCCGCCAGGCAAGCGCGCGCGCATCGCGATGGAACTGATCCCAGGATACGGGAAAGGCTTTATCGGGCAGGGACATGGCAGAAAGCTCCGGGGCATGGAATAACGACGCACCGGCAGCGCCGGCGACCCTGAGCAGACCCCGCGCTGGGCGCGGACCAAGAACCAAATCCGGAACGCGATTCGCTTGCTATCTGCTTGAACAGGATCTCATCCGGGAAAAGCCTGGGCTTTTCGGGATCATGCCCCTTAGACCGCGCGAACGGTTCCCTGGCGGGAATTCTGTCATCGGTCGCTGCTTTCTGCTGGATTTGCTGGCAAAAGGCAATAGCTGGAAGGGGCGCAACCGGTGCACATTCACACCGGTTGCCACAGGAATTGAGTTTTCAGCCGTTCAGCGGGCCAGCAGCGTCATCGCCGTCATCGATTGCAGCAGGGTGCGCGTCGTGCCGCCGAAGATCATCTGCCACAGCCAGGAATGCGTATAGGCGCCCATGACCAACAGGTCGATACTGTCGTCGGCCAGCCGGTTTTCGATGACCTGCGATGGCGTCGATTTGCCGGTGCAGGCTGCCGTCTCGAACTTGGCGCGAACGCCGTGGCGTGTCAGCGCCGCGGCTATCCGGACGCCGGTTTCCTTAGACGGATGCGGATCCTTTTCCGACGTGCTGACGGAAAGGATCTCGACCGAATCCGCAGCCTTGAGGAAAGGCAGGGCGTCGAAGGTGGCGCGCGCCACTTCCTTGGAGCCGTTCCAGGCGATCAGCACGCGGCGGACGGGCTTCGGCTCCTTGAGAATGTAGGGGATCAACAGGACCGGCCGGCCGCTGTCGAACAGGAAGGTTTCGACATCGACCTGAGTATCGGCGTATTTCGACGGGTCGGGCTGCACGGCCACCAGAAGATCGGCGCTGCGGGCACTTTCGATCAGCGGTTCGGTGCCGTAGCCGACCGTGCTGGCAAAGCTGTGCCACTCGTAATCGAGACCGGCGGCTTCCATCTTCGAGCGGAACACCCGTTCGATTTCGACCGCCTGATTATGGGCTACTTCCTGAAGTGCTTGGACCGCGACAGGGTCCGGAATCTCCATCGGCGCCACCAGCGGCACGGTCGAGACGATTTCCGCATGAAGCCCGACGACATGGGCGCCGTGCTCCTTTGCGAGCGCTGCCGAAAACTCCGCAGCGATGCGCGTATTGTCGGGATTGTCGAGAACGGTCACTATCGTTTTGTAGGACATGAAGAGATCTCCCATGCGGAAGGGTTGGATCGGATCATGATATCAGCATTCCGCTACAAGATAATGCTCTGAATGGTCTCAGGGTTCCCCGGAAGTACACGTCCTCGTTGAGGGTCAGGCTTCAGCCGACTGATTTTCGATACGGCGCCGCGCGTCATATATGACGCGCAAAGGTCGCTATAATACTTTAAGTCTGCTGCATAATTTATCCTTAAATCGATTTCGATTTAAGGAATTATGCAGTCGCTTTCGACTGCCCGATGGCCTCGATCATCGCGCGCACTTCGGCTGCGACACTTTCAACCAGCTCGGCGGAACGCCCGCGCACGACGATCTCGGTCGAGAAGAATTGGCCGACATAGCGCGGATAGGAACCGATGCTGGTATCTGGATGCGCCTTCTGGATGAGGCCGAGCGGCGTGCCGATCTCGCCCTCGCCATAGGGGCAGGAAATCGCTGTTGATAGCACCTTTGCGCCGGTCTTCAGCGTCGGGATGACATTGTCGAGCATCGCCTGGAAAACCTGCGGCACGCCGGCCATGACATAGACATTGCCGATGTTGAAGCCGGGTGCGGTCGAGACCGGATTGGCGATATGCTTTGATCCCACAGGCATGCGTGCCATGCGCTGGCGAGCCTCGGTGAACTCCATCTCGCGCCGTGCATACATTTCACCCATGATCCGCATGGCTTCGGCGTCATGCTCGCAGGGCACGCCGAAGGCCTTGGCGATGGCATCGGCGGTGATGTCGTCATGGGTCGGGCCGATGCCGCCCGAGGTGAAGACGTAATCATATTGGCGGCGCAGGGCGTTCAGCGCCGATACGATGGCATCTTCATCGTCAGCCACGATGCGGACTTCCTTCAGGTCGATGCCGGCCAGCAGCAGTACGTCGGCGAGGTGGCCGATATTCTTGTCCTTGGTCCGGCCGGAGAGCAATTCGTCGCCGATGGCGAGCATGGCGGCTGTGACAATGGTTTCGTTCGACATGAAGATATCCAGGACAATGCGCAGTCGGCGCGTTCAAAAAGGTCCGAGATAGGTAGCGCTGTTTGCAGCGAATGCAAACGCTCCTTTTGCTGAGCCGCTGCTCATCACAAGATGTTGCAAGTGAATTTCCGTCTACACAGGATGAACACTGCGTTCTGAGCGTGGGGGCTGCGCCCCTGTCGCATCGCTGATACAACATTCCTCGACATTCAATGCGTCCAACAAACAGGAGACGTTTTCATGGCTAAGGTTCTGGTTCTCTATTATTCCGCTTACGGTCACATCGAGAAGATGGCCTATGCCGTCGCTGAAGGCGCAAAGTCGGCCGGTGCCGAAGTCACCGTCAAGCGCGTGCCGGAACTCGTCCCCGAAGAGGTCGCCAAGGCTTCCTACTTCAAGCTCGATCAGGAAGCCCCGATCGCAACGCCGGACGAACTGGCAGACTATGACGCCATCATCGTCGGCGCCGGCACCCGCTTCGGCACGGTCGCCTCGCAGATGCGCAATTTCTGGGATCAGACCGGCGGCCTGTGGTTCGGCGGCAAGCTCGTCGGCAAGGTCGGCTCGGTGTTCACCTCGTCGGCAACGCAGCACGGCGGCCAGGAATCCACCATCCTCGGCTTCATCCCGACGCTCCTCCACCACGGCATGGCCGTCGTCGGTCTTCCTTATGCCTTCCAGGGCCAGATGGGCACGGAAGAAGTCAAGGGCGGCTCGCCCTACGGCGCCTCCACCATCACCAACGGTGACGGCTCCCGCCAGCCGTCCGAAATCGAACTGGAAGCCGCAAAGTATCAGGGCGCGCACGTCGCCAAGATTGCTGCCAAGCTCACGGCTTGATTTGAATTCTGCATATCGATTGAGAGAGGCGCGGCGAAAGCTGCGCCTTTTTCATTGGGATTTTGATGGAATTTAATTTTGGTGCGGACGACGGGGGTCGAACCCGTACAGCCAAAGGCCGAGGGATTTTAAGTCCCTTGCGTCTACCAGTTTCGCCACGTCCGCGTGCCTTTCCCCATCAAGCACTTGAGCGATTCAGTCAAGGAAATGTTTTGCGGGAGGGATTTGATCTGTATGGCTTAGCCTGATTGATCCAGGCGAAGCCCGCCGGAGCCGACGGATCGGTATTAGGCGGGCCTCTAACCATCATCATGATGGCTGTGTCATATTGGACGCGGGGGGAGCTTGGCTGTCAACTCGCAGATTTTGTGGTTTCACCGGTCAGGGGCATAAATGGTTAATAATTCGTCAGTGCGGCGAATACCGCTATCGCAGGTCCGAAAGCGCGCTAAACAGGCTTTCTTTGCTCATCTTTCCTGTGCCATAGCGAAGGCGGATTGAAGAAGGACGGATAGACCGTGGACAAACAGACTGTTCTCGAAGCTACAGAGGCTATGCGCGGCCTCTTTCCTGCAACGCCGCTGCAGCTGAACGAGCATCTTTCCGCGCGTTATGGCGCCGATATCTGGCTGAAACGTGAGGATCTGACGCCGGTCCGGTCCTACAAGATCCGGGGTGCCTTCAACTTCTTCCGCAAGGTGATTGCCGAGGGCGGTACGGGAAAGACATTCGTCTGCGCATCCGCCGGCAATCACGCTCAGGGCTTTGCCTTCGTCTGCCGCCATTTCGGCGTGCCGGGCGTGGTCTATATGCCCGTGACGACGCCGCAACAGAAGATCGACAAGACCCGCATCTTTGGCGGCGAGTTCATCACCATCAGGCTCTTCGGCGATTTCTTCGATCAGTGCTATCAGGCGGCGCGCGAACATGTCGAAAAGATCGACGGCGTCATGGTGCCGCCTTTCGATCACGCCGATATCATCGAAGGGCAGGCGACGGTCGCAGCCGAGATCGCCGAGCAATTGCCTGAGGGTATTATCCCCGACCACATCTTGCTTCCCGTCGGCGGTGGAGGCCTTGCAGCCGGGATCACCGGTTACTTTGCCGATACGCTTCCCCGTGATGCCTTCACCTTCGCCGAACCCGCCGGCGCGCCGAGCCTGCGCCGCAGCATCGAGGCGGGGCAGGTGGTCACGCTTGCCAAGGTCGACAATTTCGTCGATGGCGCTGCCGTGGGCCGGATCGGCGAGCTGAACTTCGCCGCGCTCAAGGACTTCGCGGCCGAGCAGGTGAAGCTCATCGAGGAAAACGCCATCTGCGTTACCATCACCGATATGCTGAATGTCGAAGGCGTGGTGCTGGAGCCGGCCGGCGCTCTGGCGATCACGGCGTTGGAAAAGCTCGATCGCGAGGCCATCCGTGGCAAGACGATCGTCGCGGTCGTCTCCGGCGGCAATTTCGACTTCGAGCGCCTGCCTGACGTGAAGGAGCGCGCCATGCGCTATGCGGGCTTGAAGAAATACTTCATCCTGCGCCTGGCGCAGCGCCCCGGCGCGCTTCGCGATTTCCTCAACATGCTCGGACCGGAAGACGATATCGCCCGCTTCGAATATCTGAAGAAGAGCGCCCGCAATTTCGGCTCCATCCTGATTGGCATCGAGACGAAGAATCCGGATAATTTCAAACAGCTTATCGCGAACTTTGAAAGTTCCGGCATGGGCTATGAGGACATCACCGAAAACGAGATCCTGGCAAACCTGATCATTTGACTTTGCGACCCTCCAACCTTCATGCTAAAGGCGATCCATGGCTTCGTTCATTTCAAATATCCTTTCGATTTTCACCGGTGGCGCATCGCAAGCGGGCACTGAAAAGTCCGGCGGCTCGACAGTCAGCGTCGAACCGCAGGTGCATGCCGGCTGCACGATCTATGCGACGCCGCAGCGCGAGGGCAATCAGTTCCGCCTTATGGGCCGGATTGAGAAGGATGTGAACGGCGAGATCCTGGTGCGCAATTTTATCCGCGCCGATGTCTTCACGTCGTCGGATGACGCGGTGGAATCGACCTTCCGCAAGGGTCAACAGATCATCGATCAAAACGGTGCCGGCCTCTTCGGCGACGGCGAAAAGGTTCGCCAGGTCTGATTATTGGACGGTGCAGATCCGTGGTGAGCGGTGTCAGTACCATCCGTCCGGCAGCCAGCTTTCCAGATAGGCTTCCATCGGCTTTCCTGACATGACTGTCGAAATCCAGGCGCGTCGCTCGAAATCAATGGCGACCAGCTCGTAAGCGCAGGCCATGAGATCGCTCTCGGTGAGTGAAAAGCTTGGTTGACCTGAATAGTCCGATTGAGCGGCGTATTGCATGCAAACGCACTCGTTTACCCACCATTGGGTCAACAAGGTCTTTGCGCTGCTACCGTGATGAAGGACAACGAAGCCGGCGGAATAATGGGGCGTCACTTCCATACGGCCAAGATTGGCTTCGATGAAAGAGCGTGCCGCAGTGATCAGTTCCGGCTGAAGAAACTGTTCGTTCTCCGGGGCGTGCGCAGAAATGCCGTAAGCCTTGATGCGCCAGCCGGATATGTGCCACGTGCTTAGGCGCCGGAAATGTCGCGGCGTATACAACGGAATCACCATCTTTTTCTCTTTATTCGGGCCGTCGCTGCTCCAGTTGGCTGGCATTTTTGTGCGAAGAACGGCGCTAAAAAGAGGCTTGTCCGCTCGGGATCAGAGCATTGCAAAAGTCGTTCGTTGCCGCAATCGGTTTTGGGCAAGGCCGCCTTTGCATCTGCGCTAGGCGGCCTCACGTCAATCACGGATCTCGAAGACTTCGCAAGCTTTGCGGAGACTTAAGCCGTGCGGAAAATCTTCGCGCCGGCGGGGGCGTTGACGGCGCCGCCGTCGACCGTGATTTCGATCGCCGTGACATTGGCGGAATCGTCGGAGGCGAAGTAGAGCGCGGCCTTGGCGATTTCGTCTGCTTCGCTCATGCGGCCGAGCGCACTCAGACCGCCAAAGCGGGCCTGCAGTGCATCCAGAGCCTCCGGCGTGCTGGCGCGCGGGTCCCAGATCGGTGTCTTGGTGGCGCCCGGTGTGACCTGGTTGACGCGGATGCCGCGGGGCGCAAGCTCGGAAGCGAGATTGCGGGTCATGGCTCGAACGGCGCCCTTCGTGCCCGCATAGGCCGACGCGCCGGGAATGCCGAGAACGGCATGCACGGAGCCGTTCAGGATTACCGAGCCGCCATCGTTCAGATGTGGCAGGGCGGCCTGCACGGTGAAGAAGACGCCGGTGAAATTGATGCGGACGATGGTTTCGAACTGCTCGAGCGTCGTTTTGCCGAGCGGCGTATCGCCGGCTATGCCGGCATTGGCAAAGACCACATCGAATTTTCCAAGCTTCTCCGCAGCCTCGGCAAAGGCCCTCTCCATCGCCGGGATATCGGTCGTGTCAGCCTGCAATGCCAGCACGCCGCCGCCGAGTTGCTCGGCTGCTGCGGCCAGTGTTTTGGCGTTGCGGCCTGTTATGGCGACCTTGGCGCCTTCGGCGAGGAAGAGGCGGGCGGTGGCAAGGCCAATACCGCTGTTTCCGCCGGTGATGACGGCAACCTTGTTCTTGAGACGCATATTCGTAGCTCCTGTTGGCTTTTGTCACGATCTGGATTATGATCGTCATCTATAAGGATTATGATCGTAATCCATTTTGTCAAGCCGGGCATGAAAGGATTTTCGATGGGCCGCTCACAATTGGAAAAGCAGAAGACGCACGAACGCATCGTGACGCTCGCAGCCAAACGTCTGCGTGAGGAGGGATTGGAAGGGATTGGCGTCGCCGATCTGATGAAGGAAGCGGGTCTGACGGTCGGCGGTTTCTACAAGCACTTCGCCTCACGCGATGAACTTGTGGCGGAAGCCGTCGAATCCGCGATCGGGTCATGGCGGCGGCAGCAGGAGGAAAAGGGGATCATCCCCGAGACCATCTCGCTCAACGATTATGTCGATACCTATCTCAGCGAAGGTCACCGGGATCATTGCGGCGAGGGCTGCGCCTATGCGGCACTGACGGCGGATTTGGCGCGTAGCAGCGATACGGTCCGCGCGGTTGCGACGGAAGGCCTGCGACGGAATTTCAATGCCATGACGGCGCGCATGCCGGAGCCGGAAACTGCCGAAGCCAGGCGCAAGGCGATCATCGCGTCGTGCCTGATGACCGGAGCGCTCGGCCTCGCGCGCGTGGCGGATGACGAGGCTCTTTCGGCCGAAATTCTGGAGACCGTGAAGCAGTTCGTAAAGGCGCTGCCGCAGGCACAATAGCAAAGCGGCCGGTTTTAACCCCGGCCGCCTGTGATCATCTGAATAAGTAATTGATTAAGCGGCGAGAGCCAGCTCGGAAGCGCGAGCCTGGGCAGCGCCGATGGCCTTCTCAGCAGCTTCCGGACCGAAGGCGACGCCTTCGATGTAAACGGTCTCGACATCGGTGATGCCGATGAAGCCGAGAACCGACTTGAGGTAAGGCACGGCATGGTTCAGCGGTGCAGCCGGGCCTTGCGAGTAAACGCCGCCGGAAGCGAGCACGATGTAGGCCTTCTTGCCGGTTACCAGACCCTTCGGGCCGGTTTCCGTGTAGGTGAAGGTGCGGCCGGCGCGGGCGACGTTGTCGATCCAGGTCTTCAGCGAGGAATAGATGTTGAAGTTGATGAGGCCGGTGCCGATGACGAGGGTGTCGGCTGCCAGCAGCTCGTCGACGAGCGCGTCGGAAACCTTGATCAGTTCCTGCTGCTCGGGCGTGCGTGCATCGGCCGGCGTGCGGATGGCGGCCGTGAAGGGGCCGTCGATATGCGGGAGATTGTCGGCAGCGAGGTCGCGGTGAACCAGCGTCTTGCCCGGATTGTTGGACTTGATCTTCTCGGCCAGCTCGGTGGCGATCTTGGTGGAGAGCGAGTCCGGACGCGGGCTGGAGGTCAGAAGCAGAATGGAGGACATATCCGTTTTCCTTTTCAATGAGTTGCTAAATCGGCTGGGAGAGTCCGATCATGTTCGCCTCCATAAATAAGTCGTCAGTGCTATCGAGAAAAACTGTGATAATATGGATTGGAATTATCGATAGAATGGATGGCAGATGCTCCCCAATCCCACCCTTGACCAATTGCAGGTCTTTCTGACGGTCGCCGAGTCAGGCAGTTTCTCCGCCGCCTCGCGGGCGCTCAACCGCGCGCAGTCGGTCATCAGCTACACGATCGCCAATCTGGAGGCTCAGCTCGAAATGCCGCTGTTCGAGCGCTCCGGATCGCGCCAGCCGAGGCTGACGGATGCGGGCAGGGTGATGCTGGAGGATGCGCGCCGCATTCTTTCCGATCTGCAAGTGATGCGCGCCAGGGTGAAGGGTTTGAAGACCGGGCTCGAGGCGGAGGTGGCCGTCGCCATCAGCGTCATGGTGCCGGTTCATGCCACCGTCGACGTGCTGCGCGAATTCCGTGATCGTTTCCCTTACGTCTCCCTGCGGCTCGACACCGGCGAACTCGGCTCGATGCTCGAGCTTGTCACAAGCGGCAAGTCGACGATCGGTATCGGCGGCTCGGTGGTGAAACAGGATGATGCTTTGGTGATTGAGCGCATCGGACATTCCTTCATGATGCCGGTTGCCACCCCCACCCATCCGCTCGCTATGCTCGGACGACCGCTGACGCTTGCCGACGTGCGCGAAGAAGTGCAGCTAGTCGTCACCGATGCGTCAAACCTCACGAATGGCAAGGATTTCAACGTCCTGTCCTACAAGATCTGGCATCTGAGCGACATTGCCACCAAGCATCAGCTGATCCGAGGCGGTCTTGGTTGGGGCGGCCTGCCGGCCTCGTTCATCATGGAGGATTTGCAGAAGGGCAGGCTGGTGCCTTTGGCTCTCGATGCCTATGACCAGAGCGAATATCCGCTCTATGCGATCCGCAAGGTTGATAACCCTCCAGGCCCTGCGGCTGCGTGGATGATCGAGGCTTTCCGGGATCGTCTGTCGCGATGCCCGAATCAGGATGACTTCAAGTCCGCCGTCGAGATGTTCCATCCAGGCGACAAGCGCCTAGCGGCGGAGTGAAAAGTCCTCTCCCCGATGAGAGGAGAGGACGATAGCATCCGTGATTACAGCACCAGCCGGTAGCTGCGGAAGCCGTCGGCACCTTCGCCGGCATCTTCGATCTTCACGCTCTTGACCTGATCAAGGAAATCCTTGGCCTTCGGCGAACTCTGGAACCGGACGGTCGTGTCCGCCAGTGGCTTGAAGGTCCAGTTGCCGTCGGCGGTCGGGTTGATCGTGCCCTGCTCGTGGACATAGCGCACGATAACGTCGCGGTTGGTGTCCGGCGCCTGATAGACCACTTTGTCCGCCGCGATTTCCGGGAAGTTGCCGCCACCGCCGGCGCGGTAGTTGTTGGTGACGACCAGGAACTTCTGTGCGGGGTCGATCGGCTTGCCACCGAACTGCAGGTTCTGGATGCGGTTTGCATCGGCATTCAGAACCTTGCCGTCATCGCCGAAGCGGCGCGGCTGCGAGAGGTCGATCTGATAGGTGACGCCGTCGATGACATCGAAATTGTAGGACGGGAAGCCGCTGTTGATCAGATCCGCATCCTTGGCGCCGGGCTGCACCTGGTTGAACATCGCAGCCGACATTTCCAGCCAGTTCTTGACCTGCGCGCCGTTGATGACGACGGCCTGCACGGTGTTCGGGTAGAGGTAGAGATCGGCGACGTTCTTGATGGCGATATTGCCGGCGGGAACATCCGTATAATAATCGGCGCCGTTGCGGCCGCCGCATTTGAAGGGGGCAGCCGCCGAAAGAACCGGCAGGTCCTTGTACTGCGTCTCCTTCAATATGTTCTTGATGTACCAGATCTGCGCCTGGCTGACGATCTGGACAGAGGGATCATCGGCGACCAGGGCGAAGTAGGAATAGAGCGGCGCGGAGGTCTTGCCGACAGGTGTGCGGACATAGGTCAGCGTCGCCTCATGCTCCGCCTTGGCGGCTTCGACGACTTCCTTCTTGTCTGCGACATCGGCGACGACCTTCTTCTTGTCGTCGCGGTGGTAGATCGGGCGTGCCTCGGAAGTAAAGTCGACGATCTTCCAGCTCTTGCCGTCTTTTTCGAGCAGCAGGTCGATGAGGCCGAGATGCGAACCCCAGAAGCCGGCCATGACGGCGGGTTTGCCATGCAGCGTTCCCTTGACCGGATCGGCGTCCTTGATGCCGTCCCAGGTCTTCGGGCCAGGGAAGACGAGATGCTGGTGGCCGGTGAAGACAGCGTCGATGCCGTCGACCGCGGCGACGTAGAGCGAGGCGTTTTCCATCTTCTCGCTCTGGCCGCTGCCGTCGATGCCGGAATGGGAGAGGGCGATGATGATGTCGGCGCCTTCGGCCTTCATGACCGGGACCCAGGCCTTGGCGGCTTCGACGATATCGCGCGTCTGCGCCTTGCCTTCGAGGTTCTTGATGTCCCAGAGCATGATCTGTGGCGGCACGAAGCCGATGAAGCCGATCTTGATCGGGCTTTCATTGCCGGCGCCGTCCTTGATCTTCTTTTCGAGGATCAAATAGGGTTTGAAGAACAGGTCGTCCTTGGTGGGGTCGGAGGCAAGTTGGCCCTTGGTCAGGTTGGCGCAGACGAAGGGGAAGTTCGCGCCGGCCAGCACCTTGAACATGAAGTCGAGGCCGTAGTTGAATTCGTGGTTGCCGAGCGTGCCCACGGAATAGCCGAGCGTATTCATCGCCTTGATGACCGGATGGACGTCGCCGTCCTTCATGCCGTGCTGATAGGCCATGTAATCGCCCATCGGATTGCCCTGGAGCACGTCGCCATTGTCGATTAGGAGCGAATTGGTGGCTTCGGCGCGGATATTGTCGATGATCGTTGCCGTACGCGTCAGGCCCATCGTGTCGTTCGGCTTGTCGGCATAATAGTCATAGGGGAAGACGTTGACGTGAATGTCGGTCGTTTCCATAAGGCGCAGATGCGCCTGGTTGCTCGCAGCGCGGGCGGCGAAAGGATGCAGCACGATCAGCGCCGCTGTGGCACTGAGGCCTTGCAGCAGGGAACGGCGCGACATGCTGGGCAAATCCAGAATGGAAGACATAAAACACTCCTTCAACGATGCGGCTATGGTCCGTCGATCATCTCTCGGGCGAGGGAGATTAGGACGATTTTTGAAGGTGTGCACCAGGAATGTGACAGGCTTATTGTGGATCGTAGCCGGCTCACGCCGGCATTACATCAACGTTTGAGAACCGGCTTCATGTCCTTGTGGAAAAAGCGAAAATAAGACGCGACCTTAGCCGAGGCATTGGACGAGCGGTCGAATTCGATGCCGATGCGGCCGTTGTGAGCCCAGCGCACGAAACCATCCAGGAGGCCGATATCGTCGCATTCGACGCGAACCTTGCTGCCAGCGGCGGCATAAAGCGGCGCCTGCAGATCGAGCGCGATGCCGCTTGTCGAAATATCGACAACGCGGCCGGTAACAAGCTTGGTGAAATATCGAACCTGGCCCATGAGCCGCGCATGGTGGCGCGACGAGCCGCGCGTCTTGATTTTCAGATTGCCCTGAATGGGAGATTTCGAAGAGAACTGCATGATGTTATCCCGGCTCATCCGTCTTTTCTCGCTTTGGATATCAGATGTGCCTTGCGGGATGTTTAGCATAATCGCTAAAATTGTAGCCGGGCGTCCCGAATCGGTACCGCATCGCGATGGCCGCTGCGATCGGCGGTGTGACTATGAGAGGTGCAGGATATGCGTATCGTTTCATTGAATGCATGGGGCGGCCGGCTGCATGAGCCGCTAGTCCCCTATCTCGTTGATATCGATGCGGATGTTCTCTGCCTACAGGAAATGGTTCGCACGCAGGGAGCGGAGGCCGATTGGCTGGTCTATCGCGATCACGGTATCGAGCTCCTGCAGCGCGCCAATCTATTCGAGGAACTGAAGGCTGCTTTGCCGGCTCACGATGCTTTCTTCCTCCCCGTAGCGCGAGGCGATCTTTTCGATGGGGACCGGCGATTCGATTCCGAGTTCGGACTGGCAACCTTCGTGCGCCGGACCTATCCGGTCATCGGCCAGGCAGCCGCCTTCGTTCATGGTGAATTCTCGGCTGATGGCTATGGGCCTCATCCGCGTTCGCGCAATGCCCATTGCATCCGCCTGTTCGACTATGAGCGCGGCTACCCGATAACCATTGCCCATATGCATGGCTTGCGGGATCTGGAAGGGAAGGGCGATACGCCGGCCCGTCGTCATCAGGCAAACGCGTTGGTCGATCTCATCCGGCAAGTAAAGCACGAGGGTGACAGGCTGGTCGTCTGCGGCGATTTCAACCTGCTGCCCGGCAGCGAGACCTTCGATATTCTCGGCTCACTTGGCCTTATTGATCTCGTCACTTCGCGGGGACATGATGACACGCGCACGTCCCATTACAAGAAGCAACCGCGCTTTGCCGACTACATGCTGGTGACGTCCAATGTCGAGGTGATCACTTTCGATCCTGTCGCAGAGCCTGAAGTCTCGGATCACCGCGCTTTGCTGTTGGATTTGAAATAGGAAAGGTCACAGGCCGACGTTTGGCCGGTCGATGATTTCGCGCAGCGCGAAGCTCGAATTGATCTTCACGACATGAGGCAGGGCCGAGAGCCAGTCGCGATGGATGCGTTCGTAGTCCTCAAGGTCGCGCGCGGCGACCCGCAATATGTAGTCGTATTCGCCCGACATGAGGTAGCAGGACAGCACATTGGGGCAGCGTTTTACCGCCGTCTCGAATTCCGAAAGCGTCTTGGCGAACTGGCCTGATAGCGAGATGTGCACGAAGGCGATCATCTTGTAATCAAGCGCCTTGTGCGAGAGATGCGCGTGATAGCCGTCGATGACACCGCTCTTTTCCAGAATATCCAGCCGCCGCGAACAGGCCGAGGGGGAGAGGCCGACTTTCTCGGCCAGTTCCGCATTGGTGATCCTAGCGTCCTGCTGAAGTATCCGCAGAATCGAATGATCTATGGCGTCTAGGTCGGACATTCGAAGAACTTTCGAAAAAACTCCTGTTCGCGCAATAAATCACGAAAAATGACGGCAGCGCAAATCGTCTTTGCAAGGACATTGCGGCGCGGTGGTGGTCTGATTTCAGTTGGAGAAAATGAAAGACGCAAAAGCATTCGAGGAGGAATGAAATGCGCGTTGGCTGCCCCAAGGAAATCAAGAACCACGAATACCGCGTCGGTCTGACGCCCGCGTCCGTTCGCGAATATGTCGCCCATGGCCATGAAGTCTGGGTCGAGACGAAGGCCGGTGCCGGCATCGGCGCCGATGACCACGCCTACATTGCCGCAGGCGCCAAGATCGCCGCGAGCGCCAAGGATATCTTCGAGAAGTGCGACATGATCGTGAAGGTCAAGGAGCCGCAGCCCTCCGAATGGGCGCAGCTTCGCGAGGGACAGCTTCTTTACACCTATCTGCATCTTGCGCCCGATCCGGAGCAGACCAAGGGCCTGCTCGCCTCGGGCGTCACCGCCGTTGCCTATGAGACCGTAACCGATGAGCGCGGCGGCCTGCCGCTGCTGGCACCGATGTCCGAGGTTGCCGGCCGTCTGTCCATCCAGGCGGGTGCAACGGCTCTGCAGAAGGCCAATGGCGGCCTCGGCATCCTGCTCGGCGGCGTGCCCGGCGTGCTGCCGGCCAAGGTAGCGATCATCGGCGGCGGCGTCGTTGGCCTGCATGCGGCCAAGATGGCAGCCGGCCTCGGCGCCGATGTCAGCATCCTCGATCGCTCCCTGCCGCGCCTGCGCCAGCTTGACGATATCTTCAACGGCCGCGTCCATACGCGCTATTCCAGCATCCAGGCTCTGGAAGAAGAGGTCTTTTCCGCCGATCTCGTCATCGGTGCCGTGCTGATCCCCGGCGGCGCCGCACCGAAGCTGGTCACGCGCGAAATGCTATCGGGCATGAAGCAGGGCTCGGTCATCGTCGATGTCGCCATCGACCAGGGCGGCTGCTTCGAGACCTCGCATGCAACGACCCATTCCGACCCGACCTATGTGGTCGAAGGTGTCGTGCATTACTGTGTCGCCAACATGCCCGGTGCGGTTCCCGTCACCTCGGCGCATGCCTTGAACAACGCCACGATCTATCACGGCCTCGCGCTGGCCGATCGTGGCTTGCGCGCCATCGCGGAAGATAAACATCTCCGCAATGGCCTCAATGTCCATAAGGGTCGCATCACGAACCGGCCGGTGGCCGAGGCGCTCGGCTATGAAGCCGTTGCACCCGAAAGCATCCTGAACGTCGCGTAAAGCCCATCGCGCGCACGTCAGATGGAGGCGCCAGCATCCGCGTATGCCGGCGCTCCTATTTTATCGATCCGGCACTGATAGCAGTTGTTGCGTGCCGAGCGGACATGGACATAGGCGATGTCGGGACGTTCGAGCAGCGAAGCCGCATAGGCTGGGATGTCATCGGTGGGTGTCACGGCGCCAGTTCCGTAGACGATGCGGTCGTTCTTCCCATAGCCACGAACGATGAAATCCTTGCTGGTCATCAGCACCGGCGGCAGGACTTCTTCCGCTTCGTAACGTTGGCACGGAGTCTTATGCAGGAAGATCGGACCCGTCTCCGCATAGGGCTGCAATTCCGGGAAGGGGCGATAGGCGAAGACGAACAGCTCTTCGCCGGCATCGATATTGCGCAGGCAATGGCGGCAGGGATGGCCCAGACCATCGGAAATCATCGTCTCCGGCTGGTGACCATAGGCATCTGCGCCGTCGTTCCACAGAAGTTCGGCGTCGGACGTAGGCATGGCTGCAAAGGCGATGGAAGTCATGGCAAAGCTCCTTTCGAGATTTGCCATGTGATGCGCCGGCGCGAGGCGCGAAGCCACCCGATTCCTGCGGCTACAGCGCCCCTAGCCCTTCTTGGCGAGCTCGAGCAGTTCCTTGTCGCTCAGCGGCCTGACGATGCCTTCTCCGGTCGAAATCGGCGAAAATCCGAACATCTGATAGAGCTGCAATGCCCTTGGATGATCGAGATTGTTCGTCGTCGTCACGATCCGCTGCGGGTTCAGCGTCCAGATGGCATAGAGCGACTGCAGCAGGAACCATTTGCCGATTCCGAGGCCGAGCGCGTTTTCGATGAGGCCGAAATGGCTGAGCTCGATCGTCTCGTCGTCCTGGCGGAAATATTCGAAGAATCCGCCCGGCGCGCCGTTGACGTAAAGCACGCTAATATCGTTGCGCCGGTCGTGAAGGACAGCGGTCAGTTGCTCGTCGGAGAGGCGCAGACGCTCCACCCAATGCCAGCGGGCACCGACCTGACGATAGAGATAGCGGTAGAAGGGCAACGGAATACCGGGCGCGCGCATGATCGCGGTCTGGATATTGACCGGCACCGGCAGGCTGGCCTTGGGCGGCGCGGTCATTTCCAGGCGGGTGATGTGGACTTTGATCGACGAGGGCGTCTTCACGGCTATGATGCTCAATCTTGACCGGTGACGATAGGCGTATCTGCCCGGCTGCCCCATTCCGACCAGGAGCCGTCATAGAGCTTGTTGTTGCCATGGCCGAGGGATTCGAGCGCCAGCGTGATGATCGCAGCGGTAATGCCGGAGCCGCAGGTCGTCACCACGGGCTTTTCGAGATCTATGCCGGCCTTCTCGATGGTTTCCCTCAATTCTGGCAACGACTTGAACTTGCCGTTCGTGGCGAAGACGCCGGATGGCAGACTTTTTGCGCCCGGCATATGACCCGAGCGCATGCCTTCGCGCGGCTCCGGTTCGGTTGCCGCAAAGCGGCCGCCACTGCGGGCATCGGCGATCTGCAGGGAACGGCTGTCAACGATTTCTCGCATCTCGTCGAGCGAAACGACACGGTCGGCATTGAACTTCGGCTTGAATGTCGCGGGCGCGAAGCTAGGCGTCGCCGTCTCCAGTGGCCGACCCTCGGCCTTCCAGCCATCCAGGCCCCTGTCGAGCACGAAGACGTTCGGCGCACCCATGACGATATGGAACAGCCACCAGACGCGCGGCGAGGCAAACAGGCCGGGACCGTCATAAATGACGATGCGATCGGTCTCGCTGATGCCGAGCTTGCCGACCTCTGCCGCGAAGAATTCGGGCGATGGGACCATGTGCGGCAGGCCGGTCGAATGATCCGCAATCTTGTCCTGATCGAAGCGGATCGCGCCGGGAATATGGCCGCTGGCATATTCGGCATCGGCATCGCGCTTCTGTGCCGGCAGATAAAAGGATGCATCGAGGATGCGCAGGTTCTTGGCGCCCAGCTCGCCCTGCAGCCAGTCGGCGGATACGACGAAACGGCTCTTGTCCGCTGCCATGATGATCACTCCCTGCTTTGGTTTATTGGTCTTGACATCGAGATATAGGCGCTTGCCGGTCAATTCTCGTTGGTCGGTACGCCGAAACGAATGCGGAAGCGGCGGTTTTCCTTGCCCTTCTTCTCGATCTTGGCGATGTGGATCGCGCCGACCTCCTGCGTTTCCGATACATGCGTGCCGCCGCAAGGCTGGCTGTCGATGGCCGAATCCTCGCCGATGCAGACGAGACTGACGCGGCCTAGGCCCATCGGCGGGCGCACATTCTTCGATTTGACGATGCCGGGATTGGCGATCAGCTCCTCGTCGGTAATCCAGCGGACGAAGACGGGATGGTTCTCGTTGACGAGCGCCATCATTTTCGCCGTTACTTCGTCCTTGTCGATCGTCTCGCTCATGTCGAAATCGACCCGGCTCTCATCCTCGCCGACCGCCGCGCCCGTGATCGGATAGGGGCAGACCACCGAAAGCAGATGGCAGGCCGTATGCATGCGCATCAGCTTGTAGCGCCGTGCCCAATCAATATGCAGCACCAGCTTCTCGCCGACGATGGGCAAGGGCTGATTTTCGAGCGGGACATGAATGATGATATCCTTGATCGGCCCATGCTTCGTTTGACCGAGCATGATCCTCGAGCCGTCGCCGCGCTCGAGGAAACCGGTATCGCCAGGCTGTCCGCCCGAAGCCGCATAAAAGCAAGTCTGATCGAGCTCGATACCCCCGTCTTCGTGGATCGCGGTAACGACTGCTTCGGCCGTCGATAGATAGAAATCGTCACGATAGAGGGCATTGACGGTCATAAGATCACGCTGTTGTTTCGTAGGGGACGGCAATTTCAGTCCGCTTTTCCAAATAGCCCGGCAGCGGCAGGCCCTTCGACTTCAGGAAGTCCGGATTGAAGAGCTTGGACTGATAGCGATTGCCGTAATCGCACAGGATGGTCACGATCGTATGTCCGGGACCGAGATCCCTGGCGAGACGAACCGCGCCGGCAATATTGATGGCAGTCGAGCCGCCCAGGCACAGGCCCTCGTATTCGACCAGGTCGAAGACGTAGGGAAGCGCTTCGGCATCGGTGACCTGATAGGCGAAATTGGGCGTGAAACCTTCCAGGTTCGCCGTGATGCGGCCCTGGCCGATGCCCTCGGTGATCGAAGAGCCGGAGGATTTCAGCTCGCCGTTCTTGTAAAACTCATAAAGGGCGGCGCCTTCGGGGTCGGCAATACCGATCTTGATGTCCTTGTTAAAGGCATGCAGCCCCATGGCGACGCCGGCGAGCGTGCCGCCGGAACCGACCGAGCAGATGAAGCCGTCGATCTTGCCATCGGTATCGTACCAGATTTCCTTGGCGGTCGTCTCGATATGGGCCTGACGGTTGGCGACATTGTCGAACTGGTTGGCCCAAATCGCGCCGTTAGGCTCGGTCTTTGCGAGCTGCTCGGCCAGCCGGCCCGAGACCTTCACGTAGTTGTTCGGGTTCTTGTAGGGGACAGCGGGAACTTCCACCAGTTCGGCCCCAAGCAGTTTCAATGCATCCTTCTTTTCCTGGCTCTGTGTCTCAGGAATGACGATGACGGTGCGGTAGCCGAGTGCCTTGGCAACCAGCGTCAGGCCGATGCCGGTATTACCGGCCGTGCCCTCAACGATGACGCCGCCCGGCCTCAGCAGCCCCTTCTTCTCGGCGTCGCGGATGATGTAGAGCGCGGCGCGATCCTTCACCGATTGACCGGGATTGAGAAATTCGGCCTTGCCGAGAATGGTCGAGCCCGTCGCCTCGGAGGCGCCCTTGAGCTTGATCAACGGCGTATTGCCAATTGCTTCGAGGACGGACGGATGGACGGTCATTGGAATCTGCCTTCTGTTCGCAACTACTGTAAGAACGGTCTTTTCCCTTCACAAGGCGGGATAGGCAAGAAATTCTGTTCCTTGCTATCTATTCGCCTCGCAAAATTCGACTTGGCGGGCGTCTCGACCTCCCTCTTTCATTCAAGTCATCGGTCTCCAATTGGTGACATTGTTTTCCCGATGAAGCCGTCAGTCTGGCCGAAAGCGGCCACAATGATGCGCTATTTCTAAAATGCCACGGACGGCCGCAGTTTAAGCGTTTGATGTAGGCGGCCGCCAGCCAAGGAGAAGAGCCATGAGCCCGTTCATCGCACGTCCTGAACACGGAGTCGTCTGGATTACCGGCGCCAGTTCCGGTATCGGCCGCGCGCTCGCGCTGAAGCTGGCAGAGGAAGGCTACAAGGTCGCCGTTACGGCGCGCAGCCACGACAAGCTTCTGGCTCTGCAGGCCGAGGCAAGCGCGCTTGCAGGCAGCATTGTCGTGCTCGACGGCGATGTGACCGATACGGAGGACATGGAGCACACAGTTGCGGCAATTGAATATCAGCACGGCCCCATTGCCCTGGCGGTTCTGAACGCTGGCGTCTATTTGCCGGCGCGGGGCGAAGATCTCAATCACGAAGTGTTCGAACGCAGTTTTGCCGTCAATCTTCACGGTGTCGTCAACTGCCTCGTTCCGGCGGTGCGGCATATGCGGGCGCGGGGATACGGCCAGGTTGCCCTTGTCTCATCCGTCGCTGGTTATGGCGGTCTACCCGGCGGTGCGGCTTACGGAGCCAGCAAGGCCGCGCTGATCAACATGGCGGAAAGCCTGAACTTCGAGCTCGATCGCATGGGCATCCGCATCCAGCTCATCACCCCGGGCTATGTCGACACGCCGTTGACGGCTCAAAATAAGTTTGACATGCCTGAGATCGTGTCGGCACAGCAGGCGGCTGACGTGATCGCCGCCGGGTTGAAATCACCATCCTTCGACATCAGTTTCCCGAAGAGTATGGTCTATCGGGCAAAGCTGCTGAAGTTTCTGCCCTACGGCCTCTATTTCAGGGTGCTCAGATATTTTCTCGGGAGCGGCAGCAAGCGCCGGCCAGTTGGACCGCATATAACCGCGCATCCAGCCGAATAGCGCCATCCGGCATTCTTCCGCGCTGCGTGAGTGGTGAGTGCACGCAGCCGCGCCATGGTCGACGATAGCGCCGGCACAGTGTTTGCCGTGGGCGCAGAGGTTTGGTCCTTTTGTCGACGTCGTCGTGGTCCCGGCCGACCGCCTATCTTCCGTCGCTTCTCGCATGCCTTGTGGCGGCGGAAACCTTTAAGCGACGCAGACCGTCGAATGGTTTCACTACCGCGCGTTACATAAGCGAATGCCACACGCAACTCTCGTAGGGAAAACTCGATCTCCTCTGTGGTATAAGGAAGGCTTGTCACTGTTCTGTAATGCAAATTCGCTAGCAGTCCACCCGATTGACGTGCCGAGAATGGACAGGCGGGGAAGATTAAAATGGCGGAAATCCGCATCGAACAAGTTCGCAAGGCCTATGGCCGCAATCCGGTCGTTCATGGCGTCGACCTGAATTTCCGATCGGGCGAATTTGTCGTCATCCTCGGACCTTCCGGCTGTGGCAAGTCCACGCTGCTGCGCATGATCGCCGGTCTCGAAGATATCACTTCGGGCGAGATCATCATCGATGGCAAGGTGGTCAATCAGCTCGAGCCGCGCGAGCGCGGCTGCGCCATGGTTTTCCAGAACTATGCGCTCTATCCTCACATGGATGTCGCAGCCAACATGGGCTATGCGCTCAAGGTCGCCGGCGTGCCGCGCGCCGAGCGCGACCGCCGCATCAGGGAAACCGCCAAGATCGTCGGCCTCGAGGATTTCCTGGCGCGCAAGCCGGCCGAGCTTTCCGGCGGTCAGCGCCAGCGCGTCGCCATGGGTCGCGCCATCATCCGCGAGCCGAAGGTATTTCTCTTCGACGAGCCGCTCTCCAATCTCGATGCCAAGCTGCGCGTGCAGATGCGCGTTGAAATTCGCCGCCTGCACAAGCGCCTGTCGGCGACATCGGTCTTCGTGACGCATGATCAGGTCGAGGCCATGACGCTCGCCGACAAACTCGTCGTCATGTACAAGGGCAATGTCGAGCAGGTCGGCACGCCGCTCGAGGTCTACAACACGCCGCGCACCCGTTTCGTCGGCTCCTTCATCGGCTCCCCGGCCATGAATTTCCTGGAAGGCACTTTCGCGGCCAATGGCGAGCAATTCATCTTCGACGGCATTCCGATCGCCATCGACGCCAACATCGGCAAGCGCCATGCCGGCCAGCCGGTCGCCCTCGGCCTCCGGCCGGAACATGCACGCCTCGTTCCTGCCGGCACGCCCGGTGCTATCCCGGCAACGGTCGATTTCGTCGAAGAACTCGGCGCCGGCCGCGTCATCCATTGCGATATCAACGGCTCGAGCTTCGCCGTCGCCGTTGCCGATCATACGACAGGCCAGACCGGTCAGTCCGTAGCGCTGGAACTGCCGCAGCAGCACACGCACCTCTTCGCCCAGGATACCGGACTGCGGCTCGACGCCGTTGCTTCGGTCACGCCGCTGAAGGTGCTGGCGAGCTGATTTCAAACATACCTTTTCAATAGATATAGCCCGGAAGTTTTCCCGACTTCCGGGCTTTTTATGTGTCTGAGGTCGACTGAGTTTAAGTGCAAGTTGGGTTTGCGTGGGGATATTCCGGCACGATACAGATGAATACTCGATCGCAGGGGACTGCCGCGCCCGCAAATGCGGCGCGGCAAGAAACGAGATTACTTCTCGGTTGCGATCAGCCCACGAACGAACCAGCGCTGCATCAGCACGACGACGGCCAGCGGTGGCAGCATGACGATCAGCGTGCCGGCCATAGCGATGTGCCATTCCGGAAGGCCGCCGATGTTCGGGATGAGCTGCTTGAGTTCGGTCACGGCGGTTGCATGCGCCGGATCGGTGGTGACGAGCAACGGCCAGAGATACTGATTCCAGGCCCAGAGGAACATGATGGTGCCGAGGGCAGCCATATTGGTGCGCGACAGCGGCATCAGGATATCGATGAAGAAGCGCAGCGCACCGGCGCCGTCCATGCGAGCGGCTTCCGTCAGCTCATCCGGTATCGTCAGAAAGAACTGGCGATAGAGGAACGTACCGGTCGCCGTGGCGATCAACGGTAGGATCAGGCCGGGATAGGAATTGAGCAGCCCGAGGTTCAGCGAGACTTCGATGCCCGTAAGCTTTGCGATGAGCCATGTGATGCCGGTGAGGTCGAGCAGCCCCTGGTAGGGTGACAGGACGTTGGCGGCAACGGCATAGGTCGGCACGATACGCACTTCGAGCGGGAGCATGAGCGTTATGAAGATCAGCCAAAAAATAAAATGGCGCCCAGGATAGCGGAAATAGACCAGGGAGAAGGCCGTTATCGCCGAAATGAGCACCTTGCCCACCGCAACGCCGGTGGCGAAGATCAGGCTGTTCAGCAGCTTGGGGCCAAGATTGGCGGTCGTCCAGGCCGTCTTCATGTTGGCCCAGAAATCCGAGCCGGGGATCAGCGACATCGGCACTTTGTTGACGTCGGCGATGTTATGCGATGCCGCAATGGCGACGATAGCCAGCGGGCCTACGGCGATGATGAAGCCGATGAACAGGATCAGATGAGTGAAGAAATTAAGGATGGGGGTGCGCTCGATCATGTCAGCCTCAACGGTAATGCACGCGCTTCTCGATGAAGCGGAACTGGAAGATGGTCAGCAAGACGATCAGCAGCATGAGAATGATGCTTTGCGCCGCCGCCCCGGAAAAATCGAGACCTTTGAAGCCGTCTGAATAGATCTTGTAGACCATGAGGTTGGTCGAGTTGTGCGGGCCGCCCGATGTCATGATGTCGACGATGCCGAATGAATCCTGGAAGCTTTCGGTGATGTTGATGACGAGCAGGAAGAAGATCGTCGGCGTGATCAACGGGAACTGGATATCCCAGAAGCGGCGGAGCACGCCGGAGCCGTCCATGGCGGCCGCTTCGATCAGCGAGCGTGGAATGGCCTGGAAGGCGGCGAGAAAGAAGATGAAGCTGTAGCCGATATATTTCCAGGAGAAGGCGGCGATGACCGAGGCCATGGCGGCGTTGCCATCGAGACCCGGATCCCAAAATCCCGGCCAATAGTGATTGACGATGGACATGAAGCCGGCTTCAGGCGCCAGGATGAAGCGGAAGGCCATGGCCGATGCGGGAGCAGCGATGCCGTAAGGCCAGATGAGCACGACACGGTAGATTTTCGAGCCCCGCAGCTGCCGGTCGGTCAGTGCAGCGAGGATCAGCGCGACCACCATGGAAATCGCGGTGCTGATGGCTGCGAAGGCGATGCTGATCGTGACCGAGTTCCAGTAGTCGGAATTGGCAAGGATGGATCTGAAATTATCGAGCCCCACCCAGATATTGCCGCCGCCCCAGGGCTGCTGCAGCGTTAGGGACCAGAAGATCGCCTGACCGGCCGGCCAATAGAAAAAGGTGAAGATTAGGAGCAGCTGCGGCACTGCGAACAGGATGCCGACGCTCCACTTGTTGAAAGTTACTCGCTTTTCCATTGTCTCTTCCGGCTTGGAATTCCGATGGCACTCTTGCCCTCATAACGAACGTCCGCCGGGAAACCCCGACGGACGCTGCGTGGCACGAGTTCTGCTGCTTACGGCAGCTGCTTGCCCTTGTAGGTGGCTTCGAAGCGCTCGAGCACGGCATTGCCATTCTTGGCGAGATTGTCGATGCCTTCCTGGACGCTGACCTTGTTGGCAAAGATGGCCTGCATCTGGTTGCCGAATTCAGCGCGGATCTGCGTGAAGTTGCCGAGACGGATACCGCGGGTAATCGGGGTCGGCTCGGAAGCGGTCAAGCTGGCGATGGCGACTTCGCGGCCCTTATAGGGAGCCTTGTCGTAGAAGCCGGAGGACTTCATGAATTCAAAACCGGAATTCGTAACCGGGATGTAGCCGGTATTGGTCGACCAGAAGAGAGCGGTCTTGGGGTCGTGGATGAAGTTCAGGAACGCAGCGGCGCCCTTGTATTCGTCAGCCGACTTGCCGGAGAGAACCCAAAGCGAAGCGCCGCCGACCAGCGAATTCTTGCGCTCGGTGCCGGCATAGACCGGAAGCTCGGCAACATCCCAGTTCATGCCGGCTTTCTGCGTCTTGCCAACCGTGCCGTGGTCGCCGACCGAGGTCATGATCATCTGGCAATCGCCCGCTGCAAAGGCCTGAACCATGTCCTGGCCGAGGTCCTTGGACTTGATCTTGATGAGGCCCTGATCGTACCAGCTTTTGAGGTCGGTCACATATTTGACGAACTTGGTCTTGTTGACCTCAAGGCGGGCGTCGAGGCCATCATAGCCGTTATTCTTTGTGGCGATCGGCTGATTGTGGATGGCAGAGAACTGTTCCATCAGCTGCCAGCTTTCGTTGCCGGAGATGTTGATGGCCATCGGGCAATCATAGCCGGCACCCTTAAGCGCCTTCATGTCTTCGGCGGCTTCTTCCCAGGTCTTCGGAGCGGCAGTCTTGCCGATCTTCGCGAAGGATTCCTTGTTCCAGTAAAGCAGGGCGGTCGAGGAGTTGAACGGGAAGGAGAGCAGCTCGCCCTTCGACGTTGCATAGTAGCGTGCAATGCCGGGGAAATAGTCGTTCCAGTCGATCTTGTAACCGTTTTCGGACATCAGCTTGCCGGCCGGATAATAGGCACCGGAGAGCATCATGGTCGCGGTGCCGGCATCGTAGACCTGAACGATTGCGGGCTGCTTGCCGGCGCGGAAGGCGGCGATGGTGTTCTGCAGGGCGGCGTCATAGTTACCCTGGCTGACGCAGGAGACTTCATAATCCTTTTGGGAATCGTTGAAGTTCTTGCAGAGCGTCTGAACGACGCGCTCAAGGTCGCCCGACAGACCGAACCAGAAATCGAACTTGACCGGAGCTGCTGCAGCCGGCATCGCCAGAGCGACGCTCATGACGCCAGCGGCGGCGGCAGAAATGTAATTTTTAAGTTTCGACATATCCCTATTTCCTTTTGAAAGCTCGGAACCGGTGGTCTTGCGCAAGTCCGCGGTAGCGCGGGTTATAGACAAGCTGTGTGACAGTTTGTTGTGGGCAAGAATCCCGCATTGACGGGCTTTTTCACAAGGGCAGCGGCTCAATGGAGCAGCGTTCATTGCAGGATCGTGCATTTGAGGTTTTGCTAATCAATGGGTGTGGGCTGCGCACGTTCACCCATAGATTGCAGTGCGATCAAGAAGGCGCGATGGTCTTCCTTGCCTCTGCCTCGGGCGGTGTTGCAAGATCGCCGCCGGGACGTTTGGAAGGCATTAGAGGAATGAGAATATGGGTCTCGGCGAGCGGCAGAAAATGGCGGCGGGGGAGTGGTACTGTTGTTTCGATCCGGAACTCGATGCCTTGCGCTGGCAGGCACGCGAGGCTGTGCATGCACATAATACAATGCTGCCCGCCCAGCGCGGCAATCTTGCGCCGGCTTTGTCTGCGCTCTTTGCCGAGATCGGCGAGAGCGTCTTCATCGAGGCGCCGTTTCATTGCTCCTATGGAATCAATATCTCGCTCGGCCGCCGAGTCTACATGAATGCCGGCTGCACCATCCTCGACAGCGCCAGCGTCCGCATCGGCGACGGCAGCATGCTGGGGCCGGGCGTCCATATCTATTGTGCCGAACATCATAAGGACGCTGAATTGCGCGGAGCGGGCATGGAGATCGCACGGCCGGTAACGATAGGCAGAAGCGTCTGGATCGGCGGTGGAGCGATCCTCGTCGGCGGCATTATGGTAGGCGATGGCGCGATCATCGGCGCCGGCGCGGTGGTCACCAGGGATGTTGCCGCCGGTGCCACTGTTGTCGGCAATCCGGCTCGGCCTGTTCGCGCGGGATAGGATAAAAGAGTTAGTTTGCCGGGCGGCGTTTTCGCGTCCACCATACGGCGAAGCGGCGGCGCCAGCGGCGCACCATGGGCATATCGTGCGAGAGCACGATAAAGCCCAATGGCAGCATCCAGAAGCCGAGCACCGGCAAGAAGCCGAGCAGTCCGCCGAAAATCAGCGCTATCCCTACGCCGACGCGGGCAAGGCGCGATCGGGGCAGGGGGATTCTCACCGAGCCGAAAACCAGCTCGCGGGTCGCGGGATCAATGCCAAAACGGCGGGTTTTCCGGCCATTCCGATCGGCATTTGCTGTCGTTTTGCTTTGATCGGTCATCCACAGGAAATGGTGGCGGGAGGAAATAATGCAAGAGAATTCATTTTTTTTGAAAAAACCGCTTGGCAAATCGGGAAAGCATTTGTATTACCCCGCTCACACCGCGCCAAGCGCATTCCCTGGTAGCTCAGCGGTAGAGCATTCGACTGTTAATCGACAGGTCGCCGGTTCGAATCCGGCCCGGGGAGCCACTTTTTTCCACAGAACTGAAGTAGATAACGGCGCTAGAGCGCTCGGTTGGATCTAGTTCCGCTTCTGCGGTTCTAAAGGCTGATCAATGCGGCCGCGCTTATAGCAGCGCATTTTTGCAGTTTTATTGCACCTGCCTCGCGGTAGTGATTTCCGCGGAGGCTCGTTCGGTTCGATCACCGCATCTTCGTTGACCTGTCTTTCCCATTCATGCCAGATTGCCGCCGCTTGTCAGCCAGGCACCAATGCCGGCGGGCAATTCGGGGATATCGGCCAAATTCGGCGGATTGGGGATAAAATGGCTGAGAATACGAGCTTTCGTGGTGGGGTGGCGCTGGGCTGGATTCTGAGCGCGATCGTTATTCTTGCATTGGCGGCCGATGCGGCTGTCGATCTCTTGGTGCCGTCATTGATTGGCCCGCAGATGGCGGAGACGGGCTTTCCCGCCAATCTGGCTACGGTGGTGGGTTTGATCATCCTCGTCAGCGTTGCTCTTTACGCAATTCCGCGCACCGCGGTTCTTGGAGCGATCCTTGCGACCGGGTTCTTCGGCGGTGCCATTTGCACCCATTTGCGTCTCGGAGAAATCGGTTCTCCACCACAACTTATCAGTTTATTGCTCGGCATCATGGCGTGGGGTGGCCTCTATCTTCGGGATGAACGTATTCGGTGCTTGCTGCCCCTGCGTTCGGTGAGTGGCTGAAAGTCGGGCCCGCGCCTCACTTGCAGTTTTTTGCGGTGCAATAACAGTATCTTGCGTCGCACCTTATCTCGGCGGCAACCGCGAATGATAGCGGGCTAAAGGGATTGTTCCAACATGAGATATCAACGACCTGCAAGAGCTTGGGGAGCCGACTTCCGGGCTGGTATATGTGGTATTTCTGAAAAAATTAGTTCAAGGTATGGTTGCTCTCGCGAATGTGAGGGCATGTTCATGTGCCGTTAATGCGATGCGGCACATGAACGTGATGCGCGATCCGCGCAGCATAGTCCCCCAATGCTTTAGAGGTTCGACATGAAAAATCTGATTCTTGCTTCTGCAGTAGCTGTGGCGTCGGTCTTTGCCTTCAGCGTGCCGTCCGAGGCCGCTCCGATGCATCATCGTCATTATCATCAGCACCATCATCATCGCTGTCATGTAAAGAAGGTAAAGCGCAAGGTTCATGGACGCTGGGTTATCCGCCATGTGCGCGTCTGCCGCTGATCGGAAGCGCTAGGAAGCGGCGCGGATTCCTCTTAAAACAATAAGGCCGCCGCCGGAGTTCCGGTGGCGGCCTTATTGTTTGTGTTATTCCTCGCAGTGACCCGCCGCCTACCTTGTGTCCGGCGTGAGCTCGGCAGGTATCATTCCGATAAGGCAACCGGCCGCACTAAGGCCGAATCTCGAATATCACGCCGCCATGGCGGCGATGATGATAGCGACGGTCGTCCCGCCATCCGTCATCCCAATGGCGGCGGCGATCCCAGCCGCGGTCACCATGCCAGTGACGGCGATCGCGATCACGCCAGTGGGGACGGTCGCGATCACGCCAGCGGGGACGGTCGTCATCGCCCCATCGGCGCGATCCTTGCTCTTGCACAAAAATAAGATCCGACGCTCGCGATATAGATGGATTGCTCGGCGGCGCGGCCATCGCGGGCAGGGCGGCGGGTAGCGCGAAGCCTATAGCCAGCGTCACGCTCAAGGCGAGTGAAGCAAGGTGGTGTTTCAAGTTTCCAACTCCTGTATTCAGCCATGTCCCTTTTCATCGCTAAACGTCAGGGCAGCGACTAGGTTCCCCTTTTCGTTGACTGGAGATCCTTGTGACACGCGTATTGATCGCAGGAGGAGCCGCTGATTGCGGGTGCTACAATAAAAAAGGGGGCAGGCAGGGAAAGCCGGCCCCCTTCCTTCTCTGATCGGAGGTCAAGTCTGATCAGGTTAGAAGTTGCGTTCGAAGCGCAGGATGCCCGAAACAGTGTCGTCGTGGGCATAGTCATAGTGAACGTAAGTCAGTTCCGGCTCGACCAGGAGGTTCTTGACCGGGTTGAACTTCAGGTTCGTGGTTGCTTCGAAGATCTTCGAGTCGCTGTAAGCAAGCTGCAGGTTCCACTTCAGCTTATCGTTGACCGGAACGCCGACGCCGCCCCAGACAGCCCAGTCACCCCAGCCGCACTTCGATGCGTTGACGGTGCCGTTCGGCGCCGTGCAGGCGGAGACGTCCTGGTTGGTGCCGGCATACTTGTTGAGCTTGTCGCCGTCGGTGTTCCAGCCGCCCATCAAGAAGGCCGTGAATGCGCCGAAGTCAGCATCGATACGAGCCTTGACAGCGCCTTCTTCGACGATCGAGTCATAACCGCCGACAACCTTGAAGCCCCATGCGCCGGACTTGAAGCCAGCACCGGCAACGACGTCCGGAGCGTAGTGGTTCGTCCTGTCGTCCGTCCACCAGCTTGCACCATAAGATGCCGAACCGGTCGTAGCAGAATTGGAATCTTCAAGCGAGATCACAGCCGAGAAGCCGTTGCCACCGTCATATTCATAGGTCAGCTGGTTCAGTTCGTACGGGCCGTCATAGATCACGTCGTCGTTGATGACGTCGCCGGCGTAGCCGATGTACAGGTTGTACTGCGAGTCCTTCTTACCAACCGTAAAGCCGCCGAGGCTGATGTAAGACCACAGCAGGTTGGTGGAGGTGGAGCCGCCATCGTTCCAGTCCCAGCGAACGATGGTTTCGGTCTTCAGCGGACCGTATTCGGTGTCGGTTGCGGTATCAACGTTCAGTTCGGCGCGGGTATGCCACAGCGTGCCCTGATGGCTGTCACGGTTGTAAGCGTTGTACCACTCACCTTCGGTACGTACCTTGCCGCCGATCTTGAGGCAGGTTTCCGTGCCCGGGATGAAGAAGTAGCCAGCACCGTATGCGTCGCAGATGCGGACGTATTCCAGCGGCTCCGGCTCGGCTGCTACGATCGCATCAGCCGCGTGAGCACCGGATACTGCTGCAAGCGCAGCAGCGGAGCCGAGAAGAAGGCTCTTGATGTTCATAATAACTCCAATCTTTCTTGATTGGGCATGAGATATCGCGCCGAAAGACGACGTGCCCAACCCCATCCCGTTCATGTTCCCTATCAGTAGGTGCGAAGTAATAAGCTTCGCGAACTATTTCCTGAACCTGCTTCGGTGATTTGGCAAGATACTAAGGGTATGGAACTATATGTGTACTACTTGAAATCCGACGTTGTTGCAAAAATGACGCAATTCGCCGAGCCTCCCGGCCACAACGCCGTTGGATCGCACTTGAATAGGCTTTATTCCACGAACAAGAAAAGCGTCTACACCTCCGCGCGTTAGAGGCGACGGCGGCCTGATGTGGGCGGTGACCCATAGACATTTTACCGAGCCACGAGTGTTGAAATAATTGTCGGGCGGAAAAACTGAGCATCATCCTATAGCGGAGAAGATGGCAGCTCGTCTGGCATTCCACCTCGTTGCGATTGCAGCTATCTGGCCGTGGTGCGTCCGACGACATTACTGGGGGCGTAGTCTCGTCGGACGCGGCACTGTCCGGTCTGTGGGTGGCGTACAAACCGGTAGTACTAATTCTAGCATCTACCTTAGGTGCCTATAACCTACCTGAATGGGCTGGCATCGACCGCACCTTCGGACGGGTGACGATCCCCCTAATCGGCAATGTTCTTTTGCTCCTAAGATCCGGTTGGTTCGCGATAATTCGGGGCGATTGGCAGAGCATCCGGGTTCGCCCGCTGTCGGGAGCTGCGCCTCATGTTGCGGTCGGTCTTTGCCGATGCAAATGAAGGGTCGGGTAGGCGCCTCTGATTGTCTATATCGGGCGTGTCCCGTCGGCCTGAAACCGAGCCGCGCGTTAAGGCCGAGGGGGTCGGCATTTTGCTCGCCCGCATGAGCAAATATCTTTTCGGAATGAAAAAAGGACAGGATTCGGAATGAACCCTCTTGCGGTTTTCTTTGGATCATTCTA
The DNA here is from genome assembly GCF_057784355.1 of Martinezella sp. CNPSo 3959. NCBI lineage: Bacteria > Pseudomonadati > Pseudomonadota > Alphaproteobacteria > Hyphomicrobiales > Rhizobiaceae > Martinezella > Martinezella sp. CNPSo 3959. The sequence continues at coordinate 77,221 of NZ_JBXSOV010000001.1, forward strand.
AATCCGCGCCACCACAACGCAAATTGCTTTCGGATGGCCTCGTGGCGGAGTGGTTACGCAGAGGACTGCAAATCCTTGCACCCCGGTTCGATTCCGGGCGAGGCCTCCATCTCTTTCAAAACTGATTTATAAATATCTGATTTCGTTTTGTGTTTTCGGCTGTGGCAATCGTTGCCCCTGAGCTTTCCTTCGCATTCACCGCCTATAATGATTTCGGTGGTTCCATCCAGCTAATCAAAGCCTCGAGCAAAGGATCGCTACGCCGTGATCAAGCGAGATGGCGGCCGGAGCATTCACCCTAGCGGCTGGGCACGGCGTTTCCTTGCGGTGGGATGAACTTGGATTTCGGGTTTATGAAGAGCCGCCAGCCTGGCGAATATGTGCCAGTGAATTCGCGATCCATTAAAAGCAAAAGCGGTCCAGTCTAGGGAAAAAACTGGGCCGCCTTTTGCTGGACTAGAGGTCAATCAAATTCAGCATGCTAATTATAAGCTGTACTTAGTATTTGTCAACGGAGATGCGAGGCTGTGCCTTCGTGTATCGCGCACGGTGTTCTTCCCTTGATGGCAATCCTCTTTCGCAAGAGCGTCTCCGCTGTGCATTCGGTTCGCGATATTGGCGGAAAGGGCCGTCACCTGGATTGGTGCTCGAAAATTTGGGACATGTCCGCAGCGGCGTTGCCGCATGGAATATCGGGCCTTGCTGGCGGGCCTATTCCTCAAGGCATGGAAAGGCGAATTTATAGGCGCGCGCGATCAGAGAACTGGCGGGCCGCTCCAGTTGCCAGGAATGCTCCGCCATCCATTTGCAGGCTATCGTCGTTGCCTTTGTATTGCTGAGCTCGGGCGGCAGACAGAAAGCGCCCACGAACTGTTGAAGGTAGCGCTCGTAGCGCGACGAGTTCTTAGGCGTCTGCTTCGTGGCCCGGATCGTCAGGTTCTTCGTTCGCTGGGCCTCATCGAGAATGCCCTGAATATAGACCGAAGCGAGCGTTCGGTCCTCTTCGCACCATTCGTCGAGCTGCTTTCCGGTAACGACATGTCCGATGATCGGGGCTGTGTCTTTCGCCTCATCCTCGCTTGATGTTTCCTCGCTCAACGCGACTTGGGGCAGGAGAAGGAGAAGGGCTGCGGCGAAGAGCGAAAGCCTCATTCGGAAAACCTACATCATCGAGGAAAGACTCGCGGCCAGAAAAACCACCAGCGGCAGCGACGTTACGACGAAAAGAACGAGAGAAACAGGCATCCCAGCCACCTTCTATTCAAATTTCATATCTGGGCCGAATGGCTTCGGGCCGGAAGGTCGATTGGTCACCACACGGGTCCAACGCATTGAAGCGTGGTCGCGCGAAGTTAACATTTTGCTAACGGGTGTCTCGGTCCGGAGCATGGCGGATCCGCAAGATGTTGCATATCCCGGATGTGGGGGCGCTGACTTGCAGCTGACTTGTATTTGCGGATGTCAATTGTTGTTCGTCGGCGACGCCTCGCCATGAATCTCTGCGGCTGTTGCCGCAATGCCTTGAAAGCGCGGCGTCAGGCGATTAAGACACGCGTAACAGAAAGCAGAGCCAGGTCGTTCTGGCACCAAGGGCGCAAGAGGATAAGATGGATTTCGAAGCAGCGCGCGTGAAGATGGTCGAGAACCAGATCCGGACGACGGATGTCACCTCCCATTCCGTGTTGAATGCATTTTTCGCCGTGCCGCGCGAAAATTTCGTACCGGAGAAGTCGAAGCTCCTGGCCTATGTCGATTGCGATATCGAGGTCGCTCCTGGCCGTTTCCTGATGGAAGCCTCCCCACTTGCAAAGCTGCTGCAGCTCGGCGCCATTACTAAGAATGACAAGGTTCTCGATGTCGGCTGCGGTACGGGTTACGTGTCCGCCGTCTTGTCGCTTCTCGCCGGTAAGGTTATCGCGCTTGAATCGAACGAGGAGCTTGCGGCTCAGGCGAAGGCTAATCTTGCCGCGCTTGGCTACGACAATGTGACCGTCGTTGGCGGTGACCTTGAAAAGGGGCATGCCGCCGATGCACCCTATGATGTGATTTTCCTCAACGGTTCGATCGAACAATTGCCGCAGGGCCTGCTGGACCAGCTCGGCGAAGATGGCCGCCTTATCACCGTTATCGGCTACGGCCATGCCGCCCGCGCCACTGTTTTCATGCGCGAACGCGGTGCGTTTTCGGAAAATGTCTTCTTCAACGCCTCGATCAAGCCGCTGCCGGGCTTTGCCAAGGCCAAGGAATTCGTCTTCTGATTTCGTGAAGGTCCGATGATTGAGCTTGCGACAGGCGCCTTCGGGTGCCTGTTTTTTATTGTCCCGCCCTGTGGCAGAATCACGCTTAGCAGAGCGATTCGTCGTGATCGTAACAAAACTGTGCATCACCGGGTTTAGTGCTTTTCAGGTGATTTTGTTCCCGAAGACAGTCATCTAGGGTGGCCCTGATTCGGGTGCCGCCTGGCGAGTTTATGGTGCGAGTTTCCGGTCGTCGAATATGGGAAAACGGGGATGAATATGGCTCAGCCAAATGTAGTGCGTGAACCGTCCATGGAAGAAATTCTGGCGTCGATCCGCAGGATCATCGAAAGCAACGAACCCGTAGGTGCCAAGCCGACCCCCGTGACGCATTTTGCCGGCTCCGGCGTGCGTGACGACGACATTCCTTTGACTGTGGATGAAGAATTCGCCGCCGCCGATCGCGCACGCGCTGCCGAGCAGGATCCGCGTTTCGTTGCGGCAAATTCGCAGGTGCCCGCTGTCGAGCCGGAAGCTGCAGGCCGTGGTCTGTCGCTGGCCGATGTTGCCGCGCGCGTGCGCGCTGCGTCCGAACGCAATACCGCCGCCTTGCTGAATGCCGGGCGGGAGCCGCAGCCGCGCGAGCTGCCGCCGGCCATAGCCGCACGCCTCGCCGAGGTACACGTCGAGCCGATCGACGATGTCCCTCTGAGACAGGCCATTGCAGATGTCGCCGCACCGGTCGCTCAGCCTGTTATGCGGGCGGTGGCCGAGGGTGAACCTGAGATGGAAGCGCAGAGGCCAATGGTTGCTTCTACGGCGCCTCAGGTCGCAGCACCCGTCGAGGCCCCTATTTTTGAGGCGCCGGAACCAGCCGTTGCCATGGAAGTGGAAGCGCCCCCCCCATCGGCCCAGGCCGTGTCTGTGTCTCCACTGCTGTCGGAAGCCGCCGGCGCACAGGTTTCCCGCTCCTTCGAGGAGTTGGCCGCCATCGTCGACGGCGGTCCGCGCCGCTCCCTTGACGAGTTGGCCCAGGAGATGCTGCGCCCGATGCTGCAGGAATGGCTCGACGATAACTTGCCGACCCTTGTGGAGCGCCTCGTGCGTGAGGAAATTGAAAGGGTGGCTCGCGGTTCGCGCCGCTGACAAGCCTGAGCTTCGGGTAGCCGATCCGCCGCTCCGGGCTCCGGGGCGGCTTTTTTATTGACTTGCCCACAGCCATCCTATTTACAACCCGCATCACCCAGTCCTCTAGATCCGGTCCTAAAATGCTCGACAAAACATATGATTCCGCCACCGTCGAACCGAAGATCGCCCAAAAATGGGATGAGGCCGACGCCTTTCGCGCCGGCGCGAACGCCAAGCCGGGCGCGGAAACCTTCACGATCGTCATACCGCCGCCGAACGTGACCGGTTCGCTGCACATGGGCCATGCGCTGAACAACACGCTGCAGGATATCATGGTGCGGTTCGAGCGCATGCGCGGCAAGGACGTTCTCTGGCAGCCGGGCATGGACCATGCCGGCATCGCCACGCAGATGGTCGTCGAACGCCGTCTCGCCGAACGGCAGCAGCCGGATCGCCACAAGATGGGGCGCGAAGCCTTCATCCAGAAGGTCTGGGAGTGGAAGGACGAGTCCGGCGGGTTGATCTTCAACCAGCTGAAGCGCCTCGGCGCTTCCTGCGACTGGTCGCGCGAGCGCTTCACCATGGATGAGGGCCTGTCTAAGGCCGTTCTCGAGGTCTTCGTCACGCTCTACAAGGAAGGTCTGATCTATCGCGACAAGCGGCTGGTCAACTGGGATCCGAAGATGCTGACCGCGATTTCGGACATCGAAGTCGAGCAGCACGAGGTCAACGGCAATCTCTGGTACCTGCGTTATCCGCTGGAACCGGGCGTTACCTATCAGCATCCGATCGCCTTCGACGAAGCGGGTAAGCCGACGGAGTGGGAAACGCGCGATTATCTCGTTGTCGCCACCACGCGTCCCGAAACCATGCTCGGCGATACCGGCGTTGCCGTTAATCCGGAAGACGAACGCTACAGGCCGCTCGTCGGCAAGCATGTCATCCTGCCGATCGTCGGTCGCCGCATCCCGATCGTTGCCGACGAATATCCGGATCCGACGGCCGGAACGGGCGCGGTCAAGATGACGCCTGCGCATGATTTCAACGACTTCGACGTCGGCAAGCGCCGCGGCCTGCGCGTTGTCAACATTCTGACGCCGGAAGCAACCATCACCATTAAGGACAACGAGGATTTCCTTGAAGGTCTCGACAACCCTGCAGCCCTGCACGGGGCCTGGGACGAGCTGGAAGGCAAGGACCGCTTCGAGGCGCGCAAGATCATCGTCCGCATTTTCGAAGAATCGGGCCTGCTGGACAAGATCGAGCCACACAAGCACATGGTTCCGCATGGCGACCGTGGCGGCGTGCCGATCGAGCCGCGCCTGACGGAACAGTGGTATGTCGACGCCAAGACGCTCGCCGAACCGGCGATCGCCTCTGTCCGCGAAGGGCGCACGAAGCTCGTTCCGAAAAGCTGGGATAAGACCTATTACGATTGGATGGAAAACATCCAGCCATGGTGCGTTTCCCGTCAGCTGTGGTGGGGCCATCAGATTCCGGCCTGGTACGGTCCCGATGGCCAGGTCTTCGTCGAAAAGACCGAGGAAGAGGCACTGCAGGCCGCGATCCAGCATTATCTTTCGCATGAAGGGCCGATGAAGGCCTATGTCGAGGACCTGCTGGAGAACTTCAAGCCAGGCGAAATCCTGACGCGCGACGAAGACGTGCTCGACACCTGGTTCTCGTCGGCGCTTTGGCCTTTCTCGACGCTCGGCTGGCCGGATGAGACGCCGGAATTGGCACGCTACTATCCGACGAACGTCCTCGTCACCGGCTTCGATATCATCTTCTTCTGGGTTGCCCGCATGATGATGATGAGCCTTCATTTCATGAAGGACGAGAGTGGTGAGCCTGTCGAGCCGTTCAACACGGTCTATGTTCACGCCCTGGTGCGCGACAAGAACGGGCAGAAGATGTCGAAGTCCAAGGGCAACGTCATCGATCCTCTTGAGCTGATCGATCAGTACGGTGCCGATTCGCTGCGCTTCACGCTGGCGATCATGGCCGCACAAGGTCGCGACGTGAAGCTCGATCCTGCCCGTATCGCCGGCTACCGTAATTTCGGCACCAAGCTTTGGAACGCGACGCGCTTTGCCGAAATGAACGGCGCCAAGAGCGATCCGCATTTCGTGCCGGAAGCCGCAGAGCTCACCGTCAACCGCTGGATCCTGACGGAGCTGGCGCGTGCAGAGCGTGACGTGACCGAGGCGCTGGAAAGCTTCCGCTTCAATGATGCGGCAGGCGCTCTCTATCGCTTCATCTGGAACCAGTTCTGCGATTGGTATCTCGAGCTGTTGAAGCCGATCTTTAATGGCGAAGATGAAGGCGCCAAGGCGGAGGCACAATCTTGTGCAGCCTATGTGCTCGAAGAGACCTACAAGCTGCTGCATCCATTCATGCCCTTCATGACCGAGGAGCTCTGGGCTCATACGGCGGGCGAGGGCAGGGAACGCGACGGCCTGATCTGCCATGCGGATTGGCCGGCACCGTCCTATGCCGACAATGTCGCCGCCGATGAAATCAATTGGCTGATCGATCTGGTCTCCGGCATTCGTTCCGTTCGCTCGGAAATGAACGTGCCGCCGGCTGCAACGGCACCGCTGGTCGTTGTCGATGCCAACAGCCTGACGCGCGAGCGCCTGTTCCGTCATGACGCCGCCATCAAGCGGCTGGCGCGCGTGGAATCGGTTTCGCTAGCCGATACCGCACCCAAGGGTGCCGCCCAGATCGTCATCGGCGAGGCGACCGTCTGCCTCCCGCTCGGCAACCTCATCGATCTCTCGGCCGAGAAGGCGCGTCTCGCAAAGGCAATTGCCAAGAACGACCAGGAGATCGCCCGCATTGTTGGCAAGCTTTCGAACGAGAAGTTCGTTGCCAATGCCAATCCGGACGTCGTCGCTGCCGAGCGCGAGCGTCTTGGCGAACTCGAGGGGCAGCAAGCAAGCCTCAAGGTGGCGCTGGCCCGGGTAAGCGAAGCCGGCTAGGACATGCGTGCTATCAAAGATGAGAAGCACAAGAAGCGAAGCTGAGAAATCGCGATTCGCTTGAGGAAGTAGATGTCTGGGATCGAAAAAGGCACGCGGTGTTCGCGCGTGCCTTTTGTTTATTTCCCTCGATTCGATGGGATTGATCGGATCTAACGTCCCAGGTCCGCCGCCAGTTTCGCACAGGCGAAACAGATTACTCATAAAGTGCTTGATACAATCGAAAAGCAAAACTGTTGTCATATTGTAACAGAATTGTTGCTGTGAAGAATGAAAATCTCTCTGGGGCTCGAAAATGCTGTTTCGGAAGAAAAAATCACCTACGCCAAGAGATTTTGAGAGGCGGGGTTCGTCTTCTTACGTAAATCAATCGCTCTCTTACATGGCCGGTGCTCTTGTGCGCCACATTGCCAATTCACGCGATCATCGCAACAATCAAGCCACTGAATGCACATGTGGGGGAGATACAATGGCATTTTCTGTTGCGCTGAGGAGCGCACTTACACTCGTTATTAGCTCGTCTTTTGCCAGCGCTGCCTTTGCGGGCGGCCTTGATCGTGGCGGCTATGACATCGATCTACTCTTCGACAAGGGCCGCTACGCTTTCGAGTCGGGTGTTACCTATGTCATGCCGGACCGCAAGCTGAAGAACGCGAAGGATATCAATCCGGCCAACGGCAATCTCAATAATCGTAGCCGTTCGAACGATCCGTCCGAAAATTTCGCAATCCCTTATGTCGGCTTCAAGATCGGCATTACCGACAATATCGACTGCATGGCCGACTATTCGCAGCCCTTTGGCGCACATCTGAACGAAGGCGTGAATTGGGCTGGTGCAAACGACGAAACCAAGGTCAAGCTGACGACGAATAACTATTCGGCCACCTGCTCGTACAAGTTCGACGCAGGCCCAGGCCAGCTGCGCCTGATCGGCGGCGGCTTCTATCAGGAAGTCAGCGGTTACAAGTCACGCCTCGTATATGCTACGCCGGCTCCAATTTCCGCCATTTACAACGGCATGGGCTCGCTTGACATCGACGATCATGGCTGGGGCTGGCGTGCAGGCGTTGCCTATGAAATTCCGGAATATGCCTTCCGCACCAGCCTCGTCTACAACAGCCGGGTCAAGTACGACAACCTGAAGGGCACGGTTGACCTAACCGAGGTGCCGCCGCCCGTCCGTCCCGGTTTTGCGGGCAAGGTCACCTCCGTTTTCGGTTCCGCCGATGCGCCCGATTCGCTCGAGTGGAAGATACAGACCGGCATCGCGCCGGACTGGCTCGCTTTCGGTTCGGTCAAGTGGACAAACTGGAGCCTTCTGCAGAGCATCGCTTTTTGCCCGACCTCGACGCGCAGCATTTCCTGCCGGGCTAATGGTCCAACCGAGCTGACCTCGCTTGACCTGTTGTACAAGGACGGCTGGACTATTACCGGCGGCATTGGACACAAGTTCAATGACAAATGGAGCGGTGCCGTCAGCCTGACCTGGGATCGCGGCACAAGCGATGGCTATGGCATGAACTCTGATACGTGGACCCTTGGCGCAGGCGTTGCCTACAAGGCGACCGAGCATGTTCAGTTCAATTTCGGCGGCGCTCTCGGCCTGATGACCAGTGGCAAGTCCGGAACGATCACACGCGGCGGCGGCACCTATGGCGATGATGCGACCTATAGCTATGGAAACGACCTGGTCGCCGCTCTTCAGACATCGGTGAAAGTCAGCTTCTGACGATAAACCCTTATATTGAAGGAGCTTATCTGCCGATCCTTCATCTCTTAATCAGCGTCGCGAGCTCTCACGGGTTTCGCGACGTTTTTCATAGGAGCGGGAAAAGTGGAGCGTAAACCGGGCCTTCTGCCTGATTTATGGTTAAAGAAATCTTAAGTCCGATAAAATTTTTGTGACGAATTAGCAACACTCTATTTCAAGACATTGCAGCCACGTGATGAGATTACAATTTGTCCATTTCCCGCCACAAATGGGGAGCAGCGATTACGCAGGCATAGGGGCAAGCCTTATAGAAAGTGCGTAAGCGGTTGATGGGTGAACTTCCACTTTGGCATAAGCAAAAATCTGGGATCGGAGCCATGATGCTTCCGACGCGGGGGAAAAATCGTTGTCTGCCAAGGGAAGTCGTCAGCCGGACGATCTTTGATTTCCATTATCGGAAGACGATTGCGAACGCTGCTTCGGCGGCGGGGCGTGATCGCGGCCGGACAAATGCTGGTTTGGACATAATTGCAAGCTATGCTCGCAAATGTGGCAAACAGCATCGGTTGGACGCCACAGGAGCCGCCCTCTCGAAGGGCGGTCCAGTCTCGTGCGCCATCAGGGAAAACATTCGTGAAACTGGCGGCGTTTGTGCAAGCGCCGTAACAGGTCCGAATGGAGCGAAAGAAATCGACTGTTATGTTTAAGTCCGAGTTCATATCAGCGAGAGTTATGATGCTCAGCCTGTCTCTTGCCACTGCGGTGGTGCTGGCAGGGCAAGCCAAAGCATTCGACATCAATGCCGGCGTCACCAAGGAATCGGGTCCGTTCGATCTCTTCAAATTCGGCTTCAAGGCCTATAAGAACGGGCAGAAGGAAGAGGCGGTCGAAGCCTATCGGTATGCCGCCGAAAAGGGTCATACCGGCTCCCGCTGGGCTCTAGCCAACATGTATGCCGATGGCGATGGCGTGACGCAGAACGATTTCGAAGCTTTCAAGATCTATAGCGAGATCGCCCAGCAGGGCGTGGAGCCGGGTTCGGAAGACACCGGTTTCTTCATCAACGCGCTGCTGGCGCTTGCGAGCTACTACAAAAGCGGCATTCCCAATAGCCCCGTAAAGATCGACCTCAATCAGTCCCGCCAGCTTTATTTCCAGGTGGCATCCACCTTCGGCGTGCCGGAGGCGCAGTTCCAGCTGGCGCAGATGATGCTATCAGGCGAGGGCGGCGCCACCAACGTTCAGCAGGCCAAGAAATGGCTGAACCAGGCGCGCAAGAGCGGCCATCCGGGCGCCATGGCCGTTTTTGGCAATCTCTTGTTCCAGGAGGGGCAATCCATTCGCGGTCTGGCCTTCATGACGGCGGCACTCGACAAGTGCAAGCCGAAGGACTGTAGCTGGATGGAAGACATGCAGGAGCAGGCCTTCTCCATCGCCAATGAGAACGACCGCCGCGTGGCCGTTTCCATGGCTCATCAGCTCGATGTTGCAGGCCCCGATTGATTGGCATTGCATCGGGCTTCCGTCCGGAAGAGACGGGTAACTTTTCCCGATCGGGATTGAAGCTTAATTGCTGAAATCTAGGTGAGCGACCACGGGGACGTGGTCGGAAGGTTTTTCCCAGGCGCGCACATGCTTCTCGATTGCCGTTCCGGTGAGGCGATCGGCTGCCTCTGGTGACAGCATCAGGTGATCGATGCGGATACCGTTGTTTTTTGGCCAGGCGCCGGCCTGGTAATCCCAGAATGAGTAAAGCTTGATCGCGTCCGTCGTCGCACGTACCGCATCGGTAAAGCCGAGATGTTCGAGCTGGCGGAAAGCCTGACGCGTCTGCGGCAGGAAGAGTGCGTCGCTCTCCCAGACCTTGGGGTCGAAACAATCATGCGGCTCGGGGATGACGTTGTAGTCGCCGGCGAGTATCAGGGGCTCTTCAAGGGCCAGGCGCTCCAGGGCGAATTTGCGCAGGCGCTCCATCCAGGCGAGCTTGTAGGGGTATTTTTCCGTATCGACCGGATTGCCGTTCGGCAGATAAAGGCAGCAGACCCGCAAGGCGCCGTGTCCTTCAACGGAGAACACCGCTTCGATGAAGCGAGCCTGTTCGTCGCTATCGTCACCTGGCAAGCCGCGCGTCACCTCATCCGGCTTGGTCTTCGAGAGAATCGCAACGCCGTTGAAGCCTTTCTGCCCATGCGTTTCGACATGGTAGCCGAGCGCCTCAATCTCCAGCCTGGGAAATCCTTCATCGACGGTCTTGATCTCCTGCAGGCAGACAATGTCCGGGTTCGAGTCCTTCAGCCACTGGCAGAGGTTCTCGATACGCGCTTTGACGCCGTTGATGTTCCAGGTGGCGATTTTCATGGGCGGCTCATTCCTTTGCTTCGCCCTGTTGTATCCGCAGCCAATCGGCTTGACTACAGCCCATATGAAAACCGGCCCGAAGCGAAGGCTCCTGGCCGGTCATCAAACTGTGGAAAAGCTGAGTGAGGATCAGATGGCAAAACTTGTGCCGCAGCCGCAACTTGCGACCGCATTCGGATTCTTGATCTGAAAGGATTGGCCGAGAAGATTGTCGACAAAATCGATCTCCGAGCCTGCCATATAGACCAGCGACAGCTGATCGATCAGGACCGTCGCATTGTTCTTTTCGACAATGATGTCGTCAGCTTCGGGTCCTTCGACGAGATCGAATTTATAGGAAAAACCCGAACAGCCGCCGCCTTCGACAGCGACGCGAAGAGCGCGCTTTCCGGCATCCGCGCCGACGATAGCAGCGATTCGCTTGGCCGCGGCATCCGATAGGGTAACACTTGTCTCAGTCATATCTTCCTCCTGCCGGGGTCAAGATCCGGAGAGAACCATTAAGCCGTCAAACTTTCAAACGGCTGATATTCGTAGCCTTTAACATGAAAGTCAGGCCGGCGACAGCTATGGTTTCCTGGTTGAGCCAGACGCCATTTTGCTGTTTTCTTGTCTATAGGTATGAAGGCCGCAAAGCGGCGTCAATGGGCCAGGATGTAGGAAGAGCGGACATATGTCCGCATTGCCGGGCACGGGCAGGGACCGATTGCAGGGAAACGACTGTCGCGCCGATGGCGGTGCGGGAGCCAAATGCCGGAAATGGATTGATAATGACGATTGATACGCATGCATTGGGTTTCGGATACGGGGAAAAGGCAGCCTATGCAACGAATCCCTGGGAATCGCGCGGACGGCTCTACGAAGAAGGGGCGAGCCCGACACGTTCCGAATTCCAGCGCGACCGCGACCGGATCGTCCATGCGACCGCCTTCCGGCGGCTGAAGCATAAGACGCAGGTCTTCATCGCTCAGGATGGCGACCATTACCGCACTCGGCTGACGCATACGATCGAGGTGGCGCAGATCGCCCGCGCCCTGGCGCGAGCCCTGAAGCTGGATGAGGATCTGGCGGAGGGGGTGGCACTTGTCCACGATTTCGGCCACACGCCTTTCGGTCATACGGGCGAGGATGCACTGCATGAGGTGCTGCTGCCCTATGGCGGCTTCGATCACAACGCCCAATCCCTGCGCATCGTCACCAAGCTTGAGCGCCGTTATGCTGATTTCGACGGACTCAACCTCACCTGGGAAACGCTTGAGGGCCTGGTGAAGCACAATGGACCGCTGATGACGCCTGATGGCAAGGGCATCCAAGGTCCGGTGCCGCGGCCGATCCTCGATTATTGCGAGATCCACGACCTCGAAATCGCCTCCTATGCCAGCCTTGAAGCGCAGGTCGCCGCCATCGCGGATGACATCGCTTACAATACGCACGACATCGATGACGGCTTGCGCTCCGGCTATTTGACGTTCGACATGCTGGAGGAGGTGCCGTTTCTTGCCAAGCTGATGACCGAGGTGAGGGCACGTTATCCGCATCTGGAGGCGAGTCGCTTCACGAACGAAATCATGCGCCGGCAGATCACCCGCATGGTGGAGGATGTGATCGCCGTTTCGCAGCAGGCGCTCGCTGAAATCAAGCCCCGCAATGTGGCCGACATTCGGGCTGCCGGGCGGATCATCGCGACCTTCTCGCCCGAGATGGCCGAAACCGACAAGCTGATCAAACAGATGCTGTTCAAGCGCATCTACCGTCATCCCGACATCATGCGCATCCGTGCCGGCGCGGCGCAGATCGTCACGGACCTTTTCCACGCCTATATGGAAAATCCCAGGGAGATGCAGAGCCATTACTGGGTCGATCATATTGCCGGGTTGGCGATCGCCCCCAAGGCAAGGCATGTCGGCGACTATCTCGCCGGCATGACGGACACTTACGCCATCAGCGCCCACAAGCGCCTGTTTGACCAGACTCCCGATTTGCGGTAGGCAGCGGCGGCGTCGGGCCGATAGCGGCTCGCGAAGCTAATGCGTGGACGATATGATGAACCTTTTCACCGACTTCGAAGTAAGAATTAAGAACGCTCTCGAACAAATTGATATTGTGCGGGAAAAGCGATCTGAGCTCGATTTCGGACGTATCGGCGTAGAGCCGCCTCGCGATGCAACTCACGGCGATGTCGCCACCAATGCGGCCATGGTTCTGTCCAAGCCGCTTGGCACGAATCCGCGTGCGCTTGCCGAAATCATCGTCGCCAAGCTGAAGGAAGATGCTGATGTCGCCGAGGTTTCGGTGGCCGGCCCTGGCTTCATCAATCTCCGTCTTTCGGTCGGCTATTGGCAGCGGCTGCTGTCCACGATGATCGCGGAAGGCGAAAAATTCGGCCGTTCCAAGCTCGGCGGGGGGCAGAAGGTCAATGTCGAATATGTTTCGGCCAACCCGACCGGGCCGATGCATGTCGGCCACTGCCGCGGCGCCGTCGTAGGCGATGCGCTGGCAAACCTGCTGGCCTTCTCCGGCTATGAGGTCACCAAGGAATATTACATCAACGATGCCGGTTCGCAGATCGACGTGCTCGCACGCTCCGTCTTTATTCGCTATCGCGAGGCGCTGGGCGAGCAGGTAGGCGAGATACCGCCGGGCCTTTATCCCGGTGATTATCTCGTTCCGGTCGGTGAAGCGCTCGCCAAGGAATTCGGCACCAAGCTGCGGGGCATGCCGGAAGAGCAATGGCTTCCGATCGTCAAGGAGCGCGCCATCGATGCGATGATGGCAATGATCAGGGAAGATCTGGAGGCGCTGAACGTTCATCACGACGTATTCTTCTCCGAGCGCACCCTGCATGCCAATGGTGCGGCACTGATCCGCACCGCGATCAATGATCTGACGTTCAAGGGCTATGTCTACAAGGGCGCGCTGCCGCCGCCGAAGGGGCAGCTGCCGGAAGACTGGGAAGATCGTGAGCAGACGCTCTTCCGCTCGACGGAAGTGGGTGACGATATCGACCGTCCGCTGATCAAGTCCGATGGTTCCTATACTTATTTTGCCGCCGACGTTGCTTACTTCAAGAACAAGTTCGACCGCGGCTTCAACGAGATGATCTACATCCTCGGCGCGGATCATGGCGGCTACGTCAAGCGGCTGGAGGCGGTGGCCCGCGGCGTTTCTGATGGTGCTGCGAAGCTTACGGTGCTTCTGTGCCAGCTCGTCAAACTGTATCGGAATGGCGAGCCGGTGAAGATGTCGAAGCGCTCGGGCGATTTCGTCACCCTGCGCGAAGTCGTCGATGAGGTCGGCCGCGATTCGGTGCGCTTCATGATGCTTTACCGGAAGAATTCAGAGCCATTGGACTTCGATTTTGCCAAGGTCACTGAGCAATCGAAGGACAATCCGGTCTTCTACGTGCAGTATGCTCATGCCCGCTGCATGTCGGTCTTCCGTCAGGCCAGGGAAGCCTTCCCGGATCTCGATATAGCCTCGCTCGATCTGTCGAAAGCTGTCGTCGGCGCGATCTCTGATCCTGCTGAATTGCAGTTGGTTGCGAAGATTGCGGAATTCCCGCGAATCATCGAAGCTGCAGCTCAGTCTCAAGAGCCGCATCGCATCGCTTTTTATCTTTACGATTTGGCCAGTTCCTTCCACGGACACTGGAATAAAGGTAAAGATTTACCGGAATTACGTTTTGTTAACGATAAGAACCGAGAATTGAGCATTGCCAGACTTGGGCTGGTGTACGCTGTCGCGTCGGTTTTGAAGTCGGGTCTTGGTATAACCGGGACCGCTGCACCGGACGAAATGCGATAAACGTCACCATTTACCCACATTACGCTGGCATCAGTTGAAGCGTTTTCGAGTGGAACGGGTGATGGCAGAAAAACAGTTCGCGTATCGCGCAAGCGGAAACGACAAGTTCTTTGCGGATGATGATCCGCTTGCGGAACTTGCTCGTATCGTAGGTTTCGAGCCGCGCCCCGCTGCTCAGGAGAATGCTCCGGTTCAACGGCAGGACCCTGCCTTCAACCTCGAAGACGAGCTTCTTCGCGAATTCGAGCGGTACGATACGCCGCGAATGAGTCCGGCAAATGACATTTCGGCTCCGGCGGAGCAGGTGTCGCCGCCGAGCCATGAGCAGGCGGCTCTTCCAGCTGAGCCGGTAAAGGCTGAGCCCAAGTTTGAAGGGCCGAAGTTCGAAGAGCCTGTTCCGCAGCTCGTGGCTCCGATCAAGCCGACGATCGGTGCTCGCGATCTGATCGACGAGCTCGAAATGTCGATCGCGCCGGTTTTGCAGCCGGCGCAAAAGCCCGTGTCCGTCGAGCCGCAACCGGCTGCTCCGGTGCTGAAGCCGACGCCGCAATCGGCTGCCGCCACCATAAGGCTGCCGCTTGCCAACTTTACGCTGGCAACCCCGGCTGCCCCGCGTGAGCAATTCACGCCGGCTGCTGTCCCCGCACCGAAGGCCGCTTCCGACGAAGCGCTGTTCGATAGCGCCGTCGATTTCGAGGCGTTCGACCGTGTGGAGCCTGCACACGCTCCGGAGCCAGTCGCTCAGCCTGCCGTATCCCAGCCGGCTCCGGCCGTCTTTCGTGCGCCCGAGCCGCCAAAGGTGGTCAAGGCCGATCCGGCCGCGCTTTCGGCTGAGATCGATGCCCTCCTGGCCGATGTGAATCGCTATTCGGTTCCATCCAAGACCGATGCGCCGGTTGCTAAGGAAGAGCCAGCTTTCGAAGATTTCAGCGCCTCCTTCTCGGAGCTTGCAGAGCTGCCGGTCGCTCCGGCCCCTGTAGCACAGCGCGAAGAGGCAAAGCCGATTACCTTCGGTGCGGAAGATCCCTTCACTGATCAGGACTTCGAATTCGATCTGGCCGATATCGAAATGGAACTCGCGGGTCTCGATTTCGCTGAGGCCGATAAGTCTTCTGCCGCACGGCAGTCGGCTCCCGCCGCTCCGATGGCGGAGCCTGCCCTTTCCCGAGCAACGCCCGTTGCGCCTGCGCCTGCTGCTCCGGTATTTGCCGCTGCAGCGCCCCAGCCCGTGCAGCCTATCCAAACGTCTGCCGTAAATGCCGCGCCTGCAGCGACTACGGCCGCGCCGGTGTTCGAAGCCGATCAGCCACTGCCGTTTGATCCCACGGAAATCGCCGAGACGGAGGAGCGTGTCGAAACCTTCGAGGGTTCCCATGTTCCGCATCTGCCGGCAATCGAGCCGGAGGAGCCGATCGCGGTGCCGTCGGAATTTGATTTCGATCTTGATTCGGAAATGGCGAGCCTGCTCGGTACTCCGGCCAAGGAAGCAGCACCTGAGCCGATCAAGCCGGCTGTTGCGGCCGCACTTGGTGGTGCCGCTGCCGCCACTTCCTGGTCGAAGAATGCAGCTGCCCAGCCTGCCGTGCCAGTCGCAAAGCAGCCGATCGAAGAGTTCGACGAGTTCGAGCGTGCACTGGAAGAGGACTTCCGCCGCAGCTATCGCGAAGCCGCGACGCCTGTCGAGAATGTCGCCAGGATGACGCTGAACCCTGCGGCCAACCGTCGCCCGGTTCGCTCCGTTCGTGGAATGGTGACGACTGCCGCTGTCATCGTGGTTCTTGGCGTCGGTGCTTACGGCGCCTACAGCTGGATCCGTCACGGCGCGCCGATCTCCAGCTTCTCGGGTGAGCCGCGCGTGATTGCAGCCGACAGCGATCCGGTAAAGGTCGCTCCGGAAAATCCAGGCGGCACTGTCGTTCCGAATCAGGACAAGGCCGTCTACGACCGCGTTGCCGGCGACAGCACAGCGGCGCCGAAGCAGAAGGAGCTTGTCTCCTCCAACGAGCAGCCTGTCGATGTCGTCCAGAAGACGCTGATTCCCGAAGCCGTATCTCCGGATGACGGAAGCGGCGATCAGGTCACGCCGACGCCGGTCGGTGAAACCGAAGATCCACGCCTGCTGCCGAACCAGAATGGCGGCAACACCAATGTCGCCGCCAACAACGACGAACAGGTGCCGTCGGTCTCGCCGCGCAAGGTGCGCACGATGATCGTCAAGGCGGATGGTTCGCTGGTACCGCGCGACGAGCCGGTTGCCGATACGACGACTGCGGCCGCCAAGCCGGCGAACAATCCGGTCGCATCCACCAGTTCGCGTCCGTCTCCAGCAAATGCCCCTGCCGCAAACCAGTCGGATGATACCGATGCCGCCAGCGCCGAGAGCACGCCGATCCGCGTCGTCAAGACGAACCCGGTTCCGACGGCACGTCCGGCGCCCGCCGCCAAGGCGAACACGGCTGCTCCGGCCCAGGAAGCCCAGGCTCAGCCCAAGGCCCAGCCGAAGCAGGTCGCATCTGCTAGCCCGGCGGCTGCAGCTCCGGCTGCCACCTCCGCTGCAAGCGGCGGCGCCTACGGTGTGCAGATCGCATCCCTGCCGACCGAGGCTGACGCGCAGAAGTCGCAGGCAAACCTCAAGGTCAAGTTCGCCAGCGTCATCGGCAACCATCCTCTGGAGATTCGCAAGGCCGATATCGCCGGCAAGGGCACATACTATCGCGTCCGCGTCGTCGCCGGCTCGAAGGATGATGCCGCTGCCATCTGCACGCGCTACCGCGCCGCCGGCGGCACCTGCCTGATTTCGAAGTAAAATCAGATATGAAACTTGGAAAACGGCGAGCATCGGCTCGCCGTTTTCATTTGGAGCGCGCTGTTCCTGTGCATCTCCGCTTGACGTCACTCGCATTTCCCGGCGCAAGCCTTATGATTCGGATATGACCGAATCGAAATCCATGATCCTTGGCTGTAGCGGCCACACCATCACCCCCGAAGAGCGATCCTTCTATCAGGGGGAGCAGCCCTGGGGCTTCATCCTGTTCGGACGCAATATTTCCGAGCCGGCGCAGATCGCCGATCTCGTTGCGTCTCTTCGTGATAGCGTCGGCCGTGACGCGCCGGTTTTCATCGATCAGGAAGGCGGCAGGGTGCAGCGTATCCGTCCGCCAATCTTGCAACATTATCCCTCGGGGCAGGCACTCGGCGATATCTATCGCCAGGATCGCGAACGAGGCCTGCGTGCTGCATGGCTGATGTCGCGGCTCCACGCCTTCGATTTGCTGAAGTTTGGTATCAATGTCGATTGTCTGCCGGTACTGGACGTGCCTGTGGAGGGATCGAGCAACGTCATCGGTAATCGCGCCTATGGCTCCGATCCGGTAACGGTGACGGAGATGGGGCGCGCTGCCGCGGAAGGCCTGAAAGCCGGCGGCGTGCTGCCAGTGATGAAGCATATGCCCGGCCACGGCCGCGGCTTTGCCGATTCGCATCACGAACTGCCCGTTGTCTCGGTTCCGCGCGCGGAGCTGGAGGCACATGATTTCGCGCCTTTCGTGGCTCTCAAGGACGAGCTGATGGCGATGACGTGCCATGTCGTCTTCACCGATATCGATCCGGAGAACCCGGCCACGACGTCGCGCAAGGTGAACGAGGAGATCATCCGCGGCTATATCGGTTTCCAGGGGCTGCTCCTGTCGGACGATACCTCGATGAATGCGCTGAAGGGCACGATCGGCGAGCGCGCAGCAAATATTGTTGCGGGCGGATGCGATATCGTGCTGCACTGCAATGGCGTCATGGACGAGATGCACGAGGTGGTTCGCAATGTTCCCGCGCTGGCGGGCGCGTCGCTGGCAAGGGCCAAGGCGGTCGAGGCGGCATTCGGCAGGAATGACGGGGCTGATGAGGCCTCTGTTCGGGCGGAATTCGACGCGATCTTCGCCGTAGCGTAAAACCGGGCTTCGAGGAACGGACGGGTGACAGAGTGAGCGGCAGCACGGACAAGCTTCAGCAGGCGGCAACGCCGATGGACAAGCTCTGGCAGGAAGGTGAGGCGCAGCGCGGCTCGCACGAACCGTCGCTTGTCGTCGATCTTGCCGGCTTTGAAGGACCGCTCGATCTTCTGCTGCATTTGGCGCGCACCCAGAAAGTCGACCTTTCCCGTATCTCCGTTCTGGCGCTTGCCGAGCAATATCTTCAGTTCATCGACAGCGCCCGGCGCATCCGTATAGAGCTCGCGGCCGATTATCTCGTCATGGCCGCATGGCTCGCCTATTTGAAGTCCAAGCTGCTCATCCCGCAGCAGAGCAAGGAAGATGGGCCGACGGGCGAAGAGATGGCGGCGACGCTTGCCTTCCGCCTGAAGCGCCTTGAGGCCATGCGCGATGCCGCAACCGATCTCGTCAATCGCAACCGCCTCGGCCGCGATATCTTCGCGCGTGGCGCGCCGGAGCATATTCCGGATCGCCGCCAATCGGCATTCGATGCCAGCCTTTATGATCTCCTGACCGCCTATGCCAGCCTGCGCCAGCGCCAGGCCGTGACCCAGGTGACGATCGAGAAACGCCGGGTCTGGTCGCTCGCCGATGCCCGCGTCATCCTTGACCGCATGATCGGCGAAATTACCGATTGGACAGCCCTGGAGCATTATCTGCTGAGCTATATGACGACTTCAAGCGAGCGGGCGACGGCGATCGCCAGCGCTTTCGCAGCTTCGCTCGAACTGGTGCGCGAGGGGCAGCTCGAAATTCGTCAGGAAGGCGCGTTTCAGCCGCTTTACATGCGGCGCGGGCCGAAGCATTCGTCACTGGAAGCAGCGGAATAGGGCAGGGAACGCGTGACGGAACCGGACGACGAACAGCAGCATGTGGGGCACGAGGCGGAGACGCCCGATGCGGACGATCGTCTGCTGAGCGAGGCCGAGCGCATCGCCGAAGCGTTGGTTTTCGCCTCGGCGCAGCCGGTTTCCGAAGCTTTCATTGCAGAGCGCGTGGCGCGTGGCATCGATATTCCAGCCATTATGCAGAAGCTCAAGGCCGATTACGCGATGCGTGGCGTCAATCTCGTGCAGGTGGATGGCGCCTGGGCCTTCCGCACGGCCGCAGATCTCTCTTTCGTGATCCGGCGTGATGAAAGTGAGGTACGCAAGCTGTCCCGTGCTGCGCTGGAAGTGCTGGCCATTATCGCCTATCACCAGCCCGTCACGCGTGCCGAGATCGAAGATATCAGGGGCGTGCAGACCTCCAAGGGTACGCTCGACGTGCTGATGGAAGCCGGCTGGGTCCGCTTCCGTGGTCGTCGTCGCACGCCTGGACGGCCGGTGACGCTCGGCACGACGCGCGATTTCCTCGATCATTTCGGCCTGGAAGAGCTGCGGGATCTGCCTGGTCTCGAAGAGTTGAAAGGGGCAGGGCTGCTCTCGGGCCGTATCCCGGCGAATTTCAACATTCCCTCGCCATTGATGAGTGATGAGCTCACCGAGGATGAAGATCCGATCACGCAGCTGGATCTGGAGGAACTCGGCATCCTGCCACCGAGCGGCTCAAGCGATTGAACCATCGGCCGGCTCCTGAAAGGCGACCGCAATCGCATCGGCAGAATTTTCGCGAAACGGAACGTCAGGTCTCTCTTTCGCCATCAGCGGGTGCGAATATAACAATCATCCTCTCGGCTTGGAGACGTTCGGTCGCCCGCATCGGCGTTCGCTATCCCGATATGCGTGGATGTACTACATTTTCGTGTTTGAAAAACATCCGCAAACGTCTTACATCGAAAAGACACTGTAATTGGGAGTTAAAGCAATGGGTTCTCTAAGCATATGGCACTGGCTCATCGTCCTGGCCATCGCGCTGTTGTTGTTCGGCCGTGGAAAGATCCCGGAGCTGATGGGTGACGTCGCCAAGGGCATCAAGAGCTTCAAGAAGGGTATGAACGACGACGAGGATACTTCGGCGCAGCCGACGTCGGCGACGACGTCCCGCACGGTCGAGCACAAGGCTGACGAAACGAAGTAATCATGTCCGGCAGGCGTCAAACTAAAAGGTTTGCCGCAGGCCCAGGAGCCTTTGCATGTTCGATATAGGCTGGTCCGAGCTGGTGGTTATTGGCGTCGTGGCCTTGGTGGTGATCGGCCCCAAGGAATTGCCGGCGACCTTGCGGACAATCGGTAAGATGACGGCGCGGGCCAGGAAGGTCGCTGGCGACTTTCGTGCCCAGTTTGATGAAGCCATGCGCGAGGCGGATCTGGACGACGTGCGCCAGACGATCGCCGACGCTCAGAAGCTCAATCCGGTCAACTCACTGCGTGAAGCCATGAACCCGCTGCGGGAAATGGGCAACGAGATAAAGGCCGATCTGCAGCGTGCGGCAACGCCGGACAGAGCAGCTCCGGCCGCGACGCCGTTGCCGTCTGAGCCGGTTCCGGGCGTCTCGTCCGGCCTGCCGGAAGCACTTGCGGCCACGTCCGCAATGCCTGCCGCTTTGAGCAATCCGCCGCCGGCGGTTGCTCCGGAAGCAATGTCAGCAGTTGTTCCGCAGCCGGTGGCCGCCGTGAGTGAAGCTGCCGAGAAGCCGAAGGCCGCTCGCAAGCCTCGCGCCAAGGCCCCGGTCAAGACCGAGGATGTTGCGGCTGCCGCCGTCCAGACGCCCGTCGTCACGGAAAAACCAAAGCGAGCCCAGCGCAAGGTCGCGACCGCTGTTGCCGTGGAGAAAGCGCCTCCAGCTCCCAGGAAGCGTACCGCTGCGACAGCCAGCAAGGCGACGCCTAGAACGCCCAAGAAGAAGGACCAGGCATGACGGGTGACATCGACGATAAGCCACAGCCGCTTATCGAACACCTCATGGAATTGCGCACGCGGCTCATTTGGTCGCTCGTGGCTTTTTTCATTGCCTTCATTGGATGTTTCGCAGTGGCGAAGCATCTCTTCAATTATCTGGTCTATCCCTATAAATGGGCCGTCGAATGGGCTCATCTCGATCTCGCGAAGTCCGAACTGATCTACACGGCGCCGCAGGAGTTCTTCTTCACCCAGGTGAAGGTCGCCATGTTCGGCGCTCTGGTCATCTCTTTTCCGATCATTGCCGCGCAGATCTACAAATTCGTGGCGCCAGGCCTTTATAAGAACGAGCGCAACGCCTTCCTTCCGTTCCTGATCGCGTCCCCCGTCTTGTTCCTGATGGGCGCCGCACTTGTCTACTTCTTCTTCACGCCCATGGTCATGTGGTTCTTCTTGAAGATGCAGCAGACGCCGGGCGACGGCCAGGTGGGTATCGCGCTGATGCCGAAGGTCTCGGAATATCTGAGCCTCATCATGACGTTGGTCTTCTCTTTCGGGCTCGTCTTCCAGCTCCCCGTCATTACGACGCTGCTGGCGCGGGTCGGCTTGCTGACATCGACCTGGCTTGCTGAAAAGCGCAAATTCGCGATCGTTTTCGCCTTTGTCGTCGCCGCCGTGCTGACACCGCCAGATCCGATGTCCCAGATCGGCCTTGCACTGCCGACGATCCTTCTCTACGAGATTTCCATCTACGCGGCGAGACTCGTGGAGCGCCAACGTAGCCGGCAAACGCTTGAAGAGAGTGGCGGGACTTCCGAGATCACCAAGACGGACGACGTCTAGGCGAGGAAGGTTCAGCCTCGTTTCCCAGCTATTGCCGTTTCGACCTCCGACCGAAGCCTCGGTCGGAGTTATACTTACGTCAAACGACCTGGAACGAAGATGCTTGATATCAGATGGATTCGTGAGAATGCCGAAGCTTTCGATGCAGCGCTTGCAAAGCGCGGTGCGGAGCCTCAGTCGCAAAGCCTCATAGCGCTCGACGAGAAGCGCCGCTCCGTCATTCAGTCCGTCCAGGACATGCAGTCCCGCCGCAACGCCGCGTCCAAGGAAATTGGTGCGGCGATGGCGCAGAAGAACAGCGAGCTTGCCGAAAAGCTGAAGGCGGAAGTTGCCGACCTAAAAGTCTCGCTTCCGGCTGCGGAAGAGGAAGAGCGCACGCTGACGGCCGAGCTCAATGATGCGCTGTCGCGCATTCCGAACATCCCGCTCGAGGACGTGCCCGTCGGCAAGGACGAGCACGACAACGTCGTCAAGCATGCCTGGGGCGCTAAGCCAACCTGGAACCATCAGCCGAAAGAGCATTTCGAGATCGGCGAAGCGCTCGGCTATATGGATTTCGAGCGCGCCGCAAAACTGTCAGGCTCGCGCTTTACGGTGCTGACCGCGCAACTTGCTCGTCTTGAGCGCGCGCTTGGCCAGTTCATGCTTGATCTCCACACCAGCGAGCATGGCTATACCGAAGTCAGCGCACCGCTGATGGTACGCGACGAGGCGATGTTCGGAACAGGTCAGCTGCCGAAATTTTCCGAGGATTCGTTTAGGACCACGGACGGCCGCTGGCTGATCCCGACGGCGGAGGTTTCGCTGACCAATCTCGTTTCCGGCGAGATCCTTGAACAAGAGAAACTGCCGCTGCGCTTCACGGCTCTGACGCCATCCTTCCGCTCGGAAGCGGGCTCCGCCGGCCGCGACACGCGCGGCATGCTGCGCCAACATCAGTTCTGGAAGTGCGAGCTCGTGTCGATCACCGATGCGGAAAGCTCCATTGCCGAACATGAGCGGATGACGGCTTGCGCGGAAGAGGTGCTGAAGCGCCTCGGCCTGCATTATCGCGTCATGACGCTCTCGACCGGCGATATGGGCTTTGGCGCACGCAAGACCTACGACCTCGAAGTCTGGCTGCCGGGGCAGGATACCTATCGCGAGATTTCGTCCTGCTCGGTCTGTGGAGATTTCCAGGCGCGGCGCATGAACGCCCGCTACCGCGGCAAGGACGATAAGAACACCAAATTCGTTCACACGCTGAACGGTTCTGGCACTGCAGTCGGCCGCTGCCTCATCGCCGTCCTTGAGAATTATCTCAATGCCGACGGCTCGGTCACTATCCCCGACGCACTCCTGCCATATATGGGTGGTCTGAAGAGGATAGAAAAAGCAGCATAATCGGGGGGGGCGATGCGTATTCTTCTGACCAATGATGACGGCATTCATGCCGAAGGTCTGGCGGCGTTGGAGCGTATCGCCCGCACTCTGTCCGACGATGTCTGGGTTGTCGCGCCCGAGACGGACCAGAGCGGTCTTGCCCACTCATTGAGCCTTTCCGAGCCGTTGCGCATGCGCAAGGTTTCCGAGAAGCACTATGCGCTCAGGGGAACACCGACGGATTGCGTCATCATGGCGATCCGCCAGGTGATGGACGTCAAGCCGGATCTGGTGCTTTCGGGCGTCAATTCCGGCTCGAACGTTGCCGACGACGTCACCTATTCCGGTACCATAGCCGGTGCCATCGAGGGCACCCTGCAAGGCGTTCGTTCCTTTGCGCTGAGCCAAGCCTATCTCTATGAAAATGGCTCCCGCGTCGTGCCCTGGGATGTCGCCGAAACGCATGCGCCGGCTTTGCTCAACAAGCTAATGACTGTCGATTTGCCTGACGGGACGTTCCTCAATCTGAACTTTCCGAACTGTCGTCCCGACGAGGTCGACGGAGCGGAAGTGACCGCACAGGGCAATCTAGCCTTCAACGTGCAGGTCGAGGAGCGGGCCGATGGCCGCGGATTCCCATATTATTGGCTTCGCTTCGGCGAGCGAAACGGCATCTTCCGCCCGGGCACTGATATTCAGGCGTTGAAACAAAATCGTATTTCGGTAACGCCTTTGAAACTCGATTTGACGGATTATTCGGCGCAAGACCGCGTGGCGCGGGCGCTCGGTATGGAGTAGCGGATTGACACCTCGTTTGGTGGAAAAGGAAGGCTTTGCGGCTGTGGTTTTGCGGCTGCGGGCAGAGGGTATATTGGACATCGATCTGATGACGGCGGTCGAGCAGACGCCGCGCATGCCTTTCGTGCCGGTGCAGTTTGCCGATGATGCCTATTCCAGCCGGACAATTCCAATCGATTGCGGTGCCTTCATGGAAGGCATCGATTTGGTAGTGCGTATTCTTCACAGCCTGAAGATCAAGCCTGGCCACCGCGTGCTCGAAATTGGTACGGGCAGCGGCTTCACCGCTGCCGTCATGGGGCGGATCGTCGAGCGCGTGCTGACGGTCGATCGCTACAAGACGCTGACGACATCGGCGCAGCAGCGCATGGATGCGCTCGGCCTGCGCAATGTCATCATCCGTCAGGCGGACGGCAGCGCCGGTTTACCGGGCGAGGGCACGTTCGACCGCATACTGGTCACCGCCGCCTTTACCACGATGCCGCGCTTCTATGCAGAACAGCTGGTGTCCGGCGGCTCGATGATAGCCCCACTTATCGTCGATGAGCATACGTGTCGTCTGGTGCGCCTGACGAAGACGGGAAGCCGATTCGAGCGCGAAGAATTATTCGACGTTCCCTACCAGCCCATCGTTCCCATGCTCGCCTCCTATCTTTGAGGCCCAATTCGGGCTGATGCCCCTATGGAAACGGGCGATTGGCACCGTTTCGTTTTCTATGGTTATCAATTCCTCAAAAAAACACATGCCGCACCAGTGCTTTAACCGCATGGTAAGATTAACGCGCTTTAATCGACCCATAATCGGTTGCGTCTTAAGTGGGTCGAGTCATGGGTTTCAGTCTTTCTTCAAACGTCAGCAAATCGGCAGGGAAAGTCCTGGTGGCCGTTCTTCTGGCGAGTACTGCCACAGCTTGCAGTTCGGACACGACCCGCTTCAGCGGTCTCTTCAACAAGACGGACAATGTAACGACCGGCTCGATCAACCGGCGCGGCCTCAATGGTCCGAATGGTGATCCGGTGCCGCGCGCCGACGTTGCTCAGGCGGGCGGCTACGGCCAGCAGGATTATTCGCAGCAGAGCGCGCCGGTGTCGCAACCATACCCGAATTCTCCGGCTCGCTATAGCCCGTCCTATTCCAGCGCGCGGGCTTCAACCGCTCCTGTCGCAATCCAGCGCACCGATCTCGCCCCTCCGAGCGCTTCCGCCAGCGCCGGTCGCGCTCGTGCGGTATCGCAGGGACAAGCCGAAGCGCTCGCGCAGCCGTTCCCCTCGTCGCGTGGAAATGGATCCCGTGCCGCACCGGCGCTTGCTCCCGATACGATGTCTACCGGCACGATCAAGGCCGCCGCCGCGCAGCAGATGTCTCCCGGCTGGACCACGGTCAATGCCCCGAGCGTGACGCTGCATCAGGGTGAAAACATTGCGCTGCTGTCGCGCCGCTATGGCGTTCCGGAAAAGGAAATCCTGCGGGCGAACGGCTTGCGCAATGGCGCTGCCGCGCAGCCAGGTCAGCAGATCGTCATCCCAACGATGAATGGCGCCGGTGTCTCGGGCCCGGCCAAGATGGCCGCTGAAGCGACGGATCTTTCCAAGGGCGGCAAGATGCCAGGCCCGGTCAAGGCCCCGCAACAGGAAGCGCTCGCGCTGCCTTCCGGCAACCAAATGCGCGGCAAGGCTGGCCTTGCCGATCCCAATAAACTCGCCGCCGGCAATGGCAAGGGGCCGACGCCGAAGGGCACCTACGTCGTCAAGCCGGGTGACTCTTTGGCGAGAATTGCCAAGGAAAGTGGTGTTTCCGTTGCCGAACTGAAGCGTGCAAACAACATGCAGGCCGGCGACAGCATTCGCATCGGTCAGGCGCTCGCGTTGCCGCACGGTGGTGTCGCTGCCGCAGATCCGGTGAAGACCGCTTCGATCGAGCCGCAGAAGGCGTCGGCCAAGCCGGGCGCACTGCCCGTAGAGCCGAAGCAGGCCGCCGCCGACCCGATCGCCAAGCAGGCACCTAAGGTTGCCGCCCATGCCGATGCGGCAGCTGATGCCCCCACCAAGCCGAAGGAAGTTGCCTCCGCTTCGCCGAGCCAGTCCATCAATGATGCCGCAAAGTCGGATGCGCAGGCCGATGCGCCTGAGGCGACCGGTATCGGCAAGTATCGCTGGCCAGTTCGCGGCGCTGTCGTCGCCGGCTATGGCGCCAACGTCAACGGCAGCCGCAACGACGGCATCGACATCTCCGTTCCAGAGGGCACGCCGATCAAGGCTGCTGAAAACGGCGTCGTCATCTATGCCGGCAACGGCCTGAAAGAGCTCGGCAACACGGTTCTCGTTCGCCACGACGACGGCACGGTAACGGTCTATGGCCACGCGGACGCGCTTAGCGTCGCTCGCGGCCAGAAGGTCCAGCGCGGTCAAACGCTCGCCACGTCAGGCATGAGCGGCAATGTCAGCCAGCCGCAGCTGCACTTCGAAGTCCGCAAGAATTCGGCTCCGGTCAACCCAATGACGTTCCTTGAATAGGTAGTGCGTCTCAAGGACTCTGCAAAAAGCCCGGTCAATGCCGGGCTTTTTGTCGTTTATGGCGATGTTGGTCGATTGAGGATCAATCACGCTCCAGCACGATGCGCAGCCGGCCGGCCAGATCCTGGATATATTGCCAGGCGACGCGGCCGGAACGGGCGCCGCGAGTCGTCGCCCACTCCAGGGCTTCGTGATGCATTTGGGCGCGATCGAGATCGAGCTTGAAGTGATCGGCATAGGCGTCGATCATCTGCAGATAGTCTTCCTGGCTGCATTTGTGAAAGCCGAGCCAGAGGCCGAAGCGATCGGAGAGCGAGACCTTCTCCTCGACGGCTTCCGAAGGATTGATGGCGGTCGACTGTTCGTTTTCCATCATATGACGCGGCAGCAGGTGGCGGCGGTTGGATGTCGCATAGAACAGCACATTATCAGGCCGTCCCTCGACGCCGCCGTCCAATGCCGCCTTCAGCGACTTATAGGCGGTGTCGTCATGATCGAAGGAGAGATCATCGCAGAAGATGATGATGCGATGCGGCATTGCTTTCAGGATATCGAGCAGCACCGGCAGCGAGGAAATATCCTCGCGATGGACTTCGATCAGCTTCAGTGAAACGCCGGTCGCCCGACGCACGTCTTCATGCACCGCCTTGACGAGCGAAGATTTTCCCATGCCGCGCGCGCCCCAGAGCAGCACGTTGTTGGCGGCAAAACCTTCGGCGAAACGCAGCGTGTTTTCGTGCAGAATATCGCGTACATGATCGACGCCGCGGATGAGGGTCAGCGCCACACGGTTCGGCCGGGGCACAGGCTGCAGATGAAGTCGCGTGGGGGCCCAGACGAAGCAGTCGGCGGCATTCCAGTCATTGACGGCCGGGGCCGGTCCGGCCAGGCGTTCGACAGCGTCGGCAAGGCGACGGACTTCGGCAAGGATCAGGGCGTTTTGGTCTTCAGTCACCGTTTCCTCCTGAATATTGAACAAGAAAGTCGTAAAATGCGCGCGCTGTCTTGCCGGGTATCATGCTCCCTTGGGGGCTGAAAGGCTAACAGACCGGGAAAACGGTACGGTTGACGGCTGTTTTTGTTGCATTCGCCATGCGCGTAACTATATTCCGGCCACCTGACGCGGGGCCTTGTTCCCGCTAGGAGTTCAAGGGAGTTCTCGATGTTTATCACCAACGCATATGCGCAGAGCGCAACAGATTCGGCCGCGAGCGCCTTCGGCGGTTCCGGCTTTGAAATGATCATCCTGTTCGTGCCGCTGATGGTCGTTTGGTATTTCCTTCTCATCCGTCCGCAGCGCGCGCAGGCGAAGAAGCGTGACGAGGTCCTGAAGAATATTCGCCGCGGCGATCAGATCGTCACCAGCGGCATCGTCGGCAAGGTCACGAAGGTGATCGACGAAAAGGAACTGGAAGTCGAGATCGCCGATGGCGTGCGCATCCGCGTTGTGCGCAGCGCTATTTCCGAGGTTCGCGTCAAGGGTGAGCCCGTCAAGGCGGACGCCGCGTAAGGCTCCTCCCGAGAGGCGGCTTCCGCCGCCGCTGCGCATCTTCCAAATTCGAGATCGACTTTCTTGAAGGATTGTGCACAAATTCAAGGTGTTACTGCGCCCTTTGCATTTTCGTTCGAAAGGGAGGGCGCGGTAGGGAAGTCCTAATTCGAGAGAGCGATGCTGCACGTCTCCTGGTGGAAGACCACCCTGATCTGGTTCGTCGTTCTCTTGAGCGTGCTTCTGGCCGCTCCCAATCTGCTTGGCGAGCGCGCGCTTTCATTCCTTCCGACATGGTGGGCACACCGAAAGATCGAGCTTGGCCTCGATCTTCGGGGCGGATCGCATCTGCTGCTGAAGATGGAACGGGGCGATGTCGAAAAGGATCGCTTGGAAAGCATTGTCGGCGATATCTCCACCCGGCTGCGCACTGTCAATGTCGCCTATTCGGGCCTGACCGGCACTGGCCGCAAGATCCAGCTTCGCATCAACGATCCCGCACAGATCCAGACGGCCTTGACGGCACTGCAGCCGCTGACATCAGGACCGGATAAGCCGTCCGCGGTTCTATCTCAGGGTGACAACGGTGCGCTGATGCTCGATATCACCGATACCGATATCGACAGCCATGTGTCATCGGCGATTGCACGCGCGATGAAGGTCATCCACGCCCGCATCGCACAACTCGGTGTCGGCGAACCCGTAATCCGCAGGCAAGGGTCTGACCGCATCGTCGTGCAGGTGCCGGATCTCGCCGATGCGCAGCGACTGAAGAACCTTCTCGGCCAACCCGCCAAACTCAGCTTCCGCCTGATAGATCAGTCGATGTCGGTCCAGGACGCTATGGACAAGCAGCCACCGGCCGGGTCCGATGTGCTGTTTTCCGAAGATGATCCGCCCGTTGGCTATCTCGTGCAGCGGCAGCCGCTGCTCTCGAACATCGATTTTTCCGATGCCGTCGCGGTCGTTGACAATCAAAAAGGCGAGGGCACGGTCTCCGTCAAGCTGACGCCGGAGGCGACCCATCGTTTTGCGCAGGCAACGGCCAGCAATCTCGGCAAGATCATCGTTGTCGTGCTTGACGATCAGGTCATCTCCGCGGCCTCCCTGAAGACTGTTATCGCAACAGGCGAGATCGACGTTCCCGGGGATTTCACGGCCCAGGGCGCCCAGGATCTCGCCGTCATGGTGAAGAGCGGACCGCTGCCGGCAACGCTGACGACGGTCGAGGAACGGACCATTCAACCGGGCCTCGGCGGCGAAACGGCGCGTTACGGCCTTATTGCCTGCATTGCCGCTGCCGTCTTCGTTGCCGCCTTGATGATCGGCTTCTACCGCCTGCTCGGCATCATCGCGACCATCTCGCTCGTCATCAACATGATCATGGTGGCAGCGCTCATGGGCCTGCTCGGCATCACGCTGACCTTGCCCGGCGTCGCCGCGATCGTTCTTATCATCGGCATCGGCCTCGATGCGCTGGTGCTGATCTATGAGCGTGTGCGCGAGGAGGAGAAGAAGACCCACCTTCTCGTTGATGCGCTGCGCCACGGCTTTAATCGTGCGGCTGCGACCGTCGCCGACGCCAATCTGACAGTGCTAATCGTCGCCGCCATTCTCTTCTACGCCAGCACGGGGGCGGTGCGCGGCTTCGCCGCGACGCTGATGGTCGGCGTTATCTCGACCTTCTTCACCTCCTGCTTCGTCACGCGGTCGCTGGTGAATATGTGGATTTCACGCCGCAAGCCGCGCACTTTGCTTGTTGGCGTGCGCAGCGGCATTTTTGATAATGCCAATATTCGCTTCATGGGCATCCGCCGCTATACGTTTACGGTCTCCGCCGCCCTGTCTGTCTTCACGCTCATTGCCTTCGCGACGGTCGGCATGCACCTCGGCATCGATTTTGCCGGCGGATCGATCATCGAGGTCCGCGCCAAGCAGGGTGTTGCCGACGTTGCGGATATTCAGACACGCCTTGAAGCCGTCGTACCTGGCGACGTGCGCGTCGAGCGGCTGGCCGATCGGCTTGGCGCCGTGGTTCGCGTCCATGCGCAGGACGGTGGCGAGAACGCCGAACAGTCGGCCGTTTCCCAGGTGCAGGACGAATTGAGCAGGAACTACAATTTCTCTCGCGTCGAGGTCGTCGGGCCGGCGGTATCGGGCGAAATCACCATGACGGCCTCCCTTGCCGTCCTGGCGGCGCTAGCAGCAATTCTGATCTACATCTGGCTTCGGTTCGAATGGCAGTTCGCAGTCGGCGCGATCATCGCGACGCTGCACGACGTCATCCTGACGCTCGGCCTCTTCGTGCTATCAGGCATGGAATTCAACATGACCGGCATTGCCGCGATCCTGACGATTGTCGGCTATTCGCTGAACGACACGGTTGTCGTCTATGATCGCATGCGCGAAAACCTGAAGCGCTATTCGCAGATGCCGTTGCCGATTTTGATCGATGCCTCCATCAATCAGACATTATCTCGTACCATTCTGACGTCTGCGACGACGCTTCTGGCGCTGCTCGCGCTCTATATTTTCGGCGGCGAGGTGATCCGTGCCTTCACCTTCGTCCTGCTTTTCGGCGTCGCGGTCGGCACTTTCTCGTCGATTTATATTGCGGCGCCCGTGCTGATCCTGTTCAAGCTGCGGCCGGACAAGTTCCAGACCGGCGGCGAAAGCAATGGACCCGCGGCCGGCAATATCCAGTCAGGCAAACCAGCGGTGTGATACAGTGGCTAAAGGTATAGAAATCCGAAATGCGCATTTCCCCGGACGCGCGCCAATCGACGCTTACGGAAATGGTGGCTTCCGCTTTGCCGACATGTCGCATCGCGGCTCGCTGCTTTGCCTGCCCTCGGGCATCTACGGCTGGGACATGCTGCAGGGCGATGCGCTAACGCCGGATCGCTTCCAGAAGGTTCTCGATGAAGCTGCCGAGATCGAAGTGCTGCTCGTCGGCACCGGCATGGAGCTGCGACCGCTTCCCGCCGAATTGAAGGCTGCCCTGCGTGGAAAGCAGATTTCATCCGACCCGATGAGCACCGGCGCTGCCGTGCGCACCTTCAACATCATGCTGTCCGAATCGCGCGCCGTGGCCGCCGCGCTGATCGCCGTCTGATATTCGGATCCAGGTATGACAATAACAGCTGCGTCCCGTAGCAACCGGGACATCTGCCTCGCAACGCTTCGCGACACCGATCGCGATCGCTATCTCGCCTGCCTGCTGGCGCCGGAAGAGAAGCGTCCTGCGCTGGCCGCACTCTATGCCTTCAATGCAGAGCTGGCGCGCGTGCGGGATCTCGTGCACGAGCCGCTGCCCGGCGAGGTGCGCATGCAGTACTGGCGCGATCTCCTCGAAGGGCAATCGCACGGATCGAGCGAAGCCAATCCATTGGCCTCCGAGCTTCTGACCGCGATCGAAGAATATCGCTTGCCGCGCCAGACGCTGATCGACATGATCGATGCGCGCATCTTCGATCTCTACGACGATCCCATGGAAAGCCGCAGCAGCCTGGAAGGCTATGCCGGCGAGACGGCGTCTGCTCTCATCCAGCTGGCAAGCCTGGTCTTGTCTGCCGACGAGGCGAAGCGCTCCGCCGATGCCGCCGGCTATGCCGGCGTCGCGCAGGCAATCGCCGGCTTGCTGCTTCTTATGCCGCTCAATCGCCATCGCGGGCAGGTGTACCTTCCGCTGGAGATCCTCTCTGCGACCGGGCTAGATCGCGACAGTTTTCTCG
Source organism: Martinezella sp. CNPSo 3959 (assembly GCF_057784355.1). NCBI lineage: Bacteria > Pseudomonadati > Pseudomonadota > Alphaproteobacteria > Hyphomicrobiales > Rhizobiaceae > Martinezella > Martinezella sp. CNPSo 3959. The sequence continues at coordinate 108,950 of NZ_JBXSOV010000001.1, forward strand.
CTGGTGAAGACAAGCCGCGGATTTCGGCAGCGGTCGAAGCCTTTGCCGGTCTTGGTCGCGAGCATCTCGCCAAGGCGAAAGCAGCAGGCCCTGTACCGCAGGCGGTATTCCCCGCCTTTCTGCCTGTTACCTTGGCCGAGCCTGTCCTGCAGAAGGCACAGAAGCTTGGTGCCGGCATCTTCGATCGATCCCTTGTGCTGCCGCAATGGCGCCGGCAGCTGCGCATGGCGATAGCGTCGATCACAAAGAAAATCTAAAATACACCAAGCTCGCGCAAGTCTCGGCGTCTATGGAGATGGCCGGCACTTGATTTGCATTTCAGGGGGATCTGCCGTGGGTATTGTCGTCTGGTGCATATTGTTTGCGATCGTCATCTTCATTGCCTATTACGCGACGCGCATGGCATCGCAGAACAAGGAAGACGGTCTGCACGATACCGGCCTTGCCATTCTGGAATTCGGCCGCGCCTTTCCGACCGAAGCGATCCGGCAATTGCAGACGACCGCAGACGGGCAGGCGGTCTTCGTGCGGCTCCACGATGACAAAGCCGGCTTTATGCGCAATGTGCGCAATCATTTCAGCGTCCATCTGATCGAGCCTGGGAAGGCACGTGCCAAGATTTCAGCAACCGGACGCGGCTTGATCGTCGACTTCCTCGATGTTCCGCATCACAACGGCACGTTCGAGTTCAAGACGCCGGCGGAAGCTGCGGAGGTCTCGCTCTGGCTGCTCGGCAACTATGTCGCCGGCGAAGACGCGAAGCTCGAGCACCACGCGCCGCCGGCAACAAGCTGAAGATCACGAAGCCCGCTGGAGCATTTCCAGGAAAAGTGCGCAGCGGTTTTCTGTCCGGATGAGTCAGGAAACAAGAAGATAGGGTGTTTTCGCTATTCGAAGAAAAGTGAAAATGCTCTAGATCAGGCGCTTTCCGCCAACACGGGCGCCTGCACGCCGAGCCATTTGGCGCAGTCGGCAAGTGCACGCTTGGCGATCAGCTGCCGCTTCATGATGGTCTTGTCCTTGCCGCGAAAGCGCTTGACGCCCTCCGGCTTGACGATCGAGCCCGGCTCCAGCTCCGGGAAAAGCCCGAAATTAATATTCATAGGCTGGAAGGAGCGCTTGCCCGGCTCCTCGTCCGAAACGATATGGCCGCCGGTAATGTGGTTCAGCAACGAGCCGAGCGCCGTAGTGGACGGTGGCAGCGAGGGAGCTTCACCCTTACGCTCCGCTGCCGCGAAGCGGCCCGCAAGCAGGCCGATGCTGGCGCTTTCGACGTAGCCTTCGCAGCCAGTGATCTGGCCGGCAAAACGCAGGCCCGGCCGGGATTTCAGCACCAGCGAGCGGTCGAGCAGGGTCGGCGAGTTGATGTAGGTATTGCGGTGCAGGCCGCCGAGGCGGGCGAACTCCGCATTTTCAAGGCCCGGAATGAGCCGGAAGATCTCTGCCTGCGCGCCATATTTCAGCTTCGTCTGGAAACCGACCATGTTGTAGAGCGTGCCGAGCGCATTGTCCTGACGCAACTGCACGACGGCATAGGCCTTGACCGTGGGATTATGGGCATTGGTGAGCCCCATCGGCTTCATCGGTCCGTGGCGCAGCGTCTCACGCCCGCGCTCCGCCATGACCTCGATCGGCAGGCAGCCATCGAAATAGGGCGTTCCTTCCCATTCCTTGAAGCCAACGGCATCGCCGGCGATCAGCGCATCGAGGAAGGCATTGTACTGGGCCTCGTCCATCGGGCAGTTGATATAGTCTTTGCCTGTACCGCCGGGACCGACCTTGTCATAACGCGACTGATACCAGCAAATGTCCATGTTGATGCTGTCGCGATAGACGATCGGCGCGATGGCATCGAAGAAGGCGAGCGCATCGGCACCGGTTTCGGCCTGGATGGCGCTGGCAAGGCCGGGTGCCGTCAGCGGACCGGTGGCGATGATCGCCTGATCCCATTCCTTTGGCGGCAGGCCTTCAATCTCCTCGCGGACGACTGTGATCAGCGGATGGGTTTGCACTGCCTGCGTCACGGCGGCCGAAAAGCCGTCGCGATCGACAGCAAGCGCGCCGCCGGCCGGCACCTGGTGCTTGTCTGCACATGCCATGATGAGCGAACCCGCCATGCGCATTTCCGCATGGATGACGCCGACGGCATTGCTGGTGGCATCGTCGGAGCGGAATGAGTTGGAGCACACCAGCTCGGCAAGATCGTCCGTCTTGTGGGCTTCCGTGCCGCGCACCCCGCGCATTTCATGCAGGATGACCGGAACGCCGGCATTGGCGATCTGCCACGCGGCTTCCGAGCCCGCGAGGCCGCCGCCGATAACGTGAATGGGGGAGTGAGAAATGATCTGTGTCATGCGCGCGTCATTATCACGGGCGGGCCGGCGATCCAATGCCTTGCTAAGGCATGTCGAGCAAAACTGAGCGGCGGTCTTTAGGCAACCTTAGTCTCTGGTCCGTCTGCTTAGGGCGAGCTACCTATCGAAAGACCTTGAGGGTGGTTCTGCAAGAGTGATGCGGTTTCCGTCAGGATCCACCAATTGGGCGATCTTTCCATAGTTGCCTTGCGATTCACCTCTGAGCTTTGCGCCAACGTCTTCGAGCGATTTGCGAGCTTCATCCATTTTCGGCACCACCATGGTTAGTCTGCCATGCCCCGCATTCTCCTTGTCGTGGAAGATTTGAATGTTCGCGCCTGCAACATTGCGCCATTGGATCAAGCCATCCATCGGACGATCGTCAGGTCCTCGGTCGAAAAGTTGAGTATAGAACGCCTCCGCCTTATCCATGCTTGCCGTCGCGAGCGCGGCGTAAATTCCTTGGATTTGCATTCTCCGCCTCCCTTCTTAAAAGGTTTCCACCTGTAAATGAGAAGGGGCGGTTCCGTTCCAAAATCGCGCGTGATGCCGCGAGCGGCTATGTCCACCCGGCGCGTCTGGCTACCGTGGCGCAGTATGTCTGGCGGCAATTGTACGGCGCTTCTAATCGCCGGAATCAAAAACGGCGCCGAAAGGCGCCGTCTTGAGGCAGTCTGCTCAGTCTGTTCCTATTAACGGAAAGAACGAGCAGCAATGTTGCGGATTTCGTAGCGGCTGACGCCGATATCCGAAAGGGTCTGGCTGGAGAGGTTGCCAAGTTCGTTCAGAGTGCGGCGGTAGCTGATCCAGTTCTTTGCAATGCGAATCGGGTTCATGATCTTTTCCTCAGTATCTTGTTTGCGGGCGGTACGATTACCGCCTCAGCGCTTGCACTCTATATAGGCGCGAAGAGACTGATTGTGCAGTGCAAAGAAGAGGCGTCTGCCATGCATTTGTGCAATATGACGCCCAAAAAGCAGTCGATGCTCAAAATTTGTGTGCTTTGCAAATGGGGAATAGCTCGCAGCGGAATCGATTATGCTGCGTCTGCTCGGTCGATAGGCAAAAAAGAACGCCCGCCGCGGAGGTCCGCAACGGGCGTTGAGAAGGCTTTCGCTATTGGGCGAAGCCTATCCGGCTATTAACGGCCGGTGGCTTCGCGGGCAACGCGATGGATGTCGGCGCGGTCGATGCCGAGGTCGTGCAGTTCGCGCGAGCTCATGCGGCCGAGTTCGTTGACGGTCTGACGATACTTGCGCCAGTTGTTGAAAGAGCGGGTCAGGTTCATTGTAGTCCCTTTCGAGGATCAAGGGATCGAGCAGTTCCGTGATTGGTTCCGTCGTCGATCTAATGGATTTAAATATATGCTGCGCCGCGAAAACTAAAAGCGCGAAAGCTTCATGCCACCTATGCGCCATATGCAAGCCTTATGGGTGATTTGCCTAAGATGGTGGCTGCTTTGTGTGCATATCGCGGCCAACCGGGTTCGCCGCTGGAACTCAATTTCGAGCAAGTGTCGGGTATTCCGAAGCGTTTGCAGCCGGCGGCCCGCTTTTAGCCATGTTTTCGCCGGCCTTGCTGTTTTGGAGGGCTCGAATCTGCTGCGAACTGCCATGCGGCCTTTCGATTGCAGTCCGCTGGCCAACATGCGCATCTGCGCAGCATAAACCGATTTAGGGGAGGTAAAAAATAACGCCCACCGCGGGAGGAGGATACGGTGGGCGTCATTTATGGTGATTGACGACTGGGAGGAGGAGTGTCGTCAATCGATCGGAGCGCATTGGGAGGAGGAGTATGCGGCTCCGAATATGGTGTCGGGATATTCCATCCCCAGGCTTGCTCCGATCTGCATCGGCCCGGCGCGCCACCGCCGTTTTGTTGTCTGATAAATAGTATGATTTTTCGAATTTGTGCAGCGCAATAATTTCATGGGAGGCATGAGCTGCGCGCATATCTGCAGTCGGTATCTATTTACCGGCCTCAAGGATACTGCATGATCCCTTAATTCCGTATTAATATGGCACATATTCCTATGAGCCGATGCTTCTGCCAGAACCGCTCGGCTCGCATCGATTGTGCGGCGATTTGTGCTAACTCTGTCGCAAGCAGAATCGCAGCGAGGGGGGAGCCGGGCATGTACAGGGGCAGGCTGGAGCGGGATCTGAAGATCTGGACCGATAAGGGCCTGGTCGATGCGGGGACGGCGAGAGCCATCCTCGGCGAGTATGACGGCCGCCAGACGAGTTTCAGCGCCGGTCGGGTATTGACCATCATCGCCGCCGTGCTTCTCGGCCTTGCGATCTTGCTGTTCATATCTGCAAACTGGGAGACCATTCCGAGAATTGCCCGTCTGCTGGGGCTGGTCACGATGATATGGGCCTTCTATCTCGCGGCTGCATATTTGTTAGGCCAGGGTCGCTCTATCATCGCCGCTGCATTGTTGATACTCGGCACCTTGAGTTTCGGTGGCGCCATGGCGCTGGTTGGCCAGATGTACAATCTGTCCGGCGATGAACTGAGAATGATGCTCGTCTGGTTCGCTGCGGCCTGCGTCGTGGCGGCCTTGTTCCGTTCCTCGGCTCAGGTCGGGCTCGCCGGTTTTCTGGCCTGGGCATTTTGCGGCGTCTATCTCTGGGGGCATTTCGACGAATGGTATGGGATCATGCCCTGGATGCCGCCGTTGATGGCTGCGGTCCTGATTGGGCTTGTCCGCTATGCCGACGCGCCCATGGCTCGGCATTTGGCTTATCTCATGCTCGTGGGCTGGCTGACATGGCTGTTCGGCCGCCATGAGGGATTGAATACCGCGATCCTGTTTGCCGCTCTCGGCATGGCAGCGTTTCTTGTCGTCAGCGTTCCCGCTTCGCCGCTCCTGCCCTTCGCGCGCACGGCCGGCGCCGCGCCGGCTTTCTACACCTTTCTGATCGCATCGATCGGCTTCTTTCTTGTACATGCCGAAATCAGCAACGGTTCCTTTGAAAATAATGTCTGGATCGAGGATAAATTGCCGCTTGTCATCGTGGCGGCGGCGACGTTGGCGAGCTCCGTGATCGCCATCGCGCTCAGTGGCCGCGACAATGGCGCGGTGCGCTATCTCGCTTACTTCGTCTTTGCCTGCGAAATTCTTTATCTTGCAGGCGAGACGATAGGCTCGATCATCGGCACGGCGGGCTTCTTCCTCGTTGCCGGCTTGCTTGTGGCCATTGCCGCCTGGCTGGTCATCCAGCTGGAACGGCGCTTTTCCGGCAATAGCGGGCAGGGGACACGGGCATGACCAATATTGCTGAAAAGAGCCCGACCATTAGTTCCCGCCGCCTTTGGATTGCTGCCATCGTCATTGCCGCTTTGCAGACGGCAGTTCTCGGCTACATGGTCGGCGAGCGCGCCTGGGGGCTGCGGAGCGGCGTCGAGATTCTCTTGAAGACGGCACCGGTCGATCCGCGCGATCTTCTGCGCGGCGACTACGTGACCTTGAACTACGACATCTCACGGGTTCCGTTCTCGACGATGGTCGAGGGACCACCGAAAATGAGCCGAAGTGCCGCGATCCTGTCCGTTCGCCTGAAGAGGCAGGGCGACGGTTACTGGGGCATCGTCGAATCATCCTTCGGAACGCTAGATCCGAAACCCGATACGGTCGTGCTCAAAAGCCTGCCTGTCGACTATGTTTTCTATGGCGATGTCACCGATCCCCAGCAGGCGATTGTCGGGGTCACCTATGGCATCGAGCGCTATTACGTGCCCGAAGGGCAGGGTCGCGATATCGAGAGCGCCCGCAACGACAATCGCGTCGCCATTGCGGCGCGCGTGTCGTCCGACGGTGTTGCCCATATCAGAAGCCTGCTTCTCGATGGCAAATCGGTCTATGAGGAGCCGCTTTACTGACGATATCTGCACGAAGAGCTCCGATAAGCTTTAAGCGTCGTCGCGGAACCGTCATTTTTCCTTTGCGTGGTTTGAAACGGGTGATATAGAGACGCCGCGCTCCGGAAGGCCCCATGGGCAGGCATCGCCATGCGGTTTTGGGAACGCGGGTATGGTGAAATTGGTAGACACGCCAGATTTAGGTTCTGGTGCCGCAAGGCGTGGGAGTTCAAGTCTCTCTACCCGCACCAACACTGTCTTGTGGACGGGGGGAGGCTGACCAAGCCTGTCTTCCAAATGCCGCAGGACGCGCCATCTTGCCCAAAGCATCCCGCTTTCGATGAGGAAGTGGACAAGATGTTTTGGCTCGTGACGGGATAGAGCTGCCTTTTGCGCGTTTGTTTGAATGCGCGGCGCTCTTGCAAGGTGAAATAGAATTGCATCCAAGCCACGCTCGGGATTTTCCGGCGTCGTGCTCATCGAAACGAACGGCAGGCTGGGCACGGCCGCCATGAATGAAGGTAGGACAATGCAGGTTATCGAAACGCTCGCTGAAGGGCTGAAGCGCGAAATCAAGGTGGTCATCCCGGCCAAGGACATGGAAGTGCGCATGAACGAGCGCCTGGCCGAGGTCAAGGACAAGGTCCGCATCAACGGCTTTCGTCCGGGCAAGGTTCCGGTCTCGCACCTGAAGAAGGTCTACGGCAAGTCGATCATGGCCGATCTCGTCAACGAAATCGTTCGCGACCAGCCGCCGGCGATCCTGACCGAGCGCGGCGAAAAGTCGGCCACCCAGCCGGAAATCGCGATGACCGAAGACCAGGACGAGGCAGAAAAGATCCTCTCCGCTGAGGCCGATTTCGAATTCACGCTGTCTTACGAAGTCATCCCGGCGATCGAACTGAAGCCGGTCAGCGGCATCAAGGTCACCCGCGAAGTCGCCGAGATCGGCGAAGACGAAGTGACCGAGCAGATCCTCAAGATCGCCGAAAGCGCCCGCAGCTACGAGACCAAGAAGGGCAAGGCCGCCAACGGCGACCGAGTCACTATCGATTACCTCGGCAAGGTCGATGGCGTTGCCTTCGACGGCGGCAAGGATGAGGACGCACAGCTCGTTCTCGGCTCCAACCGCTTCATCCCGGGCTTTGAAGAGCAGCTCGTCGGCCTCAAGGCTGGCGATGAAAAGGTCATCACCGTAACCTTCCCGGCCGATTATCCGGCCAAGAACCTCGCCGGCAAGGAAGCTACCTTCGACATCAACGTCAAGGAAGTTGCAGCTCCTGGCGAAGTCGAAATCAACGACGAACTCGCTTCCAAGCTCGGCCTCGAATCGGCTGACCGTCTGAAGGAGATCGTTCGCGGCCAGATCGAAAGCCAGTATGGTTCGGTTACCCGCCAGAAGGTCAAGCGTCAGATCCTCGACCAGCTCGACGAAATGTACCAGTTCGACACGCCGCAGAAGCTCGTCGATGCTGAATTTGCCAGCATCTGGCGCCAGATCGAAACCGATCTCAGCGAATCCGGCAAGACCTTCGAAGACGAAGACACCACGGAAGAAAAGGCTCGCGAAGAGTACCGCAAGCTCGCTGAGCGTCGCGTTCGCCTTGGCCTCGTTCTCTCCGAAATCGGCGAGAAGGCCGGCGTCGAAGTCAGCGAAGACGAACTGCAGCGTGCTCTCTACGCACAGCTTCAGCAGTTCCCGGGCCAGGAAAAGGAAATCCTGGAATTCTTCCGCAAGACGCCGGGCGCTTCCGCTAACCTGCGCGCCCCGATCTTCGAAGAAAAGGTCATCGACCATCTGCTGACCGAGGTTAACGTCACCGACAAGACCGTTTCCAAGGAAGCGCTGCTGGCTGACGACGAAGAAGAAGACAAGCCGGCTGCCAAGAAGGCAGCTCCGAAGAAGAAGGCTGCTGCCAAGGCTGAAGCGACTGAAGCTGCCGCCGAAGGCGAAGAAGCTGCCGCTCCGAAGAAGAAAGCCGCTCCGAAGAAGAAGGCTGCTGAAGACAGCGCCGAATAATCGGTTCTCTTTCCGACTGAAATTGAAGCCCTGCCGTTCGCGGCGGGGCTTTTTTGTCGTAGCTCACCCCAGCCCTCTCCCAGCAAGCAGGGGTGAAGGGGTTATGAGCTGTCTGCTCGATGCGATTATTGCCTACCCAATGCGCGGCGGATGGCGATTTCCACCGGACTATAGGCTCCGTCGGGTCGCTCCAGCTGATAGGGCTTGGCAAGCCCGATCGAAGGTTGCGCCATGAAGCGCGGTGTGCTGCCTTGATGCTTCTGCGCTGCATGAATGAGGAAGGGATGGCAGATGTAGACCGTACCGGCCTTTCCCATCGCCAGTGCGTGAGGGCTGTCGGCTCCCATCTGCTCGAGCATCATATGAGAACGCCCGTGCTCTCCCGCAGGTTCGAGATAGCGCGCCATATCCATATGGGAGCCGACGCGGATGCGGGTCGGCGCATCGTCTTCACCGACGTCGGAAAATAAAAACAACGTAAGCAGAGCGCGCCCTCGCGAGGTGACATTCACGCGCCAGGCCGAGAAGTCCGTTTTCTCGTCCAGATCGCACTCGTCACCCGGAAAGCTGAGGTCGACATGCCAGCCGGCATCGCCGGGGTCGTCCGGATGCGGGAATCGCACGGGGAAGGTCCCAAGTCCATCTCTTGGCAGCCATCGACCCCGCCCCACCAGTTGATCGAAAGCGGCGCGCAAAATGGGCATGTTGGCGATGGTGCGAAATGGCTCGCCGCCATAGCCCGGTAGCCGAATGACCGGAAATCTCCAATTTGCCGGATCGTGCTCGCTGCAGGGAATATCGCGCCACATGATGGTACGGGCTTCGGCAGCCTGTTCCTGTGAAAACGCATCATCGATGCGTACAAAACCATGTTCAATGAAATCGTTCACCTGCGCATCGGAAAGCGCAGCCGGATACTGATTTGACATGAAATCTCTCTCGATCATCGCCGTCTTCACCCTTCCTGTGCGGGCATCACGGCTGTTTCGGCAAAGACCTACCTGCGGCCTTGCGGCCATTGAGGCGGTCTCGTCTTCATTTGGCTGAAAGCCTGGGGATCAGCGGTTTATGAAGAAGACCGAAGCGATGTTGAGAATGCTCATCATGCCGACAGAGTAGTGAGCTCCGCCGGCATGGTCAATGTTGACCTATTAGAGTTCCGACTTGATGTCGCCCATGCGGTTCCAGGCGTCGAGGCCGGCGATCTTGTAGGCTTCCGCGAGCGTCGGATAGTTGAAGGTGTTTTCGACGAAATATTCGACGGTGCCTTTGAGGTTCAGCACGGCCTGGCCGATGTGCACGAGTTCGGTGGCGCCTTCGCCGACGATGTGGACGCCGAGCAGGCGGCGTGTCTTCAACGAGAAGATCATCTTCAAGAGGCCGGTATCGAGGCCCATGATATGGCCGCGCGACGTCTCGCGGAAGCGGGCGATACCGCATTCATAGGGAATGTGCCGGTCCTTGACCTCTTCCTCCGAGAGGCCGCAGGTGGAAATCTCCGGCACGGCATAAATGCCGTAGGGAAAGTATTTCGGCGGCTCCTTGGCGATCGCGCCGACGGCGACGCGCGCGGCGATGCGGCCCTGTTCCATCGAGGTGGAGGCAAGGCTCGGGAAGCCGACGACATCGCCTGCAGCGAAGATATGCGGAACCTTGGTGGCGAAAGTCTCCGGATTGACGTTCAGGCGGCCGCGCGCATCGGCCTCGAGGCCGGCAGCGGCAAGATTGAGGGTATCCGTGGCACCCATGCGGCCGGCAGCGAAGAGAACCATGTCGGTGGTGATATGGCGGCCATTGTCGAGCGTCAGTTCGACTTTGCCGTTCGCCAGGCGCTCCACTTTCTCGGCCTTCTGGCCGAGCAGCAGCTTCATGTTGCGATCACGCAGCTGATAGATGAAATCCTCGACGATCTCCTTGTCGATGAAATCGAGCATGGTGGATTTCGGATCGATCAGCGTCACCTGCGTGTCGAGCGCGCTGAAGATTGTGGCGTATTCGATGCCGATGACGCCGGCGCCGATGACGACCATCGATCGCGGCAGATCCTGGATATCGAGGAGTTCGTCGCTGTCGAGAACCGTCTTACCGTCGAACGGCATGTAATCCGGACGGAAAGGCTTGGTGCCGACTGCAAGCAGAATGCTGGCGGCGGACACGGTGACGATCTCGCCATCATCCTTGACGATCTGCATCGTTTGCGGATCGACGAAGCTTGCCTTGCCCCGAATATGCTGGACGCGATTGCGGGCGAACTGATGCTCAAGCACCTCGACCTCGTGGTCGAGAGTGATCAGCAGGCGGCGGCGCAAATCTTCGGCGCTGATTTCCTGTTTGACGCGGTAGGCGCGGCCGTAGAAGCCGCGTTCTCGCCAACCCGAAAGGTTGAGCGCCGTTTCGCGCAATGTCTTCGAAGGGATGGTGCCGGTGTGGACCGAAACGCCGCCGACCCGTTTGCCTTGCTCGACGACGAGCACCTTCTTGCCGAGTTTGGCGGCCTGGATAGCGCCTCTGCGGCCGGCAGGGCCGCTACCCACGACTAGGAGATCGAATTGGTCCATCGGGAAGCCTCGGATGACTGGACTAGGGAATCAATGTCGCAATGCAACATGCACTCCGTCAACCGGTAGCGGCTCAATGTTACAGATTATCTAACGGGAAGTTTGGCGCTCAGGACGCTGAAAGGCCAAGCCAGGGTTCCAGCTTCTCGAAGGTACGGTCCATGGCATAGGCACGGGTGAAGGAGAACGGCAGGTGACCATAGATGATCGACATCTGGCCCTCTGCGGTAGCCTCATTCGTCTTGGCAATGGCGGCGAGGTAAAGTGCCGAGGCTAGGCCGGTTCTGTCGGCCCCGGCCTGGCAATGAATGAGGATCGGCTTCGGCGCATTCCGCATGATCTCGACAAGCTGCGCCGCCTGCTCCTGTGTCAGCTCGCGGCCCGAAGACATGTGGAAATCGATATGGTCGATGTTGAGCGCTTTCGCCTGAGCGACTTCGGTATCATACCAATGGTGCCCGCTATTGTCGCCGCGCAGGTTGATAATGGTCTTGATACCGTATTGCTTCTGAAACTCGGCGATGTTGCTGGCCGATGGCTGTGAAGAGCGGTAGAGCTCGCCGGCGATGACCGGATGGAAATTCGTCGTCAAGAGCATGTGAGCATAGAAGCCGCCAGCGATTGCCGCGAAACCGATCGAGGCAACGAACGCGCCACGGCCAAAACGGCAAAGGCGAGAGGCAAGTGTCGGCGATGTCTTCTGCATGCGATCTCCGGATCGGGTCGACCACTGAGGCGGATTGGTTAAATCAAAACAGCAACTTCCGCCGGCAGGCTTGCCGTTGCGATAGCCGCGATCCTTCTGCCAGATGATCCTGACGCTGAACTGAAAAATGGTAACTGACGGGGATTGGCGAGTCACAGCCACTTCGAAAAATCGGAAGTGTCGGCTGCTTTAAAAAATATAAATATATCAAAAGTGTGAGCTGTATTTTTAACTAAAAATCTTAGGAATCGTTCGGTGATTTCAGATCAATCGCAATGCCCGGAAGCTGACGTGGCCGTTTTTTCCAATGATAACATGGTCGTGAACAGTGATTCCCAAGGGCTTGGCGGTATCGATGATGGTCTTTGTCATGTCGATATCGGCGCGGGATGGGGTTGGGTCTCCCGACGGGTGGTTGTGGACCAGAATCACCGCCGAGGCGGAGAGTTCGAGTGCGCGTTTGACGACCTCGCGCGGATAGACCGGCGTATGATCGATGGTGCCGAAGCCCTGTACCTCGTCGGCGATCAGGGCATTGCGCTTGTCGAGAAACAGTAGGCGGAATTGCTCGCGGGCTTCGTGCGCCATGGCGGCATGACAATAATCGATAAGCGCCTTCCAGGAGGAGAGCACCGGCTTGCCCGTCAATTCGCTCTTCAGCATGCGCTGTGCGACGCTCGCGACCAGTTTCAGGTCGAGCGCGACCGCATCGCCGACGCCGCTGACCTCGGTCAACAGGCCGACCGGCGCGCCGAATACGCCGCCGAGCGAGCCAAAGCGAGTGAGCAAGGCCTTGGCGATGGGTTTCGTGTCGCGACGCGGGATCAGCCGGAAAAGCAGCAGCTCGAGGATTTCATAATCGGCCAACGCCGCGTCGCCACCGTCGCGATAGCGATTGCGCAACCGTTCGCGGTGACCATGATAATGGGCTTCGACATTGGCTGGCGCGGATTTGGCTATCGGGGCGGATTTGGGGGTCTGCGAGGCCGGCTTGACAGTCTGTTGGGGGAAGAACAGCCGCTCGTCGAGTAGCGGAGCCTCTTCCAAAGTCTCCGTCTTCCCGCCTCTTTCGAGGGGCATGTCACCATGTCCATTGGAAGAAGCGGGACGTTTCGCCATGAATTATCCCTGCAGCGGCGGCAGGCCGGGGCGGTCGAGGCCGCCGGGCGACAGGGTGAAGATCTCACAGCCCGTCGCAGTGACGCCGACCGTATGCTCGTACTGTGCCGAGAGCGAACGGTCGCGAGTGACGGCGGTCCAGCCATCGCCGAGCACTTTCACATGCGGCTTGCCGAGATTGATCATCGGCTCGATGGTGAAGATCATGCCTTCGCGCAGCTCCGGACCATCATTGACCCGCCCGTAGTGCAGAATGTTCGGCGAGTCGTGGAACAGGCTGCCGACGCCGTGGCCGCAGAAGTCGCGCACGACCGAGCAGCGTTCGCCCTCGGCATAGGTCTGGATCGCTTCGCCGATGGCGCCCGTGCGGGCACCCGGACGAACGGCGGCGATGCCGCGCATCAGGGATTCGTAGGTGACTTCCAGCAGCCGTTCGGCCGAGCGCTTGATTTCGCCGACTGGGTACATGCGGCTGGAATCGCCGTGCCAGCCGTCGAGCACATAGGTCACGTCGATATTGACGATATCGCCTTCGCGCAGCGGCTTGTCATTGGGAATGCCGTGACAGACGACGTGGTTGATCGACGTGCAGGAGGATTTCATGTAGCCGCGGTAGTTCAGCGTCGCTGGATAAGCGCCGTGATCCATGCCGAATTCGAAGACGAAACGGTCGATGACGTCGGTGGGCACGCCGGGCTTGGCGATCGCGGTGAGTTCATCGAGGCAGCGCGCGGTCAGCTGGCAAGCCTTGCGCATTCCGGCAAAGGCGTCCTCTCCGTAGATGCGGATAGCACCCGTATTTTTCGCCGGCGCCGTTGCCGCTTCGATGTAATTCACCATGACTAGCCTTCGATAGAGATCTTAAACTGTTCTAATGCAGCTATGCCGGGTTCGTCTATCGGGATCAACCCGGCAGGCGCGATTTCCGTCGGCGAAACCCTGCATTTCAGCGCATAGACTTCGACACCACGCGCCAATGCGCGATAGTAGGCCTTCGCGTAGACCGGATCGAGATCACCGCAGATGCGGAAGCGATGGCAATCATTGCGCTGGATCACGAACAACATGACGGCGCGGTAGCCGGCCTCGGCCATATCGCCGAGTTCTTCCAGATGCTTGGCGCCGCGTGCCGTCGCCGTATCGGGGAACTCTGCAAGACCCGGCTGCCGCATGAAATGGACGTTTTTCACCTCGACATAGGTGGTTGTCCGCAAAGGGTCGGTCAAGAGCAGGTCGATGCGGGAGTTGCGGCCGTAATTCTGCTCGCGTTTGACCATCGTGTATTCTCCGAGATCGGAGACTTGCCCAAGCGCGATCGCTTCCGCCGCAATGCGGTTCGGCATGGCGGTATTGACGCCGACGGTCGTGTCGTCTGCCTCGATTAGTTCGAAGACATGGCGGTATTTTCGTTTCGCTCCCTCATGCTCGGAAAGCCAGATTCGCGAGCCCGGCGCTGTCAGCCCGAGCATCGAGCCAGTATTCGGGCAGGAACCGGTGATGAAGGTGCCGTCCTCCAGCTCGGCATCGAAGAGGAAGCGCTTGTAGCGGGAAATCAGGCGGGCAGGGACGAGAGGCGAAGGAAATTGCATAATCGGGCGACTGCCTACGCCCGTTCCAGGACGTAGCTGCCGGGTGCTTCTTCCAGCGCATTGAGGGCCTTGCCGCCGGGTTTGCGCGCAGCCGTCATGCGATGGTCCTGCTCGAGGATCCAGGCATGCCAATGTGGCCACCAGGAGCCAGGCGTTTCCTTTGCCTCGGCGAGCCAATCCTCATAGTCGCCGCCCAACGGGCCGCCTGTCCAGAACTGATATTTGTGCTTGTCGGGCGGGTTGACGACACCGGCAATGTGACCGGAGCCGGTCACGACGAATTCCACCGGACCGCCGAAACATTGGCTGCCGACGAAGACCGATTTGGCCGGCGCGATATGGTCTTCGCGCGTCGCCAGATTGTAGACGGGGATGCGTACGTCCTTCAGCGACAGCGTCTTGCCGTCGAGCACCATTTTGCCCTGGCTCAATGCATTGTTGAGGTAGCAGTTGCGCAGGTAAAATGAGTGGTTGGCCGCGGCCATGCGCGTCGAATCGGCATTCCAGAACAGGAGGTCGAAGGGTAGGGGTTCCTGCCCCTTCAGATAGTTATTGACGAAATAGGGCCAGATCAGTTCGGAGGCGCGCAGCATGTTGAAAGCCGTCGCCATCTTCGAGCCTTCGAGATAGCCGAGCACATTCATCTGCTCTTCGAGGGCTGCAATCTGCTCCTCGTCGACGAAAACCTTCAGATCGCCAGCAAAGGTGAAATCGACCTGCGTCGTCAGGAAGGTAACCGTTCGGATGCGCTTGTTCTTTTCCTTGGCATGGAGGGCAAGCGTCGCCGCGAGCAGCGTGCCGCCGACGCAATATCCGACAGCATTGACCTCATGCTCGCCCGTTGCCTTTTCGACCGCCTCCAGGGCGAAATCGATGCCCTCGCGGGCATAGGAGGTCCAGTCCTTCGTCGCATGGCGATGGTCCGGGTTTACCCAGGAGATCACGAAGACCGTGTGACCCTGCTCCACGCACCATTTGATGAAGGATTTCTGTGGGTTGAGATCGAGAATGTAGAATTTGTTGATCCAGGGTGGGCAGATCAGCAGCGGCCGTTTCAAGACCTTGTCGGTCGCCGGCTCATATTGGATCACCTGGCAGACATCGCTCTGCGCAATGACCTTGCCCGGGGTGAGTGCCATGTCGCGGCCGACCGCGAATTTCGTCATGTCTGTTTGCCGCAGCCGCAGCTCGCCGTGACCGAGGCTGATATCTTCCGCCAGCATCTTCATGCCGCGCACGAGATTCTCGGCATTGGAGGCGATGGTTTCGCGGTAGACCTGCGGATTCGTCGCGATGAAATTGGTCGGCGAAAAGGCGGCGGTGATCTGCTTGGTGTAGAACGCCGCCTTGTGACGCGTATGTTCGTCCAGCCCTTCCGCTTCGCCAACCAGCTTTTCCGCCCAGTTCGACGTCAGAAGATAGGTCTGCTTCAGGAAGTCGAAGAAAGGATTCTTCTGCCAGTCCTCATCGGCAAAGCGCCTGTCCTTCACAGGTTCGGCTTCGGCTGACGAATCGCCGCTGAGGCGCTGCATGGTCTTCGTCCACAGGCCGAAATAACCGGAAAGCAGATGAGTCTGCGCCTCCAGCGTCCGGCGGGGATCGGAAAGCCAGTACTCTCCGACCTTGGAGAGTGTCTTGACCATGTCGGTGAAGGGATCGGCAACCGTATCGACCTTCTCGCCGCGCTCGCGTGGCGCAAGCCAGGCGGAGGCCGCCTTGCCGAGATTTTCCAGCGCACGGGCAAAGTTGACGGCCATCGCTTCGGGATCCCTGACGATGTAAGGCTCGACTGACTTTGGATCAAAGCCGGGAAAGCCGCCATTACCTTCATTCTTGTCCCGCTTGCTGTCGGTCACGCATCATCCTCCCGGCGGCAGCTCGTGTCTTGTTTTCCATTTGTACATCTTGCGGGAAAAGGAATACAAGTCGAATGAAACGCAACCCTGCTCTTGCTTTGCTGCTGCGACAAATTTAACAGTCGCAACCCACAGCAAGGAATAGCGCAGGAAGACAATTATGGGCGGCGGCATGGTGGCAAGACTGAACCGGTATTCCGTACTCTGCGGTGCAATGTGCGGAATTCTCGCATTGACGCTCGCGGGCTGCTCGACGCCCGAGGAAAAGGCCGCCTTCGCCAAGCGCAAGCAGCCGCCTCAGGCTGTCATCGTAAAGCCCGCCAAGGGCACGCCGGTGGTGGAAACCAGCACGCAGCAATATTACAAGGACGGCTATCCTTCCTTCAACGCGCCGCCGACCGCTGCAAACGTCCAGATCAACGATCAGCAGGCTGGCGATCTGGTCAAGCAGTTGACCGCGCTCGGATCGCAGCGCAAGGCTGGCGCGATCTCTGAGGCCGAGTACCAGAAGCGCGTCGCCGAAATGCGCAAGCTCGCTGCCGAACATGGCCAGGATACGCTGCAGGAAATTCAAAAAGAGGGCGGCACGCAGCCTGCCCAAACGCAGAATTAGCCTTGCGTTTCAGGCGATTTGGACGCAAAGCGTTCGGATAGGCCGAAATTGGATGTATCTTGACGGGCGGATTGCATTTTGCGTGCATAAGCGCCCAAGATTCACCTTATCTTTCGAGATAGCATGAATACGGCGCCGCGAGTCCCAAGTTCGTATCGCGGCTGGCCGGGAGATCAACGAACTTCAGCGCGGTTTTGAGGGCCGCTGTCCCATGGGGAAAGAAATGGAAGAGTTTCATAAAGTCCGGCGTTTGCCGCCCTACGTTTTCGAACAGGTCAATCGTTTGAAAGCGAGCGCGCGAGCGGGCGGGGCGGACATTATCGACCTCGGCATGGGCAATCCAGATCTTCCAACCCCCAAGGCCATCGTCGACAAGCTGTGCGAAGTGGTCCAGGACCCGCGCACGCATCGTTATTCCTCCTCCAAGGGCATTCCTGGCCTTCGCCGCGCGCAGGCCGCCTATTATGCCCGCCGTTTCGGCGTGAAGCTCAATCCGGATACGCAGGTGGTCGCCACCCTCGGCTCCAAGGAAGGCTTTGCCAATATGGCGCAGGCGATCACGGCGCCTGGCGACGTCATTCTCTGCCCGAACCCGACCTATCCGATCCATGCTTTCGGCTTCCTGATGGCCGGCGGCGTGATCCGTTCGATACCGGTCGAGCCGGATGACAGCTTCTTCCCGCCTTTGGAGCGGGCGGTGCGCCACTCGATCCCGAAGCCGCTGGCGCTGATCCTGAACTATCCGTCGAACCCGACGGCCTATGTGGCGACGCTCGATTTCTACAAGGAAGTCGTCGCTTTCGCGAAGAAGCACGACATCATCGTGCTTTCGGATCTCGCCTATTCGGAAATCTACTTCGACGACGCGCCGCCGCCGTCCGTGCTGGAAGTGCCGGGCGCCATGGATGTGACGGTCGAGTTCACCTCGATGTCGAAGACCTTCTCCATGCCCGGCTGGCGCATGGGCTTCGCAGTCGGCAACGAGCGGCTGATCGCGGCGCTGACGCGCGTAAAGTCCTACCTTGATTACGGCGCCTTCACACCGATCCAGGTGGCGGCGACCCACGCGCTGAATGGTGACGGCTCCGACATCGCCGAAGTGCGCAACATCTACAAGCGCCGTCGCGACGTTCTGGTCGACAGCTTCGGCAAGGCCGGCTTCGACGTGCCGCCGCCGGCCGCGACGATGTTTGCCTGGGCGAAGATCCCGGAAAAGTTCCGTCATCTCGGCTCGCTGGAGTTTTCCAAGCTGCTGGTCGAGAAAGCCGACATCGCAGTTGCTCCAGGCATCGGCTTCGGCGAGCAGGGCGACGATTACGTGCGCATAGCGCTTGTTGAAAACGAGCATCGCATCCGTCAGGCGGCGCGCAATCTGAAGCGCTTCCTCTCCACCGCGGATGAAACCATGCACAATGTCATTTCGCTGAACGCTCATCGTTCATAATATCGTGCGGCAGCCGTTTCCGCGGCTGCCGTCCCAATACTGATCAGGAATTTTTCCATGGCAGATGCCCTCAAAATCGGCATTGCGGGCTTGGGTACCGTTGGTGCCTCGCTCGTCCGCATCATCCAGAGCCGCGCTAACGAGCTTGCCGTTACCTGCGGTCGTCCCGTCAAGATCGTCGCCGTCACGGCGCGCGATCGCACGCGGGATCGCGGCATCGATCTAACGGGCATCGAATGGTTTGGCGGTCCGGTCGATCTGGCGCAGAAGGCCGATATCGACGTCTTCGTCGAGCTGATCGGCGGTTCCGAGGGCGCGGCCAATGCAGCTGTGCGCGCAGCGCTTGCACGCGGCCTGCATGTCGTCACCGCCAACAAGGCGCTGCTTGCTTATCACGGTGTCGAGCTCGCGCAGATCGCCGAAGAGAAGGGTGCCCTGCTGAATTTCGAAGCAGCCGTTGCCGGTGGCATCCCGGTCATCAAGGCCCTGCGCGAATCCCTGACGGGCAATACGATTTCCCGCGTCTATGGCATCATGAACGGCACCTGCAACTACATCCTGACCCGGATGGAGAAAGAAGGCCTGTCCTTCGCCGATTGCCTCAAGGAAGCGCAGCGTCTCGGCTATGCCGAGGCCGATCCGGCTTTCGACATCGAGGGCAATGACACGGCTCATAAGCTTGCCATCCTGACGACGCTTGCCTTCGGCAACCGCATTGCGGCCGATGATATCTACCTCGAGGGCATCACCAACGTTTCCATCGAGGATATCCGCGCTGCCGCCGATCTCGGCTACCGCATCAAGCTGCTCGGCGTCGCCCAGCGCACCGAAAGCGGCATCGAGCAGCGTGTGCACCCGACCATGGTGCCGCTCGATTCGGTCATCGCCCAGGTCGATGGTGTCACCAATGCCGTGGCGATCGAATCCGATATTCTCGGCGAACTGCTGATGGTCGGCCCTGGAGCCGGCGGCAATGCGACGGCATCTTCCGTGCTTGGCGACATCGCCGATATCGCCAAGAGCCGGCCGGGCGAGCAGCGTGTCCCGGTGCTGGGGCACCCCGCCAAGGCGCTGGAGCCCTACCGCAAGGCGCAGATGCAGAGCCATGAAGGCGGCTATTTCATCCGCCTGACAGTGCTTGACCGTACCGGCGTCTTTGCCAGCGTCGCGACCCGTATGGCGGAAAACCATATTTCGCTCGAATCGATCGTCCAGCGCTCCAAGCAGCATCTGGCGCCATCCGATCATCAGACGATCATCCTCGTCACCCATGCGACGACGGAGGATTCGGTGCGCAAGGCGGTTGCGGCAATCAAGAACGAAGGCTATCTCGTCGGCGAGCCGCAGGTCATCCGTATCGAGCGGCCGAAAGAATAGTCTCAGCAGCGGCGGCGTGCCTCAAAGGGACGCCGCTCTCAAATTCCGGGAGAGATGGTGGAGCAGCCGGTCGATCCAGTTCAGCGGGCATTTCTGGGTGTCGAGCGCTCGGTATCAGGCAATCGCTGGGTATCCAGGCTCGATCAGGCTGGCCAGAACAGGGCGCTCGCCATTGCGCAGACGCATGGTCTGCCTGAACTGATTGCCCGCGTGCTTGCCGGCCGCGGCGTCGGGCAGGATGAAGCCATGGCCTTCCTCGATCCGACCATCCGCGGCCTGATGCCGGACCCGCATCTGCTGACCGATTGCGAGAAGGCGGCTCAGCGCCTTCTGCACGCGATCAAGAAGGGCGAGACCGTTGCGATCTTCGGCGACTACGATGTCGACGGCGCGGCCTCCTCGGCGCTGCTCTATCGCTTCCTCACCCATTTCGGCGTCCCGGCCAGCATCTACATTCCCGATCGCATCTTCGAAGGCTACGGGCCTAATCCCACCGCTATCGGCCAGCTTATCGACAATGGCGCGACGCTGATCGTGACGGTCGATTGCGGCTCCACCAGCTTCGAATCGCTTGAGGTGGCGAAGGCACGCGGTATCGACGTTGTCGTTATCGATCATCACCAGGTGGCGCATGAGCTGCCGCCATGCCATGCGCTGGTCAATCCGAACCGCGAAGACGATCTTTCGGGGCAGGGGCATCTCTGTGCCGCGGGGGTGGTCTTCATGGTTTTGGTCGCAGCCTTACGGCTGCTGCGCGAGGCCGGTGATTCCCGCGTGCGTTCGATCGACCTGCTTGCCTGGCTCGATATCGTCGCGCTCGCGACCGTCTGCGATGTCGTGCCGCTGAAGGGCTTAAACCGTGCCTATGTCGTCAAAGGGCTGATCGCCGCCCGCCATCAGGGCAATCTCGGGCTCGCAGCGCTGTTTCGCAAAGCCGGTCTCAATGGTCCCGTCACACCCTATCACTTCGGCTTCCTGATTGGCCCGCGCATCAATGCCGGCGGCCGTATCGGCGATGCCGCTCTTGGTGCACGCCTGCTGACGCTGGCTGATGGTGGCGAAGCCGACACGATCGCCGCGAAGCTGGACGAGCTCAATCGCGAGCGGCAGGCCATGGAGGCCGCTATGCTGCAGGAGGCGGAGGCCGAGGCGCTGGCGGAGTACGGCAATGGCGATGGCGCTTCCGTCATCATTACGGCGCGCGAGAACTGGCATCCGGGAATCGTCGGCCTCATTGCATCGCGCCTCAAGGACAAATTCCGCCGGCCAGCCTTTGCTATCGCCTTTGATCCTATGGGCAAGGGCACAGGCTCCGGCCGATCCATCAACGGCTTCGACATGGGTCGCATGGTGCGCGCAGCCGTTGATGCCGGTCTGCTGGTCAAGGGCGGCGGCCATGCGATGGCGGCCGGTCTGACGGTGGAGCGAAGCAACCTCGGCAAGCTGCGCGCCTTCTTCACGGAGAAGGCGGAGAAACAGGTAGCAGGGCTCGTTGCCAACGAAACGTTGAAGATCGACGGTGCGCTCGGCGCAAGCGGCGCGACCGTGGAGCTGATTGATAGGCTGGAGACAGCCGGTCCCTATGGCTCGGGCCATCCGCAGCCCGTCTTCGCCCTTCCGAGCCACCGCCTGCGCGATTCTCGCCTCGTCGGCCAATCCCACATCAAGATCACGCTGGAAGCGCAGGACGGCGGCCGAGTGGATGGCATCGCCTTCCGTGCGGCCGAGACGCCCTTGGGTGAGCTGCTGATGTCGTCGCGCGGTGCACAGATCCACGTTGCTGGCACGCTCGGTGCCGATCACTGGCAGGGTAGCCGGCGTGTGCAGCTTCGCGTCACGGATGCGGCGAAGGCTCCGTAACGCAAACCACGCGCGGATACGCCGATACATACCCGCGTTTTGCGAGAAAAATCATAAATTTAAGGGGAAGGTACAGTGGCACGCCCTAGGGGAGTCGAACCCCTCTTTACAGAATGAAAATCTGTCGTCCTAACCGATAGACGAAGGGCGCGTGCTGTGGCGCCCTTATAGTCAGCACCTTTCATTCCCGCAAGCGGAAAAACGAGAAAAATCGCAGAAAAATCCATGACTAGCCGAAGATTTTTCGAGGTGACTGTGGAAAACATTGAGCCGCGCGATTGGTACGCCCTAGGGGAGTCGAACCCCTCTTTACAGAATGAGAATCTGTCGTCCTAACCGATAGACGAAGGGCGCATGCTGAGTGGTGTAAATAGGAACAGCCTATCACATCCGCAAGCGGCAGCTTAAATGAATTGTCTATGAGGAAGAACAACAGTGGCACGCCCTAGGGGAGTCGAACCCCTCTTTACAGAATGAAAATCTGTCGTCCTAACCGATAGACGAAGGGCGCGTTCAGCTGTTGTGTGGCGCGCTTATAGCGGGGCGATTTCATTCCCGCAAGCGGCAATTTTGCTTTTTTGTGGAAAAAATGACAGATGGGTGAAACTGCCGCCGACGCTGAATAAGCGAGCCTTAACAGGCTCTTGCCAGCGACTGTGAAGAATCCTTTGAAACATAGGCTCTTTATTGCCCGGTCGCGCCCTGCACCGGCTGCACCAGCAGCTTGCCGTTCTGCGGCTGGTTCTTCGAGGCGATGAATTGGGCGAGGGCGGCCGCCTGTCTGCCGTTCAATTCATGGACATTCGGGCTCGGCGTTGCTGCCGCTCCGGACGCCGTTACCTGGGCAATCGGCTGTGGCGAACCCGCAGCCGGCGAGGTTGCATTGCGAATGATGGGTGGCGGCAGCATCTCTGCCGAGGTGCGAGCGTTCGCCGCGGCGGTATCCATCGCCTGCGGCGCCGTTGCCTGCATCGCCGTTGGCGGTGTGCTGTAGACACTGCGCATCATCGGCGTAATGGGTTGGGCTCCGTTGGCTCCGGTCTTGGCAAGCGTCCCATCCGGATTGACGGCAATGGGCGGCGGTGCGGAAAATATGCTGCTTCTGCTCGCGTTGACGCCGGTCGGCTGCGTGACCAGCCCGGCAATACCGGTTTGCCCCTCGGGGGGAGTTTCCACAGGCGCCGGATAGAGCGCCTGATTCTGCTGCGCGACGATCTGCTGGCGCGTGCCGTTGACGCTATGTACCAGCGGGTCGCGATAGGCGAGGTCGGCGTTGCGTCGCCGGGCATCGGCCTTGTTGTTCATATCAGCCGCGAGCTGCTCCGCTGCCGTCGGCTGCGCGGCGGGCGCAATGTCCGATGTCTCGGTCGGCTTTTGACCCTTGGTCGCGCAGCCCGCAATCATCACAAATGAGGCAAGAACGGCAATTGTGCTTGCTAGCTTCTTTCTGCCGTATAAAATCTGCTGATCGCACATAGGACGTTCCCTGCAAAAAGGCGTGCATCGGAACGGCCTCCTGCGAGGGACGATGATATCGCACGCGCCGACTGGGAACGATGACCGCGCGATATCCGATGCATGATGCTTCGAGTCGTCCAAGCATGCCGGAGGATGGGCATGGGCGGCAAGCGCGAAACGGATGGCTCCGCGCGTGCCGTAAGCCTCGCGAAAGCTTAGGTCTTACCAGGAGCCGGTATTGGCCATGGAAGCCCAGGGCTCGGCCGAGGGAAGATTGGCGCCCTTCTGCAGGATTTCGATCGAAATGCCGTCCGGAGAACGCACGAAAGCCATGTGACCATCGCGGGGCGGGCGGTTGATCGTGATGCCGTTGTCCATCAGCTTCTGGCAGGTCGCATAGATATCGTCGACCTCGTAGGCGAGGTGGCCGAAATTGCGTCCTCCGCTATATTCTTCCGGGTCCCAGTTATAGGTCAGTTCCAGGCTGGGGGCGCCGTTGCTGCGAGACGATTCGGCGTCCTCGTCGGCCGCAAGGAAAACGAGCGTATAGCGACCTTTCTCGTTTTCGTAGCGGCGAGTTTCGACAAGCCCGAACAAGGTGCTATAAAAATGCAACGAGGCGTCGAGGTCGGTGACGCGGACCATCGTATGGAGATAACGCATTCTATTTCCTCTCTTAATGTTGAGCTGGACGGATCTTCGATCGCGGCACCAGCTTCGCGCAAGTCTTGGAGCAATAATCTTAGGGTGGGAATAAACGAAAACTAGGACTTGCGCTTTTCCGTTACCAAGATGTTAATCTTGATATCAGGGAATCAGTTAACCGTAACAGTGTGACGCGTAATCGAGGGCTGACTAGGATGGGTGACAGAATTTCATCGAAGGGAGTTGTCGACTTCGAGGAGATGTCCGGCGATACCGTCGAGCTCATCGAAATCTCAGGCGTCGTCAAGTGGTTCGATGTCGCCAAGGGCTTCGGTTTTATCGTGCCTGACAATGGCATGCAGGACGTATTGCTGCACGTGACGTGTCTGCGCCGCGACGGTTATCAGACGAT
This sequence comes from Martinezella sp. CNPSo 3959, assembly GCF_057784355.1. Taxonomy (NCBI): domain Bacteria; kingdom Pseudomonadati; phylum Pseudomonadota; class Alphaproteobacteria; order Hyphomicrobiales; family Rhizobiaceae; genus Martinezella; species Martinezella sp. CNPSo 3959. The sequence goes on from NZ_JBXSOV010000001.1 coordinate 132,825, forward strand.
TCTCGAAGGAACTCGCATCGTCGCGCTGATCCAGCGCCGCGAGCGCGGATATCAGGCTTTCAAGATCCTCTCCATGGACCAATCGACGGCCGTACATCCGTCGCAGATGCCGCCCGTGCGCACGCATGTGCAGGTGACGGCGACGAGTGGCCTAGAGCGCGCGCTGGTCAAGTGGTTCAACCGCACCAAGGGCTTCGGCTTCCTGACGCGCGGCGAGGGCACCGAAGATATCTTCGTCCATATGGAAACGCTGCGCCGCTTCGGTCTCGCCGAGCTTCGGCCGGGGCAGGTGGTGCTCGTCCGCTTCGGACCGGGCGAAAAAGGCCTGATGGCCGCCGAAATCCACCCGGATGCGCCGAGCCCGGTGACACGGCCGCACTGATATGAGCAAAGCTGGTTTTTCCGGAATTTTGAAAAGCGCCATTTTGGCGCTTTTTCTCGTTGGGGCCGTAATCCCCGTGTCCTTCGCGGGACAAACTGTGGGCCGGCAGTCGATGGCTTTCGATTCGGAACCGCTTTCAATCGCATCGCCCAAGGGCGAGACGCATAAATTCACCGTGGAACTGGCCCTGACGCCGCCACAGCTCGAACTCGGCCTGATGTATCGCGACAGCATGCCGGCCGATCATGGCATGCTGTTCGATTTCGGCACGCCGCGGCCTGTCATGATGTGGATGAAGAACACCAAGTTGCCGCTCGATATGCTGTTTCTGGATCAAAAGGGTGTTGTAACCCATATCCAGGAAAACGCCGTGCCCTATTCCGAAGCGATCATCAGCTCCGGTGGGCCGGTTGCCTATGTCATCGAGCTAAATGCCGGTATTGTTCGCAAACTCGGCCTTGCCGTTGGCGATACGGTGACGAGTGCCACCATTTCAGGAAAGCTCGGCAAGTAAATTTTCACCGGGGAAGATGTGCCGGCCGAGATTTTACCTGTTGCAGCGGGGAGATGAACCGTGTATCTCCCCACTCGTTCCGCAGGATCAAGCGTTCGGCGGAAATCAGCTCATGATCCCGTTCGGGTCATGCTGACGGTACGGAGTGTAGCGCAGTCTGGTAGCGCATCTGGTTTGGGACCAGAGGGTCGGGAGTTCGAATCTCTCCACTCCGACCATTTAATATTCCCTCATAGAAGTCGTTGAATTCGTCCCGATGGCGGCTGCCTTTTCGCTTGAAAATAAAGGGATTCGCGGCTAAGCAAAAGTCGCGTTTGCGTGACCCGCAAGGGATCGCGCCAAGGCAAGAGAAGCAAGAAGGCGGATCATTCCCGCTTGATTCGGAGGCGCTGCAGCAATGCCTGCCAAGATTTATCGTCCTGCAAAAACCGCCATGCAATCCGGCAAGGCCAAAACCAATATCTGGGTTCTGGAGTTCGATCAGGAAACGCCGCGCAAGATCGATCCGATCATGGGCTATACCTCCTCGGGCGATATGCGCCAGCAGCTCAAGCTGACCTTCGAGACGCAGGAGCAGGCGGAAGACTACGCCAAGCGCAACGGCATCGACTACCGCGTCGTCCCGCCGAAGGATCCTATCCGGCAGACGTTGTCTTATTCAGACAACTTCCGCTTCAACCGCATCCAGCCCTGGACTCACTGAAGCCAGGCACTTATTGAGCGCCGCCCATTGAGTTTGGCGGCGGTTTCAGGCATGTGTTGCCCGCCGCATGTAGGGTGCGGCCAGGCCTTACGGCCCCTTAGCTCAGCTGGATAGAGCACTTGCCTTCTAAGCATGTGGTCGCAGGTTCGAATCCTGCAGGGGTCGCCATTCTCCGATCAGATAGCGTGCTGCTGATCACGCGCGATCAGCCCGCTCTTTATGCTCAGTTCGCCGTCGTTGACCAGCCACCGGCGCCTACGGGCCTTGTAGCATCGACGGCCATCTGAATGAGATCGTGGCCATACATTGCTCCGGCCAGTTTTATGACGATGATGGCGGCGCTTAAAAGTGCAAGTCCGCCGATGATCCTGTCGCTTCTTTTCACGGCCCGCTTCCCTCGACGTCTCGTGAATTCCGCATTATTCGCGGCTATAAAGAATATATCGCGTTTTTTGCGAAGCGCTACAGGGCTTGCTCACGCTGCCATTTGCCAGGCGGCAACCAGGAGAAGACAGTCCGCGATATCCTCGCCTAACGCCGATAACCGTCACTGAACCTATGAAAAAACCCGCCGGCTGCGACGCAGCGGCGGGTTTTGTTCATTCGATCTATTCCAAATCAGTGCAGGATCTGGCTGAGGAACAGCTTTGTGCGCTCATGCTGCGGGTTGTCGAAGAATTCCTTCGGCGAATTCTGCTCGACGATCTGGCCCTGGTCCATGAAGATGACGCGGTTGGCGACCTGGCGGGCAAAGCCCATTTCGTGCGTCACGCACAGCATGGTCATGCCTTCTTCGGCAAGGCCAACCATGGTGTCGAGCACTTCCTTGATCATTTCGGGGTCGAGCGCAGACGTCGGCTCGTCGAACAGCATGATCTTCGGGTTCATGCAGAGCGAGCGGGCGATCGCCACGCGCTGCTGCTGGCCGCCGGAAAGCTGGCCGGGATATTTCTTGGCCTGCTCCGGGATCTTGACGCGGGTGAGGAAGTGCATGGCGATCTCTTCCGCCTGCTTCTTCGGCATCTTGCGCACCCAGATCGGTGCCAGCGTGCAATTTTCCAGAATGGTCAGGTGCGGGAAGAGATTGAAGTGCTGGAACACCATGCCGACTTCGCGGCGCACTTCGTCGATCTTCTTCAGATCGTTCGTCAGCTCGACGCCGTCGACGATGATCTGGCCCTTCTGATGTTCTTCCAGGCGGTTGATGCAGCGGATCATCGTCGATTTGCCCGAGCCGGACGGGCCGGCAATGACAATGCGCTCACCGCGCATGACCTTCAGATTGATATCGCGCAGCACGTGGAAATCGCCGTACCACTTGTTCATGTTGATCATGTCGACCGCGACCTCGGTCTCGGAGACAGTCATTTTCTTCGATTGGGCTTCAGCCATTTTGTGTTTCCCTCAATTTTATCGCTTGTGGCCGGTGTCGAGATGGCGTTCCACGAAACCTGAATAGCGCGACATGCCAAAGCAGAACAGCCAAAAAACGAATCCTGCGAAAACGAGACCCGTTACGGGGGTCACCGCAGTCGCCCAGTTGGCATCCGCGAAGTTCTGACGGACGATGCCGAGCAGGTCGAACATGCCGATGATCGCAACCAACGACGTGTCCTTGAACATACCGATATAGGTATTGACGATGCCGGGAATGACCAGCTTGATCGCCTGCGGCAGAATGATCAGCCGCATCTTCTGCCAGTAGCCGAGACCGAGTGAATCGGCACCCTCGAACTGGCCTTTCGGTATCGCCTGCAGGCCACCGCGAATAACTTCGGCCATATAGGCCGAGGTGAAGATCGCGACACCGACGACGGCACGCAGCAGCTTATCGACAGTCCAGCCCTGTGGCATGAATAGCGGCAGCATATAGCTCGCCATGAACAGCACCGTGATCAACGGCACGCCGCGGATCACTTCGATGAAGATCACGCACAGCATGCGCACAACGGGCATTTTCGAGCGGCGCCCCAGCGCGAGCACGATGCCGAATGGAAAGGAGACCGCGATTGCGACGAAGGCAATGACCAGCGTTACCAATAGCCCGCCCCATCTTTCCGTTTCGACGATCTCAAGACCGAAACCGCCATGAAGCAGGAAGAAAGAGACGATCGGCAGCACGAAGAATGCCAGGATTGCGTTCAATCCCTTCCTGGGAACGGACGGTATCAGCAGCGGTACAAAGCTCGCGACCATCAAGATGCAGACGAGCAGCGGCCGCCAGCGCTCGTCCGGTGGATAGAGGCCGAACATGAAGATGACGAATTTTGCGCGGACGAAGGCCCAGCAGGCGGCGTTCCAGCCATCTGGCTGCGTTCCGCCCTGGACCGTAGTGGCGCAGAATGTGCGGTCCGTGCCGCTCCAGACTGCGTTTATGAATAGCCAGTCGACCAGGTGCGGTATCGTCCAGGCCAGGAAGGCGACAGCAATCAAGGTCAGGACGATGTCTTTCGGCGTGGCAAACAGGTTCTTTTTCAACCAGTGCCACGGACCTTTCTCGCTGGCGGGCGCCGGCTGCGCCACAAGCAATGTCTTGCTGACGAAGTGTTGATCTACGCTCGACATCTTATCTCTCCACCAGAGCCATCTTGGCGTTGAACCAGTTCATGAACAGCGAGGTTGCGATGCTCAAGATGAGATAGACGACCATCCATAGGATGACGATTTCGACGGCTCGGCCGGACTGGTTGAGGATCACGCCGCCGACGGCGACAATATCTGCGTAGCCGATGGCGATGGCGAGAGATGAGTTCTTGATGAGATTGAGATATTGGCTCGTCAGCGGCGGAATGATGATGCGCATTGCCTGTGGTAAGACGATTAGTCGGTTGATGGCTGAGGCTCGCAGACCGAGTGCGCCTGCTGCCTCCGACTGCCCCTTTGCCACGCCGCGAATGCCGGCGCGAACGATCTCGGCAATGTAGGATGCGGTGTAAAGGGAAAGGGCGAGGAGAAGCGCAAGGAACTCCGGCCCTATCACCGTGCCGCCCGTCAGATTGAATTTGCCTGCAACGGGATAGTCGAAGGAAAGCGGCATGCCCGTCACCAGGAAGGCAAGCAACGGCAGGCCGATCAAGATGCCGATCGACACCCAGATTGTGTGGAATTGCTGACCCGTTGCCGTTTGACGCCTGTGCGCCCAGCGTGCCACGAAGAACACCGCGGCCACGGCGACGAGGAAGGCCGCGCCGACGGCCCACATGCCCGCACCGAAGATCGGGCTCGGGAAGGCAAGCCCGCGGTTGCTGAGATAGCTGGAAAACGGCAGGTGCACGGCATCGCGCGCCTGCGGTAGCAGTACCAGAACGCCGCTGTACCAGAAGAAGATGACGAGCAACGGCGGGATATTGCGGAAGATTTCGACATAGGCCTGCGATAGCTTCGCAATGAGCCAATTATGCGAAAGCCTACCCAGGCCGACTAAAAAGCCGACGATCGTTGCCGCAACGATGCCCACCAGCGAAATGAGAAGCGTGTTGAGCAGGCCAACGATGAGCGCAGTAGTATTGGTCGAATCGCTGGAGTAGGGGATCAGCGCCTGCCCGAGATTGAAACCGGCGCGACCTTCGAGAAAGTCGAAGCCGAAAGATCTGTTCAAGGCGCGCAGATTGTCCATCGTATTGGTAACGATGAACCAGCAGAAGGCCACAAGGATAATGATCGTGACGGCCTGGTAGAACACGCCCCGAACTTTGGGGTCGTACAACGCTGCCGATAAGGCTGAACGCTCGCCTTCGGGCGAGTTTGCAGTAATTGCCATGTATAAATTTTCCCCAATGTGCCCGTTTCAGGCTTGTTTTCTTGAGGGAAGAGAGGCGAAGCCGCCTCTCTCTTTAAGTTAGGCTTGGACTCTTAAGCCTCAGCGCACCGGAGGGGCGTACTGAATGCCGCCCTTGTTCCACAGAGCGTTGATGCCGCGGGCAATCTTCAGCGGGCTGCTTGCACCGATATTACGCTCGAAGATTTCGCCGTAATTGCCGACGCCCTTGATGATGTTGTAGGACCAATCGTTGGTCAGGCCCAGGTCGGTGCCGATCGTGGAACCTTGCTCGGCGCCGAGGAAGCGCTTGATGTCCGGATTGGGCGAATTCTTCATTTCGTCGACGTTCTTCTGGGTGATGCCGAACTCTTCAGCGTTCACGAGTGCGTAGGCCGTCCAGCTGACGATATTGAACCACTGGTCGTCACCCTGACGAACGGCCGGGCCGAGAGGCTCCTTCGAGATGATCTCGGGCAGAATGACGTTGTCGTCCGGATTCTTCAACGTCAGGCGCACGGCATAAAGCTGCGACTGGTCTGTCGTGAAGACGTCGCAACGGCCAGAATCATAGGCCGTCGTGATTTCCTCGAGCTTGTCGAAGACAACGGGATTGTACTGCAGGTTGTTGGTCTTGAAATAGTCGGCGAGGTTCAGCTCGGTCGTCGTGCCGGACTGGACGCAGATGGCAGCGCCCGACAGCTCCAGCGCGGACTTCACGTTCAGTTCCTTGCGGACCATGAAGCCCTGGCCGTCATAATAGGTGACGGGGCGGAACTTAAGGCCGAGCGCCGTATCGCGGTTGATGGTCCAGGTGGTGTTACGGGAAAGTACGTCGATTTCGCCCGACTGCAGCGCTGTGAAGCGGTCCTTGGCGCTGAGAGGTGTGTATTTCACCTTGCTCGGATCGCCGAATACGGCAGACGCTACAGCCTTGCAGAAGTCGATGTCGAAGCCGGCCCAGTTGCCGGCCGCATCAGGCTGTGCAAAGCCGAGAAGAGCAGGATTCACGCCGCATTGCACGAAGCCCTTGGCTTTCACGTCGCTGAGCGTCGAAGCCGACGCACCGGACGCGGTGTAAGCCAATGCTGCGGCTCCGAGGAATACGGAGAGAGCAAACTTTTTCATTTTCCCTACCTTTGTCTATTTGTTTTATAATTAAAAGAGTATCGCCTCCGAAGCAGGTCCCTGGGGAACCACGTTCCTTCCTTCTCGGAGCGAGTGGCGCTATCACAGTCGTAAAAGGTGTAGCGGTCAAGAGATTGCCCCAATTATTGCGGATTTATTCGGCATTTTCGCTCGCCCTGGCCGAAAACTGGGCATTTGGCGTCAAAATGAGCGACGTTTTGCCAAAAAACTGCACGAAAATGCGGTTTCTTCTCTCGTTTTCGTTATTTTAGCCTTCGAATAATGTGAGCGCATTGGAAGCACCGGGGTTGACCAGGCGGAGCTTGGTCGCCACAAATCCACTTTCTCGCAGCGCCAAAGGCATATCCGGACATGAAAGACAAAGACAACTTCCTGCAGAACGCCGGCATCAACACGCGTTTGTCCCATATCGGCAATTCGCCATTCGATTTCCATGGATTCGTCAATCCGCCCGTGGTGCATGCTTCGACGGTCCTGTTTCCCAATGCGCGCGTGATGGAAACGCATGACCAGAAATACACCTACGGTACGCGTGGAACTCCGACCACGGATGCGCTTTGCGAGGCGATGAATGCGCTGGAAGGCTCCGCCGGAACGGTGATCGTTCCCTCCGGGCTTGCAGCGGTGACGGTGACGTTTCTCGCTTATCTGTCTGCCGGCGATCATGCCTTGATCGTCGATTCGGTCTACGGCCCCACGCGATTCTTCTGCGATACGATGCTGAAGCGCCTTGGTATCGAGGTCGAATATTACGATCCTATGGTGGGTGCCGGCATCGAACAGCTGATCAAGCCGAACACCAGGCTGGTTCACACCGAAGCGCCGGGTTCCAACACCTTTGAAATGCAGGATATTCCGGCGATTTCGGCGGTAGCTCATCGTCACGGCTGCGTCGTCACCATGGACAATACCTGGGCGACGCCGCTCTATTTCAAGCCACTCGACCATGGCGTCGACGTTTCCATTCATGCCGTGACGAAATATCCGGCTGGCCACTCCGATATCTTGATGGGAACCGTTTCGGCCAATGAAGCGCATTGGAAGCAATTGATCGCGGCGCATGGGCAGCTCGGCCTCTGCGGCGCGCCTGACGATGCCTATCAGGTCCTGCGCGGCTTGCGTACGATGGGCGTGCGTCTGGAGCGTCATCAGGAAAGCGCGCTTGCGATCGCACAATGGCTCGAGGGCAGGGAAGAAGTTGCACGCGTGCTGCATCCGGCCCTGCCGAGCTTCCCGGGCCACGACTTGTGGAAGCGCGATTTCAAGGGGGCGAGCGGAATCTTCTCTTTCGTTCTGGCCGTCGACGATCCGCAAAAATTCAAGGTGAAGGCGCATGCCTTCCTGGATGCTCTGCGTATTTTTGGTCTCGGCTATTCCTGGGGCGGCTTCGAGAGCCTTGCACTGCAGGTCAACCTCAGTGACCGGCGCGTGACCAAGGCTCCGACGGAGGGGCCTGTTATCCGGCTGCAAATCGGCCTGGAAGACGTCGCCGACATCAAGGCGGATATTGAAAGGGGCTTTGCTGCCGTCCGGCAGGCCTGATCAGCCGATGGCGCGATAGCCGTAGATCCAATCCATGTCCGCCGCGAGACTTTGCGGCGGGCGCATCGAGAGGACGAGATCGCGCGCGAGGCGGATGGGGCCGCGTGCGTGATAGGCAAACTGGTTGAAGGCGGCGCGCTGGCGCAGGCGGGATATCCGCGGGGCTCGATGCCTCTCGTAGAGCTCGAAAGCTTCCGCGGGCTCGCGTCCCGAAAGCATGCCGGCAAGCTCGAAGGCGTCCTCTATCGCCATGGCCGCACCCTGGGCCGCAAACGGCATCATCGCATGCGCAGCGTCCCCGATCAGAATCGTATCGCTGCCATTATGCCATCGGCCCGCCTTCATCTCGTAGAGCGGCCAGAAGCTGGCCTGCTCCTGGGCTTCGAGCATTTGCAGGATCGTTCTGTTCCAGCCGGAAAAGCCGCGCAGCATCTGCTCACGCTGCGTTCTGTTGCCGGCTACGCCCCAATCGCGGCTGGTGCCGCTGCCGGAGACGATCGCGACAATATTGAAGGCGGCATTTTCCCGAATGGGATAGCAGACGAGATGGCTCGATGGCCCGAGGAAGGCCGTAACGCTTGTCTTGCTCAGGACGGAAGGGGCGACCGCCTCAGGGACGGAGAAGCGCCAGGCAATATTGCCCGAAAAGAGTGGCGAGGGCGCGCCTGGCACCATCGCATGCGCCTTCGACCAGACGCCGTCGGCACCGATGACGAGATCGAACTTCCTTCCGGCGATCTCTTCCAGTGCCAGCTTGTTTTTGATGTTGATGTGCCGGCCGAGATGCAGCCTGCATAGGGTATTGCCCGTCACCGCATCCAGAAGCGCCTTTTGCAGGGTCGCCCGATGCGCGGTCCCATAGGGCGCACCCCATCGCTCTCTTGCAAATTTTCCACAGGGAACCAATGCAACAGGACGCAGGGATGAGCCGGACACGAGCCGGACTTCCTCCGGCTCCAGCCAGACGGATCGAAGTTTGTCGAGAACGCCGAGCGTATCGAGAATGCGGGAGGCATTTGGCGAAATCTGCAGGCCGGCGCCAACCTCGGTCAGCACCTCTGCCTGTTCGAAAATGTCGGAGGCAATGCCATGTCGCGCCAGCGCCAGCGCCGCCGTCAATCCAGCTATTCCGGCGCCGATGATTGCGGCTGCTTTGATCGGCATTTTCTTGTGTCCGATCGGACGCTATGGCGTCAGGCAGCCTTGAAATGGAAGACGCAGCCGGCCGGATTGGTCTGATCCGCCTTCAGCGACGGATTGTAGCGATAGAGCGTCGAGCAGTAGGAGCAGACCTTCTCGTTCTCGTCTCCGAGATCGATGAAGATGTGTGGATGATCATAGGGAACCGAAGCGCCGGTGCACATGAATTCCTTCACGCCGATTTCGATGACGCGATGTCCGCCGTCGTTCTGGAAATGGGGAATATTGTGGCCGGCCATGATGATCTCCGAATGCGTCTTGCCGTGAGCGGCATGAATGTTGCGCCAGACTTGGTAGCCCCTCTTTATAATCCTTCTTCCCGATTGTGTAGTGCGAAAGTCCGGCTTGATGCAGAGATTTTCGCAAGCGCAGGGTTCATTTGATATCGCCGATAAAATATGGTCCGCCGCCAAGAGGACCCAATTTATAAAGACGACGCCATGAATTTGAATGCTCCCAAGATGCTCCATTTCGTCCGAGATGGATTGAAGCTCGCCTTTTTCGACGAAGGAGACCCGAACGGCCCGCCGGTGCTGCTGATCCACGGCTTCGCCTCCACGGCGATTACCAATTGGGTCAATCCCGGCTGGCTGAAGACGCTCGGCGAGGCGGGTCATCGCGTTATCGCCATCGACAATCGCGGTCACGGCTCGAGCGACAAGCCTTACGATGTCGATGTCTATCACCCTTGGATCATGGCAGAGGATGCCGTGGCACTCCTCGATCATCTGGGAATTTCAGAGGCGCACGTCATGGGTTATTCCATGGGTGCGCGCGTTTCGGCCTTCATGGCAATCGCGCATCCTGATCGTGTCCGCTCGCTGGTGCTGGGCGGTCTCGGCATTGGAATGGTTGAGGGCGTCGGCGATTGGGATCCGATTGCGGATGCGCTGGTGGCGCCGTCGCTCGATGATGTCACCCATCCGCGCGGGCGTATGTTCCGCGCTTTTGCCGAACAGACGAAAAGCGACCGTCAGGCGCTGGCCGCCTGCATCCAGGGCTCGCGCGATCTGGTTTCACGGGACGATGTGGCGAAGATCGAGGCACCGACATTGATAGCCATCGGCACTAAGGACGATATTGCCGGCTCCGGGCAGGAGTTGGCTGCACTGATGCCGAATGCCGAGGCCATAGACATTCCGAACCGCGATCATATGCTCGCCGTTGGCGACAAGATCTTCAAGGCTGCGGTTCTGGAATTCTACCAGCGCCTGGACAAGCGCTAGGTTTCAGGTCACTTGCCGGTGAAATGCGGTTTCCGCCGCTCGGCAAAGGCGGCACGGCCCTCGGCGTAATCGGCGCTGTCGAAAGTCTCGGCGCCGATTACTTCCGCCTCGCGCAACAGGTCGCCATCCTGCTCGATGACAGCCCGGATTGCGAGTTTCGAAGCATGCAGCGCGATCGGCGCATTGGCCGCAATCGCATGGGTGAGGGCGGATACTTCCTGATCGAATACGCTTTCCTCGACTTCCTCCAGAAGAAAGCCGACAGCCGCCATCTTCTCGCTCGACATGGAGGCACCGGTAAACAAGGCAACCTTCGCCATCTGCTGCCCGAGCGCGTTGACGATATCCTGCACGGCGTCGGCGGGATAGGCGATGCCGAGGCGGGTGGCGGGAACGGAAAACCGCGCGCCTTTTTCGGCGATCCGCAGATCGCAGGCGGCGGCAAGCCCGAAGCCGCCGCCATAACAGATGCCGCGGATTGCGGCGATCGTCGGCACGCGGCAGTGACGGATAGCCTCGAAAGCCCGACTGTTCAGAGCCTCATAGGTGACTGCGGTCTCGGAATTCTTTCGAACGCTGTCGAATTCGCTGATATCGGCGCCGGCTGAAAAATCCGCGCCCGTACCACGCAGAACAATCACATGCGCATGGGCTTCATCGGTCAGAATGCGCGCTGCCTGCGGGATCGCACGCCACATGGCGGCCGTCACCGCATTCTTTCTGTCGGGGTTGCTGATCGCGATCATGCCTATGCCATCGCTACATGTCGCGCGAATGAGACCGCCGGCAAAGTCATGCTCGAAAATCATATGCAACCAACCCATTTGTCTTGTGTGGCTTTTATTCTATATAATGCACCCCTGACAGAAAATCGGGAGACCGCTAATGGTCGCAGCAACGGATATTCGCCAGGTAGAAGGCTTAGGCGCAGTGAAGCTCATGGACCCGATCTGGGACAGCATGCGCGAGGAAGCACGCGCCGCTGCCGAAAAGGATCCGCTCCTTGCTGCCTTCCTCTATTCGACGATCATCAACCATCGTTCGCTGGAAGAATGCGTTATCTATCGCATTTGCGAGCGGCTCGACCATCCGGACCTGCAGGCGATTCTCCTGCGGCAGACCTTCGAGGAAATGCTGGCAGACTGGCCGGAATGGGGATCGATTCTGCGCGTCGATATCCAGGCCGTCTACGATCGCGACCCTGCCTGCCTGCGGTTCCTGGAGCCGGTGCTCTATTTCAAGGGTTTCCATGCGCTGCAGACACATCGCCTTGCGCATTGGCTCTATAATCGCGGCCGTCGCGATTTCGCGCTCTATCTGCAGAGCCGTTCCTCCAGCGTCTTCCAGACCGATATCAACCCGGCGGCGCGCATCGGCAAGGGCATCTTCCTCGATCACGCGACCGGCCTCGTCGTGGGCGAGACGGCCGTCATCGGCGACAACGTCTCGATCCTGCACGGGGTTACGCTCGGCGGCACCGGCAAGGAGGGCAGCGACCGCCATCCGAAGATCGCCCATGGCGTTTTGATCGGGGCGGGAGCAAAAATTCTCGGCAATATCCAGATCGGCCATTGCTCGCGTATCGCCGCAGGCTCGGTAGTGCTGAAGGAGGTCCCCGCCAAGACGACCGTGGCCGGCGTTCCGGCCAAGGTGGTCGGGGAAGCAGGGTGTTCCGAGCCGTCTCGCTCGATGGACCAGCTGCTTGCCGAGCAATTGGTCGTGGATCAGATCATGGGCGCGGGAATCTAGGAAGTTCCAATTCGATTTTCCGAGGCTTGCGCTGCCGCTGGATAGCTATGCGCGGTTCCGGTCTTTACACCGCCGCTTTTCCTATGCAAGAAGCGGCCAACCGAGATCCTCACGGAGAAGCATTGTGAAGCCTGAAGAAATCAAGAAGCTCGACGCCTATTTCAAGCGCACGTTCAACCCGCAGGTCGTGGTGAAGGCCCGCCCGCGCAAGAACGATTCTGCGGAAGTCTATCTCGGCGAAGAGTTTCTGGGTGTCGTCTATATCGACGATGAAGATGGCGACCGCTCCTATAACTTCTCGATGGCCATTTTGGACGTCGATCTCTGATTCCATCGATCTCGTATAGTGATCGAGTATTCGGGCCGTATTTCATTGAAATGCGGCCTTTTTCTTTGGCAGTTGTCAATTTGATCATTCCGCAGCCGTTTTGATCTCTTGCGACTTCTTTCTGACCAGATGCCAATATTTTGATCAAAGCCTGTGGTTGCAGGCCCGATGATATATTTTAGAAAAAACAAAATGATGCGCTGCACTCGAAGTCACTGGCGGCCTATTCTCCTCTGCAATGCAACCACAGGGAGATATTGCGGCGCACAAGACTACTTGACTAATTGTGCGTCGCATTTAAGCTTTACCCTGTAAACCGGCCGCCGGCCGGCCAATAAGGGACGGAGAAGCATGTTCAATTTCGATGAAGCAAACAAGAAGGGCAAGGAAGCCATGGACACGGCGCTGAAGAGCTATTCCGATGTCACCAAGGGCTTTCAGGCGATCGCCGCCGAAGCCGCTGAATACTCCAAGAAGTCTTTCCAGGATGGTGTTGCGCACTTCGAAACGCTCGCCGGCGTCAAGAGCTTCGAAGCTGCCTTCGAACTGCAGAGCAGCTATGTGAAGTCCTCCTACGAAAATTTCGTTGCCGAAGCCACCAAGCTCGGTGAAATGTATGCCGATCTCGCCAAGAACGCTTACAAGCCCTACGAAGCGCCCGTCGCGGCTGCAACGAAGGCTGCCAGCAAGGCAGCGGCTACGGCGACCGCCGCTTAAGCTTTCGCCGAAAGGCAAAATTTCCGGAGAAGGCCGGCTGCGCTATGCGTGGCCGGTCTTTTGCGTTTTGGTTCATCGAACCAAAGGCGAAGATATGCAGCGACTTTTTTGACCGCAGCCCGTTTTGTCAGCGAATTGTGATTGCAGTGTCCCGCAAGGGGCTTAAAATCCCGCCAATATGAACTAAGTTAGAGGTTCGGATATCCGGCCCGACCAAGTGACGAACCCAACCCCAGTGCCAAGTCGGAATGCGATAGCTTCTGCCGGATGATTTGAGGAATGAATGAAATGATCGCTGAGCCGATCCGGATGCAAAACAACAGCGAAAGGAACGGGGACAACGGAAACCGTGGGACCTCGGTGATTACGCGCACCAAGCCCAAGACCAAAAAACCGAACCTGTACCGCGTGCTGCTTCTGAATGACGACTACACGCCCATGGACTTCGTGATCCATATCCTGGAGCGTTTCTTCCAAAAGGATCTCGAAGGTGCCACCCGTATCATGCTTCATGTCCACAACCATGGCGTGGGTGAGTGCGGGATATATACATATGAAGTAGCCGAAACGAAGGTGAGCCAGGTGATGGATTTTGCCCGGCAGCACCAGCATCCGCTGCAATGTGTTATGGAAAAGAAGTGAGGATCTGAACGTGCCAACATTTTCGCCTAGTCTTGAGAAGGCGCTGCATCAGGCACTGACCTACGCGAACGAGCGGCATCACGAGTATGCCACGCTGGAACATCTGCTTTTGGCGCTGGTAGACGACGCCGATGCCGCAGCTGTCATGGGCGCGTGCAATGTTGATCTCGACGCGCTCCGTAAGACTCTGACTGAATACGTCGATAATGAACTCTCCAACCTGGTCACGGGCTATGATGAAGACTCGAAGCCGACCTCCGGCTTCCAGCGCGTCATCCAGCGCGCCGTGATCCATGTGCAATCCTCCGGCCGCGAGGAAGTGACGGGCGCCAATGTTCTCGTCGCGATTTTCGCGGAGCGGGAAAGCCATGCTGCCTTTTTCCTGCAGGAGCAGGAAATGACCCGCTACGACGCGGTCAACTATATCTCTCACGGCATCGGCAAGCGCCCGGGTTCCTCCCAGACCCGCACGCCGCGCGGCGCCGAGGAAAGCGAATCCGAAAGCAAGCCGACCTCCCGCGGCGAGCAGGAGGAAGGCAATGGCAAGAAGCAGCAGGATGCGCTGAAGGCCTATTGTGTCAACCTCAATGAGAAGGCCAAGAGCGGCAAGATCGATCCGTTGATCGGCCGCCACTCCGAGGTCAACCGCACCATCCAGGTGCTGTGCCGCCGCTCGAAGAACAACCCGCTCTATGTCGGCGATCCCGGCGTCGGCAAGACGGCGATTGCCGAAGGTCTTGCCAAGCGAATCGTCGAGGGCAAGGTTCCGGAAGCTCTGGCCGATGCCACGATCTTTTCGCTGGATATGGGCACGCTGCTTGCCGGCACCCGTTATCGCGGCGATTTTGAAGAGCGCCTGAAGCAGGTCGTCAAGGAACTCGAAGAGTATCCGGGCGCCGTGCTGTTCATCGACGAAATCCACACTGTTATCGGTGCGGGCGCGACCTCCGGTGGTGCGATGGATGCGTCGAACCTGCTGAAGCCTGCTCTTTCCTCAGGCGCGATCCGTTGCATCGGTTCGACCACCTACAAGGAATACCGTCAGTTCTTCGAGAAGGACCGGGCTCTCGTCCGCCGCTTCCAGAAGATCGACGTCAACGAGCCGAGCATCGAGGATGCCATCGAAATCATGAAGGGCCTGAAGCCCTATTTCGAAGAGTATCATCACCTGCGCTACTCGAACGACGCCATCAAGTCGGCGGTCGAGTTGTCGGCCCGCTACATCTCCGACCGCAAGCTGCCGGACAAGGCGATCGACGTCATCGATGAAACCGGCGCCGCGCAAATGCTGTTGCCGCCCTCGAAGCGTCGCAAGCTGATCACAGAGCGTGAGATCGAGGTGACGATCGCCACCATGGCCCGCATTCCGCCGAAGACGGTTTCCAAGGATGACGAGATGGTTCTCGCCAACCTCGAGCAGGAACTGCGTTCGGTCGTCTACGGCCAGGATACGGCGATCGAAGCACTTTCGACTTCGATCAAGCTGGCACGTGCCGGCCTGCGCGAACCGAACAAGCCGATCGGCTGCTACGTCTTCTCCGGCCCCACCGGCGTCGGCAAGACGGAAGTTGCCAAGCAGCTTGCCTCGTCGCTTGGCGTCGAGCTGCTGCGCTTCGACATGTCGGAGTACATGGAGCGTCATACGGTTTCCCGTCTGCTTGGTGCACCTCCCGGCTACGTCGGCTTCGACCAGGGCGGCCTCCTGACCGATGGCGTCGACCAGCATCCGCACAGCGTGGTTCTGCTCGACGAAATCGAGAAGGCGCATCCGGATATCTTCAATATCCTGCTGCAGGTCATGGACCATGGCGCGCTGACCGACCATAACGGCAAGAAGATCGACTTCCGCAACGTCATCCTGATCATGACGACCAATGCGGGCGCTTCGGAAATGGCCAAGGCTGCGATCGGCTTCGGTTCGTCCAAGCGTACGGGGGAGGATGAAGAGGCTCTCAACCGCCTGTTCACCCCGGAATTCCGCAATCGTCTGGATGCGGTCATTCCCTTCGCGCCGTTGCCGACGACCGTTATCCACAAGGTCGTGCAGAAGTTCATCATGCAGCTGGAAGCGCAGCTTTCCGAACGGAACGTTACCTTCGACCTGCATGAGGACGCCATCGCATGGCTGTCCGAGAAGGGTTACGACGACAAGATGGGCGCCCGTCCGCTGGCGCGCGTCATCCAGGAAAACATCAAGAAGCCGCTGGCGAATGAAATCCTCTTCGGCAAGCTGAAGAAGGGCGGCGTCGTCACCGTCACGGTCGGCAAGAAGGAAGACGGCTCGACCGGCATCCTGCTCGAGGCGATCGCCGACACCGCTCCGATCCGGCCGAAGCCGGAAGCCGAAGTGGGCGATGTGCCGGCCGAGGTGGAAGAGGATGACGGCGACACGACAGTCAAGGCCAGAAGCCGCGTCGGTAAGGCTGCAACGGCAGCCGATAGCCGCCGCTCGGCTAAAGCCGCGACATCAGGTGAAGGCGGCGAGTCCGAAGGCAAGTCACCGCGTAAGGGCGGTGGCGCGGTTCCGAAGGTTCCGCGTAAGTAGTCACCGATCGGTGATTTGAGAAAAATGAAACGGCTGCATTAGAGATAATGCAGCCGTTTTTATATGGTTATGAGAAAAATCTAAGTGAGGACTTGAGGAGCTCAGCGCATCAAGGCAGCGCTTCGATGATCTTCCTCGCGTTTTCCGCCAGCACGGCGCCATCCTCCATCTTGCCCGAATGCGGCTTCAGCGCGACACCCTCGATGCGCGGAATAACGTGGAAATGCAGATGGAAGACGGTTTGTCCCGCGGGGGGCTCGTTGAACTGCGCGATATAGACGCCGTCCGCGTCGAAGGCTTCCCGAACGGCGACGGCGATCTTCTGTACCACAGTGATAGCCTGCTGCAGGGCGGCCGGATCGGCGTCGAAAATATTGCGGGAGGGCGCCTTCGGCACGACAAGCGTGTGGCCCGGCGACTGCGGCATCACATCCATGAAGGCGACAGTGTGCTCATCCTCGTAGACGCGGTAGGAAGGGATCTCGCCCTTCAGGATCTTTGCGAAGATATTGTTGTCGTCATAGGCGGGGCTGGTCATCCAGTGTCTCCTCGTCTTGCGTTTGTGTTTATGCCGAACGGTTAGATATCCTGCCGCTCGCCCTTGCGGAAGGGGCTGTGCTCGGTGAGGATTTCGCTCATCTCCTCCACTTGTTCCCGCTCATGCTTCAGATAGTCCGCAACGGCGCGTCGCAGGCCCTGATGGCCGATATAGTGCGCGGAATGCGTGATGACGGGAAGATAGCCACGCGCCAACTTGTGTTCGCCCTGCGCCCCGGCTTCCACGCGCTTCAAGCCTTTACTCAGCGCAAAATCGATCGCCTGATGATAGCAGACTTCGAAATGCAGAAAGGGATGATCCTCGATGCAGCCCCAATGGCGGCCGTAAAGCGTCTCGCCGCCGATGAAGTTGATGGCGCCGGCGATGTAACGTCCTTCGCGCTTCGCCATGACGAGCAGGATATCGTCAGGCATACGCTCGCCGATCAGCGAATAGAATTTCCGCGTGAGGTAGGGGCGGCCCCATTTGCGGCTGCCGGTATCCATATAGAAGGCGAAGAACTGGTCCCATATGCCTTCGGTCAGATCGCTGCCGGTCAGCCAGTCGATGGTGATGCCGTGCTCGACCGCCGCGCGCCGTTCCTTCTTCAACGCCTTCCGCTTGCGCGATGCCAGCGTCTCCAGAAACGCGTCGTGATTGGCATAGCCCTCGTTGATGAAGTGGAACTGCTGGTCGGTGCGATGCAGATAACCGTCCGTTTCGAAAACAGAAATCTCGTCTTCCGGCAGGAAGGTGATGTGCGCCGAGGAAACGCCGAGCTGCCGGGTGACCTCTTTCAGGCTCTCGGCAAGCGCCGGCTGCAGCACGCTTCGGTCCTGTCCCTCAGCGACGAGCAGCCGCGGTCCCGTGGCGGGCGTGAAGGGAATGGAGCACTGCAGCTTCGGATAATAGCGGCCGCCGGCCCGTTCGAAGGCATCGGCCCAGCCGTGGTCGAAGACATATTCGCCCTGGCTATGGCTCTTCAGGTAGCCCGCGACGGCACCAAGCAATTCGCCGCCGTCGGTTTCGAGCAGCAGATGACTGCCGAGCCATCCCGTCTTGTCAGTCGCGGAACCGGACTCCTCAAGCGATGAGAGGAAGGCGTGCGAGACAAAGGGATTGTATGGCAGGACGCTGCCGGTTCTGGACGCTCCGGCGAGCTTCGACCAGCTTTCCGGGGCGATATTCTTGAAGGATCGTTCGACTCGAATGGATAATTCGTCTGTCATCAAACTCTTGCGCTTGGAAGGAAGGGAGGGGCTCTCACCGCTGCGCCATCCGCCCGATGGGCTGTTGTCGGCGCAGCGGCAATTTGGGTATGCGCAAAGCCTCTCCTTCAATCGATGCCGATTTACGAGGCCAGGCGCGGATCAAAACCTTCGAATGTCATCTGGTCTGCATTGGCAAATGTATGTTTGCGGGCCGCCTCGTCGCGCACGGTCCAGGTGATGACCGGAATACCGCGCTGGCGTTGCGCCGTAACAAAGGGGTTCGGCAAGTGGCCGTAGAAGTACGAAATGAAGTCTAGCCCAAGATGCATGGCTTCGTCATGCTGAAAAAACGTCTCAGGCTTGTTTCCTTCAGCCGTCAGTCCCACAGGGTAGGGTGCTTCCAGCGCCTTGAGGTCCTTGAGCAGCCAATGGTCGAAACTCATCAGGGCCACATGGCCTTTATAGCCTTCGAGCACTTCAAGAACGGATTCGGCAAAGCCTTCGTCATCGCCCTCGCGTCCTTTCAGCTCAAGCACGAGCGGCACCTTGCCGCCGCAGAGCTGCAGGAGTTGCTTCAGCGTCGGGATCTTGTCGTTCGTACCGCCGATAGAAAGCAGGCCGAGTTCCGCCGAGGTGCGCTCGCGCACTTCGCCCGGCAGATTGCAGACGCGCTGGAGGTCGTCGTCGTGGAAGACCACGGGAACGCCGTCCGAGGCGTAGTGGAGATCGCACTCGATGGCAAAGCCGGCTTCGATAGCGCGGCTGAAGGCGGAAAGCGTGTTCTCCCAGACTTCTTTGTTCATGTCATGATAGCCGCGGTGAGCGACGGGGCGCTCGGTCAGCCAGGCAAGCTTGCTCATCATGCAATTTCCAGAATGGCATCGATTTCAACGGCGGCATTGAGCGGCAGGGCGGCCATGCCGACGGCGGCGCGGGCATGCTTGCCGGCTTCGCCCAGTACGTTTGCCAGAAGATTGGATGCGCCGTTGATCACAAGGTGTTGTTCGACGAAATCGGGCGTTGAGGCAACGAAGCCATTGAGCTTGATCAGCCGCTTGATCCGGCCGAGATCGCCGCCGAGGGCAGCTTTCGCCTGGGCGAGAATATTGATGGCGCAGAGCTCTGCCGCACGTTGGCCGGCGGCCACGTCGACATCCTTGCCGAGATGACCCGTCACGCCGATCTTGCCGTTTTCCATCGGCAGCTGGCCCGAAAGATAGAGAAGATTGCCGCTGATGACATAGGGAACGTAATTGGCGGCAGGTGCTGCAGCCTGCGGCAGAACGATGCCGAGTTCCTTCAGGCGATCCTCGATAGCGTCGGACATTATTCATCTCCCGTTTTGTTGTAAAAACTTCAAAAATCCGGCATCAAGACTAAATTCGGTCACTTAGGATCGGCAGCCTCGTTTCAGCCGAAAGCGTTCTTATAACATCGCGTGCGAGTCCAACAGGAGATAATGAATGTTCCGCTCGAGTCTTGCTGCTACCGTTTTTTCGGGCCTGAGCATTCTGTCCCTAGGGGCTTCTGCAGCCCATGCGGCCGGTCCGAGCGGGCTGATCGCGCATCGTGCCGTCTACGACCTTGAACTGAAGGATGCTTCTGATCGCTCCGGCATTTCCGGCATGGTGGGCCGCATGGTCTATGAGTTCGAAGGCTCGGATTGTACCGGATTCACCACCAATTTCCGCTTCGTGACGAAGATCGATACGGGTGATTCAACGCGCGTCAGCGACCAGCAGACGACGACTTTCGAGGATCTCGGCAAGCGCTTGTTCCGCTTCGAAACCAAATCCTATACCGACAGCCAGCTCGACAAGGACGTGCGCGGTGCGGCAAGCGACGACCAGAAGGGCATCAAGGTCGACCTCACGCAGCCGCACAACAAGCAGGTCCAGATCATCGAGAGCCGTTTCCCGACGGAGCATATGCTCGACATCATCCATAACGCGAAGCTCGGCAAGAATTTCTTCGAGGCGCAGGTCTTCGATGGTTCGGATGACGGCGACAAGCCGCTGATCGCCACCACCGTCGTCGGCAAGGAGCAGACGCCGGCCACCGATGATCCCGATGCTGACAAGGCTGGCGCCTTCTCCAAGACACCTTTCTGGCCGGTGACCGTGGCTTATTTCAACGAAAAGTCCACGGGCGACGCCGTACCCGTCTACCGTATGTCCTTTAAACTCTACGAGAACGGCATCACGCGCGACCTCACCATGGATTATGGCGACTTCGTGCTGACCGGTAAGCTCACCAAGCTTGAAGTTCTCGGTACGAAGGCCTGCCAGTAGCCCGCTGCGGGATGGATTGAAATAAGAATCGGCGATTTTGAGCCTCAAGCCTTGCATTCCACGCGAATCGAATGTATGGGCACCGGCATTCCACACGTAAGGCATGGGATTGTCCGGGAGAAATCCGGATTGTTCCGCCCGGTGGCATTCTCGAAGAGGGTGCTGTTCGCCTTGCGGAGGTTCAACCGGAAAAGGATACAAAGGCATGGCATTGCCCGATTTTTCTATGCGCCAGCTTCTCGAAGCAGGTGTTCACTTCGGCCACCAGACGCACCGCTGGAACCCGAAGATGAAGCCGTACATCTTCGGCGATCGTAACAACATCCACATCATCGACCTCGCACAGACGGTTCCGTTGCTGAGCCGCGCTCTGCAGGTTGTCAGCGACACCGTTGCCCGCGGCGGCCGCGTCCTGTTCGTCGGCACCAAGCGTCAGGCGTCCGAACTGATCGCTGACAGCGCAAAGCGTTCGGCTCAGTACTACGTCAACGCCCGCTGGCTCGGCGGCATGATGACCAACTGGAAGACGATCTCCAACTCGATCCAGCGTCTGCGCAAGCTCGACGAAATCCTCTCCGGCGAAGCCCAGGGCTTCACCAAGAAGGAGCGTCTGAACCTTGAGCGCGAGCGCGAAAAGCTCGACAAGGCCCTCGGCGGTATCAAGGACATGGGCGGCACGCCGGACCTGATGTTCATCATCGACACCAACAAGGAAAAGATCGCGATCGACGAAGCCAAGCGCCTCGGCATCCCGGTCGTCGCCATCATCGACTCGAACTGCGATCCGGACCTGATTGACTATCCGATCCCGGGCAACGACGACGCCTCGCGCGCCATCGCTCTTTACTGCGACCTGATCTCGCGCGCTGCCATCGACGGTATCGCTCGCCAGCAGAGCGCATCGGGCCGTGACCTTGGCGCTTCCGAAGAAGCTCCGGTCGAGCCGACCCTGGCGGACGGCACCGAAGCCTGATCGCGCCAAGAGGCGGACAATAAACTGTCCGCCCAAGCGCAATGACATCCGGGATAAGGCCGTTTGCGACTTAACAAGTTCGAGCGGCCTTATCGCGTTTTTGGTAACTGCTCGCCTGGACGGAAAATCCAGGCATGTTCCAATCAAGAATTCCACAGTATGACGCTGCTTCATAACGCTGTCATACTTACGGGTACATTTCGTCCCTCAAATCGGTGCCGCTTCGGCTTGACGCCCTTCGCCGCACCGTATGAACCGACAAGAGGAAGCTTATGACCGAGATTACGGCTGCACTGGTGAAAGAACTGCGCGAAAAGTCTGGCGCAGGTATGATGGACTGCAAGAAGGCGCTGACCGAGACGAACGGCGATATCGAAGCCGCGATCGACTGGCTGCGCGCCAAGGGCATCTCCAAGGCCGACAAGAAGTCCGGCCGCACCGCCGCTGAAGGCCTGATCGCCATTGCCGGCGCCGGTCACAAGGCCGTTGTTGTCGAGCTCAACTCCGAAACCGACTTCGTTGCCCGCAACGATGCCTTCCAGGATCTCGCTCGCGGTATTGCCGAAGTTGCGCTGTCCACCGACGGCACGGTTGAAGCTATTTCGGCTGCGACCTATCCCGCATCCGGCAAGCCGGTCGCCGACGCCATCAAGGACGCGATCGCCACCATCGGCGAAAACATGACGCTGCGTCGTGCCGCCAAGCTGGAAGTCGAGCACGGCGTCGTGGCGACCTACATCCACAACGCTGCCGGTGACGGTATCGGCAAGCTCGGCGTTCTGGTCGCCCTGAAGTCGGTCGGTGACAAGGCCGTTCTGACGTCGATCGGCCGCCAGGTTGCCATGCACATTGCTGCTACCAACCCGCTGGCTATCCGTGCCGAAGAAGTCGACGCCGCCGTCGCCGAGCGCGAACGCAACGTCTTCATCGAACAGTCCCGCGAATCCGGCAAGCCGGAAGCCATCATCGAAAAGATGGTCGAAGGCCGCATGCGCAAGTTCTTCGAGGAAGTCGCTCTTCTCTCGCAGGCTTTCGTCATCAATCCGGACCTGACGGTCGGTGCTGCCCTCAAGGAAGCTGAAAAGACCGCCGGCGCTCCGATCGAAATCACCGGCATGGCCCGTCTGCTGCTAGGCGAAGGCGTCGAAAAGGAAGAAAGCGACTTCGCCGCAGAAGTTGCTGCTGTCGCCAAGGGCTGATCTGAGCATTTCCAGGAAAAGTGCGTAGCGGTTTTCCGTTCGGAATGCGCGAGGAAACAAAACGATCGGGCTTTTCCGCAGTTTGAAGACGTGCGGAAAAGCCCGATCGAAAAGAGACATATCCCGGTTTGGTGAAACCATATCAGGGAAAACGTATGGGCATCGCGTGACAACGCGGTGCCCTTCGTGTATCCGGCTTTCACAATCATTCCCCGGTGATCACTTCAAGGAGCTACGATGTCCCAGCCGATCTACAAGCGCGTGTTGCTCAAGGCCTCCGGTGAAGCTCTGATGGGCAGTCAGGGTTTCGGTATCGATGTCACCGTCGCGGACCGGATTGCCGGCGACATTGCGCAGGCGCGCGAAATGGGTGTCGAGGTCGGCGTCGTCGTCGGCGGCGGCAACATCTTCCGCGGGGTAGCCGTGGCTTCCAAGGGTGGGGACCGCGTGACCGGCGACCACATGGGCATGCTTGGCACGGTCATCAATGCATTGGCCCTGGCGACCTCGCTCCGCAAGCTTGATATCGATACCGTCGTGCTCTCGGCCATCTCCATGCCGGAAATCTGCGAGAGCTTCTCGCAGCGCGCCACGCTTTACCACCTCTCGCTCGGCCGCGTGGTGATCTTCGCCGGCGGTACCGGCAATCCCTTCTTCACCACCGATTCTGCCGCAGCGCTGCGTGCCGCCGAAATGGGCGCCCAAGCGATCTTCAAGGGAACTCAGGTCGATGGCATCTATTCCGCCGATCCGAAGAAGTTCCCCGATGCCGAGCGCTTCGAGCATCTGACCCATAGTCAGGTGCTCGAGAAGGGGCTAGCGGTCATGGATGTCGCAGCCGTTGCGCTTGCACGCGAAAATTCCATTCCGATCGTCGTCTTCTCCATTCACGAGAAGGGCGGTTTCGCGGAAATCTTGACCGGCGGCGGCCGCAAGACCATCGTATCAGACAATTGATATTCCTGTGACGTCGGGTCAGCCCCGGTGTCGCCTCATTACAGGGGAGCATAGACATGAGTGAAGCCAGCGATCTCAAGGAACTGAAGCGCCGTATGGATGGCGCCATTGCGGCATTCAAGAGCGATATCGCCTCACTGCGCACCGGGCGCGCATCCGCCAACATTCTCGATCCTGTGACGATCGAAGCTTATGGCTCGCGCATGCCGCTGAACCAGGTGGCCAACATCACCGTGCCGGAGCCGCGCATGCTGACCGTGTCGGTATGGGACAAGTCGATGGTCAGCGCCGCCGAGCGAGCCATCCGCGAATCCAATCTCGGCCTCAATCCGATCGTCGATGGCCAGAACCTGCGCATCCCGCTGCCGGAACTCAATGAAGAGCGGCGCCGTTCGCTGGTAAAGGTCGCCCATGAATATGCCGAAAAGGCGAAGGTAGCGATTCGCCACGTGCGTCGTGATGGCATGGATGGCCTCAAAAAGGCCGAAAAAGACGGCGTAATCGGTCAGGACGAGAGCCGCTCGCTGTCCGAACGTGTGCAGAAAATGACGGATGAGACGATTTCGGAAATCGACCGCTTGCTAGCGGACAAGGAAAAGGAAATCATGCACGTCTGATCGTACGCTGGGGAGTGTCGAGCTTTTCGCAATATTGAAAGCCGCGACCGCGCCCTAGATTACCAGACCATAGCATCTTTCCGCTGAACGAAACCGGACCCATATGTCAGCTCCTACGTTGTCTGCCGTACCTGAACACGTTGCTATTATTATGGATGGCAACGGTCGCTGGGCCAATGCGCGCGGCCTGCCGCGCACCATGGGTCATCGCAAGGGCGTGGAGGCGGTTCGGGAGACCGTGCGGGCGGCGGGCGACATCGGCATAAAATATCTCACGCTGTTTGCCTTCTCTTCGGAGAATTGGCGCAGGCCCGAGGCGGAGGTGAGCGATCTCCTTGGCCTTCTCAAGGCCTTCATCCGCCGAGACCTTGCCGAACTTCATCGCCAGAACGTACGTATCCGCGTCATCGGCGATCGTACCGGTCTGCGTGGCGATATCCTGCCCCTGCTGCTAGAGGCGGAGGAGACCACCAGGAACAATACGGCCCTGACGCTAGTCATTGCCTTCAACTATGGCTCGCGCGACGAAATCACGCGTGCCTTCGTAAGTCTTGCCAAGGATGTCGAAGCCGGAAGGCTGCGCCCGCAGGACATCACTGCGGACTTGGTCGATGCCCGTCTCGACACGGCCGGTATTCCCGATCCGGATCTCATTATCCGCACGAGCGGCGAGGAGCGGCTGTCGAATTTCCTGCTCTGGCAGGCCGCTTATTCGGAATTCATGTTCGTGCCGGATTATTGGCCCGATTTCAGCCGCGAGCTCTTCTTCTCGGCGCTGGAGAAATATGCTGCGCGCGACCGGCGTTTTGGCGGCCTTTCCGCCAAGCAGGCGGCGGCCGTGGGGTCCTGATGAGCCGCGAACTCAGGCTGCGCATTATCTCTGGCATTATCCTCGCCGTCGTCGTTCTTGCTGCTACCTGGTATGGCGGCACAGGCTTTCGCCTGCTGGCCGCCGTGATCGGGCTCCTCGTCTATTATGAATGGTCGACGATATCGGATCTGCATGGCCGCGATCCTCAGGGAAACGCGCTCGGCTGGCTTGGGCTCGTATTGATCGCCGGTGCGACCGCGTTGAGCGAATCCGTCTATTCCATAGAGGTTCTTGCTGCCTTCGTCGCTGTCACGGCGATCATGGTCGCCGCGCGCGGCAAGAGCTGGTGGCTGCCGGGCGGCATATTCTATTCCGGACTGACGGCGATTGCCCTTGCCGAGATTCGCGATGACGATTTTCGCGGCTTCGTGCTGATGCTGTTCATCTTTGCCGTGGTATGGTCGACAGACATCTTTGCCTATTTCGTCGGCCGCGCTATCGGCGGACCGAAGCTGGCGCCACGCATATCGCCGGGTAAAACATGGTCGGGCGCAATCGGCGGCGCCGTCGCAGCCGTCGTTGCGGGAGCCGCTGTCGTCTGGAGTTTCTTTTCAGCTGAAGATCTGTGGATTCCCGTCCTTGCCCTGGTGCTTTCGGTCTGCAGCCAGATCGGCGACCTATTCGAGTCATTCATCAAGCGCAAGTTTGGCGTGAAAGACTCAAGCCATCTGATTCCCGGACATGGCGGCGTCATGGATCGGGTCGATGGACTAATTTTTGCTTGTTTTGCAGCGTTTTTGTTGGCTATCGTAATATCGCTGACAATGGGCGGCGAGACCTTTTCATTGGGCGGCGTTCTGCTCGGGGTCTGATACCAGAGCAATTCCAGGAAAATCACGCAGCGGTTTTCCGTCCGGAATTGCGAGAAAACAGAAAGATGGAGTAGTTCGGAGCTTCCGTGAAAGCTTGAACCACTCTAACACGAACAGGATCGTTGCATGGGTAGCGCGGCTGGCTTCATCGGTTTCTTGACGAACAACGTCATTACGTTTGTTTTTGTGCTGTCGCTGCTCGTTTTTGTGCACGAAATGGGCCATTACTTGGTGGGCCGTTGGTCGGGCATCCGCATTATGGCTTTTTCGATCGGCTTCGGGCCGGAGATTGCCGGATTTACCGACAGGCACGGCACCCGTTGGAAGCTTTCCCTCATTCCGCTCGGCGGTTATGTGCGATTCTTCGGTGATGAGGATGCCTCCAGCAAGACCGATGTGGATCAGCTCTCGGCGATGACGGAGGAGGAGCGCGCCCAATCCTTCGCCGGCGCCAAGCTCTGGAAGCGAGCCGCAACCGTCGCCGCAGGCCCGATCGCCAATTTCCTGCTCGCAATTGCAATCTTCGCCGTTCTTTTCAGCGTTTACGGCCGCACGGTCGCTGATCCTGTCGTTGCCATGGTGACGCGTGACGGCGCGGCCGCGGAGGCTGGCATTGAACCAGGCGACCGCCTGATCGCTGTCGATGGCAACAAAGTGACGACTTTCGATGAAGTCCAGCGCTATGTCGGGCTGCGTCCGGGTCGCACCATTGTGCTGACGGTCGATCGGGATGGACAGAGTCGCGATTTCCGGATCGTGCCGAAACTGGTCGAGGACACGGATCAGTTCGGCAACAAGATGGAAATGGGCCGCATCGGCATTGCGCTGGTCGATCCGGTCGTCACCGCGGTGGAGCCTGCTGGACCAGCGGCAAAGGCCGGCGTGCAGGCGGGAGACCGCTTGATTGCCGTTGATGGCAATAATGCTGCCACCTATTACGATATCGGCCGCTACATCGCCGAGCACCCCGGCAAAAGCATCGTGCTGACCGTTCAGCGTAATGGCGTGACCCGCGATTTCACGATGACGACCGAAACATTGGCGGACACGGATGCATCCGGCAACAAGAACGATGTCGGCAGCATCGGCATCGCACCGATCGATCCATTGATCGCGTCGATCGGTGCTGACAGTCCGGCCCAGGCGGCAGGCTTGGAGCTCAGTGACCGCATTCTTTCTGTGGATGGAAAAGCGATCGGCTCTATTGGCGAGGTGCAGCGTTACGCGGCAGCTCACGCCGACAAGCCCATCACCCTGTCGGTGAAACGCAACGACCAGACACGCGACGTGACCGTGACGCCGAAAAAGTCGGAGGAGACCGATGTCTTCGGCGCTCGGATGGAGGTTGCCACGATCGGGATCGGCGACGGACAGAAGCCGATCAAGCTGCGTTACGAGGCTTATGGGCCGCTGCGGGCGCTTTCCGAAGGGGTGAAACAGACCGGCAGCATCGTTTCCGGCACCTTTGAATATCTCGGCAACGTTATCGGCGGATACATGAAGGCCGATCAGCTCGGAGGACCTATTCGGGTTGCGCAACTTTCAGGGCAGATGGCAACTCTGGGCTTTGCTGCGGTGCTCCAATTTGCCGCCATACTTTCTGTTTCAATAGGGTTATTAAATTTGATGCCGGTCCCGGTACTTGATGGCGGCCATCTGATGTTCTATGCGATTGAAGCCGTAAGGGGAAAACCTCTGGGTGCACGGGCACAGGATATCGCTTTCCGGATTGGATTTGCGATGGTGCTCTCGCTCATGGTGTTTGCGACCTGGAACGATATTAGTTCCAGAATAGGCTAGTGGGGCGACGAGAGGAAAATTACGATTTATTTACGATGTTTCAAAGCCGTAGTGGCGAATGGGCCACGCTTTGAAATGAAGTAAACAGAAATTAACGTGCTCCCTTGCTTGTATGTCAAAAGCGGGTAAAACGACACACGTGGCCGGAATCGGGTTCGCTCGAGGCTGGGGACGATTGAAAAAAGGTAAGAAGTGAAATGAAGGCTGGTTCAAAATTTTTGAACGCAGTGTCGGCGGTAGCGCTGTCTGCAGGTGTTGTTGCGTCGGGCGCTGGTGTGATCACCCTTGCCTCTGCTTCTGTCGCTGAAGCAGCTGTTATTCAGCGGGTTGACGTTCGCGGTGCTGGGCGCGTCGGCGAGACGGCCGTCCGGGATAATATCACGATCAAGCCCGGCAAGAGCTTCTCTGCCAGTGACATTGATGCTTCGGTGAAGCAGCTCTATGCCACCGGATATTTCTCCGATGTCCATATTACCGTTTCGGGTAGCACGCTGGTCGTATCGGTCAGCGAAAACAAGCTCATCAACGCTGTGGTCTTCAACGGCAACCGCAAGATCAAGGACGACAAGCTTCAGGGCGTCGTGCAGACGCACGCTGCAGGCCCGTATAACGAGGCGACCGTTCAGGCTGACGTCAAGACCATCAAGGATGCCTATGCATCCATCGGTCGTAACGATGTGCAGGTGACGACGCAGACCGCCGAGGTCGCGCCGGGCCGTCTGAACGTGGCCTTCGTCATCAACGAAGGCGAGCGTACCAAGATCGACAAGATCAATTTCTCGGGCAACCAGGCCTATGGCAGCGGTCGCCTTGCTTCGGTCATCGGCACGAAGAAGAGCAACTTCCTCTCGTTCCTGACGCGTAAGGACGTCTACAGCCCCGAGCGCCTGCAAGGCGATCAGGATCAGCTGCGTCAGTTCTACTACAATCACGGTTATGCCGACTTCCGCGTCGTCAGTGCCGATGCGACGCTGAATGAGCAGAGCAACGAATACACGCTGAATTTTAACGTCGATGAAGGCCCACGTTACACCTACGGCGACATCAACGTCATCTCGACCGTCGAGGGCATCAATGCCGACGAGCTGAAGGGCCTTGTCATCACCCACAAGGGCGATGTCTACAGCGCCAAGGATATTCAGACTTCGATCGAGAACATTTCCAAGCGCGTTGCGGCTGCCGGCTATCCGTTCGCCCGCATCACGCCGCGCGGCAACCGAGATCTGTCCGGTCATACCATCGGCATCGAATATCTCGTCGATCAGGGTGAGCGCGCCTATGTCGAGCGTATCGAAATCCGCGGCAACACCCGCACGCGCGATTACGTCATCCGTCGCGAGTTCGACCTGAACGAAGGCGATGCTTTCAACCAGGAGATGATCACGCGCGCCAAGCGTCGTCTTGATGCGCTCGGCTACTTTACCAAGGTCGATATCTCGACGGCTCAGGGCAGCGCTCCGGACCGTGTGGTCGTTATCGTCAATGTCGAAGATCAGCCGACCGGCTCCTTCGGTATCGGCGCCGGTTACGCTGTCGGCAACAATGGCGGCCTGCTTCTCGAAGCCTCGGTCGAAGAAAAGAACTTCCTCGGTCGCGGTCAGTACATCCGTCTCGCCGCAGGTGCCGGCACGGAAGGCAATCGTACCTACAATATCTCGTTCACCGAGCCTTATTTCCTCGGTTATCGTCTGGCTGCCGGTTTCGATATCTTCAAGAACCAGACGTCGAGCGACGATTACTACGACTATTCGGAAGAAGGCTTCTCGCTGCGTGTCACCGCGCCGATCACCGAGAACCTGGCAACGACGCTGCGCTACAACTACAAGCGCCTGACCTACGATGGCACGAACGATTGGCAGAACAATCTTTCGGCTCCGTATCTCAACCTCGTCGAGAATGGCCCGTGGGTGCAGTCGACGGTTTCGCAGACCTTCACCTACAATACGCTTGATGATCAGAACCTTCCGCGTGAGGGCATCATCGCCAAGTTCACGCATGAATTTGCGGGTCTCGGCGGCGACTCCGACTTCTACAAGCTGAGCGGTAAGGCTCGTTACTACCAGATGATCAGCGACGAAGCCGATATCATCGGCTCGCTGACGGTGGGTGCCGGCTACGTGATGCCGACGAATGGCAAGTTGAACGTCTTCGATCAGTTCACGCTCGGCGGCCGTGAAATCCGCGGCTTCGAGAATGCTGGTATCGGTCCGCGTTCGTCGCACGGCGATCCGCTTGGCGGCACGACTTACTTCACGGCTTCGGCTGAAGCGAGCATGCCAATGCCGGGTGTTCCTCAGGATATCGGTCTGCGTATTGCAGCCTTTGCCGACGCAGGCACGCTCTATGGCAACAAGGCGAATCTCTTCGGCGATACGCTTCACAACGACAGCTCGATCCGCGCATCGCTCGGTGCCGGTCTGATCTGGTCGTCGCCGTTCGGTGTCATCCGCGTTGACTACGCCGTGCCGGTCTTGAAGGAAGATTACGACAAGACTGAGAATTTCCGGTTTGGCATCGCCAACCAGTTCTGATATCGGCAGTCCAGAACTGCGGGCTTGAACACCGTTCTGGAGCTGGTGCTTATGGAACATACTGGTTTTTTCCCGCCCCACGGTGGTGTCAGCTTGAAACAGCTGGCTGAGCATCTTGGGGCGGAACTGGCTGATGCGACCTCTTCGGAGGTCGTCATCAGATCTATCGCTCCTGTCTACCGGGCAGGCGAAGGTGATATTTGTTATATCCTTTCCCGAAAGAATCGTGCTGAGCTGGAGACCTGCAAGGCTTCGGCGATCATTTGCCTTCCGGCGCTGAAATCTTTCGTTCCCGATCACATTCCGGTACTTCTGTCGAAGAAGCCGCATACGGATTTCGCCATTGCCGGCGCATTGCTGCATCCGCAAGCCATGCGGCCGGTTACGTTTACCGCGAATCCGGCGACGATTTCACCCGCGGCGACGATCGATGCGACCGCTAAGCTGGAGGCCAATGTCGGCATCGAGCCGGGTGCAATTATTGGGCCGGGTGCAGAGATCGGCGAGGGGACCTATATCGGCCCTAACGCCCTCATCGGGCCGGGTGTCAAAATCGGGCGCAATTGCAGCATCGGCGGCGGCGCGAGCGTGCTCTGCGCCTATCTCGGTAATGGCGTCATCGTCCACAATGGCACGCGCATCGGTCAGGACGGTTTTGGCTATGCGCCGGGACCGCGCGGCATGGTCAAGATCGTGCAGATCGGCCGCGTCATCATCCAGGATAATGTCGAGATCGGCGCCAATACCACGATCGATCGCGGCACCATGGATGATACCGTGATCGGCGAAGGCACGAAGATCGACAACCAGGTCCAGATCGGACATAACGTCCGCATCGGTCGTCACTGCGCTATCGTCAGTCAGGTCGGCATTGCCGGCAGCACGGTGATCGGCGATGGCGTGCAGATCGGCGGTCAGGCGGGCCTCAACGGGCATATTCACATCGGCGACGGCGTGCAGATCGGTGCCAAGAGCGGCGTGATGAACAGCATCCCGGCGGGCGAGCGCTATGCGGGCCTTCCGGCGCGGCCGCTTTGGGATTTTTTAAGGGAATCGGCGGAGATCGCGAAGCGCTCAGGAGCCAGAGACAAGAAAGACGGGAGTGCGGAGCATGACTGAGGAAGCCAAGGCGTCGTTGTCATCGGCTGACGTTCTGGAAATTATGAAGCTTTTGCCGCATCGCTATCCCTTCTTGATGGTCGACAAGATCATCGAGATCGATAGCGATAATTCCGCGATCGGCATCAAGAACGTGACGGCCAATGAGCCGCAGTTCACGGGGCATTTTCCCGGTTCTCCGATCATGCCGGGCGTATTGCTCATCGAGGGTATGGCGCAGACTGCGGGTGCGATCTGCGCCCGCAAGGACGGCATCGGCGGCAACCTCGTCTACTTCATGACGATCGACAACGCCCGCTTCCGCAGGCCGGTCGTTCCGGGCGACCGCGTCGAGTTCCACGTCGTCAAGCAGAAGCAGCGTGGCACCATCTGGAAGTTCCATTGCGATGCCAAGGTCGACGGTTCTCTGGTGGCCGAGGCTGATATCGGTGCGATGATTGTACGGAAGGACCAGGAACAGGCATGAGCAGCATCGCAAAGAGCGCCCGCATTCATAAGCTGGCGGTTGTCGAAGACGGCGCGGTCGTCGGCGAGAATGTTGTTATCGGCCCGCTCTGCTATGTCGGTCCCAAAGTTGTTCTGCACGACGATATTCAGTTGCTCAATAATGCAGTCGTGACTGGCCGCACGACGATCGGTAAGGGAACGAAGATCTTTCCGATGGCCGTTGTCGGCGGTGATCCGCAGAGCGTTCACCATCACGGCGAAGAGACGACGCTTGATGTCGGCGAGAACTGCACGATCCGTGAAGGTGTGACGATCAACACCGGTACGGCCGATTACGGCGGCAGGACGATCGTCGGCAACAACAACCTCTTCCTCGCCAATTCGCACGTCGCACATGATTGCCGGGTCGGCAACAATGTCATCATGTCGAATAACGTCATGTTGGCAGGACACGTGACCATCGAGGACCGCGCCATTCTTGGCGGCGGCTGCGCTGTGCATCAGTTCACGCGTATCGGCAGGCAAGCCTTCATTGGGGGGCTTACGGCAGCCAGTTACGATGTCATCCCTTACGGCATGTTGAACGGCAATCCCGGCGTGTTGTCAGGATTGAATGTCGTGGGGATGAGCCGCGCAGGGATAGATCGCGCCGTCATTCACCGCGTTCGCCGCGCCTACAAGAGCATCTTCGAAGGCGAAGGATCCATTCGCGACAATGCAGCGGCTATCCGCGAGGAATATGCCGATTGCAAGGAAGTGATGGAAATTCTCGATTTTATTGCTGCCGAAAGCGACCGCGCGCTTTCATCGCCGAATCGCGGCAAGAGCTGAGGGTGGTTTCGGCCAGCGACAACGGCAAGGGCAGACTGGCGATCATCGCCGGCAGTGGGCTTTTGCCGGTTTACGTCGCCGATGCCGCCCGCCAAGCCGGAGAGAATCCTGTCATTATTGCTTTGACTGACGAAGCGGACCGCGACTGGTCTGCCTTCGATCATGCCAATCTTCGCGTCGGCAATTTTGCCGGTCTCGAGGCAATGTTCCGCCGACACGGTGTCGATCGTGTTGTCATGTCGGGCGGTGTTGCACGACGTCCTTCGTGGCGTCAGGTGCATCCGACCTGGCGCGTCATCAAGGAATTACCCTCCACCATCCGCACCCTTCTTTCGGGAGGGGACAATGCCGTTCTACAGATGGTCATTCGTCTGATCGAGGCCGGTGGCGTTCGCGTCGTGGGTGCGCATGAAATTGCGCCGGATCTTTTGGCGGCGACCGGGCCACTTGGAAAAATCTTGCCGGCGAAAGAGGATCTGCGCGATATTGCTCAGGGCGCAAGGGCCGCCGATGCGCTTGGGCTTTTGGATGTCGGACAGGGCGCCGTCAGCGTCGGAGGCCGCGTTGTCGCGCTCGAGGGCGCCGAGGGCACTGACAAGATGATCGAGCGGGTTGCCGAACTGCGTGCGGCCGGACGCATCTCGACGCGCCGTCGTGGCGTGCTCGTCAAACTCTGCAAGCCGCAGCAGGATATCCGGGCTGATCTACCGTCGATTGGCGTGTCTACGGTATCGAACGCCAAGAAGGCTGGATTGGCCGGTGTCGCCGTCGAAGCCGGC
This sequence comes from Martinezella sp. CNPSo 3959, assembly GCF_057784355.1. Classification (NCBI taxonomy): domain Bacteria; kingdom Pseudomonadati; phylum Pseudomonadota; class Alphaproteobacteria; order Hyphomicrobiales; family Rhizobiaceae; genus Martinezella; species Martinezella sp. CNPSo 3959. The sequence goes on from NZ_JBXSOV010000001.1 coordinate 166,255, forward strand.
AGAGCGCTGATCCTCGACCGGCAAGCGGTAATTGCCGCTGCCGACGAGGCCGGCATTTTCGTCTGCGGCATCGATCGCGGCCTCAGCGCCGAGGGCTTCATGTGAGCGCGTCGCCTTTGAAGCTTGCCGTCGTTGCCGGAGAAGTCTCCGGCGATCTCTTGGGTGGCGATCTCGTCGCGGCCCTGAAGCGGCGTCACGGTGGTGCGGTCGAGCTGGTGGGCGTCGGTGGCGAGGCGCTGGAGGCGCAAGGTCTGCGCTCGCTCTTCGATTACTCCGAGCTCTCGATCATGGGCTTCATTCAGGTCATCAAGCGCCTGCCAAAGTTACTGGCCCGCATCCGGCAGACAGCAGATGCGATCATTGCCGCAAAGCCCGATGTGCTTCTGATCATCGATAGCCCCGATTTCACCCATCGCGTTGCCAAGCGTGTGCGCAAGGCGCTCCCCGACCTGCCAATCATCGACTACGTCTGCCCCAGCGTCTGGGCGTGGAAGGAATATCGCGCGCAGAAGATGCTCGCTTACGTCGACCATGTGTTGGCCGTATTGCCCTTCGAGCCTGCTGCTATGGAGCGCTTGGGCGGTCCAGCAACCACGTATGTCGGCCACCGCCTGACGGTCGATGCTAATCTGCTGGAAACTCGCCGTCAGCGCGCCTTGCGAGGTCTGGCAGGCCCCGATGCACAAAAGACGATCTTGCTTCTGCCGGGATCGCGTGCATCGGAAATTCGACAGCTACTCCCGGTTTTTGAGCGGGCTATCGAAGAACTTAGCCGGAGAAATAACAATCTTCGTTTTCTGCTGCCGACAGTGCCGAAGCAGGAGGCGCTGGTTCGTTCGCTGACGGAAAAATGGCAGGTCAAGCCGGATATATTTGTCGGGCAGGATGCCAAGTGGAGCGCCTTTGCTGAGGCCGATGCTGCCATGGCCGCCTCCGGAACCGTGATCCTGGAGTTGGGCCTAGCCGGGGTTCCGGTGGTTTCGACCTATAAGACCGAATGGCTGGCGAAATTCGTGCTGTCGCGGATCAAGATCTGGACGGCCGCCTTGCCGAACCTCATCGCCGACTATGCTGTCCTGCCGGAGCTCATCAATGATGTTCTGCGGCCGGGCATGCTGGCCCGCTATATGGAGCGGCTGGCGAGCGAGACGCCGGAGCGTGCGGCGATGTTGGCGGGTTACGATCTGGTCTGGGAGCGAATGCAGACCGAGGAGCCGCCCGGCGATAAGGCGGCGCAGATTGTTCTGGATGTTCTAGCCCATAAAAAAACCGGTCATCTCTGACCGGTTTTTTTGTTTCAATACCGAAGCTTAGCGCTTGGAAACAGGCACATATTCGCGCAGCGGAGCACCGGTGTAGAGCTGGCGCGGACGGCCGATGCGCTGATGCGGATCCTCGATCATTTCGTTCCACTGGGCGATCCAGCCGACGGTGCGGGCAAGAGCGAAGAGAACGGTGAACATGGTCGTGGGGAAGCCGAGAGCCTTCAGCGTGATGCCGGAGTAGAAGTCGACGTTCGGATAGAGCTTCTTCTCGATGAAATACTCGTCCGTCAAAGCGATGCGCTCCAGCTCGATCGCGATGTCGAGCAGCGGATCGTCCTTGATGCCGAGTTCGCCGAGAACCTCATGCGCCGTCTTCTGCATGATCTTGGCGCGCGGGTCGTAGTTCTTGTAGACGCGGTGGCCGAAGCCCATCAGGCGGAACGGATCGTTCTTGTCCTTGGCGCGGGCGATGAATTCCGGAATGCGGTCGACCGTGCCGATTTCGTTCAGCATGTTCAGGGCCGCTTCGTTGGCACCGCCGTGAGCCGGTCCCCAGAGGCAGGCGATGCCTGCTGCGATACAGGCAAACGGATTGGCACCGGAAGAGCCTGCCAGGCGAACCGTCGAAGTCGAAGCGTTCTGCTCGTGATCTGCATGCAGGATGAAGATGCGGTCCATGGCGCGGGCAAGCACCGGGTTGACGACATATTCTTCGCAGGGAACGGCAAAGCACATGCGCAGGAAGTTGGACGCATAGTCGAGATCGTTCTTCGGATAAACGAAGGGCTGGCCGATATGGTACTTATAGGCCATGGCGGCGAGCGTCGGCATCTTGGCGATCATGCGCAGGCTTGCAACCATGCGCTGGTGCGGATCGGTGATGTCGGTCGAGTCGTGATAGAAGGCAGAGAGCGCGCCGACACAGCCGCACATGACGGCCATCGGATGCGCGTCACGGCGGAAGCCTGTGAAGAAGCGCGACATCTGCTCATGCACCATCGTGTGGTGGGTCACGCGATAGTCGAAGTCCTTCTTCTGCGCTGCCGTCGGCAGTTCGCCGTAGAGAAGGAGGTAGCAGACTTCCAGGAAATCGCCGTGTTCGGCCAGCTGATCGATCGGATAACCGCGGTGCAGCAGAACGCCTTCGTCGCCATCGATATAGGTGATGCTCGACTCGCACGATGCGGTGGAGGTGAAACCAGGATCGTAAGTGAAAGTAGAGGTGTTCTTATAAAGGGCACCAATATCAATGACACTCGGGCCGATGGTTCCGGTCTTGACCGGCAGGTCCACCGTCTTTTCACCCCAAGTTAGTTTCGCGCTTTGTTCCGTCATGCTGATCCTCCAAGATTTGGCGGGATTGACGCCATAAAAAGCGCCAAAAGGTTAAGCGACTACCGACTAGCTATATGATCCAGAGCCTAATGCCAAGTTATCCTAACGCTGAATTGTGCAATGCAGTATCAACTTTTGGGCACTGCAGAAGCGCCCTTTCGTATGCTACGCCGGGAAACCGGCCCAATTGAGCTTTGTTCCCGCCGATTTCAGTTGAATTCACTGTGTGGTGACGGCACAAATCGCGCAGAAGCTGTAATTTGGCGCGGGGGCAGTCAGCGAGTGCCTAATTTGGAGGCATCCGACCAGCAGGAAGAGAGCAGGGACGTCACCGCGTCTCCGCAACCTCGCGCCTTTTCCACCGCGATTACCCCTAGCGCCAAAGCGCGACAATGGGAACGAACACAGGATCAGGCGCCGCTGACGTCGCGTTTGCTGCGTGTTCCGAAGCGCCTTGGAACCGCTGTCCTCGGCTTGATTGCGGAGGAGGCGGCCCATGGCCGTGCTGTTCTTTTCGCACCGATCTATATGGGTTTGGGTGCGATTATCTGGTTCGAGGCGCAAATCGATCCGCCTCCGCAGGCGTTTCTCGCAGGCCTCGTTCTGTTTGCTTTGGGTTTTTTGCTAAAGCGCGATGCGGGCAGGCTGCTTCATCACACACTTTTCGCCGGTATGCTCATCTGCCTGGGCATGGCGCTGGCCCAGTGGGAAAGTTGGCGGGTTTCCACCGTCATGCTCGACTCGGCCGTGACGACGACCGTGACCGGGCAGATCGAGCGACGGGAATCCTATGACAATGGGCGCTGGCGCTATGTCGTCCGCGTCGAGGCGACGGAAAAACCCTCTATCCGCCGCGCACCCCAGCGGGTTACGGTCTTCGTGCGCAAGCAGGCGGAGTCGTTCGATCTGGGGGATCGGATCCGGGGCAGGGCGCGCCTGACACCTCCGGCCGGACCGGCATTGACGGGTCTTAACGATTTCGCTTTCAGCTCTTATTTCAACGGCATCGGCGCGAATGGCTTTGCCTACGGAACGCCGGAATTATTGTCGCCATCCGGTGACGATGCTGCCGGCTCGTTACTGGATGCGGCCGATATCTGGCTCGCTGGCCTGCGCAACAGCATCGGCGACCGCATCAGGCAAACCTTGCCTGGAGACACCGGCGCCTTTGCAGCAGCACTTGTCACCGATGAGCGACGTGCGATCTCGAAGGATACGACCGAAGCCCTGAGAATTGCCGGCCTGACCCACATCATTGCAATTTCCGGCCTCAACATGGCGCTGTCGGCCGGCATCTTCTATGTCGGTCTGCGCTATTTGTTCAGCCTGTTTCCCGGTGTCGTCCAGGCCTGGCCGACGAAGAAGTTCGCAGCCTTCGGCGCGCTTCTAACGGTAACGGCCTATTACCTCATTTCCGGATTCGGCGTCTCCGCCGAGCGCGCCTTCATCATGATGGCGATCATGCTGGTGGCCGTGCTTTTCGACAGGCCATCCATCAGCTTGCGCAATGTGGCGCTCTCAGCCATCGTCATCCTGGTCTTGTCACCGTCTCAGGTACTCGGTCCGAGTTTCCAGATGTCTTACGCCGCAACGCTGGCGCTGGTATCAGGCTATTCGCTCTGGAAACGACGGCGGCATCGCGAAAACATCCTGCCGCGCATCCGTCTGTTAAGTCCGCTACTGTTCGTCACACGCTTCTTTGGAGGCGTGATGTCGACCTCGTTCATCGGCGGTGCGTCGACGGCCATCTTCTCGATCGAGCACTTTCACCGGTTGGCGACATATGGACTTGCTGCCAACCTTGCGGCCATGCCCGTCGTCTCTTTCATCGTCATGCCCTTCGGTATGATGGCGATGCTGCTGATGCCTTTCGGAATCGATGGACCGTTCTGGAAAGTCACCGGAGAGGGACTGGAGCTTGTGATCGCTATTGCAAAAACGGTGGCTGGGTGGGGAGGTGATATCACTTTCGGCCGCCAGCCCAGCTGGCTGATGCCGACTTTCATCGCCGGCTTCCTGATCATGAGCATGTTGCGGACCCGGCTTCGCCATCTGGGCCTGTTGCTGCTGCTGTCATCTGTCGGTGTGGCCGCGTTCGGCTCTGGTGTGCCGAAGCCGGATCTGATGATCTCGGAAGATGGTATTCTGGTTGCCTTGCGCCAGGATGATATCCTCGCCACCAATCGCGAGAGACCGCAGGCCTTCATCTTCGAGCAATGGCAAAAAGCACTGGTCGCAGCCGAACATCAACCGCCGACCATGCTTCCGACCGATAGCCGGCTTCCGCAGATCAGCAAGACGGATCGGCACAAGCGACTAAGTAACGAGGAGGAGAAGGCGGTCCGCACCGCAATGGAAGAAGCTTTGGACCGCACCATGCAAGGCAGCTTTGCCTGTCAGAAGGGAGCATGGTGTGTCGCCATGCTCGAAAACGGCGCGATATTGGTCACCATCGAGAACGCGGCCTATCTGCCCGCGGCTTGCGACACCGGGAGCATTGTCGTGACGCCAATCCGGCTGCGGCTGGATCATTGCCGTTCCGGAGCAACGCTCATAACCGGTGCGACATTGCGCAAAACCGGCTCCATTGAAATGGTGCTTACCTCAGACACACCCATTATATCCGCCGCATTCAATAACCCGCAGCGCCCATGGACCAGGCATCGAACCTATGATTGGCGCACCGGCAAATTCGACGCGCCAATTGCAAAGGCGCCGCCAGTCCCGGACAATTCACCGGTCAGTGATAGCGACGAATAAGGCCGACGAGCTTGCCCTGAACCTTGACGCGATCTGGCCCGAAGATGCGGGTTTCATAGGCTGGGTTCGCGGCTTCCAGCGCGATGGAGGCACCCTTGCGACGGAAGCGCTTCAAGGTAGCTTCTTCATCGTCGACGAGTGCAACGACGATATCGCCGGGATTGGCCGTGGTCGAATTGCGGATAATGACCGTATCGCCGTCGAAAATTCCGGCGTCGATCATCGAATCCCCTCGAACTTCAAGCGCATAATGTTCGCCGGAGCCGAGCATGTCGGCGGGAACGGTAATGTCGTGCGTATTGTTCTGGATGGCCGAGATCGGAACGCCGGCTGCGATGCGACCCATCACCGGTACGGACGCCGAGCCGTTGTGATCGTCATTTGCCACCTTCGACGGAGCGGGCGGGGCAACGGGCTGCGGCTTGCCGAGGCTGCCCTCGATGACGCTCGGCGAAAAGCCGCGACGCGGCTGAAGGCTGGGATTATAAGCATCCGGGAGCTTGATGACTTCGAGAGCCCTGGCCCTGTTCGGCAGCCGGCGGATAAAGCCGCGCTCCTCCAGCGCCGTGATCAGACGATGGATACCGGATTTGGATGCCAAATCCAATGCATCCTTCATCTCGTCGAAGGACGGCGGAACACCGGATTCCTTCATGCGTTCGTGAATGAAGAGAAGCAGTTCCTGCTGCTTGCGCGTCAACATCGTCTTGGAACCCCAGAATCAAGAAAAGCCGTGAAACAAATCCAGAACGGACACTATATGTTCCATATGTGTTCCGCAAGTGCTTAAATTTCGGTAAAGCCTTGTAGTGTCAGTTAAATAATTACGACTTACGAATGGGTCGGCTTAGGATGTTGAGACGTTATATAGGCCGCAACCATTTGAAAAATATAGAAAATATCGCCATTTCCGTTCTCGGGCTTTGCTGCTCGGTCGGCGTATTCAAGAAGCGGATCCATATTGGACGTCATTGGCCACACGCGTTGACGGTAAGAATCAGCAATCACGTTTGTGAGATTGCTTTCGGTCCTGTCCCTGTGCGTTGAGTGTTCCATGCTCCTATCTTGAATTACGCGGGGGAAGGGCGCAAATCTGCTGCCAAAGGCAGATAGGAGGAACCATGATTTCGTCACCGCACCCGCTGGATCATCTCGTGCTGCCGACCGTCAATATCGCTCTGGCGCGCGAACGCCTCGGCAAGCTCGGTTTCACGGTGGCTCCGGATGCGCGTCATCCCTTTGGCACGCAGAACGCCTGCGTCTTCTTTGCCGATAAAACCTATCTCGAACCCCTGAGCGTGGCATCTCCGGAGCAGTGCGAGAAGAGCATTTTGGACGGCAATGTTTTCGTCGCGCGCGATCAGGCTTATCGTTTCCGGGTGGGGGAAGATGGTTTTTCGGCCGTGGTGTTCGGCACGGATGATGCGGTGGCGGATGACGAGCGCTTCAACGCGGCGGCGATTTCCGCTGGGCGAATGCTGGATTTTTCCCGTCCGATGAAGATGCCGGACGGAACGGAAACCACGGCCGGCTTTCGTCTCGCCTTTGCCGCTGATCTGCGCGCGCCAGACTTTCTCGCCTTCTGCTGTCAGCGCATCAATCCGCTGCCGGCTGACCGCAGCGTGCTTGAGCGTCACGAGAACGGCGTGACCGGCATTGCGCGGGTAGCGCTTTGCGCGCCGCAACCGGCCGTCTATCGCCGCTTCTTCGAAGACGTTGTCGGCAGCCCGCAAATAACGGAGCATTCCTTCGGCTTGACCATCAAGGCGGCCAACGCCGATCTGGAGATTTTGACGCCGGAAGGCATGGAGGCGTTCTATGATCTGCCTGTTCGCACGACTGATCCGGGGCTCAGGGCGCGGGCAATCCTTTTCAAAACACGCGATCTTTCCGTGACATCGTCGCATTTCACTGCTAACGGCGTCACCTATACGCGTAAGAACAATCGTCTATTGGCGAGGTTGGCGCCCGGTCAGGGCGCATTGTTCGCCTTTGAGGAGACAAAATGAGCACAAATTCCGAAGTCACCGTCGGCGAGGGTGCCTCCAAGGTCCTTTTTTCCAATACTGCAAAGCTGTCGCTGATCGCCGGCCCCTGTCAGATGGAAAGCCGCGATCATGCCTTTATGATTGCCGGCGTGCTGAAGGAACTCTGCGGCAAGCTCGGCATCGGCCTTATCTACAAGTCCTCCTTCGACAAGGCGAACCGCACATCGCTGTCGGGCAAGCGCGGCATCGGCCTGGAGAAGGCCTTGGAAATTTTTGCCGACCTCAAGAAGGAATATGGCTTTCCCGTCCTGACCGACATCCACACGGAAGAGCAGTGCGCCATCGTTGCCAAGACGGTCGATATCCTGCAGATCCCGGCCTTCCTGTCGCGCCAGACAGACCTTCTGGTTGCCGCTGCCAAGACTGGCCGCGTGGTCAACGTCAAGAAAGGCCAGTTCCTGGCGCCATGGGATATGAAGAACGTGCTTGCCAAGCTGAACGAAAGCGGCAATCCGAATATTCTTCTTTGCGAGCGCGGCGCCTCCTTTGGCTATAATACGCTGGTCTCGGATATGCGCTCGCTGCCGATCATGGCGGCGATGGGCGCGCCCGTCATCTTCGACGCGACCCATTCCGTGCAGCAGCCAGGCGGGCAGGGCGGTTCGACCGGCGGCGATCGCCGGTTCGTCGAGACGCTGGCACGCGCCGCGGTCGCTGTCGGCGTCGCCGGTGTTTTTGTCGAGACACATGAGGACCCGGACAATGCACCGTCCGATGGCCCGAACATGGTCTATCTGAAGGATATGCCGCGGCTTCTGGAAAAGCTGCTGGCCTTCGACGCTATCGCCAAGGCCTGAAACGTAGCCGGCATTCAACAGGCTGACATGAACTTGCGTTACGGGCCTGTAGGAGTGCCAAATCGCGGCGCGGATCGCCATTGAAATTTCCGCGCCTTCGATTAAGACGATTTAAATCGATTTATAAACCAGCGAGCAGGGAGCTATCATGACCGCAATCACCGACATTATCGCCCGCGAGATTCTCGACAGCCGTGGCAATCCGACCGTTGAAGTCGATGTCTACCTCGAAGACGGCAGCTTGGGCCGCGCGGCGGTTCCGTCGGGTGCGTCGACCGGCGCACATGAAGCCGTCGAGCTTCGCGATGGCGGCAAGCGCTACCATGGCAAGGGTGTCGAGAAGGCCGTCGAAGCCGTCAATTCGGAAATCTTCGATGCGATCGGCGGCATGGATGCCGAAAACCAGATCCAGCTCGACAACATCATGATCGAGCTCGATGGCACGCCGAACAAGTCGCGCCTTGGCGCCAATGCCATCCTCGGCGTCTCGCTCGCCGTTGCCAAGGCTGCTGCCCAGAGTGCCAACCTGCCGCTCTACCGTTATGTCGGCGGCGCTCACGCCCGCCTGCTGCCGGTTCCGATGATGAACATCATCAACGGTGGCGCTCATGCCGACAACCCGATCGACTTCCAGGAATTCATGATCCTGCCGATCGGCGCCGACTCGATCCGCGAAGCCGTCCGCATGGGTTCGGAAGTCTTCCACGTTCTGAAGAAGGAACTGGCATCGCAAGGCCACAACACCAACGTCGGCGACGAAGGCGGTTTCGCACCGGGCCTTTCCAGCGCGCCTGCAGCTCTCGACTTCATCATGAAGTCGATCGAGAAGGCGGGCTACAAGCCGGGCGAAGAAATCGCTCTCGGCCTCGATTGCGCCTCGACCGAATTCTTCAAGGACGGCAAGTACGTTCTTGAAGGCGAAGGCCGTACGCTGGAATCCGGCGCCATGGCTGAATACCTCGCAGAACTCGCCGCCAAGTATCCGATCGTTTCGATCGAAGACGGCATGGCTGAAGACGATTGGGAAGGCTGGAAGACGCTGACCGACCTCATCGGCAAGAAGACGCAGCTCGTCGGCGACGATCTGTTCGTCACCAACTCTGCCCGCCTGCGCGATGGCATCGGCATGGGTGTAGCCAACTCGATCCTCGTCAAGGTCAACCAGATCGGCTCGCTGACCGAGACCCTCGACGCCGTGGAAACTGCGCACAAGGCGAACTACACCGCCGTCATGTCGCACCGCTCCGGCGAAACGGAAGATTCCACGATCGCCGATCTTGCCGTTGCCACCAACTGCGGCCAGATCAAGACCGGCTCGCTGTCGCGTTCGGACCGTCTTGCCAAGTACAACCAGCTCATCCGTATCGAGGAAGCGCTCGGCCCGCAGGCAAAATATGCCGGCCGCTCCATTCTTCGTGGCTGATATCTGAAGCCTTGGATCCGCACGGGTCTGCGGCCAGATTGTTCGCTTGGATCGAACCGCGCCTTCGGGCGCGGTTTTTTGTTGGCCCTGGCAGTTAGAGTCAACGGACGGTTAATCTCTGCCGGTTATCTTGGCTCCAGGTATTTGATTTCATGTGATCTTGTTTGGGCCGAATAGGCTTTGAGGAGATCGCGTAAAGCCAGAGCGTGACGAGCGAGTATGTGGACAAAGTATCATAAGAAGAGAAGGTTCGGCCGTCTCATCCTTCCCGCCATCACCATCGCTTTTGTGAGCTACTTCGGTTATCATTGCATTCATGGCGATTACGGCCTGAAGGCGACCGAGGTTTTCGAGCGGCGCCGCGTCGACCGTGCCAAGGAGTTGGCTGATCTTGTCGCCAGGCGCGAGCACCTTGAAAAGGAGGTCGCGCTGTTGAGCGACGGCTCTCTGGATAAGGATATGCTCGATCAATATGCGCGCTATCAGTTGACCTATTCCAAGACGAACGAGATCGTCATCTTCAATAAATAGCCACAATTAACCGAATTCCGGTTAATTGCATTTTTGTGAGTTAGATCAATAACTTGCAATGAATATGAGCCATGCAATTATAGCATTGCTGTGGCGGACAATCTTCCCTATGTTACGCCTCACCAAAAACGAGGCTACTCACACAGGGAGGGTTGAATGGCGCCGCGAAAGAACGCGACCGTTTCCAGCCGTAAAACAGCATCAAGGCCTGCCAAGGAAACCAATGGCGGCCCGATCGCAGATTTCGATCGTGATGCGGAGCTCAAGGCTTATCGTGAGATGCTCCTGATCCGCCGCTTCGAAGAGAAGGCCGGCCAGCTTTATGGCATGGGCTTCATCGGCGGCTTCTGTCACCTTTATATCGGTCAGGAAGCAGTCGTCGTCGGCATGCAGCTGGCGCTGAAGGATGGCGACCAGGTCATTACCGGCTATCGCGACCATGGCCATATGCTGGCGACCGGCATGAGCGCACGTGGCGTCATGGCCGAGCTCACCGGACGCCAGGGCGGCTATTCCCGAGGGAAGGGCGGCTCCATGCACATGTTCTCCAAGGAAAAGAATTTCTACGGCGGCCATGGCATCGTCGGCGCACAGGTTTCGCTCGGCACCGGCCTTGGCTTTGCCAACTGGTATCGCGGCAATGACAATGTCAGCGTTGCCTATTTCGGTGACGGTGCCGCCAACCAGGGCCAGGTCTACGAAAGCTTCAACATGGCGCAGCTCTGGAAGCTGCCGGTTATTTTCGTGATCGAAAACAACCGCTACGCCATGGGCACCTCGACGGCTCGCGCCACCGCTCAGGCCGATTTCTCCAAACGTGGCGCTTCGTTCGGCATTCCCGGTATTCAGGTCGACGGCATGGACGTCCGCGCCGTCAAGGCTGCGGCTGACGAAGCCGTTGCGCATTGCCGCTCCGGCAGGGGCCCGATCATCCTGGAAATGCTGACCTACCGCTATCGCGGTCACTCCATGTCCGACCCGGCGAAGTACCGTTCCAAGGACGAAGTGCAGAAGATGCGCTCCGAGCACGACCCGATCGAGCAGGTCCGTATTCGCTTGCTCGAAAAGGGCTGGGCGACCGAGGACGATCTGAAGGATATCGACAAGGATGTCCGCGACATTGTCGCAGATAGTGCCGATTTCGCCCAGAACGATCCGGAGCCGGATGCATCCGAGCTCTACACCGACATTCTGCTCTAAATCGGGGAGGGACGATCCATGCCCATCGACATTCTCATGCCCGCCCTTTCTCCGACTATGGAAGAGGGTACCCTTTCGAAATGGCTCAAGAAGGAAGGCGACAAGGTCGTTTCCGGTGACGTCATTGCCGAAATCGAAACCGACAAGGCCACCATGGAAGTGGAAGCCGTCGACGAAGGCACGATCGGCAAGCTGCTGATCGACGCCGGCACCGAAGGCGTCAAGGTCAACACCAAGATCGCCATCCTCTTGCAGGACGGCGAATCCGCAGACGCCATTTCGTCCGCAAAGGCTGCACCTGCCGCCGAGCCGGCAAAGACCGAAGCGCCTGCCGCCACTCCGGCGCCGGCCGCTGCACCGGTCCCGGCCCAGCCGAAGGTTGCCGCTGCGGCTGATCCGGAAATTCCGGCCGGCACGGAAATGGTATCGATGACGGTGCGTGAAGCGCTGCGCGACGCCATGGCCGAAGAAATGCGCGCCAACCCAGACGTCTTCGTCATGGGTGAAGAAGTCGCCGAATATCAGGGCGCTTACAAGGTGACCCAGGGCCTGCTGCAGGAATTCGGCGCTCGCCGCGTGATCGACACCCCGATCACCGAGCATGGCTTTGCTGGTATCGGCGTCGGCGCTGCGATGGCGGGTCTTCGTCCGATCGTCGAGTTCATGACCTTCAACTTCGCCATGCAGGCGATCGACCAGATCATCAACTCCGCCGCCAAGACGCTCTACATGTCCGGTGGCCAGATGGGCGCTCCGATCGTCTTCCGCGGCCCGAACGGTGCTGCTGCCCGCGTCGGCGCTCAGCACAGCCAAGACTATGCCGCCTGGTACAGCCACATTCCGGGCCTCAAGGTCGTCATGCCCTACACGGCAGCCGACGCCAAGGGCCTGCTCAAGGCTGCGATCCGCGATCCGAATCCGGTGATCTTCCTCGAAAACGAAATCCTCTACGGTCAGCACTTCGACGTGCCGAAGCTGGATAACTTCGTTCTGCCGATCGGCAAGGCTCGTATTCACCGTCCGGGCAAGGACGTGACGGTCGTCTCCTTCGGCATCGGCATGACCTATGCCACGAAGGCCGTCGCCGAGCTGGAAGCCCAGGGCATCGATGTCGAACTCATCGACCTGCGCACCATCCGCCCGATGGATCTTCCGACGATCATCGAATCGGTCAAGAAGACCGGTCGCCTGGTCACCGTCGAGGAAGGCTATCCGCAGTCCTCCGTCGGCACGGAAATCGCCACCCGCGTCATGCAGCAGGCCTTCGATTATCTCGATGCGCCGATCCTGACGATCGCTGGCAAGGACGTACCCATGCCATACGCCGCCAACCTCGAAAAGCTGGCGCTTCCGAGCGTCGCCGAAGTGGTCGATGCGGTGAAGGCCGTTTGCTACAAGTAAGGGGAGGGCTCATCGATGCCTATCAACATCACCATGCCTGCCCTCTCGCCGACCATGGAAGAGGGCAACCTCGCCAAGTGGCTGGTCAAGGAAGGCGACAAGATCAAGTCCGGCGATGTCATCGCCGAGATCGAGACTGACAAGGCAACGATGGAAGTCGAGGCTGTCGATGAGGGCACGGTCGCCAAGATCGTCGTTCCTGCCGGCACCGAAGGCGTGAAGGTCAATGCCCTGATCGCTGTGATCGCTGCCGATGGCGAAGATGTTGCCGCTGCAGCCTCCGGCGCTGGTGCCGCTGCTGCTCCGGCAGCCAAGGAAGCTCCGAAGGCGGAAGCCGCTGCAGCTCCGGCTCCGGCGAGCGTTTCGGCTCCTGCGGCTGCACCTGCACCCGTTGCATCGGCTCCGACTGCAAACGACGGTCATCGCACCTTTGCTTCGCCGCTCGCACGCCGTCTTGCGAAGGAGGCCGGCATCGATGTGACAGCGGTTTCCGGCACCGGCCCGCATGGCCGCGTGGTCAAGAAGGATATCGAAGCTGCCGTTTCCGGCGGCACCGCCAAGGCTGCTCCTGCAACAGCACCGGCTGCACAGCCGGCTGCCGCTGCTGCTCCGGCCGCTGCGAAGGGCATGTCTGACGACGCCGTGCTCAAGCTGTTCGAGCAGGGTTCCTACGAGCTCGTGCCGCATGACGGCATGCGCAAGACGATCGCCAAGCGCCTGCAGGAATCCAAGCAGACGATCCCGCACTTCTACGTCTCGGTCGATTGCGAACTCGACGAGCTGCTGGCTCTCCGCACGCAGCTCAACGATTCCGCTCCGAAGTCGAAGGATGGTGTTCCGGCCTACAAGCTCTCGGTCAATGACATGGTCATCAAGGCCCTGGCGCTGGCGTTGCGCGATGTTCCGGATGCGAATGTCTCCTGGACCGACAGCGCCATGGTCAAGCACAAGCATGCCGATGTCGGCGTTGCCGTCTCCATTCCGGGCGGCCTGATCACCCCGATCATCCGCAGCGCCGAGCAGAAGACGCTCTCCACCATCTCCAACGAGATGAAGGACTACGGCAAGCGCGCCAAGGAGCGCAAGCTGAAGCCCGAGGAGTATCAGGGCGGAACGACTGCCGTATCGAACATGGGCATGATGGGCGTCAAGAACTTCGCCGCCGTCGTCAACCCGCCGCATGCGACCATCCTGGCCGTCGGCGCGGGCGAGCAGCGTGTCATCGTCAAGAAGGGCGAAATGGTGATTGCCAACGTGATGACCGTCACGCTGTCGACCGACCACCGCGCCGTCGACGGTGCACTCGGTGCCGAGCTCCTGGCAGCCTTCAAGGGCTACATCGAAAATCCGATGGGGATGCTCGTCTGAGCCTTGTTGTGACACGGAGGCATGAATGACCAAGACTGTTCTGTGTTACGGCGACTCGCTGACATGGGGCTACAGTGCCGAAACGGTCGGCCGTCATGCCTATGAAGATCGGTGGCCGAGCGTGCTGCAAAAGGCGCTCGGCAACGAGGTGCGCGTGATCCCGGAAGGATTGAACGGCCGCACGACCGCCTTCGACGATCATCTCGCCGATTGCGACCGCAACGGCGCGAGGATCCTGCCGACGATCCTGCAGAGCCACAATCCCCTTGATCTCGTCATCATCATGCTCGGCACCAACGACATGAAGCCCGTCGTCGCCGGTTCGGCCTTTGCCGCTCTGCAGGGCATCAGCCGCCTGGTCCAGCTGGTGCGCAATCATGCCTGGGGGTTCGACTACGAGGTGCCCGATATCCTCATCGTCGCCCCGCCGGCAATCACGGAGACTGCCAATGCCGCTTTTGCGGCCAGCTTTCTCGGCGCAGTCAAGGAATCGAGCAAGCTGCCGACGCTCTATAGCGATCTGGCGGACGAACTCGGATGCGGCTTCTTCGACGCTAATACGGTCGCTGTGACCACGCCGCTCGATGGCGTTCATCTCGATGCGGAAAACACCCGGGCGCTCGGTCGCGGCCTCGAGCCGATCGTGCGGATGATGCTCGGTCTCTGATAGATTCAAGGCGCCGGCTCCGATCCGCCGCCAGCAATAAGGCAGGAAACACATGGCTGAGAATTACGACGTCATTATCATCGGCTCCGGTCCGGGCGGTTATGTCGCCGCCGTGCGCGCCGGCCAGCTTGGCCTGAAGACCGCGATCGTCGAGCGCGAGCACCTGGGCGGCATCTGCCTCAACTGGGGCTGCATTCCCACCAAGGCGCTGCTCCGTTCGGCCGAAATTCTCGATCATTCCAACCATTTGAAGGATTACGGCCTCGTTCTCGAAGGCAAGGTAAGCGCGGATGTGAAGGCCGTGGTTGCCCGCTCGCGCGGTGTCTCCGCCCGCCTCAACCAAGGCGTCGGCTTCCTGATGAAGAAGAACAAGGTCGACGTCATCTGGGGCGAAGCCAAGATCACCAAGCCCGGCGAGATCGTTGTCGGCAAGTCGACCAAGCCGGTCGTCGAGCCGCAGCATCCGTTGCCGAAGAACGTCAAGGGCGAGGGCACCTACACCGCCAAGCACATCATCGTCGCGACCGGCGCCCGTCCGCGCGCGCTGCCAGGCATCGAGCCGGACGGCAAGCTGATCTGGACCTATTTCGAAGCGCTGAAGCCGGATTTTCTGCCGAAGTCGCTGCTCGTCATGGGTTCGGGCGCCATCGGCATTGAATTTGCAAGCTTCTATCGCTCCATGGGCGTCGACGTTACCGTCGTCGAAGTCATGCCGACCATCATGCCGGTCGAAGACGCCGAAATCTCCGGCATTGCCCGCAAGCAGCTGGAAAAGCGCGGCCTGAAGATCTTCACCAAGGCGAAGGTCACGAAGGTCGACAAGGCTGCCAACTCGATCACTGCCCATGTCGAAACCGAAGACGGCAAGGTTCAGCAGATCGTTGCCGACCGCATGATCTCGGCCGTCGGTGTCCAGGGCAATATAGAGAACCTCGGCCTCGAGGCGCTCGGCGTGAAGACCGACCGCGGCTGCGTCGTCATCGATGGCTACGGCAAGACCAACGTGCCGGGCATCTATGCGATCGGCGACGTCGCCGGTCCGCCGATGCTGGCGCACAAGGCCGAGCATGAGGGCGTCGTCTGCATCGAGAAGATCGCCGGCCTGCCGAATGTTCACCCGACCGACAAGAGCAAGGTGCCGGGCTGCACCTATTGCCAGCCGCAGGTTGCTTCCGTTGGCCTCACGGAAGCCAAGGCCAAGGAACTCGGCCGCGATATCCGCGTCGGCCGCTTCTCCTTCGTCGCCAACGGCAAGGCGATCGCGCTTGGCGAAGACCAGGGTCTCTGCAAGGTCATCTTCGACAAGAAGACCGGCGAGCTTCTGGGCGCACATATGGTTGGCGCCGAAGTCACCGAACTCATCCAGGGTTTCGTCGTCGCCATGAACCTGGAGACGACCGAAGAAGAACTGATGCATACGATCTTCCCGCATCCGACCGTTTCGGAAACGATGAAGGAAGCCGTGCTGGATGCCTACGGCCGGGTGCTGAACGCTTGATAATTTCCTGCCATGCCCTTTATCCAGGGGGTGGAAAACAGGAAAGGAAATCAACATGTCTATAACGGCGGAAGGTTGGATCGTCTTTCTTCTCATCGGGCTGGTCGCGGGTTTCCTCGCGAGCCTGATCGTTGGAGGCGGCGGACTCATCGGTTGTCTGGTGAGTGGCGTGATCGGGGCTTTCGTGGGCGGTTTCCTGTTCCGTTATTTCGGGATATCGCTCGGCATTGAAAATGCGCTTGTCGTGGAGATCATCCATGCCACGGTCGGTGCGATCATTGTGGTGCTGTTGGCGAGATTGATCGTCTAGAGCATCATCGTTAAGACGCAACGCGACGCCCGGCAGGACTGTCCTGAAGGGCGCCCGAAAAGAGGGTTTGATGGAAAGCGTAGGTTGGCTGGGTCTGATCATCATCGGCGGTCTTGCGGGTTGGCTCGCGGGCAAGCTGATGGACGCACGCTATGGGGTCATCCTGAACATCATCCTCGGCATTGCCGGCTCGGTCGTGGCTGCCGCGCTGATGGTGGCCCTGCATGTCGGCGTACCCGGCGGCCGGCTTGGCTTTTTCATCACCGGTTTCATCGGTGCATGCATTCTGATATTCCTCGCCAAATTCGCTCGGCGATGAAGGGCCGCATTCCAAGCGGCGGAAAGTAGACGTTTCATGGTGACCATTCTCGACACGATCAACCCGGACGCCAAGCGCGTGCGACACCCGGAAAAGGCCCATCGGCCGGATACGGAAGTCCTGCGCAAGCCGGACTGGATCCGCGTGAAGGCGCCGACATCGAAGGGCTATGCCGAAACCCGCTCGATCGTGAAGGAGCACAAGCTCGTCACGGTCTGCGAGGAGGCCGGCTGCCCGAATATCGGCGAATGCTGGGACAAGAAGCACGCCACCTTCATGATCATGGGCGAGATCTGTACCCGCGCCTGCGCCTTCTGCAACGTCGCGACCGGCAAACCGAACGCGCTCGACATGGCGGAGCCGGAAAACGTCGCCAAGGCCGTCAAGCAGATGGGCCTCAGCCACGTCGTCATCACCTCGGTCGACCGCGACGACCTGGAAGATGGCGGCGCCGAGCATTTCGAGAAAGTCATCTGGGCGATCCGCGCCGCTTCGCCCTCGACCACGATCGAAATCCTGACGCCGGACTTCCTGAAGAAGCCGGGCGCCCTGGAGCGTGTCGTCGCTGCCAAGCCAGACGTCTTCAATCACAATCTGGAAACCGTACCCGGCAATTATCTGACGGTTCGTCCCGGCGCGCGCTACTTCCACTCCGTCCGCCTGCTGCAGCGGGTCAAGGAACTGGACCCCACCATGTTCACCAAGTCGGGCATCATGGTCGGGCTCGGTGAAGAGCGCAATGAAGTGCTGCAGCTCATGGACGACCTGCGCAGCGCCGATGTCGACTTCCTCACCATCGGCCAGTATCTGCAGCCGACGCGCAAGCATCATCAGGTGATGAGCTTCGTCACGCCGGAAGAGTTCAAGTCCTACGAAACCGTGGCTTATACCAAGGGCTTCCTTATGGTCGCTTCCAGCCCCCTGACGCGCTCGTCGCATCACGCCGGCGACGATTTCGAGCGTCTGCGCGCGGCTCGCGAGAAGAAGCTGCTGCTGGCTGCGGAATAAACGCACCAGGATTACATCTTGCCATTTGAACGAACCGCGGCGATTGTGCCGCGGTTTTTGTTCGCGCTGTCATTTGTTTGTCATTGACGCGGCCTACGGAACACGCCGCCGTTTGTTACCGGTTTCGGCGCTTTAGAATCGACTATGGAGCTGAACCGTGGAGCAGATTGTTGCGCCGCAGGCGCTTGTTCATGCCGTCGACATAGATCAGGCGGCTCGCATCCTCGAAAAGGCAGATCGTATTCTCGTCGTGGGCTGCTCTGGCACCGGCAAAAGCACGCTCGCACAGACGATCGCGAAGCTGCGCGGGCTGACTTACCTATCGATGGATCGTGACATCTTTTGGCTGCTAGGCTGGAAGTTACGCCCGCGCGCGGAAGCGATTGCATTGATCGAGCAGGCAGTCGTGGGGCCGCGCTGGATTATGGACGGCAACAGCCCCGGAACCTTGCCCTTGCGGCTGCCACGCGCCGAACTCGTCATATGGCGACGCCCGCCGCGGCACGTGGCACTCCGCGGCATCATTTCTCGCTGGCTGCACTACAGAGGTCGGTCGCGGCCCGAGATGGCGCCGGGATGCCCAGAGCGGCTGGACTGGAAATTCCTGCGCTACATCTGGACCTTCGAGCGTGACGAAGCGCCGCAGTTTCAGGAGATGCTCGAACAACACGGCCGCCATGTGCCGGTCGTGACGCTGAAATCCTACCGCGACGGCGAGGAGTTGCTGTCGCGTCTCCGAAACAAGGTTTGAGACGTTGTCATGGATCAGCTTATGATGCCGTCGTTGCGTAGCGAAGTGCGCGATCTCACCGAAGCGGCCGATCATATCCGCAGGGCGAACCGAATCCTCGTCATGGGCTGCTCCGGCGGGGGCAAGTCGACGCTGTCGCAAAAGATTGCCGCCCGCGTCGGCCTTGCCTATGTCTCGATCGATCGTGACGTTTTGTGGCTGCCGGGCTGGGTTCAGCGCGATAGGGACGAGCAGCGTGCCATCATCGTTACCAAAGTTCAGGGGGAGCGATGGATCATGGACGGAACCAATCCCTCGACATTCGACATACGCCTGCCGCGTGCGGATTTCGTCATCTGGGTTCGAATGCCCCGGCTGTTATGCATCTGGGGCGCCGTTTCCCGTTGGATCAAATGGATGGGCCGCACGCGACCGGAAATGGCGCCAGGCTGTATCGAGAAGATCGACTGGGAGTTTCTGCGCTTCATCTGGACATTTGAAGAAAAATTCACGCCGCGGGTTCTTGCCGGTCTTGCCGAGCACGGCCCTGATGTCCCGGTTTTGCAACTGAAATCCCGCGGCGAAATGCGTCAGCTTCTTGATCTTCTCGGCCGTCCTGCTTAATTGCGGCTCATGCCTCAGTTCGAAACTCATCGCCCCGTTCCGCATTCGCCCGACCAGATGTTCGACCTCGTCGCCGATGTGGAGCGCTATCCGGAATTCTTGCCGCTTTGCGAGGCGCTGACGATCCGCAGCCGCAAGGAGCGTGACGGTAAGAGCCTGCTCGTTGCCGATATGACCGTCGGGTATAAAGCCATCCGTGAGACGTTCACCACGCAAGTGCTCTTAAACAAGGCGGAGCGCGCGATCGACGTGAAATACATCGACGGCCCGTTCAAATATCTCGACAATCGCTGGCGTTTTGCGCCGCTGGAAAATGGCGGCTGCAGCATCGATTTCTTTATCGATTACGAGTTCAAGAGCAGCATCCTCGGCGCTTTGATGGGATCGATGTTCGATCGGGCCTTCCGCATGTTCACGGATGCCTTCGAGACGCGCGCGAACAAAATCTATGCTTGAAGCCGTGCTCGGTTATTGAGCGAGCGTGACAAGCATCTCCAGCGCCGTTTTCAAAGTGGCGAGCCGAACCTTGTCGCGGCCGATGTCGCCATAGCGCATTTCATGATTGAGGAGCGCGCCGCTGCGAGCTTTGGCGGCGAGGTGGACGAGCCCGACCGGCTTTTCTGTCGAACCGCCCCCTGGGCCGGCGATACCGGTTACCGCTACGGCAAAATCAGCCCGAGAGCGGAAGAGGGCGCCGTGGACCATCTGCAGCGCCGTTTCCTTTGATACAGCGCCGAACTGCGCCAGCGTCTGCTCGTGAACGCCGAGCATCTCCATCTTGGCAGTGTTGGTGTAGGTGACGAAGCCGCGATCGACGACGGCGGATGAGCCGGGGATCTCCGTCAGCGCGCCGGCGATCAGTCCGCCGGTGCAGGATTCCGCCGTCGCGACCATCCAACCTCTAGCCGTAAAGTCGGTGACGATCTTCTGCGCAAGCGCGAGAATCTCCTCCGGGAAATGGGTCACGCTTTGCCTCCGCGATAAACGACGGTGGCGGTCGCGATGGCCGCTATGCCTTCGCGGCGGCCGACGAAGCCGATCTGCTCGTTCGTCGTTGCCTTGACCGAGCAGCGATCGATGCTGATGCCCAGAAACTCCGATAGCCTGCCGCGCATGACGTCGCGATGCGGCCCGATCTTCGGGGCTTCGGCGATCAGCGAGACATCCGCATTCATGATGGTGCCGCCGCGTTCGCGCACGATCTTTGCCGCATGCTCGATGAAGATGCGCGAAGGAGCGCCCTTCCATTGCGGATCGGAGGGCGGGAAATGATCGCCGATATCGCCGGCGCCGCAGGTGGCGAGCAGCGCGTCCGTCAGGGCATGCAGGGCGACATCGGCGTCCGAATGCCCCTTCAGCTTCTGGTCGTGGGGAATGAAGACGCCACAAAGGGTGACTCCATCGCCCGGCTCCAGCTGGTGGACGTCATAGCCGTTGCCGGTGCGCACATCAGGCAGCAGGCCGGCGCTGAGTTTTTCATCGGCCATGGCAATATCCCTTTTGATTGTCAGTTTTACGTTGTCGGCACTGCCGATCACTAATGTCACCGGTAGGTTACACCATTCCGCGATTGCCGCATCGTCCGTGAAATCGGTTCTGCCATCGGCAGCGGCTTTTTCATGGGCGTCGAGAATATCGGCGAAACGGAAGGATTGCGGCGTCTGCGCGGCGTGCAACCCGGTGCGGGGAATCGTGTCGACGACTAGCCCATCGGCATTGCCGCGCTTCAGCGTGTCGGTGACGAGCATAGCTGGCAGCACGGCCGGCGCGCCGTCTGCAAGCGCTGCGGCGACACGATCCAGCAGATCATGATCGAAGAAGGGGCGGACGGCATCGTGGATCATCACATGCGTGACGCCACTGTCTTTCAAAGCGCGCAGCCCGGCAAGCACGGATTGCTGGCGAGTTGCCCCACCGAAGGCGATCTTGATCTCAGGCAGGCCTGAAACCTGTTCCAGCGCCGCACGCAGCAGTTTCTCATCGTCGCGATGGATGACGACGACGATCTTCGATGCCTGCGGCCATGTCACGAATCTTTCAAGCGTATGCGCAATAACCGCTCTGCCGCCGATCGGGCGATATTGCTTGGGGCCTTCTTCTGGAGAACCCGCCCGTTCGCCGCGCCCGGCGGCCACGATGACGATTCCCACCGACAACGGTTGCTTTGAATGCATTTGCGTCATAAATCCCCGAAGATGAAAGGCTCCGTCTGCGGCATGGCTTTGAAAAGCGTAGAGCTTTCTTTTGAACAAGCACATGCTAAATAGATCGCCAAAACGGGACCCTGCTCAAGCAGGGTCTATCGCCTCAACTGAGTATTTTCCAGCATCTGCCCAAAAAATATCGGGATTCTTCGAAACCCCTTGGCAAACTTTCAAAGCGTGTCTAAAAATAGTGCAGACGTATGGTGTGCCCGAAAGATAATCATTTGCTGTCTTCCAAGCTTGCAGCCTCATTTTCCATCGGTTCCGTATCAATCCGGAATCGTGTGATCCTGGCACCGATGTCGGGCGTAACCGATCTGCCTTTCCGGCAGCTTGCCTTGCGCTATGGTGCCGGTCTAGTCGTTACCGAGATGGTCGCAAGCCGCGAACTCGTGCAGGATACGGCTGAATCCTGGGCGCGTCTGAGAAGTGCAGGGCTGAAGCCGCATATGGTGCAGCTTGCCGGCCGCGAGGCGCATTGGATGGCCGAGGCCGCAAAGATCGCCGCGGACAATGGCGCCGATATCATCGATATCAATATGGGCTGCCCCGCCAAGAAGGTGATTGGCGGCTATTCCGGCTCGGCACTGATGCGCGACCCGGACCATGCGCTGACATTGATCGAAGCGACAGTCCGGGCGGTGAACATTCCCGTCACGCTGAAGATGCGGTTGGGCTGGGACGAGAATTCCATCAATGCGCCTTATATCGCGCGCCGGGCCGAAGAGGCCGGAATCCAGCTCGTCACTATTCACGGCCGTACGCGCATGCAGTTCTACAAGGGCAGGGCGGATTGGGATGCCATCCGCGCCGTGCGCGATGCCATCTCCATACCGCTTGTGGCGAATGGCGATGTCGAAACGGCAGAGGACGCGCAGGAAATCCTGCGGCGCTCCGGTGCCGACGCCGTCATGATCGGCCGGGGCTGCCAGGGCCGTCCCTGGCATGCGGGCGTGATCGCCGGCCATCGCGAACCAAACCGTCAGGAGATCGTCGAGATCGCTCTCGAACACTATCGCATGATGCTGGAATTCTACGGCGAAACGGTCGGCATTCGCCATGCCCGCAAGCATCTCGCCTGGTATCTCGATCGCTATGCGCCGGCAGCGACAGGTGCCGACAAGGCGAAAATCATGACGTCGAAAGAAAGCGGTGAGGTGGCTGCATCCTTCCGTGCCGCGCTGCAGGCCGGCGCCGATCTCGCCCAATGCGTTCAGGAGGCTGCATGACGTCGAAATCCAGCTCCGGCGCCGGTGATACCGCGGCCAACTCTGTCGCCATGGCGGTTCTCAACGCGATCCAGAATCCCGTCGTCATGGTCGACGAGGCGGGCTTGATTGCCTTCGCCAACTGGGAGGCTGAAGCTTTCTTTGGTGCCAGCGCCTCGCATCTGTCGCGCTACAAGATTTCCAGCTTCATCCCTTTCGGCAGCCCTCTGCTGGCGCTGATTGACCAGGTGCGCGAACGCCGCGCGCCTGTGAACGAATATCGTGTCGACCTGAGCTCGCCGCGTCTCGGACAGGACAAGCTGGTGGACATTTACGTCGCGCCGGTTTCCAGCGAGCCCGGCTCCGTGGTGGTCGTATTCCAGGAGCGCTCCATGGCCGACAAGATCGACCGGCAGCTGACGCATCGCGCCGCAGCTCGCTCGGTCACCGGTCTTGCCTCCATGTTGGCGCATGAGATCAAGAATCCGCTTTCGGGCATCCGCGGCGCCGCACAGCTTCTCGAACAGTCGGTCGAGGATGACGATCGCGCACTGACGCGCCTCATCTGCGACGAGACGGACCGTATCGTCTCGCTGGTCGACCGCATGGAGGTTTTCTCCGACGAGCGGCCCGTCGATCGCGTCCCCGTCAACATCCACTCCGTGCTCGATCATGTGAAGGCCGTCGCCAAGGCGGGCTTTGCCCGCAACATCAAGATCTCAGAGAATTACGACCCCTCGCTGCCGGCGGTCTTCGCGAACAGGGACCAGCTCGTGCAGGTGTTTCTCAATCTGGTGAAGAACGCCGCTGAAGCGGTGGGCGACCGTCAGGACGGCGAGATCATGCTGACGACGGCCTATCGCCCCGGCATCAGGCTCTCGGTTGCCGGCACGCGCGAGAAGATCTCGCTGCCGCTGGAATTCTGCGTCATCGACAATGGCCCGGGCGTGCCGGCCGATCTCGTGCCGCATCTCTTCGATCCGTTCATCACGACCAAGACGAACGGAACCGGCCTCGGCCTTGCGCTGGTCGCCAAGATCATCGGCGACCACGGCGGCATCGTCGAATGCGACAGCCAGAACCATCGCACCACTTTCCGTGTTTTGATGCCTGCCTCCAAGGGCATCACCTCAGAAGATGCCCCACTTCCGAACTCTACAGGGACTACTCGATGACAGCCACGATCCTTGTCGCCGATGACGATGCGGCCATCCGCACCGTGCTCAACCAGGCTTTGAGCCGCGCGGGTTACGACGTACGCATCACGTCGAACGCCGCCACGCTCTGGCGTTGGGTCTCCGCCGGCGAAGGCGACCTTGTCGTAACCGACGTCGTCATGCCCGATGAAAACGCATTCGACCTGTTGCCGCGCATCAAGAAGGCGAGACCGGATCTGCCTGTTCTGGTCATGAGTGCGCAGAACACCTTCATGACGGCGATTAAGGCATCCGAGAAGGGCGCTTACGACTATCTCCCGAAGCCGTTCGACCTGACCGAGCTGATCGCGATCGTCGGCCGTGCCCTGTCCGAACCGAAGCGCAAGCCGGCAAAGCTCGACGACGACATGCAGGACGGCATGCCGCTTGTGGGTCGTTCGGCCGCGATGCAGGAAATCTATCGCGTGCTGGCGCGTCTGATGCAGACCGATCTCACGCTGATGATCACCGGCGAATCCGGTACCGGCAAGGAACTGGTGGCGCGTGCCCTGCATGATTACGGCAAGCGTCGTAACGGTCCTTTTGTGGCCATCAACATGGCCGCCATCCCGCGCGACCTGATCGAATCCGAACTGTTCGGTCACGAGAAGGGCGCCTTCACCGGTGCGCAAACCCGCTCGACCGGACGTTTCGAACAGGCCGAAGGCGGTACGCTGTTCCTTGACGAAATCGGCGATATGCCGATGGATGCGCAGACGCGCCTGCTGCGCGTGCTGCAGCAGGGCGAATATACCACCGTTGGCGGCCGCACCCCGATCCGCACCGATGTCCGCATCGTCGCCGCCACCAACAAGGACCTGAAGCAGGCGATTAATCAGGGCCTATTCCGCGAGGATCTCTATTACCGCCTCAACGTCGTGCCGCTGCGCCTGCCGCCGCTGCGCGACCGCGCCGAGGACATCCCGGATCTCGTGCGTCATTTCATCCAGCAGGCCGAGAAGGAGGGGCTGGGTTCCAAGCGTTTCGATCAGGAAGCGCTGGAGCTCATGAAGGCCTACCCCTGGCCCGGCAACGTCCGCGAGCTGGAAAATCTTATCCGTCGGCTGATGGCGCTTTATCCGCAGGATGTCATCACTAAGGAGATCATCGACGCGGAGCTGCGCGCTGACGTGCCCGACAGCCCGATCGAAAAAGGGCCGGTCCGCACCGGCTCCATGACCATCGCGCAGGCGGTGGAAGAGAATATGCGGACCTATTTCGCCAGTTTCGGCGAGAACCTGCCGCCCCCGGGTCTCTACGACCGCGTATTGACGGAGATGGAATATCCGCTGATTCTCGCCGCCCTGACCGCGACACGCGGTAATCAGATCAAGGCGGCCGATCTTTTGGGTCTCAACCGCAATACGCTGCGCAAAAAGATCAGAGAACTGGGTGTTTCGGTTTACAGAAGTTCCCGAACGGCTTGACAACGCGAGCCGATGCGTTGCATTTTCGCCACAATGCGTTGCTTAAAGGTCACGCAGTTGATTCGTCGTTTTTGCAGTGGCGATTCGTCTGGCCAGCTCTCCCAAAGGCAAGAGTTCGTCTGATTTTTCAGCTATTTGCAATGATGACCTGAAGTAAGGGTTTCGCTCCTTAGCGAAACCGGACGACAGTTCCCGCCTCTGCCTGTCACTCGCATGAAGGTCGTAATTGGCCGTGCATTTGACCAGGGCGCCGACCGTCGCTCGGGCGTGGAGATTGATGGGAATGATACAGGACGCGGTGTCGCCGGCGGCGAGCGACGAGACGGTTGTCAAGGTGACGGATCGTCGTGCTTCCTTTGCCCTACCTGGTCTGATCCTGGCCGGCGGCGCGCTTTTGTGCGCCATCGCGACCTTGCTGATGCTTCTTGGGCTGACGCCAGTCGCCCCGACATCATCCGTCGTTTTCACCTCGGTCGTTATCAACGGACTTTTCGTCCTGGGTCTGATCGCTCTGATCGCCCGCGAAGTGGCGCGCCTGATGAAGGCACGCAGCCGTGGTCGCGCGGCAGCCCGCCTGCATATCCGTATCGTCGTTCTGTTCTCGATCGTGGCGATCACGCCGGCCATCCTCGTCGCCATCGTTGCCAGCCTGACGCTCAATGTCGGCCTGGATCGCTGGTTCGGCGTGCGCACGCAGCAGATCATCAGCTCCTCGCAGAACGTCGCGCAAGCCTATCTGATGGAGAATGCGAGCTATCTGCAGGGCCAGACTGTGTCGATGGCAAACGATCTGGAGCGTAACCGTTCGCTCTTCAATCTCGATCGCACCGGCTTTGCCGACTTGATGACCCGTCAGGCACGCGGGCGCGGCTTGCTGGGCGCCTTTCTCGTGCGCCGCGACGGCAGCGCCATTGTCCAGGCCGAGATCAAGACCGAACGCCCGCTCCCTGCCATTCCAAAAGACGCGCTTGATTCTTCGGCCAACGGGCAACCGACTCTCATCCCGCCTGGCGTGACCAATCTTGTCGGCGCTGTCATCAAGCTCGATGAAATACCCGGCGCGTTTCTCTACACCGTTCGGGCGGTCGACCCGCGCGTCATGAATGCCATGCGGATGGTGGAGGACAATACGGTCGAGTACAAGGCGATGGAAGAAGGGCGCATGTCGCTCCAGATCGCTTTTGCCGTTCTTTATATCGGCTTTGCTCTCATCGTACTTCTGGCGGCGATCTGGACAGCCATCGCAATTGCTGATCGTATCGTCAGGCCCATCCGTCTCCTCATCAGTGCTGCGGATAACGTTGCTTCGGGGAACATGAACGTGCTGGTGCCGGTGCGCTCGGCTGACGGCGACGTCGGCAGCCTGTCGCGCACCTTCAACAAGATGATCTCGGAAATTCGCACGCAGCGCGATGAAATCCTTGAAGCGAAGGATGAGGTCGACGACCGCCGTCGCTTCATCGAAGCCGTGCTTTCGGGTGTGACGGCGGCCGTGATCGGTGTCGAGCACGATCGGCGCATCACCATCGTCAACACCTCGGCCGAAGACCTGCTGACGTTAAAGAGTGATGAGCTCATCGGCAAGAATCTGTCTGATATCTCACCAGAGGTCGATCAGGTCGTGACGGAAGCGACGACGCGCCATCGCAGCGATTTCCGCAAGCAGATCAGCCTTGTTCGCGGTGGCACTGTGCGAACCCTCAGCGTCCAGGTAACGCGTGAGGAATCGCGCGATGCCAACGAGTCCTACGTCATCACACTCGATGACATTACCGATCTTGTCATAGCGCAACGTTCGACCGCCTGGGCTGATGTCGCGCGTCGTATCGCGCATGAGATCAAGAACCCGCTGACGCCCATTCAGCTGTCGGCCGAGCGTATCCGCCGCCGTTTCGGCAAGAACAT
Organism: Martinezella sp. CNPSo 3959; assembly: GCF_057784355.1. Lineage (NCBI taxonomy): Bacteria > Pseudomonadati > Pseudomonadota > Alphaproteobacteria > Hyphomicrobiales > Rhizobiaceae > Martinezella > Martinezella sp. CNPSo 3959. Next base: position 193,479 of record NZ_JBXSOV010000001.1, read on the forward strand.
CGCCGATGCCGACCGCCCGGTCTTCGACCAGTGCACGGATACGATCATCCGGCAGGTCGGTGATATCGGCCGCATGGTCGACGAGTTCTCCTCCTTCGCCCGCATGCCGAAGCCGACCATGGAGCCGACCGATCTGCGCGATATTCTGCGCGACGCCGTGTTCCTGCGCGAAATGGGCAATACACATGTCCAGTTCGGGCGTGAGTTGGGCGACGAACGGCTCGAGGGCATGTTCGATGCGCGAATGCTCGGCCAGGCCTTCGGCAATCTCATCAAGAATGCCGTCGAGGCAATCGAAGGCGTACCGAGCGACCAGGCTCGCGAGCAGCCAAAGATCCTCGTCCGCTCGTCGCTCGATCCGGATCGCGATCGCTTCACTGTCGACGTCATCGACAATGGCCGCGGCCTGCCGGTGGAAAACCGGCACAGCATTCTCGAACCCTATATGACGATGCGCGAGAAGGGCACGGGCCTTGGCCTCGCCATCGTCAAGAAGATCATTGAAGACCATGGCGGGCAGATCGAACTCCACGACGCGCCGGCCGATTTCGACCAGGGCAGGGGGGCCATGATCCGCGTGCATCTGCCGCGCCGTGAGCAAGCCGCCGTCGCCCATACAGAAAATGACAAGGAAAGCGTCTATGGCATCTGATATTCTCGTAGTCGACGACGAGGAAGACATTCGCGAAATCGTTTCGGGAATTCTTTCGGATGAGGGGCACGAAACTCGCACTGCGCATGACAGCGATAGCGCGCTCGCCGCGATTTCCGATCGCGCGCCGCGGCTGATCTTCCTCGATATCTGGATGCAGGGCAGCAAGCTCGACGGTCTGGCGCTCTTGGATGAGATCAAGGCGCGCCATCCGGAGCTGCCCGTGGTTATGATTTCGGGTCATGGCAATATCGAAACGGCCGTGTCCGCCATCAAGCGCGGCGCTTTCGATTTCATCGAGAAGCCGTTCAAGGCCGATCGCCTCATCTTGATCGCCGAGCGCGCGTTGGAAAACTCCAAGCTGAAGCGTGAGGTCTCCGAGCTGAAGCGCCGCACGGGCGACGCCGTTGAATTGATCGGCACGTCGGTAGCCGTGTCGCAGCTGCGCCAGACCATCGACAAGGTTTCTCCCACCAACAGCCGCATCATGATCTTCGGTCCATCGGGCTCCGGCAAGGAGCTCGTGGCCCGGATGATCCACAAGAAGTCGACCCGCGCCAATGGCCCGTTTGTGGCGCTGAATGCCGCCACCATCACGCCAGAGCGCATGGAGATAGCGCTGTTCGGCACCGAAGGCTCGCCAGGGCAGGCGCGCAAGATCGGTGCCCTTGAAGAGGCCCATCGCGGCATTCTCTATCTCGACGAAGTCGGTGAAATGCCGCGCGAGACGCAGAACAAGATCCTGCGGGTGCTCGTCGACCAGCAGTTCGAGCGTGTCGGCGGTTCCAAGCGGGTGAAGGTGGATGTGCGGATCATCTCGTCCACGGCCTACAATCTCGAGAGCCGCATTGCCGAGGGCCTGTTCCGCGAAGATCTCTATCACCGCCTCGCCGTCGTTCCTGTCCGCGTCCCGGCTCTTGCCGAGCGCCGCGAAGATATCCCCTTCCTCGTCGATCAGCTGATGCGCCAGATTTCGGAGCAGGCCGGCATCCGGCCGCGTCGCATCGGTGACGACGCCATGGCCGTGTTGCAGGCGCATGATTGGCCCGGCAACATCCGCCAGCTGCGCAACAATATCGAGCGGCTGATGATCCTGGCGCGCTCTGACGGCGCAGAAACGCCGATCACGGCGGAAATGCTGCCGACCGACCTCGGCGACATGCTGCCGAAAGTCTCCGCCAAAAACGATTATCACATCATGACATTGCCGCTACGCGAAGCCCGCGAAATGTTCGAGCGCGATTATCTCATCGCTCAGATCAACCGGTTCGGCGGCAATATCTCGCGCACCGCGGAATTTGTCGGCATGGAACGCTCGGCACTCCATCGCAAGCTGAAGTCGTTGGGCGTCTGAACGGCCGCCCGACATTTCGAACATCACAGAATTCGGATCAGGGGCTTCTATGCCGAGAATAGCTTACGTCAACGGCCGCTATGTCAAGCACAGCGATGCCATGGTGCATATCGAGGACCGCGGCTATCAGTTCGCCGACGGCGTCTACGAGGTGTGCGAGGTTCGTCATGGCGTGATCGTCGACCTGACGCGTCATCTCGATCGCCTCAACCGTTCGCTGAGCGAGCTGCGGATCGCGTGGCCGATGACGCGCCAAGCATTGGTTCTTGTGATTCGCGAGACGCTGCGCCGCAACCATGTCCGCAATGGCCTATTCTATCTGCAGGTGACGCGTGGCGTTGCCCGGCGCGATCACGTCTTCCCGCCGGCCGGCACGCCATCCTCGATCGTCGTCACCGCCAAGAGCACGGACCAGTCCGTGATCGCCAAGAAGAACGCCAATGGCATCAAGGCGATCACCGTCCGCGACAACCGCTGGGACCGCGTGGATATCAAGTCGGTCGGTCTGCTTCCGAACGCGATGGCCCGTCAGCAGGCTAAGGAGGCCGGCGCGCAGGAGGCGATCTACATCGATCACAACGGCATGGTGAAGGAAGGCGCGGCGACCAACGTCTGGATCGTCGATCACGACGGGAATCTCGTCACCCGCCCGGCCGAACACGGCATCCTGCGCGGCATCACCCGCACGACGCTGATGGACGTTGCAGCCAAGCTCGACGTGACGATCGTCGAGCGATTCTTCTCGGTAGAAGAGATGATGAAAGCCCGCGAAGTCTTCATCACGGCGGCGACAAGTATCTGTTTTCCGGTCGTTTCTATCGATGGAGAGACGATAGCGAACGGTCATCCGGGCAGCATGTCACAGAAAATTCGTGAAGCCTTTTTCGACGTTGCGGAAAAGACTGCGATTTGATACCAACATTCGCTGGGGGGAGAGAATGAGGGTATCTCCCGTCCGGGACCTCTGTATACCATGACATTCAACCGGCTCAGGTCGGCAAAAAAGAAAGAAGCGGCGCGATGGCGGAACGTTCTCAGAACTTGCAGGACTTGTTTCTCAATACTGTTCGCAAGCAAAAGATTTCACTCACAATTTTCTTGATTAACGGCGTGAAGCTCACAGGTGTCGTAACCTCATTCGACAATTTCTGCGTCCTGCTCCGCCGCGATGGCCATTCGCAGCTCGTCTACAAGCATGCGATCTCGACGATAATGCCGGGTCAGCCGATGCAGATGTTCGAGAGCGAAGAAGCCGCATCCTAACCGGGACTTGCCGTTATCACGACACGCGATACCAAAAATGATTCCCTCATCCCGGAGACCGTAAAACACCGGGATGACATGTGGGCTGTTGTCGTCGTGCCTGTGCTGAAACAGGCACGCGCGGCGCGTTCCGCTCAAGCCGACAATGCCATCTCCGTTTCACGCCCGCCCGAAAGCCGGCTGGAAGAGGCCAAGGGCCTCGCGCTCGCCATCGACCTTGATGTCGTCAACGGCTCCATCGTTCCGATCAACGACCCGCGGCCGGCAACGCTGCTCGGAACCGGCAAGATCGAGGAAATCCTCGCGCTCCTAGATGAGTTCAACGCCGGGCTCGTCATCGTCGATCATCCTCTGACGCCGGTACAGCAGCGCAATCTCGAGAAGGCATGGAACGCCAAGGTCATCGACCGTACCGGCCTCATTCTTGAAATCTTCGGCCGCCGCGCCTCCACCAAGGAAGGTACGCTGCAGGTCGAGCTTGCACATCTGAACTATCAGAAAGGCCGGCTGGTTCGAAGCTGGACCCACCTTGAACGCCAGCGCGGCGGTGCCGGCTTCATGGGCGGCCCGGGTGAAACCCAGATCGAAGCTGACCGTCGCATGCTGCAGGAACGGATCATCCGGCTGGAGCGCGAGCTGGAGCAGGTCGTTCGCACGCGCCAGCTCCATCGCGCCAAGCGAAAGAAGGTGCCGCATCCGATCGTGGCTCTGGTCGGCTATACCAATGCCGGCAAGTCGACGCTGTTCAACCGCATCACCGGCGCCGGCGTTCTGGCCGAAGACATGCTGTTTGCGACGCTCGACCCGACGCTGCGCCGCATGAAGCTGCCGCATGGCCGTACCGTCATCCTCTCCGACACGGTCGGCTTCATCTCCGACCTGCCGACTCACCTGGTGGCCGCCTTCCGGGCGACGCTGGAAGAGGTGCTGGAAGCCGACCTGGTCCTGCATGTCCGCGATCTCTCGGATGACGACAATCAGGCCCAGAGCGCTGACGTGATGCGCATTCTCGGCGATCTCGGCATTGGCGAGGCCGAAGGCGCCGAGCGCATCCTAGAGGTCTGGAACAAGATCGACCGCCTGGAGCCGGAAGCTAACGATGCCATCGTCCAGAAGGCGTCGACCGCGGAAAACGTCATTGCCGTCTCAGCGATAACAGGCGAGGGCGTTGAGCGTCTGATGAATGAAATCAGCCGGCGCCTTTCCGGCGTGCTGACGGAAACGACGATCACCTTGCCCGTCGAAAAGCTGGCGCTGCTGCCCTGGCTTTACAATCACGCCATCGTCGATAACCGCGAGGACAATGAGGACGGCACAGTGACGCTCGACGTGCGCTTGACCGAGGCTGAAGCGGCTGAGTTGGAGCGGCGCATGGGCAATGGCCCGAAGCCGCAACGCGAAGACTGGGAATAGGCGGGTTTACGCCGACTTGACGCCTGCCAGCTGTCGCTCGATGGCTTTTGCCGACTGCCAGATTTCTTCCATCCGCTCTAGTGAGGCGCCTTCCAGCGTCTCGCCTTTAGCCTCGAGCGTCGTTTCGATGTGATGGAAGCGGCGGCGGAATTTGGTGTTCGTGCCGCGCAGGGCTTGCTCCGGATCGGTGCTCACATGCCGGCCGATATTGACGACGGCGAAGATCAGGTCTCCGAGTTCGTCGCTGACCTTGGCCTTGTCGCCGCTTGCAAGCGCTGCCCGTAATTCGCCGATTTCCTCCTCGATCTTGTCGAGGATCGGCTCCGGCGCAGACCAATCGAAACCGACCTTGGCGGCGCGCTCCTGCAGTTTCAAGGCTTCGGTCAGGGCAGGGAAGGTCCGCTGCACTGAGCCCAGAAAGCCGGCCTTGAAGTCTTCGGTGATGCCGCTCTTCGCCCGCCGCTCGGCCCGTTCCCGCTTCTCTTCGGCCTTGATCCGGTCCCATTGCAGCGTAACCGCATCCTCGGTTTTGGCGTCCGAGACGGCAAAGACATGCGGATGGCGGCGGATCATCTTGCGGGTAATGGCATGCACGACATCGCCGAAGGAAAATGCTCCGGCCTCCTCGGCGATCCGCGCGTGGAAGACGACCTGCAGCAGGAGATCACCGAGCTCGTCGCAAAGATCGTCGTTATCCTTGCGCTCGATCGCATCCGCGACTTCATAGGCCTCCTCGATCGTGTAAGGCTTGATGGTTTCGAAGGTCTGGACGATATCCCAAGGGCAGCCGCTCTCCGGGTTTCGCAGCGCTGCCATGATGTCGATCAGACGGGAAATGTCTCGCGATGCTTCCATCGTTGCCTCGGGTCTTGCTCTATTAATTCAATGGGATGTCGTTGCCGCTCTTCGACGTCTGGTAGTTGTCGGAGAGATCGGCATAGGTCTGCTTGATGCGCGCTGTCTGGTCTCTGAGCTCGCCTTTGCGTGGATCCGCTTCCGTCTCCACTAGGTCGGAAATGGCAAAGCTGTTCCAGAATGCGTTTTGGCGGCGATAGCCACCCGGCTCCAGGCCGAAGACTTCCTTCAGAATCTTGAGATCGTGCGGGATTGCGAAAGCGTCCCGCGAATCTTCATGGCTGAAGAAGTAGTAAAAATTGTCGAATCCGGCCCAGGTGATCGCCGACATGCACATGGTGCAGGGCTCATGGGTCGACAGAAAGATCAAATCCTTGGTCGGGGGCTTCTCGCCGAGCTCGTAGAAGCGCTTCAGGGTGTGAACCTCGCCATGCCAAAGCGGGTTTTCCAATTCATTGTTGGTTTCCGCGATGACGAGCGAGAGATCGGACTTGCGCAGGATGGCCGCGCCGAAAACCTTGTTGCCGACAGCTACGCCTTTGCGGGTCAGGGGCAGGATGTCATGCTCGACGACGTTGAGAAGGCGTGCAGCGATGCTATTGTCAGACAAGGGTTTTCTCCAACGATTTTCGCTGCAGTCTATCGGGGTTGCAAATGCCGCGATATGCGTAAATAACTTAAAGACTGTGTTTGCCACAAGCAATAAAGCAGCTCGGCAACGGGGCCGAGTAATAAAAATCTATAGATTTTATAGGCTTATTGCAATCTGCTCGCCTGGTGAGTTTTGCTCAAATCCTTGTCATGTCGAGCAAAAGAATACGCGCACGCATGGGCATTAGAATTTCTGTTTCTTCAATCTCTTGGCAGCAGGGGCGATATTCGCAAAATCTCGAAGTGGAACCATGATGCCTCCCAGGACTGAACAGCTTTCAGTGTTTCCCGCTTTCTTCCGCGTGGAAGGAAGGGTAGCGGCCGTGTTCGGCAATGGCGACGAGGCCTTTGCCAAGGTACGGCTGCTTTTGAATACGCAGGCGAAAGTCGTTGCCTTTACGCCGGCGCCCGAGGCTGATTATCACGCTTTCCTCATCGCCAACCGCATCGAAACCGTACGCGGCGATTTTTCACCCGATCAGGTCAAGGGCGCGACGCTCGTCTTTGCTGCTACTGGCGATGCCGAGGCGGATCGCGCGATCGTCGATGCGGCTCGCGCCGAGCGTATCCCGGCAAACGCCGTCGATCAGCCCGATTATTGCGATTTCTATACGCCGGCGCTGGTCAATCGGGCGCCTGTTGCCGTTGCCATCGGCACCGAGGGTGCCGGACCTGTGTTGGCGCAGATGATCCGCGCGCAGATCGACCAGATGTTGTCGCCGTCGCTTGGCAAACTGGCGGAGCTGGCCACGCGCTATCGCAAGCCGGTCGAGCGTTTCGTGGCGCGGGGCGTTGCGCGTCGCATTTTCTGGCGGCAGTTCTTTTCCGGACCGGTCGCGGATGCCATCAATGCCGGTCATGTTGCACAGGCGGAGCAGGTGGCCGATGAGCTGCTGCAGTCGTCCCGCGATGTCGAGGGCCGCGTCTGGCTGGTCGGTGCCGGCCCGGGCGCCGAAGATCTGCTGACGCTGCGGGCGCAGCGCGTGATGATGGAGGCCGATGTCATCGTCTATGACGCGCTGGTGCCGCAGGCGATCGTCGATATGGGACGTCGCGACGCCGAGCGCCTGTCCGTTGGCAAGCGCAAGGGATGTCATAGCAAGTCGCAGGAAGAGATCAACGATCTGCTGGTGCAGCTCGGCCGCGAAGGCAAGCGTGTCGTGCGGCTGAAGTCCGGCGATCCGCTGGTTTACGGTCGTGCCGGCGAGGAAATGGCGGCTCTGCGCGCCGCCGGTATCGGCTATGAGATTGTTCCAGGCATCACCTCGGCCTTTGCCGCTGCTGCCGATTTCGAATTGCCGCTGACGCTGCGTGGCGTCGCCTCGTCGCTGGTCTTTACAACGGGTCACGATCTCACGGGCGATGTGCTGCCCGATTGGGCGAGTTTGGCCGTATCCGGCGCCACGATTGCGGTGTATATGGGGCGTACGGTTGCCGCTTCCGTCGCCGGCCGTCTGATGCAAGCCGGCTTACCGCCCGAGACGACCGTTGCCATCATCGAGAATGCCAGCCGGCGCGATCGCCGCTTGATGCACGGCATCCTGCGGGATCTGCCCGATCTCGAACACCGCGATGAGCTGGGTGGGCCGGTCATGGTCATTATCGGCGATGCCGTCGCCGGTGCGAATTTTGAACAATCCGAGCCGCTGGTTCGTCGCGAGACCGCTGCTCAAGACTATGCAAGGAACTGATTGATGGTCGACAAGGTTCTGACCGCAAACCGGCTCACCGATGGCGTCGCCGTCTGGCTGAACGCAAATGGCGAGTGGGTGACATCGCTACAGGAGGCACTGGTCGCTCGGCATGCCGAAGCGGAAGCCGCGCTGGAAGCGATCGGCAAGCAGGCCTATGCTGACAACAAGGTCGTCGACGTCAATCTCATCGACGTGCAGGAAACCGGCGGCAAGCTTTGGCCGCTGCGCCTGCGCGAGCGCATCCGCGCCGAAGGCCCCACCATGGAATATGCTGCGGGCTATGCCCCGGCCGATCCCGATTTCATTGCAGTCTGAGAAGTCCCGAGGAAGTCATGTATCGTTACGATGAATTCGACCACGCCTTTGTTGCGGAACGGGTTGCCCAGTTTCGCGATCAGGTGGAGCGACGCCTCTCGGGTGAGCTTTCGGAAGACGCCTTCAAGCCGCTGCGCCTAATGAACGGCGTCTATCTGCAGCTGCACGCCTATATGCTGCGCATCGCCATTCCCTATGGCACGCTGAGCTCGCGCCAGATGCGCATGCTCGCCCATGTCGCACGCACCTATGACCGCGGCTATGGCCACTTCACCACGCGTCAGAACCTGCAGTTCAACTGGCCGAAGCTTTCCGAGATGCCGGATGCGTTGGCCGATCTTGCTTCGGTCGAGATGCACGCCATCCAGACCTCGGGCAACTGCATTCGCAACGTGACCGCCGACCATTTTGCCGGCGCTGCGGCTGACGAAGTCGCCGACCCCAGGCCTTATGCCGAAATCCTGCGCCAATGGTCCTCCGTTCATCCGGAGTTCTCCTTCTTGCCGCGTAAGTTCAAGATTGCCGTCACCGGCGCCGAGCGCGACCGTGCCGCCATTCAGGTGCATGATGTCGGCCTGCATCTGAAGAAAAACGACAAGGGCGAGATCGGTTTTGCTGTCTATGTCGGCGGCGGGCAGGGGCGTACGCCGCTGGTTGCCAAGCTGATCCGTGACTTCCTGCCGGAAGCAGATCTTCTCTCCTACATCACCGCCATCATGCGCGTTTACAATCTGCATGGCCGCCGCGACAACAAGTACAAGGCGCGCATCAAGATTCTCGTGCATGAAACGGGCGCCGAGGAACTGGCACGCCAGGTCGAAGTCGAGTTCGACAAGCTGCGAGATACCGAGCTGAAGCTGCCGGAAGCCGATGTCCAGGCCATCTCGGCCTATTTCGCGCCGCCAGCGCTGCCTGAGCGCCCTGAAGGCTGGGAAAGCCTGGCGCGCTGGAAGAAGGCCGATCCGGCTTTCGCGCGCTGGGTGCAGCAGAACGTGCAGCCGCATAAGAACCCCGATTACGGCATGGTGACAATCTCGCTGAAGCCGATCGGCGGTATTCCTGGCGATGCGACGGATGTCCAGATGGAAGCCGTGGCCGATATAGCCGAGGAATATGCCTTCGACGAAATCCGCGTCAGCCATGAGCAGAACCTCATCCTGCCGCACGTGGCGCTGGCCGACCTCGAAGCCGTCTATCGCGGTCTGGTGGCCAACGGTCTCGAGACGGCGAATGCGGGCCTGATTACTGATATCATCGCCTGTCCCGGTCTCGATTATTGCGCGCTTGCCAATGCGCGCTCCATTCCGGTTGCGCAGGAAATCTCTACGCGTTTCGGTTCGCCCGAGCGCCAGGCGGAGATCGGCGAGCTGAAGATCAAGATTTCCGGCTGCATCAATGCCTGTGGCCATCACCATGTCGGTCATATTGGCTTGCTTGGGGTCGAGAAGAAGGGCGCAGAACTCTATCAGATCACGCTCGGCGGCTCCGGCGACGAAAATACGTCGATCGGTGAGATCATCGGCCGCGGCTTCGAGCCCGACAAGGTGACCGACGCCATAGAGACCATCGTCGACACCTATCTCGGTCTTCGTCTGGATCCCTCCGAAACCTTCCTGACCGCCTACCGTCGCGTTGGGCCGCAGCCGTTCAAGACCGCGCTCTACGGCGCGTCCTCGTCGGCAGCCGAAGCGGCGTAAGGAGATTGATTATGACCAAGATCTGGCGAGAAACCGGCTTCGTGGAGCATGATCCGTGGGTCATTGAGACTGACGAGGTCAAGGCAACCGAGGCGCAGAAGCCGCTGCTCGACCTCGATGCGTTGATCGCAAAGGCGGAAGAGAGCAATGAGGCCGGTCTCGGCGTTGTCATCAAGCCAGCCGACGACGTGACACGGCTGCAGCCCTATCTCGACCGTCTCGATATCGTCGCGGTTGCTTTTCCGGCATTCAACGACGGCCGCGCCTTCAGCCATGCCTCGCTGCTGCGCCAACGCCTCGGCTACGCCAATGAGCTGCGTGCTGTCGGCGACGTGCTGATCGACCAGATTCCATTGATGCTGCGCGTCGGCATTGATAGTTTCTCGGTGACGAATGAGACCGCACTGAAGAGATTGGCGGAGAACCGCCTTCCGGGCATTCCGCATTACTATCAGCCGACCGCGCGCCGCGCAGAAGGCGGGCAGGCCTACAGCTGGCGGCGATTGCCGGCAAAGTCGGCCTGATATCGAAAGGCGGCTGTTGCGGCAATTTGACAGTGTCGAATTGTCGTATTCAAGCCTTTCGAATTATGTACGCTCGGTGATATGTAAACTTGACTGAAATAGGCATATTTCAGTTCCAGAACGTCGGTTGGAATGGAATGCCTTTCAAAACCGGCTATATTGTTATATCAGCGTCGCGAAATGAGCCTGCCAGGGAATACGTGCCCGGGAAGACCGCGTAAGACTAATACGGGATTCGAGACAGAATGAACGCCCCCGCAAAGACAGATGAATTTGCTTCAGCAGTACCCGCCGGCGTCTTCGCCGAGAAGGTGCTGAGCGTCACGCATTATACCGACCGGCTCTTTCGCTTCACCATGACCCGGCCGCAGGGCTTCCGTTTCCGCTCGGGCGAGTTCGCCATGATCGGCCTCATGGTCGATGGCAAACCGCTTTATCGTGCCTATTCGATCGCAAGCCCCGCCTGGGCCGACGAGCTTGAATTCTTTTCCATCAAGGTGCCGGACGGTCCGCTGACCTCGCACCTGCAGAACATCAAGCCCGGCGACGAAGTGCTGATGCGCAAGAAGCCGACGGGCACGCTGGTTCTGGATGCGCTGACGCCCGGCCGTCGGCTCTATATGTTCTCGACTGGCACCGGAGTTGCGCCGTTTGCGAGCCTTATCCGCGATCCGGAAACCTATGAAAAATTCGAGGAAGTCATCCTCACCCACACGACGCGCGATGTTGCCGAGTTGAAATACGGCTTCGATCTTGTCGAGGAAATCCGCAATGACGAGATCCTCAGCGAAGTCGTCGGCGATAAACTGCGCCACTACGCGACCGTCACCCGCGAGGAATTCCCCTTTAAGGGCCGCATCACCGATCTCATCGAAAACGGCAAGCTTTTCAGCGACCTCGGCGTACCGCCGCTGGATCCCGCGATCGATCGCGGCATGATCTGCGGCTCTTCCGCCATGCTGAAGGACACCAAGGGCCTGCTCGAAAAGGCCGGCCTGAACGAAGGTGCCAACAACAAGCCGGCCGAGTTCGTCATCGAACGCGCTTTCGTCGGTTAAGCGAATTATTCCAATGCATGAAAAAGGCGGTTTCGGCAACGAAGCCGCCTTTTTCATGCATTGTTGAGATAATCGATGAGTGCGGCCATAGCGGTGCGTGCCTTGTCGGCATCGCCGTCCCGGATGGCGTCTATCGCCTGAACATGCATGGCGATCGCGCCGCCCATGCGGTCATGCGTTCCAGTCGAATACCACAGCCGGCGCGCATGTGTTTGAACTGGGGCGAGCGCTGCCGTGATGAAGTTGTTGGGGCAGGCGGCTTCCAGAATTTCATCGAATGTCTTGTCGGCGGCGAAAAAACCGGGCAGGTCGCCGGTACCGGCGCATTCCGCCATCCGTCGGGCGCATTCCCGCAATCGCTCCCGCTGCTGCGGATCGGCATAGGTGGCGGCGAGTGCGGCGGCAATCGGTTCCAGTTCGCGCCGCACCTGCATGACATATTGATGATCTTCCGGACGAATTTCCGCGATTTGCAGGCCGACGCGCGGGCGCACATGGATCAATCCCTGCCAGGCAAGCTTCTGAATGGCCTCACGCACCGGCGTCCGTCCGTGTCCCGCCATCTCGATCAGCTGTTTTTCGGTCACAAGGTCGCCTGGCTTCAACTTAAGCGACACGATCGCATATTCCAGCGCGAGATAGGCAAGATGGCTGAGCGAATTCTGCATCCGAAATCAAGTCCGGCTTATGCGTGAGGGCACACAGTGTCATCTGGCCTCGTCGAAGGCAACGGTCGTGACACGTCAACAAGGGCGGCTTGGCGGCCCGTTCAAATCGCCTTACCGGAAATCGTCGTCCCTAAAGGGCCGACGATTTCGGAATATTTCGCAAGTGGCGCAAAGGAGCCGCGTCGTTATTGGCCGATTGCGGTGGCAAGGGTGGGCGGTCTTCGTTTGGCGGCCATGAGCAGGTCCAGCTCGGTGGACGACGGGCCGAACTTGTAGAAGAGGCGTTTTGCCTCCGCATCGTCGAGACGGTATTTCCGTGCAAACTCGGCAATACTGTATGGGCGGCCGCGGATGACTTTGCGGGCGGTTGTCCGATTGGCGTTTTCTGTCATGTTTCCAACCTCCTTTCGGTTCCTCATCCGATAGATAGCGCCAAGCTGGAGCTTGGAAAGACCTTGAAAACCGCGTTGCCTCCGCTAAAGGCAGTCTTCCGCCGGGGCCCACGCAACAAAAAAGGGAAGGCGATTTGCTCCGCCTTCCCTTTTTTCCTCTTCCCAATGCGGGCGTATGCAGCCCGATACGCTGCTATCGCCTGATCAATCGCCCTATGAAAATAAGAATGCAGGCGCCGATGAAGCCAGTGACCAGATAGTTCAGCCATACATGGAACGGCAGCGCGATGCCGAGGGCACGGAACAGCCAGCTGGCGACGAGCGCGCCAACAATGCCGAGGATGATGTTCATGATGATGCCGGTGTTGCTCTTCATGATCATCTCGGCGAACCAGCCAGCCAAACCGCCGATGATAATTGCTGCAATCCAACCTACGTTTGCGTCTTCCATAAAAGAACCTCCTGAGGGCCCGACAGGTTGTTAACAATAGCTGATATACACCAAAAACGATTCGCACCCCAACTGTTGCGCATGGCGAGCCGATTGATCCGTTCATTGCAACCCTGATTATTAAGGGAAATTGTTACGGTTGTTTGGGTCTCTGAGAATCGATTGTCTTGCCGCAGCTCATTCGTCGCTGGCGCCGGAGTTCTGATTTTCCTGAAGAACGGGTGGCTTCTTCGGCACTATGGCGTCGTTTCGTGGTAGTGAGGCAAGGAAAAGCATCCTCGGCCGCTGACAACCGCAATTTTATGGGTTGACCACAATAAGGCGTCTGCATATGTTCCGCGCACTTCCAGCCGGGGCAGCTTCTGCCAGCGGAGAGGGAGAGCGTAGCTCAGTCGGTAGAGCAACTGACTTTTAATCAGTAGGTCATGGGTTCGAATCCCATCGCTCTCACCATCGTTTCTTTGTCCAGCCCGGAGAGATAGGCCGCCAAACGCCCTTAGGCGAAGGTGCGGATTTTCGTATTGCCGATTTTCCAATGATATCGCCGTTACCTAGACCCGGCACCTGGCCAAGGTGCGGCACACAAACAGGAAGAGCCAATTTTTAACGAACAACCCAGACACAAGAATAGCCCGGTATTCGCTGCCTGCAAGGGAGATGCGCGAATCGAGATATTTAACTGAGCGCGCTGATCCACTAAATGAGCGCTCTTAAATACCAAAGGATCAAGATGTCTGACCATCCGCGTTCATTAGAGTCGACAAGGCGTTGCTTGTCGGACCGAAAGCCTAAAGGCACCATTATTTACATAATGGTCGCTGCGGTTGCGGTCATCATCGGATTGACTTCCGGGCGGCACGAGAGCGCGATGCAAACCGTCCCCCAGGTTGCGAAGCTGGTTCATTAGAACGATCATGAGCTCACCCGAAGGCCACGCACAGCCCGGCAACCTTCGCAGTTTTTGCGTTGCTGAATCTCACGGATTGTCTTGCCTCGGTTCGCATCTCGCTTTCATCCGTCAAACAGAATGCACAGGTTGTTGATGACGTTTGGTCCGAATTGGCTGGCGGCGAATCTCGATTTGATAGTATCATAGCTCCATCGATAAGACTGTTGGTGAAGACGACGGGCGAATGATGGAATTCGTGGCAGAGCTGTCTCTGTGGGAGATTTATGCAATCGTTTGCGGGTTGCTGGTATCCTTGGGCCTTTTGGCCGGGCTGATCGCAGGCAGGCGGTTTTCTATAGCCTTGAGAGTGCTGCCGCTTCTCGGAATCGCGATCACCGCGCCCGTGACCGAGCGGCTTGTGATCCCCTACCTCTCCGAGCGTTATCCGGTGATCTTCGCCAACAAGGATTTGCCCAAGAAGATCGACCAGAAAACCACGCTGACGAAGATAGACCTCAGCGATCACATCTATAGCTATTTCTACGATCTCGATGACGATGATGACGATTTCGATCCGCCTCTCGTCAAATCCGCGCAGCTTACCGATCTCTGCGACTTCCTGCTGCCGAAATTCAGTTCCGGCGAAGCATCTTTGGCGAATTACATCTATCAGCTGAAGGGCAGGGACTATTCGTTTTCGGTCGACAGCACCGACTGTTCCTGACGTTGGGCAGGCGAAATATCGAGCAGCAAGATCGATATCCCCGATAGCGTTATTATCGCGCTCGCCTCTGCGGAGGTCGTGACCGGTACTTACGCGATTGTTGAGAGCGCAACGACTGCGACTACCGTCAGTCCCCCGAAGATCGGCAGCAATTTGAGCATAACAAGCCGCGCGAGCTTCTTTCTTTCGATCGACGTCATGATCAGCATTCCTCACATGGCAGCGAAGCTTAAACGGATGGAATTCAAGATTCGTTTCATGCCTGTCGTCGCATTATTATATTATATGTCGCTAAAAGTACAGCGAAGCGGCATTTGCCTAATTCGAAGACAACAAATCCGCTCGTTAGTGGGATAGGGACCGCTGAGCATAATCGTGTCGTGCCTTGGATCGGAACCTAATTTCATCAGGTGAGTTCCCTCTTTAACAAAAAGGAGGCACGCCTTGGCACAGGGTCGAGATGAATCGAATGGCAAACGCGAGAAGAAGCAAGCGCTGGCAAAGATACAGCACAGCAAGGCGCATGAGAGCGATCGAATGAATAGGGAAAGGGATGGAGCTTCAGTCGTTGCCGATCCCAGAAATAGGCTTGCGGAGGGCAAGACCGATCCGGCGACAAAGGAGCGCAAACCGAGAGATGCATGAGCGATAATTGCTGCTCATACATTTGGCGGCCATCTGAACGATCGAACGAAATTCAAATCCGGCTGACGCGATTTTTCGCCAAGGCCTGGCATTTCGTCTGAATTTTGCGTGAGAGTAACGAACCGGTTGCGGTCAACCTTACCGCCAGCTGGATGGTAAAGTTGACCGCGATTTCAGAGTGAAAAAGTCTAGGCCTTGCCGCCGTTCTTCTTGCAATCGCTTCGGAATTTGGCGCGCGCCTTTCCATGCAGGCCCTTGGCATCGGCCTGGGCCGAACATGCCTTGGAAACGGCAGTTTGGGCAGGCTTCGCTGCCTTTGGCTTCATCGTATTGGTCGTCGATGGCGTCGATGTTGTTGCACTGGGCGTGGTCGTTGTCGTGGTGCTGGGGGTAGTTGCCGTCTGTGCCATCGCGCTTACGCTGAAGAGTGCGACAAAGGCTGCAGTCGTGAACATAGTAGCAATTCTCATGGGGGCTTTTCCTCCGCTGACTAGCTTGAGTGGAATGTGCGTTGTTCGACGAACATCAACAGCTTGAACCAATATTTTTACAAATGCAATTCGCTCATCGCATAGCTTCGCGACCCCTGGTTGGGCCCGGAAAACCGGGGAAAATCGGGGTTTTGCACCTGGGTGCAGCTATCCCAATTCCGTCAACTTTAAGGCACGACGGCGAGCTCGCTCGAAAAGGTGATTGGCTTTCCGGCACCCGCGTCGCTAGGAAGAGAGCCGGAATGACATAGCCGGAGTCCATCGTGTCGCTTGCCGATATTTCGCTTCTAAGTGCCTTGCTTGCCGGAGCCCTTTCGTTTCTCTCACCCTGCGTGCTGCCGCTCGTGCCGCCCTATCTCTGCTACATGGCGGGAATCTCGGTCGAGCAGTTTCGGGGCGGAGGAGCGGCAGTTGCCGCGACACCGAGCGTGCGCGGCAATGTGTTGATGTCGGCGCTGTTCTTCACTCTGGGGTTTGCCACCGTATTCGTCGCACTCGGCGCCGGTGCGTCCTCGATCGGCATGCTTCTGCGCCAGCATCTCGATGTTCTCGCCAAGATCGGCGGTTTGATCATCGTCGTCATGGGGCTGAATTTCCTCGGCGTCTTCCGCATCGGCCTTCTGGCCCGGGAGGCGCGCTTTCAGAGCGGCGGCAAGCCGGCGACGCTGACGGGTGCCTATATCATGGGCCTTGCCTTCGCCTTCGGCTGGACGCCCTGCATCGGCCCGGTGCTCGGCGCCATCCTCGGCATTGCCGCATCGCGCGAAACGGTCGGCGCGGGCGCCGGCCTGCTCGCCGTCTATTCTCTCGGGCTTGCAATCCCCTTCTGGATTGCCGCCGGCTTTTCCGGCGCCTTTATGCGCTTTCTCTCCCGTTTCCGCCGTCATCTGGGCACGGTCGAAAAGGTCATGGGTGCGCTTTTGGTGCTCACCGGTCTCGCTTTCATCTTCGGCTATATCAGCGACATGGCGATCTGGTTTCAGCAGACCTTTCCGATCCTGATGAAAATCGGCTAAGTCGGGCGATATTTTCGCCTCTTGTTCTTCTCGGCAAATGGAACATGCCCGATGGCTGACCCCCATGGCTGATATTGTTGGTCTGTTGCTGCCGTTCTTCGGGCTGATCCTGGTCGGCTACGTCGCCGCACGCGTTACGAAGCAGCCGGCCGAGGCGCTCGGCTGGTTGAACACGTTCATCGTCTATGCCGCGTTGCCGGCGCTGTTCTTCAAGCTTGTGTCCCAGACGCCGATCGAGCAACTGACGCGGATCGACTTCATCGCCACCGATATCGCCGCGACTTACTCGATTTTCCTACTGCTGTTTCTGATCGGCCGTTTCCTGCGCCGCAATTCGGTTGCCGAAAGCACTATCCAAGGCTTTGCGGGAGCCTATGGCAACATCGGCTACATGGGGCCGGGGCTTGCGCTGCTGGCGCTCGGTGAAAAGGCGGCCGCTCCGGTGGCGCTGATCGTCTGCTTCGAAAATGCGCTGCACTTCATCGTCGCACCTGCTCTGATGGCACTGGAAAGTGCCGACAGGCGTTCGCCGGCGAAGCTCGCCGTGGATATTGGCCGCAAGGTGCTGCTGCACCCCTTTATCCTGTCGACCGCGCTGGGTTTCGTCGTGGCAGCGTTTTCTCTCCATCAGCCGCTCGCCTTCGAGCGATTTGTCAATTATCTCGCGCAAGCTGCTGCTCCTTGCGCACTATTTGCCATGGGTGTGACGCTCGCGCTGCGTCCGCTAAAGCGGATTCCGATCGAGATCGGCTACATCGTGCCGGCAAAACTCGTCCTGCATCCGCTCTTGGTCTATGTCGTTCTACAAGCGGTCGGCGGCTTCGATCCGATCTGGATCGAGGCGGCCGTATTGCTTGCGGCGCTCCCGACGGCAACGAATGTCTTTGTCATTGGTCAGCAATACGACGTCTGGCAGGAGCGGGCCTCCGCCACTATTCTGATCACCACGGCCTGTTCCGTGGTGACGGTTTCGCTGGTGCTTTACCTGATAAAGTCGGGCGCCCTACCGGCGCAGCTTTTCCCGTAATGCCGAGGAAAAATTGCGCAGGCCGCCGCCGGGTTCGATGCCCTCGCGCATGACGATGTTGCGGAGCGGCGCGATGGCCAAAAGCACATGCAGGCCTGCTGCCCGCAGCATCTGCACGGGCAGGAAATCCGACAGAAGCGAGCGATTGAGGAGATCGACACTCGCCGTGCGGCTGACAATATCGGCGCGCCTCTTGCGATCGAAACTGTCGCCCGATGTCGCCGAGATCGGCTGGTCAGCGCGCGAGCAGAGAATGTCCGACAAGGCCAGGATATCGCGAAGGCTGAGATTGAGGCCCTGCGCGCCGATGGGCGGGAAGACATGGGCTGCTTCGCCGATCAGCGCGGCGCGCCCCTTGCCGAAGCGATAGGCCGTCATGCCGGAAAGCGGCCAGACCTGCACGCTGTCCTCGATCGTGACCTGGCCGAGCATCGACTGCATCCGCTCCTCGACCAAGCGGCCGAGTTCTTCGAGCGACTTCTCCGCATTGGCAGCGGCTTCGGCCGGCTTCTGCACCCAGACGAGACTGGAGCGTCTGCCGGGCAGAGGTACCTGCGTGAAGGGGCCGCTTTCGGTGTGGAATTCCGTGGAGATGTTCTGGTGCGGCAGGCTATGCGCGAAATTCAGAACCATCGCCGACTGCGGATAGGACCAGCCCTTGGTTTTGATTCCGAGGGTCTCTCGCACTGTCGAATTGCGGCCGTCCGCGCCAACGACGAATGCCGCATCGATCGAATCACCATTGTCGAGAGTGATCGCGACACCATCATCGCGGAAGTTGATTTCGGAAGCCGAGGCTTCGATGCGGCTGACATTGCCTTCCGCTTCGATGGCTTGGCTGAGGTTGTCCAGCAACACGGCATTCGGAATATTGTAACCGAAGGCATCCAGGCCGATTTCCGATGCCCGGAACGAGACCGTCGGTGCCCGCAGCAGCCGTGACGTGCCATCGATGATGCGCATCGTGGTCAGCGCCGCCGCCGAAGGCGCGATCTTTTCCCATAGCGTCAGTCGCTCCAGAAAGCGGATCGATTGATCCATCAGCGCCGTGGTCCGCTTGTCGGCTTTGTTGTGCGGCGCGGCCACAAGGGCGACGGATCTTCCGCCGCGCGCCAGTGCGAACGCCGTGATCATGCCGGCGAGCCCACCGCCGATAACGGCCACTTCAATCTGCTTCATATCGATGCCTCAATTGCCTTCGGTACTGAAAATAAGCGCTTAGCCTGTTGAAATCCATGGGATGAAACATCGCAACGGGTGAAAATGACAGTAAGTCGCGCTAGCGTGCCCCGATAAACGCTTTTGCGCTGGCGATGCCGACCAAAGGATGCATATTAGCAAGAAAAACCGCCTGCCGGGGCAGGTGAATAAGCTGACGAGTCGTGGGGCGGATGAAAATCTTCAATTACAAGCGGGTGCCTTATGCGGAGATGCGTGCCTTCTCCGTTCATATACTGACGGCATCCGGATCGTTTCTCGCCTTTCTCGGCGTCGTCGCGGCATCAGAACATCGCTTTGTCGATATGTTCTGGTGGCTTGGCCTGGCGCTGTTGGTCGATGGCATCGATGGGCCGATCGCGCGTAAGGTCCGCGTCAAGGAGGTGCTGCCCAACTGGTCCGGCGATACGCTCGACAATATCATCGATTACGTGACCTATGTGCTTCTGCCAGCATTCGCGCTCTATGAGAGCGGCATGATCGGTGAGCCCTGGTCGTTTGTCGCAGCCGGCATGATTGTCGTTTCCAGTGCCATCTATTACGCCGATACCGGCATGAAGACGGACGAATATTTCTTCTCCGGTTTCCCGGTCGTCTGGAACATGGTGATTTTCACGCTTTTCGTCATTGGCGCCAGTGCCACGACGGCCATGATCCTCGTCGGCGTTTCCGTCGTCCTGACCTTTCTGCCAATCAATTTTCTGCATCCCGTGCGCGTCAAGCGCTTGCGGCCGCTGAATCTTGGCATATTTCTCTTCTGGTCGGCACTCGGCATCTATTCGCTGCTGATGCATTTCGTCATGCCGCAATGGGCCGTTGTCCTCTTCATCGTCAGCGGTATCTATCTCTATTGCATCGGTGCCGTGCTGCAGTTTTTCCCGTCGCTCGGACGTCAGTAAGGCCCGTCCCTAAGACGTCAGTAAGGATTGTGCATCATGAAGAAGACCAAAGTCATCCGTATCCATGAGAATGGCGGTCCGGAGGTCATGAAGCTGGAGGAGGTGGATCTGCCGCCTCCCGGCGCGGGTGAGGTGCAGCTTCGTCAAGCCGCGATCGGTCTCAACTTCATCGACGTCTATTTTCGATCCGGCCTCTACAAGGCACCTCAGTTTCCATTGCCGCTCGGCAAGGAAGCTGCGGGCACGATCACCGAAGTTGGGCCTGGCGTGACCGATTTTGCTGTCGGCGATCGCGTCGCCTATGTCGGCAGCGATGGCGCCTACAGCGTCGAACGCAACATCGAGACCCGCCATCTGGTGAAGGTGCCCGACGATATCCCGCTTGAAACCGCCGCATCGATGATGCTGAAAGGCATGACGGCCGAATATCTGCTAAACCGCACCTTCAAGGTCGGCCCTGGAACGACGCTTTTGTTCCACGCGGCCGCCGGTGGCGTTGGCCTGATCGCCGGCCAGTGGGCCAAAGCCCTCGGTGCCGAAACCGTCATCGGCACTGCCGGTTCCGCCGAAAAGGTCGAACTGGCGCTGGCGCATGACTACGACCACGTCATCGACTACAGCAAGGAGAATTTTGCCGAGCGCGTTCGCGAAATCACCGGAGGCAAGGGCGTCGATGTCGTCTATGACTCGGTTGGGAAGGATACTTTCCCGCAGTCGCTCGATTGCCTGAGGCCGCGCGGGATGTGGGTCACCTTCGGCCAGTCTTCCGGTCCGATCGAGAATTTCAATCTCGCCATCCTCAACCAGAAGGGTTCGCTCTTTGCCACGCGGCCGAGCCTTTTCGCCTATGTCGGTACACCTGAGGAGTTGAGAGCCAGTGCAAAGGCGTTATTTGCTGTTGTGCAAAGCAGCAAAGTGCGTATCAATATTCATCAAACTTATCCGCTTGTTGACGCAGGGCGCGCACATGCGGATCTGGAAGCCAGGAAAACGAGTGGAACTACACTGCTGATCCCATAGATCCGTAAAGGGCAGGAACGGTGGGAAGGAAATGAGGGGAACGTGTCGTCATCTGATGCGCCGACAGCCGGTGCACTATTGTCAGTACGCAAACTGACGAAACTCTTCGGCAGTTTTGCAGCCTGCAACGAAATCGATCTCGAAATTCAGCCAGGCGAAATTCACGCCCTTCTAGGCGAAAACGGCGCTGGAAAATCCACGCTGGTCAAGATGCTGTTCGGCGTGCTCGAACCGTCGCATGGGCAGATCGTCTGGCAGGGGCAGCCTGTGGCGATCGATGCGCCGGGCACGGCTCGCAAGCTCGGCATCGGCATGGTATTTCAGCATTTTTCTTTGTTCGAGGCGCTGACTGTCGCGGAAAATATAGCGCTCTCGCTCGACAACAATATCCCGCTTGCAAAAATTTCCGAGGAAGCCGCGAAGCTCTCTCACGCCTATGGCTTGCCGCTCGATCCGAATGCGCATGTGGCCGATCTCTCCGTCGGTGAACGCCAGCGCATCGAGATCGTTCGGGCGCTCCTGCAAAACCCTAAACTGATCATTCTCGACGAGCCCACCTCGGTTTTGACACCGCAGGAAGCTGATCGCCTTTTCGAAACCCTGTTTAAGTTGAGGGATGAGGGCCGCTCGGTGCTTTATATCAGCCACCGGCTTGAAGAAGTGCAGCGCATCTGCTCGCGCGCCACCGTCCTGCGTCACGGCAAGGTCACCGGCGCCTGCGATCCCAGGCAGGAAACGACCGGTTCGCTTGCCCGCATGATGGTCGGCAATGATGTCGCCAGCGTGCAGCACGAGGGGCTTGGCAATAAGGGGGATATTCTCCTGGAGATCGCGGGCCTCTCGGCACCGGCGCGAACCCCGTTTGCCATGGCGCTGAAGGACGTTTCCCTGCGCGTACGGGCCGGTGAGGTGTTGGCGATCGCCGGCGTTGCCGGTAACGGCCAGGGCGAATTGTTCGATGTCATTTCCGGCGAATACACGGTCCCCGCGGATGATCTCGTCCAGCTTCGCGGCAAGTCCGTCGGCACCAAGGGCATCAATGCGCGCCGGCTGATCGGCGCTGGCTTCGTGCCCGAGGAACGCCACGGCCATGCTGCGGTATCGACGTTGAAGTTGTCGGATAACCTCGTGCTTGCCCGGCATCAGTCGGATCGCAAGTCGTTCCTGGGTGGTGGCTTCTTCAATGTCATCAGGCACGGCGCGGTCAAGCAGGCGACGAAGCGCATCTGCGAGGCAATGGATGTGCGCAAGAGCGGCGAGGATCCGGCTGCCGGGGCGTTGTCCGGCGGTAATCTGCAGAAATTCATCGTCGGCCGAGAACTGGATCGCCAGCCGAGCGTGCTCGTCGTCAATCAACCGACCTGGGGCGTTGACGCCGGCGCCGCAAGCCGCATCCGCCAGGCACTGGTCGATCTCGCCCGCGACGGCTCGGCTGTGCTCGTCATCAGCCAGGATCTGGATGAGATTTTCGAAGTCGCGACCGATATTGCCGTCATCTCGGAAGGGCGTCTGTCGCCGTCCTATCCGGCCGGCGAGCTGACCCGCGAGAAGATTGGACTGCTGATGGGCGGTCTGCATGAATCGAAGACGCATTCGGAGCCTGCACATGCGCATTGAACTTGAAAAGCGCCCGCAGGTCTCCAAGCTGTTCGGCTTGCTATCGCCCCTGCTTGCTCTCGCATTGGCGTTGATCGCCGGCACCATCATGTTCGCCGTCATGGGCAACGATCCCGTCGAGGCACTCGATGCGTTCTTCGTGGAACCTCTGCTGGAGGTCTGGTCGCTGCACGAACTGGCGATCAAGGCCGGACCGCTGATCCTGATCGCCGTCGGCCTTTGCCTCTGTTATCGCTCCAACAACTGGAATATCGGCGCCGAAGGGCAGTTCACCATGGGCGCGATCGCCGGATCATTCATCCCGATCGTCTTCACCGATTGGCATTCGCCCGTGATCCTACCTTTGATGCTGATCGCCGGCGCCGTCGGCGGCGCGCTCTATGCCGCCATTCCGGCGCTCCTGAAGGCGCATTTCAATACCAACGAGATCCTGACAAGCCTGATGCTGGTCTATATCGCGCAGCTCTTCCTCGATTGGCTGTCGCGCGGGCCATGGCGCGATCCGCAGGGCCATAACTTTCCGCAGAGCATCGACTTTCCGCCGGAAGCGGTTTTGCCGGCGATCTGGGAGGATTCCGGGCGTGCGCATTGGGGCATCGTCTTCGCCGTGGTCGCGGCGATCCTTGCCTGGTTCATTATGAAATATACGCTGAAAGGCTTTGAGATAAGCGTGCTTGGACAGTCGGCGCGGGCAGGGCGCTTTGCCGGTTTTTCCTCGCGGAAAATGGTTTGGTTCGCCTTCCTTGTCTCCGGTGCACTCTCGGGACTGGCGGGCATATCTGAAGTTTCCGGTTCCATCGGCCATCTGCAGCCGGCGATTTCGCCGGGTTACGGCTTCACCGCCATCATCGTCGCCTTCCTAGCGCGCCTTAATCCGCTCGGAGCTATTCTCTCCGGCCTCGTATTGGCGCTGACCTACCTCGGCGGTGAAGCCGCGCAATTGTCTCCGGGGATATCAGCCAAGGCGGCCAGCGTTTTCCAGGGCCTCTTGCTATTTTTCGTGCTCTCCTGCGACACACTGATCTATTACAAAATCCGTGTGGTCTGGTCGCGGGTCCGTGGAGGTGCGGCATGAGTGTGTTTGAAGCCATCCTGCTCACCATCATCACCGCATCGACGCCGCTCGTCATCGCCGGCCTCGGCGAGCTGGTGGTGGAACGCTCCGGCGTCCTCAACCTCGGTGTCGAAGGCATGATGATCATCGGTGCGGTCGCCGCTTTTGTTGGGGCACAGATGAGCGGATCGCCCTATGTCGGCCTGCTGACCGGCATCATCGGGGGCGCGCTCTTCTCGCTGCTGTTTGGTTTTCTCACGCTGACGCTTGTTACGAACCAGGTCGCGACCGGCCTGGCGCTGACCATCCTTGGGCTCGGCCTTTCGGGCATGATCGGCGAAGGTTATGTCAGCGTGCCGGGCGTGCAGCTGCACGAGATCGTCTTTCCGCTGCTGTCGGACATACCGTTCCTCGGCCCGGTGCTGTTCAAGCAGGATCTGACCTTCTATCTGTCGATCGCGCTGCTCATCGGGGTCAACTGGTTCCTCTTCCGCAGCCGTGCCGGCCTGAAGCTGCGCGCCGTGGGTGACAGCCATGGCTCGGCCCATGCTCTCGGCATCGACGTCATCCGCACACGTTATCTCGCAGTCATGTTCGGCGGTGCCTGCGCAGGGCTTGCAGGCGCTCAGCTGTCGCTGGTCTACACTCCGCAATGGGTCGAGAACATGTCGGCCGGCCGCGGCTGGGTGACGCTGGCGCTCGTGGTCTTCGCATCCTGGCGGCCGATGCACGTTCTGGCTGGCGGCTATCTCTTTGGTGCCGTGACGATCCTGCAATTCCATGCGCAGGGCTTCGGCGTCGGCATTCCCTCGCAATTCCTGTCGATGCTGCCCTATGCGTCGACTATTGTGGTTCTCGTCATCATCTCTCAAAATCGCCGCGCGACCTTGATCAACACGCCAGCGTCGCTTGGCAAAGCCTTCGTTCCGGAGCGCTGATTGCAACAGCCGGACCGATTTCTGCAAAACATGTCAAACCAGTAGGGGTAACCATGAAAAAACTAGCACTCGCCCTCACAACGACAGCCGCCGCCATCGTTGGTTTCGCTGCCGCTGCTGAAGCAGCACCGACCAAGGTCTGCTTCGTCTATGTCGGTTCGCACACGGACGGCGGTTATTCGCAGGCGCACGATCTCGGCCGTCAGCAGATCCAGAAGGAATTCGGCAACAAGATCGAGACGCCCTATCTCGAAAACGTGCCGGAAGGCCCGGATGCCGAGCGCGCCATCGAGCGCCTTGCCCGTTCCGGCTGCTCGCTGATCTTCTCGACTTCGTTCGGCTTCATGGACGCGACCGTCAAGGTTGCCGCCAAGTTCCCGAAGGTGAAGTTCGAGCATGCGACCGGGTTCAAGAGCGGCCCGAATCTCGCAACCTACAACTCGCGCTTCTATGAAGGCCGCTATATCCTCGGCCAGATCGCCGCCAAGACATCGAAGAATCATGGTGCCGCCTACATCGCTTCCTTCCCGATTCCGGAAGTGGTGATGGGCATCAACTCCTTCGAACAGGGCGCCCGCTCCATCGATCCGAGCTTCAAGCTGAAGGTGGTATGGGTTAACACCTGGTTCGACCCGGGCAAGGAAGCCGATGCCGCCAAGGCTATGGTCGACCAGGGTGTCGATATTCTGACGCAGCACACCGATACGACGGCGCCGATGCAGGTGGCTGAAGAGCGCGGCATCCACGCTTTCGGTCAGGCTTCCGACATGATCAAGGCGGGCCCGAAGGCGCAGTTGACGGCGATCATCGACACCTGGGGTAACTACTACTCCAAGCGCGTTCATGCACTGCTCGATGGCACTTGGAAGTCCGAGCAGAGCTGGGACGGCCTGAAGGACGGCATCCTGAAGATGGGCGACTATACGAATATGCCTGACGACGTGAAGAAGATGGCTCAGGAAACCCAAGCCAAGATCAAGTCAGGCGAGCTTGCTCCCTTCACCGGCCCCATCAACAAACAGGACGGTACTCCCTGGCTTAAGGCCGGCGAAAAGGCCGATGACGGCACGTTGCTCGGCATGAACTTCTACATCGAAGGCGTAGACGACAAGCTGCCGGCTTCTAAGTAAGCACGAGAAATAGTTTAAGTTGAGAAGGGGCGTTCAAAACGCCCCTTTTTGTTGCGCTGCAACATCGAATGCTGATTTACAAAAGTATTACTATATGATTTTTAAACCTTGGCCTGAGGAAATGGCCTTTGGGAGGAAATCATGAAGTTGAAGACTGCACTGATCAGTGCGACGATGCTCGCTGCCTGCATGTTCACATCGGCATCGGCTAAAGACCTGGTCGTCGGATTCTCGCAAATCGGTTCGGAGTCTGGTTGGCGTGCGGCCGAAACGACGCTGACGAAGCAGGAAGCCAAGAAGCGCGGCATCGATCTGAAGTTCGCCGATGCGCAGCAGAAGCAGGAAAACCAGATCAAGGCGATCCGGTCCTTCATCGCGCAAGGCGTTGATGCGATCCTGCTGGCACCGGTCGTCGAGACCGGCTGGGATGCTGTCCTGAAGGAAGCCAAGGAAGCCAAGATCCCGGTCATTCTGCTGGACCGCACGGTTGCTGCACCGAAGGACCTTTATCTGACAGCTGTCACGTCCGACCTGGTTCATGAAGGCAAGGTCGCCGGTGACTGGCTTGTAAAGACGGTCGGCGACAAGAAGTGCAACATCGTCGAGCTGCAGGGCACGACCGGCTCCTCGCCGGCCATCGCCCGCAAGAAGGGCTTCGAGGAAGCCATCAAGGGTCACGACAACCTGAAGATCGTTCGTAGCCAGACCGGCGATTTCACCCGCGCCAAGGGCAAGGAAGTCATGGAAAGCTTCCTGAAGGCTGAAAACGGCGGCAAGGATATCTGCGCGCTCTACGCCCATAACGACGATATGGCCGTCGGCGCTATTCAGGCGATCAAGGAAGCTGGCCTGAAGCCGGGCAAGGACATCCTGACCGTGTCGATCGATTCGGTTCCGGATCTCTTCAAGGCCATGGCTGCCGGTGAGGCGAACGCAACCGTTGAACTGACGCCGAACATGGCAGGTCCTGCCTTCGACGCGCTCGATGCCTATTTGAAGACCAAGAAAGAGCCGCCGAAGTGGATCCAGACGGAATCCAAGCTCTATACCCAGGCGGATGATCCGCAGAAGGTCTACGAGCAGAAGAAGGACCTCGGCTACTAAGACGAAAGCCCATCGCATCGGATCGGCAATGCCGCGCCGGTGCGATATCCTGTGCAAGATGCCGGCGCACCCACGGAATGCGCCGGCTATCGCTTTCGCAATTTGATTCATTCCAAGGAAATTCGCGCTTCATGGCTCACGACGTAGAGCGACTTCTGACGGCGACAGGTTTTTGTAAGTATTTCCCCGGTTCGACCGCTCTCGATCATGTCGATTTCACATTGATGCGCGGCGAGGTCCATGCGCTTCTCGGCGAGAACGGTGCCGGAAAATCGACCCTGATCAAATGCATGACCGGCGCCTATCGCCGCGATGCGGGTGCCCTGGTTCTCGATGGGGCCGAGATCGATCCGCATGATACGCTTGCCGCTCAGAAGCTCGGTATTGGAACCGTCTACCAGGAAGTGAACCTGCTACCCAATCTGAGCGTTGCGGAAAACTTGTTTCTGGGCCGTCAGCCGCGGCGATTCGGGATGGTCAGCAGCCGCGTCATGAATAAGATGGCCAGAGATCTGCTGTCGCAATATGGCCTGGATATCGATGTCAGCCGTCAGCTCGATCGCTTTTCGGTCGCCATTCAGCAGGTGATCGCCATCGCTCGCGCGGTCGACCTTTCCGGCAAGGTCCTCATTCTCGATGAGCCCACTGCGAGCCTGGATACGCATGAAGTCGAGATGCTGTTCGGCATCGTCAGGCGATTGAAACAGCGCGGGCTGGGAATTGTCTTCATCACGCATTTCCTGGAGCAGGTTTACGAAATCTGCGATCGCATTACCGTTCTCCGCAATGGCCGGCTGGTCGGCACGCGCGATGCGAAGGGTCTTCCTCGGCAGACCCTGATCGCCATGATGCTCGGCCGCGAACTCGCCGAGACGGAAAGTACGATAAAGCAGAGCGAGACGGAAAGCGGCCCGGTCAGATATCACTTCACGAACTTCGGCAAGCGCGGCAAGATCAAGCCGTTCGACATGGAGGTGCGCGTCGGCGAAGTAGTCGGCATTGCCGGCCTGCTTGGCTCAGGGCGCACAGAAACTGCCGAAGTGCTCTTCGGCGTCGAGCGCGCCGACAGCGGCGAGGCGAAAATCGAAGGCAAGACCATTGCGCTTTCCAGCCCGCGCGCGGCGATCAAGAGCGGCTTCGGCTTCTGCCCGGAAGACCGCAAGACCGATGGGATCATCGGTGATCTCTCCATTCGCGAAAATATCGTTATGGCGCTGCAGGCAAGGCGGGGCTGGGCAAGGCCCTTGCCGCGCAGCGAGCAGAACGCCATCGCCGATCGCTATATCAAGGCGTTGGATATCCGCACGACCGATCGAGAAAAGCCGATCAGGCTGCTTTCAGGCGGTAACCAGCAGAAGGCGATCCTTGCTCGATGGCTGGCGACCAATCCGAGCTTCCTCATCCTGGATGAGCCGACGCGCGGCATCGATGTCGGTGCCCATGCGGAAATCATCCGGTTGATCGAGGATCTTTGCCGGCAGGGAATGTCCCTGGTAGTCATTTCATCCGAACTTGAGGAGCTTGTCGCCTATAGTTCGCGCGTCATCGTCCTGCGTGATCGCGAACATATTGCCGAGTTGGCCGGAAGTGAGATCACGGCCGGAAATATCGTCGAGGCCATCGCCACGGCACAAAAGACGCGGGAGGACGCATGAGCTCGCCAATCAAAACCTCCTTGCTTCGGCTGATGCCTCAGCTCATTGCACTCGCGGTTATTCTTCTCTTGAATTTCATAATGTTCCCGCATTTCTTTCATCTGGAAGTTCAGAATGGAAGACTCTACGGGAGCTTGGTGGACGTACTCAATCGTGGTGCGCCCGTAGCGCTGCTTGCCATCGGCATGACGCTGGTCATCGCCACGAAAGGCATCGATCTGTCCGTCGGCGCGGTCATCGCCATCTGCGGTGCTGTTGCGGCTTCCTCAATCGTTGCCGGCTACTCGCTTTCCTATACGCTGTTGTTGACGATTGGCGTCGGTCTGGCATGTGGGCTCTGGAACGGTTTCCTCGTCGCCGTACTCGATATCCAGCCGATCATCGCAACGCTGGTGCTGATGGTGGCGGGCCGCGGCATTGCGCAATTGATCACTGAGGGCGCGATCCTCACCTTCAACAATGACGGACTGATCTTTCTTGGCAGCGGCTCGTTCGTTGCCCTGCCGATGCCGGTGGTGATCTGGCTTGTCGCTGCGCTTTTGGTGATCGCTTTGGTCCGGCGCACGGCTCTCGGAATGTTGGTCGAAGCCATCGGCATCAATCGCCGGGCAAGCACCTTGTCCGGTATCCGGACCCCGGTCCTGCTGATTGCGGTTTACGCATTGAGCGGCCTTTGTGCCTCCATCGCGGGCATCATCGTTACGGCCGACATCAAGGGTGCGGACGCCAATAATGCCGGTCTGTGGCTTGAGCTGGATGCGATCCTTGCGGTCGTGGTTGGCGGCAATTCGCTGCTCGGTGGTCGTTTCAGCATCGTCGGTTCGCTGATCGGCGCAATGATCATTCAATCGGTCAATACAGGCATCCTGCTCTCCGGCTTTCCGCCGGAATTCAATCTGGTGATCAAGGCGATTATCGTCATCGTCATTCTGGTCATCCAGTCTCCGGCGGTTCAATCCGCCACGTCATTCTTCTGGCGTCGCCGAGACGAGGGGCAGATGGTGCAAAAGGAGCAGGCAAAGTGAATTCGAAATATCTTCCGCTGCTTGCGACGATCCTCATCTTCATTCTGGCCTATATCGCCTGCGTGACGCAGTATCCGAATATGCTGTCGACGCGGGTGATGGGCAACCTGTTGACCGATAACGCATTTTTGGGAATTGCCGCTGTAGGCATGACCTTCGTCATCATCTCGGGCGGCATCGATCTGTCCATCGGCTCGATCATTGCCTTTACCGGGGTTTTCCTGGCTGTCATTCTGCGCGATACGGCGATCCACCCGTTGATCGCGTTCGTTCTTGCTCTTGTCATCACGACGATTTTTGGCGCCGGCATGGGTGCCATCATTCACTATCTCAGTATGCCGCCTTTCATCGTGACGCTGGCCGGCATGTTTCTGGCGCGGGGCATCGCCTTCGTGCTGTCGATCGACAGCATTCCGATCGAGCATGATTTCTACTCCCAGCTCAACGACCTCTATTGGCTGATGCCTGGCGGCGGCCGGCTGACATTGATCGGCGGCCTCATGCTGCTCGTCTTTGCCGGCGGCATTGTGCTGGCGCAGCGCACCCGCTTCGGCGCCAATGTCTATGCTCTCGGTGGCGGCGCTCAAACGGCGGTGCTGATGGGCGTGCCTGTCGGCAAGACGACAATCCAGATCTATGCCCTTTCTGGATTTCTTGCTGGCCTATCCGGAATCGTTTTTTCTATCTATACATCTGCCGGATACTCGCTTGCCACGGTCGGCGTCGAACTCGATGCGATCGCTGCTGTGGTCATAGGGGGAACACTGCTGACGGGAGGAGCGGGGTTCGTCGGGGGAACACTCATCGGAATTCTCATACAGGGCTTGATTCAGACCTACATCACCTTCGATGGAACCCTTTCCAGCTGGTGGACGAAGATATTGATCGGCTTGCTGCTGTTTGCCTTTATTCTGATGCAGAAGGGACTTCTGCTGCTTTCCCGCTTGAACCGACGATATGTCTGAGGGAGGGACAGAGCTCTTGCGAAACCGAATGCTTGAGACCGGAAAAACCGAGGGAAAATCTCGCACGAGCCACGCTCAGGTGGTCGATGAGTTGGGCAAGGCGATCGTCTCGGGTGCATTTCCGATCGGAAGCATTCTTCCCGGTGACAGCGAGCTTCTGCAACGGTTCAAGGTATCCCGCACGGTTCTGCGCGAAAGCATGAAGACTTTGGCCGCAAAAGGGCTGGTGGTGCCGCGTGCGCGCGTCGGCACGCGCGTGACCGAGAAGATCCATTGGAACATGTTCGATAATGAAGTGCTCAATTGGCATTTCGAAAGCGGCGTCAACAAGGAATTTCTTCTTCATCTTTACGATATACGCATGGCGTTCGAGCCTTTCGCCGCGAGTCTGGTGGCGAAAAGGGCCAGCCGTGAGGACATCGAACTGCTTCGCAATCTTGCTGCCGCCATGGCAGCGCCGCACCATACTTCCGATAGCCTCGCAGTCGCCGATTTGCATTTTCACTTGGCAATTACTGAGGCTTCGCAAAATCCGTTCATGCGGTCGCTGGGTGGGCTTATCAAAGCCGCACTGGTGGGCATGTTCCGCATGAGCGCGCCGCCGTCTACCAATGGTTTCGCCAATATTGCGGACACGCATATGGCGATAGTGGACGCGATAGCGGCGCGTGACAGCCTTTCCGCTCATAAGGCGATGGAATTTGTGATCATCGATGGGCGTCAGCATGTCCTCGAAGCTTTCGAGGCTCTCGCCGAGGCCTAAAGGTCGCCTTGAATTTCGCCGTAGTTCATCGCTCGACTTGTTGATATGAGGGGAGTCGCTCGGCCTGTGCCGACGCCTGACCGTATATCTCGGAGCCTGAAATGGAACGCAGCTGCCTCGCCATCATCCTCGCCGCCGGTGACAGTACCCGCATGAAGTCAGCGATGTCGAAGGTCCTGCATCCGATTGCCGGGCGCCCGATGATTGCCCATGTCATGGATGCGATCTCCAAGACCGGGATTTCGGCGGCGGCGCTGGTTGTCGGGCGCAATGCGGATGAGGTCAGCGCGGCAGCGTCGATCGGCGGCATCACCATCGAATCCTATCTTCAGAAGGAACGTCTCGGCACGGGTCATGCCGTGCTGGCGGCGCGCGAGGCGATTGCCCGTGGATATGACGATATTATTGTTGCCTACGGAGACGTCCCTCTGCTGACCGATGTGCCGCTTCGTGCCGCCCGCCAGGGACTGGCCGATGGTAACGACATCGTCGTCATCGGGTTTCATACGGAACATCCCAACGCCTATGGCCGATTGCTGGTCAAGGATGGCGAGCTGATCGCCATTCGAGAAGCCAAGGATGCAACCGATGCCGAACTCGCGATAAAATGGTGCAATAGCGGACTGATGGCGATCAACGGCCGCAAGGCGCTGGAGCTTCTCGACCGCATCGGCAACAACAATGCCAAGGGCGAATATTACCTCACCGATCTCGTCGAGATCGCCCGCTCGCTTGGCGGACGCGCCGTTGCTGTCGATGCGCCCGAAGTCGAGATGACCGGCTGCAACAACCGCGCCGAACTTGCCTTCATCGAGCGCCTCTGGCAGGAGCGCCGCCGGCATGAGGTGATGCTGTCGGGCGTGACCATGATAGCGCCGGAAACCGTTTTCCTCGCCTATGACACCGTGATCGGCCAGGATGCGCTGATCGAGCCGAATGTTGTCTTCGGTCCGGGTGCGGTCATCGAGGGAGGCGCAGTCATTCATGCCTTCTCGCACATCGAGGGTGCCCATGTCAGTGCTGGAGCGACAGTCGGACCTTTTGCACGGCTGCGCCCGGGCGCCGATCTCGCCGGTGGCGCCAAGGTCGGCAATTTCTGCGAAGTCAAGAACGGCAAGATCGGCGAGGGCGCCAAGGTCAATCATCTGACCTATATCGGTGATGCGACGATCGGAGCCGGCAGCAATATCGGCGCGGGTACGATCACTTGCAATTATGATGGCGTCAACAAGCATGAAACGTATATCGGCGCCAATGCTTTCGTCGGTTCCAATTCGTCGCTGGTTGCGCCCATCCGCATCGGCGACGGCGCATATATTGCTTCCGGCAGTGTCATCACCGAGGATGTTCCGGCCGATGCGCTGGCCTTCGGCCGGGCTCGCCAGGAAATAAAGCCGGAGCGGGCCAAGGTGATCCGCGAGCGAGCCCTTGCCATCAAGGCAGCGAAAAAGGGCGGCCACTAAGACTCGTGCGTTGACGTAACGGTCCGAAATCGAAAGTGACCGTGGTTGCAATTGAGAAAATTGCAGGAATGATTAGGACTTGCCTTCATATCTGAGGCCAGACGGAGAGCTGTATGTGCGGTATTGTTGGGATCGTCGGAACGAAGCCTGTGGCGGAGCGTTTGGTGGACGCGCTGCGGCGGCTCGAGTACCGCGGCTATGATTCGGCTGGAGTCGCGACGATCCATGACGGCGTGATGGATCGCCGCCGCGCGGAAGGAAAGCTCTTCAATCTGGAGAAGCGGCTGGAGACGGATCCTCTGCCAGGCACGACGGGCATTGCACACACACGCTGGGCAACCCACGGTGTTCCGAATGAAACCAATGCCCACCCGCATTTCGTGGAAGGCGTTGCCGTCGTCCATAACGGGATCATCGAAAACTTCTCCGAGCTGCGCGAAGAGCTGAAGGCCGAAGGGCAGGAATTTGCCTCGCAGACGGATACGGAAGTCGTCGCCCATCTTCTGGCCAAATATGTCCGCGAGGGCTTGGACGCACGTACAGCCATGCTGAAAATGCTGAACCGCGTGACCGGCGCCTACGCATTGGCCGTGATGTTCCAGAATGATCCCGGCACGCTGATTGCGGCGCGTTCCGGTCCGCCGCTTGCCGTCGGTTACGGCAAGGGCGAAATGTTCCTCGGTTCGGATGCGATAGCCCTTGCGCCCTTCACCAATGAGATCAGCTATCTCGTCGACGGCGACTGCGCCATCGTCACCCATGCCGGCGCGACCATTCTCGATTTCAGCGGCGCGGAAGTGAGCCGACCGCGGCAGATCTCACAGGCGACGGCCTATGTGGTGGACAAGGGCAATCACCGTCACTTCATGGAAAAGGAAATCTACGAGCAGCCGGAAGTCATTTCCCACGCGCTCAGTCACTATGTCGATTTCGCCAGCTATCGCGTGCGCCCGGATGTCTCGGCCATCGATTTCGGCGGGGTTTCCGGTCTTGCGATATCAGCCTGCGGCACCGCCTATCTCGCCGGCTTGGTGGGTAAATATTGGTTCGAGCGCTATGCGCGGCTGCCGGTCGAAATCGATGTTGCCTCCGAGTTCCGCTATCGCGAAATGCCACTGTCGCCGTCGCAGGCGGCCCTGTTTATCTCGCAGTCCGGCGAGACCGCGGATACCTTGGCTTCGCTGCGCTATTGCCGGGATAACGGCCTGAAAATCGGTGCTGTCGTCAATGTGAGGGAATCGACCATCGCGCGCGAATCCGATGCCGTGTTTCCGATCCTAGCCGGCCCGGAAATCGGTGTCGCCTCGACGAAGGCTTTCACCTGCCAGCTTGCCGTTCTCGCCTCGCTGGCGATTGGAGCAGGCGTCGCTCGAGGTACCATCAGCGCCGAAAATGAACAGGAAATGGTGCGCCATCTCGTCGAGATGCCGCGTATCATGGCGAATGTTCTGAATATCATCCAGCCGCAGATGGAAAGCCTGTCGCGCGAGATCTCAAAGTTCAAGGATGTGCTCTATCTCGGCCGCGGCACCAGCTTCCCGCTTGCCATGGAAGGCGCGCTGAAGCTCAAGGAGATTTCCTACATCCACGCAGAGGGCTATGCGGCCGGCGAATTGAAGCATGGGCCGATTGCGCTGATCGACGAGAACATGCCCGTTATCGTCATCGCTCCGCATGACCGCTTCTTCGATAAGACCGTTTCCAACATGCAGGAAGTTGCGGCTCGTGGCGGTCGAATCATCTTCATCACGGATGAAATTGGCGCGGCCGCATCGACATTGCCGACCATGGCGACCATTACCTTGCCCATCGTGGACGAGATCATCGCGCCGATCATCTTTTCGCTGCCGATTCAATTGCTTGCCTATCATACGGCCGTGTTCATGGGCACGGATGTCGATCAGCCCCGCAATCTCGCCAAGTCGGTCACCGTGGAATAAGATTCCTTCCGCCGCGCATTCGCCGTCACGTCCTCGTGAGTCGATCGCTTGTTCGGCTCACAGACGCGGCTGCCGGGTTGTATGCCGCGCCAATTTCTGGCACGATTCGCCCACGGAGATGGTGGGGAGGGTTTGCCGGGAAGCGGTAGCGACGGGACGGAGTTTTCGAGCGGCGAATGACTGAAAAACTCATCAAAATGTCCGTGACGACGCGGATCAGAAACAATTTCCTGGCCGGCCTGATTATCTGTGCCCCGATCGCCATTACACTATGGCTGACTTGGTCCGTCGTCCATTGGGCCGATAGCTGGGTTCGCCCCTATATTCCCGCGCGCTACGATCCCGAGAGCTATCTGAACTTCGCTGTGCCCGGTACGGGCCTGGTGATTGCGATGATCTTCATCACGATTGTCGGCTTTCTGGCCAAGAACCTGATCGGTCAGAGCATCGTCCGTTTCGGTGAGTCGATCGTCAATCGCGTGCCGCTGGTGCGAACCATTTACAAGAGCGTCAAGCAGATCTTCGAGACAGTGCTGAAGGAGCAGGGCACATCCTTCAAGAAGGTGGGGCTGATCGAATATCCAAGCCCCGGCCTCTGGTCTATGGTCTTCATATCGACGGATGCCAAGGGCGAGATCGCTTCGAAATTCAATGCCATGGGTCAGGACATGGTGGCGGTTTTCCTGCCGCCGACGCCGGTGCCGACGGCCGGCTTCCTTGTCTTCGTTCCGCGCGAAAAGATCACGGTGCTCGATATGAGCCCTGAAGATGGCGCTAAGCTGCTGATCTCAGGCGGCCTTGTGTCGCCGGAATACAAGGAACTAGTCGCAGCCAAGAAACTGCAGCAGCCGATTCCGATGGACTCCTTGAGCTAGAATTGCTCATCTTCCAATGGTTGGATCAATAGCTTCGCGTTTTGCGCGAATTGTCATGCCTCTATCATATTGACGCCTTAGATCGTCAGTCGGGGCAGATAATCGCATGTATCTCAGCATCGAATGTTCGGGGCACCGGCGCCGGACTGCAGTTCTTAGCGCGGTCCGAAAACGCGCCGGAGATAAATGCCATTGTCTCCGCAAATGTTTTCATCAGGAGGATATTGTCTTGAGCTATATGCGTTCGAAGAGCTTGCCGCTGCTGTCGGCGGCGCTTGCCACATTTGTTTTCACGGCTCCGATGCCGGCGCTGGCGGATAATTCCGTGACGGTCGAAGGCGTGACGCTCGTCAACAAGGGCCGCGTCGCGGTCGGCCGCATCCCGGCCAATCTGCGCGATAAGTTCGGCGAGACCTTCGGTTCCGGTTCGGGCATGTCGATCGATACCAAGAGCTGGGTTCGCAATGCCGATGGCACCTACAACGGCTCGCTATGGCTGCTGCCGGACCGCGGCTATAATGTCGCCGGAACCACGGATTACCGCGGGCGTCTCAACACCATCGATATCAAGCTGACGCCGGTTGCCCCCGGTGCAACACCTCCAGCCGGCCAGGAACAGTCGGGCGTCGAAGCCAAGCTCGTGGATACGCTGCTGTTGAAAGACAACAAAGGCAACGAAACCACTGGCCTTGATCCAGCCAACAGCGTTCGCCAGGCGGAAGGCGGCATGCCGCTTTTGCCGCAAGCACCGAACGGCAAGATCTCGCTCGATAACGAAGCCATTGCCCGACTGCCCGATGGTTCGATGTTCATCAGCGATGAATACGGTCCCTATATCTACCGTTTCTCGGCGGATGGGCTGATGATCTCGGCTACGGCACCGCCGGCCGCGTTTCTGCCGATCCGCCACGGCGCAGTGAATTTCTCCTCGAACAATCCAGGCCCGGGCGAAGCCGCGCCCGATCCGAAGGATCCGACCAGCGGACGCCAAAATAATCAGGGCTTCGAGGGCATGTCTCTGACCCCGGACGGCAAGTTCCTGATCGTGGTGCTCCAGTCCGCAACCCGCCAGGATGGCGGCGATTCCAGCTCCACGCGCCAGAATACCCGCGCGCTGGTTTATGATGCCGCCGACCCTGCAAATCTGAAGCTGGTGCACGAATATGTTGTGCCTCTGCCGGTCTTCACCAATGACAAGGGCAAGACGGCTGTCGCCGCCCAAAGCGAAATCGTGGCGCTCTCACCGACAAGCTTCCTGATGCTGGCGCGCGATAGCAACAATGGCTACGGCCAGAAGGGCGATAAGTCGCTCTATCGCAGCGTTGTGGCTGTCGATGTTTCCGCTGCCACCGATATTGCCGGCGGCAAGTTCGACGGCGATGCAGCGGTCGCGCCGAAGGGCGTTCTTGATCCTTCGGTAAAGCCTGCGGCGGTCAGCAATTTCATCGATATCAACGACAGCGCCGATCTAGCGCGCTTTGGTTTGCATAACGGCGCACCGAACGACCGCAACAACCTCTCGGAAAAGTGGGAGGCCATGTCGATCGTCAGCGTTCAGGATCCGAAGCTGCCGGACGATTACTTCCTGTTTGTCGCCAACGACAACGACTTCATCACCCAGGATGGTTTCCAGGTCGGCGCTGCTTACAAGGATGATAGCGGCGCCGATGTCGATACCATGTTCCAGGTATTCCAGGTTACCATTCCGGGCCTTGCCGCCAAGTGATCTGATGAAACGCGGATGGATGCGGCTAACGCGTCCATCCGCCTACCCAGCTCGCAGGAAGCGGATCGCCTCATCGCGGCGGAAGAGATAGAGCAGGGTGCGTACCGCACTGCCACGCTCACTGGTCAGTTCCGGATCGCGCTCGATGAGATAGGCGGCATCCTTGCGAGCGATCTCGAGAAGATCGGCATGAGCCTCGAGGCTGGCGATACGGAAGCCCGGTGTGCCGGACTGGCGTGTCCCCAGAAGCTCACCTTCGCCGCGCAGCTTCAAGTCCTCCTCGGCAATGCGGAAGCCATCTTCGGTCTCTCGCATGATCGACAGCCGGGCATGCCCGGTTTCGCCGAGCGGGCCTTTGTAGAGCAGGATGCAGGTCGAGGCTTCGTCGCCGCGACCGACGCGCCCGCGCAACTGGTGAAGCTGCGCCAGGCCGAAACGTTCAGCGTGTTCGATGACCATGATCGTCGCATCCGGCACGTCGACGCCCACTTCGACGACCGTCGTAGCCACCAACAGACGGATCTCGCCATTCTTGAACGCCATCATCACGGCATCTTTTTCGGGGCCGCTCATGCGGCCATGGATTAAGCCGATGCCGGGGCCGAGCGCCTTGGTCAGCGTCTCATGCCGCTCCTCCACCGACATTAAATCTGATTCTTCGGATTCCTCCACAAGTGGGCATATCCAATAGGCTTTTTTGCCTTCCGCTAGCGCACTCCTTAGGCGCGCGACGATGTCGCCGGTTCGTTCATTCGGAATGGTGATCGTCTGGATCGGCTTTCGGCCCGCCGGCTTCTCAGTGAGCTTG
Organism: Martinezella sp. CNPSo 3959; assembly: GCF_057784355.1. Lineage (NCBI taxonomy): Bacteria > Pseudomonadati > Pseudomonadota > Alphaproteobacteria > Hyphomicrobiales > Rhizobiaceae > Martinezella > Martinezella sp. CNPSo 3959. The sequence continues at coordinate 231,458 of NZ_JBXSOV010000001.1, forward strand.
GAAACATCCATGTCGCCAAAGGCGGCCAGCACTAGCGTCCGTGGGATCGGCGTTGCGGTCATGACGAGCATGTGGGGAGAGATACCCTTTGCGGTCAGGCGCAGGCGCTGGTGGACGCCGAAGCGGTGCTGCTCGTCGACCACAGCCAGCATCAGATTGGCATAGGCGACGCTATCCTGAAACAAAGCATGCGTGCCGATGATGATCTGCGCCTCGCCGGAAGCAATGCGCTCCAGGATCGCGTCGCGTTCCCGGCCCTTCGTGCGGCCTGTGAGAACTTCGACAGAAAGGTTTGCACTTGCTGCGAATTTTGAAATCGTGGCGAAGTGTTGTCGAGCAAGGATTTCGGTCGGAGCCATCAGCACGGCCTGGCCGCCGCTTTCGATGACGGCGGCAATCGCCATCAACGCCACCAGCGTCTTGCCCGCGCCGACATCGCCCTGCAGCAGCCGGAGCATACGTTCGGTGCCTGCCATATCCTTGAGGATATCCGCAACCGCATCACGCTGGCTATTTGTCATAGAGAAAGGAACAGATTCCAGTATCTTGCCGCTGATTTCTCCAGTAGCCTGCACCGGCTGCCCCGCAACCTTGCGCAGCCTTTGGCGCACCAGCGAAAGCGACAATTGCCCCGCCAGGAATTCGTCATAGGCCAGCCGGCGGCGCGCGGGAGATTGCGGATCGATATCGGCCGCATCCCTAGGCGCATGCAGCATGTGGAAGGCATCGGAGATCGAGGGAAAGCCTTGCTTCTGCGTCAGGGCGATATCATCCCACTCGGGCAGCTGCGGGATGCGCGGCAATGCTGCCTCTATCGTCTTGCGCAGGAACTTCGGCGTAAGCCCGGCGGTTAGCGGATAGACCGGTTCGACCAGCGGCAGGTTTTCCGCCTCGCTCTCGCGCATAATATAATCCGGATGCACCATGGACGGCCGGCCGTTGAACCAGTCGACCTTGCCGCTGACGGTAACGGTTTCATCGATCGGCAGCTGCTTTTCGAGCCATTGCGCCTTGCCGCGGAAGAAGACCAGTGCAAGCTCGCCCGTCTCATCATGCAGATAGACGCGATAAGGCACGTTGCTGCGCGGATTGGGCGGCGGCTGGTGGCGATCGACGCGGCCGGTGATGGTGACGATAGCGCCCTGCGGCGCCCGGGCAATGCCCGGTTGTTCGCGCCGGTCGATGATCGAATGCGGCGCGTGGAAAATCAGGTCGATGACGCGGCAATCGTCGATGGTTTCCCGATCCAGCAGCTTCACCAGCAACTCTGATACCTTCGGCCCGACGCCTGATAGCGAAGAAATAGAGGCAAATAGCGGGTCGAGGATAGCGGGACGCATGGCAGGCAAAATGCGACGGGCAGGGCGCATTTGGCAAGGGGCAGCGAAGAACTCGATCCGTTTGAGCTCCACACTCCCCGGAAAATTGCATCGCAGGTGCTTTTTTCTGAAAAACCGGTTCCCACCTTTGAGCGCTGGTTTTATAGAGACGCATCAACATAAAGGTGTTTTTGATGACTGGGCTGACCCTCAGCAGTGCCGATCTCGATCCTCGCCGCCGGCGCATCCTTTTCCGTTGCTGGCATCGCGGTATCCGCGAGATGGATCTGGTTTTCGGCCAGTTTGCCGATAATGAACTGCCGGGCCTCCCTGAAGCCGATCTTGATGAGCTGGAGCGCATCATGGCCGAAGAGGACAACGATCTTCTTAAATGGATCCTCGGTAGTGAGCCAACGCCGCAGCATCTGCAGACGCCGCTCTTTGAGCGGCTGGCCTCCTATAAGCCCGATTTCGAAGAGATCGCCGAAAGGTTCGGATTAACCAAATGATCCCCGGTTTCGACGCGAAGAAGCTGCTCGCCGCAAGCGAGCCGATGACGATCGGTCATGTTCCGGCCGGTCTGGAGCCGTTCCTGATTGCCGAAATGGCAAAGGCCGGCCAGCCGGTTGCCTATGTCATGTCCGACGGCCAGCACATGGCCGATGTCGAACAGATGCTCGGCTTCATCGCGCCTGAAATTCCGGTACTCACCCTGCCGGCCTGGGATTGTCTTCCCTATGACCGTGTTTCCCCAAGCTCTGACACCTCGGCCCGGCGCCTGGCGGCTTTGTCCGGCCTGATCGCGCATCATCGCAAGCCGCATGCAGCCATTGTGCTGGTGACCGTCAACGCCATGCTGCAGAAGGTCGCCCCGCAGGATATCATCGAAAGCCTGGCGTTCTCGGCACGTCCCGGGAACCAGGTCCGGATGGACGATATCGCGGCTCGCCTCGAGCGCAACGGCTTCGAGCGCGTGGCGACCGTGCGCGAGGTCGGCGAATATGCCGTGCGCGGCGGCATTCTCGACGTCTTCGTTCCGGGCACGGAAGAGCCGATGCGTCTGGACTTCTTCGGCGATACGCTGGAGAGCATCCGCAGCTTCGATCCGGCCAGCCAGCGCACGACAGGGCAGGTGCGTTCGCTTGATCTCAATCCGATGAGCGAAGTGACGTTGACGCCGGATACGATCAGCCGCTTCCGCAAGAACTATCTCTCCGCCTTCGGCGCCGCCACGCGTGATGACGCTCTCTATCTCGCCGTGTCCGAAGGTCGGCGATACGCCGGCATGGAACATTGGCTGCCGCTCTTCTACGAGAAGCTCGAGACGGTCTTCGATTACCTTAAAGGCTTTCGCTTGGTCACGGATCACACCGTGCGCGAAGCGGCAGAGGAGCGCTCCAAGCTCGTCTTCGACTATTACGACGCCCGCCTTCAATCCGGCCAGCAGGCCAAGGGGCAGATGGCACAGGGCACGCCCTATAAGCCAGTAACGCCCGGCCAGCTCTATCTCGATGGCAAGGCATTCGGCAATGCGCTTGACGCCTTCGGCGCTATCCGTATCTCGCCCTTCAACGAGCATGAGGGCGAGGCGCGTCGCGTCATCGAGCTTGATGCCCGCCAGGGGCCGCGCTGGGCGCGGGCAGCGACCGACACAACCGATAGCGAGCGCGTCAACGTCTTCGATGCAGTCGTCAAGCATATCGCCAACAAGCGGGCTTCGGGCGGTAAGGTGCTGATTTCGGCCTGGACGGAAGGCTCGCTCGATCGCCTCCTGCAGGTGCTATCCGAACATGGGCTGGCGCGCGTCAAGACGATCGAGGCCTTCAAGGACCTTGGCGGCCTGGCGAAGGGCGAGGCTGCTGCCGCCGTGCTGAGCCTCGAAGCCGGTTTCGAAGCGGGCGATCTGATCGTTATCGGCGAGCAGGATATTCTCGGCGACCGGATGGTACGCCGTTCCAAGCGGCGCAAGCGCGCCGCCGATTTCATCTCGGAAGTAGCAGGCCTGGATGAAGGCTCGATCGTTGTTCATGCCGAGCACGGGATCGGCCGTTTCGTTGGCCTCAGGACCATCGAGGCAGCCGGCGCACCGCACGCCTGCCTCGAGCTGCAATATGCTGACGATGCCAAGCTGTTCCTGCCGGTCGAAAACATCGATCTGCTCTCGCGCTATGGCGGCGAGGGCACCGAGGCGCAGCTGGATAAGCTCGGCGGCGGCGCCTGGCAGATGCGCAAGGCCAAGCTCAAGAAGCGCCTGCTCGATATGGCCGGCGCCTTGATCCGCGTCGCGGCCGAGCGCCTGACGCGGCATGCGCCTGTTCTCAGCACGCCGGACGGGCTGTATGACGAATTTGCCGCGCGCTTCCCGTATGACGAGACCGACGACCAGATGAACGCCATCGAGGCGGTGCGCGAGGATCTCGGCGCCGGCCGGCCGATGGATCGCCTCGTGTGCGGCGATGTCGGCTTCGGCAAGACGGAAGTGGCGCTGCGCGCAGCCTTCGTCGCTGCCATGAATGGCGTGCAGGTCGCCGTCGTCGTGCCGACGACGCTGCTTTCGCGCCAGCATTTCAAGACCTTCTCCGAGCGCTTCCGTGGACTGCCGATCCGCATACAGCAGGCATCTCGTCTGGTCGGTTCCAAGGAACTGGCGCTGACCAAGAAGGAAGTCGCCGAAGGCAAGACCGATATCGTTGTCGGCACCCACGCGCTGCTCGGCGCTGGCATCCAGTTCGCCAATCTCGGCCTGCTCGTCATCGACGAGGAGCAGCACTTCGGCGTCAAGCACAAGGAGCGCCTGAAGGAGCTGAAGAGCGACGTGCATGTGCTGACGCTGTCGGCGACGCCGATCCCGCGCACCTTGCAGCTCGCGATGACCGGTGTGCGTGAACTGTCGCTCATCACCACGCCGCCGGTCGACCGCATGGCGGTGCGCACCTTCATCTCGCCCTTCGATTCGTTGGTCATCCGCGAAACGCTGATGCGTGAGCATTATCGTGGCGGCCAGAGCTTCTATGTCTGTCCGCGCCTCGCCGATCTCGCCGATATCCATGCCTTCCTTCAATCGGATGTGCCGGAGCTGAAGGTGGCGGTCGCCCATGGCCAGATGCCCGCCGGTGAGCTGGAAGACATCATGAATGCCTTCTACGAGGGACGTTATGACGTGCTGCTGTCGACGACCATTGTCGAATCCGGCCTCGACGTGCCGACGGCCAACACGCTGATCGTCCATCGCGCCGACATGTTCGGCCTGGCCCAGCTCTATCAGCTCCGCGGCCGCGTCGGCCGCTCCAAGGTGCGCGCCTTTGCGCTCTTCACGCTGCCCGTCAACAAGGTGCTGACCACGACGGCGGAGCGCCGGCTTAAGGTGCTGCAGTCGCTGGATACGCTCGGCGCCGGCTTCCAGCTGGCGAGCCACGATCTCGATATCCGCGGCGCCGGCAATCTGCTGGGCGAAGAACAGTCAGGCCATATCAAGGAAGTCGGCTTCGAGCTCTACCAGCAGATGCTCGAAGAGGCCGTCGCCGAGGTCAAGGGCGTCGACGAGATCCGGGATACCGGCTGGTCGCCGCAGATCTCCGTCGGCACGCCGGTCATGATCCCCGACGATTATGTGCCTGATCTGCATCTGCGCATGGCGCTCTACCGCCGCCTCGGCGAGATCACCGAGCTGAAGGAGATTGACAGCTTCGGAGCCGAGATGATCGATCGCTTCGGTCCCTTGCCGATCGAGGTGCAGCACCTCCTCAAGATCGTCTATATCAAGTCGCTCTGCCGGATCGCCAACGTCGAGAAGCTGGATGCCGGCCCGAAGGGCGTCGTCGTACAGTTCCGCAACAAGGAATTCCCGAACCCTGCCAACCTCGTCGGCTATATCGCCAAGCAGGGCACGATGGCCAAGATCCGTCCCGACCAGAGCGTGTTCCTGACGCGCGACCTGCCGACGCCGGAAAAGCGGCTGCAGGGGGCGGCTGTGGTCATGACGCAGCTGGCGGAGCTGGCAAAATAGAAGGTGGGCGCTCAGCCAGCGGCTTTGCGCCTGATGAAGAACCCGGTATCCGGCCCGCCGCAACCTATTTTCGGCGGCAGGCCGAGATCGGATATTTCCTCAAGCCGCCTGCGGCTCGCGCAGCTCCCCAACATCCGGAATGCGCGCGATGACCTTGATTTCGAAATCGAAGCCCGCCAGCCAGTTGACGCCGATCGCCGTCCAGTTCGGGTAGGGTTTTTCGGTAAAGACCCGGTTCTTGACGGCCATGATCGCGCCGAATTGCCCCTCGGGATCTGTGTGGAACGTGGTGACATCGATGATGTCATCGAAGGTGCAGCCTGCCGCTTCCAAAGTTGCCTGCAGATTGTCGAAGGCGAGTTGAACCTGCTTCTCGAAATCAGGCTCCGGGCTTCCATCCGCGCGGCTGCCGACCTGGCCGGAGACGAACAGCAGATCGCCGGAGCGGATTGCGGCGGAATAGCCGTGCTCCTCATAAAGCGCATGCCTGTTCTTCGGGAAGATTGCGGTACGTGTCGTCATGGTATCGGCTCTCATTCGTGTTGACATGAAAAGATGGGAAGAACGCAAGCTCGCACGCGGCTTCCAAACCGCCGTTTCATTTGATATACGGCATGTATGTGAAATATGCATATGCGCGACGTATGTCAATATTTCAAATACGAAACGTATGTGAAATTTGAGAGTGATATGGCAAAGCGCCTGGAAACCATGGAAGAAAATCGGAGCAAGCTCATTGCCGCTGCGCGGAAAGCCTTCGCGGAGAAAGGATTTGCGGCGGCCTCAATGGATGAGTTGACGGCGGATGTCGGCCTGACGAGAGGCGCCCTCTATCATAATTTCGGCGACAAGCGCGGATTGCTCGCCGCCGTCGTCGATCAGATCGACAACGAACTGGCGCTACGGGCGAAGGAGATCGGCGCACAGGCGGATGGGGACTGGCAAGGTCTGCTTGCCGAGGGGGAGGCCTATATCAAAATGGCTCTCGATCCGGAGGTCCAGCGCATCGTCTTGCTCGACGGTCCGGCCGTTCTGGGCGACCCCTCGAAATGGCCCAGCCAAAACAGCTGTCTCGCCGGCACCCGGCAGACGGTTTCAAAGCTTCTGAAACAAGAGGTAGTCAAGCCGGTCGATCCCGAGGCTGCAGCCCGGCTCATTTCCGGCGCAGCGCTGAATGCTGCGCTCTGGGTTGCTGCCAGCGATAATCCGGCGGAAGTGCTGCCCAAGGCGATAGAGGCCTTCCGGGCGATGGCTTCGGGATTACTGGCAAAGACCTAATGCCGGTATGACGCGGCTACTTCCGCGAATCGCAGATCGCGGAAGCTCTTGCAGCTATGATCGAAAAAGCGGAATCCCGCTTAATTCATCCCCGCCCGTGCTTCCGCTTTCATCTTGGCGATGTCGCGCAAGGCCTCGGCGAGCACATCCGGCGTCTGCGCGCCGCTGACGGCATATTGCTGGTCGAAGATGAAGAAGGGAACGCCGTTGACGCCGATCTTCTGGGCGGCGTCGATCTCGCCGATGATGAGATCGCGGTCGGCGTCGGAGGCAAGCAGGGTTGCTATGACGGAGCGGTCGAGGCCGGCCTTTTCGGCAATATCGAGCAGTATGGCATGATCGCCGACATTGAGGCCCTCTTCGAAATTGGCCTTGAAGAGCGCATCGACCACCTTATCCTGCTTTTCGCGGCTTTCGGTGACGGACCAGTGGATGAGGCGATGGGCATCGAGCGTGTTCGGGCCGATCTTGATAGCGTCAAAATCGAACTTGATTCCCACTTCGCGGCCGAGCTCGGTTAGCATCTTGTGCCCCTCGGCGACACGCTCCGCGCCGCCGAGCTTTTGCTCCAGCGCCTTTTTCTGGTCGACGCCTTCGGGCGGATAGTCGGGATTGAGCCGATAGGGTCGCCAGTTGAGGTCGACGCCTACTTCGTCCTGCACCTCGGCAATGGCGAGCTCCAGGCGGGCCTTGCCGAGATAGCACCATGGGCAGACGACATCCGAGACGATGTCGATCGTGATGCGTTCCATGGTTTCATCCTTTCGGTTTTTCGGGCTGTTCTCCTCCATCTAGGCCTTTGTGCCGATGGCTTCAACCGGTTACCGAAAGGGAACCGGCCGAGATTACTGCGCGGAAGCGTCCCACCACGCAGGTAGATAGTACCCGTAAAGCGGCAGAACGCCGGGATGATTGACACGGCTGCGCCGCGCCGCCCATTGCTGGTCGATATGGTAGAGCGGCACTAGATAATATCCAGAAATCAGCATCCGATCGAAAGAACGCACGGCGTCGCGGAAATCCTCTGCCGAACGCGCCATCAAAAAATGTGATATCAGCGTATCGACATCGGGGTCTGCGACGCCGACGAAATTAAGGCTGCCTTCGGTCTTGGCGGCAGAGGAGCTCCAGCGCCCCACTTGCTCGATGCCCGGCGATAGCGACGAAGGGTAGGACTTGATGATCATGTCGTAGTCGTAGTTGATCGTCCGGAGCTGATATTGCGAATCATCGACCGTGCGAATCGTTACGGCAATGCCGAGCAATTCCAGAGACCGGCGATAGGGGATCGCCATGCGTTCCTGATCTGCATTTTGGGTCAATATTTCGAAGCTGAGCTGTCGGCCGTTCTTATCGACCATCTTCTCGCCGCGGATTGCATAGCCACCCTCCTTGAGCAGGGCTACCGCCTCGCGCAGGATCTTGCGGTCACGCCCGGAACCGTCGCTGACGGGCAGCTTGTAGCTGCCATCGAGCACGTCCGGATCGATGCGGTCCTTGATCGGTCCCAGCATGGCGAGCTCGTGCGGATCCGCGGGAATGCCGAACGACGAAAGATCTGAATTTTGCCAATAGCTCTCCGTGCGCTTATAGGCGCCCGAATAGAGATTTCGGTTTAGCCATTCGAAGTCGAAGGCGAGGGTCAGTCCCTTGCGCACATTCTTGTCGGCAAACATCGGCCGCCGCGTATTGAAGACGAAACCGAGCATCCCGCTTGGTATTTTTGGCCTAAAGGTCTCCTTGATGATGGCGCCGGAAGTCACCGCAGGAAAATTGTAAGCCTGCTGCCAATGGCCTGGGCTGCCGTCGGGGTAAATATCGACATCGCCTTTCTTGAAAGCTTCGAACAGCGTCGTGTCCTGCAGGAAGTAATTGACGGTGATTTCATCATAATTGTCGATGCCGACCTTCGACGGGAGGTTCTTGCCCCAGTAGTCAGAACGGCGCTCGAAGACGATGCGCTGGCCGGGGTCGATGCTCTTGATCCTGTAGGGGGCGGAACCGATCGGAATGCGCAGGGAGGTCTGATCGAAGCTATCCGTGTCGATCGCATGCTTCGGCAGAACCGGCAGCGAAGAGGCGATGATGAGCGGCGTTTCGCGATTGGCTTTCTCGTTGAAGCGGATCATCACGCTGTGCTCACCAACCTTCTCCATGCTGGCGATGGTCTCAAGCCACGATGAAAACGGGACGCGGCCTTTGTCGCGAAGAAGCTGGAACGTGAAGATCACATCTTCCGGCGTTACGGGCTGCCCGTCCGACCATTTGGCGTCGGGATTGAGGTTGAACTGAATATAGCTTCGGCTCTCGTCCCATTCGACCGTCTGCGCCAGAAGCCCATACAGCGTAAAAGGCTCGTCGCGAGAGCGCACCATCAGCGGTTCATAAACGAGATTGCCGTATTCCGGGTCCCACATGCCCCGCGCCGTCGTGCGCATGCTCTTCAGAATGAAGGGGTTGAGATTGTCGAAAGTGCCGACGACGCCATAGCTGACGCGGCCGCCCTTTTTGACATCCGGATTAACGTAAGGGAAATGCTTGAAGTCCACCGGCAGCGCCGGATCTCCATGCATGGCGATGCCGTAAAGCGGCTGAGCTGCCGCGGCATTGCACAAGGTTGCGAAGAACAGGAAGGCAGCGATCCGGAGCGCTTGCATGGCATCCTTTCCGGGAAGGGTATGATTCGGCCGAACATTATCATGAGCGTGCCGAATTCAACACGCGACTGCGGAAATCTTAGGACTTGGCAGAAAAGACCAAAGAAAAGCTGGATATCCGTGCCAGTGCGATGTAACAGGGGTGCCGGGTTTCTCGGGTCATGTATTTGCCTTATTCATTCGACAGGTGGACGACGGTTTGACCCGAATTGCATGGGACGGCGCGCTGTCGTCCCGCAGCGGATTTCAGGAGGCGGTTTCGCTATGATGTTCAAGACTGACAACAAAATGCGGGCAGGTCTTTCTGCTCTGGCTCTCATGATTGGCGCGGCCATGCCGGCTGCCGCTTTCGCGCAGGATGCGTCCAACGCAGCTCCGGCCGATGGCGGTAGTGATCCCAACCAGCCGCGTCTGGGCTGGTACAAGACCTGCACCAAACAGGACGATGCCGACATCTGCATCGTGCAGAACCTGATCATGGCAAACAACGGCCAGCTCGTTACGGCTGTTGGCCTCATCTCCGTCGACGGCAAGGTAAACCGCAAGATCCTGCAGATCTCCGTTCCGACGGCCCGCCTCATTCCGCCGGGCATCACCATGCAGGTCGATGGCGGCAAGGGTCAGAAGCTCGATTACGCCGTCTGCCTTCCGGACAAGTGCACCGCGGAAGTCCCCGTGACGGACGCGATGATTGCTTCGCTGAAGAAGGGCACCGACGTCACCTTCACGTCTGTGAATTTCCGTCGCGCTCCGAACCCGATCAAGATCTCGCTGACCGGCTTCGGCGCCGCTTTTGACGGCCCGGCGATCTCCGACAGCAAGCTTGCCGAAAGCCAGAAGAGCCTGCAGGACAGCATGCAGAAAAAGGCCGAGGAAGCTCGCAAGAAGCTCGAAGACGCGCAGAAGGCTGCCAAGCAGCAGTAAGCTGACGATAGGTCTCCTTTCATGAGAAAAAGCCCGGAGCGATCCGGGCTTTTTCTTTGCGCAGAGGACGGCATGCGATGCTCGGAAGCCAAATAAAAAGGGAAGGCGTTGGGAGCGCCTTCCCTTTGGAATAGGATATATTTTACCAGTGCTTAATGAGCGAAGCTCATCTTAGGCTTGAGCTGCCCGGTCGGGGCTTGGTCGAAGATCTGAGCGACTTGCGGATTGCGCAAGGGAAGCCCGCTCTCATCGTTGATGAGGTTCTGCTCCGATACGTATGCGACATATTCCGTCTCGTCGTTTTCGGCGAGAAGGTGGTAGAAGGGCTGGTCCTTATCGGGACGCACTTCCGCGGGAATGGAATTCCACCATTCCTCTGTATTTGCGAATTCCGGATCGACATCGAAGATGACACCGCGGAAGGGGAACATCCGGTGTCGAACCACGTCGCCAATATTGAATTTTGCGTTTCGTTGTTTCATGGCACGACTTCCTTTCAAGTAATCATGTGGTGACTTTCACCACTGATATCAAGGATTTTGCCCCCATTCCTTCATTGAACTGTCACATTCGGCTCGGGTCTGCTCCGAGCAGCAGCTCAATGTGAAGACGATATTTGGAGGGACGCCCGCCACCGGCTTCCTCATAATGAGGAAAGCCCCGGCAAGGCCGGGGCTTTCGCAATTTTTTATCAGACCGAATAGTACATGTCATATTCGACCGGATGCGGGGTCATTTCGAAGCGCATGACCTCCTGCATCTTCAGTTCGATGAAGGCATCGATCTGGTCGTCGTCGAAGACGCCGCCAGCGGTCAGGAACTTGCGGTCCTTGTCCAGGCTTTCCAGAGCTTCACGTAGCGAGCCGGAGACCGTCGGGATCTTCTTCAGTTCCTTCGGCGGCAGGTCGTAGAGATCCTTGTCCATGGCCTTGCCGGGATGGATCTTGTTCTTGATGCCGTCGAGGCCGGCCATCAGCATGGCGGCGAAACCGAGATAGGGATTGGCCGTCGGGTCAGGGAAGCGAACTTCGACGCGCTTTGCCTTCGGGTTCGAGCCGAACGGGATACGGCAGGAAGCCGAACGGTTGCGAGCCGAATAGGCGAGCAGAACCGGAGCTTCATAGCCCGGAACGAGACGCTTATAGGAGTTCGTCGACGGGTTGGTAAAGGCGTTGATCGCCTTGGCATGCTTGATGATGCCGCCGATGTAATAGAGGCAGGTCTCGGAAAGACCTGCATATTCGTCGCCCGCGAACGTCGGCTTGCCGCCCTTCCAGACCGACTGGTGAACGTGCATGCCCGAGCCGTTGTCGCCGAAGATCGGCTTCGGCATGAAGGTTGCCGTCTTGCCATAAGCATTGGCGACCTGGTGGACGACATACTTATAAATCTGCATGCCGTCGGCGCTGCGTACCAGCGTATCGAACTTGATGCCGAGTTCGTGCTGGGCGGCTGCGACTTCATGGTGGTGCTTTTCGACGGTAACGCCCATTTCGGTCAGAACCGTCAGCATCTCCGAGCGCATGTCCTGGCAGCTGTCGATCGGCGGGACCGGGAAGTAACCGCCCTTGACGCGCGGACGGTGGCCGAGGTTGCCGGTTTCATAGTCGGTGTCGTCGTTGGACGGCAGTTCGCTCGAATCGAGCTTGAAACCGGTATTGTAGGGATCGGCCTTGTACTTGACGTCGTCGAAGACGAAGAATTCGGCTTCCGGGCCGAAGAAGGCGGTGTCGCCGATACCCGAGGCCTTGAGATAGGCTTCGGCTTTCTTGGCAGTGCCGCGCGGATCGCGGTTATAGGATTCGCCGGAGATCGGGTCGAGGATGTCGCAGAGAATGACCATCGTCGACTGCGCGAAGAATGGATCCATGTGGACCGTATCCGGATCGGGCATCAGCACCATGTCGGATTCGTTGATGGCCTTCCAGCCCGCAATCGAGGAGCCGTCGAACATGACGCCATCGGCGAACATATCTTCGTCGACACAGACCACATCCATGGTGAGATGCTGCAGCTTGCCCTTCGGATCGGTGAAGCGCAGGTCGACGAACTTGACGTCGTTATCCTTTATTTGCTTCAAAATTTCGCTTGCAGTCGTCATGAAATTACTTCCCTTGACATAGATGACGATTGAACGAGCCGCGGCCTGAAGGGCCGGGCGGATTAGATGGCGTCGATGCCCGTTTCGCCGGTACGAATTCGGATGACTTCTTCCACGTTGGAAACGAAAATCTTTCCGTCGCCGATACGCCCTGTTTGCGCGGCCTTGCGGATGGCCTCGATCACCGCCTCCGCATTTTCGTCCGCCAATACAACTTCGACCTTCACCTTCGGCAGGAAGTCGACGACGTATTCGGCGCCACGGTAAAGCTCCGTGTGGCCCTTCTGACGACCGAAGCCCTTCGCTTCCGTGACGGTGATGCCCTGCAGGCCGACTTCCTGAAGGGCTTCCTTCACTTCGTCGAGTTTGAAGGGCTTAATGATCGCTTCGATCTTTTTCATGAGAAAATGTCTCTCCGCTTCTCCTGTTACAGCAGGCCTATTTCCCGCTCGGCCAACGTGATGCACTTATCATGCCAATTGAAAACAAGCCGCCGTAAAAATTCCCGGCGATTTCGCACCGAGACGATGAATTGATGAGGATTTTTCGGGAAAATGGAAGCGATTTCGCGTCGAAATGCGTTGGATAAGCAAAATTTCGCAAAAAAGTGCTGTGCGCGTCATGTTTGTGCTCCAGCAAGGCCTTGAATGTTATCGTCTAATTGTTGTGCAAATGCATATTTATAAACCAAAATGGCCTCCGCAATAGCGGTTGTTTTTGAGGCAGATTTCGCATCTATAATATCCGCCATGATGTTGCCGCTCGCCGATCTGCTTCTCACCCCTGACGCCATGTCTCGCGTTGACCGCGCTGCGGCCGCATCCGGCATCAGCTCTTATGGGCTTATGGAGAAGGCAGGGCAGGCGGTTGCTGCCGCGGCACTTCGGCACTTTCCCGGAGCGCTGCGTTATGTCGTCCTTTGCGGGCCTGGCAATAATGGCGGGGACGGGTACGTGGCGGCGCTGGCACTGCAACAGGCCGGAGCCGACGTACAGCTCTTTCATCTGGGCGATCCACAGCGGCTCAAGGGGGACGCCGCCCGCGCTTTCGCCGAGTGTTCCATCGATGGCGCCGCGGTCAATGGTTACGTCCCGATGACTGGAGATGTGGTGATTGACGCAATCTTTGGCGCGGGACTCTCCCGTCCCGTTTCGGATGATGTGGCGGCTATTATTGCACGGGTCAACGAGATCGGCATTCCGGTGATTGCCGTTGACCTGCCCTCTGGCCTTGATGGCCGCAGCGGCCAGATTCTCGGCGCTGCCTTCCGCGCTGTGCGAACAGTGACCTTCATGACGCGCAAGCCGGGACATCTTCTCCTTCCCGGTCGTGACCTTTGCGGCGAGCTTGAGGTTTTCGACATCGGCATTCCCGACCGTATCGTCCGCGCCAATGCCGACCGCTTGCTCGCCGAAAACAAGCCGGCACAGTGGCAGGCGGCCATGCCCTCGGCAGGCGTCGAGACGCACAAATACAAGCGAGGTCATCTCGTCGTTTTCTCGGGCGGGCCGAACGCGACAGGTGCCGCGCGCATGTCGGCAATGGCGGGCCTGAGGGCTGGGGCAGGGCTCGTCACTATCGCATCGCCCTCGGAGGCTCTGGGGGTTAACGCCAGTTTGTTGACCTCAATCATGCTGCATGCAGTCGACGACGAAGCTGCTTTACGGAAATGGCTTACCGATCAACGTCTTTCGACCTTTATTCTCGGGCCGGGCTTCGGCGCCGGCGAGAAGGCGCGCCAATTCTGCCTCGCGCTTGCGGATCGGCATCTGGTATTGGACGCAGACGGCATCACCTCGTTTCGCGACGAGCCGCAGCGATTGTTCGATGCTTTTGCCGAAGGGCCGACCCGATTGGTGCTGACGCCGCACGAGGGGGAGTTTGGCCGCCTCTTTCCCGATATTGCCGCCGACGAGACATTGAGCAAGATCGACAAGGCGAGGGCAGCAGCAAAGAAAGCCCATGCCGCGATCATCTATAAGGGCGCCGATAGCGTGATCGCCGCCCCCGATGGCAGGGCCTTGATAAATGCGAACGCGCCGCCCTGGCTGGCGACCGCGGGTTCGGGCGATGTGCTTGCCGGCATTGTCGGCGGCCTCATAGCGCAGGGAGCGCCTGCATTCGAAGCCGCCGCGGCCGGCGTCTGGCTGCATGGTCTGGCAGGCCAGCATGCCGGAAAAGGACTAACGGCTGAAGATCTCGTAGCGGTCATCAAGCCGCTATAGAGCTATTTTGCCACTTCTTGCTGCAATGCGATTGCGCCCGGAGGGGCGTTCACCTTGCCCTCATGGATCATGAAGGCAAAGACATCACGCGGCTCGGCTTTGATTTTGCGTTTAGCATCGATCAGCGGCAGGTCATCCGGCACCTTGCCCGTGGCCCAGGTTTTCAGGCGATCCGCCCAGGCTTTCAGGTCCTTCGGCGGATAGCAGGTCTTGATGTCATCCGAGCCTTTCTGCAGTCGGGCATAGACGAAGTCCGCTGTCACGTCGGCGATCATCGGATATTCGAAATGCTCGGCACAGACTGGCGCCACATTATACTTCTCAAGCAGTGCAATGAATTCCGGCACTTTGAAGGAATCGTGCCTGACTTCGACCACATGCCTGAGAGCAAGCCCATCCTGCTTGGCCGGCAGCAGCTTCAGGAATGCCTCGAAGTCATCCGGGTCGAACTTCTTGGTCGGCGCGAACTGCCAGAGGAGAGGGCCGAGATGATCGCCGAGCTCGCTGATACCGGACTCCAGAAACTTCTGCATGGATTCCCCGGCTTCCGAGAGGACACGGCGGTTGGTGACGAAACGCGTCGCCTTCAGAGAGAAGATGAAACCATCGGGCACATCGGCGGCCCATTTGGCAAAAACCTCGGGCTTCTGCGTGCTGTAATAGGTGCCATTGACCTCGATCACCTTCAACTGGCGGCTGGCGTAATTCAGCTCGTCCTTCTGCTTCAGCGTGTCGGGATAGAAGGTCCCGCGCCAGGGCTCGAAAGTCCAGCCGCCTATGCCTGTGCGGATTTCGCCCGCTTTGGTCATTCTCTCCTCCTTGGCCATTCGGCCGGGTCAATCTCACTCCGCCGCCGCAACCTTCTTCACCGGCCGCCGCTCCAGCAACTCTTTCAGGAATTGCCCCGTATAGGAGCGTTTCTCCTTCACGATCGCCTCCGGCGTGCCGACAGCCACGATCTCGCCGCCGCCATCACCGCCTTCAGGACCGAAATCGAGGATCCAGTCGGCAGTCTTGATGACTTCGAGATTGTGCTCGATGACCACGACGGAATTGCCCTGATTGACCAGCTCATGCAGCATTTCCAGAAGCTTGGCGACATCGTGGAAGTGCAATCCGGTTGTGGGTTCGTCGAGGATGTAGAGCGTGCGACCCGTCGATCGCTTCGACAATTCCTTGGCTAGCTTGACGCGCTGCGCTTCGCCACCCGATAGCGTGTTGGCCTGCTGTCCCACCTTGATATAGCCGAGGCCGACATCCTTCAGGCTCTGCAGCTTGTCTCGCACGGCGGGAACGGCCGCGAAGAAATCGACACCTTCCTCGACCGTCATGTCGAGCACGTCGGCGATCGACTTGGTCTTGAATGTGACATCGAGCGTTTCGCGATTGTAGCGCTTGCCGTGGCAGACGTCGCAGGTGACGTAGACGTCGGGCAGGAAGTGCATCTCGATCTTGATGACGCCATCGCCCTGGCACGCCTCGCAGCGACCGCCCTTGACGTTGAAGGAGAAGCGGCCCGGTTGATAGCCGCGTGCCTTGGCCTCCGGCAGGCCAGCGAACCAGTCGCGGATCGGCGTGAAGGCGCCGGTATAGGTCGCCGGGTTCGAGCGTGGGGTGCGGCCGATCGGTGACTGGTCGATGTCGATCACCTTGTCGATATGCTCGAAACCGTCGATGCGGTCATGATCCGCGGGGATTTCACGGGCGCCCATGACACGTCGCGCCGCCGACTTGTAAAGCGTCTCGATCAGGAAAGTAGACTTGCCGCCGCCGGACACGCCAGTCACGGCAGTGAAGACACCGAGCGGGATGGAAGCCGTGACGTTCTTGAGATTGTTGCCCCTTGCGCCGACGACCTTGATCTCCTTGCCCTTCTTAGGCTTACGTCGCTCGTCCGGAACCGGCACGCCGAGTTCGCCGGAAAGATATTTACCGGTCAGTGACTTCGGGTTCGCCATGATCTCCTGCGGCGTGCCATGCGCCACCACCTGGCCGCCATGCACGCCGGCCGCGGGGCCGATATCGACAACATCGTCGGCTGTGAGGATCGCGTCCTCGTCGTGCTCGACGACGATGACGGTGTTGCCGATATCCCGCAGATGCTTCAGCGTCTCCAGAAGGCGTGCATTGTCGCGCTGATGCAGGCCGATCGAGGGCTCGTCAAGGACATAGAGAACGCCGGTAAGGCCCGACCCGATCTGTGACGCGAGCCGGATGCGCTGGCTTTCGCCGCCGGACAGCGTGCCAGAATTACGCGACAGGCTCAAATATTCGAGGCCGACATCATTGAGGAAGCGTAGGCGATCGCGGATCTCCTTGAGGATTCGCACCGCGATTTCGTTTTGCTTGTCGGTGAACGTGCCCGGCAGCGCATCGAACCAGTCGCGAGCAACGCGGATCGACATCTCTGCCACCTGGCTGATGTGCAGCTTGTCGATCTTGACCGCCAGAGCCTCCGGCTTCAGGCGATAGCCGTTGCAGGCCGGGCAGGGGGCGGCCGACATGAAGCGTTCGATCTCCTCGCGTGCCCAGGCGGAATCCGTTTCCTTCCAGCGGCGCTCGAGGTTCGGCACGATGCCTTCGAAATTCTTATGCGTGGTGTAGGAACGCGCCCCATCGGCATAGTGGAATTCGATCTTGTCTTCCGTGCCGTTCAGGATCACGTCCTTGGCCTTGTCGGACAGCTCGTTCCAGCGATTGCCGAGCTTGAAGCCGTAATGCTTGCCGAGCGCTTCCAGCGTCTGGTTGTAATAAGGCGAGGTCGACTTGGCCCAGGGAGCGATCGCGCCATCGCGCAGCGTACGTTCCGGCTCCGGCACGATCAGTTCCGGATCGATCTTCTGCTGCGAGCCCAGGCCGTCGCAGGACGGACAGGCGCCGAAGGGATTGTTGAAGGAGAACAGCCGCGGCTCGATTTCCGGAATGGTGAAGCCGGAAACCGGGCAAGCGAACTTCTCGGAGAAGAGCACGCGCTCATGCGTCTCGTTCAGCGACTTATTGGCGGAACCGCCGGCAGCAGTCTCCTCCGGCGGCAGCGGCTTGTCGGCAAATTCCGCGACCGCGAGCCCGTCGGCAAGACGCAGCGATGTCTCGAAGCTGTCGGCGAGACGCGCCGCCATGTCCGGACGCACGACGATACGGTCGACGACCACGTCGATGTCGTGCTTGTATTTCTTGTCGAGCGCCGGCACATCGGCGATCTCGTAGAACTGGCCATCGACCTTGACGCGCTGGAAGCCCTTTTTCATGAGCTCCGCCAGTTCCTTCTTGTATTCGCCCTTACGCCCGCGCACGAGCGGCGCGAGAATATAGAGCCTCGTGCCTTCCTCATAGGCGAGCACGCGGTCGACCATCTGGCTGACGGTTTGGCTCTCGATCGGCAGGCCCGTGACTGGCGAGTAGGGAACGCCGACGCGGGCAAACAGCAGACGCATATAGTCGTAGATTTCCGTGACCGTGCCGACCGTCGAGCGCGGATTGCGCGAGGTCGTCTTCTGCTCGATCGAAATCGCTGGCGAGAGGCCGTCGATCTGGTCGACATCAGGCTTCTGCATCATTTCGAGGAACTGCCGCGCATAGGCCGAAAGGCTTTCGACATAGCGGCGCTGGCCCTCGGCATAGATGGTGTCGAAGGCGAGCGACGACTTGCCGGAGCCGGAAAGGCCGGTCATGACGATCAGCTTGTTGCGTGGCAGGTCAAGATCGATGCCCTTGAGATTGTGCTCGCGCGCACCACGTATCGAAATAGTCTTCAGTTCGCTCATCGTCGTATGCAGGTCCTTTGGAGTCTGCCTTTATTTAGTGATGTCAGCCCGCGAGTCGAGGCTGAAATGAAGGGATGGAGCCGGGTTTTCGATTCCGTTGACATCATCATAAGGATAAATTAGAACAAATAAAGAACAAAATTATCGCGGCGATTTCTTTGTGGATGAACGGAACTGAGAAGGCCGCATAAATAGCACCCGACGCCCGCTATGGGTTAAGGTGCTCCCCATAGAATTTCAAAGCCGTCGATGGGCGGCAAGCAGGGTGGTATCATGGCCGGTAGTGTGAACAAGGTAATTCTGGTTGGAAATCTCGGGGCGGACCCGGAAATCCGCCGCACGCAGGACGGCCGCCCAATCGCCAACCTCAACATTGCCACGTCGGAAACCTGGCGCGACCGCAATTCCGGCGAGCGCAAGGAAAAGACCGAATGGCACCGCGTCGTCATCTTCAATGAAGGTCTCTGCAAGGTGGCTGAGCAATATCTGAAGAAGGGTGCCAAGGTTTACATCGAGGGCGCGCTGCAAACGCGCAAATGGCAGGATCAGAACGGTCAGGACCGCTACTCGACCGAAGTCGTGCTGCAGGGCTTCAATTCGACCCTGACCATGCTCGATGGCCGCGGCGAGGGCGGCGGTTCCATCGAAGGTGGGAGTCGTGGTGGCCGCGGCGGCGGTGATTTTGGCGGCGACTACGGTAGCGACGATTACGGCCAGTCCTCATCGCAAGGCTCCTCCCGCGGCGGTGGCAATCGTGGTGGCAGCAGCCAGGGCGGCGGCGGCAACTTCTCGCGCGATCTGGATGATGACATCCCGTTCTGAGATAGGCGTGCCCGACTGAATTTGGAACCCGTCTTTTGGCGGGTTTTTATCAGCTTCGATTTGTCTTCGCTATTCTTCTCGGGCGGCTGGATTATCAATTGATTTATCCTTCGTAGCCCCTTTAATTTCTCTCAGGATAGCTTCACACGCATCGATAGTTTGCGTGAGGTTTTTCTCGGTGAGAATGTGCGTTCTGGCAATCTCATCGCGCAGATAAATGAACAGGATTTTCTTGTTGAGGTCACCCTCGGTGACAATGCTCATTGAAGCATATTCGCTGTCCTTATGGTCGCGCAGATACACCGTCTTGAGAGACGTATAGCCATACCTTTTGAAGACTGATCTTATTATGCTTTTTAACATCGAGAGCTCCGAGCGCTTTTAGTTATCGAGTATCCCGGCTCATCGAATAAGCCGTCTGACAGACGCGCTTTTCATGAAAGCGTGAGCGCTGCTTTTGCCCCATCCACGACGAACTGCGCGGCAAGCGCCGCAAGAATAACCCCGAGCAGCCGGGTGAGAATGGCGCGGCCGGTGGCGCCGAGCATTCGGTCGAGTCTGTCTGAAATGGCAAGGGCTGCAAAGACCAGGGCCAGATTGATGGCGATGACGCCGATCAGCTGCGCGCGGTCGAGCGTCGTCTGCAGCGAGCCGGCCAACAGAATGGTGGCCGAGATGGCGCCGGGACCGGCGATCAGGGGCAGGGCGAGGGGAAAGACTGCGATATTGCGGATGTGATCCTTGGTAATGGCGACTTCCGTCGTCTTCTCTTTTCTGTCCTGCCGCCGCTCGAACACCATTTCGAAGGCGATCCAGAACAGCAGCAAGCCGCCGGCAATGCGGAACGCACCGATGGAGATGCCAAGCACACCAAGCACGCTCGCGCCGAACAAGGCGAAGGCCGCCAGGATGAAGAAGGCGATCAGCGAGCCGCGCAGCGCCACTTGCTTGCGCTCCGAACGATTCATGCCAGCCGTAAGTCCGATGAAAAGCGGCGCGAGCCCCGGCGGATCGACAGTGACGAGCAGAGTCGTGAAGGCATTGATCAGCGTATCCGCGCTCGCCATATAGTCCCCGAAGCTTGTTTTATCGCTGTTGGCAAGCATTGTTATGCGAGGAACGGGCTTTCGCAAAGGGTCATGCGCCGGTGTTGATCAGTTTCGCCATGGAAATGTTCGATTCCATGGCTTAAAGGGGCAAAACCTGTTCAAAAACACCGGCCAAAATTGGCGCTCGCCAGGCCTTTCGGCTATAAATTTCGCAGTGATTCTAAAAGAGATCGTGATCTGTTTTGACTGAGCAAACACCACCCGGCGGCGGGAAGCTCCCGCCAGGCATCGAGCCGATTTCCATCATCGAGGAAATGCAGCGGTCGTATCTCGATTACGCCATGAGCGTTATCGTCAGCCGCGCGCTTCCCGACGTTCGCGATGGTTTGAAGCCCGTTCATCGGCGCATTCTCTATGCGGCGCATCAGAGCGGCTATCACTGGAACCGCAAATATGTGAAGTCGGCCCGTCCCGTCGCCGACGTCATGGGTAGCTATCACCCACACGGCGACGCTTCGATCTATGACGCCTTGGTCCGCATGGCGCAGGATTGGTCGATGCGTGTGCCGCTTATCGACGGGCAGGGCAATTTCGGCTCGATTGACGGCGATCCGCCGGCGGCGATGCGCTACACGGAATCCCGCCTGACGAAGGTCGCCCACGAGCTTCTCGAGGATATCGACAAGGAAACGGTCGATTTCCAGGAAAACTATGACGCGACGACGGAAGAACCCAAGGTTCTGCCGGCACGCTTCCCGAACCTGCTCGTCAACGGCTCCGGCGGCATCGCCGTCGGCATGGCGACGAACATTCCGCCGCACAATCTCTCCGAAGTCATCAACGGCTGCATCGCGCTGATCGACAATCCGGCGATCGAGCTGCCTGAGATGATGGAGATCATCCCCGGTCCGGATTTCCCGACCGGCGCGAAGATCCTCGGCCGCGCCGGCATCCGCTCCGCCTATGAGACGGGCCGCGGCTCCGTGGTCATGCGCGGTGTCGCGACCATCGAGCCGATGCGTGGCGATCGCGAGCAGATCATCATCACCGAGGTTCCCTATCAGGTGAACAAGGCGTCGATGATCGAAAAGATGGCCGAACTCGTGCGCGAGAAGCGCATCGAGGGCATCTCGGACCTACGCGACGAGTCCGACCGCCAGGGCTATCGCGTCGTCGTCGAGCTGAAGCGCGACGCCAATGCCGACGTCATCCTGAACCAGCTTTACCGCTATACGCCGCTGCAGACCTCCTTCGGCTGCAACATGGTGGCGCTGAACGGCGGCAAGCCCGAGCTGATGAACCTGATGGACATGCTGCGCGCTTTCGTGGCTTTCCGCGAGGAAGTCATCAGCCGCCGCACGAAGTATCTGCTGCGCAAGGCGCGCGATCGCGCTCACGTCTTGGTCGGTCTGGCGATTGCCGTCGCCAATATCGATGAAGTCATCCGCGTCATTCGCCAGGCGCCGGATCCGCAATCGGCCCGCGAAGAGCTGATGACGCGCCGCTGGAATGCGGCAGACGTCGAATCTCTTATCCGGCTAATCGACGATCCCCGCCATCGCATCAACGAAGATGGCACCTACAACCTCTCCGAAGAACAGGCGCGCGCCATTCTCGAACTGCGTCTGGCACGCCTGACCGCTCTCGGCCGTGACGAAATCGATGAAGAACTCAATCAGATCGGTGCGGAAATCAAGGACTATCTTGATATTCTCTCGTCACGTGCCCGCATCCAAACCATTGTAAAAGAAGAGCTTGCCGCGGTTCGCGACGAGTTCGGAACGCCGCGCCGCACCGAGATCGTCGATGGCGGTCTCGAGATGGACGATGAGGATCTGATCGCCCGCGAGGATATGGTCGTCACCGTTTCTCATCTGGGCTATATCAAGCGCGTGCCGCTGACGACCTACCGTGCGCAGCGCCGCGGCGGCAAGGGTCGCTCGGGAATGACCACCCGTGACGAGGATTTCGTTACCCGGCTATTCGTTCTCAATACGCACACGCCGGTCCTGTTCTTCTCCTCCCGCGGTATCGTCTACAAGGAAAAGGTCTGGCGTCTGCCGATCGGCACGCCGACATCGCGCGGCAAGGCGCTGATCAACATGCTGCCGCTGGAACCAGGCGAACGCATCACCACGATCATGCCGTTGCCGGAAGACGAGAGCACCTGGGACAATCTCGACGTCATGTTCACGACGACGCGCGGAACCGTGCGCCGCAACAAGCTGTCGGATTTCGTGCAGGTGAACCGCAACGGCAAGATCGCCATGAAGCTGGAGGAGGAGGGCGATGAAATCCTCTCCGTCGAGACCTGCACCGAACATGACGACGTGCTGATGACGACGGCGCTCGGCCAGTGCATCCGCTTCTCCGTATCGGATGTGCGTGTCTTTGCCGGCCGCAATTCGATCGGCGTTCGCGGTATCACGCTTGCACCAGGGGATCGCATCATTTCGATGACGATCGTCCGGCATGTGGATGCCGAGCCGTGGGAGCGCGCAGCCTATCTCAAGCGCTCCGTCAGCGAGCGCCGCTCCGCGACGGGTGACGACGAGGAGATTGCACTGGTCGGTGAAGAAGTCACCGAAGAGGGACAGCTCGGCGACGAGCGCTACGAAGAACTCAAGGCGCTCGAGCAGTTCATCCTGACGGTTTCGGAAAAGGGCTTCGGCAAGCGGTCGTCCTCTTACGATTTCCGCATCTCCGGCCGCGGCGGCAAGGGTATCCGCGCCACCGACACGTCGAAGACGGGCGAGATCGGCGAACTCGTGGCCGCCTTCCCGGTCGAGGATGGCGATCAGATCATGCTCGTCTCGGATGGCGGTCAGCTGATCCGTGTGCCAGTCGGCGGCATCCGCGTCGCCAGCCGCGCCACCAAGGGCGTCACCATCTTCTCTACTGCAAAGGACGAGAAAGTCGTATCCGTCGAGCGTATCAGCGAGCCGGAAGGCGACGAGGATGATGCTTCGGCAGCCGAAGACGATGCTGTTGGCGGTGATGCCGGAGATGCCGGCAACGAGGGTGGCAGCGAAGAATAGTCTTCGCTGTGCCCGCTTGGAGAGCAGTGGGGCTGGGCTGGCCTATCTGCACGCTGAAGGTTTTCGATCGCCTGAGCTTGGCAACAAGCTCAGGCGATTGTCATTTGGAGCAGAGCGCACAGGATCTGGCGGCCGGTTCCTAACCCTTTATTCCGGGCGTTCGTTATTTTGCGAAAAAGCCGGAAGAACCTCCAGGCTTTCCCGCTCGAGCTGTGCGAAAACCTCGTCATAACCAAAGCGGAAATGCCAGCCGAGAACCGTGCCCGCAGATTTCGATGCATAAATGCGATCGATTCTGTCAGGCAGCGACCAGTTTCGCTGTGCAAATTTCGCGGCAAGGCCGGGCGCGCGCAGTTGGATGATGGAGGCGGCATCGGCCGCGAGCGCTTCGCAGTCTTCCGGTTTGAATAACGTGCCGGCGGAAACGATATGTCGTTGAAAATCTTTGCCGCCGTTGGTCAGCGCTGCGACATGGGCATCCGCGACATCACGGATATCGACGCCGCGATGCAGGCGATGAACAGCCATCACATTGGCTGCTTCTGGAAAACTTCGAGACATGCGTAAAACGCGGACCTGCAAATCCGGGCCAGTCATGCCTTTAAGGATCTGCTCGGCTTCCAGTTTCGTGCGGTGATAGATGCTTTTCGGTTGCGGTGCGGTGTCTTCATCGACCCATGTGCAATGACCGGGAACGACCGCGCGACCATAAAGTGCGGTCGTACTGGTAAACACCAGTCGTTTCACGCCGGCAGCCAGCGCCGCTTCCGCCAGCCGCCGTGTCCCGTCCACATTGATGCGGCGAAATTCATCCTCGGAAACCGCGCCGACATGAGGCGCGTGCAGGGCCGCGCAATGGATGACTGCATCCGCACCCGTCAACGCCTGGCGTAACAACGCCGCATCGGTAAAATCTCCGAGTATATGCGTCGTCGAAAATGGCGAACGATCGATGCCTATCACCCTATGGCTTGGCGCCAGCGCATTAAAGATCGCCCGGCCAAGTCGCCCGGAGCTGCCTGTCAGGACAATGCGCATCTTGATCCCTCGATGAACCACGATCACCATAGCATGATTGAAGCAGCTGGCGCGCTTCCTCTTACAAAATCATGCTTTTGCGTGTTGGCAGCAGGGCCTAAGGGAAGCGCCGGGACTATAAGGGCAATAAAAAACCGGACGCTGGCGGGGAAAGCGTCCGGTTCAGGGTCCATCCGAGCATATGTGGCGGGGAGGCGCTCGGTACGCGGAGATCAGAGCGTCTTGTGACGCTTATGCAGCCTCTTGCTCTCTTCGCTTTCGCGATGAAGCGCCGAAATGGTGGATGCGACTGACACGACAAACATGATGCTGATGAAAATTGTAAGCAGCGTCAAAATTGTGAACATGATCGCTCCCTCCTTAGGTGGGACTAGCGTTCAGATCCCTTAGTACTGGCTCGAGGCAACGAAGGGACGAGCCGAAGCAAAGGGACCGTAGATCTTCGACTGGTCGGGTTTCTGATCGTAAAGTGCAACGGTTGCTGCAAGCATTCCCGAAATCATGGCCATCCAAACAACGTTAATAAGGGTGATCTTGTCGGGCATACTCTTCTTCCTTCTTGCCGCAATGTGCAATCTGAGTTTCGGACTGTTAACGCGGCGTTTTCCAAATGGTTCCGCCGATATTGAGAGCTATCTAGCAATGCGTGCCTGAAGCGACCTTGAATGCCTTGTTCATCTGGCGTTCAGATTCGCGATGCGTCTTGCGCATGGCAGTGGCGATTTCTTGGGCAAAATTGATATCTTTGCCGTTTTCCGAGGCGGAATCCCATTCG
The DNA here is from genome assembly GCF_057784355.1 of Martinezella sp. CNPSo 3959. NCBI lineage: Bacteria > Pseudomonadati > Pseudomonadota > Alphaproteobacteria > Hyphomicrobiales > Rhizobiaceae > Martinezella > Martinezella sp. CNPSo 3959. The sequence continues at coordinate 256,454 of NZ_JBXSOV010000001.1, forward strand.
ATCTCATAATTGTCGGAGAAAACATGAACGAGGTATTCGACGAAAAATGAACCGATGATGGCGCCTGCGATGATGAAGACGAGCATGGCATGATGTCCCTGAAACCGAGATCGACGAGCCGTTGAACCAGGCCCGTTTCGATGTTGATGCCAGTAAAGCATTGTCGAGCTGAAACAGGTTTGAACGGCGTGTTCATCTGCAGTTCAGAGGCTGCCGCCGGGTTGCAAATCACTTGCGATACGGCCTCATCCATGACAAAAGGCGTCGAAACAACGAGCCGGCTTGATAATGACGACAGCCTTCTATCCAGGGTCCTTCGACCCGATGACCAACGGACATCTTGATGTCCTCGTGCAGGCGTTGAATGTCGCCGCCAAGGTGATCGTCGCGATCGGCATTCATCCGGGCAAGAAGCCTCTTTTCTCTTTCGAGGAGCGGGCGGAGCTGATCCGCAGGTCGCTCGGTGAGGCTCTGCCGCAGAAGGCGGGCGCTATTTCCGTCGTCGCTTTCGACAATCTGGTCGTCGATGCCGCTCGCGCCCATGGCGCGACCTTGCTGGTGCGTGGCCTGCGTGACGGCACCGATCTTGACTATGAAATGCAGATGGCAGGCATGAACAGGCAGATGGCGCCGGATATTCAGACGCTGTTTCTGCCCGCCGGCACGGCCTCGCGGCCTATAACCGCCACATTGGTGCGGCAGATCGCATCCATGGGCGGCGATGTCAGCGCCTTCGTGCCGTTGGCGGTTCTGGAAGCGCTGAACGGCAAACTCAAAAATAAGGCCAGCGGCAACAGCTGAGCCGAAATCCAATCCCGAACGGAGCATCCATGAAACTCTTTCATATTGCATTGGCAGGATTCCTGAGCCTTGCCGCCTTCGCAGGCAGCGCGTTCTCGGCCGCAGCCGCAGATCTTTTGACCATCCAGCTCAAGGACGGCCCGGTGGTTATCCAGTTGATGCCGGAAGTTGCTCCGAAGCACGTCGCCCAGATCGAAGCGCTGGCGAAGAAGGGCGCTTACGACAACGTCGTGTTCCATCGCGTCATCGATGGCTTCATGGCTCAGACGGGCGACGTTCAGTATGGTAACGCCTCTAAGGGCTTTGATCCGAACAAGGCCGGCACCGGCGGTTCCGATCTGCCGAACCTTCCGGCCGAATTCTCCAAGGTTCCGTTCACGCGCGGCGTTGTCGGTATGGCGCGTGCCCAAGACCCGAACTCCGCCAACTCGCAGTTCTTCATCATGTTCGCCGACGGCGCTTTCCTGAACGGCCAGTACACGATCGTCGGCAAGGTCATCTCGGGCATGGAGCTCGTCGACAAGATCAAACGTGGCGAAGGCCAGAACGGCGAAGTGAGCAATCCAGACAAGATGGTCAAGGTTACCGTCACAAAGAAATAATTCCAAAGCAAACAGAGAGAACAAGGAAACGAACATGGCTGAGATCAAGGATCCAGAAAACACCCTCATCCTGGAAACCACCAAGGGCCAGGTTGTCATTCAGCTTCTGCCGCAGGTCGCTCCGGAGCATGTCGCCCGCATCAAGGAATTGGCGCGCGAAAAGGCTTATGACAACGTTGTTTTCCATCGCGTCATCGACGGGTTCATGGCTCAGACCGGTGATGTCGAGCATGGCAAGGTTGGCGGCAACACCGCCCGCGCCGGCACCGGTGGCTCGTCCAAGCCTGACCTGAAGGCTGAATTCTCCGCAACTCCGCACGTTCGCGGTACGTGCTCGATGGCTCGTTCGCAGAACCCGAACTCGGCCAACTCGCAGTTCTTCATCTGCTTCACCGATGCACCTTGGCTGAACAAGCAGTACTCCGTTTGGGGTCAGGTCATCTCCGGCATGGAATTTGTTGATCAGATCAAGCGCGGCGAGCCGGTAAAGGATCCGGATTCGATCGTCTCCGCGCGGGTTGCCGCCGACGTCTGATCGTGATTATTCCTGAAACCCGCCTCTTGCGCCTTTGGCGTGAGGGGCGGGTTTCGCTTTGCTTGCATGAACTGCCTGGACCAATTGAATGCGTGTTGACCTTTTCGATTTCGATCTGCCGGAGGAGCGTATCGCGCTCAGGCCTGCCGAGCCGCGCGACAGCGCGCGTCTGCTTGTTGTCGATCCGAACAATGGCTCGCATACGCTAAGCGACTATCAGATACAGGATCTGCCATCCTTCCTGCGCCCAGGCGACGCTGTAGTCTTCAACGATACCAAGGTGATCCCAGCGCAGCTGGAAGGCACTCGTCACCGCGAAGGCGCGCCCGGCCAGCAGGTCTCGGCGACCTTGCACATGCGCGCGGCGCCAGATCGCTGGAAGGCGTTTGCCAAGCCCGGCAAGCGTATCAAGATCGGCGATCGCATCCAGTTCGGTCACGGCGAAAATGTCTGCGCGCTCGGTTCGCTCGACGCCACTGTCGAGGAAAAAGGCGAGGGCGGCGAGATTACCCTGCGGTTCGATCTATCCGGTCCCGCTCTCGATGAGGCGATTGCCAGCGTTGGGCATATTCCGCTGCCACCTTACATCGCGGCGAAGCGCCCCGAAGACGAGCGTGATCGCGCCGACTATCAGACGATTTATGCGCGTGAAGAGGGCGCGGTCGCAGCACCCACCGCCGGCCTGCACTTCACGCCATCCTTGTTTGCCGCGCTCGATGCCATGGGCGTCGAGCGGCATTTTGTGACGCTGCATGTCGGCGCCGGCACCTTCCTGCCGGTCAAGGCCGACGATACCGATGACCACAAGATGCATTTCGAGATCGGCTATGTCGATGCCGCCACCGCCGAGAAGCTCAACGCCGTCAAGGCGAGGGGTGGGCGCATCGTCTGCGTCGGCACCACCTCGCTGCGACTGATCGAAAGCGCCGCCGCTGACGACGGCACCATCCAGCCCTGGCAAGGCGCTACCGGCATTTTCATTACGCCCGGCTACCGCTTCAAGGCCGTTGACATGCTGATGACCAATTTCCACTTGCCGCGCTCGACCCTGTTCATGCTCGTATCGGCCTTTGCCGGCCTCGATACGATGCGCGCGGCCTATACCCATGCTATCGAGACGGGCTATCGCTTCTATTCCTATGGCGATGGCAGCCTGCTCTACCGGAAAGACTAGGACGAAATGAGCGAGAGCTTTCAGTTTCAATTGAAGAAGACCGATGGCGGCGCCCGCCTCGGCGAAGTTTCCATGCCGCGCGGGACCATCCGCACGCCGGCCTTCATGCCCGTCGGCACCGTCGGCACCGTTAAGGCCATGTATCTCGACCAGGTGCGCGAGACGGGCGCCGACATTATTCTCGGCAATACCTATCACCTGATGCTGCGTCCGACAGCCGAGCGCGTCGCCCGCCTCGGCGGATTGCATCAGCTGATCCGTTGGCCGCATCCGATCCTGACCGATTCCGGCGGCTTCCAGGTGATGTCGCTGTCCGGTCTGCGTAAACTCGATGAGCAGGGGGTCACCTTCAAATCGCATGTCGACGGCAGCTTGCATCATATGTCGCCGGAGCGATCGATCGAGATCCAGGGATTGCTCGGCTCGGATATCCAGATGCAGCTCGACGAATGCGTCGCTCTGCCGGCAACGCCGAAAGAAATCGAGCGCGCCATGGAAATGTCGTTGCGTTGGGCGGAGCGTTGCAAGGTTGCCTTCGGCAACCAGCCCGGCAAGGCGATGTTCGGCATCGTCCAGGGTGGCGACGTGCCGGAGCTGCGAGTCCGCTCCGCACAGGCGCTAAGCGGTATGGACCTGAAGGGCTATGCGGTCGGCGGCCTTGCCGTCGGCGAGCCGCAGGAAATCATGCTGCGCATGCTTGAGATCACCTTGCCGGAACTGCCGACGGAGAAGCCGCGCTATCTGATGGGCGTCGGCACGCCGGACGACATCCTGAAGTCCGTCGCCCGCGGCATCGACATGTTCGACTGCGTGATGCCGACCCGCTCTGGTCGCCATGGATTGGCCTTCACCCGCCGCGGCAAGGTGAATATCCGCAACGCCCGCCACGCCGAAGACATGCGTCCGCTGGACGAACAGTCCAATTGCCCGGCTTCGCGCGATTATTCCCGCGCCTATCTACATCACCTCGTCCGTGCCAACGAAGCGCTCGGCGGCATGCTGCTCTCCTGGCACAATCTTGCCTACTATCAGGAATTGATGCAGGGCATTCGCCAGGCGATCGCCGAAGGCCGCTTTGCCGATTTCATGGCCGAGACGCAGGAAAACTGGGCGAGGGGTGATCTCGAGCCCGTTTGATTCAGCGACGACGAGGATGCGCCACGCGATCTTGCTCCTATGGCGATTCCGCGCTAACAGAAGCGTGTCGAAAAAGGCAGGGTTGGTTTCGGTAGGCCCAACCCCTTCCGGTTTGGAAGTTCTGCTCCTAGCCATTGGCGATGAGAGCCCGCGACGCGGAACTTGACCATTGTGGTCGAGTGTCTCGCGTTGACGTGGGCCGGGATCGACCGACATGTCTCCGCGGGAATGCCTTTTGGAGCTGTCATGAGACTGAACCACCTGGATCTGCATGTTCCCGATGTCGCCGCGACTCGGGAATTTTTTGTTTCCGTATTCGGCCTGACGGAGGTGGAAACGCGGGGCGCAAATGGCCTTGCCATCCTTCGCGACGACGCCGGACTTGAACTTGTCATCAGCCGGCCTGTCGAGAAATTCGGTGGTGCCGATAGCGTCTCCATCGGTCGCAATACCTATCACATCGGCTTCATGCAGCCGTCTCGAGAGGCGGTCGATCTTCTGTTCGAGCGAGCGAAATCGAGCGGCTGCGAGATTTGGAAACCACCTTCGGCCATACGTGGCAATTGGTCGTTTTATTGTTTCGCACCGGGGCGAATCCTCGTCGAAGTCGGCTGGCGCATGGACCTTGCGCTGTTGGTAAATCATTTATTATCGATTGATTGCTATCCTTAACAAACATCATTTTGAGCCGGCTGGAACGGGCTTGCCTTGGGCAATTTCCGCTTCCGGCCGCGTTTCAAAATGAGCTTGGCGACAATAAAGCATTGGGAAAAATAGCGAATCGGAATAAACGGTCCGTCCGCCTTTGAAAAACGTCATTGGCAGATTTGATTGCGTGGCTGCTTGGAATTTCGAAAAAATCCGGCTAAAACGCATTCTCTTAATCGATAAGGGCTGTACTACCGAAAATAGGAGGCACTTGCCGTTGAGGGCGCAACGCAAATTCGGGGCATGTCTTTCGGGACTATTGGTTGTCGGTTTGGCCGCTACGAGCTGCACGACGACGCAGAAGACAACCCCCACCCCCAGCAATACCACCAAGCCCATTCGTGGCGCTAAAGTAACGTACAATTACACGACGAAGGACAAGGACTGTCTCGAACGTGCAATGTACTTCGAATCAGAGCGTTCCGACCCGAGCGGTTACATGGCTGTCGGTACGGTCGTAATGAACCGGCTGACCTCCGGTGCTTATCCGCCCACGATCTGCGGCGTCGTTGCCCAGGAAAAGCAGTTTGCCCCGGGCGTGATGACCAGGGAAGTCAAGGATCAGGCAAAGCCCGATCTTGAAGTCGCTGCCTCGAAGATCCTGCGCGGCGAACGGCATCCCCAGGTGAAGGACGCGATGTTCTTTCATACCGAAGGCCTGAGATTCCCATACGATAATATGCACTACGTCGCTTATGCCGGCGGCAACGCGTTCTATGAGAAGCGTGGTCGCGATGGCGAATTGCAGACGCCTGCGCCGCTTCCGGCCTATGAGGTTGCGATGAATTACGTGCCCGCGCAGGGCGCGCCGCAATCTCCGTTCGTCCTGCCGGAAACGCAGCCTGCGTCCATGACGTCTGCCGTAGCGGCCTTCACGCCGGTCTCGAATCCGACGGTGACGATGCCGCAGAGTGCCGTCGTCATCCCGACTGCGGTTCCGATCCCGACGCCCGCACCTACGGACATGGCAATTTCAGGACCGCTCTCAAGCGGCGAGACCACATACACGAATACGCCTATGCCGGCTTCGACAGTTGTGATTCCGCAGCCGCGGCCGGAATTCGAAGGCAACGCGCCCGCAGGAAATTCGCTTAGAGTTCGCGGTTAATAAGATCGAGCCCATGCTTTATGACAGCGCGTCTCTTGTTTAGAGATGCGCTGTTTGCGTTTTGTAGCCAGCGATGACTTAGAGCGGTTCCAGCAAAAGTGCGAAGCGGTTTTGCGTCCGGAACTGCGTAAAAACAAGAAGATAGAGCATTTTCGCGATTCGAAGAAAAGCGGAAATGCTTTAAATGCCCTCACTTGCCGTTTTGGCAAGAATCTGCACGCCGTTGATCTTATAACTGCCGTCCGGCTGACGAGTTATCTGGTAGATCGCCGTCCAGTCCTTGTCATCGGTCCCTGTGATCAATACCTCCTGATAGACGACTGCGCCATTGTCGATCGCGCGACTTTTGCCGAAGGCATAGTTGCCGGGATGATAGACCGGCAGGTAGTTCTTCCTCACCATGGCGAAGAAGCTGTCCTTGTCGGGAAAGAGCGCCTTGATGCCAGGTGCGGCGAAGGAATAGGCCGTCGCCGCATCATCGTGCAGGAAAGCTTCGATCTGCTGCTCAATAAGGCTCTGTGCCGTTTGCACCGGATCTTCCGCGTAAGCGAACGGTGCAGAGGCAACGCAGCAGAGAAAAACGGCGAAAGAAAAAGCGCGCATGTCCGTCCCCAGCCATATGGAGAAAGCTTAGCGCGCTTTGATCGCAAGCAGAAGCGATTACTGCCAGCGGCGGAAGAGGGCGCTGGCGTTGACGCCGCCGAAACCGAAACCATTGGAGATTGCGTAGTCCATGGCCATCGGTCGCGCCGTGCCGCCGACAATATCGATGCCCTCGGCCGCCGGATCCGGATCCTGCAGATTGCGCGTTGGCGGCGCGATCTGGTCCCGCAGCGCCATGATGGTGAAGATCGCTTCCATGCCGCCGGCCGCGCCTAGAAGGTGGCCAGTCGCCGCCTTCGTGCCACTGACGGCGATCGCGCCCTCGCGGCCGAAGACGGTCTTAATTGCTTCCATCTCGCCGCGGTCACCGACTTGGGTCGATGTCGCGTGCGCATTCAGGTGTTTGACCTCGGCCGGCGAAATCCGTGCCTGGGTGAGGGCCGCGAGCATAGCCCGGCGTGCGCCATCGCCGTCTTCCGGCCCTGCCGTCATGTGATAGGCATCGGCGGCAGTGCCATAGCCGACAAGCTCGGCAAGCGGCGCGGCACCACGCGCAAGGGCATGCTCTAGCGTCTCGATGACAAGCATGCCGGCGCCTTCACCCATGACGAAGCCGTCACGGCCACTGTCGAAGGGACGGGAGGCTTCCTCGGGGCGATTGCTGAAGCCTGTCGAAAGCGCACGCGCCGCAGCAAAGCCGCCAAGGCTGACCTTGTCGATGCAGGCTTCCGCTCCGCCGCAGATGGCGACATCGGCTTCTCCGGACCGGATCAGCCGCGCCGCATCGCCGATTGCCTGCACGCTGGCGGCACAGGCAGTGACCGGCGCACCGAGCGGCCCCTTGAAGCCATAGCGGATACTCACCTGGCCGGCGGCAAGATTGACGAGGAAGGAGGGGACCGTGAAGGGCGACAAACGCCGCACGCCCTTCGTTTCGGCTGTGCGCACGGCATCGGCGATGGCGGGAAAGCCACCGACGCCCGATGCAATGATCGTGGCCGTCCGCTCCAGAGCGCCCACGTCAGTCGGTTGCCAGCCGGCCTGCAGGATCGCTTCCTCGGCGGCAGCCATGGCGAAGAGGATGAAGCGATCCATCTTCTTCTGGTCTTTGACGGGCACATAGCGATCGGCATCGAAGCCCGCCTCGGGATCTTCGGCGCTATCGGGAACGACGCCGCCGATCTTCGCCCCGAGATCGCCCACCATCTCCTCGGGCAACAGCCTCAGGCCTGAGCGCCCCTCGACAAGCCTCTTCCAGCTTGCATTGACACCCACGCCCAGGGGCGAAACCAGCCCCATGCCGGTGACGACGATACGATCCATCTTTTGCTCCTATTATCTCAGGCGTCGAAGCCCAGAAACCATGCTTTCATCTGGGCAATGCGTTCGTGAACCGCGTCGTCGGCGGCCGGTCCCGGCACGAGGATCGTGTCTTCGGGCTGAAAGGCGCGGCCGGTGACGCGGTCGATGAGAAGTGGGTCGCGATCTTCACCGGTGCTAGCGTCGGCTAGCCGCACGGCGACTTCTTCGGCAGGCAAGTGCCGATTGCCCCAAGTGAAGAGCGCCATCAGCACAGGGAAGAAATCTCGGCCCTTGTCAGTCAAGACATATTCGTGGCGTGGCGGTCGCTCTTGATAGAGCCGTCGCTCAAACAGGCCTTCATCGGTCAGATGCTTGAGCCGGCGCGTCAGAATATTGGGTGCAATTCCAAGGCTTTTCTGGAATTCATCAAACCGCCTCAACCCCTGAAGGGCATCACGCAGGATCAGGATGCTCCACCAGTCGCCGACGCTTTCCAGCGCACGGGCGGCAGGGCATTTGAAGGTGCTGAAGCTCGTTCTTTGCATGGACAGGGCAGATAGCACGAGTAACTATCATTATGCAAGTTACTAGCGCACGCTGACTTCGCATAGGCGAAAGCGCGATCTGCAAGCGCGAAATCTGACTGCTTTCGAGGGTTTTGCCACAAGTTGAAAAAGGCGACCTCTGCGTCGAGGTGTCGATGACCAAAACGAGATGTTTACGGGTTCCGGATTTTCAATAGGGAGGTGCCTTGCGGGCACGTTGCTGTTTTGCTGCCTCGGTCCACCAGGCGAGGTCCTCGGCAAAACGGGGAAACGCCTTCGCAAGGGCATCGCCGCCGTTCCCGGTAGGTTTGCCGTCAGCGTCCAAGGCGGCCGAGATATTGGCGACTGCGAGGGTGCTTGAGATGACCACCATTCCCATCTCGGAAAGGGTGCCATGCCAGGAGACCGCCGCATGGGCGCCGGAAAGGCGGCCGCCGGAATAGCTGGCAATGGCCGCCGGTCGCCAAAACCACTCCTCAAGGTAATGGTCGGTCAGGTTTTTCAGGCCGGGTTGCATACCCCAGTTGTATTCGCCCGTGACGAAGACGAAGGCATCGGCAGTCCGGATTTTCTCCGCAAGCTGCTCCATGGCCGAGGGAGCGGAGCCTTTGGGATATTCTTTATACATCCGGTCCAGCATCGGCAGGCCAACCGTTTTGGCGTCGATGAGCTCTACATCGTTTCCGCGCTGACGCAGGCTGGTTACGAGATAATTCGCGAGACGGATGCCGAGGCGATCCGAGCGGTAGGAACCGTAGAGAACCAGAATACTGTCGGTCATTGTTGATTATGCCCCCACAGTTTTTTGTGACCTTACTCTAGGTCTGCGACTCCGCAGGCACGGAAGCAGACGCCTCTTCCTCCGGAATGTCGTCGAAGGACGCATAATTGAGGTTATAGAGCTTCGAGTAAAGCTTGCCGTTTGCCATCAGCTGATTGTGGTTGCCGCTTTCAAGCAGTTGGCCGTTCTGCAGCACGATGATGCGGTCGGCTTCGCGGATGGTGGCAAGCCGATGGGCGATGACGAGACCCGTGCGGCCTTCGAGCAGCTTCACCAACGCTTTCTGGATCAGCATTTCGGTGTAGCTGTCGATATTCGCAGTGGCTTCGTCGAGTACGAGGATCTTGGCATCGGCGACGAGCGCGCGGGCGAAGCTGACGAGCTGGCGCTGGCCGAGCGAAAGACCGCCGCCGCGCTCGCCGAGAACGGAATCGTAGCCATCCGGAAGGCGCATGATGAACTCATGCGCGCCGACGGCCTTGGCGGCTTCTATGACGTCTTCGCGCGTCGCTTCCGCCTTGTTATAGCGGATGTTCTCCAGCACCGTGCCGGTGAAGAGGAACGGCTCCTGCAGCACCATGGCGATCTGGCGGCCGAGCGAATCCTGGGTGAGGGAGCGCACGTCGTGACCGCCGACCAGTACCTGGCCCTGCTGCACGTCATAGAATCGGTGAATGAGCGCCATCGAACTGGACTTGCCCGAGCCCGTCGGCCCGATCAGCGCCACCGTTTCTCCTGGATTGACCCTGAAGCTGACATTCTTCAGCACAGGGTGCTTTGGATCATAGCCGAAGATCACATCGCGAAATTCCACCGAGCCGTCCATGTCGGCCGACAGCTCGATCGCATCCGGCGCATCTTTGATGTCGACCGGAACGTCGAGCACTTCGGTCAACCGCTGGCCGGAGGCCATGGCGCGCTGCATCACCGAATATTGCATGGTGAGCGAACGGATCGGATCGAAGAAGCGCTGGATGTAGAACAGGAAGGCGACCATGATGCCGACATCGAGCCTGTGGTTCAGCACCATCGAGCCGCCGACGATGATGACGATCGCCATCGCCATACCGGTCAGCGTATCGACGATCGGCACCATGATCTGCGCATAGCGTGCCGCCGTCAGATGCGACTGAAGATTCGTATGTGCCTTGTCGTCGAAAAGAGCGAAATTGACGGCTTGCCGATGCATGCCCTGGACAGCGCGTACGCCATGGATGGCCTCCGCCAGCGCCCCATTGGTGATGGAGTTGGTCTCATGCGCGTTCATGAAGGCGACACGCGCTTTCGGCAGCCAGAACAGCCGCACGATGAAGAGGATCGGCATGACGGAGAGCGTCAGCAGGCCGAGCCGGAAATCGAGCGACAGCATGACGATGACGATACCGAAAAGCAGAGCTATATCGCCGACGGAAAGCACTGAAGTTTCAAGGAATTCCTGCATGGAATTCACGTCGCCCTGCAGGCGCGACATCAAACGTCCGACTTCCGTCTTGTCCATGAAGGACAGAGAGACGCGCTGCAGATGCGCGAACATCGCCCGGCGTATGTCGAACAAGACTTCTTCGGCGACTTGGCCGACAAAGGTTTCTTGTACGTAGCTCGCCCCGTAATTGACGAGGATTGCCGCAGCAAAAATCGCTAGGGACAGCCAGAGCGCGGAGTAATCGATGGCACCGGGTGCCATCGCATTGTCGATCGCATGCCGGATCACAAGCGGGATGACGATCTGCGATCCCGTGAAAAGCAGAACGGCGACGACCGAAATATAGACCTGCCGGCGGTAAGGGCTGACGAAGGCCCAGATGCGGCGGATGATCTTGCTGTCGAAGACCTTGCCAAAGATCTCTTCTTCGACGCGGTGCGAGCCGACAACTGCGCGGGGAGGGCGGCGACCGTCTTCGCGCACATCGTTGCGCTCGGTTTCGGTGATTTCCGACATCGTCATACCTCCCTTTTTGCTCTTTCGAGCATGTCGCCCGATGTCCTGATGACATCGTCCTCCGGGCGAACCTGGAGATCGTAAAGCGCCTTGTAGCGGCCAGCTGCGGCCAAAAGCTGCTCATGCGTGCCGCGCTCGACGATCTCGCCATCCTCGATGAAAAGGATCTGGTCCGCATGCATCAGCGAGCTCAGTCGATGGGCGACGATCAGGGTCACACGGTCGCGGGCAAAACGCTTCATGGCGCTGCGGATGCGCTGCTCCGTCGCGGCGTCGATCGCGGCGGTGGAATCGTCGAAGACCATGACGGCGGGCTTCAGCATCAATGTGCGAGCGATCGTCAGACGCTGGCGCTGACCACCGGAAAGGGACACACCGCGCTCGCCGACGACCGTGGTGTAGCCGGCGGGTAGACCGAGAATATAATTGTGCAGCTGCGCCGACTCTGCGGCGCGCTCGATGCGGGTTTCCTTTGCCCAAGGATCGCCATAGGCAATGTTGTTCTCGATGCTTGTGGTGAACAGGAAGGAATCCTGCTGCACGACGGCAACGTTTTGTCGCAGCGATTGCAGCGTTGTCTTGCGGATATCCTGACCGTCAAGGGTGATCCCTCCCGCCGTGACATCGTAGAAGCGTGGAATGAGATGCGCGATGGTGGACTTGCCGCTACCGGGCGGGCCGACAATGCCGATCGTTTCACCGCGTCTTGCCTCGAAACAGATATTCTTGAGCACAGGGCGCTCCTCAGCGCCTGGATAGCTGAAGTCGACATTCTCGAACCGCAGTGTGCCATTGGTGACGACGAGCGGCTTGGCGTCCGGGGCATCCTTGATGGGGATATCGAGATCGAGCAGCGCAAACAGGCGCGAGCCACAGGTCGATGCGCGGGCGAAGGCATTCACCATCAGGCCAAGCTGGCGCACCGGCATCTGCAGGATGGTCATGAAGGTCAGGAATGAGGCCAGCGTGCCGACGCTGATCTCACCCGCAATGACCTTGAGACCACCCAGCCAAAGCACGAGCCCCATAGACGCGAAAAAGGAGAAGTTCATGGCGCTGGTATTAACCACGCGGATGCCGACGCGCTTGTGCGCCAGCGAAAGCGCATTGTAGGAGGCGCGATCGAACTTCAGGATTTCATGCGCCTGAGCGGCAAAGGCCCGGACGACACGGATGCCGCCGAGATTTTCCTCCATGACGCGCGTCAGCACCGAGAGCCGTTCCTGCAGCTCGAGCCATGTCGACCGCAGCCGCAGCTGCGTCACGGAGGAGCGCCAAGCGACGAAGGGCACGAAACTCAGGGCCAGGAGGCCGAGTGCCACATCCGTCGTAAGCAGCATATAGGCGCCGACACCGATCAGCATGGTGAGCAGCACCATGCGCACCAGCGCGGTGGAGAAATACATGCGCACGCCTTCGAGATCGAGCAGGCCGACGGTGATAAGATCACCGGAATGGACCTTATCGTGGAAGCTGAAGGAGAGCTGCTGGATCTTCTCGTAGCAGGCAAGCCGGAGCTCATAGCCCATATGGTGGCCGACGGATTCGCTGTAATAGTTCTGCACCATCGTGAACAGGCCGCGCAGAATGCTGACAATAAGCAACAGCAAAGCGGTCGTCGCCAAAGCATTTTCGGCGATCTGGCCAGCGGTACCGCCAGCGACCGCTGTCTGTGTCTGATCGACCGCGCGACCGAGCAGGCGCGGGATCGTCAGCTGCAACGTTGCAGCTACGAATGTTGCCCCTATGGCGAAGCTCGTCTGCCATGGGTGGCGCAGCGTCATATGGGTGATCCGGACGATCGTCGACAGGCCTTGGCCCCAACCGACCGCATTGATATGCGCGCGCGAGGCCAATGGCTTCGCCGCGCTTCTTGATGAATCGCTGCTCACGCTTTTATCCAGGCATAATTGAACGAGGCGGGCCCGCAGACGGGTTCGTATCTCAGGGAAAGTATTGATAGGATGAATTTTGCCGATTCCATGGCGACGTTCAAGAGTCAATCGGTCACAAGTGCCACGCGAACGTTAGATTGCGTGTTCAAAAATTGCCGATGAGATGTCGGGATGGAGTTTGATGAGGCGTCCTTGGGGCACCGTGCCAGAAAAGGAGAGCACCATGCGCAAGATTATCGCAGCGACATTTATCAGCCTCGACGGCGTTATGCAGGCACCCGGTGGTCCGGACGAGGATCCGACCGGCGGCTTCAAGTATGGCGGCTGGGTCTTCCCGCACTCTGACGAGCAAACCGGCAAGACGCTCTTCGAACTGTTCGAAAAGCCGTTCGATCTGCTGCTCGGCCGCAAGACATATGACATTTTCGCAGCCTATTGGCCCTATATCGACAACGACAATCCAATTGCCAATAAATTCAACAGCGTCACCAAATATGTCGCGACGCGCGGCGACGCCGAATTGAAATGGAACAAGAGCCGATCGCTCGGCAAGGATGTCGTTGCTGCAATGAAGGAACTGAAGGCGGGCGAGGGGCCGGATCTGCTGATTCAGGGCAGTGGCGATTTCATTCAGACCCTCCTCCGCCACGGGCTGATCGACGAATACCATCTGGTGATCTTTCCGCTGGTTCTGGGCGGCGGCAAGAAGCTGTTTGCCGGCGGGGCGGTGCCTTGTGCAATGAAGCTGCTGCGCAGCAAAACCTCTCCGACCGGCGTCATCTTCGCGACCTACGAACCCGATGGGCCGGTGAAGACGGGTTCCTTCGTTGGTCACAATCCCTCTGAAGAGGAGATGGAGCGCCGCAGGCGGCTCGAATAGGCAGCCAAAGGTCGGCAGCGGGACACCGTCTAGATGTCCCGCCAAGGCTTATATCGCCTATTCCGATGTTTGAAAATCACGCAGCGCTTTCATGACTTCGCGAAGACCTCTTGTGAGATGCTTGTCCCGGCGCAACACCATGCCGAGTTGCCGAACGAGCCTCGGCTTGAGTGGCGAGGTAACCAGCTGGTCCGACCTATCCCGTCTCAGAGCCATGTCGGGAAGGATGGACCATCCGAGGCCGGCGGCGATCAGTTCCTTGATCGCCTCGACGCTGCCAAACTCCATGGCCGGCTCGGGGTGAACCCCACCGGCCTCAAACCATTCATTCGTGGCGCGACGCGTGTTACCGCCTTCGTAAAGCAGCATCGTCTTGGTTTTCATGAATTCTACATCCGGCCCGCCCTCCGGCATCGCGCTTCCCTTGGGGGCCACGGCCAAAAGCTCGTCTTCATGGAATGGCTCGACTTCCAGCGAACGGCCGGAGGCGGGCAGGGCAACGACCGCAAGATCCAGCGCATTGGCTTCGAGATCACGCAGGATCTCCTCGATATTGCCGACACGGACGATGATCTCGAGATCGGGCATGCGCTTCTTTGCCATGGCGATGGCGCGCGGCAGCAGATGAATCGAAGCGGTGCCGCCGCTGCCGATCCGCACGCGTCCGACCGATCCCTCCCGAAAAGGCGTCATCGCCTCCTCTGCGATCGAGCAGGCTTCGATGATGCGGCGGGCATGTGCAAGCAAATCAAGCCCGGCCGGCGAGGGCTGCGCCCGCCTGCCGACGCGCTCGATCAGCTTTACGCCGAGACGCTGCTCCAGCAGTTTCACCTGCAGGCTGACAGCCGGTTGTGTGAGCCCGACCTTATCGGCAGCGGCTGTAAAGCTTCCGAGATCGACAACACTGACAAATGCGGCTAGCTGATCCAGGTTGAGCAAAAAGAATTCCTTATGGTTTGTATAAATATCATAAGCTTCATTCATTGCCAGCGCCAGTGCATCCTGAGCCATGTTCATATGAGCCTGAGGAGCAGGAAAATGACGACCGATATCGACAGACCGATGCGAGCAGCGGCCGCCGTTGCAGGTAGAGGTCGGCGAAAGCGGGGATTGTGGCGAAAAGCGCTGGAGAAATTCCTGACCTATCTTGAAAAGCGCGAGACAAGATGGAGCCTGCGCGAGCTGACCGATGACCAGCTTCTAGACATCGGCATGACGCGCACCGAAGCCAGGACCGAAGTCAATAAGTCGTGGTTCTGGGGATAGGGTGCTTGAAGGCGTTCAAACCATCGGCCCGGGTTGGAATAGAGCGGTATCTTGCAGCGGTTGCCGGCGGAAAGCGGTTGAAAGCTTGGCATTTGGGCGAGGGCGGGCAAAATGGTCTGGGGAGTATTTTCCGATCGTCCTTTTTTCATCCCGTTGTTCTTTTTTCCGCCACAGATTTGCCCGATCCATTCCGCTCGAAAGCAGGCGGCCGGTTTCCTCGGTGATCTGCTGTTTCGCCTGGAACATCAAAGTACGAGACCGCAAAATCCATGCTCAATACAAAATCCCTGCTCCTCGCCGCGGCGATTTCGACCCTATCGCTTCTCGGCGCAGCTTCGGCAGCGGAGGCCGGGCAGGCGAGTTATCTCGTGGATGCGCATAGCGGTCAGGTGCTGGAAGCATCCAACGAGAACGAGCTGAATTATCCGGCCTCGCTCACCAAGATGATGACGCTTTATCTCGCCTTCGAAGCGCTGCATGACGGTCGCCTGAAATGGGATCAGAAGCTGACCATGTCGGAGAATGCCGAGAGCAAGGAGCCCTTCAAATTCGCGATCGGTGCAGGCCGCAAGGTCACGACGCGCGAGGCTGTTGAAGGCATCGTCGTCCTGTCGGCCAATGATGCGGCTGTCGCGATTGCCGAGCAGCTTGGCGGCTCGGAGGAGAGCTTCGGGAAGATCATGACCGCGAAGGCGCACCAGCTTGGTATGAGCAAGACCGTCTTCAAGAATCCGTCAGGTTTGCCGGATCCGGAACAGGTCACGACCGCACACGATATGGCAACGCTGGGCGTTGCGCTCATGCGCGACTTTCCGGAAGAGTTCAAACTTTTCTCGCTGCGCGGCATGAAGTTCCGCGGCATGAAGCTGCGGGGCCACAACAATCTGATGTATCGTTACGCAGGCGCCGACGGCATCAAGACCGGCTATACCGATGCCTCCGGCTACAATCTCGTGACGTCAGCCTCGAAAAACGGCCGCCGCGTCGTCGGCGTGGTCATGGGGGAGAAGACGGCGCAAATTCGCGATGACAAGATGGCGAGCCTTCTGGACACCTATCTGGCCCCCGTGGCATCAACGACCACGGTATTGACCGGCGCTCCCAAGCAAAGCTCGGCGAACTGATTTCTGCTTGATTTCAGCGTCCGGCCGACCATTGATCTTTGGGCGGCTGACGAGGGGTGGCTCCGTTTTCGAAGTCGCTCCGTGGAGAAGTTAACCTGCCACATTACAGGGTGAGGGGGCGGGTTTCTTCGTGCAAAAGTGCGATGACCCCGACCGCCACTTTCACGCAAGGCCTTTTCATCGTTGATCAGTGAGAGGGCTCTCTGATGATGAATAGTCGAACAGTGATTGCCGAACTGGCGGACTGCCCTATGTCTACTGTTGCTCGTTCGCTGCGCTTGTCGTGATTTGGTAGAAATCAGCGCCGAACTGCGAATTCGCTTAGGCGGAGATATCTGGTTTCAGTTTGTATTCTCCGAAATGAAGGATCCATCATTGGCCGCGACCGGTCTGATGCTCCTATAAAATCTCGCAAAGCAAATATTTCAGCGCATTAGGGTCAAGTTTGGAGGACCGGAATGACGTATGATGATGCACGTTTGACGCGTGAGCGCGACTTTCACAATGAACGCTTCGGTGCAGTGGAGGAGCGCAAGGAGGATTCGTTTTATTTCGCCGTCAGAGCCGCTGTGGTCACCTATTGGCGGCTGGTGAGGGCGGCCTGTCCCGAAAGGGATGTACTCGAATACGGATGCTCGAACGGCATGAGCAGCATTGGTCTTGCGCACTCCGCCAAGCGGATCACCGGTATCGACATTTCTGATGTCGCTATTCAGCAGGCCAAGAATTCGGCGGCTCTTCTCGGAATCGACAACGTGACGTTCCAGGTCGATAATGCCGAGGATATGAGCCTACCGTCAGCGGGTTTTGACGTCGTCTTCGGCAGCGGCATCCTGCACCACCTGGTCCTGGAGAAATCGCTTAGCGAGATCCGGCGTGTGCTCAGACCCGGTGGCAAGGCATTCTTCTTCGAACCACTCGGCCACAACCCCGTGATCAATCTCTATCGCAATCGGACGCCGGAGGCCCGTACGGTCGATGAGCACCCGCTCTTGAAATCCGACTTCGACATCGTGCGCAAATATTTCTCGAAGTGCGATCTGGAATTCTTCGGGCTCGCTACGCTTGCCTCGATCCCGTTTCGCAGGAGCCCGTTCGGCACCGCGGTCCGAGGCACCGGCGAACAGATTGACAATCTTCTGCTCAAAATCCCTGGCGTCAGATGGCAGGCTTGGATCGTTGTCATGACCCTCGAGGCATGAGGGGCGGGCCTGTTCAATCGCGCAAAAGAGCAGGCCATGCCGTGCCCAAGAAATCATGGCTGATGCTGTGTGTTTGTTGCATTTAAAAATGGAACCCACCCGGTTACGAATAAACATCAGATAAGATAGATTATGGAACTAAATCAAATATAGCGGTTGGAAAGAGAGGGCAATTTTCTGATTTTATTTCAGATAGTTATCGAGATTTTCGAGAGTCGATTTCAAGCCCTCGTCATGGTCTTTCTTGCTGATACCATATGGCACATTCTCGCAAACTATGGTGACCTTCGTACCGGATGGCACCTCCACAAAGGACCACGTAATGATCATCGTGCCAGCAAACGCCGGGTCGTCGGATTCGAAATCCACCGCCTGAACGATGCGCTTATCAGGAACGATTTCGAGGAACCGGCCGGAAACGATATCGGTGTGCTCGGAGGATTTTCCGGGTGTCGAATGATCCGCTGCATCATAGGACAGCGCCAGCCGATAATTGCCGCCTTGATGTGGCTCGAAGACGTGAACGTGCCCCGTCATGCCATTGGGCGGAAGCCAGGCGATCAATGCATCGGGATTGATGAATGCGTCGAAGATCGTGTGTGGCGTGGCGCGGATTATTCTGGAAGCCGTGTCGGTTCTTTTCGCGCCTGTTGCCTCGCTCATCACATCCTCCTCGTCGTGCGCATTGCAGCGCTTCGTACGGTTCGGCCGATTCAATGCCGACAGCGTTTGCCTCTTCAGCCTGCTTTGATGCGGATCACCTTGGCCGCAATCTTCTCGGCCAGCGTCGTTGGATTGCAGGAGAAAATGCTGTCCGGACGTCCGGCCGCGCACCAGACCTGATCATAAGCCAAAAGGCTCTCGTCCATAAAGACAGGCAGATCGACCAGATGGCCGATGGGCGCGACGCCGCCGATGGCAAAGCCGGTTTCGTCGCGAACGCGATCGATATCCGCGCGCTTCAGCCGAACGCCATAAGCCGTTGCAATATAAGCGGTGTCGGCATTGTGGGCGCCGGAAACAAGAAGCAGCGTCAGCGCCTGCGTATCGGCATTGACGAAAACCAGCGATTTCACGATCTGGCCGACGGCGCATCCTGCGGCCTTGGCGGCTTCTTCGGCGGTCCGCGTCGATTGCTCCATGCGCTTGATCGAGATGTCGAGCCCCAGCGTGCGCGCCGCAAGTTCGACGCGCTCCAGGCTGGAAAGCTTCCTGATATCTTCGCTCATAGCTCATCATCCTCCACGTCGAGTTCGATCTGCATCTGATCGTAGGCCGGCTCGACATGATCGGGCGTTTCAGCCAGCACGGTTTCATAATCGAGCGGCGTATGCATATGGGTCAAGATGGCGTGTTTCGGCGCCAGGCGTTCGATCCATTCGAGCGATTGCTCCAACGACAGATGGCTTGGATGAGGCCGATACTGCAACGCGTCGATGATCAGAATGTCGAGGTTTTGAACTCTTTCTATCGATTCCGGCGGGAAGTCACTGATATCGCTGCAATAAGCGAGTTTGCCGATACGGAAGCCCAACGAATGGATATCGCCGTGGACTTGCTTGTGCGGCCAAAAGCGGATGGGACCGCCTGCCCCATCGATCACGAAACTTTTCTCGAGATTTTCGATCAGCACCGGCCGCACGATCGGCGGATAGCTGCTGCCGGCTGGCGTTTCCAGGCAGTAGCGAAAGCCTTCGCGAATGCGGTCCATCGTCGGCGGATCGGCATAGATCGGGATGCGCTCGTTCGAGATATGGAAATAGCCGCGCAGATCATCGATGCCGTGAATATGGTCGGCATGGGCGTGGGTATAGAGAACGGCGTCGATGAAGCTGACGCCGGCATGGATCATCTGTTCGCGGAAATCCGGACCTGTATCGATGACGACGGTGGTAATGCCGCCATCCGGTGCGATCTGCTCGATGAGAAAGGCAGCGCGCGTGCGACGGTTTTTTGCGTTTTTCGGATCGCAGGCGCCCCAATCGCCGGTAATACGCGGAACACCCGGCGACGATGAACAGCCCAAAATGGTGAAGCGTCGCCGGTATGTCACGACGTCAGACCCTCGTCATTTTGGAGAAGCAGCGGAAGGCGTTTTCGGTCGTGATGTCGGCGATCTCGTCCATGCTGACACCGATTGTATCGGCCAGCACTTCGGCAGTGTTGATGACATAGGACGGCTCGTTGCGTTTTCCCCGCCAGCGTTTCGGCGCGAGATATGGCGCATCCGTTTCGACCAACAGACGATCGTGTGGGACAGTCTTGGCGATCTCGCGCAGCTCTTCCGATTTCGGAAAGGTCAGGATGCCGGAAAAGGAAATATAGCCGCCGAGCTCGACGCCGGTCTGGGCAAGGGCAGGGCCGGCAGAAAAGCAATGGAGGATAAAGGGGAAAGCCCCCTTCCCTGTTTCCTCAGTCAGGATCGCGGCCATGTCTTCGTCGGCGCTGCGGCTATGGATAACCAGCGGTAGCTGCGTTTCGCGCGCGGCCGCTATATGGCGCAGGAAACCGGTCTTCTGATCTTCCGGCTTGACGGTATCGTAGAAGTAATCGAGACCCGCCTCGCCGATCGCGACGATCTTCTCGTGCTGGTTTGCCAGCCTCACGAGATCTTCCGTCTGGATATCAAGCTCCTGATCGGCGCTGTTCGGATGGGTGCCGACCGAGCAGAAAACCGTCGGATAACGCTCGGTAAGAGCAAGCAATCCGTCGAGCTTCCTGACCTTTGTCGAAATGGTGACCATCTGCTTGACGCCCATCTCGTGAGCGCGAGCGACGATCGCGTCGCGCTCCTCTTCGAAGTCGGCAAAATCCAGATGGCAGTGCGTGTCGATCAGCATGGAAAACCTTATTCGGCAGTCGGCGCGACATAGCGCGGGAAGACCGGCTTTGGGGCCTCCAGCGGCGTTCCGGCAACGAGGCGGCCGGCCTCGCCGAGGGCTGCGAAATCACGCTTGTCGGCTGGGATGGCGATGAGATCCAAGAGCTTACCCGAGGATTCCGGCATGAAGGGCTGCAGGAGAATGCCGATCTGACGCACGACATCGGCCGTGACATAGAGCACGGTTGCCATGCGCGCCGGATCGGTCTTCTTCAGCGCCCAGGGCTCCTGGCTCGCGAAATAGCGGTCGGTTTCTGAAACCACCGCGATGATGGAAGCGAGAGCGCGATGGATAAGCTGCTTGCCCATGTCTTCGCGGGTCGAGGCAAGCAACGCGTCGGCCTGAGCCAAAAGCGCCTTGTCTTCGTCGGTCAGTGGACCGCATTCAGGAATCTGGCCGTCGCAGTTCTTGACGATCATCGACAGCGAGCGGCTGGCGAGATTGCCAATGCCATTGGCGAGGTCGGAATTGATGCGCGTGCCGATCGCTTCTTCGCTGTAGCTGCCGTCCTGGCCGAAGGAGACTTCGCGCAGAAAGAAGTAGCGCACCTGGTCTAGGCCGAAATGGTTCACCAGATTGACCGGATCGACGACGTTGCCGAGCGACTTCGACATCTTCTCGCCCTTGTTGAGCAGGAAGCCATGGGCATAGACACGCTTCGGCAGCGGCAGCTTCGCCGACATCAGGAAGGCTGGCCAGTAGACGGCGTGGAAGCGAATGATGTCCTTGCCGATGATATGAAGATCGGCAGGCCAGTATTTCGCCCTCGGATTGTTCCTATCCTCGATGTAGCCGGTCGCCGTGATGTAGTTCGTCAGAGCGTCGACCCAGACATACATGACGTGCGACGGATCGTTAGGTACCTTGATACCCCAATCGAAAGTCGTGCGGGAAATCGACAGATCCTTCAGGCCGGACTTGACGAAGGAAATGACTTCGTTGCGGCGTTCGGCCGGACCAATGAAATCCGGGTTCTCTTCGTAAAGCTTCAGCAGCCGGTCCTGGTATTCGGAGAGCTTGAAGAAGTAGCTTGCCTCCTCCACCCACTCGACCGGCGTGCCTTGCGGCCCGTAGCGCACGCCATCGGCGCGCAGCTCGGTTTCGTTTTCCTGGTAATAGGCTTCGTCACGCACGGAATACCAGCCGGCATAGGAATCCTTGTAGATGTCACCGGCATCGGCCATCAGGTTCCAGATGTTCTGCGAGGTCTCGTGGTGGCGCGCCTGCGTCGTGCGGATGAAATCGTCATTCGACGCATTCAGCAGCTTGCCCATCGCCTGGAATTCATCGGAATTGCGATTGGCGAGCTGCTGCGGTTCCATGCCTTCTGCCCGCGCCGTCTGCTGCATCTTCTGGCCATGCTCATCCGTACCCGTCAGAAAGAAGACATCGCGGCCATCGAGGCGCTGGAAACGTGCCAGCGCATCGGTGGCGATCAGCTCATAGGCATGGCCGATATGCGGCTTACCGTTGGGATAGGCGATCGCGGTGGTGATGTAGAACGGAGTTTTTTCGGTCATGTGAGGCAGTGGCCCGCTTTTACTGTTACGTCGCTGTTATTCTTGCTCCGCTCGCTTTAGCGCATGTTTGCCATGAGCGAAACACCAAGTTTCGCGCGCGCAGCATTCGGAACTTCAGGATGGCGCTTTGCTTGACTCGACTCCGCCTCGCCTTTACCCCTTCGGGAGAGTGGAACGCAGGACAGACGTCGCCGTGGATTTCATCGTTTTATGTATTGGTCTGCCAAACGGCTTCAAGAGGCCGTGAGTTTGAGTTTGATCGATTCCTTTCAGCCGCTTTATTCCTTTTCCGGCTTTTTCGTCGGCATGCTCGTGGGCATTACAGGGGTTGGCGGCGGTTCGCTGATGACCCCCCTGCTCGTACTTCTCTTCGGCGTCCATCCGGCAACGGCCGTTGGCACGGATCTGCTCTATGCCGCCATCACCAAGACGGCGGGAACGGCCGTGCACGGCATGCACGGACGCGTCAATTGGAAGGTTGTGAGCCTCTTGGCGTCAGGCAGCGTTCCGGCGGCGCTCGCCATGCTCTGGATCATGGCCGGCGTCAATCGCGAGAGCCCCGCCGTTGCTCATTCCATCACCCTGTCATTGGGCTGTCTTTTGCTTTTGACGGCGCTGATGCTGATTTTCCGTGGCCAGATCCTCGAGGCCATCCGCAAATGGCGCGGCGAGCGCGGAACGATATCGCCGCGCAACATTGCTCTGCTCACAGTCATCCTCGGCCTTATGCTCGGTATTCTCGTCACGATGACCTCGGTCGGCGCCGGCGCGCTCGGTGTCACCGTTCTGCTGGTGCTCTATCCGCAGACCGACGTACGCGAAATCGTCGGCTCCGACATCGTCCATGCCGTGCCGCTGACTTTGATCGGCGGCATGGGCTATTGGTTCATCGGCGAGATCAACTGGGCGATGCTGTTCGCCCTGTTGGTGGGGTCAATTCCAGGTATCGTCGCCGGTAGCCTGCTCGCGCCTCGCCTGCATGAGCGGTCCGTGCGCATCATACTTGCCGTGACGCTCACGATCGTTGCCTGGAAGCTGATCTTACCCTAGGTCGCCCTGAACATAATGCCGGATTGATAGCCGGTACGATCATGCAGCCCCCTTGGAAGGGTTGCCGTAGCCAAAGGCGATTGATCAATTTATAAGGGGTAATGAACCTGATTTCGCCAAAAAATGGATGATCAAGGCCTTTCCCTGGATCGGATGCGGACATTCGTCCGGGTTGTAGAACGTGGTAGTTTGTCGGCTGCTGCGCGAGAGCTTGGCCTTGGTCAATCGACGGTAACCCGCCATATCAATGAGTTGGAGGCGGCCGTCGGAGTTCCTCTTCTCGGAAGGACCACACGCCGCGTCACGCTCACCGAGGAAGGGAGCCGCTACTATGCAAACTGCCTGCAGATTCTGCGGCTTGTAGAGCAGGCTACCGAAGAAGCAAGAAATGCGCGGCGGTCGCCGGCAGGTGCGGTTCGCCTATCCTGCACTGCCGCTCTCGGCGTCATGCACGTCACGCGGATGATTTTCGATTTTCAAGACCGATATCCGGAGATCGGGATAGATCTTAATCTCACGGATGAGCGCATCGATCTTGCCCGGGAGGGGATTGATATCGCTTTGCGGCTGGGGCCGATCGCCGATGACGCCATGAAGCTCGTTTCCATCGGAAAAAGCCATCGAAGGCTCGTGGGTTCTCCCGATTATTTTCGCCGCAAGGGGCGGCCCACACGTCCCGCCGACCTCGCGCAACACGATAGCGTGGTAATGTCCAACATTGCCGGAAGCGATCAGCTTGTTCTGTTTGCTCCGGATGGGATGCGTCTGGTGGTTCCTGTGAGCGGAATGCTGCGGGTCGATCACGGCCTCGCTGCTCGAGCTGCTCTGGCCGCCGGCCGCGGCATCGGTCCCGCTCACCTCTGGCTGGTCCAGGATCTGCTCGATGCCGGTACGCTCGAAGTTCTGTTTGACGAGTGCGACCTTGAGGCGGTTCCCGTCAGCCTGCTCGTCGTGCCCGAACGAGCAGGCGTCGCTCGCGTGCGGTTATTGGTCGATTTTCTCGTCACCGAGTTAACGAAGCTGCCGGGCATCGCTCCTAACTGAGAGACAGGCAATCGGCCTCAAAGTCCGAACGCTCGCTTTTCACCGCGCCAGCCGGTGGTTCGCAAAAATTGCTCCCAGTTCAATGTGTCTGGATCCAAGCGGCGACTCCAGCCGAGATCATGTTCTCCGCTGAAATAGCCATATTCGACGGCATATTCGACCATCCCCAAAATCTCGCGAACGAGCAGCTCGTTGGCGGCGAATTCCGGAAAATACCGCAGGAGGCCGCCCCTGGAAAAGGCGTTCCGATATTCGGCTTTCAGACCCGTTACGCGCCGGAAGGTATCGACCATTTCACGCGGTGAAATGATATCGCCCACGATCGGAAGCGTCTTTCCGTTGTAGCGTTCAGGGTGGGAGAAGATCTCAAGAACGACAGGACCGGTGGCCGTCAACGGATCGACGAAAGGTGCGGCGAAGTCTTCCGGCAGATAGATCGGCAATAGGAGCGTGTCGCCATCATAACGAGGAACATAATATTCGAGCAGGTTGGTGTAGAAGAACGCGAGCATGACGAAGGAGTGCGAGACCGGAAGTCCGCGTATATAATCGGCAACCTTTGCCTTGTCGGTGAAGTGCGGCGCATATTTCGTCCCGCCTGTGATCTTTTCGACATTCTCCAGCGTGCTGAAGACCACATGGCCGACCCCGGCCTCCACGGCAGCATCGGCCAATTGCCGGCCAAGCGGCGCCTCACTCGTGTCTGGCGGCGCGATGGGAGGCGTCATCAGGAAGGCGCCGGCAGCGCCCTCGAAAGCACCCACGAGTTCCTTTGTCCGGCCGAGTTCGAGCGGCACCGTCACGATTTCCGCTCCTAACGCCCGCAGCGCGCGCGCTGAGGGCGAATCCTTGCTCCGAGTAAGCGCACGGACGCGGAAGCGTTGACTTTGAAGCAGCGTCGTCGCCACGCTTCGCCCTTGCTTGCTCGTCGCACCGACAATCGCGATCAACGGTTTGTCATGTATTGTCACGGTTAGTCTCCAATCCAATTCCACAGCCGAAGAGCTGCGGCACCTTCAAATGAGACCGATCACTTCAACTAAGATACGGTCTGACCATGAAGGTAGGGGGCCGCATCGCGCTGCACTACACGCTGGTAATGAATTACATCATGCCGTTTTTTGGATATATCGCCGTGATGATCCGCATGCATCTCTTGCCGCAAAACTGAGGAATGCAGCGAGTTTTCATTCCCGGAAATTGCATGGGGAAGCTAGGCCGAAAGCTGCTGTTTGAGCTCACCGAGAATGGTAATGAGGGTCTGCTTACGATCGAGATTATAGGCTTGCGACACGTTCAGCCGCTCTGTCGTCTCGGAATGCAAGCGTGCCAGCCTTTCGGCCGTCGAAATGGAGCCGTCAAGCGCGGCGGCGCGGGCTCGCTCGATGATATCGTCGCCGATATGCGACAGGAAGAAGCCGAAGATCGTGTCGCTGTCCTTGCCGGAAAGCGCGTCAGCGAGCCGATGCATTGCCTTGCGTGCCGCAGGTCCGTCTGCCGAAAGCACCTGGCGGTAAGCTTCGATGATCTCGCCGCCGCCATAGTTCAGGAGCTTGAGCGCCTCGCTGACGCTGCCTTTGGCTGCTGAAAGCACGTCGTTCCCCTGCCCCGCCGGCACGCCAAGATTTTCGAGCGCCTGGCGCAGAGGCTCGTTTTCGAGCGGCGCGAGCCTCAGAGGCAGACAGCGCGAGCGTATCGTCGGCAAAAGCCGGCCTGGCGCATGCGACAGCACGAGGAACAAAGCGCGCTTCGGCGGCTCCTCGAGGATTTTCAGGATGGCGTTGGCCGCGCTTCGGTTGAGATCGTCAGCGGGATCGATAATGACGATGCGCCAGTTGCCCGTGCCTGAGGTCTGCGAGAAGAATTTTCCGGCGCGACGCACTTCGTCGACGGTGATCGCGGATTTCATCTTGCCGGTCTTGTCGTCGACCGGCCGGCTCAAATGCAGCAGATTATGCGATGCTCCGCCGGAAATTTGCCGGCTGACGACCGATGCCGGATCGGGATCGCCGATCGTCTCCGGCGCGGAAGCCGGATCGGGATGCGAGAGGACGTGATTGGCGAAACGGAAGGCAAGGGTCGCCTTACCGATGCCTTCGGGGCCTTCGATCAGCATGGCATGATGCCCCTTGCCGGAGCGATAGGATTGAGCGAGGAAGGCTTCGGCTTCTTGATGGCCGAACAGCTTCGTATTGTCCTGCGGAGGAATGGCGCCGTCGAGGACACCCGGTCGCTCGTCGCTCATTGCGCGGCTTCCGATCTGGCGACGATATTGGCAGCGCCGAGCCGCTTGTCGACGATCCCGGCAATTTCGGCGGCGATATCGTCTTCCGGCTTCAGGGCGTCGATGACGTGGCAACGCTCGGGCTCGCGGGCGGCGATATCGAGGAACGCCTCGCGGCGCTTCTCGTGGGTCTGCATCTCTTCCTTCTCGAAGCGATCGGGTGCGGCCACTGCGGAGGCGCGCTTGCGTGCGCGCTCCAGACCGACTTCGGCGGGAATGTCGAGAATCAGGGTGCAATGCGGAATGACGCCGTTGACGGCAACCCTCTGTAGAGCCTCGATATAGTCAGGCTCGAGATTGCCCGTCACACCCTGATAGACGCGCGAGGAATCCATGAACCGATCGCAAAGGACGATGGTGCCGCGCGAAAGTGCCGGACGAATGACGTCCTCGACATGATCGTTGCGGGCAGCAGCGAAGAGGATCGCCTCCATGCGCGTGCCGAAGGTTTCCGCAGCACCCGAAAGCAGGACGTGCCGTACCGCTTCCGCTCCTGGCGAGCCTCCGGGTTCACGCGTTACCAGAACCTCGTGGCCACGCTCGCGCAACCGCTCAGCCAGCCGGCGAATCTGGGTGGATTTGCCAGCCCCCTCGCCGCCTTCGAAGCTTACGAATAATCCGTTTGCATCAGCCAATGATCATGTCCTGCACTTTTCGCGTGCCATTCGTGCGGCGTGCGATACGCATTCTGTTTAACCCAAGACATGTCCAGGTGGAACCGTGCATGTCCCGGTCTCCGCCACTCTATATGGGGTGTGAACAGAGATTTCGCGAGCCTTGCGGCCCACTCACGTCGGCAAAGGCTTGTCCCACAGCCAGGAGAACAGCAGTGATTCCGTCAGTTCCATGAAGGCATCGAAAGCGCGGCGACCCAATGTGCCCCGCTCGACCGATTCCTTCGTATAGAGTGGCAGCTCTCGTAGCAGACGCGCGCCCAGAAAGACGCGGAGAGTTCCGGCTTCATAATCCGCAGCCACCGGCGCCGTCAGCGGCCAGCGATAGACGATGCGAGCAGATAGCCGGTCCGGCGTGTCCACAGGGACGTATATATCGACGGGTATCTTAGCCCGCAGGCCGACGGTCGATGCGGCGCCGCCATAGACACTGGCATCGCCAATCACTTCGCCATCGGCGAAGATACGCTGGCTCTTGAAATTGCTGAGCCCCCATTCGAGGACGCGTCGCGTCTCCTCGATGCGCTCCTTGTCGCTCTTCAACCCTCCGAGTGCCAGGAACAGCCGGCGGCCGTCGCGCTGAATGGACGCTACGATCGAGAAGCCTTCCCCTTCGGCAAAGCCAAGCCCCAAACCATCCACGCCGATATTGAGCAGAAGCATCGGGTTCTTGTTGCGCTGATAGATCTTATTCCAGGTAAAGTCGGCCTGCCCGAAATACTTGTAGAGATCCGGGTGCTTTTCCTGCAGGTCCTGAGCCAGCATGACCATCTCTCGCGCGGAAACCTTGCCGCCGGCATTGGGATCGTTGGCATCGGGCAGTCCGGTGGAATTGGTGAAGGTGGACCGGGACATGCCGATCTCCCTTGCGCGCGCCGTCATGCGACGGGCGAATTCGCGTTCGCTGACAGACATGCCTTCCGCTAGAACGATGCAGGCGTCGTTTGCCTGCTGCACGGCAACACCCTGAATCAGATCACCGACGCGGATGCGCGATTTCAGGGCTGCGAACATTGTCGATGCGCGCGAGGGAGCGCCGCCCGTTCGCCAAGCATTTTCCGAGACGGGATATTCGGTATCGAGATTGATCTCCCCTCGCCCGATCGCATCGAAAACGATATCCAGCGTCATCAGTTTCGCAAGCGACGCGGGCGAAATCAGCTGATCCTCGTTTTTGGCAAGCAGGATAGTACCGGTCGACGCCTCGATCATGAATGCCTGCGCGGCTTTCGTGTCGAAAGCACCTGGCGCGGCCGGCTGCGCGAAGGCCGTGACATTCGCGAACCCGAGGAGAAGAAGGAACAAAAGAATCAAGCGCTTTGGCATATCGTCCCCTTCATCCGACCACCGGCACGATTATTTTAGTGACGGGTTAAGATTCAGGCAATGACGTCGATCAATCGACCTGCGTCGTACCCTGATGCTGGCGGCGATAGGACGAGAGAATCGATTCCTGCGTGAGGCCGTCGTTACGAACCATGACGGCATCGAAAGCGAGGTCGACATAAACTGTTTTGACCGGCGCATTCTGATAGGCGGCGACAGTCGAACCGATCGATTGACCGTCAATGCTCGCCAGTCGGGGCGTGAAATCCGGTCGCTCACGGGGAATCGGCCCGATTTGCGGCAGAACGATCATGGCCGGTTCGGCGCTCTCGGCGGCAGGCAAGGCGCCGCCGTTCCAGGTCATCGGCGGCGGATTGTTGCGCTTGTCGCCATTGTATGCCGGCTTCGGCGCATCGGCGAAGGCCGTTGCCGAATAGGGCGACTGGCGTGGGACGGGTGCGATCGCCGGCGCGGCATCAAAGCTGCGCACCTGGCGGCTGGGGCGCGTCGGCGTAGGGGTATACGAATCCGGCAGCTGATCGGCAGTCATCCGGCCGGCAGAGGCCACCATCACACCGGTTGCGATCTGGCCACCCGGGTTGATGCCGGGCAGACGCGATCCCTTCGGGATGTAGGAAGCCATCAGATAGGGTTCGTCATGACCGTCCATGCGGGCACGGCCGACATATTGCACGCGTACGTCGCCGGTGCCGCTGTGCTGGAGGTCGAGCAGCTGTGCCGTCTTGTTCGAAAGGTCGATGATGCGGCCGGGATGGTATGGGCCGCGATCGTTGACGCGAACGATAATGGAGGAGCCGGTCTCGACGTTGGTGACGCGGGCATAACTCGGCAGCGGGAAAGTCGGATGGGCGGCGGTCAGCGACTGCTGGTCGTAGACTTCGCCGTTGGCGGTCAGGCGGCCGTGAAAGGCCGAACCATACCAGGAGGCGACGCCGACCTTGTTATAGCCGAAATCTTCCTTGGGGTAATACCACTTGCCTTTCACCTGATAGGGATTGCCGACCATGAAGCGGCCGCCGCCCTTCGGCACCGGGCCGTTATTGACGACGCGAGGGCTCGCCTTCACGCCATATTCCTTCTCGGAGAAATATTCCTTGCCGTGCTGGCGCTTGCTAGGCGCTTTCTGCGTCGTTCCGCAGGCCGTGATGGTTGCGCACATCAGTGAGAGAGCAAACCAACGCATGGCCGTTGTGTATGTCACCGCACGATTTTCGAATGTCATCTGTCCCAAGCCGCTACTCATTACTTTGACGGAGGTCCGCTACCGGTAGTCCCTCGTTCCGGTATCCTGCTACGCTCCAATCACCTAACGGTGCTTTAATCATGATTGCAGTTTGTCCATTTTGCGATGCAAATTGAGCGCACCGAAGAAATTCCGAAGATCATGGTTAATGCTCAGTAAAGCAATGCCGGCTTCAAGTAGTCTCGTTCAAAACTGTTTCGCTCCGGTAGTGGACTGCTTTCTGATCGCCACGCGTCGGTCCGGATTGCAACAGTTGCACTCGGTTTGGGATTGCGCTGGGATTTTGATGGACAGATTTGGAGCAGTTCTTTCAAGTGCTTGTATCAAGTCGCATCAGTAGTTCGTCGCGATAGATGCCGCCGACTCTACCGCCCGATAACGTGCTTCAGCTTGTCCGGGTTGCGGGTGCAATAGATGGCGACGACTTTTTTCCGCTCGATCTGCAGCGAAGTGGTCTGCGCGATGTTGCCGCCCTCTATCGTCACGAAGCCTGGCAAGCCATCGATGATCGCATAGTGGATCAGTTGCGAGGGCTGTGCCCGGAAGATTTGTGCCAGCTGCTCATGAAGCCGCATGGTGGCAGGAAGCCCGATATGTGGTCGCTGCGATGTCGGCACCTTGCCGCCGCCGTCGGCATAGACAATGACATCCTCCGAAAGCAGCGCTTGAAGAGAGGCCATGTCACCCGTTCTCGACGCAGTAAAGAAGGCCGTGGCAAGCTTGAGCCCCTCTTCCTTGCCGATGGCGAAGCGCGGCCGGGCCTCGGTGATATGCGCCCGCGCCCGGCTTGCAAGCTTGCGGCAGGCGGCCGTTTCGCGACCGATCGCCAGCGAGACGTCGTCGAAATCCATGCCGAACACGTCATGCAGGAGAAAGGCGGCCCGCTCCAAAGGCGAAAGACGCTCTAGCGCCAACATCAGCGGCATGGTTATGTCGTCAGCGGCATCGCCGTCCTCCGGATCGAAGATCGGCTCGGGCAACCAGGAACCCACATAGGATTCCCGGCGGCGGCGGGCCGATTTCAACTCGTTCAGGCAAAGCCGGGTAACGATAGTCCGCAGGAATGCCGCCGGTTCTCGGACCGAGGCGCGATCGGTTGCCATCCAGCGCAGCCAGCTATCCTGTACGATATCCTCGGCATCCGCGACCGATCCGAGCATTCTATAGGCAAGCCTGACAAGGCGCGGACGCAGCTCGGAGAAGATCGGGTCGGACGTAACCTCATTCATTGGCAGCAAACTCGCGCGCGAATGGATTGGCCTCGCGGCCACGGGCAAACTGCAGCGCCGTCAGCGCCACCCGCCGGCCAAGATGGCGGGCTGTGGCGAGATCGGATGCGGGCGGCGCAGTCTCCGGACCTTCGTCCGTATTCGCCTGCGCTGCCGCACCAAGCCAGAAGCCGAGGCGGTTCATGTCTTCTTCCGAGCCCGTCGAAGAGCAATTGGCCGGCGGCAGATCGAGACCGACCCAATGCATTCCATGCTGGGCTGCGAAGATTACCATCTGCATCAGCGTCGAAAGCTTGTCACCGGATCGTGACCCCGAGGTAGTGAAACCAGCCGCGATCTTGTCCCTCCACAAATAGCCCCTCGCAAGAACGGTCTTCGACGTCGCTTCCTGGAATGCTTTGAATGGCGCGGAGACCGCTCCCATATAGGTCGGCGAGCCAAAGATGATGGCCTGCGCCGCATTGAGATCATCCCAGTGGCGCTCCACCCTGTCCACGGTCAATAGTATCGCTTCCGCCCCACCAACCTCTTCGACCCCTGCCCTGACGGCCTCGGCCTGTCTACCGGTATGTCCGTAGCCGCTATGATACACGATTGCGATGCCCTGCCGGATCATTGTCATCTCCTTCGAATTTAGTGTTGCGAAGGACATGACAAGGCACGGGCGCGGATTGTGACGTGCCTGGATTTTACGAGAACGCAAAAATTGGGAAGGCCCTTTGGCGGAAGAGGTGTCTGTCCTACTAACTGTTTCTAGCGGTTGTTGACGGTTGTAATCGTTGTTTTAAAATGATTTTTTTCATGAATGATAGTTGTCTTCGGTTGCAGAAGGTGGTACGCGTTGCTTGAAGAACATGGGTACGGACATGGGAACCGCATCATGACTAGAGCCATTCATCGCCTGCCAGCAAGCTTCAGGAGCAAGAAGCCTGGCCTCCATGCGGATGGGGGAAACCTCTATCTTCAGGTAACGGAAAGCAAGGATGGTGCACGACGACAGTCTTGGATCTTCCGGTATCAGATGCCAGGAATGAAGCCTCGTGATATGGGGATGGGCTCGGCAAATGATGTTTCCCTATCCGAAGCGAGAGAACTGGCTCGGCAATATCGCAACCTTGTACGGGAGGGAAAAGACCCGATCGAGGAGCGCAACAGCAAGGTTGCTCAAAATCTGGCCGCACTGAAAAAGACCATGACTTTTGCCGAGGCTGCAGAGGCTTATATTCGACAACATCGGCCAAGCTGGAAAAATCCGATCCATGCCAAGCAGTGGTCCAGCACAATCAAAACCTATGCCGATCCCGTGCTCGGTAAAATGTCTGTGGCAGACATCACGACTGCGCACGTAATGAAGGTGATTGAACCCATTTGGTCGACTAAAACCGAGACGGCTAGCCGCGTCCGTGGCCGTATTGAATCCATCCTTGGGTGGGCAACGGTCAGTGGCTACCGTAGCGGAGAGAACCCAGCACGGTGGCGCGGGCACCTGGATAATCTTCTAGCATCCAAAGAAAAGATCAAGCCAACCAGAAATCAACTGGCACTCTCTTGGCAGGAAATGCCCGCCTTTTTCTCGGAGCTTCTCAATCGTAAGGGTATGGCTTCGCTGGCCTTGCGCTTTCTTATCACAACATGCGTCAGAACAGCGGATGTGCGGAATGCCAAGGTTTCCGATATCGACCGCAAGGCACGCGTTTGGACCATCCCCTCTTTCAGCAAGACGGGCAAGCCCCACAAGGTGCCTCTATCTCCAGCTGCGCTACAGGCGTTCGACGAAGCCCGAGCAATGGCATCAGAGATCGGCGGTGAAGTAGCTGAGAGTGAATATGCCTTCCCCAATGACGTTACAGGGAAAGACCTCTCCGGCAACGCTATTCTCGCGCTTCTTGCCCGCATGGAACGGAAAGGAGCGATGACCGCCCACGGTTGCCGTGCAACATTCAGAACCTGGGCACAGGAAGCCACAAACTTTCCCTGGGAGCTTTCCGAGATATCCCTTGGTCACACCGTTGGTGACAAAGTAGAGCGCGCCTACGCCCGAGGCGACGCTTTCAAGAAGCGTATCGCAATTATGGACGCGTGGGCAGCTTATTGCACCAAGCCAGCGCCTAATGGATCAAACGTTACTCCGATGCGCAGGAGTGCGTGATGTATTTCACACAAGAGCGCACCCAGGCAGTTTTGGACGAGGTTATCAGGACACATGGCAAGTGTCCGAAGCCGGGTCCGCGCAAAGTTCGCGATCTGGCAGTCTTTCTCGAGAACCTGCGGGTATTAGCATCGCTAAGACAAGATGGGGCCGAAGAGATCAATGAAAATCAGGAGTTGGTCGAGGCGATTCAAGTCATGCTTCGCGTGCTCCCAGCACGTTTGGCTGAACACCGCGCCATTGTCACATCTTTGTCAAACTGGGCGGCTGATCCCAACTACGGCGAGGTGGCAACGCAGGTCGGCATTCAGACCGGCAATGACGCCAAGGCCGATGTGGGGGCAATAGAGTCTCTTATATCGGCAATAAATGGCTTTATGGCCCGAGGCTTGCCTCATGAGCCAATTGTGGAACTCTCGGCGCCTGTCGAGCGATGGACCGGCTATGCGGGAGCTGTGTTCGATTATAGCACGCGGGAATTGAATCTCACGAATGAAGCGGCGTATCGCCTGATCGCCGCAATATCAGTGCCGATGACAGGATCGCAGGTTGACTTCAAGACCGTTCGAGATGGGCGTGTCAGCAAAACGCGTCGAAAATGGTAGGCGACTAGTGGAAATGCACATCTTTCAATCCACCAGGTGGAAACGCTGTCACTACAATCCACTAATTCAATAAAATCATATACATCGCTACTTGCTTGTGCGTGGTTGTCAATGGAGAACGCGCATATGCATACTAAAAGACTTGAACCTCAGTTCCTTTCAATCGCAGATACTGCCGTGTACACAGCAGAATCTGAATGGACGGTGAAGGACAAGCTTCGCCGCGGTGTCTACCAGGCTAAGAAGAGTGGCCGACGCACCCTCGTTATCTTCACCAGCGTGAAGGAGCATTTGGCATCGCTGCCTGATGCCAAATTCGCGTCAAAGTCGAGGGCTGCATAATGGCCCAGATCCCAATTGCTCCTCCCGAGCACGAGCATAGCCATGCAGTATGCGAGGCTGCTCAGTTTCTTGTCTTTACACCGCCTGAAGGTCGGCCGGTTCCCCTTGTCCCAGCTCTCCGGAAAATGTTCGGCTTGAGCGCCTTAGAGGCGTGCCTTGCAATTGCCGAAAGCCACAAGGTTAGGAGGATCTCCGGTTGAGGAAGTTCGCTTCTATTCCGCCTCGGATCTGGCAAGCCGACCTAAAGTCTGTGCGCGGTGACTTGAATGCGATCGCCGTTCACTACCACCTGACGACCAGCGGTCACGCGAATATGCTGGGCCTCTACTACGTCCCGGTCGCCTATATTGCCCATGAGATCGGATGCCCCATAGAAGGGGCATCGAAGGGGCTTTCAAGCCTCATCCAAGCAGGAATCTGTGCTTACGATTACGAGAGGGATCTGGTTTGGGTCTGCGAGATGGCATCGGATCAGATTGCACCTCAGCTCTCGCCTAAAGATAAGCGTGTCCGCGGCATTGCCGAACAGCTTTCCATGCTTCCTATCTGTATGACAACATTGGGTTTTTATGGAAAGTACCGCCTCCCCTTTCATCTCCCCGAGGAGCGGTGCCTTGAGGAGTTCGAGCTTGCTTATTCCGATTCACACGAAGCCCCTTCGAAGCCCCTTCGAAGCAAGGAGAAGGATAAGGACAAGATGAAGGACCTAGAAGAAGGAAAAGGAACATTTGGCTTTGGAACGGAAAAAACTTCAAACCAGTCATTGGGCCAAGATGATATGTTCAAGCCGTACCCCGTCCCGGAATCTCTCAGCGAGGGCAGAGATTTTCTCGCGAGCCTGAATGTGCCCAGGTCCAAGGTGGACGAATGCCTTCGAAGCCTTCTGGGCGGAAACTTAACCCCGTTTGATCTCGAAGGCCTCATTGAAACAGAGATAGGTGCGGCATGAAGCAGCTTGATCTTTTCGAGTGGGCTGAGGGCAGGCCTTCTGCGGAAGTAATCAACATCATGCCAGCGCTCATCAGGAAGATTGCAGCGGAGCCCATATGGCCACCAGCTCCCAAATCAGGGGAACTAATATCTCTAAAACGAGGAGCTGCGTGATCTACAAGAAGCGCAAATTGCATCCCCTCGGCCCAAGTGCAGATCGCTAGAATATTCTATGGGCTTGGTTGTTTCCTTAGCGCTTTGAGTTTCGAGACCAAATTATCGTATTGATAGACGGCCTTTAAAAGTTCCTTGCTGAGTTCGATCGCGATCTCGCTCTCTTTCTGGCCTATAGCGTCATAGTCTTTGGCCTCAATGTGGGCGGCGTCATTTCCCAGAACACGAAGCTCGTCCGCAGCCTCCAGAAGACCAGGGGGTATAATGGCGGCTGATTTCAAAGCTTCGATGCGCTTCTTCAGGTTGTCACCGGCGGCACTTTTGTCCGCACATAGCTCCTCAAGTGTCCGGCGAACCAGCAACGCCGAAGCGCGATAGCAGCCAGCGCCGTGACATTTAAGCGCTTCTTCCAAGCTTGCAGCGATGTTTTGTGGAACGTTGGTATCATCAAAATCTAATCCCTCTGGTGGGTAGATCCTATTGCTGTCGTTATCTCCCTCAAATAGCACCAGCCGATTGCAGGTTTCATTTGGGCACCGCCTCACGCCATACACTCTCACAGACAGTCCGGGGCCATTGGCGGATTGCACGGGAGTGTGCTCCCGTACATCAGAGACACCGTGGATGGCAAAGAATGAGCCCATGTGCCGACAGAATGGGCAGCGAATACTTATGGGCATGGCATTGGCCGGTGCAACAGACGGAATATTGGTTTGCCTCATTTCCTGTCCCCTGAGCTGTATCGAAGTGCTAATGCAACCAGATTCCTTGAATTTTCAGTTTGTACAAGCGGGTAGAGGAGGAACGCGGGCGCTAAAACATAGAATTTTTGTGCGCCATCCGGCATTAGACCGCGGCAAGTCGGATGTGTTTCGTTGTTGCGTGAGCGAATTAGAGAACATTGTTTCTGCTCCAGCCAATGTTTGGTCCACAAAAAAGTTTTCATGTTGCTGACGTTTGCTGACGTTTGTCGGAGGGTGTGAAGGACGTATCCTCCTAATCGTTCAATTGAAATTATTTGCATTTTTGTTATTTAAATGAGATATCCATAGTCCGTACCCATGTTGTAGGGACTTCTGAAAATGCCGCCGGATAGCAATAACATCGCAAGCCTGAAGCAAACCGCTCGTAGCCGTGTATCCAACGGCAGCGCGTTGCTGGACGGCATTGACGGTCGATCTGCTTCCGCAAGACGATATCGCGACTTGGCCATGGCCTTCGCTGATGAAATGGGCGGCGCTTCCAACCTCTCGGAATCCGAGCAGGCACTCGTGAAACAGGCGGCAGCGCTCACGGTTCGTTCAGAGGAATTACAGGCTGCCCTGATCCGTGGCGAGACGGTCAACGAAGTTGAGATCACCCGTCTTTCCAATGCCGTTACAAGGACCCTAGCAGCCCTCAGGAAGCCCAAGGGTAAACAGGCGCGCCGTACACAGTCCGATATCTTCAGCCGCAGGGGCGTCGCTGCATGAAGGTTCTGATCAGCCTGCGCGAAGCCCTTAGCGATGACAGGTTGCTAGGACAAGCCATTGCCGGCGAGTCCTGGGCCATCTGGCGTGCTCTGCTGATGGCTTCCATGGGCGAGACACTGACGGCTGAGGAACGAGAGCTATTCACCCTCGTCACGGGGCGCACACAGGAGCCCCGGGAACGCGTTGAGGAGTTCTGGACAGTCGCGGGCCGTCGCAGTGGCAAGACGCGTGCTGCAGCCGTCCTGGGCTCCTATTTGGCAACCTGCATTGACTGGACGGACTGCCTTGCCCCTGGTGAGCGCGCCGTGCTTCCCGTGCTTGCGGCGAACACCTATCAGGCGTCCCGAGCGTTCATGCACGTTGCTGGCATCCTTCAGCACTCCCCCGATCTCAGCGCCTTGCTTGAGGGTGAGCCGACCGCGGACGCAATCAGGCTTTCGACGCGCGTTGATATCAACATCGTACCGGCCAATTTCAAAACCATTCGGTCGATCACCGCCATCGCCATCATCTGCGACGAGATCGCGTTTTGGTCTATCGAGGGTTCCAAAAACCCTGACAAGGAAATCCTTGCAGCGGCCCGCCCCGCATTGGCAACGACAGAAGGGCCTCTGGTATGCATCAGCAGCCCCTACGCGCGCCGTGGAGAGCTTTGGGCGAATTACCGCAGGGATTTCAAGGCAGACGGTGATCCCCTGATCCTGATCGCCAATGCGGAGTCCAAGGTGCTTAACAGCACCCTCCCCCAGCGCGTCATCGATCGAGCCTACGAGCGCGATGCATCGGCAGCCAGCGCAGAGTATGGAGGCAAATTCCGAACCGACGTTGAGACGCTGCTCTCCCGCGAAGTGGTCGAAGCTGCAGTTGATGTAGGCGTGGTGGAACGCCCTCGTGAGCCTGGCATCCGCTACTTTGGCTTTGTCGATCCCTCAGGTGGCAGTTCCGACAGCATGACATTGGGTATTGCGCACAAGGATGGCAACAGGGCTGTTCTGGACGTCCTACGCGAGCGCAAGCCACCTTACAGCCCGGAAGCCGTTACCAAGGACTACTGCGACCTGCTGAAGAGCTATGGCATTCATTCGGTGACCGGCGACAACTTCGGCGGTGAATGGTGCAAGGAACCCTTCAGCCGTCACGGCGTCACCTACGAGCGCAGCACCGCGCCCAAGAGCGAACTCTATGCCGCGATGGTGCCCGCCATCAACTCCGGCCGCATCAGCCTTCTCGACAACGAGAGAGCCACAAACCAGCTCATTGAGCTAGAGCGGCGCTCTGGCTCCAGCGGTCGCGATATCATCGATCACCCTCCCGGCGCTGCATTTCATGACGACGTTGCGAACGCCGTTGCCGGAGCTGTGTTTCAGGTTCTCGGCAAAAAGGGACCCATGGTCATCAGCAACGAAGCGGTTGCCGCCTCCGCAGTATCGCCCCGTGCTCGGGCCTCGATGCCCGGCGCCCATTTTTCTCAACCATTCGTCCGGCACTGAAAGGAAACCCTTATGCACGGCCATCCAATCGATCCTCTATCCGACCTCGAATTGCACAATTTCGAGATCTTTTTGCGTAGCAATCCGCATTTGACGCGGCCGGCTCCGCAAGCAGCCTTCGACGCCATGCCGAAGAATATCCGTCGCGTTCCCGGCAAGCCGCTCAAGACGCTGGTCAAGGATTTCCGCAAGGGCGGCAAATTCGACGCTACCCGCTTTGCCATGGATGCCGATCCCGATGACGTGGTTTCTTCTGGCGAGACAGGCATGGCATTCCTCCGCGAACTGGCTTCGAAGCTTTCCCCGGAAGGCTGGGCGGCGCTGCGTGATGCCTGCATGGAAGGCGAGACCGGCGATGATGAGGAAGACGATTACGACCGTGCCAAGCTCTCTGATGAAGAACGGGCGGAATTGAAACGGATGGAAGCGGCCAAGGATCGCGGGGCCAAGGATAGCCCTCTCTCGTTTCCGGGCATGCCCACGACGGGCGTAGAGCGAGCTTCTGACAAGACTTTTGATTGGCTTCCCAACGTCGATCGCATCAAGGGCTACGTGCCGCCTAAGGCAAAGAAGCGCGTTTCGATGACGGCAACCCAGGAGAAGAGTTTTGCAGAGCGTTTCCCCGACGCGGCACGTCTTATCGGAGGTGAGAAATGAGGAACACGGTCCTGAAACTCGCCCGATCTGCTCTGCCACCTTCCGGCAGCGATCCACTACGCGAGGAGCTGCGCAAAGCGATCGAAGCGCATGATCAGGCAAAACGGGAGCGTGATCGTATCGCTTCGGTTCTTGAGCAGTCGCAGCAACGCTGCTGGGATTTCTTCGATGAGATCGACAAACTGGCCGCGGAGGTCACCACGCTCATCGATACGCGTTCCGAGCGCATCGCCGCCCGCGTTCTTGATGGAAAGGATCTCGTTGACCGCGACCTCAAAGACGCCCAACAGCGTCTTGCTGATGCTGAAGAAGCAAAGAATGCGGCGGATGCGGCGCATGAAGTGCTGGAGAAATCTGCCGAGAACGCGGAAAACATACTCCGGCTGTCGAAAGAGCGGATGGAAAACGCTGCGTCGGCCATCTTGCTGCCATTGGCCGCCCAGGTGGAGGATCGCATTCGATCCCTTCTGAACGATTTGAGCCCTCTGTTTGCTCAGTTGAGTTTTCTGCAGACAATGGATCGAAGCATCCATCCGTCTGATGACTATCGCCAGCGTCAACGGCTGTTGAACGATCCGATGCGCGCCGTCCCTTGCTATGGCAAA
Source organism: Martinezella sp. CNPSo 3959 (assembly GCF_057784355.1). NCBI lineage: Bacteria > Pseudomonadati > Pseudomonadota > Alphaproteobacteria > Hyphomicrobiales > Rhizobiaceae > Martinezella > Martinezella sp. CNPSo 3959. The sequence goes on from NZ_JBXSOV010000001.1 coordinate 295,753, forward strand.
TACCGAGACGATCCCATCGTTGCGCCGGCTATCGAGCCTTTGAGGAATGCTTATGTTGCCCTACAGGCGGATGCGAACGCAGCCGTTCCGGAGGTGTAAGCATGAGTTCCCGTGCTTTTTCATCGCAGTCCAGCCGGCACGGGCGCACCAGCGGGCGGTGTGCGGAAGAACACCCGCAGGCCATCACAGTTCCTTCTTCGCTTTTGCTGGGGATGGTCACCCGTGCTTCCTGGCACTCGGCTCCCGGTCTTGATCTCCTTGGGCCGGGAGTCATCTCATCCGGAGGTGATGCTTGAGCTTCACTGAAAAACTCATCACCGTGAACTTTGATCTCGCGAACGGGGCGTTTGGCGACGGTCGAAACAATCGGGCCACGGTTTCAGGGCTCCGGACGTCTGCGACCATTCAGGCTACCGGTGGCGCATCGAGCAGAACCATGAATCTGTCGATCTGGGGCCTGCCTCTTTCGATGATGAATCAGTTGAGCACGGTCGGCTCGCAGCTAAATGCCCGATATAATAACTCGATTACCGTCGAAGCCGGCGATGCTGAAAGCGGCATGACTCTTGTTTTTGGCGGTCGCATCTTTGATGCGTTTGTCGATGGCAACAGTCAGCCAAACGTGGCGCTCCGCGTCTTAGCCACTCCAGGAACATTTGTGGCCGTCAAACCGGCGCAACCACTGAGCGTGCGCGGTTCCGCAGATGCTGCCGGCATGATGGGAAACCTAGCAAAGCAGATGGGCTTTGGTTTCGAGAATAATGGCGTCAACGTCAAGCTTTCGAACCCGTATTTCGGAGGCACGGCCTGGACGCAAGCCATGGCATCGCCCGTCACGGAAATTTCGATCTGATCTTTGAACGGAATACGATGGTGATCTCTCCCCGTGGCCAACCACGGCAAGGGGACGCAATCCTGATCTCTCCGGAGACGGGCTTGGTAGGCTATCCGCAATTTTCCGAGGCCAAGGTCATCGTCCGATGCCTTTTCAATCCCGCCGTCAAGCATCTCGGCTTGGTCGAGGTGAAAAGTGATCTGACGCCGGCCAACGGCAAATGGCAGGTATCTGCCATCGTCTACGAACTCGAATCCTTTGTCCCCAATGGCAAGTGGTTTATGACGCTCGAACTCATCACGGTGGGCACCCAATGACCAGCGCTGAATCACCATTACCAATGATCGGAGAGATGCTCTCTGCAGCGCTCGACCATAATCGGCACGATCTCGCACAGAAGGTCGTCGAAATGGAGCGCGCGCTGCAGGATTATTTCGTGCCAGATCCGAAGATATCCTTGGATGAAGTCACCAGGCTATGCCGTCTTTCAGCTCGGCTTTGGTCCGAAATCACAGGCAAGGCTTGGATCGAAGATCATTCGGCGGTCTCACAGCACCTTTCCAGGAAGTGGAAACTGATTTTTGCCGGTTCGGGAACTGATTTTCCAGACCAGCACAGCCGAACCGCGCCTTAGGCAAGCGCTCTTGGCCCGTCGTGATGACGCGCCCGTCCCTTAGAAGGAAGCCAATTTATGAAATATACGAACGCTCTCATATCCCTTGCCGTGGCTGTAGCACTGCCGAGCGTGGTTTTCGCCCAATCCTCCCCAGGGCTCACCTACGGGCAAGTTCCAACTGCCGGGCAGTGGAATAGTTATTTCGCTGCAAAGCAAGATGTCCTCGGATATACGCCGCTTAACCAGGCTGGCGGCACCATGCTCGGCCCCCTGAAAACCGCACCGTCTACGGTAAGCACATCCGGATTCGCACTTCTTCCGGGTATAGCTCCCAATCTGCCTAACAATGGCGATGTCTGGCTTACTTCGACGGGGCTTTATTATCGGGCCGGAAATATTACATTTGGCCCCATCGGGTCGGGAACGATTACCGGCCCATCAACATCCGTCGTTGGCAATGTCGCTACATGGGGAGGGACGAACGGGCGCTCGCTTCTTGATAGCGGTAAATCTCTCCCCTCTGGAACGATAGTCGGCACCACGGATCCGCAGACCCTAACGAACAAGAGCATCGACGCAAGTCAGATCAATTCCGGAACATTATCATCTGTGCGGCTTCCGACACCAACGACAAGCCTTTTGGGCGGTGTCTTGGCAGTAGCGCCAGTATCCATCAATTTGTTACATCAATCGGCACTACTGGCTTGCCCACCTTAGCGCAACCTTCGTTTGCGAACCTGTCCGGGGCTGCGACCTCTTCGCAACTGAACTTGTCGAATTTGCAGGTCAATGGCAGCTTGACGTGGCCATCTACCTATATGCCAGGGTTTAATACCTCACTGACGACAGCTTATCTTATCGATCCTGTCGGTAGCAACAGCACCGTGTTTGCAGCAACGCGGACGTCGGACAATACTGGCAGCGGCCGTCAAAATGTGATCGCTAACACGTGCTTGGTTGTTCCCGACAATACCGTCAATGCTCAGGTCGCCTCATGGTGCCGTTATGAGCAAGCGAACATTACCGCAACGAGCAACTTCGGTTTGCATGTCAATGATGAGAACAGCATCGAAAACAAATCGGCTTACTCCGTTCAAACCGATCCATTTTCGAATTTTGGTCCTGGCAGCCGCGTTACCGAAAACCTACGGCTCAATTCCGGTGTCGGCAATACAGGCGTCAGTAACATCAGTAATTATCTATCGATGCTTTACAATGGTGGCGTTGCCTATTCGGGTTTGGTCGTTGGCAGCGGCGCGCTTGACACATCTTCTGGCTATGCGCCGGCTATCTCCATGCCGCCGAATACCGGCCTGTCTTGGTACAATTCAGCCGGTGACCGGAGCTGGCGTGTGTTCAACAATGCATTTTCTGGCCATGGCCAAATCATCCTAGGGAACGATACTTACAATCTTTTCTTGGGCACTAGCGGATATAACGCCCTCAACATCACCACAACAGGCGTAGGAATCAACAAAACAGCGGCCTACTCTCTTGACGTGAATGGAGCGGCTAGGGCATCTCAGTTTCTCTCGACAGCCGGTACGCAGGTGATTTCGGCGTGCGGCACAAGTCCATCAATGAGTGGGAATTCCTCCAAGCATGGTGGTCGTTTCACGACCGGAACCGGAACTGTCAATTCTTGCACTCTGACATTTGACGTCGCTTTCCCGACTACAGCTTTTTGCGCTGTAACGCCGGTAGGGGCAACGTCAATTGCCCAGTCGTTCTATATCTCATCCCAGACAAATGCGGCCTTCACGGTAAATTTTTCAGCATCCGCGCCCTCAACGTCCTACCAGTATGTTTGCATGGGTAGTTAACGGCTAGGCGTCTTTCGGGGCGCCTTTTTCATTGGGAGACTTCCATGAAGCACAACGCCAAAGCTGAAGTGATGGTGCGTGCCATCTGCGCCGAGTACGACATCGAAATCATCCCAGGCAACGTCTATCCCTTGCCTGGGCAAACCCGTGCCATCTCCACGATGTGCCAGATCCTGGCGAAATACGGAGAAGGCCATTTCCGGCTCGTCATGACGACATTGGGCGAGACACGGGGAAATAATGCGCTGATCGACCAAGTAACGCTGTGGGCCGTCTCTGACCTGATACGGGCCTGTCCGGAGTGGGTAGAGGAGCGAACCTCGGAGTGGCTGCAGTGGTGGGATGAAATTCCGCTCGGGCCGATCATTGCCACCATCAACCAGCTTCGCGGCGTCATCAATCAGCGTCACGCCCTGGCCGGTGCAATCTACTGGCGTCTGTGTACCTATGCTCAGCAGCGCATGTCAGCCAAGGACACTGCCAGCACCCTTAAGAACAAGGTTCCCGAAGTCGGTCGGGCGCGCAGCAATGCCAATCGTGAGCAGGCGATCGAAATGGGCCGGAAACTCATCGAGATCAGATCTCGCCTGCCTCGTGGCGAATGGCTACCATGGGTGCAGGAACAATCCGGTCTTAGCTATGGGACTGTTCAGCGATATATGCGGATGGCGAGGGCAGCATGACTATCATCAACGAGAGCTGCGGAGATTTCGGTGCCCTATTCTGCGTCCCTCCGCGGGGTTCACCCACCCCTCTGCGGCAACTCATCTCGTCTTCGACCCGTTACGGCACGCCCACGGTGGCTAACATGAAGGCATCCGTTCCTAGATCGATGCGTCTTCTATGGATTGCTTGCTCCCTTATTGTCTCATCAGAAAAGCTCGAATAGCGCGTCTGCGATCGTACCCGGTCCAAAGCTGACTTCTGCGTTGGCCGAAAAACGCGCAACTCTGGATCTGCCGCCTTCGTGGGCAACAACCCAGATGTTGGTAGTAACGCTTCCGCCGCCAGCGAGGCTTGGCGTATCGACCACCACTAAACCATCAATGATAATGGAACCACAGAGTACTTGAGCCATTGCCACCTTGCCGGCGATTATCGCCGCTTCCTCGCTATGAGCCGTTTTGAAGTCGAGTGTTGCATGCCCACCGATGCGATTGGCGTAGACGTTTGAAAGATGCGAAAGTGCTTCCGCCTCATCTTTCGCGATGACGTGGATCCTTTTCGCATGCTTCAGCACCCAACTTTTGAATAGATCTTGTAGTCCGACATGTGCCGGAACATTGATAGTGAAATGACGTAAAACACTCATCTAGGTTGTCTCTTTTTCATTTCTCGCCATGGCAACCAACTACGGAGACCGCTCATCTGGAAGCCTCATAGATTAAATTCTCGGCAGCCGACCGACACTCCCAGGTATCGCACGCCTTTGACGCCGCCGCCAAAGATCATTAATTGAGCTGAGAGCTAAAACGCTATCATGGCGCCTCATGCGAAACTTCGATTGGGGGCGCCAGTTTCGCACAACGAGCAATACAACAGATTGCTGAAACTGGCCTAAACGACCGTGAGCATGGTTCATGCCAGCATTTAGATTGCGAAGGCCGCTTACCCAATCGGTCAACGCCGTCAGCCGCTATCGATATCCTCTAGCGGCTTGCAGGCATTCAGCAAATGTATCTAATATCCATGCTCGATCAGTGCCCTGCACCGTCGATCCCGAACCCGTTAGTTTTTTCTCAGCCTCTCCCACCATAATCAGCAGCTTAAAGGCCACTTGCTCGATGCTTTCGCCTGCGGCCCGTGCCGCGGTCAAATCCGTCATGTTCCCCTCCAATTACATTTGGCAGAATCAAATTATCAGAGGTTGCGCGAATGTCGATGGCGAGATTTCGCGTAAAGGAGGAGTGGAAGGCCACGCTCATGGTAGAGCTGGACGATGCGTTCGAACTCGGCCAGCTCAAAACGGTTGTCGATGGTAAGCGACGGACTATGTGTGCTTTTTGACAGAAGGGCAGACCTCGTGCTTGGGATCATACCAGAGCACGCGCATAATGTTTCCGTGATGAATGCAGAACACCCGTTTCTGCCCGCTGACCCTAAGAGAAAAAACGGAATCAAGATCGTCGTGCTGCATCGCGGTCAGCCGCTCTTTTGCGGCCTTGCTAAGCTTGTGAATTTCGATTGAGTGAGAACCGTCTTCCCCGAGCTTTTGCTCTGAAAGGCCTTCCACTGCCGCCAATCGTTCGATGACCTCTTGCAGGTCGCCCGATTCATATATGCTAGACCAGGAGAATTGACCGCCCTTATCGCAATGGGAAAAGCGCCAGGATAATGGGGCACCTTTTATCTTTGAGTCATCAAACTTCGGTTTTTTCTCGACTTTAGGCTCAACCTTGTACCGCGGCTGCTTCTTGTCTGATTTTGCCAAAGCTAAAGGGCCCCATAATACTCAACCATCGCGGCTGGTGTAATTCGACGGGAACTTCTTTCGCCCGGGTCGAGCCCCTCGCGTGCATCCATCCAAGGATCTTCAGAATGAGTAAGGTCAGAAAGCCACTGCGCCGACTTATCGGCATATGCGCCGAGTACCGCATCTATCGTTTCTCTGCCGAGCTCGTCGACGTTTTCCACGTTGCCACCCACGCTCGTCACAGTGAAATGTCCACGATGCGCGTTGTAGAGCTCAGGGCACACCGGACCGTTGGCCCAAGCCTCAATTCTCTCAGGGAAAAGTTCACGGTCATCCCAAACAAGCGACCATGCCTGTGAGTAATAAACCAGCTTTTGAAGCTTCATTGCGGTCATTTCGCCGCACAACCGCAAGATGTATTCTGCTACATCCCTTACGGACATCTCGATCTCCTTATCGCTCACAATTGAGCTAAATGGCCGTATCACTACGGGCATAACGCGTAGCTACATAAACTTGTTCGAGCCTGACTACCAGTGGCGAATTCAACCCTAGTCTGTGACTAATTGATTTCGTTTGATTTAATTTTCATCAGATTGCGCCTGAAGAATCATAGAAAGCGCATCTTGCGCATAATCCATGAAGCGATCGGCATACCGGAACCAGTGTCATTTCCGCAGCCGCACCCCTACACCGCCATCCACCGTTTCGCCGTCGCCGAGGAACGCTATTCCGGCCTCTTCTAGAGTTTCCTGAATATCAAGCAACGTTCTCTCGTAAGGAGAACGCTTGTTAGCCTCAAAATTCGCGATGGTGGCCTTCGCAACTTTTGACGTTCCGGCAAGCTGATCTTGTGACCATCCCAACATGGCACGAGCTGCGCGGCATTGTTCTGCGGTTATAGGCAAAATTAGCAACCTTATATCAAAAGTGTTGACTTCCAAAGTTTGTTGTCCTTATATCAAAAGTGTAAAGTTACAACAAGAGGACAGTACAATGCCGAACTATGCTGTTACGGCCGATGGCGAAGCTATGCCTACGGAAACTGCTCTGCGAGATCTTTCGAAGCTTCTAAAAGCAGGAGATGTGCAAGGCGCGCTCTCTATGCTTTCGGTGCTCCCACAAGTGCACGATGAGCACCCATGGGAAAAAGCAAGGCGTCTTAGCAAAGAACTGTCGGAGGTGATGGCAGAGTGCGACGACGGAACATGGTTTGCCCACGTCATGCCAGCTGGAAGGCCGATGTCGCGAGGCTTTGGTGCTTTTCCGATGGGCGTGGGCGTAAACGAGGAGTGCGCCGTAGACAAGGTAAACCGGCTGGGATGGGAACTTGCACAAGCGCTGAATTCATATGCCGATGGCAAAATGCACGCTCAGATCTTTCCGTCGGAAAAGTACGGTTTCGCTATCAATTTCGTGGTGACCGACCTCCAAGACAGAAGAAAGTTCAAACAGGACAACGATTTATACAAGATGACAGACGAGGAGCGTGTGCACTGGCATATCCGCGAAGCTTTAAATGCAATGAGGGATGTGCGTGAGGGAAGCTCTTTTGATGTTTCCATCGCGCAAGATTTTAGCTCCGCGTTGATAACAATGGAGCATCTTGATCCGGCCGAAGAGGCAGCGAAACGCAGACGAATAGAGAGGGTCCTGCTGGCTCCCGCCACCGGTGCCAAAGATGGAACCCGCATCTTAGCGATCGACAATTCGGAAGGCGATGCCGCTTGTTCGCTAGGAGAGTTACTCGATCTGCATGCGTCAGCACTCGTGTCCTACGACGCTGCTTGGAATAGGGTTAGTGAGATTCACGACTCGGCCCCGATGGAGGCTTGCCCTATTGTACGCATTCAGGTCGGGCGCCGTCTGAAAGGACGGGACGGCAACGGAGCCGACGTTTGGGATCCAATCTATGCCTACAGCGCCGAGCAGGTCACCAAACGCGTGGAATCTCATATGGATGCGCAGCTTTCGATCTTTCCGGGAGATCGGAACTCTGAGACGCGGGAGAAGATAAAATCCGGCTACCATGAAAGGATGCGCCAATATTTAAACCAACTCGATGCCCTTAGAGCTGAACGCGAGCGCATTGAAATTGAATGCGGATATATACATGCCCTACAGGAGGCGCGCGCGAACTCGGACGAGCTCAAGGAAATAGAGCGCCGAATAATCGACTTCGTCCCGAAAACGTTTGAGGAAGCGTCTCAGAAGGCACGGTGGATCGCCTTGGCATATGATACCCAAAGCGGGTACATTGGCGACGACGAGAACAATCTTAAGCATGCCCTGGATGCCATTGGGAGGGCGGTATGAACGACTTTAACGTCCTTTCGGTGCTTACAGAACGGCAACCCGCCGACCAGCTTTGGGTTCATCGCGTCATCGGCGATGGCATGGCTCCCGATATACGTCCTCATGATTATGTCTTACTGGCTCCGACCCAACGTTATTGCGGTGAGGGAATTTATCTCATGCATAATGGGATTGGGCCGGATCTGTTTCGCGTCCAATCGATGCCTCGGGGCAAGGTCCTTATGAAGCACGATAACCCGTTCTACATCATCGAACATACGATCACGAAAGATGAGTTTGAGGAAATAGCGCTTGGCTACGTTGTTGCAGATATACGGGTCCGCGATAGCGGTTTCCTGAATAAAGTCGCGAGACACGGGTAATATGGAACTTGCTAAGGATCGCGAACTCTTAAATCCTGCCGTTCGAGGAAGCGGCAGGATTTTTTGATGACCGACGATAAGGATAAACCAAAGCTTTCCGTCGTTTCAGAACGAACGCAGAAACAAATTGACACAGATTATGCCCAAGAGCGCTTCAATCGCTCAGTCATTGAACTTGCTGTCAATGTCATCAGGATCGTCCGTGGAGCGGGGAAGCCTCATGAAATTATCACGCAATGCGCCGACGTTGTGAACCTTGCTGTGGCCTTTGACGAAGTCGCGGGGCGCTTCCCATCCGATCACTCGATCGGCGTCGCGCTGGACCCTCCCAGAGATCCTATTGAGTATCATGATGAGTATTGGCTCTCGCGGCAGATTGCCCACCGAAAAATGGTTCGCGGAGCGCTGCAGGTCGCGGCTTCGAGACTTGTAGGCCAAAGCCTGCAAGAACGGAGCGGGGAGAATGAAATGGAGAACGCGTTCGATACGATGATTCGTGCTGTGGACGATTTAAGAAAGAAGCGTGAAGCGGAAAAGAAGCAGGCACAGACGAAAGCTGCTCCTAAAAAGAAAGCTGCCAAACAGCTGCATACGAAAAAATAAGGTTCATTACAGGCAGCTCATTCAATATGGGTATGAGCATGGAATCTTCGCAGAATATTAGAAATTATATAATGAAAACAATAGCTTCTGGCGGAAGAGGTGGGATTCGAACCCACGGTACGGTTTCCCGCACGCCGGTTTTCAAGACCGGTTCCTTAAACCACTCGGACACTCTTCCAAGCAACTGAAAAGGCCTGAAAAATCTAAGCAGCGCTGATTTTTCGAAACCGGGTGTGGCTACCGGTTTTCTGCCCAATCACTCGACGGCTGGCTTTTTAGCAGCTTTGGTCGCCGCGTCAACTTGTTCCGCCTAGCTCCCTCGCATTCTCGAGGTCGGCTGGAATGGCAATTGAGGAATGCCGGTCGGTTCAGGTGCTGCCGTGGGGAATTCATGTCGTCAGCGCGCTAAAAATAAGGTGGCCCGGCCGCTGGAAAGGGCCGGCCACCTTCGCCAGGTCAGGGGTCAAATCTGACTGAAGCAAGCAATTAATAAGTCATGCTTATTTTTTGTCAATTGTCAGCACGTCGCACCAAGCACTTGATGTTCGGCGTCCTGTTGATGGCTTCGGCTATCCGGGATAGTTTCCTCCCATGACTTCGGACGATCATTCCCTCTCGCTCGGCACCAAGCCACTCGCCGGCCCTGCCCTCGCCGCTTTTTTTAGTCGAGATGCCGTCGCGGTCGCGTCGGAGTTAATCGGAATGCGTTTCACGGTTGCGGGGATAGGCGGTCGTATCGTCGAGACGGAAGCCTATAGGCCCGATGACGAGGCGTCCCATGCATATCGCGGGCCGACACCGCGCAATGCGGCCATGTTCGGACCGGCCGGCCATGTCTATGTCTACCGCTCCTACGGCATTCACTGGTGTTTGAATTTCGTTTGCACCAAGGGGAGCGCTGTGCTCATCCGGGCGATCGAGCCGGAAAACGGCATTGAAGACATGATCCGGCGGCGGGGATTGGCCGACATCGTCTCGCTTTGCAACGGGCCGGGAAAGCTTTCGCAGGCGCTTGCTATCGATATAAGCCTCGACGGTCGCTCGCTGGATGCGGCACCATTTTCGTTGTCTCGGGCGGAACCGGTGCCGATCGTCTCAGGCAAGCGCATCGGCATCACGAAGAATATCGATCCGCTCTGGCGATTCGGTGCTGCTGGCTCGCGCTTCGTCAGCCGCCGTTTCCCGTAATCATGGTCAAAAAAGACCGCCGGGGTGGTGCCCGGCGGCCGTCTGGCCACGCAGTGAAACTGGAAAGACTGCGTGGCAAGCTTTTCCGCTCTCCATCGAATCGCGAAACGCTTGTCCTATGATTTCTCAACGCATTCCGGACGGAAAAACCGCTTCGCACTTTTCCTGGAAATGCTCTATTCCATCGCGACACTGTGGTCGACCGCCGGTGGCGCCTTCGGCTTGCGCAAGAGCACCAGCAGCGGCATGGCGAAGATCGACATCAGCATCAGCAGCTTGAAGTCGTCGATGTAGGCGATGATGGTCGCCTGCGTCGTGATCATGCCGTCAAGCGAGGCCCTGCCGACCGCCGTGAACGGGCTCACGCCCTGCGCGGCCGTGAGGTCGAAATAGCGGTTGAATGGCGTGACATAGGCGGCGATGTTGGCATGGTTGACCTGTGTGTTCTCGGTAATCAGCATCGAGACGACCGAAATGCCGACGCTGGAGCCGATGTTGCGCGAGAGATTGTAGAGGCCCGTCCCCTCGCCGCGCATCTGCGCCGGCAGCGTCGCAAAGGCGATAGTGGTCAAGGGCACGAAGAGGAAGCCGAGGCCGGCACCCTGAACGAAGCCGACCGATATCAGCGTCCATTGTGAAACATCCGGCGTCCAGCCCGTCATGTCGTACATGGCCCAGGCCGTCAGCGCGAGGCCGATGAACAATAGCCAGCGCGTGTCGATCTTGCCGATCAGGCGCCCCACAAGGAACATGCAGAACATGGTGCCGAGCCCGCGCGGCCCCATGACGATGCCGGCAGTGACGACTGGATAGCCCATCAGCGTCTGCAGATAGGGCGTCATCAGCGCCAGCGATGCCAGATAGGTCACGCCGACGATGAAGATGAACAGGATGCTGACGGCAAAGTTCTGGTCCATGAAAAGCCGCGGATTGACGAAGCTTCGCTCGGCCGTGAACATGTGCACCAGGAAGAGATAGAAGGCGCTGACGCAGACGAGCGCCTCGATGATGATCTCGGTCGAGTAAAACCAGTCGAGCTGCTCGCCGCGGTCGAGGAAAAGCTGCAGGCCGGCAATCGCGATCGAGAGCATGCCGAAGCCGAACCAATCGAGCTTGGCGAGTGCATCGAGCTTGGTTTCCGTCACGTAGACGACGATGCCGAAGAAGGCGAGCGCGCCGATCGGTACGTTGATGTAGAATACCCAGCGCCAGCTGATATTATCGGTCAGCCAGCCGCCGATGACGGGACCCAGCACCGGCCCGACCATGACCGAGACGCCGAACAACGCCATGGCGCGGCCGCGTTCCTCAACACTGTAGATATCGAGCAGAATGCCTTGCGACAGCGGTACGAGCGAGGCGCCGAACAGGCCCTGCAACAGGCGAAAACCAACGATCTGGATCAGCGATTCAGACAGGCCGCACAAAACGGAGGCGACGACGAAGCCGGCGATGGCGACCAGCAAGACCCGCTTGCGGCCGAACTTTGCCGAAAGGAAACCGGAAGGTGGCGTCATGATCGCCGCTGCAACGATATAGGATGTCAGGACCCAGTTGATCTGGTCGGCGCTGGCCGAAACGTCGCCCTGGATATGCGGCAGAGCGACGTTGGCGATGGTGGTGTCCAGCGCCTGCATGATGACAGACAGGATGACGCAGGCGGTGATCGCACCGCGGTTGGCGACTGGCGCCGATGGCGAGGCGGTGGTGGCGTTACTCATGATCCTGACCGCCTGGGCGGCCCAGCAGGTTGGTGATGAAATCAGGCAAGCCGCGGGCGTGGCCAGTGTCGACATCGGCGACGACGCTCATCCCGACGCGCAGCGGCGGCTTGCCCGCCATATCGTCGATACTGATGATCATCGGCATACGCTGGACAACCTTGACCCAGTTGCCGGTCGTGTTCTGTGCCGGCAGAAGCGAGAAGCTGGAGCCGGATGCCGGCGCAATGCTGGCGACCGTGCCCTTCCACGTCACACCCGGATAGGCATCGACGGAGATATCGACCTTCTGGCCGGATCGCACATAGGTCAGCTCGGTTTCCTTCGGGCTGGCATTGATCCACATATGCGTGGTCGAAACCAGCGAAAAACCAGGCTGGGACGAGGTTAGATAAGCGCCGACCTGCAGGGAGGGAACGTTGGCGGTCACTCCGTCAAAGGGAGCCCTCACCACGGTATCGTCAAGTTCGCGCTGTGCATTGTCGACTGCGGCCTTGGCCTGCAGATAAAGCGGGTTCTGTTCCGCAGGCAGATCGGCAGCGCCTTCACCGCCCAACTGTGCAAGGGTCGCGGCGGCCGTGGCCTTTGCGACCAATACCTTCTGCTGTGCCGCTTCGAGATTGTGTCTGGCTTGGTCGAGAGCTGCCTTGGAAGCGACCGAATTGGTAATCAGGTTCTGCTGGCGGTCGAGTTCCGTCTGATAATACGGAATATCGGCCTGCGCCTGGGCGATTTCCGCCAGGGATTGCTTGTAGCTCGCCTGCAGATTCAGGATCTGGTTTCTGGCATTGCCGAGCTGCGCCTTCGCGCCGTCCAGTGCGATCCGGAACGAAGCAGGCTTCAGGCGGAAGAGCACCTGCCCTTTCTTCACCACTTCGTTTTCACGCACGTCGACCGATATTACCGTGCCGGAAACGTCGGTGGAAACACCAACCATATCGGCCTGGATATAGGCATTGTCCGTGGACATGATCTGCCCGCCGGTGACGTAGTAATAGCCGCCGACGACGAGCGCGACAGGCAGCAGTGCAAATAGCACCGGTCGCGTCAGCTTGCGGCGCTTGCGAGGCATTTCTGGTGGCGAGACCGGCGCCGCCGCTGCAGCCGCCGCCGGCTGTGGTGAGGGATTGGAGGACGGGGCCTCGGCCACCGGGGCCTCAGTCTGTTCAGCGGAATTTGCATTCGCGGGTACGCGGATTGAGGAAGAAGCTTCAGCCATGTTGTAACTCTTTGTCGACTGCCTTTGAACGGCAGGCGCTAATCAGGTTCGATTTCATAAGGATAAGCAATTCGTAGAGGCGTTCTTGATCCTCCTGCGAGGCTCCCTCGAGCGCTTCCCTGCGTGTCAGGTCGCCCATACCGCGCATCGTGTCCATCAATGGTCGGGCTTCGTCGCGCATGTAGAGCAGCCAGCTTCTTCGATCGTTTGGATGCTGCCGACGCTCCACCAGACCGCGTTCGCTGAGCTTATCGAGGATGCGAACCAAGGTGATCGGCTCGATTTCCAGCATTTCGGCCAGGCCAGCCTGGTGAATGCCTTCGTTGTTTGCGAGGTAGGCGAGCGTCTGCCATTGCGAACGTGTCAGGCCCAGATCTTTTGCGCGCTGCTCGAATCGCTTCCGAAGAAGCCGGGCAACGTCATGGAGAAGAAAGCCGAGAGTGGGTGTCGAACTCATCTATAAGAAGCCTGCTATTCATAAGCAACCTTATAATGATTGCTACGTATAGTAAGCGCGCATGCGATACAAGGGGTTATGTGATCAACAAATGGCGATGGCACAAGATGTCGCAGCCGCCGGTGGCGTTTTGAGCCAGGTATGAACGAAGCGCCAACAAAGGCCTCTAACGTTCAATAAAAAAAGCGCAGCTCACTCGGCTGCGCCTTCTGCAGTTTTGCAAATTGAGAGAGCCAGCCTGGCTAGCGGCGATTCAGCAGGCCGATGAGATAGCCGAGCCCGGCTGCCGCGACGACCATGAAAATCGGCTCCTCGCGAACGCGTTCGCGCAATTGCTCGGTAAGTTCCTGGGCTTCTTCCGTGACGACAGACTTCGCTCCCTGCCCTACGGCTGCCACGCTCTGCGAAAGCTTTGCCAAATCTTCCCGCAATGCTGCGACCTGGGCGGCAAGATCTTCCATTGCCGTTTCCGTCTGCGCCCGCGCCGAAGATGAGAGAGTGGAAGCTGATTTCGTGTCTGCCATCATGTGCTCCTCATGTTTTCTCGTTGCTAAAACGCCGTCGCCTATCAAAGGTTCCGGCATAGCTGCGCCTCATCGGGCGATTTCCCCACTGGCTCTTCAATTCCGGTTCGGATTGTTCTAAGGAACTCCGATTGTTTCGCCGCGTGCGAAGACTTGATGATGACGAGGTTTGCTTTCCGATGTTCGACGTGCTGAGAAAAATCGCCCAGACCTGGCTTGCCAAGGGCCTGTTGCTTCTTCTTGCGGCAGCCTTTGGTGTATGGGGCGTCGAGCGGTCCCTCATCACCGGCGGCAGCAGCAATACGGTTGTCACGGTTGGCGATCAGCATATCGATACCAATGAATTCCGTCTCGCCTATCGTCGACAGATGCAGGCGATCAGTCAGCAGTTGCGCATGCAAATCACGCCGGAACAGGCGCGCGCCTTCGGTATCGGGCAGCAGACGGTGTCACAGCTGGTCGCCGGCGCTTCCCTCGATCAACTTGCCGCCGATATGGGTCTCGGTCTTTCGCAGGATCGGCTGGCCAAGCTGATCGGCGACGATCCTGCTTTCAAAGCAACGAATGGCGCTTTCGACCGCCAGAAATTCGACCTGCTGCTGCACAACAGCAACATATCGCCCGATGATTACATCAAGGAGCGCAGCAAGGTCGCGATCCGTGGCCAGATTGTCGAGGCCATATCGAACGGCTTTACCGCACCGACAGTCCTTGTCGATGCCGTCAAGCAATATCACAACGAGACCCGCAGCATCGATTACCTGTTGCTGACCAACGCCAATATCGATCCCGTCAAGGCCCCGGCCGACGACGTGCTGCAGAAGTGGTTCGATGGCGTGAAGTCGAAATACCGCGCGCCGGAATATCGCAAGTTCGCTTTTGTGAAGTTGCAGGCCGAAGATATAGCCGACACTGCCAGCGTATCGGATGACGAAGTGCGTGCGCAGTTCGACAAGCGCAAGGATAGCTTCACCACGCCCGCAACCCGCACGATCGAGCAGCTGACCTTCGCCAACAAGGATCTCGCCAATGCCGCGGCCGATGCGCTGAAGACCGGGACCTCCTTCGATCAGCTTGTCTCCGACCAGGGCAAGAAGCCTTCCGACGTGCTGCTAGGCACCTTCACCAAGGATCAGGTTCCGGATAAGACCGTAGCCGAAGCAGCCTTCGCCGTTTCCAAGGAAGGTGGCACCACTCCCGTTGTCGAAGGTTCGTTCGGCCCGGTGATCCTGCGCGTGACCAATGTGAAGAACGAAACGGCGAAGAATTTCGACGACGTCAAGGAAGATATTCGCAAGCAGATTGCGCTCAGCAACGCCGCAAACGAGATCACCAGCGTTCACGACAAGTTCGAAGACCTGCGCGGCTCCGGCGCATCGCTGCAGGATGCAGCATCGCAGCTCAAGCTTAAACTCGTCACCGTCGATTCGATCGATCAGACCGGCCTTGATCAGAATGGCAAAGAGATCAAGGACCTTCCGGCCCGCCAGCAGCTGCTTTCGGAAGTCTTCAAGGCCGATCAGGGCGGCAACCCCGCTCCTCTGACGGTCGGCAATGATGGTTATATCTGGTACGATGTGACGAACATCACGCCCGATCACGATCGTCCGCTTGCGGAAGTGCGCGAAAAAGCCGTTGCCGACTGGACTGCCGAACAGCAGAAGATTGCGCTCGCTGCCAAGGCGGTCGAGCTGAAGCAGGAAGCGCAGAAGGGCAAGTCGCTTGCCGATATCGCCGCGCCGCTTGGTATCGCTGTTGAAAGCAAGAGCGGCATTACCCGCTCGACGGACGATCCGGTTTTGGGTCGCGGCGGTATCGCTGCAGCTTTCTCCGGTCCCGTCGATACGGCCGGAAGCGCCGTCGGCGCCGATGACACCACGCAGATCCTGCTCAAGGTCACCGATGTCAACGACAATCCGACGACCGATGCGCTGAGCAACGACGATCAGCAGGTTGCCCAGATCGCCAACGCCGCCGGCGACGACATTCTCGATCAGATGGTCAGCCAGCTGCAGGGCAAATATACCGTCACGGTCAACCAGAGCCTCGCCGAACAGGCGATGTCCCGCTAGACCCGGTCGGGAGGATGGATAGTCGATGAGCGAATTGAAGCCTTTTCTCGCCAAGGTCGCCAATCGCGAGGCATTGACGCGGGATGAAGCCCGGCAGGCATTCGAAATCCTGATGTCGGGTGAGGCCACGCCGTCTCAGATCGGCGCATTCCTGATGGCTCTGCGCGTGCGCGGCGAAACCGTCGACGAAATCGTCGGCGCCGTGACCACGATGCGTGCCAAGATGCTGCCGGTGAAAGCCCCGACCGATGCCATCGATATCGTCGGAACAGGCGGCGACGGTGTCGGAACCTATAATATCTCGACGCTGGCCGCATTCATCGTCGCCGGCGCCGGCGTACCCGTGGCCAAGCATGGCAACCGCGCCCAGAGCTCCAAGGCCGGCACCGCCGATACGCAATCCGTGTTGGGCATCAAGCTCGATATCGGGCCGGAGACGATCGCCCGCTGCATTCGGGAAGCCGGCATCGGCTTCATGTTCGCGCAGCTGCATCATTCCTCCATGCGCCATGTCGGTCCCTCGCGCGTCGAACTCGGCACGCGGACGATCTTCAATCTGCTTGGGCCTTTGTCCAACCCTGCTGGCGCCCGTCGCCAGCTGCTGGGCGTCTTCGCGCCGCAATGGGTGCTGCCGTTGGCAGAGGTGCTGAAGGATCTCAATGCGGAAAGTGTCTGGGTCGTGCACGGCGACGGTCTGGACGAAATCACCACGACCGGCAAGACCTCCGTCGCAGCACTTGAGAATGGCAAGATCCGCACTTTTGAGCTGACACCGGCCGACTTCGGCCTGCAGCATGCCGACCTTGCCGATCTCAAGGGTGGCGACGGCGTTGCCAACGCTGCAGCTCTTCGTGCCGTGCTCGCCGGCGAAAAGAACGCTTATCGCGACATCGCCCTTGCCAATGCGGCGGCCTCGCTGGTCATTGCCGGCAAGGCGGAAACGCTTCATGATGGCATGAAGCTCGCGGCCCATTCGCTCGATAGCGGCGCCACCGCCGTTGCGTTGGAAAAGCTTATCGCCGTTTCCAACGAGGAAGAACAGGACTAGGACGTCATGACCGATATCCTTCAAAAGATCGAGGCCTACAAGCGCGAGGAAATCGCCGCTGCCAAGGCCAGGCTTTCCCTTGCTGACCTCAAGGCGATGCAGGCCGGACAGTCCGCGCCGCGCGGTTTTCATAAGGCGCTGCTCGCCAAAAAGGATGCCGGCGCTTTCGGCCTGATTGCCGAGATCAAGAAGGCAAGTCCTTCAAAGGGGCTCATCCGCCCCGATTTTGACCCGCCTGCCCTCGCCAAGGCCTACGAAGCAGGCGGTGCCGCCTGCCTTTCGGTGTTGACCGATACGCCAAGTTTCCAGGGCGCTCCGGAATTCCTGACGGCTGCCCGCGCGGCCTGCTCTCTGCCGGCATTGCGCAAGGACTTCATGTTCGACACCTATCAGGTGCAGGAAGCTCGTGCCTGGGGTGCCGATTGCATCCTCCTCATCATGGCCTCGCTTTCGGATGATGATGCCGAGCGTCTTCAGGACGAGGCATTCAGCCTCGGCATGGACGTGCTGGTCGAGGTGCACGACGCCGAAGAGATGGAGCGTGCGCTAAAACTCTCCTCCCCGCTGATCGGCATCAACAACCGCAATCTGCGCACTTTCGAAGTCAGCTTGACGGTCAGCGAGAACTTGGCCCCCATGGTGCCGGAGGATCGGTTGCTGGTCGGTGAAAGCGGAGTCTTCACGCATGCCGATTGCAAGCGCCTCGAGGCCGTGGGTATCAGCACCTTCCTCGTCGGTGAGAGCCTGATGCGCAAGGATGATGTGACGGCGGCAACCAGACTACTTCTGAACGGCGAAACCGGCATTCTGGCGGCTGAGTGAAATGAGCACCGAGAAGGCCGGTCTTACGCATATCGACGCTTCGGGCGAGGCTCATATGGTCGATGTCGGCGACAAGGCCGAGACGGCACGCAGCGCCACCGCGACCGGCTACGTCAGGATGAAGCCGGAGACCCTGGCGCTGATCCGCGACGGCAACGCCAAGAAGGGCGATGTCATCGGCACGGCGCGGCTTGCCGGCATCATGGCAGCGAAGCAGACCAGCAATCTCATTCCGCTCTGCCATCCCCTCATGTTGACGAAGGTTGCCGTTGACATCGTAGAGGATGCCGCCCTGCCCGGCCTGCGTGTGACCGCGATGGCAAAGCTGACCGGCCGCACCGGCGTCGAGATGGAAGCACTGACGGCGGTTTCGGTCGCCTGCCTGACGATCTACGACATGGCCAAGGCCGCCGATCGCAGCATGGAAATCGGCGGTATCACTCTATTGGAGAAATCCGGCGGCAAATCGGGGGATTTCCGCCATCCGGGGGCCTGACACATGAGCCTATTGCCCGTTGCCGAAGCGCAGGCGCGCCTGTTGGACAGTGCAGCGCCGATCCATCGTGTTGAAAGCGTTCCGCTCGATATGGCCGAAGGCCGGGTTCTGGCCAAAGATCTGACGGCCCGCCTGACACAGCCGCCTTTCGACGCTTCGGCGATGGATGGTTACGCGCTGCGCTTCGATGATGCGGCAATGCCGGGTTCGGAGCTGCAGGTCATCGGTGCCTCTGCCGCGGGTCATGCCTTCGAGGGAACCGTCGGCAAGGGCGAAACAGTTCGCATTTTCACCGGTGCTCCCGTTCCCACAGGCGCCGATTCGGTTCTCCTGCAGGAAGACGCCGTACGGCTAGACGGCGATCGTATCAAAACCAGCTACCCCTTGCGCAAAGGGCAGCACATACGCCCGCGCGGACAGGATTTTCTGGAAGGCGAAGCCGTGCTTCCCGCCGGTACCGTGATGGACTTTTCGCGCCTTACGGTCGCCGCGGCCATGAATCATCCGGCATTGGATGTCTATCGCCGGCCGCTTGTGGCGATTCTCGCAACCGGCGACGAACTCGTGGCGCCCGGCAATCAACCGGGTCCCTCGCAAATTATTGCCTCGAACACCTTCGGCATCGCTGCGCTGGCGCGCAATGCCGGCGCGCATGTGCTCGATCTCGGCATCGTCGCCGACGACACCGACGAAATCACCGCTGCTATCGGTCGGGCGCAGGTGGCCAAGGCCGACATCATCGTCACGCTCGGCGGCGCCTCTGTCGGTGATCACGATCTGGTACAGGCAACGATGATATCAGCCGGCATGAAGCTGGATTTCTGGCGCATCGCCATGCGCCCTGGCAAGCCGCTGATGGTTGGCAGCCTTGGCGACATGCATGTCCTCGGCCTTCCCGGCAATCCCGTTTCCAGCCTTGTCTGTGGCCTGCTCTTTCTCGAGCCGTTGATAAGAAAGCTCGCATCCCTGCCCGTGATAAAGCGTGAAGGCATTGCGCGCGCCGCCGTGCCCTTCCCCGCCAACGATCGGCGACAGGATTATGTGCGCGCAACACTGACGAAAGCTGCCGACGGCGGCTGGCTCGCCGAGCCCTTTTCGAAGCAGGATTCGTCGATGATGAAAGTCTTTTCGCGCGCCGACTGCCTGGTCGTCCGCCCGCCCCATGCGCCGCAGCTTGATATAGGCTCGCCCACTCCAGTCATGGTTCTGCGACCCGATCTGCTGGGCTGAAGTTACCCGGGGGGAAGTGCTTGGCGCGGCTTTCCTGCTGGAAGCATTAAGACAACAAAAGCGGACAAGAAAAAGCCGGGAGGTTCGACCCACCCGGCTCGCAATCATCAGATCGATAGGCCAATCAATTACTTGACCGGCTTCTCATGGTGGCCGCCGAAGCCGGCGCGCATAGCGGAGAGAACCTTGTTGGCGTAATCGTCATTGCCACGCGAAGCAAAACGGCCGTAAAGCGCAGCGCTCAGCACCGGCGTCGGAACGCCTTCGTCGATCGCAGCCGAGATCGTCCAGCGCCCTTCGCCCGAGTCGGAAACGCGGCCGGCATATTGCGAAAGGGCTGCGTCGCCATGCAGCGCGTCGGCCGTGAGGTCGAGCAGCCACGAGGTGATCACGCTGCCGCGGCGCCAGACTTCGGAAATTTCGGCGATGTCGAGATCATACTGATAGTATTGCGGATGCGAGAGCGGCGCGGTTTCAGCGTCCTTCTCGGCGTCCTGCTTGCCGATATTGGCATGGCGCAGCACGTTCAGGCCTTCGGCATAGGCGGCCATCAGGCCATATTCGATGCCGTTATGCACCATCTTGACGAAGTGGCCGGCGCCGGACGGGCCGCAATGCAGATAGCCCTGCTCTGCCGTGCTGTTCTTGGCAGCCTCTTCCGAGCGCATGGCCGACGGAGCGACGTCACCGACGCCGGGGGCCAACGTTGCGAAGATCGGCGAAAGATGCTGCACTGTATCCTTCTCGCCGCCGATCATCAGGCAATAGCCGCGCTCGAGGCCGAAAACGCCGCCGCTGGTGCCGACGTCGACATAGTGGATGCCCTTCGGCTTCAGCTCTTCGGCACGGCGGATATCGTCGTGATAATAGGAATTGCCGCCATCGATGACGATGTCGCCCTCTTCCAGCAACGGGACGATCGCCGCCAATTCTTGATCGACGATTGCCGCCGGCAACATCAGCCAGACGACGCGTGGCTTTGCAAGTTTCGATACGAAATCCGCAAGAGACTTGCTGCCGGTGGCGCCGAGCTGTTCAAGCCCGGCGATGCTTTCCGGGCGCGCATCGAAAACAACGGCGCTGTGACCGCCTCGCATCAGGCGCTGCACCATGTTGTTGCCCATACGGCCAAGGCCAATCATTCCGATTTGCATGTTTCAGTCTCCTAGGACGGTTTCAATCGTTTGAATACTGCATAGAGATATTTCGCAATATTTTCCAATGAACAAATGACGGGAGAGCTATGCAGGAGCCATGGAGCGGAGAAAAATGCGTATGCTCACGCATCCGTGATCTCGCATGCCGAAGCCCCCCGCTTTTCTCCATGATCGCGCTTTGCCGGCTTGGAGGAAAGCTGTATTTTGCTTCCCGTTCGCATTGATAGATTTAGCATCGATCTCGAATTCCTTGCCACAATTCTCTTTAAGGTGGGCCTCACATAGGGCACAAAAAGGGGGCATATGACTGCGTCTTTGAAACTGCCGCTGGTTCCAGCTTCGTTTTTCGGCATGGTTCTTGGCCTTTCTGGTCTCGCCAATGCGTGGCGCGTGGGTGCACGCATCTGGCGGCTGCCGGCTCTTATCGGTGAAGTGCTGACCTTTATTGCGTTAGCCGTCTGGCTGGTGCTGATCGTACTCTACGCTTTGAAATGGATGGTTGTGCGCGAGGAGGCCTTCAAGGAAGTGGCGCACCCTGTCCAGTGCTGCTTCATCGGCCTCGTCGGCGTCGCAACCATGCTGGTGGCCGGTGGCCTGCTGCCCTATTCGCGCATCGGTGCCGAAACCATATTCCTGATTGGCGCCGTCTACACACTGGCATTCTCCGTTTGGCGCACGGGTGGGCTCTGGCAGGGCGAACGCGATATTGCGACGACCACTGCCGTGCTCTACCTGCCAAGCGTCGCCGGCAGCTTCGTGACCGCCATCGTCGGCGCCGCACTCGGCTTTCCGCAATGGGCGCAGCTTTTCTTCGGCGCCGGCTTCTTCGCCTGGCTTGCCATCGAATCCGCGCTGCTGCATCGCCTGCTGACCGGACCGGCATTGGCCGCGCCGCTGCGACCGACCCTTGGAATTCAGCTGGCTCCGCCGGCCGTTGGTGCACTAGCCTATATCAGCGTCACGCAAGGCCCTCCCGATATGCTCGTCCATGCAATGATCGGCTACGGCTTGCTGCAGGCTCTGATCATGTTGCGCCTCCTGCCCTGGATCATGAAGGAAGGCTTTAGCCCCGCCTATTGGGCCTTCACCTTCGGTGCAACGGCACTAGCGACTGCCCCGATGCGCCTTGTCGAACGCGGCGATGTCGGCCCTGTCACGCAACTTGCCCCCATTCTCTTCGTCGCCGCCAATATCGTCGTGGGTTTGATCGCGCTGGCGACGATCTGGCTGATTGCTAACCGCAAACTCGTCATCAGCTGGGTCGCGCTTGCCGACCGCGACGCTGGCACCGTTGGCCAGCGGTAGTCGAGCTCAATCTCACTTTTGGAGGGTGATGTGCTTGATCATGTGACGATCGGGGTTCGCGATCTCGAGCGATCGAAGATCTTTTATGACACGATACTGCGCTCTATCGGCATAGAGCGTCTTTATGCCGAAGGCGAAAGATTTGCGGGTTACGGCATTGGACAGAAGGCTTTCTTCTGGATCGGTCAGCGCGATGCACCGCAAACAAGTGCACATATAGCCTTCACGGTCGAAAGCAGGAAAATCGTTGACGAATTTCACCGGGCGGCACTTGCTGCCCGCGGCATCGACAACGGCCCTCCCGGGCTTCGTCCTCACTATCACGCGAACTACTATGGCGCTTTCGTTCTCGATCCGGATGGCCACAACATCGAAGCGGTTTGTCACTTGCCGGCGACCTGAGTGGCGGGAGCTGCATTTCCTGTGAAGTCACTATAAGGGTCGCCGACATAGCGCAGTACGACCGACTCGGCGCGAAGGCAATGCGGCTATCGAAACGATAAAAAATGGTCTGATTATGTGCCGTTCAAGAACGCAAGACTTGTTGGTCGTTAGCGATATCCATGGCTTTCCGGAAGCCTTTGTCGAACTATTGGATGCCGGAGGCTTTAGGCACCGCGGCTTACAGCTTGCCAGCCTCAGCGGGCGCCCTGATCTGAGTGGAGACAATCTTCACGACCACCTTTTCAATAAAGGTGGTTTGCAACAAGCGCTTCGAGGACTTCTCGAACTTGATGGACGCATGTGCGTCGGCATCGGCTTCAGCGCAGGTGGAACTGTTTTATGGAATGCGGTCAAGGAGGGGCTGGAGCTCAAGGCTTTGATCTGCGTGTCATCAACGAGACTGCGCTTGGAAACCTCCCCTTTGAATATACCGACTATGGTACTCTGGGGAGAGGCCGACCCATATCGGCCAACCGAAAGTTGGAACGACACTCTTCCGAGTTATTGGAAAGCCTACGCAGGAAAGCAGCACGATTTTTATCGGATTGACGCCGCTACGCCGAACTCTCCTTTGCGCACGGATATTGGAGCCTTCATCGAAAGCCTCTTTCCATAGCGCGTATCTGTGCTCCTTTGGGACCATATAGCCATCACCGCAGCCAGCGGACAAATCACCCTACCGGCGGGCCGACATAGCGCGCACGCGGGCGAATGAGCCTGCCGCTGGTGGCCTGTTCCATGGCATGCGCAAGCCAGCCGACCGTCCGTGCCAGCGCGAAAATGATCAGCGGTGCATCCTCCGGGAGATGATAGGCGTGGGTCATCGCCGTCAGTGCGAAATCAACATTGACGCGCTCACCGACCAATTGCTCGCCGACATCGCGAACCCTGGCGAAGAGCGGAGGCAGTGTGAAGCAGCCGAGCAATGCCTCGCCACGGATATCGACGTCGGGATAAAGCTGATGGCCGAAAGCCGGCAATGGCCGCCCTTCCGCCAGATAGCTGCGGACCGCCTCATCCACGCCCGTCGTGGCTGCCCGCGCGATCAGCGTGCGCACGCTCTGCCATGCGCCGCCATGCAGCGGACCCGTCAGCGTCGAAAGGCCGGATAGAGTGGCCGCAGATAATGTTGCGCCTGCCGATGCCGTGATCCGCGCGGTGAAGGTTGACGCGTTCAACTCATGATCTGCAAGCAGGACGAAGCTACGGCGGATCACATCCTCGGCATCCGGACGGTTCCAGGCAGTCGCGAGACGTCGATGCAGCGGCTGATCCCATGGCCCGGGAGCCAATGCTTCGGCCACCGTACCGAATACGCTTTCAGCTTCGCTTTGGAGGGCCGGAAGTGAACGTCCGAGTGACGGCAGATCGCCCGTTATGCGCTCGGCAAGCATGGAGAAAGCGCTATTCAGGGAAGACGGCTTCCGCCGCGCCTCGCTTTGCTCGAATCGCAACGGCCGCTTCATGTCCCAAAGCAGCAGCGCGATGTCTTCGAGGCTTGCGCTTTCGGCAAGCATCGCCACGTCCCTGCCGCGATAGAAAAGCCTGCCGTTCGAAACGGTCGATAGCGCCGATGGCAATACCGGATCGCCCCATTGAATGGCCTCGGCGGCCACCGCCTCGGTCTTGCGCCTTCCGGCATGGCGGGCGGCCAATCGCTTGACGTCATCGGCGAAATAAAGGCTGCGCCGCGTATCTGCGGGATCGGCTTTCGCACGAATGCGCCCGCGGCTGACATTGGCGTAGAGCGTCTGTGATTTCGTTCCCAGCAGGTTCAGCGCCTGCTCTGCCGTCAGCCAGCTCATCGGTCCTCATATTGATCAATTGCATCAAGATTGACGTCAATAGAAATAGATCCGATCTAATCGGATAGTCAAAGGAGAACCGTAATGAAAAGTGGTCTTGAAGATGTCATTGCCGCAGAAACCAAGCTGTCCGACGTTGACGGCGCTGCCGGTCGCCTGATCATCCGCGGCGTGTCGCTCGATGATCTGGTTGCAACCAGCCGCTTCGAGGATGTTGCGGCGCTGCTGCTGGATGGCCTGTTTGACGAACATATCGATGCAGCTTCCATCCGAACTCAACTCGGCGCGGCTCGCGTTGCGCTGTTCCCGCATGTCGAGGCTGCCGATGCCGCTCTGCTCGGACTGCCGCCGGTGGACGCCGTGCGGGCCTTGCTGGCGCGCGTTGCTGACGGCGAGGATTTTGGAACGGCGATCCGCCTGATGGCGGCCCCGGCCGTTTTCCTGCCGGCCATCTTGCGATTGCAGAAGGGTGAAGCGCCGATCAAGCCGGATGCCTCCTTGTCCCAATCCGGTGATATCCTACGCATGTTGACGGGTCGATTGCCGACGGCAGAGCAGACGGCAGGCCTCGATGCCTATCTGGTGACGATTTCCGATCACGGCTTGAATGCGTCGACCTTCGCTTCCCGCGTCATCGCCTCGACCCAGGCCGGCCTGACCTCCTCCGTGCTTGCAGCAATCAGCGCCCTCAAAGGCCCGCTGCACGGCGGCGCCCCCGGTCCGGTCCTTGATATGTTTGATGGTGTCGGAAAGCCCGAAAATGCACGCGCCTGGCTGTCGCAGGCGCTCGATCGTGGCGAGCGGCTGATGGGCTTCGGCCATCGCATCTACCGCGTCCGCGACCCGCGCGCGGATGCGCTGAAGACGGCATTAAAGCCGATCTTCGCCACCGGCCAGGCAGATGCTGGACGTATCGCCTTGGCGGAAGCGATCGAGACGGCAGCGCTGGCGCTGTTGAAAGAGCGCAAGCCGGATCGGCCCTTGGACGTCAATGTCGAATATTACACCGCCCTGCTGCTCGATGCCCTCGGCTTCCCCCGCAGCTCCTTCACCGGCGTCTTCGCGATCGGCCGCACGGTCGGCTGGATCGCCCATGCCCGCGAGCAGACGCTTGACGGACGTTTGATCCGCCCGCAATCGCGCTATGTCGGTCCGCTGCCGAAGGCGGCATAGGCAGGCCTGCCAGAAGGCGGAAGTTAGGCGGCCGCGGATTGGCGCGGTCGCATCATGCCCTCGCGGATATGGCGGGCAAGCTCCAGCGCCTGCGGCGTCGCGCCACTTTTCGGCAAATGCAGATTGATCGAAAAGACCGGCAATTCGGGCAGACCCTGCTCGACGGTGAGAATATCGAGATCAGCCGGAACGGTCGAAGCGAGCCAGGCGGTGATAGCCAGGTCCGTGCGCACAGTTGCCGTGGTCGCCTCGATATTGCCGTTCTCAAAGACCGTCCGCCAGCGCAGACCATCCTTGCTGAGCGCCGCAAAGACGGACGATCGGAAGGCACAGGTGTCAGCGACCATCGAGATCGGCAGCGGCACCTTGCGATGGGCGTTGCCGGCCTTCGCTCCGACCCAGACGAGCCGTTCCACAGCCAGACATTCCCCCTGCGAGGTGCCGTAAGGCTCCTCCGCCACGCAGAGGTCGATAGCTCCCTTCCCCAGCTCTTCAAGCAGTTCCGGCGACGATGCGCAGACCAGCGAAATCTCCACCTGCGGATGGCGCTCGGCATAGGATTTCAGAACGGGGGCCAGCGTTGCTCCGACGAGATCATAGGGAACGCCGAGCCGGACGCCACCGCGAACCGTGCTTTCCGTCATGTCGTCCCAGATATCGTCATTCAAGACAAGCAGGCGGCGGGCATTGCCGCGCAGCCGTTCTCCGGCTTCCGTCAGCCGCAGTCCACGCCTGTCGCGCTCGAACAGGGCGCAGCCGAGCATGTCCTCCAACCGCTTGATCTGCTGGCTGACGGCGCCTTGCGTCATATGCAGCATATTGGCTGCAATCGTCATGCTCCCCTGGTCGGCAACCGTGGCGAAGGTTCTGATGAGGGCAATATCAAAGTTTCGGATCATGCAGGCATTATAATTGCTAATGCATCGATCCTTCAATATTCGATTTCATGATGCTGGAGCGGCGCCTATGCCTTTTTCAATTAGAGAAAGGCTGGATATGACGATCGAACCCTTGCTGCCGCTGATACTCTTCGCATTGGTTTCCACCATAACGCCGGGCGGTGCGACCACGCTCGCGACTGCGTCCGGTGCGCATTTCGGTTTCCGCCGCTCGATACCTGTCATGGGCGGCTTTGCCTTCGGCCTGGGCTCCATGGCCGGTGCGGCGGCGGCTGGGCTGGGTGGCGTTTTGATGGCCTTGCCAATGTTGCAAATCGCCATGAAGACGCTGGGCTCGCTCTATTTGATCTGGCTCGCTATTCGAATCGGCAGAAGCGGCCGGCCGCACGAGGCCGGGCAGATGGTGAGGCCGACAGGCTTCCTTGCCGGCGTCTGGATGCTCTGGCACAATCCCAAGGGCTGGGCCATGACGATGGGCGCCGCCGCCTCCTTTGCCGCGCTGGCGGATAGTCCGACCAGACTTGCACTCCTACTCGGCGTGACCTTCTGCCTTATTGCCGCTTTCTCTTTGGCGGTTTGGTGTGCTCTGGGGCAAATGCTCGGGCACCTCTTGAAAACGCCTTGGCAATGGCGAGCGGTCAACATCTGTTTGGCTTGCCTCCTCGTGATTTCAATCGCTCCCATGTGGTACGAATAAGATCCGACGCGCTGAGATCTCGCGGGTCACGGCCGACCGCGCCACAGCCATATGGTCAAAGAACCGGCGCGGCCACGCAGGCTTGTTTCGATCGGGCCGTTGAGGTGCCCCTCTTTGAAGGGAGCGCTGTCGCGACCCGCCGCAAGCAAGAGGTCGGCGCTGATGGCAGCCTCCGCATGGTGACCTGCGGCAACCTCCATCAAGCGACTGGCAACGTTAACCGTATCGCCCGTCGCAGTGATCTGTTGACGATCGCCACGGCCGAGCCGCGAGGCGACGATGGTGCCGAAATGAGCGCCGATTTTGAAACCGATTCGCGAGGTTATTCCCTGCGGCAATGCCGAGAGCCAATCTCTCATCCGATGAGCCAGGCGAATGCAACAACGCGCCGCATTGGCAGGATCGGCAGGCTTTGGATGCGGCAGGCCGAAAAGGATCATGGCGCCGTCACCCATGAAGCTGGTAATGGCACCGCCGGATGCAGTCACTTCTTCGTCGACGAGATTGTAGAAGCCGTTCAGCAGTTCACGCACGGCGGTCGGGCCGATCGATTCGCTAAGGCCGGTGAAGCCATTGATATCGATGAAGACGACGGCCGCCTCCTGGTGTACCGGCTCTGCGAGAAGGCCGGGATCGCGCGCAAGATGCTCGGCCAGACCAGGCGCCTGGATGCGCTGCAGCAGCTGACTTTGTTCGGCGAAGCGGGTGGCGCGTCTGCGGTCGAGCCAAAGCTGGATCGCGCCAAACAGCAGCGCCGGCGGGACAGTTGCCGCAATTGGAAGGGCGGCGCTTAGCCAAATTCCATGCTTGAAGGCGCTGACGTTGATGGCAAACCAAAGGAGGACGACGCCCAGCACCATGATCAGACCTATGGTGCTGCGTCCCCATGAAAGAAGGCTGACAACGGCAATCGGCAGCCCGACGGCGAAATAAAGGTCGATGAAACGAACGTTGCGGTCGCGTACCAGGCCATCTCCTGAGATCAGATGCGTAATGGAAGTGGAGATCACCTCGATACCGGGCAGAACGGGATCGAACGGCGTCGGAAAGACATCTCCTCCCCCTGTAACGGTCGCGCCGATAACGACGACATGGTCCCTGATCGCAGCTTCCGGTAACTGGCCGCTCAGCGCCGCGCTGGCGCTGACGGTGCGTATCGTACCGCGCGGACCATAAAACGTAAGTGGCATGAGATAGCCGGCGTCGGTATGGATGGAGCGGTCGCCGATCTTGATATGGTCGGAAAGAACAGTCGTCTGCTCGCCGCTTGCGGCGGAAACCACGCGCAGCGAAAAGGATGGCTCGATCCGTTCGCCGCTGCGAAACAGCATCGGAACGAAACGCGGCGTGCCCGCCTTGTCGGTCTGCAGATTGACGATCCCATAGCTTGCGGCATCGGCGAACCGCTGCTGCGGTTCGAGGAATTGCAGCGCGCTGGGCACGCGGGCGAGAGGCTCGTTGCTGTTGTCGACAACGCGCTGGCGGCTTTCGGGAAAGATGCCGGCTGCAGCCAGCACGACGTTGGTCCGCTTGAGTGATTGCTCCAACGCCGTATCGCCGGCTTCGTCACCGGGATCGACCAGAAGCACGTCGAGGGCGATGGCTTTGGGTCCCATGGCGGCGATGGCATCAACGATCCTGGCAAGCGTGGCGCGTGGCAAGGGATAGCGCCCCGCCACTCGCGAGGTCTCATCGTCGATGGCGACGATCGTGACAAGATCGGGCGGCTGGCTATGGCCGCCGAGCGTATTGCGGAGATTTGTAAGGGTTGCTTCCGCGCCGTCGATGAAGGGAATGTCACCGCGCAGATGCGCAATGCCAAGACCCAGGCTCCAGGCGACAGTCAAGAGAAGCGCAATCAGCGTTTGCAGCGATGGTCTGCGCATGGCGTCGGGATCTCACTGGCCCAGGCGTGCCATCAAGGCGTTTATGCGCGGCTGTCCCCACGGATTGACACGCAAGGCAGAGCGGGTGCGATCCACATCAACACCTTGCCCTTGCCCGAGCGTCACCCCCTGCCCGGTCGATACCTTGTTAACCGCAACACGGCCGCGCAACACAAGCACGGATGTCTTGCCACGTTGCGCGTCAACAGCCCATCGCGTGCCGCGGACGGCAGCGATCGCCTGCGGCGTTACCACTTCGAACCCACCCTGAACACGGCTGCTGTCCACATCGACCAAGGCCGCCTTGCTGTCGAGCACGATAGCATCCACCCGGCCATCCCGATTTCGGTCAGCAAGGTGGAAATGCGCGCCGCGCTCGACGGTGATGCTAAGCCCAGGCTGGCAATTCAAAGTCCGGCGTTCGGTGCTGACGGTCGGCTGCAGCGGGCAATTCGTGACAGTTTGCGCAAAAGTTGTGCCGGCGCCGATGACGAACAGGATGCCTGCCGTCAGTCCTAGGCTGCGAATACTGCTTGCATGGATCATGGTGGTGGCCCCTCATCGCATATAACTGGAGCCGCGGACGACGATGTCCAGTCAAAACATGATCGATCCCCGGGCGCAATGATGCGTCAAGAGCGATTGATCTGCAAGTTGTCGTAGCCTCCGGCTTTATAGAGCACCGTCGAAACCAGCCAGCTCAAAAGGAAAATGCCGACGACCGCGAAGCCGAAATTGGCAAGATTGTCGTTGAGTTCGCCCACGAAGCTCCAGAAACCTCCTTCGAGGCCGAGTTTGTCGGCGATGAGCCCCAAAGCCTCGATGCCACCGATGAAGACGGCGACGACGACTGACGCCGCGGTGATGGTCAGATTGTACCAGAGCTTGCGCACCGGCTTGACGAAGGCCCAGCCATAGGCTCCCGTCATCAGCGTGCTGTCGAGAGTATCCATCAGCGACATGCCGGCGGTAAATAGCGCCGGAAAGACGAGGATGGTCCAGAAGGACATGCCCTGCGCGGCTTGAGCCGCGGAAATGCCTAGAACCCCAATCTCTGTTGCTGTGTCAAAGCCGAGGCCGAAAAGGAAGCCGATCGGATACATATGCCAGGAGCGGGTTACGATCTTGAACATGGGCCGGAAGATGCGCGCTAGGAAGCCGCCGCCGGCAAGCAGCGTGTCGAGATCCTCTTCCGCGATCCTCTCGCCCCTCTGCGCCTTTCTGAAGGCCGACCAAACACCTTTCAGTACGAAGAGATTGGCGATGCCGATCAGCAGGAGAAAAACCGCCGAAACCGTCGTGCCGATGACGCCGCCGATATCGTGGAAGGAATCGAGCTGGCTCTGCATGGCAGCTGCCGTCGCGGCAATCAGGATCGAGGCGATCACCACGATGGAGGAATGACCGAGCGAGAAGAAAAAGCCGACGGCATAAGGCTGCTTCTTTTCCTGAATGAGCTTGCGTACGACATTGTCGATGGCGGCGATGTGATCGGCATCGAAAGCGTGGCGTAGGCCGAACATATAGGCAAGAAGCGCAATGCCAAGCAAAGACGGGCGGTCTGCAAAGGCGATCCAGGCCCAAGCCCACGCGGCAATATTGAAAGCGATCAACAGCGTGAAGGTGATGGCGATCTTCGCTTTCGGCCGCTCGACGCCATCATCAAATGGATTGAGGATCATACTTTTGTTCCCGTTATGCTTACTCACACAGTGTCACGGAAAGGAAAGCGGCGCGACAGGTAAATGACGTAGATGCCGAAGTTTTTCGCAGTGTCGCAAAAACGGGCAGACCCGGCATATGCCAGCTCTGCCCTCGCGCTCAGCCCTTCGCGAACGGATAACCCTCATCGGCCCAGCCGGTCATGCCGCCGATCATGACCTTCACGCGTTTGCCGAGCGTGCCCAGACGCCAAGCCGCCTTGTCGGTGCCGTTGCAATGCGGCCCGGCGCAATAGACGACGAAGAGTGTATCCTCTGGCCATTCCGCCATCTTCCTTGTGGTCATCTTGCCATGCGGCAGGTTGAGCGCACCCGGGATATGCTTCTCTTGAAACATGGCAGGGCCGCGGACATCGAGCAGAACGAAATCGACATTGCCCGATGTCATGGACTGGTAGACGTCGGAGCAATCGGTTTCGAAGCCAAGCCTCTTGGCATAGTGCTCGGCGACGAAACTGGGATCTGCGGTAGGGATTTCACTGACGAGAGACATGGAACGCTCCTTCTTTGGTACGGTGCATTCATGCCTGAGCGATCCCGTGGTTGAAATTGGCCGAAATGCCATATAACGTCAATATCATGCCAAACTCAAATAACCCCAATCTTCACGGCCCACATGTCGTCACCCTCGTCTATGACGGGCTCTGCACCTTCGAATTCGGTGTCGCCTACGAAATTTTCGGCCTGCCGCGACCGGAGATGGGCGACGACTGGTACAGGTTTTCCGCCTGCGCGATCGAGGATGGTCCTCTGCGCGCCGCCGGCGGGCTGACGGTACAGGTCGATCATAGCCTCGAGGTCATTGCCGATGCCGATCTGATCGTCGTGCCCGGTTGGCGTGGTATAGGCACGGCAGTCCCTGCCCCGCTGATTGCCCAGCTCCAAGCGGCGAGCTGTCGCGGCGTCCGCATCATGTCGCTTTGCTCTGGCGTTGCGGTCCTCGCCGCCGCCGGATTGCTCACCGGTCGCAAGGCGACGACGCATTGGCGCTATGTCGAGTCCATCGCGGCGCGCTATCCGGATATATCAGTGGATGCCGATGTTCTCTATGTCGATGAGGATAAGGTGCTCACGGCCGCCGGCAGTGCCGCCGCGATCGATCTCTGCCTACATGTCGTACGTCGGGACTTCGGACCTGACGCCGCCAATAGCGTCGCCCGCCGTCTCGTGGTGCCCCCGCATCGCGAAGGCGGCCAAGCTCAATATATCGAGACGCCGGTTTTAAGGCAGCGCGAGGGCGCGCGTTTAGGCCCCCTGCTTGAATGGATGCGCGAGCGTTTGCAGGAAGATCAGCCCATTGCGACGCTTGCAGCGCGGGCCGGCATGAGCGTGCGGACTTTTCAGCGCCGTTTCGAGGCGACCACCGGCATGGCGCCGGGCGAATGGCTCCTCAGCGAGCGGCTGCGGCACGCCCGCGATCTCCTGGAGAAACAAACGGCTATTTCGCTTGACGATGTCGCGGTGGCAAGCGGATTTGGATCGCTCGCCACCATGCGCCATCATTTTCGGGAGAGGCTTGCGGTAAGCCCGAGCGACTACCGCAAGCGATTTGCTGTCCTCAAAGCAATTCCAGGAAAAGTGCGTAGCGGTTTTCCGTCCGGAGCTGCGTAAAAGCAAAGATCTAGAGCGCTTCGGTGAAGCGCTCTATACCAGCCGGCTCTGTTCCGTCGCCGCTTCGATGAAGCTGGAGAACAGCGGATGCGGTTCCAGCGGACGGGATTTCAGTTCCGGGTGATACTGGACGCCGATGAACCACGGATGATCCGCATATTCGATCGTCTCAGGCAGCACGCCATCCGGTGACATGCCGGAGAAGGTCAGGCCGCAATCTTCCAGCTTATCCTTGTAGTCGATGTTGACTTCATAGCGGTGGCGATGGCGCTCAGAAATATCGGTGGAACCGTAGATTTCCGAAATCTTCGTGCCCTTCTTCAGGGCCGCCTTATAGGCACCGAGACGCATGGTGCCGCCGAGATCCCCGGAAGCGGTGCGCTTCTGCAGCTCGTTGCCCTTCAGCCATTCGGTCATCAGACCGACCACCGGCTCTTTGGTCGGGCCGAACTCGGTCGACGAGGCATGCTCGACACCCGCCAGATTGCGGGCCGCTTCGATGACGGCCATCTGCATACCGAAGCAGATGCCGAAATACGGCACCTTGCGTTCGCGCGCGAAACGGGCAGCCAGGATCTTGCCTTCGGAACCGCGCTCGCCGAAACCGCCGGGAACGAGAATGCCGTGAACCTTCTCGAGATACGGTGCCGGATCTTCCTTTTCGAAGACCTCGGACTCGATCCATTCCAGCTTAACCTTGACACGGTTGGCAATGCCGCCGTGGTGCAGCGCTTCGATCAGCGATTTATAGGCATCCTTGAGGCCGGTATATTTGCCGACGATGGCGATGGTCACCTCGCCTTCCGGCGTGCGGATGCGATTGCAGACCTCTTCCCACTGTTCGAGACGCGGCTTCGGAGCCGGCTCGATGCCGAAGGCGGCCAGCACCTCGTTATCCAGGCCTTCCCTGTGGTAAGCCATCGGCACGTCATAGATGTTCGCAACATCGAGCGCTTGAATGACGGCAGATTCCCGCACGTTGCAGAACAGCGAGAGTTTGCGGCGTTCGGCTTCGGGGATTTCCCGGTCGGCACGCACGAGCAAGATATCGGGATGGATGCCGAGGGCCTGCAGTTCCTTGACGGAATGCTGTGTCGGCTTGGTCTTCAATTCGCCAGCAGCCGGAATATACGGCATCAGCGTCAGATGAACGTAGACAGCCGTGCCGCGTGGCAGGTCGTTGCCGAGCTGGCGGATCGCTTCCATGAAAGGCATGGCTTCGATATCGCCGACCGTGCCGCCGATCTCGCAGATGACGAAATCATACTCGTCATTGCCTTCGGTGACGAAATCCTTGATCTCGTTGGTAACGTGCGGAATGACCTGAACGGTCGCGCCGAGATAGTCGCCACGGCGCTCCTTGTCGATGATGTTCTTATAGATGCGACCGGTGGTGATGTTATCGGTCTTGGTGGCCGAGCGGCCAGTGAAGCGCTCGTAGTGGCCGAGATCGAGGTCGGTTTCCGCTCCGTCGTCGGTGACGAAGACCTCGCCGTGCTGGGTCGGGCTCATGGTGCCCGGATCCACGTTCAGATAGGGGTCGAGTTTGCGCAGGCGGACTCGATAACCACGAGCCTGCAACAACGCTCCGAGAGCCGCAGCCGCAATTCCTTTTCCGAGGGAAGAAACCACGCCGCCAGTGATGAATACATATCGCGCCATGGGAGTCACCGGATACCTTTTCACAAATGATTCCGCTAGCCCTAAAATTCGTTTCCGGAATTTTGGCTACAGAACGCGGAATATGGACAAAACAAAACCGGCAGATCCGAGGACCTGCCGGGGGTGATCTTTGGCGACCGGAATTACTTGCCGGTCGGGACGCCGCCGTTGTCGGCTGGCGCAGGAGTCGTCGTCGCCGGCGCGGTCTGCTGACCGGTCGCGGCCGGAGCCTGCTGCGCAGGTGCTGCCTGATTCGTCGCGGCCGGCGGCGTCGCCTGCGATTGCGGAGCAACGGCGCCACTATTTGGCACGCCGCTATTGTCGGCCGGCTTCGGCTGGGTGGTTGCCGGAGCAGCACCCTTCTGGCCACCAAGCGAATCGAGGATACCGTTGCCCTGACCCGCCGTGCTCGGAATACGATTGAGAACGTCGGTCGGACGTGCCTCGAAGCGGGACAGCACGTTCATGCCGAGCGCAAGTGCGAAGAACAGCGCCGCAAGAATGGCCGTGGTGCGCGTCAGCGCATTGGCCGTACCGCGCGCAGACATGAAGCCCGATCCGCCGCCGATGCCAAGGCCGCCACCTTCGGAGCGCTGAATCAGCACCACGCCGATAAGGGCGACGACGATCATGAGATAGATGACAAGCAGTACGGTTTGCATAGATCCAGTCCTGCCCGGTGCGGGCATCAAAAATAAAAGCTCGCGGCTCTTTACATGAGGCTCTCGCCTATTCCAAGCCCTTTTAAGGCCGGAACTCCGGGCAAGTTGTTGCTTCAGGCGAACTGCCGTTCGAATGCGGCATAAATGGCAAGGAAGTCCGCCGCTTTCAAGCTCTGTCCGCCGACAAGCACGCCGTTGACATGCGGAATGTCGAGAAGACTGCGCGCATTCGCACCGCTGACGGATCCGCCGTAAAGAATTCGCATGTTTGCGCCCTCCTTGCCGAAGCGTTCGATAAGCTCCGCGCGCATGAAGGCATGGGCTTCCTCGACATCCTCGCTGGTCGGAACCACGCCGGTGCCGATTGCCCAGACTGGCTCGTAAGCAATTACGGTCGTTGCGGCGGTCGCACCATCGGGAACCGAGCCGATCAACTCCCGCTTCAAAACGTCAAGCGTCTGGCCGCTATTGCGCTCGTAGGCGGTCTCGCCGATGCAGATGATGGCAATCAGGCCGGCATCGTGCGCGGCCTGTGCCTTGGCGCGCACAAGCATGTCGCTTTCCGCGTGATTTCTGCGGCGCTCGGAATGGCCGACGATGACATGCGTGCCGAAGCAGTCGGCAATCATTTCGGCCGAGATGTCACCTGTATGAGCGCCGCTGACCTGCTGATGGCAATCCTGGGCGCCGATGGCGAGCGGGCTGTCGTCGCACAGCGCCGTTGCCACATAGAGCAGCGTCGCCGGGGGGCAGAGCAGCGTGTCGATTTTCTCCGACAGTGGCGTCTTGACGCCATCCGCGATCGCCTTGATCTGATCCAGGCTCGCGCGTGTGCCGTTCATCTTCCAGTTTCCGGCCAAAAGCGGCCGTATCGTCTTCGTCATTCCGGTTTCTCCCCCTATTTCATCCATCGGACTAACAAAAAGGCGGAGCAAAGGAAAGTTAGCGAACAAGGCCGAAACCTGTTCAAATCGTTTGAAAAAATGCTTATCCGGAAAATAAATCGAATTGTGCGATGTGTTTCACGATGCCTGTGGATCGACGAGCCAGTTTAGCACCTTGCGCCAATCGGTCATGCGCACCGGCGTTCCGTGATTTCCGGTTTCGAAAAGCGTAAAACGCGTGGGATAATGCGCCTTGTAAAGTTTCTCGAATAAGGCTTGCTGGTCAGCCGCGGCGTAGACCGGATCCTTGCTGCCATGGGCGAACCAGAGCGGCAGCTTTGCCTTGTAGAAAGCGCTCTTCGTGAAATCCGGATCGGTAACGCCACTCAGGATCGCCATGCCCTTCAGCCGCTTGACGCTTTCGGCATCGCGCGTGATGCCCCAGCAGATGAAGCTCCCCATGGAAGCACAGGTGAGTATGACGGGCTTGCCGCCGGATTGCTCGTAGGAATAGCGGATGAGCGCCGCGATATCGGCAACGCCATTGCTGTCGAAACCTCTGACGCTCGGCGCATAATAGGTGCCGCCGTTCTTGTAAGCCAGGTTCTTCAGCCGGTTGAAATTGCCGCCGAACGTATAGTCGTTGGAGCCAAGCCGGCGGTCGCCGCCTCGGCCGTGAATGAAGATCACGGTAAAGGCCTGTTTCGATGCGGGGCCTATGCGAGTGACATCGACCCTGCGATCGCCGATCTCGAGCGTTTCGTCTTCTTGCGCCTTCCAGCGCACGCCGGTATCGACATAAGCCAGTTTGACACGCTTTTCCGGAATCTGGTCGCGGCCGTTGATATCCCGCAATTCCTGATAATCGATCGTCTGGAAGGCGCCGTTGTCGTGACTCTCAATGACCGTCTGGCTGGAAAACAGTTCGTCCTTGAACGGCTTCAGCATATCGGCAGAGGTTCCCGAGGCGGTGGCGAGCAACAAAATGCCCGAGATTGCGGACAGAACGGGCAAATGAGCTGTGGACATTGGCATGCGGATACTTCCTCCGATCGGCCATCGGGCTTGCCATTCTTCACCCGGCAACGCAAATCTCTTTCATGAATCTGCCCCGTCGTGGGGCGCCATCGCTCTTGTGCGCTGTTTCTGGCAGAATCACGGTGATTCGCGAATAGCGGCGACAAATGCGATAATGAAGGGGTCTGGCCCCACCAGAACAAATCTGAGCAGCTTGAAATTCTATGGACAATAGCAACGATCTCTTCTCCGGACTCCCCCGCTCCCCGAAGCCGGAGGCAGCGGAAAAGCCGGCGGTAAAGGCAGAAAAGTCTGCCCCTGCCCCTGCCCCTGCCCCTGCTCCCGCACAGCGCGCGGCGCCGACGACCCAGTCGTCGGAGGAATATGGCGCGAGCTCGATTCGTGTTCTCGAAGGGCTCGAGCCGGTCCGCATGCGTCCCGGCATGTATATCGGCGGCACGGACGAGAAGGCGCTGCATCACCTTTTCGCCGAAGTGATCGACAACTCGATGGACGAGGCTGTGGCCGGTCACGCCAATTTCATCGAAGTCTATCTCGATCGTGAAGGTTATCTCACCGTCACGGATAACGGCCGTGGCATTCCGGTGGAAAACCATCCGCAGGTGCCCGGCAAATCGACGCTCGAAGTCATCATGACCAAGCTGCATGCCGGCGGTAAGTTCGACGGCAAGGCCTATGAGACCTCGGGCGGTCTGCACGGCGTCGGCGTGTCCGTCGTCAATGCGCTGTCGGACGACCTGGAAGTTGAAGTTGCCCGCAACCGCAAGCTCTACCGCCAGCGCTTCTCGCGAGGCCTGCCGGTCGGCGGTCTGGAAGAGTTGGGCGATGTGCATAACCGGCGCGGCACCCGCGTCCGCTTCCATCCCGATCCACAGATCTTCGGCGATCACGCCCGCTTCGATCCGGCCCGCGTTTTCCGCATGGCCCGTTCCAAGGCCTATCTGTTCGGCGGCGTCGAGATCCGTTGGGGCTGTGATCCCGAGCTGGCGCCGGAAGGCGCCGATGTTCCGGAAAAGGCGGTCTTTCACTTCCCGGGCGGCCTGAAGGATTATCTCAAGGCGACGATGGGCAATGAATTCACCGTCACCCGCGAAATCTTTGCAGGCAAGTCTGAGAAGGAAAGCGGCCACGGCTCGCTCGAATGGGCCATCACCTGGTATGGCGGCGACCCGCAGATCCATTCCTATTGCAATACGATTCCGACCCCGGAAGGCGGCACCCACGAGGCAGGCCTCCGCATCGCATTGACCAAGGGCCTGAAAAACTACGCCGATCTCACCCAGAACAAGCGTGCGGCCAATATCACCACGGATGACGTGATGATTTCCGGCGTGGGCATGCTGTCGATCTTCATCCGCGAACCGGAATTTGTCGGCCAGACCAAGGATAGGCTCGCGACGGTCGAAGCCCAGCGCATCGTCGAAAACGCCCTGCGTGACCCTTTCGACCATTATCTCACCGATAATCCGGCCGAAGCCGAGAAGCTGCTGGAATGGGTAATCGAGCGCTCCGAAGAGCGCATGCGCCGCCGCAAGGAGAAGGAAGTCAATCGCAAGACGGCTGTGCGCAAGCTGCGCCTGCCCGGCAAGCTGGCCGACTGCTCGCAGAACTCCGCCGCTGGCGCGGAACTTTTCCTGGTCGAAGGTGACTCGGCCGGTGGCTCTGCCAAGCAGGCGCGCAATCGCTTGAATCAGGCGATCCTGCCGCTGCGCGGCAAGATCCTCAACGTTGCCAGCGCCGGTCGCGAGAAGCTTTCCGCCAACCAGCAGATTGCCGATCTGGTGCAGGCGCTCGGTTGCGGCACGCGCTCGAAATACCGCGAGGAGGATCTTCGCTATCAGCGCATCGTCGTCATGACCGATGCCGACGTCGATGGCGCTCACATCGCCTCCCTGCTCATCACCTTCTTCTATCAGGAGATGCCTGAGCTGATCCGCCAGGGCCATCTTTTCTTGGCCGTACCGCCGCTCTACAAGATCACGCAGGGCTCGAAATCCATCTATGCCCGCGACGACGCCCACCGCCTGGAACTCATGCAGACGGAATTCAAGGGCAAGGGCAAGGTCGAGATCAGCCGCTTCAAAGGTCTGGGCGAAATGCTGCCGGCTCAGCTCAAGGAAACGACGATGGACCCGGCCAAGCG
Source organism: Martinezella sp. CNPSo 3959 (assembly GCF_057784355.1). NCBI lineage: Bacteria > Pseudomonadati > Pseudomonadota > Alphaproteobacteria > Hyphomicrobiales > Rhizobiaceae > Martinezella > Martinezella sp. CNPSo 3959. Next base: position 334,585 of record NZ_JBXSOV010000001.1, read on the forward strand.
CACATTGCTGCGCGTCGAGATCGACGAAGTGGATTTCGAAGGCACCCGCGACGCGGTCGACAATCTGATGGGCACCAAGGCCGACGCACGCTTCCGCTTCATTCAGGAGCGCGCTGCCTTTGCGGAGGATCTGGATATCTGACGGCGAGCCAACTGCCGAACGGATTTGCTGATCCTGCTTACCAAAAAACAGTTCAATTCGACGTAGAAACTCAGTTCTTTGTGTTCAAGATGCTTTGTGGCCTTGATTATGGCGCGCAGGGCAGTCGTGCTATTGTCATAACGGCTGAATAAGAAGCTTGAAGCCGTTGCTCTTGAAACGGCCTAGATCATACCCCATAACCGGATGATCTAGTAAATTGGGGCGAAGTAAGACCGGTGGGTGTATTTGAACGTCATAAGCCAAAGGAACACCGGTGGCTGGGGCCGAGCGCGCATGCGCGCATGCCTTTGATCCCATCCATTTCCGCGGCACGCTGGCTGCTGATTCTGATTGCCATTGCCGGCATTTATTTCTTCTACGGCTTTCTCGTTCCGGTTCTGGCCGCCGCGGTGATCGGCTTTGCCACCTGGCCGCTTTACAGCGATATCGTCCGGCGAACGGGCGGGAATACGACAGTTGCCGCCACCATCGCCATCGCATTCATCGTGACCTTTCTGGTTCTGCCGATCGTTCTTTCCGCCCTCTACATGGCCGGAGAAGTACGCGAATGGTTCGGCTGGGCAATCCATGTGAATCGTGAGGGGGCGCCGCCGCCGCAGTGGATTCTGGCTTTGCCGGTCGTCGGCTCCTGGCTCGGCGAGCAGTGGACGCAATATGTCGGCAGCCCTGGCTCACTCGGTGAGCTGGCGCAGCTCGTAAGCGGCGCCCATATCGGCAATATCTACAGGGCAGTACTCGCAGCAGGCGGTGGCGCCTTCCACGTCGTCTTGACCCTGCTCTTCATGCTGATCGCCCTGTTTTTCATCTATCGCGATGGCTCGACCTTCGTTCGCCAGGTCGATCTGCTCGGCGAACGTATCCTTCCCAATCGCTGGGAACGGATTTCCCGCGTCGTGCCGGCGACGATCAGCTCTACCGTCATGGGCATGACGCTGATCGCTATCGGTGAAGGCATCGTTCTCGGTGTGGCCTATTGGATTGCCGGCGCTCCATCGGCCATCACGCTCGGCGTTCTCACGGGCGTCATGGCTCTTGTCCCGGGTGGCGCCCCGCTCTCGATGTCGCTCGTTTCGATCTATCTCGTCGCCAGCGGCTCGCTTTGGGCCGGTATTGGCCTCTTCCTCTGGGGTACGATCGAGCTTTTCATTGTCGACAAGACGCTTCGCCCCAAACTCGTCGGCGGGCCGATCAAGCTGCCCTTCCTGCCAACCTTTTTCGGCCTTGTGGGCGGCGTGAAGACCATGGGCTTCCTCGGGCTCTTCATCGGCCCGGTGCTGATGGCCATCATCGTTGCCATTTGGCGCGAATGGATTCGCGAAGCCGAATTGACCGAGGAGCAGCACGCGCAGGAGCCCGAACTGCAATTGCATGTCCGGGATGCTGCCGAGGGTTGATTGCTCAGCTGGTCTGTTCCAGCCGTTTTTCCATGAAAAGGCTCAGTGGATCCGGCTGATAGCTGCCGAAAGGCGGAATTTCGAGATAGCCGAATTTCCGGTAGAGTCCGATCGCTTCCGGTTGATATATGCCGGTTTCAAGCCGCACCGCGGAAAGACCTTTTTCGTGCGCTGCCGCTTCGAGCGTTTCCATGAGCCTGCGTGCGACGCTTCGGCCCCTGGCGGCTGGATCGACGAACATGCGCTTGATCTCCGCCGTGCCGTCGCCGGCTTCCACCAACGCGCAACATCCAACGATCGTCCCCTCTGCCCTGGCGACCCAGAAGGTCACCTCAGCCTTCTCCAGCGAAGACAGATCAAGCATATGGTTGCTTTCCGCCGGGTAGAGCGATTCCGCATAGGCGCTAGACATGTCGAGAAGGCGAATGACGCCTTCCTGACGCGGGGATTCGATAGCGATCGTCAGTGACAAGATGAACCTCGGAACCTAGAGCATGTCGTGCAAAAGTGTGCGGCGGTTTTACGATAACGACATGCGTAAAATCAAAGACCTAAAGCGCGGGAAGCGAATCTGAAAGATCGTGACGCGCTTTAGAACGCCGGCTGGATATCACGCGGCGGCGAGCGTCGCCAGGGCGGCAAAGCTGCGCGCAGTTTGCCGCTTTTCGGCATTGGCAAGCTTCTCGACCATGTCGAGGAGCTGCGTTGCAGCAACCGGACGTGGCTCCGCAAGGCGGAACTTTCGCATCAGCCGCGAAGAAACATCTTCCAGCATCGCCATACCGTTCCTGCGGGAGGATTCGCGCCAGATCACCGTCGCCTCGACGAAGATCGTGCTGATATCTCGGCGCAAGCCGGCGCTCTCGTAGAGAGCCCGCAGGGCATGGACGCGTCCTCTGGAAACGATCGAGCGCACGCGTCGTTCGTCGCATCCGGAAAGATTGGTGATCGCGCAGGCAAAGAAATCGACCTTGCCGGAGCATAGCGCATGCATGAGGAATGCCGGTGTCAGCCAGCCGCTGCGCCTCAGATGCTCGACGAAATCAGGCAATTGCTCGTGCTGCGCCGTTCCTGCAATGGCAACGGTTGCGGATTCCGTCGCCTCACGCGTGACCTGTTGCAGCCTGGAGCTGCCGACAAAACTCTGGACGAGAGGCGATTCCGAAAGCGCTTCGCTGACGTACCGCATCAGCAGGTGCCTGATATCTGCGGACAAAATGTCCCGGGAAAGAAGCAGTCCGCGTATGTCAGCGCAGTCGCCCATGCGCTCTGCGATGCGCTTGAGGGAGGCCTGCGAAAGCAAGGCGCCGTCGTTCTCGAGCAGACACAGAATTTCGACCTCTCCGCCCATCTCGGCAAGCGCAGCACAGACGGCACACGGCACCTCCCCGCGCGACGCGATCAGTACCCGCGTCACTTCGCTACCCCGCAATGCGAGATCGACGAGATCGGCATCGGTGAACACGGGCGAAAACAGGATGATCTGCCCGGCGATTTCAGGCTGATCCTCGGCTAGAGACAAAATGACGTTCCGCGGGGCGCCGGTCGAATGCGCGACCGCTTCTGCGAGCGCTAACCGCACGCGAGGAGACGGATCGTCGAGCAGATAGGTCATCGCCATCTCGGCGGCCGCGCGCTCTTCCTCCGGCATCTCCGATTGCAGATAGGCCCTGCCGAGCGCATTGGCCGCCCGGGTTCTGCTTTCTGCCTTGGCGGTTTCAGCCCAGCGAAGGAATGCTTCTATGATCACGTAACGCCCCGATATCGGCGAGGCGATTCTTGCCCCGCAAATTCCTAGGCTTCACCTTATCGGGCAAAGGTTTACGGGACGTTTACCTTGCTTGTTAACCTTTCTCCGGCAGGCATGAGTGGCGCCTTCAGGGCGCCTTTGGCCTCATCATCTCGAAGACCTCGCTGCCCTCGCTATAATCCATGTAGCCCATGCGTGCGATGGGACGCGCCAACGCCATATCCAGCCTGCCTTCGCGAATGATCGTCTCGTCGATATGGATACCGACGACCTGGCCGATGACCATAATATTTTCGGATGTCTCGCCATTGAGACCCTTGGGCTGGAGGATTTCAGTCACCCGGCATTCGAGCACGGCAAAGGCTTCGGCGACATAGGGGGCATCGACCAGCTCGCCCGGCTTCGCCGTCAGTCCGGCAAGTTCGAATTCGTTGACCCCATAGGGAACGGCAATCGAAGAGTGGTTCATCTTCTCCACGATATGGCGACTGACGAGGTTGGCGGTAAAGACGCCGGTTTCCTCGACATTGCGCACGCTGTCCTTTCGACCGGCGGAAGAAAACATTACCAGTTTCGGCCGATCGCTGACGGCATTGAAAAAGGAATAGGGCGAGAGGTTCAGCGAACCGTCCCTGCCCTTGCTGCCGATCCAGCCGATCGGCCGCGGCGCGACGATCGCCTTGAACGGATCATGCGCCAGACCGTGGCGATTGGTGTCTGTCGTATAGAACATCATGCGTCCTCGCCGCCGATCCAGGTCACCGTTTCCGACAGCTCCGGGCGCGGGCGTTCGACCGGCGGGAAGCTTGTGGAGCCGATATGGATGAAGCCGGCGACCTTCTCGCCAGGCTGGACGCCGAGCAGCGGATAGGCGCGTTCGTCGAAGGCGAACCATTCCGTCAGCCAGTTGGAGACCCAGCCATGGGCATTGGCCGCCATTAGCAAGTTCAAGCAAAGCGCGCCCGCCGACATCAACTGCTCCCACTCCGGGATCTTGAAATGCGGCGCCGCCTTGCTGACGACTGCGATGACCACGGGTGCACGAGTGAACCGGGTGCGCTCGACCTGAATCATTTCCTCCGACAGGTCCGGCTTGGCTTCCAGCGCGAGCTTCAGCAGCTCTTCACTGATGCGGGCGCGTTCCCCGCCGCGATAGACGATGAAGCGCCAGGGCGCGAGCTTGCCATGATCCGGCACACGCGACGCCAACCGGAGAATCTCCTCGATTTCAGCCTTGTCCGGGCCTGGTTCCGACATTTGAAACGCGGGAATGGATCGGCGCACCGCGAGATAGTCGACCAGCTTGATATCGGTTTTCATTAGGGAACTGCCTTCATTTGGGCTTTATGGGATGTAGGTCTTGAATTTGCCACCGCATTGGTTTTGAAGTGGCGTGTGTTTTATCGGAAGTCAATCGGTTGGGTATTCATGTCAGGCATTTCATCCGCTCGCCGATTGAGCGCGGCTTTCGCGATGCTTGTGAGCATGAACACTGCCGTCCCGGCACAGGATGCCTTTAAGGAATTCAAGCAGCTCGACGGCAGCGTCAAGATGCCGAAGCTCAATGCTTTCGTGGCACCGAATGGCGAGAATTCGCCTGCGCGCACATTGCGCGACGTTTCCCTCGAAGCCAAACTCACGCCCCAGAGCGGCCCGCAGCAGCAGGGCCTCGCCTGGTACGTCTTCAGCCCGATTGCGGGCGCTGATGGCAAGCTGCCGCTGGTTGCCAGTTCGCGCGGAGGCTCGGCCTCCTTTCACCTTTTGCCCGGCGACTATTTCGTCAATGTCTCTTTCGGCCGCGCCGGCGTCACCAAGCGGCTGAGCGTGCCTGAAAGCGGCGACACCCAGAAGCAGACGATGGTTCTCGATGCCGGTGGCATCGTTCTGAACGCGGTATCCGGGCCCGATGTCCGCATCCCTCCGAACGAGCTGAGCTTCTCGATCTATTCGAGCGAAACCAAAGAAGACGGCGAACGCGGTCTTGTCATGGACGACGTCAAACCAAACACGCTCGTCGGCCTCAGTGCCGGCACCTATCATGTCGTCTCCGAATATGGCGAGGTCAATGCCGTCATCCGCGCCGATATCCAGGTGGAAGCCGGCAAGGTGACGGAAGCGACCATTCAGCACAGGGCGGCAAAGATCACCTTCAAGCTGGTTTCGGATGCCGGCGGCGAGGCAATCGCCGATACTGCCTGGTCGATCCTGACAGCTGCGGGCGATATCGTTGGCGAAAGCGTCAGCGCGTTTCCGACCATGGTGCTTGCGGAAGGCCGCTACACGGCCGTCGCCCGAAACAAGGACAAGATTTATCAGCGCGACTTTACCGTCGCCGCCGGCATGAATACGGATGTGGAAGTGCTGATGAAACAGCAACAGCCGCAGGAGGTCGATACCGAACAATCGGCCCGACAGCTACCGATCCAGATGCCGCCAATGCGCCAGAGCCAGACACCGCCGGCCACAACCAACCAGCAGCCGCTGCCCACCTATGAACAATTGGCGCCGGCCGCTGGCGGCGACGACGGCGATAGCATGGATTGACGACTGCGACGTCGCCATTTTGTCGCTGGCGCGAACAATCCAGACAGTTCACTCGGCGACAAAAGTCTCGCGATTCATCCCGCCCGACGCCGGAGCAGCTTTCTCGGCGGGGCCATGGAGAAGACTGCGCCATAGAGCTTCGCCAGCAGATCCTTGCGGTCACTGCCCTCGCTAAGGGCCTCCCAGCTGCGAGGAGCGCCGATATGGGCAGTGATGGTGCTGCCGGAGAGACGCCGGAATTCGCGGATCAGCAGCGAGATGCGCAGGGTCATCGAAATCCGGCTTGCCAGATGGAACAGCCGGCCGTTCTGTCCCTCGAAATAGATGGGAATGACGCTGGCGCGGGCCGCCTGAATGAGTTTCGCCGGGAATATTTTCCAGGGCAGATCCTCCGCCCGGCCGAAACCCTTCCTGGCGGTTGCCACACCGCCGGCTGGAAAGACGATGATCGTCGTGCCTTCCTTGAGCAGGCGAACAGCCTCATGCCGGGTCTTCATGTTGATTGCCATCGCTTCCTTAGTTTCCTCGAAGGAAACCGGTAGCGAATAGTCGTTCATTTCAGGCACTTTCAACAATTCGTTGTTGATGAGGACCTTGAAGGGGCGCCCCAGTTGCTCGGCAAGCGCCAGCACCGCGATCCCGTCGCCGATGCCGTAGGGGTGATTGGCGACGATGACGATCGGCGCCTCTGGAATCTGGTTCGGCGGCCACTCGCCCTTGATGAGCAGGCGCACATCGATGAGATCGAGCATCTTGCCGAAGACCCGCTCGCTCTTGCCGACGATATCGGTGCGCCAGATATCGTAGAGCCGGGCGTAACGGTCCCGGCCGGAAAGACCTTCGATGGAGCGGATGAACCAGCGCTTGATCCGCGTGTCCCGTTCGTTGGCGTAGGATAATTCTTTGAATTCCAAGTGCGCGACGGGGCTGCCCCGCTCCTATGGTCTCAGTTGCGTCACATGCTGCAGCCACAGCAACGCGTTGATTCATCAACTATATGAAAGCTGTATGTCAGTTCTCTGACGGCACCCTGAAGGTGCCGTCAGGTATGATGGCGTCAAGCGGCCTTGACGCGCCGTGCTTCGCGCTTGCGCAGAATGTCCGGCGGCGTCGCTTCGAGAGCAAGCGAGGCGATCGCCTCGTCGAGCGACATGGATGTCTGCGACTGGCTGCCGAGGCGGCGGATATTGACCGAACGCTCTTCGGCTTCCTTCTTGCCGCAAACGATGATCACCGGAACCTTCGTCACCGAGTGCTCGCGGATCTTGTAGTTGATCTTCTCGTTACGGAAGTCGGTCTCGACATCGAGACCGGCGTCGCGCAGCGCTTCGGCAACTTCTTCGCCATAGGCATCGGCTTCCGAGGTGATGGTCGCGACGACGACCTGCAGCGGCGAGACCCAGAGCGGCATATGGCCGGCAAAGTTCTCGATCAGAATGCCGAGGAAGCGTTCCATCGAGCCGCAGATGGCGCGGTGGATCATGACAGGCTGCGTCTTTTCAGAGTGCTGGTCGATGTAGAAGGCACCGAAGCGCTCCGGCAGGTTGAAATCGACCTGGGTCGTACCGCACTGCCATTCACGGCCGATGGCATCCTTGAGCGTATATTCGAACTTCGGACCGTAGAAAGCGCCCTCGCCCGGCAGAATGCCGGTCTTGATGCGTCCTTCGGACTGCGCCTCAATCGTCTTCAGCACGTCCATCATCACGCTTTCGGCACGGTCCCAGAGTTCGTCCGAACCGACGCGCTTTTCCGGGCGGGTCGAGAGCTTGACGACGATCTCCTTGAAGCCGAAGTCCTCATAGACCGAGAGAATGAGATCATTAATCTTCAGGCACTCTGCCGCCATCTGCTCGTCGGTGCAGAAGATGTGCGCATCATCCTGCGTGAAGCCGCGCACGCGCATCAGGCCATGCAACGCACCCGAAGGCTCATAGCGATGCACTGCACCGAATTCCGCAAGGCGGATCGGTAGTTCGCGGTAAGACTTCAAGCCATGCTTGAAGATCTGGATATGGCCCGGGCAGTTCATCGGCTTCAGCGCGAAGACGCGATCGTCGTCGGCATCGTCGCCGGCGACGGTGACCTTGAACATGTTGTCACGGTACCAGCCCCAGTGACCCGAGGTCTCCCAAAGCGACTTGTCGAGCACCTGCGGTGCGTTGACTTCCTGATAGTCGCCCTGCAGCCGCCGGCGCATATAGGACACCAGCGTCTGGAACATGCGCCAGCCCTTGCCGTGCCAGAAGACGACGCCGGGGCCTTCTTCCTGGAAATGGAACAGGTCCATTTCGCGACCGAGACGGCGATGATCGCGCTTTTCGGCCTCAGCAAGAATGTGCAGATAGTTGTCGAGATCCGACTGTTCGGCAAACGCCGTGCCATAGATGCGGGTCAGCATGGGATTGTTGCTGTCCCCACGCCAATAGGCGCCGGCGACCTTCATCAGCTTGAAGGCGTTGCCGATCTGGCCCGTCGAAGCCATGTGCGGACCTCGGCAGAGATCGAACCATTCACCCTGGTAATAGATCTTCAGATCCTGACCTTCCGGAATCGCATCGACCAGCTCCACCTTGTAGTTTTCGCCCTTGGCGGCAAAGACTTCCCTCGCCTTCTCGCGCGACCAGATTTCCTTGGTGAACGGCTTGTTGCGCTGGATGATCTCGCGCATCCGCTTCTCGATCACAGGCAGATCATCGGGAGTAAACGGCTCGTTCTTGGCGAAATCGTAATAGAAGCCGTTTTCGATGACCGGGCCGATCGTCACCTGCGTTCCCGGCCAAAGCTCCTGTACGGCTTCGGCAAGCACGTGCGCGGTGTCGTGGCGGATCAGTTCCAGCGCACGGTCGTCCGACCGGGTGATGATCTCGATCTTGCCGTCGGTCACGGGATCGGAAAGATCGCGCACGGTGCCGTCGACGGCAATGGCGACAGCTTTCTTGGCAAGTGACTTGGAAATGGATTCGGCGACATCGCGACCGGTCGTGCCGGCAGCGAAGCTGCGCACGGAACCATCGGGAAATGTCAAGGAAACGGATTGGGACATTTATATTCTCCTTGTCCAGTCCCGCCAACGAATGCGGGTGGTTTCGAAAGATACGGACTAAGTAAATGCGTACTTAAGTCCGCGCGCCTGATAGCGGTATTTCGTATTCTAGTAAAGGAAAAGCGGCGCTAGGCCCGGATCATCTCGGCCAAACCGCGCACGGTGTTCCAGTTTCGCATCGTTCCGATGCCGAGCCGCTTTGTCGTCAGGGCCGGCAGCATTTTCGTGTTACTAGCCTTGAGGCCGAAATCGATCCAGAGATCGCCGTTGACAACGGCCATGCGCTCATCTCGCCTATATCTCGCGAGCATATCAAGAACGTCCGGTTCGAGCGGCTGGCGCATCACCCGCACGATGACCTCGCTAGCGATCCCGTCGAGGAAAGGATTGCCCTCGGCAAGTTTCAGCCATGCGTCGGCATCACGCGCGATGATATCGACATGCTTGCCGAAAGCCGCAGCGAAGCCGGTCTCAAGCTGTGCCTCGATCGACGCAATCGGCTGCGGCTCGGCTTCGAAAACGAGATTGCCGGTTGCGACAAGCGTTCGGGCATTGCGAAAGCCTAAACTCTCCGCCATGGCCTTGAGATCGGCCATAACAACTCTGCGGCCCGAGTCGAGGCCAATGCTGTAGAGCAATGCGACATAGACCGCCATGCGGGTCAGGCAGCCTTTTGCCCAAGGCGGAAATAGCGCCAGGGCGTCCACCAATGATAGCGGCGCTCCAGCTCGCCGGGAACCGGATCGAGCCCGCTCGTTCCTCCCGGCCCGCAGCGCGCGACGCGAAACAATGTCATCCAGCCGCCAGCCCAAAGCCCATGGCGGGCAACTGCCTCATAGCCATATTCCGAGCAGGTCGGGATATGGCGGCAGGAATTGCCAATGAAGCCGGAAAGCGTCAGCTGATATAGGCGAATGAGGCCCATTCCGAAAAGCCGGTCGGGCGTCTTGCGGAAAGGCCCGGAATAGTTTCGGCCAACCTGCTGTGCCCCATACCCCCCTCTGTCACTTCGTGACATCTCCCCCACACGGGGGGAGATCGGCTTGGAGCCAGCCGCAGCTCCACCTTCATCCTCATCATCCTGGATCGAGCAGAGATAGCACATGAGCGGCTACCCCTCGAGACCTAGTGGCAATATCAGAAGGGTGCGGCTTTCTCCCAACAATCTCCCCCCCTGTGGGGGAGATGTCACGAAGTGACAGAGGGGGGTATGCGCTCTCGGCACAAAGATACTCACGATACGGCCTCAACAACCTCGGCCCGCGCCGCTTCTATCTGCCCGATGGCATCCACGACCGCATCGAATGTCAGCATCGTCGAGGCATGACGCGCCTTGTAATCCCTGACGGGCTTCAGATAACGCATATCCTCAAAACGGCCCTCCGGCCCCTCGCCGTCAGCCTTGAGCATGGCAAGCATGTCTTCCCTGGCCTTGCGGACTTCTTCCGCCGAAGCACCGACAACATGGCGGGCCATGATCGACGACGATGCCTGGCCGAGCGCACAGGCCTTGACGTCATGGGCAAAATCGGTCACCACATCGCCGTCCATTTTCAGCCAGATTTTGACGCGAGAACCGCACAGTCTGGAATGGGCCTGGGCGCTGGCATCGGCGTCGGGAAGGCTGCCGATGCGGCCGATATTGCCGGCAAACTCCAGGATTTTGCTGTTGTAGATGTCGTCCATCACAGATTTCGCTCCGATGCACCTGTTTTGCGTTTCAAAACAAAAAACACAGCGTGTCCGTTCAGGACACTTTCACAGGGACAATGCCATACTATATGTATGTCGTTCGAAGACCATCGAAATGCAATGGTCTTCTGTAAGTTTGATGGGAAACCGTGCAGGACGGCAGGCTTGTCCGCCAGCCAGAACGCCCCGGAGCCCGCCAAAGGTACACAATCTCCGTACCTCGGGGAATGCCAGTGGCGAGTCCGACAAGATGATATCCGCTTGGCGGATCAGGAGAACCACAGGTAATGGACGCCATTGTAAAGAACTTTCCGCAAGCCGTTGATTCCGAACGCCCGTCGCAGAAGGAAGCCGAAGACGCAGTTCGCCTTCTGCTTCGCTGGGCTGGCGATGATCCGCAGCGCGAAGGCCTGCTCGATACGCCTGCGCGTGTCGCCAAGGCGTACCGCGAGCTTTTCGCCGGATATGACATGAATCCCGAAGACGTGCTCGGCCGAACCTTCGAAGAGGTTTCGGGCTACGACGACATCGTCCTCGTCCGCGATATTCCGTTTTTCTCCCATTGCGAACACCATATGGTGCCGATCATCGGCAAAGCGCATGTCGCCTATCTGCCGAACGGCCGCGTGCTTGGCCTCTCCAAGATCGCCCGCGTCGTTGAAATCTTCGGCCGCCGCCTGCAGACGCAGGAAGCCATGACGGCTCAGATCGCCAATGCGATCGACGATACGCTGCGTCCCCGCGGTGTCGCGGTCATGATCGACGCCGAGCATATGTGCATGGCTATGCGCGGCGTGCAGAAGCAGGGTTCCTCGACGCTGACGATGACCTTCACGGGTGCCTTCAAGGCCGATCCGGCTGAACAGGCCCGCTTCATGTCTTTGGTCCGAGGTCGCTGACCGGGCTTCAACGAAAGAGCCGGAGATGAATCTGATTTTCAATGCGCCTTCCGAAGATAAATCCGAACTCGAAGATGCCGGCGATTTCACCCCTCGCTTCGACGATCGCGGCCTGATCACCGCGATCGTGACCGATGCGCAGGATGGCGAGCTGCTGATGGTTGCGCACATGAATGCCGAAGCGCTCGCCCTGACGATCAAGACAGGCACGGCGCATTATTTCAGCCGCTCGCGCGGAAAGATCTGGAAAAAGGGCGAAACCTCCGGAAATTTGCAATCGGTCAAGGAGATCCGCACGGATTGCGATCAAGATGCAATCTGGCTGAAAGTGGAGGTGGCCGGACATGACGCAACATGCCATACTGGCCGTCGTTCCTGCTTCTACCGAACGGTCGAGCTCGAAGACGGCAAGCCGGTACTGAGCGTGACCGACGATCACCTGCATTTCAATCCGGAAGAAGTTTACAAGCAGTAGATCTATCGGGGATGGTGTTTCAACCAACCACAACCAGTATACGATTTTGAAACGAAAAAGGGACAGTATTTTAGCCGAGGCACACGGAGCCTTGGAGGAGGCGTTTAAATGCTGAACTGGGGCTTGAATCGTCTTAACGGCGGACAGAACTTAACCGATTCAGGCCTCTCGCAGGATACCTCCAATCCGCTTCTCCCTCCGGCTCCCCCCAGGAAAGTCAAAATCGCTCTGGCGCTCGGCGGCGGCGCGGCGCGGGGCTGGGCGCATATCGGCGTTCTGCGCGCGCTCGACGAGGCAGGCATCGAAGTTGGCATGATCGCCGGCACATCGATCGGCGCCCTGGTTGGCGGCTGCTATCTTGCAGGTAAGCTCGACGAACTCGAAGCCTTTGCCCGTTCTTTGACGATGCGCCGCATCGCCAGTCTTCTTGACTTGACCATCGGCGGCAGCGGATTGTTCGGCGGCATGCGGTTGACCAAGCGTATGCAGGAGCACCTGGAAGGCTTTTCGATCGAGGATCTGGACCGCCCCTTTGTCGCTGTCGCATCGGAATTGAATACTGGGCATGAGGTCTGGATTGCGAACGGCTCGCTGATCACGGCGCTGAGGGCTTCTTATGCCCTGCCCGGCATTTTCGAGCCGGTACGAAGCAATGGCCGTACCTTGGTCGACGGCGCGCTCGTCAATCCCGTTCCGGTTTCGGTATGCCGTTCCTATGAGCAGCCGCTCGTGGCGGCGGTCAATCTGAACTATGACCTTTTCGGCCGCTCGGCTGTCGTCAAACACAATGTGGGCCAGCCGAACGGAGATTTGCTGCGGCGGGATGAGACGCCGCCCATGAAACTCGGCATGACCGGCGTCATGGTGCAGGCTTTCAATATCATCCAGGATAGGATTGCTCGCGCCCGTCTTGCCGGAGACCCGCCGGATCTTGCGATGCATCCCCGCCTCAGCGATATCGGCCTGTCGGAATTCCATCGCGCCGGCGAAGCTATTGAACGCGGCTATGAGGAAACTTTGACGAGATTGCCGGAAATCCGCCGCATGCAGGAAACCTACGCGCGCTAGAGCAATTCCAGGAAAAGTGCGTAGCGGTTTTCCGTCCGGAATTGCGTGAAAACAAAGAGATAGAGCGGCTCAGAGATTCCGTGAAAAACTGAACCGCTCTGGCGGGTCATCCGAAATCTGTAAAAAACGAGGCTTGCCCTCGCTTTCGGCGTGAGACGCTGATCGCTGCAATCGGCCCGCTGGGTCGATTGCCTGAGGCGTCTCGAACTTCGCCTCACCCGGCGATATAGGCCTTGATCTGTTCGGCCTCGAGTTCGATCTCGCGGATACGCCATTTGACGACGTCGCCGATGGAGATGATGCCGGAAAGCTTGCCTTTCTCCTCGACGGGAACATGACGGAAGCGGCGCATCGTCATCAGTTCCATCAATTCGTCGGTTGTCGTGTCTTCCTTGCAGCGGTGCACCTTGGCCGTCATCATCGATGCAATCGGCTTGTTGAGGCATTCCTGCCCCTGCTTGGCAACGGCATTGACCACATCCCGCTCGGTGAAGATGCCGGAAATCTTGCCGCCCGGTCCGACAACGACGATAGCGCCGATCCGATTCTCGTTCAGAATTTTCGCGGCCTCTGCAACGGTCGTATTGCCGCCCGTCGTCACGACGTCGCGGCCTTTGGCTTCAAGTATGGCCTTTACGGAAACTGACATTCGATCCTCCCATCTCGAAAGCATGATGAACACCTGAAGCGTCCGATATGTTCCGAAATTACCCCCGGAGCTCAAACCGGCGCTTTGCCCGTCGGTCGGTCGATCTCCTCATCCCACGATCGACGGATGCCAATGGTGCGCCTGTGTCAGTAAGAAAGCAACAGCTCATTCATCGAGTGGTAAAGGTTCCCGAACTTCCTCGGGCGGCTGCCGGTCAAAGGGCGCGAAAAGCAGGAATCCGAACAGGAAGCCGCCGATATGAGCATCCCAGGCCACCGGCTGAGAGCTGTCGCCCGCAAGGTTGATGCCGAAAGCAACAAGCGCATTGCCGGCGACCCACATGACGATATAGGCGACGACTGTCCGGCTTCGAAGCGACTGCAAAATGCCGAGGCGCGGGTTGAGATGCGCCTGCCGCATGGACACTCTGCGACCGTCCATCGCCGGAAAGGCAAAGCGGCAAGCCGCCCCCATCAGCGCCGAGACGACACCGGACGCACCGATCAACAGCGTCTGGTCTCCCCAGTAGAGTGCCGCATGCAGGAAGGCGGAGGCCGCCGACGAGAAAATCCAGAAAATCACATAGCGCAGCGCGCCGATGCGTCGTGCCACGGGTGCCGCAAAGACCATCAGCCAAAGGCTGTTGAACACGATATGCTCGATCCCGCCATGCAGCAGCGAATAGGTGACAGGCGTCCAAAGCCATTCCAGCCCCTGCTGTGACAAGGGAAAGGCATAGCGGGCCGGGATGAAGCTGAAGGCGAAATAAATCCAGTTCAGCGTATCGTCCGACCACCAGGGAAGGTTCATGACCGCAAAAATGACGATCAGGACGGCAAGGCTCGCCAGAATAGCAGGAGGCAAGTTGAAGGCCGGGACCCGCTGCTGCGGCCGCGGATTTTCCGGCTCTGGGCGCGGCAGCTGTTCGTCATCCATGTCTTGCTCTGCTTGTCGATAGAGCAATTCCAGGAAAAGTGCGAAGCGGTTTTCCATCCGGAATTGCGTAAAACAAAGGGATGGAGCGTTTTCGCGATTCGAAGAAAAGCGGAAAGGCTCCGGAAGTCATCGACACATAACGCAGCGAAAATCAAAAAAAAAGCCGCCCGTAGTGTCGGGCGGCATACCGGGGCGCTCCTCTCCGGATCTGACCTCAATGGTTCGTCCGGCGCCCGGGAAATTCGTGCTGAAGGTCACTTGGTGAAGTGATGAACAAAGATTTACATCGACCGCTCGACAAGGCAACCGAAACCCTTCGTTAACCCTAACGGGCCGGTTCTGGCATGGAATTCGCAACGTCAGTTTCGAGGGCAATGAATGCCCTTGTAGTTGAAGTGAAATGGGACACGGACGCATTATGCGCCATAAGACGAGCACCGATATATTTACCTATTGGGAGCGTTTACGCGGCAACGCGGATGCTCCCCTGCGCAACTTGATACAGCCATCGGCAATCGGCCACATTCTTCCCGAGCTGTTTATCCTGGAAAATACGGTGGACGATAATCCCCGCTTCCGCCTGGCCGGTACGGCGATCTGCAACCTGATGGGGCGCGAACTCCGTGGCGAGAATTTCGCAGCGCTCTGGGCTGGCAGCCAGCAGGATGACCCGGTACGCATAGCCGCCGGCGTGATGAAACACGTGGTTCCCGCGTTGGTTCATGCGACGGGCTACTGTATCAGCGGCCGTAGCATGACCTTCGAGATGATATTGCTGCCGGTGCGCACATCGAGCGACACTTGCGACAGACTGCTTGGCTGTCTGACGCCAACCGTTTATGCGCCTTGGCTCGGCAACGAACACCTTGAATTTCTGGCGCTGGATCGCAGCCGGCTGCTTCGCGAGCGCCGCGTGCGGCTCGTGGATGCGCCTCCCCATCCAGACCCCGCAAATCTTCTGCCACATCGGGGAAGCACGAGCCTTGGTGAATGGGTCCGCCGAAAGTTGATTCAAGCAAAAAATGGGGCGCGACAGGGTTAGAACTGACCCAGTGCGGAACAAGATAGACGATCGTCTCTTATTTATGCCTCTGAAAAGACAACCTTACTTTAAGGAGTTGCGGCTATTAGTTGGATGAGACGCAATAGGATTCAAGACGCCTCCATGCACTCGTTTCAGCCAGCCCAGGCGACGCGGCCCAATCAAATGACAGGCAATGCTGCTCGTAATGATCAGCGGACCTTTCAGCGGGTCCCGATCAATATGCAGGGTCGTCTGATGCTGGCAAATTATGAGGAATTCGAATGCGTTGTCACGGAAATGTCGCCGGGCGACCTTCATGTGACCTGTTTGGGACGGCCGCGCGCCGATGAGCGGGTCGTCGCCTATATCGACCACCTCGGCCGAGTCGAGGGCTATGTCGTTGCGGTCGACGGCCGCGGTTTCACCATGTCGATCAATGCAACCGAGCGGAAGCGTGAAAAGCTTGCGGCGCAACTGACATGGCTTGCCAACAAGCACGAACTCGGTCTGCCGGAAGATCGCCGCCACGATCGTCTGACGCCGCGCAATACCCGCAGCGAACTCACGCTCGACGACGGTACGCAATATGTCTGCCGCATCATGGACCTCTCGCTCTCAGGCGCAGCGGTCGACGTCGAAATACGCCCCACCATCGGAACGCCGGTGCGTCTCGGCAATATGCGCGGCCGCGTCGTGCGTCATTTCATAGAGGGCGTTGCGATCGAATTCCTTTCGCTACAGTCTCGCGAAACCTTGCGCGAATTTCTCTGATACCGTCATCTTCCCGTCACGCAGCGTCGCGAAATAGCGATCTCTATCTTCTCTTCGATGCGTGACCGCGACATGCCCTACCTGGACATAATCCCTTTTGACGAAGGCCTGCTTGAGGTCGGCGACGGCCAGCGCATCTACTGGATGCAATCGGGCAATCCCGAGGGTAGACCCGTCCTCATCCTGCACGGAGGCCCGGGATCAGGGAGTTCGGCTGGAACACGGCGCTATTTCGACCCGCAATATTATCGGATCATCCAATTCGATCAGCGCGGCTGCGGCGGCAGTCTTCCGCATGCGTCGGAACCGCTGATCGATCTCTCGGCCAATACGACATGGCACACGATTGCCGATATCGAGCAATTGCGGTTGCGTCTCGGAATCGAACGCTGGATCATATTCGGCAATTCCTGGGGCTGCACGCTTGCGCTTGCCTATGGCGAAACCTATCCGCAGCGGGTGGAAAGCTTGCTCCTCGTCGGCGTCACCATGACGAGGCGATCGGAAATCGATGGGCTCTATCAAGGTCTCGGCCGTTTCTTTCCTGTGGAATGGGCACGCTTTCGGGCCGCTGTACCTGAGATTGATCGCGATGGTGACCTAGTTGCCGCCTATTACCGCCTTTTGCGCAATCCCGACCCGGCAATCCACGTGAAAGCGGCCAGGGATTGGCACGAATGGGAAGCCGCCTCGATCCTGGTCGATCCGCGCGCAACCCTGTCGCCGCGGTGGTCCGACCCACGCTATCTGACGGCGCGCGCCCGGATCATCACCCATTACTTCCACCATCTGGCTTGGCTCGAGGAGCGGCAGATCCTGCGCGACATCCATCGGCTCGCCGGTATCCCCTGCACGATGATCCATGGTCGTTTGGACCTCGAAGCACCGCTCGTCACCGCCTGGGAATTGTCACAGGTATGGCCAGAGGCGGAACTGGTGGTCGTCGCGAACGCGGCACACTCGTTGGCGGTCGTGGAGATGGCGGCTGCGATCACCCGCGCGACCAATGGGCTTCGCCTGCACACTCGGCAATAAAAATCAAAAATATTTTTGAGCCGGTTTTCCCAAAATGGGACAAGTTCAGGCTCTTGCAGCCATTTCCAACACCAAATCCGACCTGTCGCCACGCGAACTCTGTATCAATACAGACGTCTACTGCCTTAATTGGCACGCGGCCGTTAACGATCCCCATAGCTGAAAGCTGTTTGGAAACAGCGGATGTCAGACTCTTGCATTGCTGCAATCCATACCGAAATCCCTCAAATTTTAATCGAATTTGCCGCGAACTTGAATCAAGTTTTCTGCGTATTTTATGAGAATTTTCGCCAGATTTGATTTAACTAAGCCATTAATTTGACTGTGCAATTTTGCGTCAGATAAAATCACGCGTGTCATTCTGATCCCAATAAAACAGGGACAGGGACATGAACTTTCAAATCGCAATTCGCGGCGTTGCCGCTCTGGCGCTTTCCACTCTTGGCTTGTTCGGTGCTGCTCAGGCAGCACCCGCCAACATGACGATAACAGGCGACGCTGCTCCTCCGATCGGTCATTACGAATTCTGCAAGGAAAACCCGCGTGAATGCGCTTATTCCGGTGGCGATGCAGGGCCGATGATCCTCAATGAGGATAGCTGGAAGACGATCCTGAAGGTCAACTACACGGTCAATACGACCATCAAGCCGATGACGGATATGGAACTTTACGGTGTTGAGGAGAAGTGGGCGATCCCGACCACAGCCGGCGACTGCGAGGATTTCGCGCTGCTGAAGCGCAAGCAGCTCATCGATGCCGGCGTCTCGCCTTCCGATCTGCTCATGACCGTGGTGCTGCAGCCGAACGGCGAAGGCCATGCCGTTCTGACCGTCCGCACGGATCGTGGTGATTTCATTCTCGATAACATGCGCAACAAGGTGAAGCTCTGGTCGGAGACCGAATACACCTTCCTGAAGCGCCAGTCCGCAGATCATCCGGCTCGCTGGGTCAAGATCCAGGACGGCCGCGCTGTTGCGGTCGGCAGCTTGAAGTAAGCCCCCCATACCAGATCGCCGGCGGCCTAGCGTCGGCGGTAAAGTCAGAGGCCCGGTCTCGTCCCCTGATTTCTGTCCAGGCCGGTGCCTCCGAGCCGTTCCCGCTGTCCCCGGGAACGGCTCTTTTCATTTCGCGGCCCTCGCGAGATAAGCACTGAACATTCCGGCGAATTAACTGTGCCGTTAGCACGGATTGCGACCTATATTTAACCGTCAATTAACCATCGCCGCGCCAATCATATCTTCAATGAGACTCGAAAGTTGGACGCCCTCAGTACTCGTCATCGAAGATGGCGGGCGCAAGGAGATGAAGGCAAGAACATGGCTCCACTGTCATCCGCCACAATGGTCGAAGAAAGCCCGCTAATATCGAGCGGCTTTGTCTATCGGCTCATGGCAGGTGTTGCCGTCCTGGCTGCGCTGACCGTAGCCATATCCGTCGGTGGAAACTGGCTCGGCGAGAAAATTTCGCTCGCGGGTCATACGACCGATACCAAACCTATCTCCATCACGATCGGCGATGACACGATACGCCTCGCCGCGAACACCATCCGCTTTCCGAGCGAGCGCCTCAATGGCCCGGCCGAGCGCGTCGATCTCTATCTGACCTGGCCGCAGATGCAGGGCTATAGTGAAGCCGACCGGTTGCGCTTCGACGATATCTCGCAAGCGTCCTCGCTGATCTTTCTCCAGATCAGCCAGAGCACGATGTCTCGTGATATGTCCGGCCGGCTTGGTCCGATCTATTCGCAATTGATGGACGGCGCTTCCTATGCCGGCCCCTTTGGCCTGACGGCACATCGGCTTCGCGCCGATGCCGGCTACAATGGTGAAATCCTTTTAACCGCTTCGCGATCCGGTGAAACCGACTATGTCGTGCGTTGCCTCCTGCCCTCCTCGCCAGCCTTGGCAACGAGCGGCGATTGCCAGAGGGATGTTAAGGTTGGCAAGGATCTGAGTGTTCTCTACCGCTTTTCCAGCAATCAGCTCGGGGATTGGCGCACGATGGATGCCGCCATCCAGGACTTCGTCAAGACGCGCCTTGTGGATGATGCCACGCCCGCGGCAATGGCTGTTGGTGGCCGCTAAAATGACGCAGAAACCTGAAACCAACTGTTCATCATAAACCGATTGGTAACGCTAAGCCTCTACTGTCGAGCGGAACGGCCGTTCATGGAGGCGGCGGCCGGATAATCGAGAATGTAAATGCAAGCAGAGAGTGATTTAGTGTCCAGATCCATTCTACCCGTTTCGTCGTCTCAAACCGGTAAAATTCTGGCGAGAGCGCTTCTTGGTTTTTCGATCGCGACGGCGACGATCACTGTGACTGTCGTTGACGCAAGCGCGGCCGGTCCGAAATATGCCGGCATCGTCATCGACGCCAATACAGGCAATGTTCTCTATAGCGAAAATGCCGACACGCTCCACTATCCTGCCTCGCTGACCAAGATGATGACGGTCTACCTGACCTTCGAAGCGCTTGAGGCCGGTCGCATCACCCTGGATACTCCCGTCGTATTTTCAAAGAATGCTGCCGCTCAGGCGCCGACCAAGCTCGGTATCGGCCCCGGTCGTTCCGTGACCGTGCGCGAGGCGATCCTTGGCATCGTCACGAAGTCCGCCAACGACGCCGCGATGGCGCTTGGCGAGATGCTCGGCGGTTCGGAGGAAGGTTTTGCCCGGATGATGAACGATAAGGCGCGAGCGCTTGGTATGACGCGCACGACCTATCGCAACCCGAACGGCCTACCGAACACAGCGCAGATGACGACGGCTCGTGATCAGGCTCGCCTTGGTATCGCTTTGCGCGAACATTTTCCGGAATATTACGGCTTCTTCTCCGAAACGAGCTTCCGGCTCGGCAATCGCACGATCCTTGGCCACAATCGCCTGGTCGGCTCCGTGCGCGGTGTTGACGGCATCAAGACCGGTTACACGCGCGCCGCCGGCTACAATCTGGCGACCTCTGTCAAAGTCGACGGTCGTTCCATAGTCGGTGTGGTCCTTGGCGGCGCTTCGACGCCGGCTCGCGACAATCAGATGCGCAAGCTGATCGCTGACTATCTGCCCAAGGCATCGACAAAACATATTGATTCCAATGTGATCGCGCAGGTGCCAGCCGCATCCCCCAACGTGCAGGCAGCCAGTGCACGCATGGCGGATATCAGCCGTGCAAAGATCAAGAACAACGCGGCGACCGAAGTCGCCGATTCCAGTCCTTCCAGCGCGGCAGCCTTCGCAGCGGTAACGCCACAATCTTCCTCTTCCAATCCACTGCTTTCGGCAAAGCCAGAGCCCGTGAAGCAGCCCGCCTATGACGAAACAGCTGCCGCCGGATCCTCGGACGACGCGGATGAGGACGAAATCGATACCGTAACGACAGCATCGACCTCCAGAAGCGATACGAAGCTGGTAAAGCTGCAGCGCACTGAAAAGACCGAGAAGGTTGCAAAGACAACCAAAGCTGAACGCGGGCCTAGCGGCTGGATCGTTCAGATTGGCGTTTCCTCCAGTAAGGATGGCGCGACCGATCTCCTTGATACGGCGAAGAGCAAAGCCGGCAAGGCATTGCGTTCGGCCAAGCCCTATGCAGTCGCCTTTGACGGCGGTTACCGCGCCCGCTTCGGCGGCTTTGAAGATCAGAGCGAGGCAGTGAATGCCTGCAAGGCGCTCAAGCGTGCCGGCGTCAAGTGCTGGGCGAGTATGGAATAAGCATGTGGCGGGTGTTTTCGCGCCTCATGATTTGAAAATTGGTCGGGCCCTCTATGGCTCTGATCTTCCGGTTCCGAACGTCAAACGGGCCGGCCCTGAGTTTGTAACGTGTACGGGGTTTTGAAATGGCAATGAACGAGAACTTTCCCGGTTTCTCGCTCGATAGCGGGGGCAAGATGAAACAGAAGAGCTTTGCTCTTCATCCGCTGCATGAGGCGGCGATGCGATTGGCGGACCTCGGTCTCAGCCGTTCGCGCTCGCGCAACAAGACGAAAGACCTGATCGGCGTTCTGCTCTGCCACGGCGCGCGCGCCTGGCGCTACGCGCAGCCGGAGGCTCATATTCATCTGCATATCACTGCGCCGACCGGCCGTGCGCCGATCATGATGCGGCTGCGTTAAAGCAAACCAAGTTCGGAAAGTTCCCGCCGCAGATCGGCGGGCAATTCGGCTGCCGCGCCGAGACTATCGAGATCGCGCGGCACGTCGTCCTGCGGCAGATACCGCCAGCCCTGAAACGGACGCCTCGGCTGCCCTGTCGTCTCGACAACGCTCGGGTCGAGAATAAGCCGGCAACGCTGAATACCATCAGCATCGGTGAAGCTCTCGATACCTAGCAATTTCTGCCTTGCCTGCACCTGTCCCTTGATCACCCAATAGAGCGAGCCGCCGTCCAACAGTTCCTCGATCCGCTTCGGCACCATGCGCGTCGTATGGGTCGTGTGCGGCTCCAGTCCTGCAGCGATGGCGTTCATCGCCCGCTCGGAGACCCATTCGCGCAGATCATCCAGCGAATCCGCGCCGACGCACAATTTGATGAGATGCAAAGCCATAGTGCCGTTGAAGTCCTTTTGACCGGCAGCGTCAAGCTTTTAGATCAGGCGTCCACACTCAGCATTCCACGACGTTAACCGCCAGACCGCCGGTGGAGGTTTCCTTATATTTCTCGCTCATGTCGTGACCCGTCTGACGCATGGTTTCGATGCAGGCGTCGAGCGGCACGAAATGCTGGCCGTCGCCCTTGATGGCGAGCGAGGCAGCAGTGACTGCCTTGACCGCGCCGAGAGCGTTTCGTTCGATGCACGGAACTTGCACCAGTCCGGCGACCGGATCGCAGGTCATGCCAAGATGATGTTCCAGCGCGATTTCTGCGGCATTCTCGATCTGTTCCGGCGTCGCACCCATCACGGCGGCAAGCCCGGCCGCCGCCATCGCAGCCGCCGAACCGACCTCGCCCTGACAGCCGACTTCGGCGCCGGAAATCGAGGCATTATGCTTGATGATGCCGCCGACGGCGGCAGCCGTCAGAAGATAGTTGCGAATGCCGTCCTGATCCCAATCCTCATGGAAATGCTGATAGTAGCGGATCGTAGCAGGAATGACGCCTGCCGCGCCATTGGTCGGCGCTGTGACGACGCGGCCGCCGGCAGCATTCTCTTCATTGACGGCCATGGCGTAAACACTCAGCCAGTCATTGGCGAGCAGCGGATTGATGCGGTTGCTGCGCCACTCTTGCTGCAGCTTGTCGTGAATGGCGCGTGCGCGCCGGCGGACCTTCAGGCCACCCGGCATGATGCCATCGACCTTGAGGCCGCGATCGATACAACTGCTCATGGCCGCCCAGATGCGGTCAAGACCGGCATCCAGTTCCTCGGCGCTCATGCGCGTCTCTTCATTGGCGCGCTTCATCTGCGCGATGGAAAGGCCGGAGCGCTCCGACATTTCAAGCATCTGCTTGGCGGTGGCAAAGGGGAAAGGAATCCGTTCGCCCGCTGCAGCCGGCTTTTTCCGATCGGCTTTCATCTGCTCCAATTCGGTATCGGTGACAACGAATCCGCCGCCGACGGAATAATAGATGCGCTTCAGGAGCAGCCGATCATCCCGGTCGAAAGCAGAAAAACTCATGCCGTTGGCATGGCCCGGGAGAGGCACCTTCTTGTCGAAGATCAGATCGGTCTTCGGCTGGAATTGATAGGTCGGATGACCTGGCGGCGTGATGCGCCCGCTGCGCTCGACCTCGTCGATGATGCCATCCATATGGTCGGGATCGACGCTGTCAGGCTTTTCGCCCATCAGGCCGAGGATGACGGCCCTGCCCGTGCCGTGGCCGATACCCGTATGCGCCAGCGAACCATGCAGGCTGACCTTGATCGACTCAACATGTACATTCGAAGACGGTCGCGGCCACTCGTTCGACAGCAAGAGGTCCAAGAAGCGATTCGCGGCCGACATTGGGCCCATCGTGTGCGAGCTGGACGGTCCCACACCGATCTTGAACACATCAAAAACTGAGAGAAACATGGACCTTTGGTGCCTCCAGGCAAATCGATTTCCCGCAAGGCTACGCTATCGCGGCAAGCTTGCACGGTGATTGGCCGACATCGGATTTCATGGCAGCGACATTACATATAGGCATTCGAGAAGCAAACAGAAGGCCATTGCGCGCGGCTCGCGCTGAGCTACAGTCCACATGGTATTGATCTGGAGAACCTGCCTTTATGACGACTGCCGACTATGTCGCCCTCGCCCTTTTCATCTTTCTCTGGGTCGCACTGAACTGGATCACCAGCAGCGCCAGCTTCTTCAATCGCATCAGCCTGACGCGGGCAATGAACGAGCGCCGCCGCGAGTGGATCTATAATTCGCTGCGCCGCGATCTGAAGATGATCGACACGCAGATCCTCGCCGGCCTGCAGAACGGCACCGGCTTCTTTGCCTCCACATCGATTTTCGCCATCGGCAGCTGCTTTGCGCTTCTCGGCGCCACCGACAAGATCAACGCCTTCTTCTCGGACATGCCCTTCATTCTCAACGGTGGTCGCACGGCCTTCGAAATCAAGGTGGCCGGGCTTGCCTGCCTCTTTGGCTATGCCTTCTTCAAATTCGGCTGGGCTTACCGCCTGTTCAACTATTGCACCATTCTCTTCGGCTCCCTGCCGATGCGCGAAGATGCCATTCTCGATCCGCTGGCCGCGGAGAGAGCCGCCGAGCGCGTGGTGCGTATGAACATCATTGCCGCGCGCAATTTCAATGCCGGCCTCAGGGCAATCTTCCTGTCCATCGGTTATCTCGGCTGGTTCCTGAGCCCCTATGTCTTCATGGCGACGACGATTTTCATCATCGTAGTGCTGATCCGCCGTCAGTTTTTTTCCGACGCCCGTCTGGCCATCATGGATGGCGATATGTCATGACAAGGCCGCGTCGGCCCATACCGCTGCAAAGACTTGAATTCATGCCTGGAAGGACTCAGTAATGGCCGCCATCGCCGCGAGCGCCGACGTTCCGCAAAAGACGCCTCGCATCGGCATTCTGGATACGGCGCGCGGTGCTGCCCTGCTCGCCATGGCGAGCTATCATGGCACCTGGGATTTCGAATTCTTCGGCTATCTTGATTCTGGTACGGCGGAAACCGGCTGGCTGAAGCTCTATGCCCGCGCCATTGCCAGTACCTTCCTGTTCCTAGCTGGCTTCAGTCTCGTGCTTGCCAATACGCCGGAAATTCGCTGGCGGTCCTACTGGCGACGGCTGGGCATGATTGTCGCCGCAGCCGCTGCAATCTCACTCGTCACCTTCATTGGTATGCAAGACGAATGGATCTTCTTCGGCATCCTGCACGGCATCGCGGCGGCGAGCCTTATTGGCCTCCTGTTCCTGCGCCTGCCCGCATTCCTGACGCTTTTGGTCGCGGCATTGCTCACCGTCGGCATCGTGATCGACAACGTCATCGCGCCTCTCTCGCTGCATTCAACGTTCTTCGACACGCCGTGGCTATGGTGGGTCGGGCTTTCGGAAAATATCCAGCGCTCGAACGACTATGTGCCGCTCTTCCCGTGGCTAACGCCATTTTTGTTCGGCCTCGGCATCGCGCAATTGGCAACCTCTCTCGGCTGGCTGAAGCAGCTCGCAAAATTCGGGCCCGGCCGCAATCTCGTCGCCCGCGCCGGCCGTCACAGCCTGATCTTCTATCTGGTTCATCAGCCGGTGCTGTTTGGCCTCGTCTATCTTCTATCGCTCGTCGCTCCTGCCCCGCCGCAAGACCCAACGGTTGGCTATATCAGGCAATGCGTGGCCTCTTGCACCCGGTCGGGCAGCGAAGCCATGTGCCGCAGCTTCTGCCAATGCACACTCGATAAGTTACAGGCCCAGAATCTTTTCAAACCATTGCAATCCGGAGCGATCAAAGCAGATAGCGATGAACGTGTAAGCCGAATCGCGATACAATGCACGGATGAAGCGCAATGACAGGGTTATTCTATGAATGCCTATCGTTCGAAGTCGCTGAGTTTTCCGTGGCCGCCGCTGCTCTATAGCTTGGCCGTCATAGCGGCGCTGTCTCTGCAGCGGCTGTATCCTCTGCCTTTGCCCTTCATCTGGGCGCTGGTTTCGTGGGTGGTCGGCGCGCTCTTGACCGCCTTTGCGGTGACGTTGAATGTCTGGGCCGTCAAAACGTTGATGGAGCGCCGCACCACCATTCTGACCCAGCGCTGCAGCGCGCATCTCGTGACCTCCGGCCCCTTTCGCTTCACCCGCAATCCAACCTATCTCGGCTATACCCTGCTGACTGCAGGCCTCGGCCTACTGATCGGCAATCTCTGGTTCCTGGCGATGGCGGCAGTGGCAGCCGCCTTGACGACGTTGCTCGTCATCCGCTGCGAGGAGATGCATCTCCTCTCGCGATTCGGCTGCGAATTCGAATTTTATTGCAAACGGACACGGCGTTGGTTGTAAATTCCAACAACCTACGTTTGATTAATTTGATAATTGTGTGCGCATCGTGCCAACCCATCCTGGCAATGAGGCGAATATCTTGGAGTTTGATGTTTGGCCGATCACGCTGATGAGTACCCAACGATTGCTGTTTGCCGTTCGAAGCGGTTCTACTATCTCATCGCCGCCACTTGCTGTGTCATACTCTCTCATGGATCATTGCGATTTATAGAAATTCTGGTCGCCGGCGAGCCGGCGTTAGACCATGAAATCCGCATTCTGATTTGGCTGACGACGTTTATCCTCTTCGCGAGTGCCGCCACCTATACGATATCCCGTATGGATTGGAGCAAGATCGTGCTGATAATTTCGCGAGAAGGCATATCGGCACCCGGGATTATATTTAGGATTCTGCCTTGGGCGAAGATAAAGAGCGTCCGAGTAGAGGCAAGTGGCCAATATCGCCTGTTTAAAGAGGTTATCTTGATATTGGATGGTAGCGAAAGCGCACCTCATCTCACCGACTCCGTAAAAGCCGCTCGAACTGATCTGCTCCGAATAACTTTTGAGGCAAACCATCTGCAAAACATATCCGCCGACCAATTGGCAGATACGATAAGACGCTACAAAGCAGCCTTCGATGAGTCGGCGGCCAATGACGAGCAAAAGTTCATTCGCTCCTCCGCCTGGACCGGCCTAGCAGACGATTAACGGAAATTCAAACGGCAAGCCAATTGCCGGCCTCCTTACAAGATGACAAAAAAGCTCGGACAATGCGAATAAAGCAAAGGTAGATTGATCACGTTCCAACGCCGATTTCAGCCAGGCGCCCCAGGCAGGCTTCCTCGACATTGTCGAGCTCGCTCAGGGTATCGTCGATATCCTTGCGCTTCTGACGCAGCTCGTCGCGCTTCTCATCGACGCGCTTCATCAGCAGCTTCAGCTGGCCGATCTCGCCCGGAGGCTCCTTGTAGACCTGTATGATCTCGCGAATTTCGGCAATGGTGAAGCCAATGCGGCGGCCGCGCAGAATTTCCATGATCAGACGCCGGTCGGCCGGGCGAAATAGGCGCGTTCGGCCCCTGCGCTCAGGATGAATGAGGCCCTCGTCCTCATAGAACCTCAACGTTCGGGTCGAAACCCCGAATTCCCGAGTGAGCTCCGTTATGCTATAGTATCCGTCGACCAAGAATCCGCCCCTAATCTGCTGGTCAGCATAATATTGACTTTTACGTAATAGTCAATTTTGACGGGTTGCCGTCAGTTTTCGACCTGCCAGTGCGGCACCAAATCATAGGCTCACAAGGCCTGAGAGGACGAAATTTCCCGTAAATTCGATGGGAATCGTCATAGAGACAGCAGACGCCTTGGCCATTCGAATGCACGAATCAATGCGATGGGAACGCGGCCACCAAGGCGGTGGCATTGCCATCATCTTCCCCTTACCCTGGCAGCCTCCTACCCATGTCCTCCATTTCCGCTAGAGAGTGCCGTGTCGGTCCGTCCCATCATCCGCTTTCCCGATCCGCTATTGCGAACCCCCTCCACCACCGTGACCGCTTTCGATGACGATCTGCGGATGCTTGTCGATGATCTGTTGGACACCATGCGGGCCGCGCCTGGCGTCGGCATCACCGGCCCGCATATCGGCGTCCTCAAGCGGGTCGTCGTGATCGAACTCAGCCGCGAGGATGGCGTGCGCATCTATATCAATCCGGAAATTCTATGGTCGTCGGCGGAAACCATGCGGCATACCGAGGGTAGCGTTTCCATGCCCGGAGCGACGGAGGAGATCGTCAGACCGAAATCGATCCGCTTTCGCTATCGGGATATCGCCGGCGAAACCCATGAAGCGGAGGCGCATGACTTTCTGGCCATCTGCATTCAGCACGAGATTGACCAGCTTGACGGCATTTTCTGGCTGCAGCGGCTCTCCAAGCTCAAGCGCGACCGACTGGTGAAGAAATGGGAGAAGATGCAGCATTGATATAAGCAAACAGAAACGGGCGCCCAAAGGCGCCCGTTCTGCAAGAGGTTGGATCCGCAATCAGCCCTTGAGCTTGGTATTGCAGAGGCTGTAATAGCCGCCGCCCTTCTGGATCCACTTCAGGCCGCCGAGCGAATTGCTGGCCTTGGCGGCGTTATAGGCGTCGACGCAGGTGTGGAAGCGGCCCTTGCCGGGCGTCTCGGTAGCATATTTCGGGTCGACCTTTGCGGGGAAGGTTACGCCGGCCGGGGCAGCCGTGGTCGGCTTTGCCGGTTCTGCTGCCGGCGGCTTGGTAGCATCGGGCTCGTTGGCGTCGACCTTGGCTGCCGCAGTGGTCTTCGCCGGCTTGGCAGGCGTCGTAGCCGCTGGTGCAGTGGTTGCGGGAGCGGTGGTCGTGGTGGCGCTGGCGTCCGCGCTGCACTGCGTTGTGCGGAAGTCATTCCACTTCTGGCCGTTCAAGGTACCAGCAGTTTTGGCAGCCTGATATTTGGCGCTGCACTCTTTCATGGTTAGCGCAGAAGCCGAAGAAGCGAGGCCCATCGAGCCTACAACTGTGAGAGACGCAAAAGACATCAACAGAATGGCACGACTTGTCATTGGCATTTCCTCCGCTCTATGACGAATGTCGAAACTATTAATCGTATCGTCCCCGCCGATTGTCAATCGACACGCGATCTGGGGGCGACGGAAGACACCATATGCGGACGAACATGAACGCAAACTGTACAAAAATAGCTATCGAAAAGAGTGACTTGACTGAAGCAGCAATCCTGGATGGCGGTTCATCGCTGTGTTGAGGTCAGCCGGAGACGGAAGAATCGATGGTGCCGATTCACATTGCAATTTTACTTCCGTCATTCGCAGATCAGCGATGCGCTTGGGCAAGGGCGATCGCAGACGAAATACAACCTATCGTGAGCTTCGGCCTTGAAGTGCGGGCACCTCGCCCTAGTTTCCGTTATGCAGTTCCCCTCTCTATGCCCTGGATGCTCTCCCTTCCAGGGCATTTTTCTTTCAGACGTTTTTTCTGGTAGATAAGGCCGTCGAGAGACAACGCACCAAAAGATTCGCCACAGCGCTCAAATGAGTATAGCCTTATATCACCGTTGGCTACCGAACCCGTAGGCGCTAGCGGCTGAGAGAGGTAATTACTCTCGCCTGCAGAGGTCAAGGAGTTGCCCGCATGACCTCGCATGATACTGGCGACAATATCCTAAGCGATCAGAAACTGCATGATCTTCTCAAGGCAGAAGACAGGATCGATCTTTTGGAGAAATCGAAACGCTTCGTTCCGAATGACTCGGAAGTACCGATGGTAGAGGACGCCGAAGAGCGCTCCTGCGAGTTCTAGCAGTTTTCGCCATCAAATCGGACAGGTCGTTTGACCTGTCCTGCTCAGCACTAAAATTCATCGCAACATCCGGCATCGTCTTCGGACGATCGCCGATCACTTTCAGGCGTCATTGACAGTTTCGCCGAAGACCTGTTCGAACGCCTCGCGCAGGCGCATATCGACATCCGCCATCATGACCGGCAAGCCGAGGTCGACGAGACTGGTGACACCATAGGCCGAAATTCCGCAAGGAATGATGCCGGTGAAATGCCCGAGATCGGGGTCGACGTTCAGCGAAAGGCCGTGAAACGTCACCCATTTGCGCACGCGGATGCCGAGCGCCGCGATCTTGTCCTCTGACACGGTGCCGTCAGCCAGAGTGGGCTTCTCCGGGCGCCTGACCCAAACGCCAACTCGATCCTCTCGCCGCTCGCCACGCACATTCATCGAATCAAGCGTGCGGATGATGACCTCCTCGAGCGCGCCGACGAAGGCACGGATATCCTGCCGCCGACACTTGAGGTCCAGCATGACATAGGCGACGCGCTGACCTGGCCCGTGATAGGTATATTCACCCCCGCGTCCAGTCGCAAAGACCGGGAATCGATCCGGTTCGATCAGATCGGCAGCATCAGCGCTGGTGCCCGCCGTATAGAGCGGAGGATGTTCGACCAGCCAGACGAGCTCCGGCGCCTGCCCTTCGGCAATCGCGGCTACCTCCGCCTCCATGGTGGCAACCGCCTCCTCATAAGGCACGAGACCGTCGCTGATCCGCCAGCGGACGGGCGGCGTACCTTGAACGGGAAACATCTGGTGAGAAAGTTCGGTGCGAAGCATATGGCAGTCCTTTGCGCGCCGCAGGCCGCATGTGTGGAAATCCTGCGCGCCGACGGGTTGTCCACATATGGCGTCATTCGAGCGGGAATTCAAACATGTAAGGCGTTTCGGCAGCATTCGCACATGTCAGATCGGAGGAGCTGTGAAGGAATTTAAAAAAACTGACATATCGCTCTTGTGCCCCCCGAATGCTTTTGCTACATGCAGCCGCGCCGGAGCAATCCGGCCTACCACGATGCGGTCGTGGCGGAATTGGTAGACGCGCAGCGTTGAGGTCGCTGTGGGGCAACCCGTGGAAGTTCGAGTCTTCTCGACCGCACCAAAAACCCGGCTTTGGCCGGGTTTTTTGTTTTTAAAACAATGCGTAGCTAACGCTTGCTTCAGTACCACATTATCTTGCACGCCATCGTCCGCCTGCTGACGACACGCGAACCGATCAAAGCGTCGGGAATATTGCCATGCTGCCCCCGTTACCCACACAAGTTACTCGCGAAATTCATGCCGAGAGGTAGTTCGCCTACCCTGATGGGCCGGAACAGCCGTCGTATTTCCCTGATCACTTGACTTCGCGCCCCTCTCTGGCACCGTGAAACTCTTCAGACAGGGGGAAGATGAATGACACCGGAGCGCTTTTCAGAATGCCTTTTGCATATACGCTGGACGCCCATCAATCTGGCGAGCGCTCTGCAATGTGACCTGTCATGGGTGGAGGCGCTGGAAGCTGGAAATGCCAAAGTCCCGGAAGGGTTGGCGGAATGGCTGGAAACCCTAGCGCAATGCCATGAGAAAGCCGGCGTTCCTACCACCTATCGCGG
The DNA here is from genome assembly GCF_057784355.1 of Martinezella sp. CNPSo 3959. Classification (NCBI taxonomy): domain Bacteria; kingdom Pseudomonadati; phylum Pseudomonadota; class Alphaproteobacteria; order Hyphomicrobiales; family Rhizobiaceae; genus Martinezella; species Martinezella sp. CNPSo 3959. Next base: position 365,416 of record NZ_JBXSOV010000001.1, read on the forward strand.
CCGTGGACACGACTGAGATTGAAGCAGACGAGACGAGCTGGGGAACGATGGCAGTCCGGAAATGGCGACACTTCATTCCAAACGGAGGGATTGGAAATGAATGATGATTTTCGCTTGAAGCTTATCAAAATCAGAGGCGAAAAGATCGCCCATCGCAACGAACTGCTGGCGATGAAGATGCAGGGCATTGACGCGAAACAGATCGGAGAGGTCATCGATCTCGACGACATGATCGCCCGTGAACAACTCGCGATCGACACCCTCGACGATACGATTGCCCGATTAAGCTAGAAGTACTTAAGCCCGCGCCACGTCGAGGGAAGCCGCGCTCAATGCGCCACATCCTTGCTCAGATTGCGCAGCCTGATCTGATGGTCGAGGCGTTCGAGCTGCTTTGTTGTCGTCTCTATCAGCCGACCGACCTCCTGATAGGCGGTGCGCAGCCGCGATAGCTCGTTCTTCACGGCTTCAAGGGCGCGCTCATCGCTGTCCTCTCCGGGTCCGTCACCCGATCCGGTCATCAACCATGCCGGTGAAACATCGAAAAGAGCTGACATCTTGGCCAGCGCGGAGGGGTTGGGTTCGGCGCGATCGGATTCCCACGCGAGCATCGTCTCCTCGCTGACGCCAAGCTGTCCGGCCAGCGTTTCGAGGCTGATTCCCGCGGCATCGCGAGCCATTGACAGGCGTCCGCCAAGCGTATCGCCGCCTTCATCCGAAAAAACGGTCGTCTCTTGTTCTGGTTTGAACATCGGTGCGATCCCTTTCCTGGTCGCGCCAGCAATTTTTCGCCGCGCAGTCATGTTTTAGCCGGTTCCAAAGCTCCAGATAGGTCTAAGGGCGTCATCTCGCCAGGGAGATCTGTCCCATTTGGAAAAGTACGGCATTTGCGGATGGCTGCCACCGCATCTTGCAACCTGCTTTCAAGCGCGTCTTGCTTGCATGTTTGTCCTGTGTTTGAAGTTGACGCATGCCCCTCTCTTCCGCCGTTTCCACGCAGCAAAATCCGCTTAGAGGCATGACGATCATGGCAAGCGCCATGATCCTTCTGCCGACGATGGATGCGATCGCCAAGTACATGGCGAGTTTTGAAGGCATGTCGCCGGGCCAGGTGACGTTCTATCGCTTCTTCTTCCAGCTTGTGTGCATGCTGCCGCTCCTTGCGACCGCAGCCGGGCGGTCAGCCTTTTCGGCGAAGCGCCCATGGATGAACCTTTTACGCGGCGCGCTGCATGGCGCCGCGAGCCTACTCTTTTTCGCCGCGGTCAAATACATGCCGCTTGCCGATGTCTTCGCGATCTATTTCGTCGAGCCCTTCATGCTGACGGCGCTTTCCGCCTTGTTTCTTGGCGATAAAGTCGGCTGGCGGCGGTGGCTGGCGATCGTCATTGGCTTCGGCGGCGCAATGATCGTCATTCAGCCGAGTTTTGCGATCTTTGGCTTGAAGGCGCTGCTGCCGGTCGCCTGTGCATTTCTCTATGCGCTCTATCTTTTCATGAACCGCGCTGTCGGCGAGGCGGACTCACCGTTGACGATGCAGATCATGGCGGGTCTCGGCGGCACCGTGTTCATGGCCGTGGCTCTGTTTGCCGGCTCGTCAGCCGGTATTGCGGATTTTGAGCCGTCCCTGCCCGCCTCGGCGCTCGGACTGATGCTTCTCCTGATTCTCGGTTCGATTTCAGGCTACGCCCATATGCTCGTCGTCAGAGCCTTCCGGCTGGCGCCACTGTCGCTGCTTGCTCCATTCCAGTATTTCGAGATCATTTCCGCCACCGTTCTCGGCTACGCAATCTTCGGCGATTTTCCCAATCTTTCCAAATGGATCGGCATTGCCATTATCGTCGGCTCGGGCCTCTTCATCATCTGGCGGGAGCGTATGCAGTCGAGTTTGGAAAAAACGACGTAAGCGCGGACATGTTGCGCATGGACCAGGCAAGCAATTTATGGCTAAAACACTGACTGAATAGAGTAGTTGGGCGGAGATTGCATGTTCAAGAAAATCCTCATCGCAAATCGCGGCGAGATTGCCTGCCGCGTGATCAAGACTGCGCGCCGCATGGGCATCCTCACGGTCGCCGTCTATTCCGATGCTGATCGGGATGCTCTTCATGTCGAAATGGCGGATGAATCAGTCCATATCGGTCCCGCTCCCGCTGCCGAAAGCTATCTCGTCGCCGACAAGATCATCGCTGCCTGCAAGCAGACAGGCGCAGAAGCGGTTCATCCAGGTTACGGCTTCCTCTCAGAGCGCGCCTCCTTCTGCGCGGCACTGGAGAAGGAAGGCATCGTCTTCATCGGCCCGAAGCCAAAGGCGATCGAAGCCATGGGCGACAAGATCGAATCGAAGAAATTCGCCAATGCGGCCAAGGTTTCCACCGTTCCGGGCCATCTCGGCATCATCGATGATGCCGAGATGGCCGAAAGAATCGCCGCCGAGATCGGCTATCCTGTCATGATCAAGGCGTCCGCCGGCGGCGGCGGCAAGGGCATGCGCATCGCCTGGAGCAAGGACGAAGTGCGCGACGGTTTCGAGCGCGCCCGTTCGGAGGCGAAAAGCTCGTTCGGCGACGACCGCGTCTTCATCGAAAAATTCGTAGTCGACCCCCGACATATTGAAATCCAGGTATTGGCCGACGCTCACGGAAATGTCGTCTATCTCGGCGAGCGCGAATGCTCCATCCAGCGCCGGAACCAGAAGGTCGTCGAAGAAGCGCCCTCGCCTTTCCTGGACGAAGCGACGCGCAAGGCCATGGGCGAACAGTCCGTGGCGCTCGCCAAGGCCGTCGATTACCAAAGTGCCGGCACGGTCGAATTCATCGTCGATCGCGACAGGAATTTCTATTTCCTCGAAATGAACACCCGCCTGCAGGTCGAGCATCCGGTCACGGAGCTTGTCACCGGCATCGATCTCGTCGAGCAGATGATCCGTGTTGCAGCCGGCGAGAAGCTGCCGTTCAAGCAGGCGGATATTAAGCTCAACGGCTGGGCCATCGAAAGCCGCCTCTATGCGGAAGATCCCTACCGCAACTTCCTGCCCTCGATCGGCCGCTTGACGCGCTATCGTCCGCCGCGTGAAGGTAAGACCGAGACATCGGTCGTGCGCAACGATACCGGCGTCTTCGAGGGCGCCGAAATCTCCATGTATTACGATCCGATGATCGCCAAGCTCTGCACCTGGGCTCCGACGAGGCTGGAGGCGATCGAAGCGATGGGCGCAGCCCTGGATGGCTTTGTCGTCGATGGCATCGAGCACAATATGCCGTTCCTCTCGGCTCTGATGAAGCATCCGCGCTGGCGCGAAGGCCGCCTCTCCACGGGCTTCATTGCCGAGGAATATCCCGACGGCTTTGCGCCGGTGACGCCGGACGAGGACCAAACCGCTTTGCTGTCGGCAATCGCCCTTTCCTGCAGCCTGATCGAATCCAACCGCCGCGAGCGCTATGCCGACCGGCTGCGTCCAGCCGCCGCGCCGCTGCGGGAGAGCTGGGTTGTCAAGCTTGGTGCCGACTATCTGCCTGTGACGTTGCTTGAGGGCATGGTGACCATTCCCTTCGAGATGGACATGCAGATCGGCACCCGAATCGTAACTGTCGCGACCGACTGGCGTCCCGGCGATTCGGTATGGGCCGGCACCGTCGGCGGCCGCAAGCTGACAGCCCAGATCCGTACCGTGCTCAATGGTCTGCGCATCGATTGGCAGGGCATTTCCGTCCGGACCAGGGTGTTTACGCCGCGTCAGGCCGAACTCGACAAGCTGATGCCGGTCAAATTGCCGCCGGATACGTCGAAGCTCTTGCTCTGCCCCATGCCGGGCTTGGTCGTCGCGATTGCCGTCGCCGAGGGACAGGAAGTCAAGGCAGGCGAAACACTGGCCATTGTTGAGGCGATGAAGATGGAAAATGTCCTGCGAGCCGAACGCGATCTGGTCATCGGCAAGATCAACGCCAAGCCGGGCGAAAGCCTCGCCGTTGACGCCGTGATCATGGAATTCACCTGATCGAGAAGCTTCGCCATCGCAGCCATGTGGAAAAAGCCGCGCGGCGATTGCTCGGCTAAAACATGATAATTGCGACGCTAAGTGTCTGATTTTGGCTTGAGCCGCCCCATATGCCCATGCCAATGTCGGGCGGACCAAATCATAGCAGGAAGGGACGAGATCATGGACGTAAGAGCAGCAGTCGCGGTTGCGGCTGGCAAGCCGCTTGAGGTGATGACGGTTCAGCTTAAGGGGCCGAGAGCCGGCGAAGTGCTGATCGAGGTCAAAGCAACCGGCATCTGCCATACCGATGATTTCACGCTCTCGGGTGCCGATCCGGAAGGCTTGTTTCCGGCGATCCTCGGCCATGAGGGCGCCGGCATCGTCGTCGATGTCGGTCCGGGGGTGACCTCGGTGAAGAAGGGCGATCACGTCATTCCGCTTTATACCCCCGAATGCCGCGAATGCCCGTCCTGCCTCTCGCGCAAGACCAATCTGTGCACCGCGATCCGCGCGACCCAGGGCCAGGGTCTGATGCCGGATGGCACCTCGCGCTTCTCGATCGGCAAGGACAAGATCCATCACTATATGGGCTGCTCGACCTTCGCCAATTATACCGTGCTGCCGGAGATTGCCGTCGCCAAGGTCAATCCCGACGCCCCCTTCGACAAGATCTGCTATATCGGCTGCGGCGTCACCACAGGCATCGGTGCGGTCATCAACACCGCCAAGGTGGAGATGGGTGCAACGGCGATCGTCTTCGGCCTCGGCGGCATCGGTTTGAACGTCATCCAGGGCTTGCGGCTTGCCGGCGCCGACATGATCATCGGTGTCGATCTCAACAATGACAAGAAGGAATGGGGCGAGCGCTTCGGCATGACGCATTTCGTCAATCCGAAGGAGGTCGGCGACGACATCGTGCCCTATCTCGTCAACATGACCAAGCGCGGGGCCGACCAGATCGGCGGCGCCGACTATACCTTCGACTGCACCGGCAACACCAAGGTGATGCGCCAGGCGCTGGAAGCCAGCCATCGCGGCTGGGGCAAGTCGGTGGTCATCGGCGTTGCCGGCGCCGGCCAGGAGATCTCGACGCGTCCGTTCCAGCTCGTCACCGGCCGCTCGTGGATGGGCACGGCCTTCGGCGGCGCGCGTGGCCGCACCGATGTCCCGAAGATCGTCGACTGGTACATGGAAGGCAAGATCGAGATCGATCCCATGATCACCCACACCATGCCCCTCGAAGACATCAACAAGGGTTTCGAACTCATGCATTCCGGCGAAAGCATCCGTAGCGTCGTCCTGTATTGACGGTAAAAGCCACTTGGCAAGATGTATGCGGCGCATGAGAAAATCGCCGCATATAACTGAAAAGATTTGATATCATGATTTATGTCGATGCCGACGCCTGCCCGGTCAAGCCGGAAATCCTGAAGGTTGCCGAACGCCACGGCATCGAGGTGACCTTCGTCGCCAATTCGGGATTGCGGCCGTCGCGCGACCCGATGGTGCACAACGTCATCGTCTCCAATGCCTTCGATGCCGCCGACAACTGGATCGCCGAGCATGCCGGTGCCGGAGATATCGTCGTCACCGCCGACGTGCCGCTCGCGGGCCGTTGCGTTGCGACCGGCGCGCTGGTGACGGGACCAACCGGCCGCGTCTTCGATAAGACCAATATCGGCATGGCGACCGCCATGCGCGACCTCGGCGCACATCTTCGCGAAACCGGCGAAAGCAAGGGCTACAACGCCGCCTTCTCGCCGCGTGACCGCTCCAACTTTCTCGAAACTTTCGACCGGCTCTGCCGGCGTTCAAAAGCCAATCAAACGCCTGGAGGCCAGCCGTGAACATCATTTCCCAGAACACCGCCTTCGGCGGCATGCAGGGTGTCTTCTCGCATGAGTCCGAAGCCTGCAAATGCGAGATGACCTTTGCCGTCTTCGTGCCGCCTCAGGCCGTCAAGGAGCCTCGACCGGTTCTCTGGTATCTTTCCGGCCTCACCTGCACCCACGCCAATGTCATGGAAAAGGGCGAATACCGCCGCATGGCCGCCGAGCTTGGCATGATCATCGTCTGCCCCGACACCAGCCCGCGCGGCAATGACGTGCCGGACGAGCTCACCAACTGGCAGATGGGCAAAGGCGCCGGCTTCTATCTCGACGCCACCGAGACGCCCTGGGCCGAAAACTATCAGATGTACACTTACATCACCGAGGAACTGCCCGCTCTCATCGCCAGGCAATTCCGCGCCGACATGAGCCGTCAGGGCATCTTCGGCCATTCCATGGGCGGCCATGGCGCCATGACGATCGCGTTGAAAAACCCGGACCGCTTCAAGAGCTGCTCCGCTTTTGCTCCCATCGTACAGCCGTCGACAGCCGATTGGTCCGCCCCTGCGCTGGAGAAATATTTGGGCAGCGACAAGGCCGCATGGCGCTGCTATGACGCCTGTGCGCTCGTCGAAGACGGCGCCCGCTTCCCCGAATTCCTCATCGATCAGGGCAAGGCCGACAGCTTCCTCGAAAACGGCCTGCGCCCCTGGCTGTTCGAAGACGCAATCAAGGGCACGGATATTAGCCTGACGCTGCGTATGCACGAGCGCTACGATCACTCCTACTATTTCATCTCCAGCTTCATGGACGATCACCTGAAGTGGCATGCCGAACGGCTGGAAAAGTAAAGGTAGTACGATCGCCTTGAAATAGGCAGTCGGCAAAGGCATATAGGAAGCACGCAGACGACTGCGGCGGCCGACATCCAAAATCGGCCGTAGACATCGCGGGGACGGCCTCGCTCTTAACAAAGGAGCGTAAAATGGCTTGGTTCGTGCTTTTCCTCGCAGGCTTGTTTGAAATCGGCTGGGCCGTCGGCCTGAAATATACCGACGGGTTCACCCGGCTGGTGCCGACTGTTCTCACCGTCATCTCCATGGTCATCAGTGTCGTGCTTCTCGGTCTGGCCGTAAAGACCCTCCCCATGGGCACGGCCTATGCGGTCTGGACCGGTATCGGTACCGTCGGCACAGTACTGCTCGGCATATGGCTGCTCGGCGATCCCGCAACCTTGGTTCGACTACTCTGCATCGGCTTGATCGTTGCAGGCATCGCCGGTCTCAAGCTTACCGCCTGACTGAGATCATCGGCGCTGGCGATTGTCCAGCGCCCAGCTTCCCGGTCCGGCGAACACCAGAAACAGGAAGATGAAGCAGAACAGGATCGCCCCGTCTCCCTGATTGTTGGCCGGGAAGAAGTCGATCTGCATATGCACCATGAAGTAGGCTATCGCCATTTCACCGCTCAGGAGAAAGGCGATCGGCCGGGTGAAAAGTCCAAGCAGGATCAGCACACTGCCCACGAGCTCGATGATCCCAGCCACGAAGAACAGCGTCGTGATTTCGTAAGGCGCCGGCGGAAAGCCGAAGACCTTTTGCGTGCCATGTTCGATGAACAGCAGCGCAGTTATGATTCGCAGAATTGCAAGGGCTGCAGGCTGGTAGGGCGACAAGCGCTCGGAAAATGACATGAGGATCTCCGTTCGATAGGGGATGCGAAGGAGATCCTGTCAGAAGTGCTCTCGTTTCGCTGATTTACGAAGTAAACACGCGAGAGACGAATTTATTCGCCGGACCCGGCAATTCAACCGAGTCCGACGGAGAGGCTGGTTACTTCTTGTTGTTGTCGATCGCCAGCAGGCCCGGGCCTGCGAAGATCAGGAACAGGAAGACGAAGCAATAGAGGATCGCCGCGTCACCGCCGTTGTTGGCCGGGAAGAAATTCTTCGGATAATGCGCCATGAAATAGGCGACCGCCATGTTGCCGCACAGAATGAACGCGACCGGACGGGTAAAGAAGCCCACGATCGTTGCCAATCCACCGATAACTTCAAGGATACCCTGAACCAGAAGCAAGGTCGGCAGCGGGCTTGGGAACTGACCGCCGAGCGGAAAGCCAAACAGCTTCTGCAAGCCGTGTTCGATGAACAACGCGCCGGTGACGACGCGCAAGACAGTAAGAGCATAGGGCTGATATTGATTCAGCCGATCGGAAAGCGCCATGTTAAACTCCAGTTTTAACTCCCCCACGAGGAAGCAATAGTGCGCACGACCGGGAACGTGAAAACACGGCTTCTGACGTCGGATCAATTTTCCGTGTGATATCCGTGACGTGTTGTCACGGACTCAAAGGGGGATATTGTCGTGCTTCTTCCAGGGATTGGTCAGATCCTTGTTGCGCAACATTCTGAGACCCTGGGCCAGCCGGCGCCGGGTCGAGCGCGGCATAATCACCTCGTCGATGTAACCGCGCTCCGCGGCAACGAAGGGCGACAGGAAACGGTCTTCGTACATCTTCGTATGAGCCGCGATCTTCTCCGGATCGGCGATATCCTTGCGAAAGATGATCTCTACGGCACCCTTGGCGCCCATGACGGCGATCTGCGCCGTCGGCCAGGCATAGTTGAGGTCGCCGCGCAGATGTTTCGAGGCCATGACGTCATAGGCGCCGCCGAAGGCCTTGCGGGTGATGACCGTCAGTTTCGGCACGGTCGCTTCTGCATAGGCGAATAGCAGCTTGGCGCCGTGCTTGATCAGGCCGCCGTATTCCTGTGCCGTTCCCGGCAGGAAGCCCGGCACGTCGACGAAGGTGACGATCGGGATATTGAAGCAATCGCAGAAACGCACGAAACGCGCAGCCTTCCGCGACGCGTCGCTGTCGAGCACTCCGGCAAGCACCATCGGCTGATTGGCGACAAATCCGACCGTGGCGCCCTCGATGCGGCCAAAGCCACAGACGATGTTCTTGGCGAAGCTTTCCTGGATTTCGAAGAAATCGCCCTCGTCCGCCACCTTCAGGATCAGTTCCTTGATGTCGTAGGGCTTGTTGGCATTGGCTGGGATCAGCGTATCGAGCGAATTATCCGGTGCCGTCACCGACTGATAGCACTCGATCTCCGGCACCGCGGCCGTGTTCGACTGCGGCAGGAAATCGATGAGACGGCGCACCTGCAGGAGCGTGTCGACATCATTGTCGTAGGCGGCATCCGCAATCGAGGATTTCGTCGTGTGCACGGAGGCACCGCCGAGCTGCTCGGATGTCACGGTCTCGTTGGTAACGGTCTTCACCACATCCGGCCCGGTGACGAACATATAGGAGGTGTCGCGAACCATGAAGATGAAGTCGGTCATGGCTGGAGAATAGACGTCACCGCCGGCGCAGGGGCCCATGATGACGGAAATCTGCGGAATGACGCCGGAGGCCAGTACGTTGCGCTGGAATACCTCAGCGTAACCGCCGAGTGCGGCCACGCCTTCCTGGATGCGGGCGCCGCCGGCATCGTAGATTCCGACAATCGGCGCCCGGTTCTTTAGCGCCATGTCCTGCACCTTGGTGATCTTTTCCGCATGTGCTTCTGAAAGAGATCCACCGAAGACTGTGAAATCCTTGGCAAAAATGAAGACAGTTCGTCCGTTGACCGTGCCCCAGCCGGTCACGACGCCGTCGCCGGCAATCTTGCTCTTGTCCATGCCGAAATCGGTCGAGCGATGCTCGACGAACATATCGAACTCTTCGAAAGAGCCCTCATCGAGGAAGATATCGATGCGCTCACGAGCCGTCAGCTTGCCGCGGGCGTGCTGTGCGTCGATGCGCACCTGCCCGCCGCCGAGCCTTGCAATCTCGCGACGGCGTTCCAGTTCCTGCAGGATTTCCTTCATGCGGCCCTCTCTCCATCATCGCTCGGGCTTAGCATGGCGCGAGCCCTGTTTGAAGCTGTTGGCTTAGTTTGCGAGCCGTGGTGTGTTCAGCGAAAAGATGGAACGAACCCGCGCGGCGATGTCTTCCGCCATTAGCTCATCGGCGGTGGCAGGATCAGGAGCGACAGTTCTGGTCTCGAACGATGCCATGGCAATCACAGCGCCGCCATCGGCTGCCGCAGCATCGATATTGATCTTGGCGCTGCTGCGGTCGCGATTGAAGCCGCGTGCCTTGCGCACGTCGCTCAGTCGGACTGTGATGGCAACCTGTGGCAATTGCGGACCGAAGCTCGTAGCGGCGATCGCGGCGTTGACACGATCATTGACGGCTGCAACCAGTGCCGGCGACACCGGCGGCAGTGCTTGATCGGCGACGACGGTTGCGCTGCGCACGGCATAGGTTGGAGGCGGAGGATCCACGGACCAGCTCGAGCAAGCGGCCAATGCCAGACTTCCCACGAGCGCCGGTATGGCTCTCGGCCTCCACAACAACATGATCCCTGCCCCGACTTTCGAATTTGCAAGATATGCAGATCGATATAAAGGACTGGAAATCAACAATATTCAACTGCGAAGCGCGGAAAAAACCGCGGCCGCGGCCTGAAACTCCTCAAAACGTTGTGCACGACGCTGCTCGGCTTCGTCGTCGCTGCCCCAATGCTCGATTGTCCAATCCTCGTCGAGATGAGCGAGCGACCAGACCTCGGCAAGCGGCAGGAAACCTTTCGCAAAGGCCAGCGCCAGGATCGCCGAACCGGTCAGAGTCGTGATCGTGTGCAAGCTCGCGAGTTCCATCGGTGTGTCGAACTCGTGCAAAGCAGCGGCGAAAGCCGCGATAGCCTCTTTAGGCTGTTCCTGGTGCATGACGCCTTCGGCCAGGATGAAGCGGGCACCTAGGTCGCGCGCTGCCCATTCGATCACCGGATTCCAGCGCTCCGACTGCCGCTCGACGAGCCGCTCGGGACCGTCGGCGCGGTAGCAAAGCAGATCGCTGCCGGAGAAGCGGACGATTTCGTCGAATACGGCCTGGCTCTCCGTCGCAACGCCATCGATGGCGGTATTGACGAGGCGCGTCACAGGCATGCTCGCGGGATCGATCACGTCAACCTGACGCGCCCATTCTGCGGCCACCAGCTTGGCAAGTGCTTCTGTCGGCAGGGCCAGCGAATACCGCGCCGGCGTCTTCACTACTTTGCCATCCAGAGCGATGGCATGACCGCCCTCCTCCGCGCAGATCGCCACATCCTTATAGAAGCGTTTCGGCAACGGCTTCTTCATTTGGATCTGAGCACGGCGGATCGGATCGGGATGGCTGAGACCTTCGGAAAGATCGTTCAACAGGTCGCGCATGGCGTCACCTCAGAGAATATGGCTCAACAAATCGTTCGGATGGTGGGCGATGGCATCGGCGCCTGCTGCCAGCAGCTCCTCGACCGAAGCATAGCCCCAGGCAACGCCGATGGCAGTCGCACCCGCCGACTTCGCCATCTGCATGTCGTAGATGGCGTCACCGATCACGATCGTATCGTGCGGATCCATGCCAGTCTCGTCGCAGCATTCCGTGACCATCGCCGGATGCGGCTTGGACGGGCAGTCGTCGGCGGTGCGTGAGACAATGAAATAGGGCGCGAAGTCGTTGACCTCAAGGATATGGGTCAGGCCGCGACGGGATTTACCCGTCACTGCGCCGATCAGCAGTTCATCGCGGGCCGCAAGCGTCTCGATCAGCGGCTTGATGCCGTCGAAAAGCGGCGTCTGCATGTCGGCCTCGTCTCGCACCTCCGGAAAGATCGACTTGTAGTGCGCCGTCATGGCAATCGCTTCGTCGTCGACATGCGGCTTGCCCTGCAGGCGGGCAATGGCGATATCGAGCGTCAGGCCGATGATCGATTTCGTCGCAGAAACATCGGGGCGCTTATAGCCGAAGGCCACGAAGGTGCGCGCCATAACCTCATGGATCAGCCGCGCGCTGTCGACCAGCGTGCCGTCACAATCGAATAGGACCAGCTTCATTCGTCGTCCGGCTCCCCTGCCGATTCCATATCGAAACCGAGAAGGTTCCAGGTCTGAACCATATGCGGTGGCAAAGGCGCGGTGACGCGCAGGCGTCCGCCGCTCGGATGCGGGATGTCGATATGGCGCGCATGCAGATGCAGGCGCTTCTGGACACCGCCCGGAAAATCCCAGTTCGGATCGTCATCGAAATATTTGGGGTCGCCGATGATCGGATGGCCCATATGCAGCGCGTGGACACGCAGCTGGTGGGTACGGCCGGTATAAGGCTCCATTTCCAGCCAGGCTAGGCTCTGCGCTGCGGTCTCGAGCACGCGATAGTAGGAGATGGCGTGATCGGCGCCCTCTTCTCCATGCTTGGCGATGCGCATGCGGTCGCCATCGGCCGTCGCTTCCTTCACCAGCCAGGTGGAGATCTTGTCCTCATGCTTGCGCGGCACGCCCTTGACCAGCGACCAGTAGGTCTTCTTGGTATCGCGCTCGCGGAACGCAGCTGTCAGCTTCTGCGCTGCACCCCGGGTACGGGCAACGACGAGGACGCCTGACGTATCGCGGTCAAGACGATGCACAAGGCGCGGCTTCTCGCCTTTCTTGCTGGTCCATGCCTCGAGCATCTTGTCGATATGGCGCGTAAGGCCGGAACCGCCCTGCACGGCGAGGCCTGCCGGCTTGTTCAGGACATAGACCTTGTCGTCTTCATGCAGCAGCATGCGCGCAAGAAGTTCGGCGTCGCCGGAGTGCTTGAGGTCGTTGCTGGCAATAGGCCCGCCTTTCGGCCCTTTGGCGTCGACATCGAGCGGCGGCACGCGCACCACCTGCCCCGGCTGTACGCGGGCATCCGTCTTCACGCGGCCACCATCGACACGCACCTGGCCCGAACGCATCAGCTTTTGCAATTGTCCGAAGCCGAGCCCTGGAAAATGCACCTTGAACCAGCGGTCCAGGCGCATGCCGGCCTCGTCAGGCTCGACCTTAATATGCTCAATCCCGGCCATTCTTCTTCTTTCAAATACCGCGGCATGTCCCAAGCGTTGCCAAACCTGCGTTCGGCGGATCATGCAAATTCAAACGACAGGGCATCAGCCCCGCGGCGGGAGATTTCCCGGCCTTTTGACGTGGCTTTAGAGCATTTCGAGGAAAAGTGGAAACCGGAATTATACGGCAGGATAATTTTCTGGTTCAATTTCCCTGGGCCGATACCACGGGCAGATTGATGTCGACCATGCCTGCCTTGTCGAACATCAGCATCACGGGCACCGTGCCACCCTGCTTGAAAGGCGTCTTCACCTGCTTGAACATCATGTGCATCGTATTCGGCGCGAGCGTCACCGTCGCGCCGGCGGGAATGGCGATGCCGCCTTTCACCTCGCGCATCTTCATGATCTCGCCTTCCATTTTCATCTCGTGCAGCTCCACCTTGCCGGCGGCTGAAGAGGTGACAGAAGTGAGTTTGTCGTCGGTCTTGCCGGTATTGTGGATGGTAATATAGCCGCCACCGACCGGTTGGCCGGGAAGCATGGCGCGAACATAGCCGCCGCTGATATCGAGATCGCCAAGTTTGGCAGTCGCGGAGCCGGAAGGCGCCGCACCCGCATCCATGTGCATACCGGGCATGGATTTCATCGTGCCGGTGTCCTCAGCCATCGCTTCACTGGAAGGAAGCGAAAATGCGCCAATGGACATCAGCAATGCGGCTGCGTAGTTGCGGTTCATCTTTGTCTCCTGCCCGGCTCCTCAATCGATGAGAAGGGATAGCCTCTCCCATCTCTGTTGCAAAGGCCCGTATTCATTAGGAAACGCAGGATTGATCGGCGCGACAAAAATTTGTTCAGCGACGACATTTGCCCCTTGCCATCTTCCGCCGGGACCGGATAATGGCTGTCAACCTTGTTGGGAGAATCCGGCGCAAGCCGGTGCCGAAGGAGCAACCGCCCCGGAAACTCTCAGGCCAAAGGACCAGCAAGGGGCAGACGGAACTCTGGAGAGAAGCGCGCAAGCGTTCGCCGAAGGGATAACAATCTCAGGCAAACAGACAGAGGGGGCTCATCGTCAGGCGCAACCGCGCCGAAATTGTGAGCTCTGCGCTTCGAAACGAGCGCAAAACCCGGAGGCGTCATTTGGACGAGACCGCTGCCCTCAAGACTACCCCCCTTCATGCCCTGCATGTGTCCCTCGGCGCCCGCATGGTGCCGTTCGCAGGCTACGACATGCCGGTGCAATATGCCCCCGGCGTGCTGAAAGAACATCTTTGGACGAGATCTTCTGCAGGCCTGTTTGACGTGTCGCATATGGGTCAGGTGACGATCCGCGCACGCTCAGGCAAATATGAGGATGCGGCCCTGGCACTGGAAAGCCTGGTGCCGGTCGATATTCTCGGTCTCGCTGAAAATCGCCAGCGCTATGGCTTCTTTACCGACGACAAGGGCGGCATCCTCGACGATCTGATGATCGCCCACATGGACGACTATCTTTTCGTCGTCGTCAACGCTGCCTGCAAGGAACAGGATTTCAAGCATCTTCAAGAGCATATCGGCGATAGCTGCGAAGTTACCTTACTTGATCGCGCCCTCATTGCCCTGCAGGGACCTCGCGCCGTCGACGTGCTTGCCGAGCTCTGGGCCGATATCGCCCATATGAAATTCATGGACGTGCGCCATTGTCGCCTCCACGATGTCTCCTGCCTCGTCTCGCGCTCCGGCTATAGCGGCGAAGACGGTTTCGAAATCTCCGTCCCGGCCGATAAGGCCGAGGATATCGCCAAGCGGCTGCTGGAGCACCCGGATGTACAGCCGATCGGCCTCGGCGCCCGTGACTCGCTGCGCCTGGAGGCCGGCCTCTGCCTTTATGGCAACGATATCGACCAGACGACGACGCCGATCGAAGGCGCACTCGAATGGGCGATCCAGAAGGCCCGCAAGACCGGCGGTGTCCGCGCCGGCGGCTTCCCCGGCGCAACCCGCATCCTCGGCGAACTCGATGGCGGCACCACGCGGCGCCGCGTCGGCCTGAAGCCGGAGGGCAAGGCACCGGTGCGCGGCCATTCCAAGCTTTATGCCGATGCCGAAGGCAAGACGGAGATCGGCGAAGTCACCTCAGGTGGTTTCGGTCCTAGCGTCGAATCCCCGGTTGCCATGGGCTACGTGCCGACCGAATTCACGGCCCCCGGCACCGCCATTTACGCTGAAGTGCGCGGCAAATATCTGCCCGTCGCCGTCAGCGCCCTGCCTTTCATCAAACCCACCTACAAACGCTGAACGTCTTTTCCAGAGAGGATTATCCATGCTGAAATTCACCGAAGAACACGAGTGGCTGAAGGTCGAAGGCGATGTCGCAATCGTGGGCATCACGGCCCACGCAGCCGAACAGCTCGGCGATCTCGTTTTCGTGGAATTGCCCGAGGTCGGTGCCAGCTTCTCCAAGGGAGCCGACGCGGCAACCGTCGAATCCGTTAAGGCAGCCTCCGAAGTCTATTGTCCGCTCGACGGGGAAATCACGGAAATCAACGAAGCCATCACTGCCGATCCGGCCCTCGTCAACTCCGACCCCATGGGTGCTGGCTGGTTCTTCAAGCTGAAGCTGAAGAACATCGGGGATCTCGATGGTCTTCTTGATGAATCCGGTTACAAGGAGCTGATCGGATAATGGCGACGCCTACGGAATTCACCTTCACCGATTACCAGCCATACGATTTCGCCAACCGCCGCCATATCGGCCCGTCTCCGTCGGAGATGGCCGATATGCTCAAGGTGATCGGCTATAAGAGTCTCGATGGCCTGATCGACGCAACGTTGCCGCCGGCGATCCGCCAGAAGGCGCCGCTCGCCTGGGGCGCAGCGATGACGGAGCGCGAGGCGCTCGACCGTCTGCGCGAGACCGCCAACAAGAACAAGGTTCTCGTTTCGCTCATCGGCCAGGGCTATTACGGCACGATCACGCCGCCGGTCATTCAGCGAAATATTCTGGAGAACCCGGCCTGGTATACCGCCTATACCCCGTACCAGCCCGAGATCAGCCAAGGCCGCCTCGAGGCGCTGCTGAACTATCAGACGATGATCAGCGACCTCACCGGTCTCGATGTCGCGAACGCCTCCTTGCTCGATGAAGCAACGGCTGCAGCCGAAGGCATGGCAATGGCAGAACGCGTCGCAAAATCGAAGGCAAAAGCCTTCTTCGTCGACGCCGAATGTCATCCGCAGACCATCGCGCTGATCAAGACCCGCGCCGAGCCGCTCGGCTGGACCGTCATCGTCGGCAATCCCTTCACCGATCTCGATCCGGTCGACGTCTTCGGCGCTATCTTCCAGTATCCGGGCACGCACGGCCACATCAACGATTTCAGCGGCCTGATCGCCCGCCTGCACCAGACCGGCGCCATCGCCATCATGGCGACCGATCTCCTGGCGCTGACCCTGCTGAAATCCCCCGGTGAAATGGGTGCGGATATCGCCATCGGCTCGTCGCAGCGCTTCGGCGTTCCGGTTGGCTATGGCGGCCCGCATGCCGCGTTTATGGCCGTCAAGGACGACCACAAGCGCTCCATGCCCGGTCGTCTCGTCGGCGTCTCGGTCGACGCACGCGGCAATCGCGCCTATCGCCTCTCGCTGCAGACCCGCGAGCAGCATATCCGCCGCGAAAAGGCGACGTCGAACATCTGCACCGCCCAGGTGCTCCTCGCCGTCATGGCCTCCATGTATGCGGTCTTCCATGGTCCGCAGGGCTTGAAGGCGATCGCACAGCAGGTCCACCAGAAGGCCGTGCTGTTGGCCAAGGGCCTGGAAAAGCTCGGCTATATCGTTGAGCCTGAAACCTTCTTCGACACGATCACCGTCGAGGTCGGCCACATGCAGGGTCTGATCCTGCGTGCAGCCGTCGCCGAAGGCGTCAACCTGCGCAAGGTTGGTGAAACCAAGATCGGCATCAGCCTGGACGAGCGCACGCGCCCGGCAACGGTGGAAGCCGTCTGGCGCGCTTTCGGCGGCGATTTCCGCATCGCCGATTTCGAGCCGTCCTATCGCCTGCCGAAGACTCTGCTGCGCACCAGCGAATACCTCACACATCCGATCTTCCACATGAACCGTGCCGAAAGCGAGATGACGCGTTACATTCGTCGTCTTTCGGACCGCGACCTGGCGCTCGACCGCTCGATGATCCCGCTCGGCTCCTGCACCATGAAGCTGAACGCGACGGCGGAAATGCTGCCGATCACCTGGCCGGAATTTTCGGATATCCACCCGTTCGTCCCGGCCGATCAGGCGCTCGGCTACCGCGAAATGATCGACGACCTCACTGACAAGCTCTGCGCCGTAACCGGCTATGACGCCTTCTCCATACAGCCGAATTCCGGCGCACAGGGTGAATATGCCGGCCTCCTCACCATCCGCAATTACCACATTGCCAATGGCCAAGGTCACCGCGACATCTGCCTCATCCCGACCTCCGCGCACGGCACCAACCCCGCCTCGGCACAGATGGCGGGCATGAAGGTCGTGGTCGTGAAAGTCAGCGACGATGGCGATATCGACATGGCCGATTTCCGCGCCAAAACCGAGCAATATGCCGACAGCCTCTCTTGCTGCATGATCACCTACCCTTCGACGCACGGCGTCTTCGAGGAGACGGTGAAGGAGATCTGTGATCTCGTGCACAAGCATGGCGGTCAGGTCTATCTCGACGGCGCCAACATGAACGCCATGGTCGGCCTCTCGCGTCCCGGCGATATCGGCTCCGATGTCAGCCATTTGAACCTGCACAAGACCTTCTGCATCCCGCATGGCGGCGGCGGTCCCGGCATGGGTCCGATCGGCGTCAAGGCGCATCTGGCGCCCCACCTGCCCGGCCATCCGGAAACGGACGGCCGCAGCGGAACGGTCTCGGCGGCAGCCTTTGGTTCGGCCTCCATCCTGCCGATCTCCTGGAGCTATTGCCTGATGATGGGCGGCGAAGGCCTGACGCAGGCGACGAAGGTGGCAATCCTCAACGCCAACTACATCGCTGCCCGGCTCAAGGGCGCCTATGACGTGCTCTACAAGTCCAAGGATGGGCGCGTGGCACACGAATGCATCATCGACACCCGCCCGCTGGCCGCAAGCGCCGGTGTGACGGTCGACGACGTTGCCAAGCGCCTGATCGATTGCGGCTTCCATGCCCCGACCATGAGCTGGCCTGTTGCGGGCACGCTGATGATCGAGCCGACCGAATCGGAAACCAAGGCAGAACTCGACCGCTTCTGCGAGGCGATGCTGGCCATCCGTGAGGAAGCCCGCGCCATTGAGGACGGGCGGATGGACAAGGCCAACAATCCGTTGAAGAACGCGCCGCACACGGTGGAAGACCTTGTCGGCGAATGGGATCGCCCCTATTCGCGCGAACAGGCCTGCTTCCCGCCCGGCGCGTTCCGCGTCGACAAATACTGGTCGCCGGTCAACCGCATCGACAATGTCTATGGCGACCGCAACCTGATCTGCACCTGCCCGCCGCTGGAATCCTACGCCGAGGCGGCAGAATAGGATTTTTGCAAAAAAGCGAAGCGGTTCAGTCGCTTCGCTGGAAACAGACATAAATCTATTGCGAAACTTGTCTATGAAAACGCCGCATGTCCGAAAGGATGCGCGGCGTTTTTGATGACGCCACGGTGGGACCTTGGAATTCAGATTTATGCCGGAACGATTCGACGTGGACAACCCCGACACCTACATCGCCGCCGCCTTCGAAACCGACGATCCGGCCTCGATCGCCAAGGCGCTGGGCGAAGTCGCGCGCACGCGTAACATGAGCAAGCTTGCCAAGGATGTCGGCATGAATCGCTCAGCGCTTTATCGCGCGCTCAGCGGCGACGGCAATCCCGAATTTGCAACGATCTTGAAAGTCGTCAAGGCGCTTGGCCTCAAGCTGACGCCCGTTTCGGCAGCTAACTGAAACTTTCAGCCGCTAGCCGATCGCCTCCTCAAGCAGAAGCAACACGAGAAAGCCCGCAAAGAACATAGCGGTCACCCAGGGGCGGTCGGGTGTTTCATGGGCTTCGACCAGCAACTCCTCGGTGACGAGATAGAGAAGCGCAATCAGCCCGAACGCGAAGAAGCCAGTCAGAATCGGGCCGGGCAACGAAGCGATCGGTGTTCCCAGCAAGGCGCCGATCGGCAGCAGCAGCGCAAGCGCTGCCGTCACCGCGACGATCTTCGTTCGAGAACGGACACTCTCGCCAAGTTCGTTCGCCACTGTCAAACCAAGGAATAGCACCTCGATCGTCAGGGCGATGGTCAGCAGCAAGCCGACTTTCGGCCCCGCTGCAAAACCGATGCCCAGCACGAGCCCGTCGATCAGGATGTCGATGCCGATGGCAGCCAGAAGACCGACCGGCCCCTTGGCCCAATTTTCCAATTGCTTGACCAGCAACATCACACCAACACCAATTGCGCCGCCGATCACCGTCGCCAGGGGATAACCGCGATGCATGACATCAGGCAGAATTTCTCCCGCGGCGGCGGCGAAGACGACACCCGCGGCAAAATGCTGGATCGCGCTGACAAGATTAGGCCCCGGCCGCGTATTCACCGCAACCACGGCACCCGCGATGGCTGCTGCCGCCGGGATCAATGTGTAAACCCATGCCGATGCCGCCATAAGATCCCCCCTTGCGCGCCCCGACCTCATCCGGCTCGAAGCCGCTGGTCAGCCGAGGGCGATGGAAGACCCTCAGCATCCATCGATCAAAGCACGAAATGCTGCAAGGTGAAATACAGGAGGTGTATTTAGGCGGGTTGCGCAGCCTGTCGTTGCGCCGCCAGTGCGGCGAGATCGGCAGGTTTCAATTCGACGGATTCGCCGCAGCCGCAGGCCGATGTCTGGTTCGGATTGGTGAAGATGAAGCCCGAGCGCAAGGTCGTCGTCTCGAAGCCCATTTCTGTGCCGAGCAAATAGAGGACGGCCGAGGGCTCAACCCAGACCTTTGCGCCATCGCGCTCGATCAGATCGTCCTTCGCATTCGGCTCGGTCACCAGATCGATGGTATATTCCATCCCGGCGCAGCCGCCCTTCTTGATGCCGACGCGAACGCCCTTGGCATCGGGACCGGAATTTTCGACGATCGCCTTGACGCGGGCAGCTGCCGCGTCCGTCATGCTCATGATTGCGAAGCCCATGGGCTCATTCTCCTTCCGCAACCGGGGTCAAGATCCGGCGCTTCGAGTCTCAATGTAAAGCCGGCGGCCTAAAGCTTCAATACCAACCGACGGCGACCTGCGCTTCTTCCGACATGCGATCCGGCGTCCACGGCGGATCGAATGTCATGCTGACATCGACACCGGAAACGCCTTCGACGGCGCCGACGGCATTTTCGACCCAGCCCGGCATTTCGCCGGCAACCGGGCAACCCGGTGCAGTCAGCGTCATGACGATCTTCACCATGCGGTCGTCTTCGATATCGATCTTGTAGACCAGGCCAAGTTCGAAGATATCAGCGGGAATTTCCGGATCGTAGACCGTTTTCAGCGCAGAGATGATGTCGTCGCTGAGGCGCGCCAGTTCATCTGCGGGGATGCTGGAATGCACGATCCCTTCGCGTACGTCGATCTTCTGTTCGCTTTCGTCGAGTGACATCGCTTGCCTCCTCAGGCAAAGAATTTCCGTGCATATTCCAGTGCATCGGCCAAGGCATCCACCTCGGCTCGCGTATTGTACATGCCGAACGATGCACGGCATGTGGAGGTGACGCCGAAGCGTTTCAAGAGCGGCTGGGCGCAATGCGTGCCGGCACGAACCGCCACACCCTGGCGATCGATCACCATCGAGACGTCGTGGGAGTGAATTCCCGCCAGCTCGAAGGAGAAGATGCCACCCTTGCCGGGCGCCGTGCCGATGACGCGCAGCGAATTAATATCCCGCAGCCGTTCCGCCGCATAGGCGGCAAGTTCGGCTTCGTGCCGAGCAATCGCTTCACGACCGATACTGTCCATATAATCAAGCGCATAGCCAAGACCGATCGCTTGAACGATCGGTGGCGTTCCCGCTTCGAAGCGGTGCGGCGGCTCGTTATAGGTGACATTTTCCTCGGTGACATCGAAGATCATCTCGCCGCCGCCCTGGAACGGTCGCATCTCGGCAAGCCGCTCCTTCTTGCCGTAGAGAACGCCGATGCCCGAGGGGCCATAGAGCTTATGGCCGGTCATGACATACCAGTCGCAATCGATATCCTGCACGTCGACGGGCATATGCACCGCGCCCTGCGAGCCATCGATCAGCACCGGGATGCCGCGCTCATGGGCGATGCGGCACACTTCCTTCACAGGAACGACAGTTCCAAGCGCATTTGACATATGCGTGATGGCGACGAGCTTCGTGCGCTCCGTCAGGCTCTTTTCGAAATCCTCGATATGGAACGCGCCCTCGTCGTCGACTGGCACCCAGACGAGCTTCGCGCCCTGACGCTCGCGAATGAAATGCCAGGGAACGATATTGGAGTGATGCTCCATGATGGAGACGACAATCTCGTCGCCCTCGCCGATCTTAGGCATGCCCCAGCCGTAGGCGACCGTGTTGATCGCCTCCGTCGAGTTCTTGGTGAAGACGATATCGTCGACCGACGGCGCATTCAGGAAGCGGCGCACCTTTTCGCGAGCCGCTTCATAGGCTTCCGTCGCAGCATTGGACAGAAAGTGCAGGCCGCGATGCACATTCGCATATTCGTTGGAATAGGCATGCGAGATAGCATCGATGACGACCTGCGGCTTCTGGGCGGAGGCGCCATTGTCGAGATAGACGAGCGGCTTGCCATGCACCGTCTTCGCCAGGATCGGAAAATCCCGGCGAATGGCTTCGACGTCATAGGCCGTTGCCGGCACGATCTTGTCCACGGGCTTTGCCTCCAATCAGGCGTGCTTTTCCAGCCAGGCCGAGATAACGCCTTCCAGCGCCTCTACCAGGGCTTCGTCTTCCAGTTCCTCAACGATCTCGGCCACGAAGGCATTGACGAGCATGGCCCGCGCCTTCTTCTCCGGAATGCCGCGCGCCATCAGATAGTAGAGATGGTTGCCGTCGATATCCGCGACAGTGGCACCATGGCCGCACTGAACGTCATCGGCGAAGATTTCAAGCTCCGGCTTCACCGAGAACTCGGCATCGTCGGACATCAGCAGCGTGTTGCAGGCCATCTTGGCATCGGTCTTCTGCGCATCCGGAGCAACCCGGATCATGCCCTGGAAGACGCCGCGAGCGCGGTCGAAGACCACATTGCGGATAACTTCGGTGGAACCTGTGTTCGGAACATCATGACCAAGCACCATCGTCACGTCGGTATGCGTATCGCCGCCGAGCAGGTTGATGCCGCGCAGCGTCAGATCGGCGCCCTCGCCCGCTACCTTGATATACAGTTCCTGGCGCACCAGCTTGCCGCCGGCGTTGATGACGAACAGCTTCAGCTTGGCATCTTCTCCGAGATCGATGCGGAGCTGGCCGAGATGGGTATCTTCACTGCCCTGCTCCTGCAGGATAATCCAGGTGATCTCGGACCCTTTGCCGATCTTGACTTCGCTCACCGAGGAAACCAGCGCGGCAGCGCCTTCGACCGCCTGATGACGCTCGATAAAGGTCGCCTTGACGTCGGCGCCGAATGTAACCGGCAGGCGGCTGTGGATCTGGCCGCCGGCATGGATGAACTGCACTTCCAGAGGCGCTTGGAGTTCGGTACCATCAGGAAAATCGATGACATAACCGTCACGCACGAAGCTCGCATTGATGCGCCCGATAGCGTCATCCTTGCCAAGCGCCTCGAGCCCGACAGCAGCCGTGCCGTTGATCAAGCTGTCGGCGTAGCGCGCAACGGTCAAATTCTTCACCGATGCCTTCTCGCTTGCTTTGCCCTGAAGGACGGCAATAACTGGCGATCCTTCAACCGTCGCCGGCAGTGCTTCCGCAAGACCCTTGCCGATGTCGCTCGGCACCAGACGCAGCAGGTTCTTGAAATCGGTATAATGCCAAGCCTCGACGCGACGCGTCGGCAGGCCGGCGGTCTTCAGCTCGTCGAGCAGGCGATCACGGACGGCGAAAACCTCGCCATCGCCAGGCAAGTCGCCCATCTGGTCGTTATACGCCTCGATCAGCGCCGTTTCGGCTGACGTCAGGCGGTTCGTCGTCTGAATGTTCATCGACGTGTCCTTTCCGCCTCGATCAGGCTGCAGCACCGATGATGTCGGCATAGCCGTTGGCTTCCAGCTCATGCGCCAGCGTCTTGTCGCCGGACTTGATCACCTGGCCCTTGTAGAGCACGTGAACGGTGTCCGGAACGATATAGTCTAGCAGGCGCTGATAGTGGGTGATGACGATCACGGCGCGGTCCGGAGAACGCAGCGCGTTGACACCATCGGCAACGATCTTCAGCGCATCGATATCGAGGCCGGAGTCTGTTTCGTCGAGCACGCAAAGCTGCGGCTCGAGCAGCGCCATCTGCAGGATTTCGGCGCGCTTCTTTTCACCACCGGAGAAGCCGACGTTGAGCGGGCGCTTCAGCATGTCCATGTTGATCTGCAGCTTGGCGGCAGCGTCCTTGACGCGGCGCAGGAAATCCGGCGTCGTCAGCTCGTCTTCACCGCGCGCCTTGCGCTGCTCGTTCAGCGCTACCTTCAGGAACTGCATGGTAGCAACGCCGGGGATTTCGACCGGATACTGGAACGCCAGGAAGATGCCCTTGGCAGCGCGCTCGGCAGCGTCGAGCTCCAGGATGCTCTCGCCATTATAGAGGATATCACCCTCGGTGACTTCATAATCCTCCCGGCCGGCGAGAATGTAGGAGAGCGTCGACTTGCCGGAGCCGTTCGGACCCATGATGGCAGCGACTTCGCCTGCCTTCACGGTCAGGTTCAGACCACGGATGATCTCGGTGCCGTCTTCGGCGATACGGGCGTGCAGGTTCTTGATTTCAAGCATTTTAGTATCCTATCGCAGGAATGAAGGTGCGGCGCGCACGGCGCGCCAAAGCTAATTCTGGTTCGGGCGCGTCAGCCAACACTGCCTTCGAGCGAGATGCCGATCAGCTTCTGCGCTTCGACGGCGAATTCCATCGGCAGCTCCTGCAGCACTTCCTTGACGAAGCCATTAACGATCAGTGCGATCGCCGCTTCGGTCGGGATACCGCGCTGCAGGCAGTAGAACAGCTGGTCTTCGGAAATCTTCGACGTCGTGGCCTCATGTTCGAACTGCGCCGTCGAGTTCTTCGCCTCGATGTAAGGCACCGTATGGGCGCCGCACTTGTCACCGATCAGCAGCGAGTCGCACTGCGTAAAGTTACGCGCGTTCGACGCCTTGCGGTGAGCCGAAACCTGACCGCGATAGGTGTTCTGCGAGACGCCGGCGGCGATGCCCTTCGAGACGATGCGGCTCGACGTGTTCTTGCCGAGGTGGATCATCTTGGTGCCGCTGTCGACCTGCTGATGGCCGTTCGAAACCGCGATCGAGTAGAACTCGCCACGGCTGTCGTCGCCGCGCAGGATGCAGGACGGATACTTCCAAGTGATGGCAGAGCCGGTCTCGACCTGCGTCCAGGAGATCTTGGAGCGATGACCGCGGCAATCGCCACGCTTGGTGACGAAGTTGTAGATGCCGCCCTTGCCGTTCTTGTCGCCCGGATACCAGTTCTGGACGGTCGAATACTTGATCTCGGCGTCATCGAGCGCAACGAGCTCGACGACGGCGGCATGCAGCTGGTTTTCGTCGCGCTGCGGTGCCGTGCAGCCTTCGAGATAGGAGACGTAGGCACCTTCTTCGGCGATGATCAGCGTGCGCTCGAACTGGCCGGTGTTCTTCTCGTTGATGCGGAAGTAGGTCGACAATTCCATCGGGCAACGAACGCCCTTCGGCACGAAGACGAAGGAGCCATCGGTGAAGACGGCCGAATTCAGCGTCGCATAGAAATTATCCGAGGTCGGCACGACGGAGCCCAGATACTTGCGCACCAGATCCGGATGCTCGCGAATGGCTTCCGAGATCGACATGAAGATCACGCCGGCCTTCTTCAGCTCTTCCTTGAAAGTAGTGACGACCGAAACGGAATCGAACACCGCATCGACGGCGATCTTCGGCTTCTCGACGCCGGCAAGAATCTCCTGCTCGCGCAGTGGAATGCCAAGCTTCTCATAGGTCTTCAGGAGTTCCGGGTCGACTTCGTCGAGCGACTTCGGGCCAGCGAACTTCTTCGGCGCGGCGTAGTAGTAGATGTCGTTGAAGTCGATCTTCGGATAGTCGACGCGCGCCCATGTCGGCTCTTCCAGCGTCAGCCAGCGGCGATAGGCTTCCAGACGCCATTCCAACATCCATTCCGGCTCTTGCTTCTTGGCGGAAATAAAACGGACAATGTCTTCGGACAGACCCTTGGGAGCCTTGTCCATTTCGATGATGGTCTCAAAACCATACTTGTATTGGTCCACGTCAATCAGGCGAACCTGATCGACCGTTTCCTGGACTGCAGGCATTTCGTTCTCCAATCTCGCCGGATCCAAGGTCCGGCAGCTTGTCAACGTTGCGGCAGACTTATGTCTGCCCCTTATGTAGTCGGCCAAAAGGGACTTTTCACCCCGCTTGGCAAGCGGAAATTTCGGTTTCCGCAAAATTGTGGCCGTCAGGCCGCCGCGCCCGCCAGCTTGCGCCTTCCCGCTATGCGGGCAAACGCGGCGATTGCGCGATCGATATCCGCTTCGGTTGTAGTCGACCCCAGCGAAATGCGGAGAGCCCCGAGTTTCGGGTTACATCCCATCGCCACGAGCACATGGCTCTCACCGACCTTGCCCGACGAGCAGGCTGAGCCGGCCGATATGGCAACCCCTTCAAGATCGAAGGCGATCTGCCCCGTTTCGGATTTCAGTCCCGGCAGCGTGAAGAAGCTGGTGTTCGGAACACGCGGGCCATCCTTTCCATGAATGATGACATCCGGCGCTGCAAGCTCCATGCCCGCCTCCAGCCGGCCGCGCAACGAAGCGATCGCAGCATTGCGAACCTCTAAATTTGCGGCAGCAGCCTCGGCTGCCGCACCGAAGCCGACGATGGCAAGCGTGTTTTCCGTACCCGAACGATGGCCCTTTTCCTGACCGCCGCCATGGATCAACGGCTTCGGCATCAGCACCTCGCCGCGCGAGACGAGCGCGCCGGCACCCTTGGGACCGCCGATCTTGTGGGAGGAGACGATCAGAAAATCCGCGCCGATCGCATTGATATCGATCGGAACGCGACCAGCCGCCTGAACGGCATCCACCACGAAAAGGCCGCCCGCGGCCTGAACGAGCTTGGCCGCTTCGCCGACAGGCTGGACAATTCCGGTCTCATTATTGGCGAGCATGATGGCAACCATCGGCAAGCCGCTCGCCTTGTCGTGGGCAGCGAGCGTGGCCTCCAGTGCAGCAAGATCGACCGTACCGCCCGATGTCACCGGTATTTCGCTGACATTATCCCTGGCAAATCGCCCGCCTTCGCGCACGGCCGGATGCTCGACAGCCGATATATAAAGGTGGCTGACGACAAGCGGCGTGCGCCCCATTCGGAATTCCGGCGTCAGCACCATATTGGCCGCTTCGGTGGCGCCGCTGGTGAAAACGACGTGGGCAGCTTCTGCGCCCGCAAGAGCCGCGACCTGCCGGCGTGCGGCCTCGACAGCTGCGCGCGCTGCCCTACCTTCACCGTGAACGGAATTGGGGTTGCCTTGAATATCCATAGCACGCAGCATGGCTTCGCGGGCCGCCGGATGGAGCGGCGCGGTAGCATTCCAGTCGAGATAGAGGCGTGTTGCAGCCATAATCTTCTTCCTGCGCGACTTTGCTTTGCTGCGACCGGCTCATTTTCCTTGAAATTTCAGCCGGGCATGCCTTATGACACGTTCCACAAACCGTTGCACAAACAACGCACGGACCACCGCATCAAGTTTCGAATTGTTCTAAACTGCGTTCTAGAAAAGATGAGCGCATTCGTCAAGTCAACTTGCTGCGTGCCGTATGGTTTGAACGCAGAAAAAGAAGAGCCGGAGTATCGATGCCCGAAGTAATTTTCAACGGCCCCGCGGGTCGCCTTGAAGGCCGCTATCAGCCCTCCAAGGAAAAGAGCGCCCCGATCGCGATTATCCTTCATCCTCATCCGCAGTTCGGCGGTACGATGAACAATCAGGTGGTCTACCAGCTCTTCTATATGTTCCAGAAGCGCGGCTTCACCACGCTCCGCTTCAATTTCCGCGGCATCGGCCGCAGCCAGGGCGAATTCGACCACGGCGCCGGCGAGCTTTCCGATGCTGCCTCTGCACTCGACTGGGTGCAGAGCCTTCATCCCGATTCGAAGAGCTGTTGGGTTGCCGGCTACTCCTTCGGCGCCTGGATCGGCATGCAGCTTCTGATGCGCCGTCCGGAAATCGAAGGCTTCATGTCGATCGCGCCGCAGCCGAATATCTACGACTTCTCCTTCCTGGCGCCCTGCCCCTCGTCCGGCCTGATCATCAACGGCGATGCAGATAAGGTTGCTCCGGAAAAGGACGTCAACGGCCTCGTCGAGAAGCTGAAGACCCAGAAGGGCATCCTGATCACGCACAAGGTGGTTCCGGGCGCCAACCACTTCTTCAACGGTCAGGTCGAAACGCTGCTCGGCGAATGTGAGGATTATCTCGATCGTCGCCTGAACGGCGAATTGGTGCCGGAACCGGCTGCCAAGCGCATTCGCTAAAAAGCAGCGCTCTCAGAGCGTTTCCGCCGTTCTTTAAAACACGGAAACGCTCAATCTTGCTGTTTTACACATTCCGGTCGAAAATCTGCTGCGCATTTTTGCCGGAACTGTTCCTAGCGTGACATCCTGAAGCAAAGGCCTGGAGTGCCGCTGACAACGATCGGCGCTTCGTATTGCATGCCGATTTTCTGGAGAACTCGCTGCGATGCGGCGTTTTCCGGATGTGTGAATGCGATGAATCGATCGGCAAAGCCGCGGCGGAAAAACCACTGCGCGAGGGCGCCGGCTATCTCCGTGGCGTAACCGCTGCCCCACGCGTCCTGCCGAAGCGAATAACCGAGTTCGAACTCGCCACGTCCCCTCTCTTGAAAGCGCGAAAAGCCGGCACGGCCGATAAAGCGTCCATCGTCGCGCCGCAGCATCTTATATTTGGTCACGCCATCGCGCGCATGTTCATCGAACCAGCTTTTCAGCCGTTCCTCGGCCTTCTCCAGGGTCCACGGTGCTGCACCTGAGAGATAGCGCGTCGTTTCGATCGTCGAATGCAATTGCCGAATCTCTTCGGCATCTCCTTTATCCCACATCGTCAGAACGAGGCGTGGGGTTTCGAGTATGATAGTATTACTCATCTGCCTGCCTGTTTTCGTGATGGATCTCCAGCCTGCCGTAACGTGTATGGCAGCGCCGATTGACAACCCGCCGGTGAGTGCTAACCGCTCAGCCTGATTTCAACAAGCCGATCAAGCGACAATGTCGCATGCGAAGGCCCGCCGAAGCGGGCCTTGCAGGTTATCGCTTGATATCATCCGTCAGTGACATGCCGGCAGACCGGGAGCGCCGCACTTCTTCTTTTCGGGAGGCTTCTGCGGCGGAGGCGGAGGTGGTCTCTTCACCTGCTGTTGCACGACCTTCGGCTGCGGTTGCGGCTTCGGCTGAGCCTGTGGCTTGGGTGCTGGCGCCCTCACCTGTGCCACCACGTGCGGCGCGGGTTTGGGTTGCGCAGGAGCCGGGTTGGCTTGCCGGGGCGGCGTGGCAGCGACATGCGGCTGACTGCTGACCCGAGGTGGATTGTTGGGGATGGCCTTGGGCTTCGCCGGAGTTCTGGCGGCAACAGCCGGCGCTGCCGGAGCATGCCCATTGGGTTTCGGTGCAGCGGCGACTGGATTCGGTTTGCCGCCCGGCATTGCTTGCGGTGCCGGGGTCTTGGCAATCTGGTTTTGCCCCTTCACGGCAGGCGCATTGCCAACGCCCAGCAGCGGTTGTCCCTTGGCACCGGGAAGCGCATGTGTATTGGCGTTCGGCGTAGCCTGAGGCTGTTGAGCCTGTTTCGTCTGCGCTGCGCCAGGATTGACCGGCAGCTTGCCCGTGGTTGGCAAAGGCTGACCATTCGCGCCGGGAAGCGTATGCGCATTGGTATTTGTACCTTGCTGGGCGGGTTGAGGGGCAACAGACGGATTATGCACCGCATTCGGCGCAGCTTGCGGCGATTGCCCCTGCTTCGTCTGAGCCGTTCCCTGATTGACGGGCAGCTTGCCACCAGCCGGCAGCGGCTGACCATTGGCGCCGGGAAGCACGTGGGCAGCGGCGTTTCCGCCTTGCGGCTGCGCCAACGGCGCCGCCGCCGGAGCAACCCCAGGCACCGTCTTAGCGGCCGCGGCGGGATTCTGCCTTTGTATAACTGCCGCCTTCTTCTGTACCGATGGCGGCAGGGCAACATGCAGTGCTGCAGCCCCTGCTCCGGCGATAACGGCTGCACCGGCGAGTTTCTGACCTGTCGTCAGCCCAGGTGCTACGGGTGCCGCCCCGTTCTCGTTGACCACAGTGTTGTTGATGACCGTCGTGTTGTTCACGACCGTATTGTGGATGTTGTTGAAGATAATGTTGTTTTCCGGCGGCGCGATATCGCGTGGCGGTTCGACCCATGTAGGGACCGGAACGAAGACCGGTGCCGGCAACACATAGAGGTCGACCGCGGGCTGCGGTGGCGCCAACTCGACGAAATCCTGTGGCGGCGGTGCCAGGAAGACGACGGGCGGCGGCGGCGCATAGCCGAAGTCTGCATCATCGAAATAAAGCACGGGACGGTCGATATAGACCACCTCGGGCGGTGGGGGCGGCGGCACGTCATACTCGATCACGGTGAAAGACGGCGGCGGCTCGAGCGCTGCCTCGAAATGCTCGAGACGGCGGCGGGCATCCCAGACGTGGGGACCGCGCGGATAACGCCTCAGATAAGACCAATAGGCTTCGGGCGTATCGGCAATCCAGGTCTCGCGCCAGGTGATGGCCTCGCGGCGGGCGGCGACAATGGCGCGGACACGCCTGACCATGGAATCGTTCGGATAGGCGGCGAGGAAATCCTCGTAGCCCTGCAGCGTGTCGCGATCGAGCGCCGCGAAATAGGCATCGCGTTCATCGAAATCGCGAATGGGCTTCGTCCGGTTTGCCACATCCTCGGTGCTCGACACCGCAGCGGCCGGCGCGTTCGGACTGCGATCGAAGAAGGTGAAGGAATTCTTGAATTTGGAGGCATCCCAGGAAATCTCGGCGCCCTTGGTGAGATCGCCGACACGCAGGCGCGTTCGATCGAAGACATCGTCAAGCGAAAGGCCGCCAACGCGGATCATCTCCGCCAGCGCATGCGCGTAAGAACCATAGGGACCGGCCTCTTGCGGTGCGACCGTGCCGGGCGCCGCATTGAAGGCAATTAGCTGATTGGCATCGGGATCGACCAGCGCCAGACCACCCGCCAGCGGCTGATTGGACTGCACGAACGGATTGGCTCTGGCCGCGTCGAGCACGACGATGCTGCCACGATTGTTGATGGCCGACAGCGATTTTGTGAAGTCGCTCACGCGGACGGCCTGGACGGGGACATCCGTGGCATTGGCGATCTGCGCATCGACAGGCACAAAATAATTGTCGCCCTGATATTGAACACCATAGCCCGCCAGATAGACGAAGACGACGGTGTTGGGGCCTGACGCGTTGGCTTTCGTCAGAAAGTCGCGCATGGCATCGCGCAAGCCATTCTGATCGAGATCGCGCGCGCCGATCACATCGAAGCCGGCAGCCTGCAGCGTTTGCGCGACCAGGCCGGCATCATTGGCCGGTGTCGGAAGCGCCCCCACCGTATAGGCGGCATTACCGACGACAAGCGCTATTCTCTTTTCAGGGGAACCCTGAGCTTCGGCCGGATTCGCAGCAGCAATACCGGCCAAAACCAACATCATGGCAAAAAATGCCCAGATCGTCTTTTTGGATGACAATCCCATCTTCGAAAGCAGAGGCGACATACCGGTTTCTTTCACGAAACATGAGGTGCGTACGGGATCAATAAGAAAATGCCTAGGATTCGATTCGGGCGAATGCGGGACTTATTCCAGGCAGATTCGCGGCCATGTTACGGTCTATTGACGTTCAGAAGTACTCGGTTACACACGCTGCCCACGCCGAAACTTGTCGTCTGTTCCAGCAAAATGATGACGCGCCGCCAAATCGGTGCTAAACGCGCCCAACGTCAAACAATAGCGACTTCGCCGCGCTTTCCAGCAATGCGACCTCGAGAGACCAAGATCATGGCTGAGTTCAAATCCGATTTCCTGCGCACCCTGCAAGAGCGCGGCTTCATTCATCAGATTTCCGATGAAGCCGGCCTCGACGACCTCTTCGCCAAGGAAACCGTGACGGCCTATATCGGCTTCGATCCGACTGCATCGAGCCTGCATGCGGGCTCGTTGATCCAGATCATGATGCTACACTGGATGCAGGCGACCGGCCATCGGCCCATTTCGCTGATGGGCGGCGGCACCGGCATGGTCGGCGATCCCTCCTTCAAGGAAGAGTCCCGCCAGCTCATGACGATCGACACGATCGAGAACAACATCGCTTCGATTAAGCGCTGCTTCTCGAACTACCTCACCTATGGCGAAGGCCCGAAGGATGCGTTGATGATCAACAACGCCGAGTGGCTGCGTTCGCTAAACTATCTCGAATTCCTGCGCGATGTCGGTCGGCACTTCTCGGTCAACCGCATGCTGTCCTTCGATAGCGTCAAGACGCGCCTGGATCGTGAGCAGTCGCTGTCGTTCCTCGAATTCAACTACATGATCCTGCAGGCCTACGACTTCGTCGAACTGGCAAAGCGTTACGATTGCCGCCTACAGATGGGCGGCTCGGATCAGTGGGGCAATATCGTCAACGGCATCGATCTCGGTCACCGCATGGGGACGAAACAGCTCTTTGCCCTCACCTCGCCGCTGCTGACAACGGCGTCCGGTGCCAAGATGGGCAAGTCTGCTACAGGCGCAGTGTGGCTAAATGCCGACCTGCTCTCGGCCTATGATTTCTGGCAATACTGGCGCAATACCGAGGATGCAGACGTTTCTCGCTTCCTGAAGCTCTATACGACGCTGCCGATGGATGAGATCGCTCGCCTCTCCGCGCTCGCTGGTTCAGAGATCAACGAGGTCAAGAAGATCCTTGCGACCGAAGTCACCGCAATCCTTCACGGCCGCGCGGCAGCCGAGCAGGCAGCCGAAACCGCACGCAAGACCTTCGAGGAAGGCGGGCTGTCGGAAAACCTGCCGTCGATCGATGTTCCGACATCGGAACTCGAAGCTGGCATCGGTCTGCTGGCGCTGATCGTGCGTGCCGGCCTTGCCGCCTCTAACGGCGAAGCTCGCCGCCATGTCCAGGGCGGCGCAGTGCGCATCAATGATCAGGCGGTCAGCGACGAGCGCAAGATCATCGGCAGCGGCGAAGTCACCGCCGATGGCGTCATAAAGCTGTCGCTCGGCAAGAAGAAGCATATCCTGATCCGCCCGGCCGCCTGAGCGTCCGAGGGCCACGAGAATGAACAAAGCCGGCGCCTTCGCGCCGGCTTTGTCATTTTTAGGCCGGCACGGATGCAAAGCACCATCAATGCTGACCGGATGTTTCTCTGTATCCCCATGTCGGATCGCGACCTGCCCATTCGTCCTCTGTTAAGGTTCCAACCCTGGAGGTGGATTATGGATGAATTGCCGGTAATCAAGATAAGGCGCAAGGGCCGAAGCTCTACCCAAAGCATGTTGATTCCCAGTGAGGAGATGGTTGCTCGCGCGCTCTGGGCAGCGCCTCCGGGCCAATTGTCCGATATTGCGGGAGTAAGACAGGCGCTTGCCAGGCAGTATAGCGCGGATGCCTGCTGCCCTGTCACCGTTCAACGACATCTGGTACAGCTCAGCCAGAGCGGCGCGGCCCCGTTTTGGCGCATCGTGGACCCTGATCGACCATTCGCCAAGCGCATGAGCGGTGGGCCGGAGCGTATACGCGAGCGATTGGCGGAAGAAAAATAATCAGCCCTGCCTCCGCTATCGAAAGATGGAGGCCGTAGCACCGTCCGCCTCAATATTCAGAATTCAAATATCTGCCTGAAAACGCCCGGTGCGATGATCGAGAGAGGATTGATCTGCAGGTTCGATTTCTCGATCGTACCGGTCAGCCTGAAGGTGATGCCGATCAGACCGCGATCGCTGCCATTGCCTAGGATGAAGCCGACGATCGGAACCTCCGCGAACAGCCGGTTCAGGCCGTAGGCGGGCATGAAGGTTCCCGTCATGTCCATCTTGCCACTGGCGTCCTTCAGCACGCCCTGGAACGTCGCTCCGACCTGCACGCCACGCACCACGCCATTTTCGACCGAGAGCACCCCATCGCGCATCACCAGCCGCGCAAAGCCGCGCTCGAAGCTCTGCGAACGCGTATCGATATTCTGCTTCACCGCTGAATTCAGGCTCTTGCCGTTCTTCCCGCTCGGCGTCGACACGATGGTCGAAAGTTTCTTGTCGTCGTTGATGGAGAAGTTGCGGATATCGAGCGAGCCGTCCCAGTCATCCTGCCCGATCGAGCGCAGCGACAGATTGAGCAGCCCACCCTGCAAATGCTTGTAGAGGTCGGTGAAGCGCGCAACGGCGCCTGCATCGCCGCTTGTGATACGGATGACGCCGTTGGCCCCTTTGCTCATCTGGGTGACCAGCGCTTCGCCGCTACGGGTCAAGCCCGAAAAATCCGCAGCCGTCGTCTTGCCGCCCGAGATCGAATAAACGCCTTTGACGTTGCCGATCGTCTCGTCATTGAAGCCTATGACCTTGTCGAGATTGGCGCGAACGGTCGCACTCGCCGAACCATCCCCGTTTGAACTCTGCTGTCCACCCGATGTGGATGCCTTCAGGCGCGCGAGGATCGGTCTTATGTCAGCGGAATTTCCCGATACGGCGACGTCATAGCCGCCGCTTTTGCTCCGCTTGAGCGAAAGCGCGAAATCGTCGAGCGCCGAAAGTTTCACGCTGGTGAAACTCGCCGAGGTAAGGCTCCCCTTGCTGATCAGAAGATCGCCGCTGGCGCCGAAGCCATCGCCCTTGAGCGTGAAATTCTTGAGCGCCGTCTGGCTGTCCGGGCCGGATGCTTCGAACTGTGCCGTCGCCGCAATGCCGCTGCCCTTCGACCAGCCGATCCAAGGAACGGTCAGGGCAGCCTTGCCGAGATCGACCTTCACGCCCTGACGATCGTCATCAATACGGGTCAACTCCACTTTGACAGGCCCGTCGATCATATCGCGAAGTCCAGGCAGAACGGTATTGCGCTGCGCATCTGTCAGCGTTGCCGTGATCACCCGGGCGCGCTTGACGGTCGATTTGCTATCGGTCGGCTCGACCATGTCGATCTGGGCGGGAATGCCATCGATCTGAGCCTGGGCTTGCAGATGCACGGATTGCGGATCGGCCGAAATCACGCCAGTCAAATTGTCGATCTTGCGATTGTTCATCGGTTTCAGCAGATCGACATTGTCGAGATCAAGCGTCGCCTGCCATTCCGGCGGAGGTGGCTGCTGATCCTTGATCAGCCCGATCCTGGCATCGACCTTGGCGACGATCTTGCCATTGAAATCCGCCGGCTTGAATTCGGTCCGCTGCAGGACCTCCAGAGGCTTGTAGCTCAGAAGTTCGCCGATGGCGTCGCCGGAGCCTGAAATCGTCAAATCGAGATCGGCCATCAGCGGCTTATCGTAGGTCGCCGGGATCGAAAAGCTGCTGTCGCTCAGCGTGATCGTGCGCCCGGTAGAGAAGTAGGAGGTCGCCGAGGTGATAGCGACCACCATATTCGGACCGGTCAGATCGAAATGGGCCTTGGTGTCGCGCAATGGCGGGATTTCGCCCGGGACATTCATCCGCGCGCCGTCGATGTCGAAGGCGATATGCAGCTCATTCTTGCCAAGCTGCAGCTTCCCGGTCTGTGACGCTTCACGCAGCCGGCCAGCCGGAATGAAAACGGATATGACGGCGTTGGTCACCGATCCGCCGAAGAGATTGCCCTCGACCCAGGTTCGAGGTTTCGAGGCCATCCAGAACGGCCATAGCTGCTTGACGGCAGCTGTGTCGAGCTTATCCGCGCGGCCGCCGAAACTGATCTCAGGCGAACTGTCGCCAAGCTTCATATGCAGGGAGCCGAAAAGCGCGCCTTGTGGTGTCGATATGCCGAGATTATCGAACTGGAATTCCTTGGTCGCCGAAAAGAACCGGCCGGTAGCACGACCATCGAAGCTGATGGGCTTCTCCCCTGACAGAGACGAGGCGGCGACCCCATCCTTGATCACGAAGTCGATGCCAAAGCCCTTCCCTGCATTGGCGTCGACGCGGTCGAGATCGATCAGCGCGCCAGAGAACGGCACGGTCGTCCCAAGGAACTGTGCATTGGAGGGAGCAATCTCCAGGGTCTGGTGATCGAAATTGTAGGCCAGGTTGATATTGGCCTGCGTCAGCTCCTGCGGATCATGGTCCATATAGAGGGTGCCGGGCTGAACTTTGACGGTGGCATTCAGCTTCGGATCTACACCCGCCTCTCCTTTGACCGCCGAAAGCGTGATGTCCCCGAAGGTCGTGAAGCCCTGTCGGGGCGTACCATTCGGATCATAGGCCATCGTGAGCGGCTTGAGGTCGAGATTGGATATCCTGGCCGCGAGCGAAGAGGTGCGACCGGCCTCCTTTTGATCCGCCCGCACATCCAGAAGCGCCACGGAACCATTGATCGCCACCTCGCCGTAGAGATGCAGAGAATTCGGTGCAGTGCGCTCGAAGGTCAGATTATCGACGACAAGCGAGATCGGCTCGCCTTCCTGCCGCGCCAGCTTCATGGAGAAGCCGGAAATACGCACGGAATTCGTGCCGCCTCGCTGGACGAAATGTTCGAGAAAGTCGAGATTGTCGAAAGCCGAATTCAGGGCCTTGGGCAAGGCATCAACGCGCAGGGCAGTCAAATCCACCGGGTCGCCTTGCGGCAGCAGCGAGGTATCGAGCGCGATCCCCTCTGCCGCGACACTTGCCACTTCCACCCGGCCTTCGATGAGGGCCAGGGGGTCAAGTTCCATGTTGACGGCCGACATCGTCGACAGATGCTTGCCGCTCTCCTGGTCGACGACGTTGACGTCACGGGCCTCCAACGCCAGGCGGAGATCGGAGGTAAATCGGACCACGGTCGCGCCCACCTCTGCCTTGTAACGCGGGCCGATGGCATGATCGAGCGCCGTCTGCGCCTTCTGCGACAGCGGCTCGTCGAAGATGCCGCTTTCGATGGTCGCTATGACAGCACCGAAAATGATGGCGAGAAAAGCAAAGAAAACCAGCGTGATACGGCAAACATGCCAGACATGCGAACGACGACGGCGAACGCGTTCCGGCACATGCACGATCAACGGATCTTCGGCTTGGGCGGACGGCAGATTGTCGAGCGGCACGAGATCCTTTTTGCGGAATGTTATCTTTTCGCCTCGGATCACTCCTGCGCGTGCCTTTCGCTCTCTACAATTTTGTTGGTGACGCTGCGTCCCATTGGACGGCACACGCGAGCAGTATATATGCCTTCCCTCAAGTGTCATCTAAAAAACCGGCAAAAGAAAGGTTTTCCCGTGGCGGAAGTTTTTCCAGTTCAACTTAGCATCGGCGATAAGGCACCGAATTTCGATCTTCCACGCGACGGCGGCGATCGCGTTCGCCTTGCCGATTTTGCCGGAAAGCCGTTGGTAATCTATTTCTACCCCAAGGATGACACCACCGCCTGCACGACCGAATCGATTACCTTCACGGCACTGTCAGCCGATTTCGCAAGGCTCGGCGTCGCCCTTCTCGGCGTCTCGCCTGACACGGTGAAAAGCCATGACAAATTCGTCAAGAAGCATGCGCTTTCCGTGCCGCTCGCCTCAGACGAGGAAAAGACCATGGCAATGGCCTATGGCGTCTGGCGCGAAAAGAGCATGTATGGCCGCACCTATATGGGTGTGGTGCGCTCGACCTTCCTGATCGGCGCCGATGGGCGCGTCGCTGCAATATGGGACAAGGTCAAGGTTGCTGGACACGCCGAAGCCGTTCTGGCCGCAGCCAGGGAACTCTGAAGGCGTGTCCGGCAGTCCCGAAACCATCACGTCGCTACGCGGCGGCGCCATTGCCGCGATCCGGTCGGCCGATCTCGATCGCAAGACCGAGCTTGCCCAGGAATCGGCAAACCGCTGGTTTGCGCGCACCCTGTCGCTGCGTTCGCCGCTCGACCCGCCGCTCGCCGATCGGCCCGGCCGGCCGGAAAAGCCGCAGCTGGTGCCGCCGAAAAACATGGAGAAGCGCTCGCTGCACACGCTGAAAGGCCGCATCGCGCTCCTGCATGCCATTGCCCATATCGAGCTGAATGCCGTCGATCTGGCGCTCGATATCGTCGCACGTTTTGCAACCGGCCCGGTCCCCAACTCCTTCTTCGACGGCTGGATGCAGGTCGCCTTCGAGGAAGCCAAGCATTTTCGCATGGTGCGGGCTCGCCTGCGCGAACTCGGCGCGGATTATGGCGATCTGCCCGCCCATGACGGCCTCTGGCAGGCTGCCCATGCGACGCGCACCGATCTTACAGCCCGCTTGGCCGTGGTACCATTGATTCTCGAGGCCAGAGGCCTAGACGTGACGCCGGCGCTGCAGGCCAAAATGCGCGAAACCGGCGACCTGGAGAGCGCCGCCATACTCGACGTCATCTACAATGACGAGAAAGGCCATGTCGCCGTCGGCGCCAAATGGTTCCGCTTCCTGTGCGCGAGGGAAAAGCGCGATCCGGCCCGAACCTTCCAGGAGCTGGTGCGCGCCAATTTCCGTGGTTCGCTGAAAGCTCCCTTCAATGACATCGCGCGGGCGGAAGCCGGGCTGACGCCATCCTTCTACCGTTCCCTGACGTCTACAAGCAATGCTTGATATACTGATAACAAGCAGCTTTTCCAGCATCTAATATTGCAAAAGAAAGCATTCGTTAACCATAATGCCGTGTACTTCCCTTGGGTGCCAATACGCACCGATTGGGAGATTCTCGGTGACAGCCAAGCCTCAAAACCGGGTTTTCGGCAAGCAACAGCGACATCACACCATTATTCTGGCGAGCGGCGATACCGTGCGCCATATGACCGTGCGCCCGTGGATGGCTGCCGTTACCGTCTGCATGGTCGGGGTCTTCTCGATCGGCTATCTGCTTGCAACCTCCTACCTTGTACTTCGCGACGATCTCATCGGCGCGACGATGGCTCGCCAGGCGCGCATGCAATATGACTATGAAGATCGCATCGCCGCGCTGCGGGCGCAGGTCGACCGTGTCACCTCGCGTCAACTCCTGGATCAGCAGGTCGTGGAGGAGAAGGTCGACAAGCTGATCGAACAGCAGCAGCAGCTCTCCTCGCGCAACGGCAAGCTCAGCACTCTTCTCGACCGGGCAGAGAACTCCGGCCTGACCGACAAGAACGCGCATACGGATGCCAACTCTGCTGCGCCAAAGAATGAACATGCCCAGCTGACGTCACCCAAGGCAATCGAAAAGCTTCTCCTGAGCGGCAAGCCGGCTGACGCCACACCCGACAACTCCACGCTTGCCTACGTCCCGGCACCCGAAACCGTCGCCGACCGTGCCGACCGGGTTTTCTCCAAGGTGACGCTGTCGCTGAAGCATATCGAACAGGATCAATTGTCCCGCATCCGCAATCTCACCGCAGATGCATCCGAAACCGCCACTTCGATCCAGTCGATCATGCAGAATGTCGGCATCAAGGTGCCGAACGAGATCGCGGGCATTGCGCGTGAGGATACGGATAGCGGTGTGGGCGGCCCTTATGTGCCGCCTGAGAATATCGACCAGTTCGAGCGATCCATGGCGGCGCTCGATACCGCCTTGACACATCTGGAAACAGTGCGGGGCGCAGCCGAAAGCCTGCCCTTCCGCAACCCGGCGCCGGGCAAGCTTATCACCAGCCCTTTCGGTAACCGCAAGGATCCCTTCTTCGGCACGCTGGCTCTCCATACCGGTACCGACTTCCATTTCAGCCCCGGTGAGAAGGTCAAGGCCACCGCCCCCGGCAAGGTGGTTTCGGCGGGCTGGACTGGCGGCTACGGCAACATGGTAGAGATCGACCACGGCGACGGCATCTCCACCCGTTATGGACATATGGAACAGGTGCTCGTCAAAGTCGGCGACAAGGTCGGCGCCGGCGATGCGATCGGTCTTGCCGGCAGCACCGGGCGCTCGACAGGAACGCATCTGCATTATGAAGTGCGCGAGAACGGACATGCCATAGACCCGATGTATTTCATTGGTGCCGGCACGAAACTCGCAAGTTACATCAGCGGATTGGGCGCAATTTAGCTGCCGGAATTGTGACAAACGCGCAACAAAGATGGCACTAATCCAAAAATTGCGTTATGAATGAACTTCGAGGCTGTTGAAGCGCCTGCTTTCCTTGACTTCACGGGTATTTGGTTCTATGTCGCGCTGCATTGCGGCACGCTCCTGTGTGTCGACTCATGGCGTTCGACTGAACCAAGACGGAATTAGATTTCCCTTTGACAACATTTGCTGACCTTGGCCTGAGCCAAAAAGTCCTTTCCGCGGTGACTGACGCGGGCTACACCACACCGACTCCTATCCAGGCCGGTGCAATCCCCTTTGCGCTTCAGCGCCGTGACATCTGCGGCATTGCCCAGACAGGGACCGGCAAGACCGCGTCCTTCGTGCTGCCGATGCTGACGCTGCTCGAAAAGGGACGCGCTCGCGCTCGTATGCCGCGCACGCTCATTCTGGAGCCGACGCGCGAACTCGCAGCGCAGGTCGCCGAAAACTTCGAAAAATACGGCAAGAACCACCGCCTGAACATTGCCCTTCTGATCGGCGGCGTTTCCTTCGAAGAGCAGGACCGCAAGCTCGAGCGTGGCGCCGATGTGCTGATCTGCACGCCCGGCCGCCTGCTGGATCATTTCGAACGCGGCAAGCTGCTGATGAGCGCCGTCGAGATCTTCGTGATCGACGAAGCCGACCGCATGCTCGACATGGGCTTCATCCCGGATATCGAGCGCATCGCCAAGCTCATCCCGTTTACGCGCCAGACGCTGTTCTTCTCGGCAACCATGCCGCCGGAAATTCAGAAGCTGGCCGACCGCTTCCTGCAGAACCCGGAGCGCGTCGAAGTCGCCAAGCCGGCATCGACCGCCAAGACCGTGACGCAGCGCTTCGTTGCCTCGCACGGTAAGGATTATGAGAAGCGCGCCACCCTGCGCGATCTTATCCGCGCCCAGACGGATCTGAAGAACGCGATCATCTTCTGCAATCGCAAGAAGGATGTGGCCGATCTCTTCCGCTCGCTCGAACGCCACGGCTTTTCTGTCGGCGCGTTGCACGGCGACATGGATCAGCGTTCGCGCACGACGATGTTGCAGAACTTCCGTGACGGACAGATCCAGCTTCTCGTCGCCTCCGACGTCGCAGCTCGGGGTCTCGATCTTCCCGATGTCGGTCACGTCTTCAATTTCGATGTTCCGATCCATTCGGAAGACTATGTCCATCGTATCGGCCGCACCGGTCGCGCCGGTCGTTCCGGCGCAGCATTCACTATCGTGACGAAGCGCGACACCAAGCATGTCGATGCCATCGAGAAGCTGATCGGCGAAGATGTCCAGTGGCTGAACGGCGATCTTTCGGCTCTGCCGCCCGCTGACGAGAGCGGTGACGACAATCGCTCGTCCCGCCGTCGTGACCAGAAGGGCAAGGGCCGCGACCGGGATCGCAGCCGTGGAGGCCGCAACGGCTCGAGTCATAAATCTGATATCGACGTCGAGGATAATGACGTCGTAGCGATCGAAGCAGCACCAGCAAAGGCCGAAAGCGTGAAGAACGAGCGCAAGTCTGAGAACAACAATAACAGATCCCATAACGGTTCTCGCAACAGCCACCGGCCATTCCCCGCTGCCAATGACGATCATCGCGAGCGCCGCAATCGTTATCGCGATCAGGATGATGGCCCGACTCCGGTTGGCTTTGGCGACGATATTCCCGCTTTCATGCTCATCGTGGCAAACGCCAAGGCCTGATATATCCAGTTCAGATACGCAGCGAATCGGCTAGCGAGATGCTGCGTCCAACTTCGGGATCTGAATATTGGGCAAGCCTGGCATCGATTTCCCAGGACTGGGAACCGGTCTCGCAATCTTGCGGGACGGCAAGCTGTTGCTCTACCGACGCCTCAAGGCACCGGAAGCCGGATGCTGGAGTATCGTCGGCGGCAAGGTGGATCATATGGAGCCGGCGGCCAGCGCCGCCGTTCGCGAAGCCGAAGAGGAAAGCGGCCTCTCCATCGGTGAAATCGATTATCTCTGCACTGAGGAAGTCATCATCGAGGCCGATCGGCAGCACTGGATCTCGCTCATCTATATCTGCAGGGCCTTTTCCGGCGAACCACGGTTGATGGAACCGGATAAGCTCTCCGATTTCGGCTGGTTTGGCCGAAACGAATTGCCGGCTCAGCTTTCCAAGTTCGCCAAGGCAACCATCGCCCATTTGAGCGAAGAAGACTTCCGCTGACGCCTATTTATCGGCGCGAAGCGCAGCCTCATAGGCAAGCCGCACCCAACGCGCCATTTCATCCGGATCGTCGAACGCATCTTCTGGTATCGACCAATAGGGCATGTTGACGGCCTTGCCTTTCTTGCCCTCGTAAGCCCAGCGCCGAGCGCCTGCCGCTTCGAATTCGGAAGCACTGGTATCGTCCGCCTTCAGAAGGATTTCGTCACCCACTTCCAGCGCCAGGATCCGACCCATATGATAGATGCCCTTGCCGCCGAACATCCGTTTGATGGTAATCGGCCCGAGCGACTGAAACA
This sequence comes from Martinezella sp. CNPSo 3959, assembly GCF_057784355.1. Lineage (NCBI taxonomy): Bacteria > Pseudomonadati > Pseudomonadota > Alphaproteobacteria > Hyphomicrobiales > Rhizobiaceae > Martinezella > Martinezella sp. CNPSo 3959. Next base: position 407,039 of record NZ_JBXSOV010000001.1, read on the forward strand.
TCTCCTCGATATCGATATTGTCCATTCTCTACCCTACCCCTTCAAAACCCCGCCAGCCGCGACAACGGCCTCAGGCGTATCGACGTCGAGATGTGCCGCCTCGCCGATCTCGACATCAATGACCGCAAGCCCCGATGTCTCGATAATATGCCGGGCGCCCACATCGCCCTCCAGCCGCATCACGGCGTTCAAGACCGACCGTGGCAGGATAACGGGATTGCCACGCTTACCGCCCGATACCGCCCGCACGATCGCCTGGCCGTTGGTCTCACGAAAGGCTGATATCAAGGCTTTCAGATCGCTGCTGGTGACGCCGGGCATATCGGCCAGCACGACAAGGACACCATCGGCCCTCTGCGCTGCCCGCGTACCGACACCGGCGACCAGCGAACTGGCCATGCCCGAGGCATAATCCGGATTGAGTACGACCTCGACAGCGAGACCACTTAGTGCGGTTTCGATCTCATCGCGCCGGTGCCCTGTGACGACAACGATATCCGATACGCCGCTTGCGATGGCGATGGATGCCGAACGGCGTACCAGAGGCACGCCATCGAATTCCGCCAGAAGCTTGTGCGAGCCACCTTCGCCCATGCGGCTTGCCTTTCCCGCAGCCAGCAGGACGATGGCCACAGAGATCTCCGACGGCGGTTTGTTGACGATGTCACGCGGCCGTGGGCGTGATTGAATTTCCATGAGCAGCCCTCCGACGCCCATGCCGCTGATATCCTGCGGCGCTGGTCGTTCGCCGGCTAATATACGATCCAGCACCCAGTCGAAGCCATTCTCCTTCGGGCTGCGCGCGCATCCTGGCGCCCCGACGACATAAACGTCGCCCACCCTGCCCAGCACCAGTAGATTGCCCGGATCGACGGGCATGCCGACCTGAATGACCTCGCCACCGGCAAGCCGGATCGCCTCCGGAATGACATCGCCGGCATCGATAACAGCCGAAGCCCCGAAAACGATTACCAGTTTCGCAAGCCTGTCCTGCGCAGCGAGAGCGCGACGGATCGCGCCGGCAACATCGGCCGCTCTATGGGCAACACGCTCTTCCCGCTGCAGCACACTGCCCGAAGGCTGCAGCCGCTGCGAAAGGATGCGTGCAGTCTTGTCCATGACCGAGACCTTCAGCGACGGCAACTCCGTGGCGACAAGCGAAACGGCATGCGGCATGAAGGGTTTGACCTCGAAAACCGGCATCCGCCGGAGGATTTCAACACCAGCAGCGATTTTGGCTCCGGAAACGGCAAGCGGAATGATCTTGAAGGTCGCCACCATGTCGCCGGCTCGCACAGGTACATGGTCTGCAAGACAGGCAAGGGTGATCGCCGGATCGAGACTGTTGATCCGATCGACCGCCATGCGATCTGCAACGAACAGACCGTCAACTGCGCTGTAAACATTCACACGCCCTGTCGCCGCTTCAGAGAACGTCAGATGATCGGGCGCGACAGCTCGGGCTAATTGCTCGGCTGCCTCGTCCTCCATGAGATCGCCCGGTTCGATGCGCGCAGCGATAACGCGGTCAATTCCGGCAGCGGCGAGTTGCTCTATATCTTCGCCGCCAAGCCGATGTCCCTTGGAAAAACTGCCATTGGTCAGCCGGATTGAATGCGCGAGAACCGCGCCCTCCGCCTCAGCCGTCAAGAACTCACCGAAGATCATGGTGCAACGCCCTTTGGCGACGAGACCTCGCGCCCACGAAGCGAGCCGATGATCTCCGCCAGGATGGCAACCGCAATTTCGGCCGGGCTGGCAGCGCCGATGGCAAGCCCGATCGGTGCATGGATGCGGGCGAGCTCGGCGTCGCTCAAGCCTTCCCGCGTCAAGCGTTCCACGCGGCCGGCGTGCGTCTTGCGACTGCCGAGTGCGCCGACGTAGAAACAGCCCGTCTTCAACGCCTGAATAATCGGCTCGTCATCGATCTTCGGATCATGGGTTACCGCCACGAGTGCCATATAGCTGTCGAGCGGCCGCTCTTTCAGCGCATCCACGGGCCAATCGGCGATGAGATCGATGCCTTCAAAGCGTTCCGGGGTGGCAAAGGCGGTGCGCGGATCAATGATCGTCACATCGAAGCCGGCAAGGGCCGCCATTCGCGCGAGAACCTGGCTGATATGCACAGCGCCGATGATAACGATCCGCGGCGGCGGCAGATGCACATTGAAGAACAGCTTCTGCCCATCGATATCAAGTGCTGTGGACTTGCCCGAACGAAATGCCGCTGAAGCCGCATCCGCGAGTGCACCTTCCAGCGCATCGCCTTCGACGATAAGCCGATCCGGGCCCCCGGAGAGATCGGTAACAAGGATCGCCGCCTGCCGTTTGCGCCGCATCTCGTTCAGCCGCGCCAGTATCTGCCGGTCCATCAGCCGAGCCTTTCGACATAGACGCGGATGCGGCCGCCGCAGGAAAGACCAACCCGCCAAGCCGTCTCATCGGCGACGCCGAATTCCAGCATGCGCGACTTGCCCGTTTCGATGACGTCGAGCGCCTCGGTGATGACGGCACCTTCGACGCAGCCGCCGGAAACCGACCCATGAAAATTGCCCTCGCCGTCGATAACGAGATGGCTGCCGGACGGGCGTGGCGCCGAACCCCAGGTATCGACGACAGTCGCCATGGCTACGTTGCGGCCTGCCGACACCCATTCCTCCGCAATCACAAGCGGATCCAGGCTTTCGGATATATCTGACATCGGAGCCTCATTGCTTGCCGAGAAACCGCCTGGGATCATAAGTGTCCGAGCGGCCGGCGGTGAGAGCCGATACGAGATCGGCCAGAGATAATAGATTGTGAACGGGACGGAATTCGTCAACATGCGGCAGCATTGCTTTTACACCGCGAGCCCGAGCCTCGAAACCCTCGAAGCGCAGAAGCGGATTGAGCCAGATCAGCCGCCGACAGGAGCGATGCAGGCGATCCATCTCTTGCGCGAGCAACTCAACGCCTTCGCGCTCCAGCCCATCGGTGATCAACAGCACGATCGCGCCCTGCCCGAGCACCCGGCGCGCCCATAGTCTGTTAAACTCCTTCAGCGTCTCGCCGATCCGCGTTCCACCCGACCAGTCGCGCACAACAGCCGCACATTCGTCCAGCGCCTGATCGGGGTCCTTGTGGCGCATTGCCCTGGTCACGTTGGTCAGGCGCGTTCCGAACAGAAACGTATGAGCACGCCGTCGCCGCTCGGTCAGCACGTGCAGGAAATGCAGGAAGATGCGCGTGTACTGGCTCATCGAGCCGGAGATATCGGCGAGCACGACCAACGGCGGCTGAATTTCCTTCGCCCGCCGAAAGCGCGGCAAGATCAGCGCCCCTCCCGTGCGCAAGGCCGAGCGCATCGTCGCGCGTGGATCGACCTTGGCCGCCGTGCGTGACGGTGCGAAACGGCGCGTGCGCACGCGGTCCAGCGGCAGTTGCAGCTTCCCCAGCTCCTTCTTGGCGACGGCAATTTCCGCCGCCGACATCTGGGCGAAATCCAGATGGCGCAGAACCTCGCTGCCGGAGCTGGTAAATCGCGAATCTATTTCGATATCAGGCGCCTCGCGCTGCGGACGCCGTTCGTCACGGTCGCTGAGCAAGGCATCGCTTGCCCGGCTCTCGCCCGGCTTCGGTTTTTCCTTCTGCCGGTGGTCGGGTGTAACGGGCGACATCATCGCAATCATCTTGGCGACGAGATCGCGCGAGCGCCAGAATAGCCGGAATGCCTCGTCAAAGACGACAAGATCCTCATGCCGCTTGACGAAGACGGAGCAGAGGGCGGCGTGAAATTCCTCGCGGGAACCGATGCCGATAGCCTCGACCGCTTCTATAGCGTCGGCGATCGCCCCAGGTCCGATCTTAAGCCCGGCCTTGCGCAACGCCCTGCCGAACAGCACGATATTATCGGCAAGACGCCCGTCACCGGGCGGTGACGGCGTAACAATGATGCCATCCTGCGCGCCCGGCTTCATGGCTCATCCCGCCAGCAGTTCGGATTTGACTTCATCCAACACACGCTTGCCTTCGGCGCCCTGAATACGGGCGATATCGTCCTGATATTTCAGCAAAGTGCCGAGCGTATCCGAAACGGTCTCCGGATCGAGCGCCAGCCGATCGAGTTCTGTTAGGGCGGTAGCCCAGTCGATCGTCTCGGCAACGCCCGGGTTCTTGAAAAGGTCGAGCGTGCGCAGCCTCTGCACATAGGCGACGATCTGGCGCGACAGCGCTTCATTGCAGCCGGGCACCTTACGGCGGATGATCTCAAGCTCCTGCTCGGCCTGCGGATAATCGACCCAATGATAGAGACAGCGCCGTTTCAAGGCGTCATGCACCTCGCGCGTCCGGTTGGTGGTGATGATGACGATGGGCGGTTCAGCCGCCCGGATAGTTCCGAGTTCCGGCACCGTCACCTGAAAATCGGACAGCACCTCCAGCAGGAATGCCTCGAAAGCCTCATCGGTACGATCCAGTTCATCGATCAGGAAGACCGGCGCCCGACCGCCAACGGTCGACAACGCCTGCAGCACCGGCCGGCGGATCAGATAGCGTTCGGAAAAGATATCGGCCTCGATACGGTCCCGGTCGGTGAGGCCGGACGCTTCAGCGAGGCGAATTTCCAGCATCTGCGCCGGATAGTTCCATTCATAGACGGCCGAGGAAACATCCAGTCCTTCATAGCACTGCAAGCGGATGAGCGGCCGGTCGAGCGCCTTCGCCAAGACCTTGGCGATTTCCGTTTTGCCGACGCCGGCCTCGCCCTCCAGAAAGAGCGGCCGCTTCATCTTCAATGCGAGAAAAAGCACCGTGCCGAGCGCGCGTCCGGCCAGATAGTCGTGCGCGCCGAGTAACGCCATCGTCTCATCGATCGAACTCGGCAGCGAAGGTAATGTCTGATCCGCCATGATAACTCCCTTGCAGGGGTTATAGCGTGTGATAGCCCCGGTTCATATAGAGGAGTGCCGGCTTCGGTTCGCTGTAGCGTATGGCCATCACTTCGCCGAAGATGATGTTGTGCGTGGAGGCCTGCTTGATCTCGAGCACGCGGCAATCGAAGGCCGCGAGCGCATCGGCAAGCACCGGCGCACCCGTGGCCAGCGTCTCGAACCTGCCGGCAGCGAAACGTTCATCGACGGTCAGTTGTGTCTTCCCGGAAAAGGCGTCGGCCAGGGCTTGATGATCCGCGCCGAGCGTATTCATGGCGAAGATGCCGCTTTTGAAAAAGATCTCGTTCTTGGCATTGCTGTTGTTGAGGCAGATCAGAACCGTCGCCGGGCTATCCGACACCGAGCACGCGGCTGTGATCGTCACGCCACGCCGCTCCGCACCGAGCGCCGTCGTCACCAGTTGCACATGCCCCGCAAAACGGCTCATGGCATCGCGATAAAGCGCCGGGTCCATACGTTGCCTGTCTAGCACCACCGTCTCCCTTTGTTGAGGCGTGCTTGCCTGCCATTCAATATGACGATCAGATGTTAGCTTTTCTACAATAGCATTATTGAAAACAGAGTGATTTTGCTGCTTTTTCTTTGACGATGCCCTGCAGACGGATAAATAGGGCAGGAAAATTGTCCGGGATACTCCATCGATGAACGTTCTGCGCCGCCTTCCGCTCCTGTTTGCGCTGCTTTCGGCAGCCGGCAGCAGCTATGCCGCAGGAATTCACATCGGCGTCGTGGCACCGCAGGACGGTAATTTCGCAGCGCTCGGGGCAGAGATAATAGCCGGCGCAAATTTCCAGATCCAGGCCCAAAAGGACACGGCAACTGTCGTCAACGAGCCTTGTACGGAGGATGGCGGTCGAGCCGCCGCTGAAGCGCTGGTGGCTGCCAAAGCACAAGTCGCAATCGGCTTTCTTTGCACAGAGGCCCTCGAGGGCGCGCTGCCGCGCCTCAAGGATGCCGGCATTCCCGTCATCACCGTTTCCGTTCGCTCGCGCATTCTCATGGAAGATGCGTTGAAGAACGGCTGGCCCCTGTTCCGCCTCGCTCCGGTCGATAGCGCCGAGGCGGCCGTGGCAATCGATACCATTCTGAAGAACTGGGCGGCAGAGCCGATGGCGCTGATCGATGACGGCACGATACACGGCCGCGAACTGGTTGGCGCGATCCGCAACGCGCTTGAGGAAAAAGGTCTGAAGCCTGTTTTCACCGATACCTATCGTCCCGGACAGGACCAACAGATCGCCCTCGTGCGACGCCTGAAGAAGGCAGGCGCAACACGCGTCTTCGTCGGCGGCGATCGCAGCGATGTCGCCGTGATCGCCCGCGACGCGAAGAGCGAGAACATCCCGCTGGTCCTGATGGGCGGCGATGCCATGCGCGCCGCAGATCAGCCCCTGCCCCTGCTGGAGGGCGTGCAGGCAATTGCGTTGCCCGACTATGCCAGCCTGCCGGCAGCCCAGCCCACTGTGCAGGCGATGCGCGCAGGTGGCATCGAACCTGACGGATATACCCTGCCGGCTGCAGCAGCGGCTCAGATTGCCAGCCAGGCAGTCGACGGCGCCAAGGCGGACAATAAGCCCGTTGCCGAAAAGTTCGTGGGGACAGTTTTCCAAACGGTGATCGGACAAATCTCATTCGGACAAAACCACGAATTGACCGAGAACCCCTATCGCCTGCTGGAATGGCGGGGCAATGCCTTCGTGCCGGTGACGCCATCGAACTGAGGCAAGCCGTTCTGGCGGTTGTTTGCCCGTTGCAGCGGTGCTAATCCAGGCGCGAAATAATCAGTTGGAGCTCAGCCACCCATGACCTTGCCGATCCGCATTGCCCCTTCCATTCTCGCCGCCGACTTCGCCAAGCTCGGGCAGGAAGTCAAGGATGTGACCGAAGCCGGCGCCGATTGGATCCATCTCGATGTCATGGACGGCCATTTCGTGCCGAACATCTCCTTCGGCGCCGATGTCATCAAGGCATTGCGTCCGTACACGACCGCTACCTTCGACTGCCATCTGATGATCTCGCCGGCCGATCCCTATCTGGAAGCCTTCGCCAAGGCTGGTTGCGACCGCATCACGGTCCATGCCGAAGCCGGCGTGCATCTGCACCGCTCGCTGCAGACGATCCGTCATCTCGGCAAAAAGGTCGGTGTCACCCTCAATCCGGCAACGCCGCTTTCCGTGCTGGAAAACGTCCTCGACGATATCGACCTGATCCTGATCATGTCGGTCAATCCGGGCTTTGGCGGCCAGAAGTTCATCCCGGCCATGGCTGATAAAATCCGCAGCGCCAAGTCCCTGATCGGTGACCGCCCGATCGAATTGGAAGTCGACGGCGGCGTCTCGGTTGAAACAGCCCCTCTGATCACCGCTTCCGGTGCCAATGTCCTCGTCGCCGGCTCGGCAATCTTCAAGGGCGAATCGGTCGACGCCTACCGTCAGACTGTCGGCGATCTCCGGGCGGCCGCCGAACGAGGCCGCGTTGGATCAAACTAATCCAACCAATGTTCTAATAGCGACGGGCCGGGCACGGACCGTCGCCTCGCATTGCTTGGAAGTCTTCGCTGGCGCGGTCGGCTGGGGCGCGGCCATGGCCGCCTCGGCACTTGTCACCCTCTGTTTTCGCAATGGCCTTCTGACCAGCCACATCACCGCCCTCACCCTCATCTACTTCTTCGGCAGCGCCCTCGCCTGGCCCATCCTTGTGCCGCTCACCCGGCGTTTTGCCCGCCAGCGGCCGACCAGCGCGCGTTTTGCCGCCTTCTTTCTGGCCCTCTCCATCGGCACCGCGGCGATGACGGCCTTCCTTTTCGCCATGGACTATCGCTGGTTCTATTCGCGCTGGCATGCGCCATTCGGCTCGCTTATCTGGATCTTCCAGTTCCTGTTCACCGGCGCCAGCGCCGTCTACCAGTTCGCCGTCCTCGGCCTTACCCTGTTTTTGCCGCTCGGCCTGCTATGCCTGATCGTTGTTTCGGCCTATCTTGCGCGGCAGAGAGATTGAGGCCCTGAAACATTGTGCCCATGAAACATTGTGATTGCCGCCCGTCTTTGTTATGGGGGCGCCGAGTTCTCCCTTTCCGTCAGCCAAGAAAGCTTTGAGCCTATGATCCCGCGCTACTCCCGACCGGAAATGGTCGCCATCTGGTCTCCCGAAACCAAGTTCCGTATCTGGTTCGAGATCGAGGCCCATGCCTGTGACGCGCTGGCCGCGCTCGGCGTCATTCCGAAGTCGGCAGCCGATACCATCTGGGAAAAGGGCGGCAAGGCCACGTTCGACGTGGCGCGTATCGACGAGATCGAAGCCGTCACCAAGCACGACGTCATCGCATTCCTGACGCATCTGGCCGAAATCGTCGGGCCGGACGCCCGTTTCGTGCACCAGGGAATGACCTCCTCTGACGTGCTCGATACCTGCTTCAACGTCCAGCTCGTGCGCGCCAGCGACCTGCTCATCGCCGATATTGACAAGCTGCTGGAAGCCCTGAAGCGCCGTGCCTTCGAGCATAAGGATACCGTCACCATCGGCCGCTCGCACGGCATCCATGCCGAACCCACCACCTTCGGCGTCAAGCTGGCGCTCGCCTATGCCGAATTCGAGCGCTGCAGGCAGCGCCTGATCGCCGCGCGCGAGGAAGTCGCCACCTGCGCGATCTCCGGCGCCGTCGGCACCTTCGCCAATATCGATCCCCGCGTCGAGGAGCATGTCGCCGCCGCACTCGGACTGAAGCCCGAGCCGGTCTCGACCCAGGTCATCCCGCGCGACCGTCATGCGATGTTCTTCGCGACACTCGGCGTCGTCGCCTCCTCGATCGAGCGCCTCGCCACAGAAATCCGCCATCTGCAGCGCACCGAAGTTCTGGAAGCGGAGGAATATTTCTCACCGGGCCAGAAGGGCTCGTCCGCCATGCCGCACAAGCGCAATCCGGTGCTGACGGAAAACCTGACGGGCCTCGCCCGCATGGTCCGCTCCTATTCGATCCCGGCGATGGAGAATGTCGCTCTCTGGCATGAGCGCGATATCTCGCACTCCTCCGTCGAACGCATGATCGGCCCGGACGCGACCGTCACGCTCGATTTCGCGCTGGCCCGCATCACCAGCGTCATCGACAAACTGCTCGTCTACCCGGACAATATGATGAAGAATCTGAACAAGTTCCGCGGGCTTGTTCATTCACAGCGCGTGCTGCTGGCGCTGACCCAGGCCGGTGTCTCCCGCGAGGATTCCTATCGGCTCGTCCAGCGCAACGCCATGAAGGTTTGGGAGGAAGGCAAGGACTTCCTCGAGGAATTGCTGGCCGACCAGGAAGTGCGTGCGGCTCTCTCGGAAGCAGATATCCGCGAAAAATTCGACCTTGGCTATCACACCAAGCATGTCGACACGATCTTCAAGCGGGTTTTCGGCTAGAGTTTTCCGTTTCCGATTTTGCTTTGCTTGAGGCGGTGCGGCTGACGCGCCGCCTCTTTCTGTTGTTGGCGGCTGTGGCCGCGATAGCGCGGTCACACTCGATGCTCTCGCCAGCCTTGTCCTGATGTTGTTCAGGTTCGCGCTTTGCCGCCTTTTCGACCAGCCGGTCGAGGTGCTTCAAATCTTCTTCGTCAAGATTCTCGATCCCGACAAAGCGGTTCTCGGCCGCGCTCGTCAGGATAAGTTCGTTGAGCTTGGCCTGGATGGCCCGCGTATCGCGCGTCTGCGCATTCTGGAGCAGAAAAACCATCAGGAAGGTGACGATCGTCGTGCTGGTGTTGATGACCAGCTGCCATGTGTCGGAGTAGCCGAAGATTGGCCCGGTGGCTCCCCAAAGAACCACCGAAAGCAGCGCCAGCACGAAAATGACCGGCTTGCCAGTCCATTCCGAAACCACGACTGCGAAACGGGTGAAAATATGGGTAAGTCGCACCATGATCCGCATCTCCTTGTGACGCGGATCAACGTCAAAAACCGCGCCGCGGTTCCAACAATAGCGGCCTGCCTCCTAAGCCGGTCCTCCTAATCTTCAGCCACGATCAGCTTGCGATAGAGATGCCAGGAGGCATGGCCTAGGATCGGCATGACGACTGCCAGACCCGCAAAGATCGGAATGGTGCCGACAACGAGCAGCGCCGCCACGATCAGCCCCCAGACCGCAATCGGCACCGGATTGGTCAGCGTCGCCCGTATACTTGCATCGATCGCCGCGACGACCCCGACGTCACGGTCCAGCAGCAGCTGGAAAGTAACGACCGTGGTCGTCAGCGCGACGAGTGCAAAGATAAACCCGATCAGATCGCCCCAAAGCATCATCGCCATGCCTTCGCGCGTCGTCAGAACGCTCGATACGAAAGATGAAAGCGTCGGGGAAACACCGTCGCCAAAATAGAAGAAGTAGATATTCTGCGCCACGACGAGCCAGACGATGAACAGGCCGAACAGCATGAGGCCGGCGACGATGATCGACGGCAAGGCTGACGAGAAGCGCACGTCGAACGCATGGCTCCACGACGTATCCAGCCCCTTTTCCCGCCGCCTGCTGATCTCGTAGAGACCGATCGCGGCCAAGGGTCCGAGCAGGGCAAAACCGGACATCAGCGGAAACAGCAGTGGCAGCAGATTTTGGTCGGTGCTCCATATCGCCAGGGCAATGCCAGCAATCGGATACATCAGGCACAGGAAGACATAGTGCGATGGTTTTTCGCTGAAATCGTCCAGTCCCATTTTCAGGGCATCGACGAGATCGGCGATAGCGATCTTACGGATGGCCGGACGCTTAAAAGTGTGGTCTGCTCCAGCCATGACGTGAAAGGCCGTCATAATGCTCTCCTCCTCAACCGTAGCGCGCGGTTGGCGGTGCAAGATGGCGGCAAAACGGGTCACCGACATCGTCATTCGCTACCGGCAGCAGTAATCATAGCAAATTTTGCCGCAATTGTCGCCTTTTTCCCTTGACAGTTGGGCTCCCCTTTTCCACATCGGCGAAATCATGAAAGCCTCCGACGCAAACATCCTCATCATCCCCGGCTATACGAATTCCGGCCCCGACCACTGGCAGACCCGCTGGGAGCAGAAGCTCTCGACCGCGCGGCGCGTGGAACAGGCTGAATGGTCGAAGCCCGTGCGCGACGATTGGGTGGCCCGCATTGCGGAAGAAGTGAATGCCTCGGACAAGCCAGTCGTGCTGGTCGCGCATTCCCTCGGCGTTCCCTCGGTGATCCATGCAATCCCGCATTTCCGCAACAAGGTCGCAGGCGCCTTCCTGGTCGCGCCGCCGGATGTCGCCAACCCTGGCATCCGGCCAAAGCATCTGATGACCTTCGGTCCCTACCCGCGCGATCCCCTGCCGTTCCCGTCGATCACGATTGCCAGCCGCAACGATCCCTTCGGCACCTATGAGCATGCCGACGATATTGCCAACAGCTGGGGCTCGCTACTGATCGATGCAGGCGAATCCGGCCATATCAATACCGAATCCGGCCACGGCCCCTGGCCGGAAGGCACAATGGTCTTTTCGAAGTTTCTCAGCCAGCTGAAGCCGTAGTATTATTGCTGAGTGACGATGAATAGAGGCATGCCTCGCCTCACTAGCCTGTGAAGTACCCGGCACCTTCATTCCATCGTCAGATAAAAACCTGTAAAACAGGTCATGACTGGACCCCGAATCTGGCATTGGCACCCCGCCGAGGCCGGAATTCCGAGGAAGGAGGCGCAGGCGGATTGTGAATTCGCTTCTTATCCGTTATGGGGACGCCCACATACGATCCACTTGCGCTGTCCCATGAGCGCCAAAGACAGAGAAGAATACCAATGAACCGTCGCCGCCGTATTTACGAGGGCAAGGCCAAGATCCTTTACGAGGGGCCTGAGCCGGGCACGCTGATCCAGTTCTTCAAGGACGACGCCACCGCCTTCAACAAGAAGAAGCACGAAGTCATCGATGGCAAGGGTGTTCTGAACAATCGCATCTGCGAGTATATCTTCAGCCATCTGAACAAGATCGGCATTCCCACCCATTTCATCCGCCGCCTCAACATGCGCGAGCAGCTGATCAAGGAAGTGGAGATGATTCCGCTCGAGATCGTCGTGCGCAACGTCGCCGCCGGCTCGCTCGCAAAGCGCCTCGGCATCGAGGAAGGCGTGGTCCTGCCCCGCTCGATCATCGAATTCTACTACAAGTCCGACGCGCTCGAAGATCCGATGGTCTCCGAAGAGCACATCACCGCCTTCGGCTGGGCCAATCCGGCCGAGCTCGATGACATTATGGCGCTCGCCATCCGCGTGAACGACTTCATGACCGGCCTTTTTCTCGGCGTCGGCATCCAGCTCGTCGATTTCAAGATCGAATGCGGCCGCCTGTTCGAAGGCGACATGATGCGCATCATCCTCGCCGACGAAATCTCGCCGGACTCTTGCCGTCTCTGGGACATCGAAACCCACGAAAAGATGGACAAGGACCGCTTCCGTCGCGACATGGGCGGCCTGCTCGAAGCCTATTCGGAAGTGGCTCGCCGCCTCGGCATCATCAATGAAAACGAACCCGTGCGCGGCACGGGCCCGGTTCTCGTCAAGTAAGTTCAGAAAGGACAATCGTGATCAAGGCTCGTGTAACCGTTACGCTGAAGAACGGCGTTCTCGATCCGCAGGGCAAGGCAATCGAAGGCGCGCTTGGCGCACTCGGCTTTGACGGCGTCCATCAGGTCCGCCAGGGCAAGGTCTTCGATCTCGAGCTTGAGGGCACCGACAAGAACAAGGCCGAAGCCGATCTCAAGGCCATGTGCGAGAAGCTTCTCGCCAATACGGTCATCGAGAACTTCAGCATTTCGATCGACTGACACCGTTAATGGCATCCACCAAACTTCAGACCGACATCTCGAAATTCATGAGCTACGTGCTGAGGCATGCGCCCCATGAAGCCGGCTTGTCTCTGGATTCGGAAGGATGGGTGCCCTTTAACGATCTAAAAAGGGCGGTTCTTGATCGCTTCGATGTCTCCGAAGACGATATCCTCGAAGTGATCGAGTCCAATCCGAAGAAACGCTTCACTCTACTGGATCATCGTATCCGCGCAGCTCAGGGCCACAGCGTCACCGTCGATCTGGCGCTAAGACCGGGGGAGCCGCCGTCGAAGTTGTTTCACGGAACATCGCTCGAAAGCTGGCCGGCCATTCAAGTTTCAGGGCTGAAGAAAATGCAGCGACATCATGTGCACCTGTCGCCGGATATCGAGACCGCCAACATCGTCGCGACGAGACGCAAGGGTGACTATATCATTCTTGAAATCGATGCGGCACGCATGCATGCGGAAGGTCATTCTTTCTTTGTCAGCGACAATGGAGTATGGCTCACCGATCACGTTCCAAGTCTGTATCTTTCGCCTCTCTCGGGAACAGCATCATGAAATCAGCAGTCGTCCAACTCCCCGGCCTCAATCGCGATCGCGACATGATCGCGGCGCTGACCAAGATTTCCGGCCATGCGCCCGTTACGGTCTGGCAGACGGAGACCGAAATCCCGGATGTTGACCTGATCGTCATTCCCGGCGGCTTTTCCTACGGCGATTATCTGCGCTGCGGCGCGATCGCCGCCCGCATGCCGATCATGCAGGCAATCAAGGACAAGGCCGATAAGGGCGTCAAGGTTTTGGGCGTCTGCAACGGTTTCCAGATCCTGCTCGAAGCCGGCATGCTTCCCGGCGCGCTGATGCGCAACGCCTCGCTGAAATTCGTCTGCCGCGAAGTGAAGCTGGAAGTCGTCAATGCCGAAACGGACTTCACGGCCGCCTATGCCAAGGGTCAGATCATCCGCAGCCCGGTCGCACATCACGACGGCAACTATTTCGCCGATGCCGAAACGCTGAAGGCAATCGAAGACAATGGCCAGGTGGTCTTCCGCTATGCCGAAGGCACCAACCCGAACGGCTCGGTCAACGACATTGCCGGTGTCATGAACGCCAAGGGCAATGTGCTTGGCATGATGCCGCATCCGGAAAATCTGATCGAGGCAGCCCATGGCGGTAGCGATGGCCGTGGCCTCTTTGCATCCGCGCTTGGCGTGATCGCGGCCTGATAGGCCAGAGCCCCATCAGAACCATAAAATCGGCGTTTTTGGATCGAACAGCAGGGCGCCGGAATGCGACCCGGCAGACCAGCCCCACCGCCTTATTGGAAAGAGATTGATGCGCCCTCGCCTCCTGACAGGACTTTACTCCGCCGCCGTTATCGCGATGCTTGGGTTATTGGTCACCTCTTGCGGCCCGCGCCCGCCGAGCATCATCGCGACGGATCACAGCGCCCTGTCGACGATGGAACGCATCATGCTCAACGCCAATGCATGCTGGTTCAAGTCTTCGGACCCGGCGTTTGCCAGCTATCAGCTCGCTCCCGAGCTCAATTCCTTTACCGGTCGCCCGCGCATCCTCGTGGTCGACAAGAAGCACCCGACCGGCAGGCCATCGCTCGTTGTGCAGGCGGAAGGCAATCCCGCACAGCTGCAGGCCTTCGGTCCGATGATGTCAGGCGCCTCCGGCGGCCGCATCACCGGCGACGTCAATCGCTGGGCTGGGGGATCGAAGGCCTGCAGCTAAGCTGCAAGCCTTAGGTTTATCTGTTTCAAGCTATCCCGCAGCCGACGCATGACGTGCCCTTAATCTTAGGGATCATTGTCCACCTGCCCACTTCTTGCGATCGGAAGGGACAGGCTGTCGTCGGAGGCCCTCATTTCAGCGGCAAAAACAGTTCCGCGACCGTTTCATGTTCCGCCACCTCCGGGAAGAAGGCTAGCCGCTGGCAATAGATCGGGAAGTCCCGCGCTTCCTCGCCGCTGGCTGGAAGCCAGTCGCGATAAAGATAGAGCGCGGCTGGCTCCAGATTGTCGGTGTTGCCGACCACACGCAGGACCGCGCAGCGCCCGCCGGGGATCTCACCGACGGTGATCTCCTCGCCGTTCGTCTCGACCGGCTGGTCGGTCCCGACACAGAGGTCCATACTATAATCCGCTGGCGACGCGGGGCGCCGCTCGGAACGCCAGACATTGAAGGTCGGATTTGTCTTCGGATGCAGGCCAGCGGCCTTACGCCACGCGATGAACCGCTTGATGGTGGTGCCGATCGTCGCCGGGTCGCCCCGATGCTCCATGATCGCTACCGGCGTCACCGGCACCTCGCGGATTGTTACGTCGTCAAAGGTAAAGGTCTTCTGCATGAGCGTGCTCCTTGCGTTGTCGAAAGGCTCTAAGGCCGCAAGCCACGGCTCCCAGTCCGGAGACTTTCGGAACGACGAAGGCGATTGCCCGAACCTTTGCCGAAAGGCGCGGGCGAAGGCGTCCGGTGCGTCATAGCCGGCATCCATCGCTATGTCCGTGACGCTTTGGTCGTCCGTGTAGGCCAACCGGTGCGACGCACGTTTCAGGCGGGCAAGCTGGATATAGCGATGTACGGACAACCCGAAGGTCGCCGTAAACTGCCGATGGAAATGGAACTTCGAAAAGGCCGCAATATCGCTCACCGTTTCCAAGTCCAGATCACTGTCAAGATGCCGGTCGATGTGGTCCAGCACTCGCAGCATTCGTGCCCGATAGTTGTGAAGCGCCGTCTTCATCGTCTCTCCTGCGTGGCCACATCATTTAGGCGTACGCAGGCAAGGCGCGCTCGACCGATCTTGCTGTTTTGTCAAGCTTTGCAGAATATCGCCGAGGACCATTTACGGGCATGCCCAATTTGTGGACGAACGGTATATCGAGGGCAAATCATTGTCTCGATCGATCACGACACGGACTCACGACCAAGATCCAAGTCGCTGTCGACGCCCGGGGCTTTCCGATCCAGCTCGTCTCGTCATGGCTGTGGTTGCACGTCTATGAGTTGATGCCAACCCTTCTCAATCCCAAAAGAACGACTTGTTGACCTCTTTGACCGCCTGGCGGCGCGTCAGACCGATGTCGACCAACTGGTCATCTGTCAGATCCCTGAGAACCCGCCGTCCTTCGCGCTTCTCCTGCCAATGCAGGTAAAGTGCCCAAAGCCGACGCACGACATGCGGCCTTGGCTGCGCCGCCGCACTCTCCATGTTCACCGAACGGGCGTCTCCCGCCTCGGCCGAACAGATTGTAACCATTGTGCTCATTTTTATTTCCAGATGATGATGACAATTTTGATGTACCGAGCCAAACGGTACAAATTGACTCATACTCTTGACTCAACGACAGGGACAATCTAGGAAATTGTCATTATGACAAATTGGCTCCCTGACATTTCAAGCGGAACCGGCCCGGTTTACATCCGCGTCGCTGACAGCATCGAAAATGCGATCACGCATGGCGTCTTGCCGCCGGGCACGAAGCTGCCGCCGCAGCGCAATCTCGCCTATGATATCGGCGTTACTATCGGCACGGTCAGCCGGGCTTATGCGCTTGTGCATGAACGCGGCCTCGTCGCTGGCGAAGTCGGCCGCGGCACCTATGTTCTCGAGCGTTCGAACGGCAAGCAGATCGAGCTTGTCGACCCGATCACGCAGGCGCTTGCCGGTACCCGCGGCCTGAACACGCCCGACGCCAAGATCCGCTTCGACACGACCGCCGCTCCCGACATCGGCCAAGGCACGATCATCGGCAAGCTTTTCGCCGACATCAGCAGCGAGCACCAATCCGAGATCTCTTCCTACTCAAGGAACTTCCCGGCAAACTGGTTTGAGGCCGGGCAGATCTGGCTCGCCCGAAACGGCTGGAAGCCGGCAATCGAAACGATCGTGCCGACGCTCGGCGCGCACGCCGCCGCCATAGCAGTCATTTCCGCCGTCACCTCGCCGGGCGACAAGATTGTCTTCGAGAACCTCACCTATACTCAGATCAGCCGCGCCGCGCGCCTGCTCGGAAGGCGCTCGATCCTCGTGGATTCGGACGAGCACGGGATGATCCCGGAGGATTTCGAACGTCTCTGCCAGCAGCAGCATCCGCGCCTCGCTTTCCTGATGCCGACAGCCCATAATCCCACGCTGGTGACGATGCCGGAGGCAAGACGCCGGGCGATTGCCGCCATTGCCCGCCGCCACAGCGTATGGCTGATCGAGGACGACCTCTACGGCGGCATGACCGGCGACCAGAACCCGCTGATGGCGGCCATTGCGCCTGAGCGGACGTTCGTGGTCAGCAGCCTGTCTAAATCGGTGACAGCCGGCGTGCGCGGCGGCTGGGTCGCTTGCCCACCGCATTTCGCCCAGCGCATCAAGGTTACGCACAAGATGACGACAGGCGGCTTGCCTTTCATATTGGCCGAAACCTGCGCCCGGCTCGTGCTCGGCGGTCATGCCCTGGAACTGCGCCGCAAATCCGTCGAAGAGATCAAGGCACGCGAGCAATTGGCACGTGAGGCATTATCGGGCTTCGAGTTCAATTCGCATCCGCATCTGCCATTCCTGTGGCTGAAGCTGCCGGAACCCTGGCTTTCGGGTACCTTCAAGAATGCAGCCCTCTCCGAAGGCGTGCTCATCGATGACGAGGATGAATTCAAGGCCGCCCGAATCGATAGGGTCTATCATCGCGTCCGCGTCGCCTTTTCGTCACCACCACAGCGAAAAGATGTTGCCGCCGGGTTCATGACATTACGCAGGTTGTTGGAAAACGGCTCATCGGGTTACGATAGTCACATTTAAGCAAGCCTTATCAATTTATCGACAGACATCTTGGCTAAATGCGCATTCGTCGCCTCGACACTTAGCACGCTACCATTCTATCAATGAACGTGAGGATTCGCCCGCTACACTAGGGGGAGCGCATGGCTATTGCAGGCTTTTTCAGCAAGCGTTTGGTTTTGAGTTTTCTGACAGTCAGTTCGATATTCGTTACGGGTCAATCGACGGCGATCGCCGCCGACGCAGTGGCGGCGACACCCGCCCCTCAAGTCAAGATCTTCGACGAACTGCGTTTTGGCGCAAGCGGCTCCATCCAGAGCGGCAACGAGCACGAAAGCGGTGTCTTCCCGGATGTTCAGGTCCTCTTCAATCCGTTCGGCTACAATCCGACCGCCGACTGGAAGGATCAGCTGACCCATCCTCGTATCCATGTAGGCACGTCGATTGGTACGTCTGGCTCCGCGACGCAGGTCTATGGCGGCCTTTCCTGGACGCTCACGAATAGCAATGGCATCTTCACCGAACTCGGCTTCGGCGGCACGGTGCACACCGGCAACCTGGACGACTGGCGAGAGCATGGTCCGATGCTCGGCTGCCGCCTGCTCTTCCACGAATATGCCGGCCTCGGCTACAATTTCGATAATCATTGGAACGTAATGGCGCAGATCGCGCACTCGTCGCATGCCAATCTTTGCGATGGGCCTAACGGCGGCATGACGCGCGCCGGCATCATGGTCGGCTACAAATTCTGACCTTGCGAAGCGGCCGCCGATGGCCGCGCGCTTGATTTTCGCTGCATCTACGCCGGCGTGTTGTGAACGCCGGTGATTTTCCTGTCGCACGACAGGGAGAGTTGCGCTAAAGAGACCCCGATCCCTGACCGGTCTTCAAATCCTTTACAGGCAAGGACACTCGAGCGCCCATGACCATTTCCAATACGATCCAGATCACCCCCGAACTGATTGCCGCCCACGGCCTCAAGCCGGATGAATATCAGCGCATTCTGGATCTGATCGGCCGCGAGCCCACGTTCACCGAGCTCGGCATCTTTTCGGCCATGTGGAACGAGCACTGCTCGTACAAGTCCTCCAAGAAGTGGCTCCGCACCCTGCCAACCAAGGGACCGCGCGTCATTCAGGGGCCGGGCGAGAATGCCGGCGTTGTCGACATCGATGACGGCGATTGCGTCGTCTTCAAGATGGAGAGCCACAACCATCCGTCCTACATCGAGCCGTATCAGGGTGCTGCCACAGGCGTCGGCGGCATCCTGCGCGACGTCTTCACCATGGGCGCTCGCCCGGTCGCTGCCATGAACGCCTTGCGCTTCGGCGAACCGGATCATCCGAAGACCCGCCACCTCGTCTCCGGCGTCGTTGCCGGCGTTGGCGGCTATGGCAATTCCTTCGGCGTTCCGACTGTTGGCGGCGAAGTCGAGTTCGATGCGCGCTACAACGGCAATATCCTAGTCAACGCCTTTGCGGCGGGCCTTGCGAAATCCAACGCCATCTTCCTGTCCGAAGCCAAGGGCGTCGGCCTGCCGGTCGTCTATCTCGGCGCCAAGACCGGCCGTGACGGCGTCGGCGGCGCGACCATGGCGTCTGCCGAATTCGACGAATCGATCGAGGAAAAGCGCCCGACCGTTCAAGTCGGCGACCCATTCACCGAAAAGTGCCTGCTGGAAGCCTGCCTGGAACTGATGCAGACGGGCGCCGTCATCGCCATCCAGGACATGGGTGCGGCTGGCCTTACCTGCTCCGCCGTCGAAATGGGCGCCAAGGGCGACCTCGGCATCGAGCTCGATCTCGACAAGGTGCCGGTACGCGAAGAGCGGATGACGGCCTATGAAATGATGCTCTCGGAAAGCCAGGAGCGCATGCTCATGGTGCTGCAGCCGGAAAAGGAAGCAGTGGCCAAGGCGATCTTCGTCAAATGGGGCCTGGATTTTGCCATCGTTGGCAAGACGACCGACGACCTGCGTTTCCGGGTCATCCATCAGGGCGAGGAAGTCGCAAATCTACCGATCAAGGATCTGGGTGACCAGGCTCCGGAATATGATCGTCCGTGGCGGGAATCCGACAAGCGTGTCGCCCTGCCCGCTGATCTGGTTGCCGCGCCGGAAGATTACGGTCAGGCTCTGCTGAAGCTCGTTGGCTCTGCCAACCAGTCCAGCCGCCGCTGGGTCTACGAGCAGTACGACACCTTGATCCAAGGCAATTCGCTGCAGCTTCCAGGCGGCGACGCCGGCGTCGTCCGCGTCGAAGGCCATGCGACCAAGGCTCTCGCCTTCTCCTCCGACGTCACGCCGCGCTATGTCGAAGCTGATCCCTTCGAAGGTGGCAAGCAGGCCGTCGCCGAATGCTGGCGCAACATCACCGCAACCGGTGCCGAGCCGCTGGCCGCGACCGACAATCTGAACTTCGGCAATCCGGAAAAGCCCGAGATCATGGGCCAGTTCGTTGGCGCCATTAAAGGCATCGGTGAAGCCTGCCGCGCGCTGGATTTCCCGATCGTCTCCGGCAATGTCTCGCTCTACAACGAGACCAATGGCGTTGCCATCCTGCCGACCCCAACGATCGCAGGCGTCGGCCTACTGCCGGATTGGAAGGCGATGGCCCGCATCGGCTCCGCTTCGGAAGGTGACCACGTACTGATGATCGGCGTCGACGGCAGCCATCTCGGCTCTTCGATCTATCTCCGCGACATCCTCGGCTCGACCGACGGCCCTGCCCCGGAAGTCGATCTCTTCGCCGAACGCCGCAACGGCGATTTCGTGCGCTCCGCCATCCGCAACGGTCAGGTCACGGCCTGCCACGACATCTCCTCCGGCGGCCTCGCGCTTGCACTTGCCGAAATGGCGATGGCGTCGAGCAAGGGGCTGCGCATCGATCTCGGCGAATGCAAGACATTGCCACATGCCGCCCTCTTCGGCGAGGATCAGGCCCGCTACGTCATCGCCGTTCCGGCCGATGTGGCGGATTTCGTCTGCATCAATGCTGAAAGCGCCGGCATCCCCTTCCGCCGTCTCGGAACGATCGGCGGCGATGCACTCGTTATCGATGGGTTGTTAACGCTTCCGGTTGAACAGTTGCGTGAGGCGCATGAATCGTGGTTTCCTGCCTTCATGGATGGCGGCGCGCTCGCCGCTGCTGAATAATCGAGGTACCACTTATGCCCATGAACCCCGGCGATATCGAAGACATGATCAAGGCCGGCATTCCCGGCGCCAAGGTGACGATTCGCGACCTGGCCGGGGATGGCGATCACTATGCAGCCGAAGTTGTCGCGGAAGCCTTCCGCGGCAAGAGCCGCGTGCAGCAGCACCAGATGGTCTATGATGCCCTGAAGGGCAATATGGGCGGTGTTCTGCACGCCCTCGCGCTGCAGACGTCAGCGCCCGACTGAGAGCGCCTGCGCCGCTTCGCCGGAGTTGAAGCTCAGCTCCGGCAATCTCTTCACTGAGAATTCAGCGAAATCCGCAGCCGGCAACGGACCGGCTGTCATCAGCGTGAAATCGAAGAAGGCCCTGAGATCGGGACCGAGCACATATTGCCGGTGAACTCGCAGGAAATCCCGCTTGATCTTCTTGTAATGCTTTTCCGACAGCATCTGCTTGAAGCGCACCAAGAGGATCGAAGCCTGCCGGACATCCTCATGGCCGCAAACAGCCGCGACTTTCGCCTTATAAAAATGGATTGCATCGGTCAGACAGTGAACGTCGAGCCAGAAGATGTTCTTGCAGCGCGCGATCAATCCGACGCGTGAGCGCAACACCTTTGCCGGCCGCATGAGAGCACATTGCAGGATGGCGCTGCCAAGGGTCGTAAACACCACGCGCTTGCCTTGCAGCAGGTCCGGCTCGCGCTCCAGCAATAGGCCGACCACGTGAGCTGCCACGGACGAGCCCATGCTATGCGAGGAGATGACGAACTCTTCGACGTCGGGCTCATCCAAGGCTCGCCGGACGCTGACGGCGCTCGCTTCCAGCCACTGTTCTGCGCCTATTCCGTTTAAACCCGCCATCGCGACCGCCATCTCCCAATCGGAAAAGAGATGCAGAGTATGCAGCTTTTCGGCTTGCGGCAGGAAAACATAGACGAAAAAGGCGACTGCGAGCGCGATGCTGCCGATATGACTCCAGGCCGGCAGCCCGAAAAGGATTGGCGCAAACGCGATCGACAGGCTGAGAATCAGCCCCGCAAGCATCAGCAGAAAGGGAAAGATAAAGAACAGGCCGAAGCGCCATGCATGGCGGAAATAGCCGGTCATGCCGCCCGAAGCGGCAACTTTTGCTGCGGCAAGATAGCCCTGCATCAACCGTGTGAAGAATGGCCTCCCGTTCAGCGTGGCAACCAAATCGTTGTGATCGACGATGTGAATGCGGCTTTGCGTATGCCAATCCGCAGCCGTCGCCGTGACATCGAAATACGGCGCACGGCCGAAATTCTTCATCTCATTCACTGACGCGGTGAAATCCCAGGCGGCGGCGCTCTGCCGCGCGGAACGCTCGTAACGAGCCCGATGTGCGGCAGCATCCAGCGGCTCGAAGCCAGGGAAGTGGAGAACCACCCTCTTCTTGATAGGATTCATATTATAGTCTGTCCCCGGGACGCGCCAAACGCACTGATAAAACTGAAGATGGCCATGACCACGAACTGCCGGCTTTTTCATGGCGGAGCAATATAATCTGCTGAAAATAAAAAGTCTGGAATCAAACGTTTACGATCGTTGCCGTGGGCAGAAAAAGCCTGTTCCCAAGAATCCCGCCCCCTGACGTGCCATATTGTGGCAGCACGGCATATCTCAGCATTCATGGCGAGGATATGGAGAAGCCTCGGCACATGAGTCTACCGGTGGAGCAATCATGATTTTTTCGGCGATAGGATACGCCATCCGCTGCTGTGTCGGGGCGGTCGCGGCACGATAGCCGAAAGCGATACTCAATATAAGGACGATGGCACTGACGGTTACAGCGCTATTCAGGATTGATGCTCTTGGCGTGCGCACGTGCTCGAAATATTCCCGCTCGCCTTCGCTGGTGTCTTCAGAGCTATAAAATTCGCGCTCTTCACCAACCTGCCCGTCTGAATAATGGTGGTGGCTCATGGTGTCCGCTCCCTCAAAATGCGACTGTAATGCTCACAAGGGGCCGATACGCGCCAAATCGCATCAATCGAAACACTTTTACAAACATACCGATCGTTTGTAAATTAGATAGCAGACTAATACTCGCCGTCCCTTGCTTCAAATTTATGTGTGTTGTTCAGGCACGGAGTTGAAGGTTCGTTTTCAAAACGCACTGTTCAGAAAATCAGCTCAATAGGGCCTATTCGCTGTCGTCCCACGTCGTAAATCCGCGAGTCCATTCATGCGATGAAAAAAACGATGCGCATGTTTTGCGGCTGGAAATCTTGTCGGCTGCTTGCTATTTAAGGGACAGATGTAACGCTGCGGACCTTGACCCCGCATGTGAAAGGAACTGGACAATGAGCGGCATTCACGAATTCATCGATAATGAAGTTAAGAACAACGACGTCGTTCTTTTCATGAAAGGCACGCCCCAGTTCCCGCAGTGTGGCTTCTCCGGCCAGGTGGTCCAGATTCTCGACTATATCGGCGTCGACTATAAGGGCATCAATGTCCTTGCCGATGCCGAGATTCGCCAGGGCATCAAAGACTATTCCAACTGGCCGACCATCCCGCAGCTTTACGTGAAGGGCGAATTCATCGGCGGCTGCGATATCGTGCGCGAGATGTTCCAGGCGGGCGAGTTGCAGCAACACCTTCAGGAACACGGCATCAGCGTTCGCGGCGCCGCCTGACCGGGCACCGGGCTCCTCGTCCGGTTTCCATAGTTAAATTTGATCAATTGGGCGCTGCCGCCGGGCGGCGCCTTGACATGTTTATGGGAATAAAACCGTGACGACTTCATCC
Source organism: Martinezella sp. CNPSo 3959 (assembly GCF_057784355.1). NCBI lineage: Bacteria > Pseudomonadati > Pseudomonadota > Alphaproteobacteria > Hyphomicrobiales > Rhizobiaceae > Martinezella > Martinezella sp. CNPSo 3959. Next base: position 430,488 of record NZ_JBXSOV010000001.1, read on the forward strand.
CAGGCCATGTCCCATGGGCAGCTGCCCATGGGCAAACGCGAGTTCATCGTACTCGCGGCCTTTCTGATGGCGATCAATTCGCTTGCCATCGACATCATGCTCCCCGCATTGCAGCAGATCGGCTCCAGCCTCGGCGTGATGAACGAGAATCATCGGCAATATGTGGTGACGGCCTATCTGATCGGCTTCGGCTCGGCGCAGCTCATCTACGGCCCCCTGTCGGATCGCTTCGGCCGCCGCCTGCCCCTGTTGATCGGCCTGACCGTTTACGTCATCTCCGCTTTCGGCATTGCCCTTATCCCGTCTTTTGCCGGCCTCCTGGCGCTCCGCTTCATTCAAGGTCTAGGATCGGCGGCGACGCGCGTCATCACCATTTCCATCGTCCGTGACGTCTTCGGCGGCCGCCTGATGGCCGAAGTGATGTCGCTCATCATGATGGTATTCATGATCGTTCCGGTCATCGCGCCGGGAAGCGGCCAGATCATCATGCTCGTCAGCACCTGGCACATGATATTCGTCTTCATCGGCACCATGGCGACGCTCGTCGGTCTGTGGATGTATTTCCGGCTTCCGGAGACATTGAAGCCGGAAAATGTCCGTCCCCTGACCATCAGATCGGTCGCCTCCGGCTTCAGGATAGTTCTGACGAACCGCGTGGCGCTCTGTTACACCTTGGCCAGCACGTTCCTGTTCGGAGCGCTGTTCGGCTTCATCAATTCGGCGCAGCAGATCTATAGCGGCATTTATGGGCTGGGCGTGTACACGCCGGTTGCCTTTGGCGGCGTGGCGCTTTTCATGGCGCTGTCCTCCTTCATAAACTCACAGCTCGTCGGCCGCTTCGGCATGCGGCGGCTTTCCCATGCGGCATTGCTCGGCTTCTCCTTCATCACCTTCATTTGGATGCTGGTGCAGCTCTATGGCCCAGCGCCGATGCCCTTCCCACTGTTCATGCTGTTTTTCGCGCTGGCAATGTTCCAGTTCGGCTGGATCGGCTCGAATTTCAATTCTCTCGCCATGGAGCCTCTCGGCCATGTCGCCGGCACCGCCTCCTCCGTGCTTGGCTTCATGAGCACGGTCGGCGGCGCCTCGATTGGCGCCGGTATCGGCCAGTATTTCAACGGTACGGCAACGCCGATGGTCATCGGCTACTTCACCGTTTCGCTGATCGGTCTGGTGTTCGTGGTGATCGCCGAAAGGGGGCGCCTCTTCCGCCCGCACAATGCGCCGCCTCCGGCCGATCAGTCTCTCGCTTTACATTGACAGGCATATTCGAATGACAACCCCGCCTCAATCCCAGTCGCCGGCTCAGCCGCCGGTGCAGTCCGGCTCCAGCCGCATCGGTCTTGGCATCGTGGAATTTATCCTCACCATCGCCTTGATGACTGCCAGCATTTCCATGGGCATCGACAGCATGCTGCCGGCGCTGCCGAATATCGGCCAGTCGCTTAATGTCGCCAATCCGAACGACATCCAGCTCGTCATAGGCGTCTATTTCCTCGGATTCGGCATCTGTCAGCTTTTCTTCGGCAGCCTGTCGGACACCTATGGCCGACGATACATCCTGCTTGGCGGTCTTGCCTTCTATACGGTGACCCTGTTTGCCGCGGCCTGGAGCGGCAGCCTGTTTGCCTTGCTTGCCATGCGCTTTGCTCAGGGCGTCGGCGCTGCAGCCGTGCGCATCACGACGCTTGCCATCGTCCGCGATTGCTTCGGCGGTCGCGAAATGGCCCGCGTCATGTCCTATGTCATGATCGTATTCATGATCATGCCGATGGTCGCGCCCTTCGTCGGCCAGATGATCGTTGCCTATTCGAACTGGCAATGGATCTTCATTCTGCTCGGCATCGTCAGCGCCGCCCTCTTCCTGGTCGCTTTCTTCCGTATGAAGGAGACGCTGCCCGCTGAAGAGCGCCTGCCGCTTTCTGTTTCGTCGGTCCTTTCGGGCTTCAAAACCGTACTGACCAACCGCATCACCTGCGGCTACATGATCGGGCTGACGCTCTATACCGGCATTATCTGCGCCTACATCGTCTCCGTGCAGCAGGTCTTCGGCGAAGTCTACGGCCTTGGGGACACGTTCCCGATCGCCTTTGCGGCAACGGCCGCAGGCACCGCCGTCGCACAATTCGCCAATGGCTATTTCGTCCGCAGCTTCGGCATGCGCCGCATTTCCCATGCCGCCATGATCGTTTTCACCGTCTTAGGCGCCATCGGCTACATCGTCGGCATGTTCGGCCAGCCGAGCTTCACCTTCATTTATGTGCTGATCTCGGTCATGCTGATGATGTTCGCCGTCATCACCACCAACTGCATGGCCATCAGCCTGGAGCCGATGGGACACCTGGCGGGAACGGCAGCCGCCATCACTAGCTCGGTCTCTACGACGGTCGGCGTCCTGCTCGGCGGCGTCGTCGGCCAGATGTTCGATGGCACTGCACAGCCGCTGCTTGCCGGCTTCACCATATTTGGCGCGCTGTCGATCGTCGCAACGCTGTGGGCGGAACGCGGCAAGCTCTTCACCCATCCCGGCGATACGCCGGCGCTGGAGCCGGGAATGGGGCACGTCTAGAGCGACGTGACTTCATGAATTAAACACCGCTGCGCGGCCGGCTGACCCAGCGAAGCGCGGCGGCGATCGCAAGCCCGAAGAGCGGCCACATCGCCCAAGGCGTGCCGTGCCAGGTGAAAAGATTGATCGCGACGATGCCGATGCCGGTGATGACAAGGCTGGCAATCGCCATATCGATCTGCCTGTTGCTGCGGGCGTAGCGGACCGCAGCAACCCATAGGATCACAAGTATGGGCCATTTAGCCCAGAACTCGCCATCCCAGGTTAGCCCATTGATGATGGCAAGTGCGATGCAGACGATGAGGGCGCTGCCATAGCTCCGCCGCCAGTCTTGCGGCACGGGTACCCCCAACGCAGGTTTCGGCGCCTGCACAGGAGTTGGCTCCGGGGCGGACCGATAATCGGATGTAGTGTCGACAACCTGCACGCCGCCGATCCGCACCGCATAGCTCGGCACGCCGCCTTCGATGTTCTTGACCTCGAGCTGCCCGAGAAAATCGAAACCGACCGCCACCTTGTTGCGGACCTGATCATAGACGGTGTTGGAAATGACGATGCCGCCTGGAGCAGCGCGCGACTGCAGCCGGGCGGCAATATTGACGCCGTCTCCATAGAGATCGTCGCCATCAGCGATTACATCACCGAGATTGAGGCCGATGCGAAAGAGCATCTGCTTGTCGGGTTTGATTACGGCATTGTAGCCGGCAAGCTCGTTCTGCGTGTCGATCGCAGCGCGCACGGCCTCGACGACGCTTGGAAACTCGGCGAAGACACCATCGCCCCAGGTGTTGATGACCCGGCCGCCATGGGCTTCGATCAGCCGTTTCATCGCGTCGCGGTAACGACGAAGGGTTGAAAGCGTCCCCTCCTCGTCCTTTCCCATGAGGCGCGTATAATCCTGCACATCGGCGCAGAAGATGGTGGTCAGCTTGCGGCTCGTCTCGGACATCTGTCTCATCCCCGCGGCAAGCGCCGACCAAGGCTCTTGCCTGTTGGAGCAAAGATAGCCCTCCGGCTGTCACTTTCCAAGAGGCCGCGCCGGCTATCGTGGCGTGGTTCCCCTCAAAGAGTGAAGACTTCGCGCCGCAACAGCTCCCATGTGTCCTTGTCCACCGCGACAAGGAGCCCGCCATCGACGTGATGCGGCAAATAGGGCGAACCGTCGAAACGGCGGACATAGGCTCCGGATTCAGCCGAGATCAGCGATCCCGCAAGGTGATCCCAAGGCATCAGCTTGTTGTACATGAGATAATGAACATAGCCGCCCGCGAGCGTGCGATACTCATGCGCCGCGCAGCGATAGCAGGTCGTATAGCGCACCTTGGCGAGATTACCCATGACCTCCGCACGCTTTTCCTTCGGCAGAAAACCGGTGGCCGCCATGCCGACCAGCTCTTCCAGCGGAGCGGACGGAGCAACGTTGAGACGCAGCGTCTCACCATCAGGCCGGCGCAGCCACGCACCACTGCCGCGCTCCGCCAGCACCCAGTCATCACCCATCGGATCGAAGATGATGCCGGCAACGGTTTCCCCCTTCGAGACCACCGAAGCCATAACGCCGAAGGCTGGAATTCCGGCTGCGAAATTGAACGTGCCGTCGACGGGATCGACGATGATGGCGAGATCGGCATCCTGCAGCTTCTTTAGTAGCGACGGGTCGGCGGCAACCGATTCCTCGCCGATGAACAGCGCTTCAGGCCAGAGCCGCGAAACCTCGGCCTTGATCATGCGCTCAGCCCGCTCGTCGGCTTCCGTTACCAAGTCGGTTGCCTCGCTCTTGGCGCGGACATCGTCGCTGCCGAGCCTGCGAAAACGCGGCAGGATCTCCGTCTGCGCCGCGCGGCGCAGCACATGAGCAAGCGTGGTAACGTCAACGAGCGATGTCATGCTTTTTCCTTTCGCGTCAGGCGCCGATAATCTCGCGGCGGATCATCCGCCAGCTTTCCTCGTCAGGCGCAGAAATGATGCCGCCGGTCGTTTCGCCGGGCTTATAGGGCGTACCATCGAATTTGGCGGTATAACCGCCAGCTTCCTGATGCGCCAGCACGCCGGCCAGATGATCCCATGGCATCAATTTGGAATGGCCGATGAAATGCCATTTGCCCGACGCCACCATCCAATATTCGTAGGCCGAGCAATTGAGAGAGAAAGCCATACGGGTCTTCGATAGATTGCCGCAGATGCGCGACCGGTCCGGTTCATCCATATGCCCCCAGGATATGGCGCCCGTCATCGCGTTCAAAGACGCCGGCGCGGCGACGGCAAGCCGTCTCACTTGCCCGGTTTGCCGGCGCAGGAAAGTGCCACCGCCTTTCATGGCGGTCAGGGTGTCGCCAAGCACGGGATCGTGGATGATGCTGGCGATCGTCTCGCCATTGGCGATGACGGCGACGATCGTGCCGAAGACCGGCAGTCCGGCAGCGAAATTGAAGGTGCCATCCACCGGATCGATGGTGAAAGCCAATTCCGCATGCACCAGCGCTGGCACGACGGACTTGTCGGCCTCATAGGCTTCTTCGCCGACGATGACAGCCTTCGGAAACCGTGTCTTCAACGCCGCGGTGATGTGCCGCTCAGCCAGAAGATCAGCCTCGGTCACCAGGTCGATGGCCGAGGTCTTTTCCGATATGTCGCCAGCGTCCAGGTTGCGGAAACGCAGCATGATTTCCTTTGACGCCGCTTCGGCAACGATCATCATCACATAGTCGAAATCAGCATCGGAGAAAGTCATAGGAAGCCTCTGTTTTGAAAGGGCTTCCTCTTATGCCCGATTCGATGACATCGGTGTGGCAAAAGCGCTGAATTTACGTTGGATCGCTGGAAGGCCCCTGTGTCATCAACCCAGCGAAATCGAACAGTTTCGGGTCGAGCAGGTGTGACGGATTCACATGCGCCAGAGCGCGAAGCATCGTATCCTTGCGCCCCGGCATGCGCCGCTCGATATCGGCGAGCATGTCCTTCATGGCATTACGCTGCAGCCCATCCTGCGAGCCGCAGAGATCGCACGGGATGATCGGAAACTGCATGGCCGCAGCAAATTTGGCAAGATCGTCCTCGGCGGCATAGGCGAGCGGACGAAGCAGCATCAAGTCGCCTTCGTCATTGAGCAACTTCGCCGGCATGGAGGCCAGCCGGCCGCCATGGAAGAAGTTCATGAAAAAGGTTTCGAGAATATCCTCGCGATGATGACCGAGCACCAGCGCATCGCAGCCCTCCTCGCGGGCGATGCGGTAGAGGTTGCCGCGGCGCAGGCGCGAACAGAGCGAGCAATAGGTTGCCCCCTCCGGCAGCTTCTCCTTCACGATCGAATAGGTGTCGCGATACTCGATGCGATGCTCAACGCCGATCTTGGTGAGATATTCGGGCAGAATATGCTTCGGGAAATTCGGCTGGCCCTGATCGAGATTGCAGGCGATGATTTCCACCGGCAGCAAACCGCGCCATTTCAGGTCAAGCAGGAGCGCCAGCAGACCATAGGAATCCTTGCCTCCGGAAAGGCCAACCAGCCAACGCTTCTGGCCCTTCAGCATCTGGAAGTCTTCCATAGCCTGGCGGACCTGCCGCAACAGGCGCTTGCGCAGCTTGTTGAAAGAGACGGAGCGCGGCGCATCGGAAAACATCGGATGCGCGGCAGAGCCGCCATCTTCAGCCTCGATATCGATGTCGTCTTTCACCGTGGTCGCGATATTCATTCCGTCATTCCTTGGATCTCGCCACGCTGATAGCAGAAAGCGGGACGAGAAGACATGGGTATCAATCGCCGAATACGGACCAGCCGGTGCGGGCCGCCAGCATTTCCAATGCCACGGCACCCAGCTGAGAATTGCCGACCTTGTTCAGGCCCGGCGACCAGACTGCGATCGAGCCAATGCCGGGCGCTACGGCCAGGATGCCGCCGCCGACGCCGCTCTTGCCCGGCAGGCCGACGTGATAGGCGAAATCCCCTGAGCCATCATAATGCCCGCAGGTCAGCATCAGCGCATTGATGCGCCGCGCCCGCTTCGGCGAGACGACGGAGTGCCCGGTGATCGGATTGCTGCCGCGCGCAGCGAGATAGAGCCCCGCCTTGGCAAGCTGCCGACAGCTCATGGAAAGCGCACATTGATGGAAATAGACACCGAGCACATGCTCGACCGGATGGTGGATATTGCCATAAGCGCGCATGAAATTGGCGAGCGCGAAATTGCGAAAGCCCGTCTGCGTCTCCGAACGCGCTACCCTGTCATCGATGCTGATCGTCTCGTCGTCGGCCACATAACGGACGAAGCGCAGCAGCTCACCGATCGCCTCGCGCGGCTCGTGTCCAGCGAGTACGACGTCACTGACGGCGATGGCACCTGCATTGACGAAGGGATTGCGCGGAATCCCCTCTTCCCGCTCCAGCTGGACGATGGAGTTGAAAGCCGTGCCGGATGGTTCGCGCCCAACACGATTCCACAGGCTCTCGCCGACCTTGCCGAGCGCCAAGGTCAGCATGAAGACCTTGGAGATACTTTGGATGGAGAACGGAACGCCGGCATCACCGATGCTATAGACTTTGCCATCGACAGTCGCGATTGCCATTCCGAACTGCTTCGGATCGATCTTTGCCAGCTCCGGAATGTAATCGGCAACCCTGCCCTCGCCGATGCGCGGCGAAAGCTCGTTGTGAATGCCGTCGAGAATAGCCTGCAAATCCGTCATGAGGCGCTCCAAAGACAAAAAAGCCGCTCGAACCGAGCGGCTTTTCATTCATCAAGAAAGTTATCCGCTTATTAACGCGAATAGAATTCGACGACCAGATGCGGTTCCATGACGACGGCGTACGGTACGTCGCCGAGAGCCGGAACACGAGCGAAGGTCGCAACCATCTTGTTGTGATCGACTTCGATGTAGTCCGGAACGTCGCGCTCAGCGAGAGCAACCGATTCCAGAACGGTTACGAGCTGCTTGGACTTTTCGCGAACTTCGATAACGTCGCCAGCCTTGCAGCGGTACGAACCGATGTTGACGCGAACGCCGTTAACGGTGACGTGGCCGTGGTTGACGAACTGACGGGCTGCGAAAACGGTCGGAACGAACTTGGCGCGGTAGACGATCGCGTCGAGGCGCGATTCGAGCAGGCCGATCAGGTTTTCCGAGGTGTCGCCCTTGCGACGGTCAGCTTCAGCGAAGATCGCGCGGAACTGCTTCTCGCGCAGGTCGCCGTAGTAGCCCTTCAGCTTCTGCTTGGCGCGCAGTTGCACACCGAAGTCCGAAAGCTTGCCCTTGCGGCGCTGGCCGTGCTGGCCCGGGCCGTATTCGCGACGGTTAACCGGCGACTTCGGACGGCCCCAGATGTTCTCGCCCATGCGGCGGTCAATTTTGTACTTGGACGATTCGCGCTTGCTCATCGCATTTCCTTTCAAGTGTTATGGCGGCCCGTTGCCGAACCGCGAAGGAAACACGCCCTCCTCTGAACTCCGTTTTCGAGCTCTGACAGGCTTCTCACGTTAGCGAACGGACGAAGCCACGGGACATGTCAAATGAAACACCGGACATTTCTGCCCGGCGTTGGCGCGGTCTGTAAGGGGTTGTCATGGAATTGTCAACAGCAGGATCGGCGAGAAGCGCGCAGTTTCATTCCGCACGCCCGAGGCCGCGCCAGTCCTCGGGCACATCTGGTAACGACGGCATTAGGTCCGGCTCGGATGTCGCCTTTCGAAACTGAACGCCATCGTCGGTCAAAGCCGATATCTGAATTGGGATGCCGCTGGGATTGACTGCAAGCAGACCGACTATATCCGATGGCACCGATCGAATATAGCGCTCCGCTCCATTCAGCACCTCCACAAGCCTGTCGCGAATGACGCTGGCCGTAAGATCGAGGGGAAGACCTCTCACGGAATCATAATCCTCGGTCGAAACCGATAGCCCTCTTCGCCGAATTTCATCAATTATCCTGATTGGAGAATAATGCGGTGGCTTTCCCGAGGCTGCGACGACAACCGCACCAAGCGGAGACAACCTTTCGTCGATCATTAACAAATCGACGAAGTCCCGAGGCTTTGTCCGGGTTGATGCCGCGAGAACCTTATTCACGGCAAGATCCGCTGGATGAAGCCTTGCACCCCACTCCTTGTCTCGAATAAGCGGGAAAAACCGGGTTCGAGATTCGCTCATCCATTGAATGAGCGTATTCTCCCGCGCCTTGGAGACTTCCGCCTCGACACAGCCATAGACATTTACCTCGACATAAACACGGAAACCGTCACTTTTGAGCGTTTCCATGTCCCGCTCGGCGACAGGACCGATTTCCTCGTCGGTATCTTGGAAGATATCGATATCGTCGGACAGACGAGGCCAATTCATATTAAGGACAAGCCCACCTGCGACATAGCTGGTTTCCGAGCGATTTTTCGCAATGGACGCCATAATCTCTTTTTGCAGTTTGGTCAGCGCCATCGCCTATCGCCCAACCTCGTCAAGCATACGACGCCCCATTGCAAAGGCGCGTGCATCGCCGCGCTCCATCAAGGCGCTGGCTATCACCCTTGCCTTCTGTGCCAAATCAGGCAGGCGATCCAGATCGATATTGTCAAGAAGACGGGTGCCGTAGCGGTCAAGCGCTTCTTCGACATTCTCTCGAAGACGCTCTTTCCTTTGTCGATGTTCTGCGCGCATTTCCGCCGCTTGCGACAGGATATCATTGCGGCACGCTGCGGGAACTAGAACCTCCACCCTCACTAGGTCGGACGCTCCACCACTTTCCCTATATCGCTGGATCCTGTCACGCACGGCCATGAATTCATCTCCTGCAACGATGAATATAAGCGTATCCCGGATACGGATCAAGAGTGCCCATATCTCAGGCTATTCGGCCGCCGCCTGCTCGCCACCCTCCAGATCGGGCGCATTGGCATCGCCGGGCGCGGTCTGTGAGCCCATATCCGGGAAAGCGACGATCCGCTTGCCGGAGAAATCCGTGTGAACGACGACGCTGCCCTGCTCTTCGAAATAGCTCAGCAGTCGCCGCGCGCGTCTCGCCGAATGTGTGCCGTAGGCACGGGCGATGCGGGCGTCGGACGGGCACGGCTCTCCGCTGATGGCGGCCTTGGCCAACATTAAAAAGACGCCCTGCAGGTCATCGGTGACGCTGGTAGACAGCGAAAGCGCCGTTGCCCATTGATCCGTTGCCATGACTTCTTCGTCGGCGCCGGAGCGAGCAATCGCCACGCGGCGACGGAATTCCGAGAGGCTCATGGGCGCACCGGGAACCCGGCGCATGCGCAAACGAACGAGAAACTCCTGATAGAGCACCGAATCCGTGCGGAAGCCCGAGGCCGGGTCGTCGAGGATTTCGGAAAGCACGGCGCTCACCCTCGCCTCGCGATCCTCGCTGGATAATTCCGGCTGGCTGACCTTTGGCTCGGAAGGCGCCTGGCTTGCCGCCGGCACGGAGCGGGAAAGCTCTGCCAGAATATCGGTCGTCGGCCGCGGCGCTGGCGTGGTGCGGCGGACAACGGGCCTCGCAAACTCTTCCGGGTCTGGCGTGAAGATCAGATCCTCGACATCCTGCGGCGCATCCGGCAGCGGCATCAGCTTCGGGCTGGAAGAGCGCGCCGAGGTCTCCACTGCGCCGATGGCGATCGGCAACGGGCGACGCGAAAGTGCCGGCCCGAGCGCGACGAAATTGCCACGCTTGAGGTCGCGGAACATTTCCGCCTGCCGGCGATCCATGCCGAGAAGATCGGCGGCACGCGCCATGTCGATATCGAGGAAGGTGCGGCCCATCAGAAAATTGGAAGCTTCCGCCGCAACGTTCTTGGCGAGCTTCGCGAGACGCTGCGTGGCGATGACGCCGGCAAGACCGCGCTTTCGGCCGCGGCACATCAGATTGGTCATGGCGCCGAGCGACATCTTGCGCGCATCTTCGGAGACATCACCACCGACCGAGGGCGCGAACATCTGCGCTTCGTCGACCACGACGAGAACCGGATACCAGAATTCGCGATCGGCATCGAACATGCCGTTGAGGAAGGCGGCGGCAGCACGCATCTGCTGCTCGATATCAAGCCCTTCGAGCGTCAGCACGCAGGAAACGCGATGCTGGCGGATGCGGTTGGCGATGCCGGCAAGTTCTGCTTCCGTACGCTCGCCATCGACGACCACATGCCCGAACTTGTCCGCCAGCGTAACGAAATCCCCTTCGGGATCGATGATAACCTGCTGCACCCACTGCGCCGACTGCTCCAGCAGCCGTCGCAGCAGATGCGATTTTCCGGAACCGGAATTGCCCTGCACCAGGAGACGGGTCGCCAGCAGCTCCTCGATATCGAGCTGGGCGCTGGTCCCGCCGGACGCCGTTCCCATGTCGATGCCGACCTGCAATGCACTTCCCCTATGAGCAAGAATCAAATGTGAATGCGCCCCATCTTTCTGAAAGGACGCGCCCTCGTCTAGCAAAGATTTCCAAGCTTCGCGCCCGTGGATTGAAAAAACCCACAGGCGATTATGAAACCTATCTGAAGCGCAGATTGGCGCGCGACAGCTCACTGACCGACGTGCAGCCCATCAGCTTCATGTCGCGCTCGACTTCCGTGCGCAGATGCCTGAGCGCCCGCTCCACACCAGCCTGACCGGCAGCCGCGAGCGGATAGAGATAGAAACGGCCGAGGCCAACAGCCTTGGCGCCGAGTGACAGAGCCTTCAGCACATGTGTGCCGCGCTGGATGCCGCCGTCCATCATCACATCGATGCGATGGCCGACGGCATCGACGATCTCGGCTAGCTGATCGAATGCCGAGCGTGAGCCGTCCAGCTGCCGACCGCCATGGTTTGAGAGCACTATGCCGGTGCATCCGATGTCGACAGCACGCTTGGCATCCTCGACCGACATGATGCCCTTCAGGCAGAACTGCCCGTTCCAGTGCTTCACCATCTCGGCAACGTCGTTCCAGTTCATCGATGGATCGAGCATTTCCGTGAAATACTTGCCGATCGACATCGCGCCGCCGCTCATGTCCACATGCTCGTCGAGTTGCGGCAGGCGGAATTTCTCATGCGTGACATAGTTCAGCGCCCAAGCGGGCTTGATGGCGAACTGGGTGATCCCAGCCAGATTGAGCTTGAACGGAATGGAAAACCCTGTGCGAAGATCACGCTCACGATTGCCGCCGGTAATGCTGTCCACCGTCAGCATCATCACATTGACACCGGCTTCCTTTGCCCGCTCCATCATCGCACGGTTCAGGCCACGGTCTTTGTGGAAATAGAACTGGTAGACCTGCGGCCCGGAATGCTTCTTGCGAATTTCCTCAAGGCTGACAGTACCGAGCGAAGAAACACCAAACATCGTGCCGAGCGAGGAGGCCGCAGCAGCCACCGCGTTCTCGCCCTGATGATGGAAGAGACGCTGCAACGCCGTCGGCGAGCAATAGAAGGGCGTGGCGAGCTTTTGTCCCATAACGGTGACAGACATGTCGATCTCGCTGACCCCACGCAGAACGTTGGGCACGAGATCGCAGCTTTCAAAGCTGGTTGTATTTCGCCGCAGCGTCACCTCGTCGTCGGCTGCGCCGTCGATATAGTTGAAGATCGGGCCGGGAAGACGCTTTTTCGCAAGAAGACGAAAATCATGGAAATTGTGGCACTCACGCAGACGCATGGCTGACCTCGGCATTCTCAAAAGACATCAATGACATACCCCCCAATATCCCGCCGCTCAGTCAAATCCTGCATTACAGCCGGTGCAAGCGCGCTTCCCATTTGTAAAGCACATCCGGCTCCTTTTCCTCATTGCCTGCTCCGTCAGACTCGTCAACCACGAAGAAGCCGTGCTTCTCGTAAAAGCGGCGCGCCGGCTCGTTTCTCTGGAATGTCCAGAGCGACAGCGCCGGGTAGGTCGACTTAGCGACATCGAGCAGGCGGCTGCCAATGCCACGCCCCTGTGCCTCGGGCAGAACGTAGAGCTGGTCGATCCAATCCTCGAGGAAGGCAATGACGCCGACCAAGCGACCGCCCTCTTCCGCCCCCCAGACCTGGCAGTCTTTGAAGACCACAGCGCTCCAGAAACCGACATCCTCTTCCGGCGTATGAAGCCCCGCAAGCGTCGGCAGCCGCTCGTTGAAGGACGCACGATGAACGGCTGCAGCGGCCGGCATATCCACGAGCTCGAGTTTGCGCAGCGAAACTTTGTCTTTCATCATCAAGCCTTGAGTCCAAAACCCTGCATCAGCCGGCGGGTGGGAAAATCTGGCGCACCGGAGGTAAACACCGCAAAATCAAAATCATCGGGATGGACGGCATCGGCCACCTGCGGCACAAGACTGCGGGCACGCCTTGCGATCGCTTCAGCCGGATCGAGCCAGTCGACCGGCCATGGTGCGAGCCTGCGGAAGATATTGGCCATGAAAGGATAATGCGTGCAGGCGAGTACGACGATATCGGTCTTGCGGCCATCCATCTCGACGAAGCACTGCTCGATCTCGGTCATGACCGCCTCATCGCTGACGACATCGCCGCGAATATAGGCTTCCGCCAGGCGTGCCAGGTCCTGCGATCCGACGAGCCGCACATGGCACTGCGTGGCAAAAGACTGGATCAGGTCGCGCGTATAGGCGCGCTTGACGGTGCCCGGTGTCGCGAGCACCGATACAAGGCCGGAGCGGGTTCGCTCGGCGGCCGGCTTGATCGCGGGTACCGTGCCCACGAACGTCATTTGCGGAAAGGCGGCACGAAGAGCGGCGCCGGCCAGCGTGAACGCCGTATTGCAGGCGATGATGCAGACTTCCGGATCATATTGCACGAGCAGCTTTGCGAAGAGATCGACGATGCGCTCCCTCAGTGCCTGCTCCTCCCAGCTGCCATAGGGAAATCCAGCATCATCGGCGATGTAGATGAAACCGCGCTCGGGCATCAGCACGCGCGCCTCGCGCAGCACCGTCAAACCACCGATCCCTGAATCGAAGACGAGGACCGGTTTCAGCTCATTCGCCGTTGCTGTCATCGCTTGGGGCTTCCTTCGGTGCTTTCGAGGATCTGGGATGCGAGCCGCTACCGCGCGGAGACTTCCGCGAGAAGCGGTCAAGAGACGAGATCACCCCGCGCAAGACGCTGATTTCCTGTTCGGTGAACGCCCGGCGCGAGAGGACGGCCCGAAGATTGTCGACCATTTTCGGCTTTTTCCCGGCAGGATGGAAATAATTGCGCGCATCCAGCGCCTCTTCGAGCTGATCGAACAGGCCGAAAAGCTGCTCCTTGGTCGAAGGCCGCTGCTCGATCGCCTGAAACGGCACATCGCCCAGATCCTCCATGCCTGACTTCATCCACTCATAGGACATCAGGAGCACGGCCTGCGCGATGTTCAAAGAAGCGAAGGCGGGATTGACCGGGAAGGTCACAATCTCATCGGCAAGCGCCACTTCCTCATTCGTCAGGCCCCAGCGCTCGCGCCCGAAGAGAATGCCGGTGCCCTCACCTGCCTTGAACTTTGCGCGAAGGGTCTCCGCCGCAACGACAGGCGAACGCACCGGCTTATAGCCATCCCGCTCGCGCGCGGTCGTCGCATAGATGAAGTTGAGATCAGCGATCGCTTGTTCCAGCGTTTCATAGACCTTCGTCGCCTCGATGATGTGATCTGCCTTCGAGGCTGTCGCCTGCGCCCTCTCGTTCGGCCAGCCATCTCGAGGGTTGACGAGACGCAACTCGGCAAGGCCGAAATTCGCCATGGCGCGCGCCACCATGCCGATATTCTCGCCCATTTGCGGCTCGACCAGAATGATGGCCGGTCCTTCGGCCAGAAGTTGACGCTCGCTGTTCGTGCCTGCCATGATGCCTAAATCTCCGCGCGCGAACTCAATCGCGCAAATCACGGTCGCAATAACGTCACACCAGCCACTCGGCAAGGTTTTTGAGTGTCAGCGCCGCTACGAGCCCTCCCGATTATTGCGGATTGGCCGACTTCTGCTGATCGGAAGGTTGCTGCTGTTGCTGTTTGACGAGATCCACCATCACGCTCTTGAGCGAGCTCGGATTGCCGTTGTCGTCGTTGGTGACGATATCATCCACCACGGGCCGTCCACCCTCCTCGATGACCTCGAAACGAACCGTCGTCACCTTCTGATAATCGGCGTCGGAGCCCATGCAGGTTAATTTCTTGAAGGTCGCCAGCACCTCCGTCACATTGTTCTTCGGCGGCTGGGCTGCAATCTTCACATCCTCCAGCGGACACGCGTCCTGCGCATTGACGATGACATCGTAGTCGAAAGGCGAGATACCATCCTCGTCGGCGGCGGGAAATTGCGCCGCCGCCTGGTATTTCGCTCCAAAATCCTTGCTGTAGATTTCGTTGAGCTTGTCCTCGCCGAAAATATCCTGCCAGTCACTGTCGCCGCCCGCCCAGTTCGAGACGGTCGCATCCATGATGGCCTTGACCGGCGTCGTCGCATCGGCAGCAAGCGCCATATGCGCACCAAACGAAAACTGGAAAAGCGTAAAGGCAATCGCGGAGGCGGCAAATTTCTGCATGATATGATTCCGTTGCAACAGGCAAAACATGCGCGACATTAGACCCATCGACCGCTTTGGCAATGGCCGGATCGCAAATTGCGCGGGATGTCACGAATGATCAAAAACGCGACGCAGAAGGCTCTATCGGCTTTGCGTTCCGCGCTTGCGGTGCTATAGCCCTCGGGACTTCACATTACCCACAGGACCATCCGGTCCCATTAGCTTAAACGAGGCAGAAGTATGAAGAAGATCAAGGTCGCAAATCCCGTTGCCGATCTCGATGGCGATGAAATGACTCGCATCATCTGGCAGTTTATCAAAGATAAACTGATCTACCCCTACCTCGACATCGATATCGACTACTACGACCTCTCGGTCGAAAACCGCGACGCGACCAACGACCAGGTCACGATCGACGCCGCCAACGCCATCAAGAAGCATGGCGTCGGCATCAAGTGCGCGACGATCACGCCGGATGAAGATCGCGTCAAGGAATTCAACCTGAAGCAGATGTGGAAGAGCCCGAACGGCACCATCCGCAACATCCTCGGCGGCGTCATCTTCCGCGAGCCGATCATTTGCAAGAACGTTCCGCGCCTGGTTCCCGGCTGGACCAAGCCGATCGTCGTCGGCCGTCACGCCTTCGGCGACCAGTATCGCGCGACCGACTTCAAATTCCCCGGCAAGGGCAAGCTGACCATCAAGTTCGTCGGCGAAGATGGCGAAGTCATCGAGAAGGAAGTCTTCAACGCTCCGGGCGCCGGCGTTGCCATGGCCATGTACAATCTCGACGAGTCGATCCGCGAATTCGCCCGCGCCTCGATGATGTACGGCCTGATGCGCAAGTGGCCGGTCTACCTCTCCACAAAGAACACCATCCTCAAGGCCTATGACGGCCGCTTCAAGGACATCTTCGAAGAAGTCTACCTGAACGAGTTCAAGGCTCAGTTCGACGAAGCCGGCATCACCTACGAGCACCGCCTGATCGACGACATGGTCGCCTCGGCCCTCAAGTGGTCCGGCGGCTACGTCTGGGCCTGCAAGAACTACGACGGCGACGTTCAGTCCGATACCGTTGCCCAGGGCTTCGGCTCGCTCGGCCTGATGACCTCGGTTCTGCTTACGCCGGACGGCAAGACGGTGGAAGCCGAAGCCGCACACGGCACGGTGACCCGTCACTACCGTCAGCACCAGAAGGGCCAGGAAACCTCGACGAACTCGATCGCTTCGATCTTCGCCTGGACCCGTGGTCTCGCCCATCGTGCCAAGCTCGACGACAATGCAGAACTCGCAAAGTTCGCTTCCACGCTGGAAAAGGTCTGCGTCGATACCGTCGAAGCCGGCTACATGACCAAGGATCTGGCGCTGCTGATCGGCCCCGATCAGCCGTGGCTCTCGACCACCGCCTTCCTCGACAAGATCGACGAGAACCTCAAGAAGGCCATGGCTGCCTAAGCCTTGCCGCTATCTGAACATCCGAAAGCCCGGCCTTAGCGCCGGGTTTTCTTTTACGCGAAATCTTGCCGCCGGGGCGAACCAATGGCAAAAATGCGCGCAACAAAAGGGAGAGGCAGATGGCTGAAGAACTTGTTTTCTATACCAACCCGATGTCGCGCGGACGCATCGCCCGCTGGATGCTGGAGGAGACCGGCCAGCCCTACCGCACCGAATATCTCGACTACGGCACGACGATGAAATCGCCGGAATATCTTGCGGTCAACCCCATGGGCAAGGTGCCGGCGATCAAGCATGGGGATACCGTCGTCACCGAGGGTGCCGCCATCTGCGCCTATCTGGCCGAAACCTTCCCGCAGGCTGGTCTCGCCCCGACAGCGGCCGAGCGCGGTCGCTATTTCCGTTGGATGTTCTTTGCCGCAGGCCCGTTGGAAGCCGCAGTTACCATCCGCGCGCTTGGCTTCGAAATTCCACCGGAACGTCAGCGCATGGCCGGCTGCGGTAGCATCCAGGGCGTGCTCGATACGATCGAATATGCAGTCTCAAGCTCGCCATTCATCGCCGGCGACCGCTTCACGGCCGCCGACGTCTATGTCGGTTCGCATATCGGCTGGGGTCTCAATTTCGGCACGATCGAGAAGCGCCAGGCCTTCGTCGATTATTGGGCCCGGGTCAGCGACCGCGATGCTTACCGCCGCGGCAACGAGATCGACAATGCAGCCATGCCGAAGCCAGCAAATGCCTGACAATACAAGGCATTAAAAAGAAATCTTCGAGCGCACCTATATGCCGCTATTGCAGCGGCATATAGATATCGGTCAAAAGCTCCGTCGGCGGCACGTCGCGCGGATTGTTGATATATTCCTCGAACATGACGGTATCGCGCAATTGCCGACCGGAAGCCGGCAGCCACTGCGCATAAAGCCAGTGATAGGCCTTATGCATGTTTGCATAAGGGCCTTTGTGGCGCAGCACGGCATAGTCGCCGCCATCGAGCGAACGCCGCTCCAGCGGAGCATTGGCAACGACGGCCTCGCCAGCGGTGACGCAGGCATACGAGCGCAGTTTGTCCGCTTCCACCACATCCGGATCATCGAGATAGACACCGATCATGCGCATATCCGGCCCGGCGAGGCCGCGGGCGAAGATGGTACCGAAAAGTGTTTCGAAAGCTTGGCCGATCTGCATATAGGAGCCGCGATGGGCGACACCGATCAGTGACATCGGGGAAATAGTGCGAAGCGTAACGTCGAACATGACCGTGATCCTTCCTTGGGTACTCGGTTCGAAGATCGTGTGGCTTCCCTCATTCCGATATCGCGCCGGCGGCATGCCGTAGACAGATCTGAAGATACGGTTGAACGACTGGAGGTTGGGATAGCCCGACCGCTTTGCAATGTCGCTGACGGATAGACGGGTGTTGACGAGATCGCCGGCGGCACGATGCAACCGAAGCCGCTTGACGGTCGCCGCCGCCGTCTCGCCATAGATCGCCCGATAGATCCGATGCCAGTGATAGCTGGACATGCAGGCGATTTCGGCGAGCTTTTCCATATCGAGTTCATCGTCCAGATGCTCATGGATATAGGCCGAAACCCGCCGCAGCCGGGTCTCGTAAAGCGTCCACGCCGTTCCACCGCTCATGTCAAACCCCTTGCAAATCGATCGGCCCGACAAGAGCATAACCCGATTTGACAAATCCTGCGGAGTTGCCTGCACAAAGAAAAATGGCGGACACCGAAGCATCCGCCATCTTTAATTATCAATCGGAAACCAGTGTCTTAGCCAGCAAGCGCCGCAGCAATCGCCTCGATCGCCTCGTCGGCCTTGGCGCCATCAGGGCCACCGGCCTGCGCCATGTCGGGACGGCCGCCGCCACCCTTGCCGCCGAGGGCAGCTGAAGCGACGCGGACGAGATCGACGGCGCTGAAGCGGCCAACCAGATCCTCCGTGACGGCGACAACGGCGCTTGCCTTGCCATCTTCGGAAACGCCGATCAGCGTCACGACACCGGAGCCGAGGTTTGCCTTAGCCTCATCCGCCATGCCCTTGAGATCCTTAGGGTCGACGCCGGAAACCGGCTTGCCGAGGAACTTGACGCCGTTGACTTCACGGACTGCATCGGCGGAGCCGCCTTGGCTGCCGCCCATGGCAAGCTTGCGCTTGGCATCAGCCAATTCACGTTCCAGCTTGCGGCGTTCATCCATCAAGGATTCGACACGCGAAACCACGTCTGCCGGCTGTACCTTCAGCGTCGAGGCGAGGTTCTTTACGCGCTCGTCCTGCTCGGCAAGATAGCTAAGCGCGGATTCGCCGGTCACAGCTTCAATACGGCGCACGCCGGCACCGACGGCGCTTTCGCCGAGAATGCGCACGAGACCGATCTGGCCGGTAGCGGAGACATGCGTACCGCCGCAAAGCTCGACCGAGTAAGGCTTACCGGACTTTGCACCGCGCACGCCCTGCCCCATCGACACGACGCGGACTTCATCGCCATACTTCTCACCGAACAGCGCCATCGCACCTTCCGCGATGGCATCATCGACGCTCATCAGGCGGGTCGTAACAGGCGAGTTCTGAAGGATGATCTCGTTGGCCATCTCTTCGACAACCTTCAGCTCCTCAGCTGACATCGGCTTCGGATGAGAGACGTCGAAACGCAGGCGCTCGGGCGCGACCAGCGAGCCCTTCTGCGCGACATGGGTGCCGAGCACTTCACGAAGTGCCTCGTGCAGCAGATGGGTCGCAGAGTGGTTGGCGCGCAGGCGCGAGCGCCTGTTGTGATCGACGCTCAGGACGACGGCATCGCCGACCTTGATCTTGCCTTCCGAAACTTCGGAGCTGTGAACGAAGAGACCCTCGCCCTTCTTCTGCGTATCGCTGACGGTGAGCTTGCCTTGGTCGCTGGAGATCACGCCGGTATCACCCATCTGGCCACCGGACTCGCCGTAAAAGGGCGTCTGGTTGACCACGATCTGCACCTTGTCGCCGGCAGAGGCGCTGTCAACGGCAACGCCATCCCTGACGATCGCCTGGATGACGCCTTCGGCAGATTCCGTATCGTAACCCAGGAATTCGGTCGCGCCGTTCTTTTCCTTGAGCTCGAACCAGATGGTTTCGGTCGCCTTGTCGCCGGAGCCGGTCCAATGCGAGCGCGCTTCGGCCTTCTGCCGCTCCATGGCATCGGTAAAGCTTGAGATATCGACGCCGATGCCGCGGGCGCGCAGCGCGTCCTGCGTCAGGTCGAGCGGGAAGCCATATGTGTCGTAGAGCTTGAAGGCGGTCTCGCCGTCCAGGCTGTCGCCCTTATGCAGATCCGAAGTGGCATCGTTGAGCAGCGAGAGGCCGCGTTCCAGCGTTTTGCGGAAACGGGTTTCTTCGAGCTTCAGCGTCTCGGAGGTCAGCGCTTCGGCGCGCACCAGCTCCGGATAGGCACGGCCCATCTGCTGGATCAGCGCCGGCAGCAGCTTCCACATCAACGGCTCCTTGGCGCCGAGCAGCTGCGCGTGGCGCATGGCGCGGCGCATGATGCGGCGAAGCACGTAGCCACGGCCCTCATTCGACGGCAGCACGCCATCGGCAATCAGGAAGGCGGAGGAACGCAGGTGATCGGCGATGACGCGATGGCTGGCACGATGCTCGCCCTCGGCCTTCACACCCGTTGCCTCCTCCGAAGCCTCGATCAGAGCGCGGAACAGGTCGATGTCATAGTTGTCATGCTTGCCCTGCAGCACGGCGGCAACGCGCTCGAGACCCATGCCGGTGTCGATCGACGGACGCGGCAGGTCGACGCGCTGCTCTTTGGTGATCTGCTCGAACTGCATGAAGACGAGATTCCAGATCTCGATGAAGCGGTCGCCGTCTTCTTCCGGAGACCCGGGAGGGCCACCCCAGATGTGATCGCCGTGATCGTAGAAGATTTCCGAACACGGACCGCAAGGACCGGTATCGCCCATCGCCCAGAAATTGTCGCTGGTGGCGATGCGGATGATCTTGTCGTCGGAAAGACCGGCAATCTTCTTCCACAGGTTAAAGGCGTCGTCGTCGGTGTGATAGACCGTGACCAGCAGGCGCTTGGCATCGAGGCCGAATTCCTTGGTGATCAGGTTCCAGGCAAGCTCGATGGCGCGCTCCTTGAAATAATCGCCAAAGGAGAAATTGCCGAGCATCTCGAAGAAAGTGTGATGACGGGCGGTATAGCCGACATTGTCGAGGTCGTTATGCTTGCCGCCGGCGCGCACGCATTTCTGCGCGGTAGACGCCGTCGTATAGGGGCGCTGCTCCAGGCCGGTGAACACGTTCTTGAACTGCACCATGCCGGCATTGGTGAACATCAATGTCGGATCGTTGCGCGGCACCAGCGGGCTCGACGGCACGATCTCGTGGCCGTTTTTCTTAAAATAGTCGAGGAAGGTCGACCGGATTTCATTCACACCGCTCATATGGGGCCCTTCAGTCCTGCGCTCAGCAACTTGCATCAAAGTCAGTGGCTTTTATCGTCCGCTCCCGGCGCTGTCCAGCCGCACGAACAAAACCGGCCGCACATCCCTTGGACAATACGGCCGGTTTCGACTTTTGGGTCTCGATCTTAGGTCGGGAATTGCTTCCTGAAGCCTTTATTCGCCAGAGGCATCGCCATCATCGGCATCGGGGCCGCCATTCTGCAGGAAACGATCGGCGATCAGGCCGGCATTCTGGCGCAGCGACAATTCGATTTCGCGCGAGAGATCCGGATTGTCGCGCAGGAAGATTTTCGCATTCTCGCGGCCCTGACCGAGACGCTGGCTGTTATAGGAGAACCAGGCGCCGGACTTTTCAACGATGCCGGCCTTGACACCGAGATCGACCAGTTCGCCGGTCTTGGAAACGCCTTCGCCATACATGATGTCGAACTCGACCTGCTTGAAGGGAGGCGCCATCTTGTTTTTGACGACCTTGACGCGCGTCTGGTTGCCGATCACCTCTTCGCGCTCCTTAACGGCGCCAATGCGGCGGATATCGAGGCGAACCGAGGCGTAGAACTTCAGCGCGTTACCGCCCGTCGTCGTTTCCGGCGAACCGAACATGACGCCGATCTTCATGCGGATCTGGTTGATGAAGATCACCATGGTGTTGGACTTCGAGATGGAAGCCGTGAGCTTGCGCAGCGCCTGGCTCATCAGGCGGGCCTGCAGGCCCGGCAGGCTGTCGCCCATTTCGCCTTCAATTTCGGCGCGCGGCGTCAATGCCGCAACGGAGTCGACGACGAGGACGTCGATCGCGCCGGAGCGCACCAGTGTATCGGTGATTTCAAGCGCCTGTTCGCCGGTATCCGGCTGCGAGATCAACAGGTTCTGCAGGTCGACGCCGAGCTTGCGGGCATAGACCGGATCAAGCGCATGTTCTGCGTCCACGAAGGCGCAGATCCCACCCTTTTTCTGTGCCTCTGCAATGGTCTGCAGGGCCAGCGTCGTCTTACCCGAGCTTTCCGGCCCGTAGATTTCGATGATGCGCCCCTTCGGCAAGCCGCCAATGCCGAGAGCGATATCGAGGCTCAGAGAGCCGGTGGAAACCGTTTCGATTTCGACCACGTTCTCGTTGGAGCCGAGCTTCATGATCGAGCCCTTGCCGAACGACCGCTCAATTTGAGAGAGTGCCGCTTCAAGTGCCTTGCTTTTATCCACCGATTTGTCCTCTACAAGCCGCAAAGAATTCTGAGACATTCGATCCACCTTTAGGTTATTGAAGCCGCTCTAGCAATGTCGCCGCCGATGAGAATTCTGTACTCTATTTGTTCTCTTATCGCAAGAGCACAACAAGCAATTGAAAGAAAAAGATAAAATGATTTCCGTTCTACTTTTGTTTTCTTCTTTCTTCCCAGATACTTACGGTTATGGGGCGGCCAATTCACGCATATCGCCGCCCCGCTCGATTCGTCTTTTCGGCTGCTGAGGATAACCCTATGGCGAAAAAGATTCTCGTTCTCGGCGGCGCCCACATAGACCGCCGTGGCCGCATCTTCGGCGAGACGGCGCCTGGCGCCAGCAACCCCGGCGCATGGTTCGAGGAACCCGGCGGCGGCGGCTTCAATGCGGCGCGAAATCTCGCCCGCCTCGGCTTCGACGTAAAGCTGATCTCGCCGCGCGGCGGCGACCCCTCCGGCGAAATGGTGGCCGAGGCTGCAAGCCATGCCGGCATCGACGACAAGCCCTTCGTCTTCCTCGATCGCAAGACGCCGAGCTATACCGCGATCCTCGAGAATGACGGCAATCTGGTCATCGCGCTTGCCGATATGGAGCTCTACAAGCTCTTCGTTCCGCGACGCCTGGCGATTCGCGCCGTTCGCGATGCCTTCGATGAAACGGACCTCATTCTCTGCGACGCCAATCTGCCTGCCGAAACCTTAGGCGCAATCGCGGCAAGAGCTGCTCTATGCGGCAAGCCGGTCGCCGCTATCGCCATCTCACCGGCAAAAGTGGTGCGGCTGAAGCCAAGCCTTGCCGGCATCAATCACCTGTTCCTCAACGAAGCCGAAGCCGCGGCGTTGACTGAAATGCGCCCGGAGGACCCACGCGAATGGGTGAGCGCTTTGCGAGCGCTCGGCCTGCGTAATGGCGTGATCACCCGCGGGAAACGCCCCCTGATCGCATTCTCGCGCGATACCATCGTCAGCCTGCAGCCGCCTATCGTCGAAGATGTAGCCGATGTCACCGGTGCGGGAGATTCGCTTGCTTCCGGCGTTCTGTCGGCGCTGATGGCCGGCCACGATCTCGCGGAAGCCATACGTCATGGCGCGGCGGCAGCGGCAATCACCGTCCAGTCTCCCTACGCAACGGCAGAAAATCTCTCTCCCGAGCTGCTAAACGCGGCCCTGGCCCTTGTTCCCGAGGCCGAAATTCTGTCATGAAGCCTGCTCAAGACGCGTATATTGTTTCAGTGAATTGGAAACGACAATGACCCAGCCTATCTCGCCCCTGCTTCCGATCTCCTATTCGAAGGAAGTCGCTGCCGCAAAGCTCCGCGGTGCGCCGATCGTTGCTCTGGAATCGACGATCATCACCCACGGCATGCCCTATCCAGGCAATATCGAGATGGCGCGCAGCGTTGAGGCGATCATCCGTCAGGAAGGCGCTGTACCCGCAACCATCGCCGTCATCCATGGCACCCTGCATATCGGCCTCGAGCCGGAAGAGCTGGAAGCCCTTGCCAAGACGGAAGGGGCGATGAAGGTCTCCCGCGCTGATATCGCCTTTGCGATCGCCGAGCGCCGCACGGGCGCGACCACCGTGGCCGCCACGATGATCGCCGCAGCCCGCGCCGGCATCAAGGTATTTGCTACCGGCGGCATCGGCGGCGTCCATCGCGGCGCGGAAGAGAGCTTCGATATTTCGGCCGACCTTGAAGAGCTGTCCCGCACCGGCGTTATCGTCGTCTGCGCCGGAGCCAAGGCGATCCTCGATATTCCGAAGACGCTCGAAGTGCTGGAAACCCGTGGTGTTCCGGTCGTGACTTACGACAGCACCGAGTTCCCGGCCTTCTGGTCGCGCTCATCCGGCCTGACAAGCCCGCTGACGCTGAACAGCCCGGCGGCCATCGCCAACTTCCAGACGACGCGCGAGCAGCTGGGCATCGATGGCGGTATGCTGATCGCCAATCCGGTTCCGGAAGCCGACGAGATCCCGCGCGAGGAGATGGAAATCTATATCGAGCGGGCCCTCGACAGTGCCGAGCGCGACGAGATCACCGGCAAAGCGGTTACGCCTTATCTGCTGAGCACGATCTTCGACATCACCGAAGGCCGCAGCCTCAAGACCAATATCGCGCTTGTCGAAAACAATGCGCGTTTGGCCGCGGAAATCGCCGTAGCTCTGGCGGACTAATCAAGGCCGTCGTCACAGGAATGGCCGGGTGTGCGAGCGCCCGGCCGTTCTCTTTCTTTCAAGTGAGAGAGAAAAGACCCAGAGCAGACCTCAATTCGGCAAGCGTAGCCTCTGTCCGCTCCCTCGCCTTTCGCGTCCCCTCCCGCAAGACTGCCATCACATAGTCCGGTTCGGCGGCATAACGCGCGCGACGCTCTCGGATCGGCGCGAGCAGCGCCTGCAGGACATCCTCGAGATGTCTCTTCAAGGTGACGTCGCCAAGTCCGCCGCGGTGATAATGCGCCTTCATCTCGTCGACCAACCGCCGATCCTCACAAAAAGCATCGAGATAGGTGAAGACGACATTTCCTTCGACCTTGCCTGGATCGTTGACGCGAAGGTGATCCGGATCGGTATACATGCGCCGCACCGCATCCCTGATCTCATCGGACGATGCCGAAAGCGGGATCGCATTACCCTGCGATTTGCTCATCTTCGCCTTGCCGTCGACGCCGGGCAGACGCCCGACCGCCGGCACTATCGCTGTTGCCTCCACCAGAACGTCTCGCCCGATCTGTCGGTTGAGACGGCGAACGATCTCATTGGTCTGCTCGATCAACGGCGCCTGATCCTCCCCGACGGGAACGACGGTCGCCTTGAAGGCGGTGATATCGGCAGCCTGCGCCACCGGGTAGCAGAGAAAGCCAGCTGGCACATCGCGTTCGAAACCGCGCAGCTGCATTTCCGTCTTGATCGTCGGATTGCGCTCCAGGCGACTGACCGTAACGAAATTCAAATAGAGCAGTGTCAATTCCGCCAGCGCGGGTAAAGCGGATTGAAGGCAGATCGTTGTCAGCGCCGGATCGATGCCGACTGCAAGATAGTCCGTGGCGACTTCAAGGACGTTGCGCCGCACTTTCTGGGGATCATGCGCATTGTCGGTCAGTGCCTGCGTATCCGCCAAGAGCAGGAATTGCTCATGGCTGTGCTGAAGTGCAACGCGGCTTTTCAGCGACCCGGCATAATGGCCGAGATGGAGTGGACCCGTGGTCCGATCGCCCGTCAGGATGACGGGACGATTATCGGTAGGGGAAAACATTTCATTGCTCCGCAAAAGGAGCCGCCGCAATCGGGAAGGGAAAAACGGAAATGGACCATGCCTGCCGGATTACGGCGGCAGGGTCGATTTCAAGACATGACGACTGCCGCTCCTAGAAGGAGCGCCACCACATTTGGAAAACGGGCTTGGCGAGGTCGATCATGGGCGGTTGATTACACCGTTGCGCCGTAATCGGCAACATGGAGAGGCGCAAAACACCCCTCACTTAATTCTTGTCCAGCGTCTCGCGCACGACGACGGCAAGCTGCTTCAGCGAGAATGGCTTCGGCAGGAAGCCGAATTGGGCGTCCGCTGGCAGGTTGCGGGCAAAGGCATCCTCGGCATACCCCGAAACAAAGATGAACTTCAGATCCGGATATTTCTTGCGCAATTCGCGCAGCAGCGACGGCCCGTCCATCTCGGGCATGACGACGTCGGAGACGACGACATCAACCTGTCCGTCTAGCTCCTCCATGATGTCGAGCGCCTCAACGCCGGAGCCGGCCTCGTGGACGGTATAACCCCGCGTCTCAAGCATGCGCTTGCCACCACGGCGTACCGCCTCTTCGTCCTCGACAAGCAGCACGACAGCGGACTTGCCTGTAAGATCGGCCGGTTCTTCCGGAGAAGCGGCGACACCCGCACCCTGGTCCATGGCCGTAACATCGCGGCTTTCCGACACTTTCGCTTCCGTTACCGAAGGCATTTCCACGATGTGCCGCGGCAGGAAAATGCGGAAGGTCGTTCCCTTGCCCACTTCCGATTCCGGCTGGATGTAGCCGCCGGACTGCTTGATGATGCCGTAAACCATGGCAAGGCCGAGGCCGGTGCCCTTGCCCACTTCCTTGGTCGTGAAGAAGGGCTCGAAAATCTTGTCCATGATCTCAGGCGCGATACCGGTTCCGGTATCGCTGACCTCGACGAGCACCATCTCCTCATGCGGAAGGTAGGGATAGTTGAAGGCGCTGACATCGGCCGCACGCAGATTGCGGGTGCGCAACGTCAGCGTACCGCCGCCCGGCATGGCATCGCGGGCATTGACGCAGAGGTTGATCAGCACCTGCTCGAACTGTGAGAGATCGGTTTTGACCGGCCAGAGGTCGCACCCGTAATCGACGTCGAGTTTGACATGCGTACCCGATAGCAGCCGGTCAACCAGCATACGCAGATCGCCGATCACATCAGTCAGGTTCAGGATCGTCGGCCGCATCGTCTGCTTGCGCGAGAAGGCGAGCAACTGCCGCACCAACACGGCCGCACGATTGGCATTACGCTTGATTTCCATCAGATCCGCGAAGCTGGCGTCGGAAGGCCGAGCCTGCAGCAGGAGATGGTCGGAAGACAGAAGGATTGCGGTCAGAACGTTGTTGAAGTCATGCGCGATGCCGCCAGCAAGCGTCCCGACGGCATTGAGCTTCTGCGTCTGCGCCATCTGGGTCTCGAGCGCCTTCTGCTCAGTCACCTCGACGGCATAGACGATGGCAGCCTCTTCCGGCGCCTCGTCGGTCTGGTCGATGACGGCATTGACATAGAAGCGGAAATGCCGCGTTTCGTCTTTCGGATTACGGGAATCGATCGGCGGAATGTCACCCTGCCGGTCCTTGGCGGCCGCCAGCGCCTGCTGCAGCTGCGGCCGATCACTTTCGTTGACGACGCTCTCCAGGGCGGCACCGCGCTCGATATCATCACGCGAGACCAGATCCGAGAAGAGCTTGAGGAAGGGCGCATTCGTCCTAAGAATACGGCCATTGCCATCGACGGATGCGATCGCCATCGGCGTATTGTTAAAGAAGCGGCTGAAGCGCATCGCGGCAGCGGAGGCCGATTGCTCGGTATCGGCACCGTTCTGACGGGTCAGGACGATGGTACGGCTCTCGCCGGGTGCGCCGTCGCGCATCGAGGTGACACTATGAACGATCTGCACGGGCAGGCTCTGGCCATTGGAACGGCGCAGATCGAGATCGAGCGTCACCGTCTTCTTCAAGCCCGGCTCGGCCTGGACGGACTGAATGAGCGCCAGCCCCTCGCCTGCCACAAGATCGCCGATCGTCATCGAGCCCGGCACGAATTTCGTCAGATCGAAGCCCAGCCATTCAGCCAGCGTCGCATTGAGATAGAAGATCTCGCCCTTGCGCCCCGCGGAAAAGAAGCCGGCCGGCGCATGGTCGAGATAGTCGATCGCGTTCTGCAGTTCCTTGAAGAAACGTTCCTGATCGTCACGCTCGGAGGTGATGTCGGTAATCTGCCAGATATGCAGCGCCTTGTTGGCGCCTTGCTCGGCCGGCAACACGCGCGCCTTCAGCCGGTACCAATGCGCCACATTGCCGCTTCCATCCACAGGCCCGAGCGGCTTCAGCAGGCGGAACTCCTCCGATCCTTCCTTGCCATCGCGCAGGCCATTGGCGAGACGATAGAGAGCCTCGTTGGATTCGCGATTTCGCGACAGCAGCATCTCCAGCGACTGCACTTCCGTCGCCTTCGTCGCACCGGTCAGCCGGCCATAGGCGGCATTCGCATAGACGATGCGCCCCTTCTCGTCCGTGATCAGCGTTCCGTCCGGATGGCTGTTGAGGAAGGACCGGGCAAGACTGTCGGACTGAGGCTGTGGCATGACCTCGACAAAGCCAATGATCGAGGAAACCAGGAAGAAGATGCCGACCATGGCGAGAATGCCCAGGCCACCGAGAACCGCTTCGTTGTCCAGCTGGTTCTTGAAGACGACGAAAGCCGCGGCCGCGGCCACGAGAACGAGCGCAAGCAGGATGATGCGCAGCACGGTTCCAGAACGAACCCCGCGATCCACCAGCGGCACGCTATACTCGTCGGACGGACGCTGCTTCGTCATGAACTCCTCGTATCGGCCGTTCTCCTCGCGACATGTCATACACGTTTTTAGGGGTCGCCGGAGTCGGACCTTTCGAATCTTCTTTATCAAGTTGCGTCATCGGCAAAAAGCTTTGCCGGGCCAGAAAGGCTTGAATTCACAGGCAATAGAAGACAACAGCCTGCAATCGCATCTTGTCTCCGGCGCAATCCTGTTCATATGATCGCCGTATAGAAGGGTCATGGTGAAAGCATTACACTCGTAAGTTGCAACTACTGCATAATTCCCCAAAACAGGATTTGATTAAGGGTAAAATTATGCAGTGGATTTAAAGTACTACAACGACCTTTGCGCGTCACATGTGACGCGCGGCGCTGTAAACCGCAACATCGGGGACAATTACGGAGTATCTCGACATGTTGGACGATATCGCCGGAGCCTATGGCAGCCGTTTCTTTCTCGCAGCCGGTGGAGTTGGCATTGCCCTGCTCGTGCTCATCGGCATTCTGTGGGTCATGCGCAACCGAGCGCCTTCTCCCTTCGTGCGCGGTGGCAAGAACCGTCAGCCTCGCCTGCAGGTGTTGGATGCCGCCGCCGTCGATGCTCGCCGCCGTCTCGTGCTCGTGCGACGCGATGGGATCGAGCATCTGATCATGATCGGCGGCCCGACGGACATCGTCATCGAATCGGGCATTTCCGATCCCACACGCGCCGGAACCGCCGCGACGCCGGTCGATATCCCCATGGCATTTGAAGAGAGGCGGCCGCAGCAGCAGAAGGCGGCTGCGGTGGAAGCTCCTCCCGCAACGCTTCCGCAGCGCCAGCAAACCGCTGAGGACAAGATCGAAGCCTATCTGCGCAACGAGCGGCGCCCTGAGCCTACGGCGCCGCCGGCTCCAGTCCCGCAAGTGGCCGAACACCCGCAACCCGCCGCCGTTAAGCTGCAGCAACCGGCGCCCCAGCCGGTGCCGACTATCAGCGAGACGGAAGCCGCCGACATACTGGACGCTGCCCGACATGTCGTCCTGCCTCAGCAACAACCGGCTCCCGCACTCCCGGCAACAGCCGAGGCTACCCCCGCACCGACGCCATCGGTCGAACCTGGCAATGATTTCCAGCGTATTCTGGAAGCGGAAATGTCGAAGAACCTGACCGCCGAACGGATCATTCCGAACGCGCCGGCACCGCGACAGGTGCAGCAGCAACCAAATGCTGAACCATCCACGATCCCAAGCCCGGCAAAACGCGTCGAACCGGAGCTCGCTCCGCTGACCGGAGCGGACAGCGCTCTTCAGAAGGAAGTCGCTCGCATCTTTGGGGAAATGAGCGTCAGCCGCGATAAATAAGGTGCGGCCTCTCAGAAACGCCGGAATCGAAAAAGGCACGACGGAGATTTCCATCGTGCCTTTGTTTTATTTAAGCCGGTCGAAACCGATGCTGTCATCACTCGTCGCGGTAAACCTTTTCACGGCGCTCGTGACGCTCCTGCGCCTCGATCGACAAGGTTGCGATCGGGCGAGCGTCCAGACGCTTGAGACCGATCGGCTCGCCGGTTTCTTCACAATAGCCGTATGTGCCATCCTCGATGCGCTGCAATGCGGCATCGATCTTGGAAATGAGTTTACGTTGGCGGTCGCGAGCCCGAAGTTCGATAGCTCTGTCAGTTTCGGAAGAAGCCCGATCGGCGAGATCGGGGTGATTTGCACTTTCTTCCGCCAGATGATCCAGCGTTTCGCGCGCTTCTCTAAGGATGTCGTTTTTCCATGCCACCAGCTTCGCTCGAAAATAAGCTCGCTGATTCAGATTCATGAACTCCTCGTCTTCCGAGGGCACATAATTACTAAGATCGATCTTCTCACTCAACGCGATTCTCCTGAAGAACATCTCATATGGCTGGGCTGTATATCCCAACCGATAGTGCCGATTCAAGCCAAATAGATGCTGTCAACTGATTTTTAAATTTGTCATAAAATTCAGCTAAGGGTCTATTTTTTCATCACTTCTTCTCATCGAGCCAGATTCGCGTCTCTCGTAACCTTCCCGTGATGATGGAGCATTTCGCCTTCTGACAGATCGCGCAGCAGTTGACGGCACCAATGAAGAGACGTTACCTCATGAGTGAAATCGAGCCTCGAGATCTTGCCATGATCAGCATTTCGCCGCCGCCCTCCCGGATCTATCTTCTACGCCACGCCGAGGCCATGCAGGCTGCACCCGGCCAAAAAGATTTCGACCGTCCCTTGAGCGACAACGGCTATGCCGCGGCCGAGATTGTCGCCGACGAGGCGGCTGATAAAGGCTACAAGCCCGACCTTGTCATTTCCTCCACCGCCCTGCGATGCCGCCAGACCGCCGAGGCTATACGCCGCGTCGTCGCGCCGTCGACGGAGTTCCGCTTTGTCGACGAACTCTATAACGGCTCACCGGATGTCTATCTGTCACTCATCGCTGCGCAGACCGATCAGGAGTCGGTCATGCTGGTCGCGCATAACCCGGTCATCGAACTGACGCTTGCAGCCTTGATCGGACGCGATGCTCTGGCCAGCGCTCTTCCGCGCGGATTTCCGACAGCCGGCCTTGCCGTTGTCGATTCGACGCCATCGGGCTGGGTACTGCTCGACTTTGTCACCGAATAGAGACTTCGGCGATATGGGCCGCAAGCGGCCGCGCGGCTGATTGCAGACACATATCCGCTCATCTTTTCGGCGCAAGTTTCCATCCCTATATTCACGGTCACGCTGTCATCCAGGGATCCCGCCTTGCCCCCAAGCCTGACCTCTTTTACCGACGACGCCCTCATCGCCTTCGATAATCTGGCCGATCGAGCCGCCGGTCTCGTCAATCCGACAATTCGTCTGGGCGTCACGGGCCTCTCCCGTTCGGGCAAGACCGTCTTCATCTCCTCGCTGGTGCATAATCTCCTGAATGGCGGACGCCTGCCGCTGTTCGAGCCGGTGCAGTCCGGCCGTGTCTCCGCCGTTCGTCTCGAACCGCAGCCCGACGACGCCGTGCCGCGCTTTCAGTATGAGGATCATATCCACGCGCTCGTGAAAGACCGCGTGTGGCCGGATTCGACAAGGGCGATTTCCGAGCTGCGCCTCACGCTGGATTACCAAAGCGCCAGCGGCTGGAACCGCCTGTTCTCGCCCGGCCGCCTCTCGATCGATATCGTCGATTATCCGGGTGAATGGCTGCTGGACCTGCCATTGCTCGCCAAGGATTTCCGTACCTTCAGCGAGGAGACGCTGGCGCTGGCGGAGACCGGCATTCGTGCCGAACTGTCACGTCATTGGCTTGGCATGACGGAAGCGGCAGATATCGCTGAACCCGCGGATGAAATGAAGGCGCGCAATCTTGCCACAGCTTTCGCCGACTACCTGAAAGCCTGCAAATCCGACGAACGTTCGCTTTCCACATTGCCCCCCGGCCGCTTCCTTCTGCCCGGCGATCTCGACGGTTCGCCTGCCCTCACCTTCGCACCGCTGAAGTTGCCTTCCGAGGGCAATGCGCCGAAAGGGTCGCTATGGGCGATGATGGAGAGGCGCTACGAGTCCTACAAGGCCGTTGTCGTCAAGCCCTTCTTCCGCGAACATTTCGCCCGGCTTGACCGCCAAATCGTTCTGGTCGACGCCCTGCAGGCCGTCAATCGCGGCCCGGAAGCGGTGCAGGATCTCGAACGGGCCCTGACGGATGTGCTCGCCTGCTTCCGTCCGGGCACCAACTCCCTCCTCTCCTCGCTGCTCGGCCGCCGCATCGACCGCGTGCTGGTGGCCGCGACCAAGGCCGACCATCTCCATCATGAAAGTCATGATCGGCTGGAGGCGTTGACGCGCCGTCTCGTCGACCGCGCCATTGAGCGTATCGGCATGGCCGGGGCCGGCATCGATGTGATGGCCATCGCCTCGGTGCGGGCGACCCGCGAGGCAACCGTGACCCGCGACGGGCAGACGCTTCCCGTCATCGTCGGCACGCCGATGGACGGCGAAACCATCGCCGGCGAGACCTTCGACGGCAATCGCAAGACGGCGGTCTTCCCCGGCGATCTCCCGGAAAATCCCCGCTGGCTGTTCGAAGCCCTTGAATCCAATGGAGCAAACGTCCATCTGCCCGAAGTGAATGTCGTACGGTTTCGCCCGCCGGAGCTGGAAAAAACGGGGGAAGGCATCAAGCTTTCGGTGCCGCATATCCGCCTCGACCGTGCCATGCAGTTCCTGCTCGGAGACCGTCTCGCATGACGAAATCGACCGAAAACGAGCCGAACGGTGATCGTCGTCCCGGCGCCTTCGCGGTGGAACCTGAAACCTCCCAAAAAGAGGCAACCGCGCCAGCGGTTCGCAAACCGCAGAGCTTCGATACCGATATCGTGCTGACGCCCGACGCGGAAGATCCGTTCATCAACCCGGCCCTCGGTGCCGATTCGGATGCGGCTGCCATCGCCAAGCCCCGCCGCAAGGGGTTCTCCTTCGGTAAGGTGGCACTCAGCGCGCTCGGCATTCTGGTATCGCTCGCTTTCGGTCTCTGGACGGATCAGCTCATCCGCGACCTGTTCAGCCGGGCCGATTGGCTCGGCTATACTGCCCTTGCAGTTGTGGCCGTCGGCGTCCTGGCCGTGCTTGCCATCGTCATCCGCGAGACAGCTGGAATGATGCGGCTCGCCGCCGTGCAGAGCATCAAGGCGGAGGCGGATGCCGCCATTGTCGAAACCCGGCCGGCACGCGCCAAAGCATTGGTCAAGCGACTCTGCACCATTCTGGAAGCCAATCCGGACACAGCAAGAGGCCGCGCGACCCTGAAGGCGGCAGAAGACGATATCATCGATGCGCCGCAACTGATCGACCTCGCCGAACGCGAGCTGCTCGGCCCGCTCGACCGCCGCGCCCGCGCGCTGATTCTCGGTGCCTCGAAACGGGTATCGGTGGTAACTGCCGTCAGCCCCCGTGCTCTCGTCGATATTCTCTACGTTCTGTACGAAGCGGCAAGACTCGTCCGCGCCATGGCCGAGCTTTATGGCGGCAGACCCGGAACGCTCGGCATGGTCAGGCTGATGCGCGATGTGATCGCCCACCTGGCCGTCACCGGCTCCATTGCAGTCGGCGACAGCATCGTCCAGCAACTGATCGGCCACGGCCTGGCGTCGAAACTGTCGGCGCGTCTTGGCGAGGGCGTCGTCAACGGCATGATGACCGCAAGAATCGGCATCGCCGCCATGGACCTCTGCCGGCCGCTCCCCTTCAAGGCGCTCAAGCGTCCCGGCATTGCCGATTTTGCCGGCGACCTCACGCCGAGCGTAGGCGGCCGCAATCCTGCATGAGGACCTGAAAATCAGGCGCTTTGGCATTCAGGAAACCAAGCATTAACCATTCTGCGGCAAAAGTGACAATCAGTTTCACGGTTCCGCCTCGCTAGGGAATGTCCATGTTTTCGCGTCGATTTCTTCTTGTAAGCAGCCTTGCAGCCGCAGCCATCTCCACCGGCGCCTGGGTGCAGTCGGCCGACGCGGCGCCCCGCGACAAGGCCTTCTTCCAGTCAATCTCAGGTACCTGGAGCGGCCCCGGCGAAATCGTCGCCGGCAAGTACAAGGGCACCAAGTTCACATGCAATCTCACTGGCAAGCCATCCGATGGTGGCAGCGCTGGCGTCAAGCTCGACGGCACCTGCCGCGTCGGCGTCTTCCAGCAGCCGATGTCGGCCGAGATCACGCAGAATGGCGGTTCTTACAGCGGAAAGTTCCTGGATGGCGCAGCCGGCAAGGGCCTCGACGTGACATCAGGCGCGGTCAACGACAACACCGTCGTTCTCGGATTGATCCGCCAGAAGCTCAACGGCGCCATGATCGCTCGCGTTGCGGACAACAAGTCGATGAATGTCACAATCTCGGTGAAGGTCGGCGATCAGATGGTACCGGTTATCGGCGTCACTCTGAAGCGCGCCGACGTCGACCAGATGGCGGTCGGGTCGATCCAATAGCATTAGATGAGAACTCAGAAAAACAAAGGCCGGCAATTTGCCGGCCTTTGTTTTTATAGATCCAAGGGTCCGGTTCAGGCTGTCCGCCACCAATCACGGCTTTCGTCCGCGACCTCGATACCTTCGACATCGACGTCCAGCAGCCAATCCGAGATTGCCCTGCCCTTCACCACGAGATCGGCGGCAAAATCAGCAAGCGGCATCAGCACGAAACCACGCTCGACCATTCGCGGATGTGGAATGGTAAGCAACGGCTCGGCCTTTTCCAAATCCCCATAGGTCAGCACGTCGATATCGATCGTGCGTGGTCCCCAGCGCTCGATCCGCACCCGCTTCATCTGCCGCTCTATGTCCAGACAGACGTCGAGCAGGGCTTCTGGCGAGAGTGTCGTGTCGACGGCAGCACAGGAATTGTAGAAAAAGGATTGATCCGTCTTGCCCCAGGGAGGCGTTCGGTAAAGCCGCGACACCGAAACCACCCGGCAATCGGCACGCGCGTCCAACGTACGCAGGGCGAGCGCCATGGCGTGGACCGGGTTGTCCAGATTGCCGCCCAAACCGAGCGTCGTCCGCGCGGCTGCACCCTCAGGCAAAATGCTCAATGCTCACCTGTACATAATCGAGAACGCCCGGAACCGGGGCATTGGGCTTGCGTACCGTGATTTTGGCCCGGCGGATACTCGGAAAACGACGGCATAGCTCCTTCGCCACATCGAGCGCCAGCGCCTCGATCAGATAACGCCGGCGACCTGTCACGATTTCCTCGATGACGCTGAAGGCGACGCCGTAATTGACGGTATCGTCAATCGAATCGCGCTCCAGCGCGTCGCCGGCTTCCACATCGAGTTCGGCATCGACGAAGAAGCGCTGGCCGAGGAATTCCTCCTCGTCATGGACGCCGTGCCGGGCAAAGAAGGCGCAATTCTGTAGAGTAATGGTGTATGTCACAGCGCTCATGGCGTATCTCCATTTCGAACAGGCGCGATCGCGTCCGAAAACCGCTCCTTGGATCCGAGCATCATGTTTTAAGTCTCGCCCGCGTCGCGAGAATAGCATCCGCGATGGCCAACGCGTCCCTATTGATTGCGACATTGTGTACACGGAATATCGCAGCTCCCTGCAATCGCAAGATTGCGCTGGTTGCAGCGGTGCCGACATCGCGATCAGCTGCTTCGCGACCCGTTATAGTGCCGACGAACCGCTTTCGCGAAGTGCCGACCAATAGCGGCAGGTCGAAGCGCAACAGGGCGTTAAAACGCGCCATGAGTTCCAGATTTTCCTCAACATTTTCCTTAGCGAAGCCGAAACCCGGATCGAGCACGATCGTCCGCCTGTCTACGCCTGCGGCGGCTGCGATCTCCAGCGAGCGATTGAGAAAGAAAAGCTGGTCATCAATGACATCAGGCAGCTTCTGCCGGTTGCGGCCCGTGTGCATGATGCAGAGACCGGCGCCAGTTTGTGCCGCCACAGCGGCGATATCAGGCTCGCGCTGCAGACCGAAGACATCATTGACGATATGGGCACCCGCTCCGATCGCCAGCCGCGCCGTATCGGCGCGGTAGGTATCGACCGAAATCAGTGCGTCAGTCCTCCCGCGCAGCGCTTCGATGACAGGCAGTACCCGTCCCTGCTCCTCGGTGGCATTGACGGCGACAGCACCCGGCTTGGTCGATTCGCCACCGATATCGATGATGGCGGCCCCTTCCTCGACGCAAGCCAGCGCATGGGCAACGGCCGCATCGACGGCCTCATAATGACCGCCGTCGGAAAAGGAATCCGGCGTCACATTGACGATAGCCATGATGACACTCTGCCCGCCGACATCGATGCTGCGGCCATGCGCGACATGCCAGCTTTGGCTGCGAAGCTCCGTCACGAACTGTCCATCCCATTGAAAAGGAAAAAACCTTGCGCTTGATATTGCGCTCACAGTGGCTATGCCGCAAGGTTCACAGAAGTTCAACATGGTAGCGACACGAATGCCGCTTGCGTCCCATAAGTTCAGTCTTTCGTGTGCATTGCTGCTCGCGGTCTGCATACCCGGTGTGGCCGGTGCAGAAGTCATCGCCCGCAAGTCAATTTCCTATTTCGACATCAAGGGAAGCACCGCCGACGAGCTCGATGCAGCCTTGAACCAGCGCGGGCCATTGGCGATAGGCTCAAGCAGCCACCATCCCGGCGCAACGAAGATCCGCTTCGGCGGCAGTGCGACCTACAGCGAATCAAACGGCCGCTGCCATATCTCCAGCGTCAAGGTAACGGTCAATACGGAAATCATCCTGCCGCGCTGGCGGGACCGGCGGGGCGCCAGCAAGCAGCTTTCCGTGATCTGGGATACCCTGGCCGGCGATATCCGGCGCCACGAAGATCGGCATGTCGAAATCGCCCGCCAGCATGCGCGGCAGATGGAAAAGCAGATCCTCGCTCTGCCACCCGCCAGCAATTGCGATACGCTGCAGGAACGGGCAAACGCGGTGACATCGCGCGAAACCGAACGGCACGACGCCGATCAGGCGCGCTTCGACCGCATAGAAGCGCTCAATTTTTCGAGCCGCATGCAGAGGCTGCTCTACTATCGCAGCCGACAAGGCAATTCGCAGTAGTCCGAAGAGCTGCCCTCAGCGCAAAAAGCGATCGAGTGACGACAGCTGTGGGAAATAGGTCACTATATCCTGTGAATCGTGCGATCCCGCTGCTCTTTGAACTTTACGAGAATCTGAAATAGGTTTTTCCTATCAATTACAGAGACAAACGCACTGGTTGATTCGAAAAAGGCCTGGCGGTTGTCTCATAAGGATCGATTTCGAGTGCCTGCGTCGGCGGGTCTATTCGCTCTTCGGCGCAGTCGGGTTTGTTTTTCGAAGCATGCGCTAAGTGTTCTCCTGGCGCGTCCTGAAGCCGCAGGTGTTTCCTCCCTTGCCTGTGGTGATGCGCCCGCCTCGCCTCGCTCGCTGCACCAGCTGAGCGGGGCATCTTTTTGCGTGACGAGCGTCTACAGGAGATCTGGCCGAGGAATCGCATAAGGCGCGTTGGAGCGCTGCCTCAGGCCTGGCGCTCCGGCACATGCACCACAAGCCCGTCCAACGCGCTCTTCATCTTAATCTGACAGGAAAGCCGCGAGTTCGGACGGACGTCGAATGCGAAATCGAGCATGTCTTCTTCCATGGCCTCCGGTCCGCCGACCTTTTCGGTCCACTCCTCGTCGACATAGACATGACAGGTGGCACAGGCACAGGCGCCGCCGCATTCCGCTTCGATACCCGGAACAGAGTTGCGCACTGCATTTTCCATCACGGTGGAGCCCTCGTCGACATTGAGGTCAAAGCGCGTGCCGTCGAAGGCGACGATGGTCAATTTGGTCATGTGGGTGAATTCCGAATTGCTTGAATGAAGGACGATCGGAATTTTACTTCCAACAATTCGCTGGAGCAGTCAACATTTGCGCCGCCGAAACGGATTATCCCTTCTGGCGGCGCAAGAATGCTTGAGATTTGCTGTTCGAACGCTCGGCCTAGCGCGAAAGCTTCAAAATGAAGTTTTCGGCCTCGATAACGCTAGCTGTAACCGCTGCCATACGAGCAGCGTCGCCGACGTTGCTTTCGAGCGCTCCGGCCGCATCCGCCACGCGAAAGGCGCCAATGGAGCTGGCAGCCCCCTTCAGCTTGTGCGATGCAGCTTCTATGCGTTTCAAATCGCCGCTGCCAATCTCCTGCAGGCATGAACGAGCCTGCCTTGCGAACATCTGCAGCACCTCGACTTCCAGGGCCTTATCACCCATCGTCTGTTTTCCGAGATGGACAAGATCGATGGCCCGCTCCCGCGACGGAGCCGCGCCCCGCGAATTGTCCGGAGATTCAAATGCGATGTTCAAAGCTGCCATGTGCCAATGCTCCAGTCTTTTATCTGTGTCTGTTTTATAGACCTGCCGCATAGTTGCGGCCCGGACATGGCCATCGAGTTAAATTTTGGCACATTAAGGGCTGAAAACTCGGGACATGGTTAACGTGCGTTAAACATGCTCAAAATCTTGGGTTTTCATCGCATTGAACAGTCAAACAGGGTTAATGGCCCCTTAATGATCCACTGGCTTTAAGGTGGAATTAATTGTCATGACTGGGGGAATGTGTCACTACGATACTGGTAAATTGGGTGGATGGCACATGCCTTTGCCCCGGAAGTGGATGATGGTAATGTTTTCATAACATCCGTTTGAAAAACCAGTTATCCACTCTGAATGTAATGGGAAATCCAAGCTCGGTGTTGACCGAAGGCGGAAGACCCCACGGGAGGCAGGGTTCGTCTTTTCCGGACGCGGCGGAATTACCGGAAAAGGCACGGCAAGCCCGAGTGAGTTGTAACGAGGCGTAACCGCATGGCGAACAAAAAGTACATCGAGTCGGTCGAGGACAAGGCCTTTCAGGCATTGGACGAAGCTTTGCAGATCGATTTCAGTGACGAGAGCTTGGAGTCTCGCAGCGGAACTACGCCCGATATCCCGGAGCAAAATGTGTCTGAGCCGCCGAAACAGCCGATAAAGCAGACCAGGGATGATGCCGCCCGCAAGAATGGCGGCGCGCGCAGCACCGCAGCCCCTGCCACTCCGCCCCGCCCTGCCGAGGCACCGAAGAATCCGAACCTCGCTGCTGCCAATGACGGCAACAGGGCAAGTTCCGCAAGCATATTGAGAGCGCTCGACGGAGCCTCGCAGAGCCGTGCGGTTAGAAACGCCACGATCTTCTCGCTGCTCTGGATCATCGGCGGCGCCGGCCTCGCGTTCATGCTCTATGGCACCCAGATCCGGAACATTCATTCCATCGCGGATCTCGCCGCCCTTCCGGGCGTCATCGCCTGCATCGTCGGCATTATCGTTCCGGTGCTGCTTTTCTATGCTTTCGGCATGATGATCTCGCGTGCGCACGACATGCGCAATGCAGCGCGCTCCATGGCGGAAGTCGCCCTGCGTCTCGTCGAGCCGGAAACCATCGCTTCCGAGCGCATCATGACGGTCGGTCAGGCCGTTCGCCGTGAAGTCTCGGCGATGAACGAAGGCATCGAGCGCACCATTGCACGCGCGACGGAACTCGAAACCCTCGTCCATTCCGAGGTCAACGCACTGGAACGCAGCTACGCCGACAACGAATTGCGCGTGCGCGGCCTCGTGCACGAACTCGGCGCAGAACGCGACGCCATCGTCAATCACGCCGAGCGTATCCGCTCTTCGATCTCAGGCGTGCACGATCAGATCAAGGAAGACCTGTCGCTGGCGACCGAAGAAATCGCCGTGCGGCTCTCTACTTCTGGCGAAGCTTTCGCATCGATGATCGACACGCGAGCAGCCGCCCTGATGGAGAAGTCGGATTCCGCGGTCCAGGCCCTCGGCACCCTGCTTTCCGCCAAGACCGACAGCCTGCTGCAGAACCTCAACGCCTCGGGCCTCGCGCTCAGCCATGAATTCGATACCCGCCTGGAATCTCTGTCGTCGACTCTTGCCGACCGCGGCAAGGACCTGCTCGGTCAGTTCGAAACGCGCGCCTCGACGCTCGATGCAAACACCGAAAAGCTGAATTCCGCATTGAATGAACGTGCACGCCAGCTCAATGAAACACTGGTTGCCCGCACGAAGGAGATCAGCGAAAGCCTCAGCGGCGGCGAGCGGTCCATCACGGGCACGCTGGACAATGTTCTGTCCCGCCTCAACACGGCACTCGACGAAAAAGGCGCGAGCTTCCGTCAAAGCCTGCAGTCGACAGCCGATGACACCATCATGGATCTCGACCTGCGCTCCGGCTTCTTCGAAGAACGCTTCCAGTCGACGATCGCGCAGCTTTCGACGACCTTCGATGACCGCGTGTCGGAATTCACCTCCGCCTTCGACAAGCGCGCCGGCTCCCTGGACACCAAGCTCTCGGAAAGCCTTGCCCGCATCAATCAGTCGCTCGGCAGCAATTCGGATGCGCTGGAAGGCATCCTGACCTCCAGCATCGAGCGCCTGGGTTCGCATCTCACCGACCAGTCCTTCGCTCTCGCAACGACGCTGGCAACCGGCCAGGAAGTATTGGAAAGCGCGATCGGCTCCAAGGCGAACGAGATCACCTCCGCGCTGCAGAACGCCACGACAGGCATTTCTTCCGCCCTGACCTCGGGCACGAGCGAACTCAACACTACCCTCGCCTCGCATGCCGGTGCCTTCACATCCGCCGTGCAGGGTGTCACGCGCGATGTCTCCGCCGCGCTGCAAAGCGGCACGGAAGAACTCACCTCGGCCTTCACCGGCCGTGCCAACGACATCAACAACACCCTCTCTGCTCGCACCAACGAAATCACGCAGGCTTTGAGCTCTGCCCATGAGCGGGTCGATGCCGTCATGGCCGCCCGCAGCAACGCCTTGTTCGGCGCGCTGGCCGATAACCAGTCCCGTTTCGAGCAGACGCTTGCCGAGCGTTCGGAAGCAATTGCCAGCGCCGTCAGCGGTTCTCACGAACATCTGACCGCCGCCCTGGACGAGCGTACCTCGATGCTGGCCATTTCGCTGGCCGAAAGCCAGCTGCGCCTCGAAAACACGCTTGCGAGCCGCGCCGACGCGATAACTGGCGTCATGGCCGATACTCACAGTAAGCTGGCCGATACGCTCGACGACAAGACGATGGCACTTGCTATCGCGCTTTCCGAAAGCCAATCCCGCCTGGAAGACACGGTTTCCGGTCATGCGGAACGTGTTGCCGGCACGCTAGATTCCAAGACCAATGAGCTGGCACGCGCACTTGCCGAGGGACAGGCTCGCCTCGAAAGCACCGTCTCGGGTCACGCCGAAAGCGTCACCAATGCTCTCGACGATAGGACGATGGCGCTCGCCATCGCACTTTCAGAGAGCCAGGCTCGGCTGGAGGAAACCGTCTCCGGTCACGCAGACCGCGTCGCTGACACGTTCGAAGGCAAGGCCAGCGCCCTCGCCGCTGCGCTGACCTCCGGACAGGCTCGTCTTGACGAAACCCTCGCAAACCGCGCCGAGGCCATCATCAAGGCATTTGCGGGCAATCATAATGCCTTGGCCGAAGCGCTGGACGACAGAGCGATGGCACTCGCCATCGCATTGTCGGAAGCCCAGGCCCGCCTGGAGGATACCGTCTCCGGCCATGCCGATCGCGTTGCCGATACGCTGGATGGCAAGACACGGGCGCTTTCCGATGCGCTGACCTCTGGCCAATCGCGTCTCGAAGCGACGCTTGCCAATCGCGCCGAGGCGATCACGAATGCGTTCACCAGCAACCACAGTGCGCTGGCCGATGCACTGGACGACAAGGCGATGGCCCTCGCCATTTCGCTTTCGGACACCCAGTCACGCCTGGAGGATGCAGTATCCAGCCGTCTTGACGCCCTCTCCGAAACCGTCGCCGGCACTCACGACAAAATCGTCAACAGCCTAGACGACCGGACTATGGCGCTCGCCGTTGCTCTTTCGGAAGGCCATGCGAAGCTGGAAGACACTCTTTCCCACAGCGCCAAGGCTATTGCCCATACCGTCACCAGCGGCCATGAGGCATTGACCAACACGCTCGACGACAAGAGCATGGCCTTCGCAATTTCGCTTGCAGAAAACCAGAACCGTTTCGAAAGCGCCCTGGAGGAACGCGCCAACGCGCTTCTCGACAGCGTCTCCGGTGCAGAGTCCCGCGTTGCCGGAGCCTTTGGCGACAAGGCGGAAGCCATCCGTGCTGCCTATAGCGAAAACCAGGAACGCCTCGACCGCTCGCTCACCGCCCATACGGACACCCTCTCCGAAATGCTCGGCGCCAACAGCGATCGCGTCGAAACCGTTCTCGGCACGACGACCCGCCAGCTGGAGAATACGCTCGGCGCCGGTCTGTCGCAGATGGATCAGAACCTCGCCTCGGCCTACGAGCGTATGCGTTCCACGCTGGAAGACCGCAGCAATGCGATCAACCTTGCCCTGCGCGATGCCCACGCGCAGATCGACAACACGCTGATGGAACAGACGACCGCCATCGGCACCTCGATTGCCACCAGCGCCAGCATGCTGGAAATGTCGCTCGAGGACCGTGAGGCTTCGCTGCGCCAGACCATC
Organism: Martinezella sp. CNPSo 3959; assembly: GCF_057784355.1. Classification (NCBI taxonomy): domain Bacteria; kingdom Pseudomonadati; phylum Pseudomonadota; class Alphaproteobacteria; order Hyphomicrobiales; family Rhizobiaceae; genus Martinezella; species Martinezella sp. CNPSo 3959. The sequence continues at coordinate 472,791 of NZ_JBXSOV010000001.1, forward strand.
GACGCCAGCGCGAGGACGCTGGAAGAGCGCCTGAACAGCGGTGCGGGCGACATTGCCGGCCGTATCCAGCAGGCCGCCGGCGACATCGCACGCTCAGCCGAAACCTTCTCATCCAACCTCAACCAGTCGATCGACGGCATGACGAACCGCTTTGCCGAGACCGGTTCGCGCGTCGAAGCGAGCCTTTCGGCGCTCGAAAATCGCATCAACGAAGGCGTCACCGGCGTTGCCGCCCAGGTCGATGTTGCCGGCAACCGCCTCTCCGATACGCTGGCGAGTGGCGCGGCAAAGATCGACGACAGCGGCAGCCAGGCAGCTGCTCGCATCGAAGAGCGCCTTTCGACCATGGATCGCGCTCTCAATCTCGGCCTCGAAGCGGTCAACCGCACGATCGAAGGCAAGGCCGCCAATCTTGCAACGACGCTGCGCACGGCCGTTGCCGACGCCGCGCAGGGCATGGACACGGAAGCAACCCGCACGGCCGAATTGCTCGCCAATACCGGCCAACAATTCGCCGAGAACCTCGGCAGCCATAGCGATGCCTTTACGCGTGCCATGAGCGAGCGCTCCGACGAGCTCGTCAACCGCGTCTCGGAAACGCAGAACCGGCTTGCAAGCCAGGCTGCGGCCGTCGCCCAGACCTTCTCGGAAGCAGGCAACGCGATCGTCAACAAGGTTGCCGAAGCCGAAGGCCTCGTCAGCAACCAGGTCAATACGATCTCGCAGGCGCTCTCTTCGGCCGAACAGTCGCTGGAAGCCCGTGGCGCGGCCATCCGCAACACGCTTACCGGCGGCAGCGAGCAAATCGCCTCCACCATGGCGCAGGTCGAGCGTGCGCTCGACGAGCGCAGCACGGCGATCCGCAGCTCTCTGGAGGAACGCGCCCGCGAAATCGACACCACGCTTGCCGATGTCGACAAGGCCTTGGAAGCCCGTGGCTCCTCCATCCGCACCTCGCTCGACGAGCGCACGCGCGAGCTGAATTCGATGCTGGCTGGGCGCTCCACCGAACTTTCACGCCTCATCGACGAAAAGGCTCGCCCGATCGTCGATCGCTATGCGGCAACGGGTCAGGAGGCGGCCGCTCTCATCACGGCGGCAGCTCAGGAAAGCACGGAACGCCTGCGCGCTGAAAATGCCGCCTTGATCAATGCGATCTCGTCGCGCACTGAGCACGCGGTCAGCACGGTCAGCGCACTCGAAAACAACCTGCTTGCGAGCGTCAACGGCATCATCGCCCGTCTGGCGGACAATAACTCGGCGATCGCCGGACTGCTGTCCAATGCCGCAAGCGAATTCGCAAACGTCGATGACCGCCTCATGGCAACCTCGTCACGCTTCGCCGAATCCGCCGCGAAGGCCGGCGAGATGGTCTCGGCCTCCAGCCGTCTTCTCGAAGGCAAGGTTGACAAGCTGTCTGAGATTACCGGCCAGACCTTGTCGCAGGTCGGCAGCATCGTCGGTCGTTTCGACGATCACTCCAAGGTGCTGACGCAAGCATCCCAGCTCCTTGGCGCTGCCCAGTCGAACCTCGTATCGACGCTGGAAGAGCGCGAAACGGCACTGCAGAACCTGGCCGTCGGTCTCGTTCAGCGCTCGGAAGAGATCGAGAACACCATGCGCGCCCTCGGCTCTATGGTGGAAACGGCCTTCGACCGGGCGGAACAGCGGTCGAACCAGGTGACCGGCAATCTCCGCCAGAGCGTTCAGTCTTCCTTCGGCGATATCGGCCGCGTTCTCTCCGACGCCGAGAAGCGTGCCGAAGATGCAGCGGAAAACATGCGCACCGCATTGCAGAAGGCCGGCGAAGAAGCCAACCAGGCTGTCGAGAACACATTCGCCAACGCCGAGCGCCGCTCCAGCGATCTCACCAATCGACTGCGCGGCGGCCTCACGGCCTCGCTGTCCGAGGTCGAGCAGATGCTCGCCGACGCCGGCAAGACCTCGGATACGGCTGCCCAGCAGCTGCGTGAAACCCTGCGCGTTGCAGTCGATGACGCGATCGGCCGCTTCGCCGGTGCGACGGATGAGATCCGCCGCTCCGCCGGCGATATCCGCCGCGAGCTTGACCTCACCCGCAACGAACTGAAGCGCGGAGCCTTCGATCTTCCGGAAGAAGCGAAGGAGAGCGCTGCAGCCATGCGTCGCGCCGTTGCCGAACAGATCAAGGCCCTGCAGGACATCTCGCAGATTGTCGGCCGCTCGACGCAGCAGCTGGAGATTTCCGAGCCGACCGCGCGCGCGCTGGCCGAAGCACAGCCTGCTCCACGGCCGCAACCCGCTGCACCTGCCCCGGCAGCTGCAGCTCCGCCGCCACAACAATCGACCCCGCAGCAACCGGCGCCACAGCCCCCGGTCGCCCAGCAGCCCGTACAGCGCCCGGCACCGCAGCCGCAGCAGCCTTCGATCGAGGCGCTCGGCTTGCGTGGATCACTCCCTGCCGAGCGACCGGCAGCACAGCCGCAGCGTCCAGCGGAAACAGCAGCTCCTGCTCGCCAGGAAGCGGCCGGTGGCGGCTGGATCAGCGATCTGCTGCGTGGCGCGTCGCGCGATGAAAATGCCGGTCTGCAGCCGGCCCGCCAACCAGCGCCGAAGGCGCCTCCGGAACAGGCTCCTGCTCCCGCCGCACGCAACCCGCGCCATGTCGTAGAGTCGCTGAACTCGCTTTCGGTCGATATCGCCCGCGCCATCGATCATGACGCCTCGGTCGATCTCTGGCGCCGTTACCAGCGCGGCGAACGCGATGTGTTCACCCGCCGGCTCTATACGCTCAAGGGTCAGCAGACTTTCGACGAGATCAAGCGCAAGTACGACCGCGAGCCGGAATTCCGCACCGCAGTCGATCGCTACATCGCCGACTTCGAAAAGCTGCTCGCCGATGTCGCGCGTACCGATCGCGATCGCACCGTCACACAGTCCTATCTCACCTCGGACACCGGCAAGGTCTACACGATGCTGGCCCACGCAGCCGGCCGCCTGAGCTGAGATTGATAGATAAGAGACGAACGCTCGATCCCCGGCAGAGATGCCGGGGATTTTTGATTCAAACTGCTCCATAAGTTTTGGGCACGAAAAGGGCGGCTCTCGGCCGCCCTTGGTTTGCTTGGTGGTAGCTCCATCCGGCCTACCTGGCTTCATGCACCTTCGAAATCAAACCGCTGGTAATGCCGACGAGAAGGAAATTGTTCTTGAGGCGAACCCAGTGATAGCCGCGCGGAGGCGTCGATAGCTGGAAGGCGCGATAGTCGATTTCCGTGGCGCGGCGGCGGTCGGAGGCCGACAGGCGACGCCCCTTGACCCATCCGCCCTTGCGGATAACGATCTTCTTCTTCACCGCCTCCTTTTGAACAACGGCCTGCTTGCCGGCGGGAGCCGGCTTGACCTGCGCTGTCGCAGCCAGCGGCATACCGAGAACGGATGCAGCAAGAAGGACAGTGAAGATTTTTCTCATTGGTTGTTTCCTCATTTCAGAATCTGCACGCGAACTTATCGTGACAGACATGAAACGCATCTGACAGTCGAATTACAATTCCGTAATAGAGTGAGAACAGCGGCGGGCTTTACAGCGCGCTACCGGAAGTCATCATCCCTCACAGCTCATCGTAGTTGAACCAGTCGAAATCCGCTGTCTTTGCCCGGCCTGAGAGGTCGAAGGCAAACATGCCCACGAACGCACCGGTGAATGAGCCGTGCTCGCCGCGCCCGCCCTCATCGGAGATGACGCCGGCATCGAGTACTGGCCCGATCGCCTGCCATGCGCCCATGCCTTCCGCTTGCCAGAAGAACTGTAGATCGTTGTTCCGCACCTCCATCGCAAGCTGGATCCGCCCATCCGGCACAGCGACGCCGCCCTCGATCGGAAAGCTCAAGCGGCCATTCGGATAATCGCCCGGGCAGGTCATGATAGTGACGCAGCGGCCGAGCTTCTCGTGCAAGGTCACGGCGATGGCATGCAGCTTGAAGCGATTGTAATAGTGCGTCAGGCCCGCAACCTGCTGATAGGTGTCGGGTTCGAAATCGACGACCGTTTCAGCGCGGAAACTGTGATGCTCCTGACGGCGGGCAACGAGCGATTGCTCGAACCAGGAACCGATGCTCTCGCGGGCGATAAGCCGCAAATGGCCGGGCCGCTCCGTCACGCTGAAGATGCGTTCCGGTTGCGGCGTGCGCAGCCATTGGAAATCCGTCGGCAGCCTGCCCTCGTCGAAATTGTAACCGCTACGGCGCGCCTTCTCGACCGGCACGGCACCGTTCAAGCCGACGACATTGACATCGGGAACACTGGTGCCGTTTTCGAGATAGAGCCAGCCATCCTCTTTCCAAACGCATTTCTGCAGGGCCGTTTCCCGACCGAGCGTACAGCGACGATGCGGAGGCAAAGGCCGCCCACAGAGATGCGTATGGTAGAACTGGCCATCATGGGTCTCGACATACTGGCCATGGCCCGCACGTTGCAGCGCCGCGTCCGGATGATCCTTCGAGGTGATCAGATGCTTGTTCGGATGTAGTTCGTATGGCCCGGCAATGTCGCGGGATCGAGCCATGGTCACGGCATGATCGTAGCCGGTGCCGCCTTCAGCCGTGGTCAGATAGTACCAACCGTTCCGCTTGAAGAGATGCGGCCCTTCGACCAGCCCCAGCTCGGTGCCGGCAAAGATGTTCCTGATCGGCCCCTTCAACGATTTCGTCGCCGGATCCCATTCCTGCAGCAGGATACCGTCGAAAGCCGGCGTTTTCGGCGAGCCGCCATAGCTCTCGGTGCGATGGTTCCATTGCATGTTGACGAACCACTTGCGGCCGTCATCGTCGTGGAACAGGGATGGATCGAAACCGGAGGAATTGACATAGGCCGGCTCGGACCATTCGCCTTCGATGGTTGGCGAGGTCACGATGTAGTTATGGGCGTCCTTGAAGTTGCCGTCATAGCGCTTGACGTCGGTATAGACGAGCCAGAACAGCCCATCCGCATAGGAGAGGCAAGGCGCCCAGATGCCACAGCTGTCGGGCTCGCCGCGCATATCGAGCTGCGAAGCCCGCTCCAGCGGCCGTCTCACGAGCGTCCAGTTCACGAGGTCGCGCGAATGATGGATCTGCACGCCCGGATACCATTCGAATGTCGAGGTAGCGATATAGTAGTCCTCGCCCACGCGGCAGATGGATGGATCGGGATTGAAGCCCGGCAGGATCGGATTGCGGATCATGAAATTCTCTCCTCCAGAGACCACGACATGCGGCGATGTGCGGTCATACAAATGAGACGCCCGGAACCAGGTCCCGGGCGCCTTATGATGATCAGTCGCGTTCAGCCGACTTGGCCCAGAGATTGATATCAGCCTCCTTGGCATAGACATCGATCTGCTTCAGCTCTTCGGCAGTGAAGTCGAGATTATCAAGCGCCTTGACGCAATCGACGATCTGCGACGAACGGCTGGCCCCGATCAGAGCCGACGTGATGCGGCCGCCGCGCAGAACCCAGGCGATCGCCATTTGCGCCAGCGTCTGGCCGCGCTTTTCGGCGATCTCGTTCAGCTTTCTGATGTTGTCGATGATCGACGGGCGGATGAACTCGCGCTTCAGGAAGTGGTTCTGTGCGGCACGGCTGTCTTCCGGAATACCGCCGAGATACTTGGTCGAGAGCATGCCCTGAGCGAGCGGCGAGAAGACGATTGATCCGATGCCGAGGTCCTCGAGCGTATCGACCAGACCGTCATCCTCGACCCAGCGGTTAAGCATGGAATAGCTCGGCTGATGGATCAGGCATGGCGTGCCGAGGTCCTTGAGGATGGCGGCAGCCTCACGCGTACGCTGCGAGTTGTAGGAGGAAATACCGACATAAAGTGCCCTGCCCGAGCGGACGATATGGTCGAGCGCACCGCAGGTCTCCTCGAGCGGCGTATCCGGATCGAAGCGGTGGGAATAGAAGATATCGACATAGTCGAGGCCCATGCGCTTCAAACTCTGATCGCAGGAGGCGATCAGATATTTGCGGCTGCCCCATTCGCCATAGGGACCCGGCCACATATTGTAGCCGGCCTTGGAGGAGATGACGAGCTCGTCGCGCAAACCGGCAAAATCGGTGCGCAGGATCTCGCCGAACGCGGTCTCGGCGCTGCCGGGAGGCGGTCCATAGTTGTTGGCGAGGTCGAAATGGGTGATGCCGAGATCGAAGGCCGTACGGCACATGTCGACCTTGCGGTCATGCGGCGTGTCGCCGCCGAAATTGTGCCAGAGCCCCAGCGAGACCGCCGGCAGTTTCAGACCGGAACGGCCGGTCCTGTTGTATTTCATTTTTGAATAACGATCGGATGCCGGTTGCCAGGCCATGATGGAATTCCTTCGAGATGAAAAAAGCGCGCGGGATTGGTCACCCGCGCGCAAACTAGCTCTTCCTGCGCCTACTTCAAGAGCGCCTGAGCCTCTTCGATGCCGAGCGCTGCGGGCTGTGTGCAGGTCGTGCTGAGATCGATGAAACGCCCTTCCTCGCCGGATTTCAGGATCGAGGTCATGACATCGACGCCATGCAGGGTGCGGTCGAGCGAGCAACGGGCATCGCGTCCGTCGATCAGCGAGGCCGCCATGTCCGCAAGGCCGGCCGTGCGGTAGTTGGCGCGCGAGCCGTTCGGGCTTTCCTGGTTGACGATGCCGAAAGGATGCGCCCAGTTCTCCAGCGGCTTGATGTCCTTGTCGCGGCCGCTCGCCTCGACGGTGCCGCCGAAGAAGTTCGGATCGGGCACGTAGAGCGAGCCTTCGGTGCCGTAGAGCTCCATATTGGCATGGCGGTGCGACCACACATCCCAGCTCGCCGTCAGCGTAATCCGAGCGCCGCTGACGAATTCCAGCAGCGCTTGGATCGTCGTCGGGGTCTTCACCGGGATAATCTCGCCATGACGCGGTTGGCTGGTGATGGTGCGGGTCGGCGATGCCATGGAGGTCATCGCACCCACGCGCTTCACCGGACCGATCAGGTTGATCAGATTGGCGACGTAGTAAGGGCCGAGATCGAGGATCGGGCCGCCGCCAGGCAGGAAGAAGAAGTCCGGGTTCGGATGCCACATTTCCATGCCCGGGCTCATCACATAGCATGCGCCCGAAGTGACGCGCCCGATACCGCCGTCATCGATGAATTTGCGGGCGAGCTGATGTGCACCACCGAGGAAGGTGTCCGGAGCGCAGCCGACCGCCAGCCCCCTTTCCTTGGCGATGCGACGGAGCTCCTCACCCTGCTCCAGCGTCAGCACGAGCGGCTTTTCGGAGTAGACGTGCTTGCCGGCTTCGAGGATGCGCTTGGAAACCGGGAAATGCGCGTCCGGGATGGTCAGGTTGACGATGACATCGAGCTCGTCATTGGCGAGCAGCTCGTCGATCGTCTGGGCCCTGACCTTGTATTCTTCGGCGCGCGCACGCGCCGCTTCCATGTTGATATCCGCGCAGGCCAGCACCTTCAGGCCTTTGAAGAGCGGTGCCAGCGAGAAATAGGTAGTTGAAATGTTGCCGCATCCGATGATGCCGACGCCAAGTTCCTTAGCCATGTGGAAGTGCCTCAAAAGCTCTTGAAGGATGCGATGGAGCGCGTGATCAGGCGATCGACGTCGCTCGGATTGTCATGTTCGACGACGAAGTGCTTGACCTTGGTACCGGCGAGCGCCTTGAGCAGTCCTGCCCACGGAACGGTGCCGTACCCGACATCGGCCCAGCCATCTTCATTCTTGTTCTCGCCAGCCGGCGCAATGTCCTTGACGTGAACGGCGGTGATGCGCGGACCGAGCTTTTCGATCCAGGCGAAGGGATCGCCGCCGCCACGGATGACCCAGGCGATATCGGCTTCCCAGGAAATATCCGGAGCACCTTCGAAGATCTGCTCGATCGGCAGTGAGCCGTCGGCCTGCTTGACGAATTCGAAGTCGTGGTTGTGCCAGCCGAATTCGAAGCCTGCATCCTTGTAAGGCTTGCTCATTTCATGCAGGCGCTTGCCGAAGGCGAGCCAGCCGGCGGCATCCTTCGGGCGCTGATCGGCGCCGATATGGGGCGCATAGATCGAATCCATGCCCAGGGTCTTGGCGATCGCGAGCGACTTCTGCACCTCGCCGTCGAGGAAATCCGGGCTGAAATGGCCGCTTGCCATCCGCAGGCCGTTCTTGTCGAGTTCGGCGCGCAGGTTCTTGAGGCCGGCCTCATCAAGATCGGCATAGATACCGCCGAAGCCTTCGACTTCGGCATAGCCGGCCTTGCCGAGCTTTACGAAGATCTCCGAATAAGGCTGGAAATTGCGGGCGCTGTAGAGCTGAAATCCAAGTTTCGTCATCAATAGTCCTCCAATGGCCTTCGGGCCGTCCGTCTTGGGGCTTGGGGCCCCGAAAGCGCCGCCACTGCGACGCAATAGCTCAATCCATCAGCCGGCTATCGCCGGTTAGCTATCCACCGACTGGCTGGATTGCAGATCGTAGATGCGGAATTCGGGCACGCCGCTTGCGAGCGGCTTGGTGGGCGTGAACACGACGCGGCGGCTTTCGCCGGCGGCAAGATCGAAGGCGTTGTCGGAGTAACGCCCTTCCGCCTCGCTCTCGATCATCACGAACAGCGCAAGTCCCCTTGCGGTGATGGTGAGTTCCACGGTCCCGTTTTCCTCTTTCTCCTCCCGCAACACCGTCAAGCCGGCGGGCTGAAGCTCAAGCGCCTTGTAGGTGCCGTGAACATAATGCCCCTCGCCGCCCATGCCGTTCGATGCGGTGAAGCGCCACGCCAGCAGGCAATCGGTGGGAACCTGATCCGCATCGATCGACAACGCCGTGACGGCGACATCCGGCGTGCAGACGGCATGCGCCGTCGTCAGTGGCACGCGCTCACCATCAAGCTTGAGCAGCGATACGGAAATATCGACCACCACATCGGCATTGGTGTCGTTGACCAGAGAGAAGCGGATCGTCTTATTGTCGTCCGAAGGAATTGCCGCAACGGATACAGGCTGGAAGAAGCGCCGCACCAGGTAGTGCATAACCTTCCACCGGCCGCCGTAATCCAGGCTGGACCACGAAGCGACAGGCCAGGTGTCGTTGAGCTGCCAGTAAATAGTGCCCATGCAATGCGGCTTCAGCGAACGCCAATATTCCACCGCCGTCTTGATGGCGAGGCCCTGCTGGACCTGGCTCAGATAGACGAAATTCGGGAAATCCTTGGGAAAGCGGAAATAGCGGAACATCGTGCCGGCAATGCGCTCGTTGCCGCCGGCATTCTTCTGGTGCAGTTCCATGACCGGAGAGGCGATATTCATATCCTTCGCCTCGGCATAGGTCTTGATGACGGGCAGCGAGGTATAGGACTGGAAGCCGAATTCCGAGCAGAAGCGTGGACGGACGGAGCGATAATTGTCGAAGGACTTGTTCTCGTGCCAGACGGACCAGTAATGCATGTCGCCGGAACCATCGGCATGCCAGGCGTCGCCGAAATTGAGATAGCCCGAAGCCGGGCTCGACGGCCACCAGATCGCATCCGGCAGCGCCTTCTTCATCGCCGTCTCGATTGTCCTGTTCAGGCGATCGTAGGAGACGAGATAGCGATCCCGATCTTTGCGGGACTCCTCGAACCAGGTGAGCGCACCCACCAGCTCATTGTCGCCGCACCAGAGAACGATGGACGGATGCGTCGCAAGCCGGCGCACCTGATAACCCACCTCCTCTTCGACATTCTCCAGGAAGTCGCCAGTCGAGGGATAGAGATTGCAGGCAAACATGAAGTCCTGCCACACCATCAGACCTAGACGATCGCAGGTGTCGTAGAACCAGTCATGCTCATAGAAGCCGCCGCCCCAGACGCGGATCGCATTCATATTGGCATCGACGGCCGATTGCAGCAGATCCTCGGTCGCGGCCGGATTGGAGCGTGAGAACAGGGCATCGGCTGGGATCCAATTGGCCCCACGGGCAAATATCTCGCGACCGTTGACCTTCAACGCGAAACGGCTGCCAGCCTCGTCCTCGTCGGTAATCAACTCGACCGTGCGCAGGCCGATCTGCCGCGTGACGGTTTCAAAATTGGTTTCCACCGACAACGTATAGAGTGCCTGCTCGCCATTGCCTGCCGGCCACCAAAGCTTAGGCTTGTCGATATGGAAGAAATGGGTGATCGACGTCTCGCCGGCGTTGACGCCGACATCGAGGCGAACCCGCTCGTCATCAAGCGAGAAATAAAGCTGCGCGATCCCCGTTCCCTTGGCAAATAGTGCCACCGTCACCTTGAGATCGACCGAGCCGTCATCATTATGAATCTGTTGGGTGACGACATTTTCGATACGGGCGATTTCGAGCTTCTTCAGCGCGATGGTGCCATAGAGGCCAAGCGGCGCAATCGCAATGTTCCAATCCCAGCCGAAATGGCATTGCGGCTTGCGCAGCATGTTCCCGTTCGGGATCGGCGAATTGCCGGTGCTGTAGGGAATGTAGAAAGGCTGCTTCACCTGCAGGGCAGCACCAGCCGAAATGCTCGAATGCAGGACGATGCGAATGGTGTTCTCACCCGCCTTCAGCACCTTCGAGACGTCGGGGCGATAACGCTGAAAACAGTTATTGCCCTCCAGCACCAACGCATCGTTGACGTAGACGCTGGCGACTGTGTCGAGATAATCGATATCGAGATACCAGTCTCCGCCGGCATCATCGAGTACGAAGCTGCGCGTCAGCTCCCAGTCCTGCTTGGCGACCCACTGCACGATCTCTTCATTCCGCGCGAAATAAGGATCGGGAATAAGCTCCTCAGCATGGAGCGCGGAATGAACGTCACCGGGCAGAGACATGGACAGCGAGTGATCACTGTCGGGAGACGTCAGCCTCCACGATCCGGCCAGATCGACGGTGAGGCTATCATTGATGGAAGAAGACATCGGACCTCCTCGGACCGCTGCAAAGAAGGAGGCGGCCGGGCCGCCTCCGGGCATGGGATCATATTCTGAGTTCTGTCTGCGCATCGAAGAGCGATGCGAGAGACATGTCGAAGCCAAGCTTTACGGCCGAACCGGGGCCAAAGCGCCTCGCGCCGTTGACGCGAACCGACATCGTGTGACCGGCATGCTTCAGCCAGAGCAGATTATCGGCGCCCATCGGCTCTTCGATATCGACCGTGGCATCGTGAATCTCGGCACCCAACGCGGCCGTTTCATTGACCTTGATATGCTCGGGACGGACGCCCAGCACTACCTTGCGGCCGGCCTGCAGAGGCTCGCCGGCCTTGTAGCCGTCGAGAGAAAACAGCACGTCATTGGTCGCGAACACGACCTTGCCTTCGCGGTTTACCAGTTCGCCCTTGAGGAAATTCATCGACGGCGAGCCGATGAAGCCGGCCACAAAGAGATTGCGCGGCTCATTGTAGATCGTCGTGGGATCATCGAGCTGCATGATGACGCCGTTCTTCATGATCGCGATGCGGTCGGCGAGAGTCAGCGCCTCGATCTGGTCATGGGTCACGTAGATCATGGTATTCTTCAGCGACTGATGTAGCCGCTTGATTTCGACGCGCAGTTCCGAGCGCAGCTTGGCATCGAGGTTCGAAAGCGGCTCGTCGAACAAGAACACATCGACGTCGCGCACCAGGGCGCGGCCGATCGCGACGCGCTGGCGCTGGCCGCCCGAAAGCTCGGCCGGCTTGCGCTTCAACAACGGCTGAATCTGCAGGATCTCGGCAGCCCGCGCGATGCGCTTGTCGATCTCGTCCTGCGGCACCTTGGCAACGCGCAGGCCGAAGGACAGGTTCTTCTCGACCGTCATCTGCGGATAGAGGGCATAGGACTGGAATACCATGCCGATGCCGCGATCCTTGGGCTCTTCCCAGGTGACGTTCTTGTTCTTGATGAAGATCTGCCCCTCGGTGATATCGAGCAGGCCGGCAATGCAATTCAACAAAGTTGATTTACCACAGCCCGACGAACCGAGAAGCACCAGGAATTCACCGTCATTGATCTCGAGGTTGAGGTTCTTCAGAACGGTGACCGCGCCGAAATCGAGCGAGAGGTCTTTGATGGAAACGCTACTGTTCATGGATCACCCCTTCACTGCGCCGGCGGCGATGCCGCGGACGAAGAGTCGCCCGGACACGAAATAGACGATAAGTGGAACAAGACCGGTGAGGATCGTTGCCGCCATGTTGACGTTGTATTCCTTCACGCCTTGGACGGAATTGACGATATTGTTGAGCTGGACGGTCATCGGATAATATTCGGGCCTGGTGAAGACGACGCCGAACAGGAAGTCGTTCCAGATGCCTGTGACCTGAAGGATCATGGCGACGACGAAGATCGGTAGCGACATGGGCAACATGATGCGCAGGAAAATCTGCCAGAATCCGGCGCCATCGATACGCGCGGCCTTGAAAAGCTCCACCGGCAGCGACGCGAAATAATTCCGGAACAACAGCGTCAAGATCGGCATGCCGAAGATGCTGTGCACCAGGATAAGTCCGGTCAGCGTACCGTAGATGCCGATTTCGCGTAGCACGATGACGATCGGATAAATCATCACCTGATACGGAATGAACGCCCCGATCACCAGGATCGAAAAGAACAGATCGGCTCCCTTGAAGCGCCAATTGGCAAGCGCATAGCCGTTGACCGAGGCAATCGCGATCGACAGGATCGTCGACGGCACAGTGATGCGCACGGAATTCCAGAAACCGCGGGAAAGGCCGTCACAATTGAGGCCCGTACAAGCCGTTGCCCAGGCTTTCACCCATGGTTCGAAAGTGATCTCGAGCGGCGGCGAGAAGATGTTGCCGAGCCGGATTTCAGGCATCCCCTTCAGCGACGTGACAATCATCACATACAGCGGCAACAGGTAATAGGCCGCGGCGACGAAGAGCGTACCGTAGAGCATGATATTGCGGCCGGAAATCACCCGGCGCGGCTTGCGGCCACTCGGTCCGGAGAGCGTCTTTTCCGTCAAGGCGGTACCGCCGTTTACATTCTTGAGAGTAACAGGATTAGACACGTTTGCGCCCTCCGCCGAATTCCAGATAAGCCCAGGGAATGACGATGATTGCGACAGTCACCAGCATCATGGTGGAAGCAGCAAACCCCTGTCCAAGGTTCTGCGCCTGGAACATGTAGTCGTAGACGTATTTCGCCGGAACTTCGGAAGAGATACCGGGTCCGCCGCTCGTTTGCGCGACGACGAGGTCGTACACCTTGACGATACCGCTGGCTATGATGACCAGTGTGGTGATGAAGACGGGGCGCATCATCGGAATGACGATGAAGAGATAGGTCCGCCACATCGGAATCCCGTCCACGCGCGCCGCTTTCCAGATATCTTCGTCAATACCACGCAGGCCTGCGAGCATCAGGCACATCACGAGCCCCGTTCCCTGCCAAAGAGCTGCAATCAGCACACCGTAGATGACGATGCTCGGGGTATAGAGCGGATCGAAAGTAAATGTCGTCCAACCGAGCGAGCGCACCACGGACTGGATGCCGAATTCGGGGTTGAGCAGCCACTGCCAGACGAGGCCGGTGACAATGAAGGAGAGAGCGAAAGGATAAAGAAAAATCGTGCGGAAGGTGTTTTCGAACCGGATCTTCTGGTCCATCAGCGCAGCCAGCACGAAGCCGATGACGAGACTGAAGATCATGGAAAAAATGCCGTAAACGGCAAGATTCTCAATGGACACGACCCAGCGCGGCGCCGCCCACAAACGGTGGTATTGGTCCAGCCCGACGAAGCTGAGACGTGGCAGCAGCTTTGAATTGGTGAAGGAATAAACCACTGTCCAGATCGTGCCGCCGAGGAAGATAACGACGGCCGTCAGGATCATTGGAATGGATGCAATCTTCGAATTCAGATTGCGAAGAAATTGATTTGGCCGGCCGGCTTTCGCATGACCCGTCATTGTAGCTCCTTCTAACGCGCGATTGCTTCGACGATCAGGAACTCTGGACCATGACCCGGTCTCAGTCCCTGTCGCTTCCTCCTCATCCACGGCCGAACGTCACATCTCTGGGAGTCCGCCGCCGAAGGGCGCCGTAGCCAGCCGGATCACAGGACGTGTCCCGGCCGTGATACCGACCCGCAACGCGAGGCCGGTATCACTACAGCGAGAAGATAGAGATCAATCAGCAGCAGCGATGATCTCGACGAAGCGCTTCTGAGCCGCTTCCGGCGTCATCGAAGGATTGGCGAAGAACTCGGAGAACAGATCTTCTTTCTGCTTCTGGCTGTCGGCAGAAAGAAGCTGGTCCGTGCCCTGGATCACATTACCCTTCTTCAGAATTTCTAGGCCCTTCTTCATGCAGTCGTTGGCTGCTGTGAGGTCCACGTCGCCGCGCACCGGCAGCGAACCCTTCTTCAGGTTGAAGGCAACCTGGGTCTTCGGATCGAGAAGCGTCTTCGCGAGCGCATCCTGAGCCTTCGACTTGGCCTCATCCTTCAGCAGCGGGAAGTAGAATGCGTCGCCGCCTGTGGAAATGACTTCATTGACACCGAGGCCGGGAAGGCAGGTATAGTCCGTGCCGGCCTTCTGGCCTGCCAAGGCGAACTCACCCTGTGCCCAGTCTCCCATGATCTGGCCGCCGGCCTTGCCGGTGATGACCAAGTTCGTGGCCTGGTTCCAATCCTGAACGTTGGAGCCCTTGGACATCTTGCGTGCGTCATCGGCAGCCTTGAAGACCTTGGCAATCTCCGGTCCGGCAGCGACTTTCGCGTCCTTGTCCTTGAACACTTTCTCGAAGTTATCCTTGCCGGCGATGGCGACCATCAAGACGTCAAAGGCACCTGCCGCCTGCCATGGCTGGCCACCGACAGCGAGCGGAACGATGCCTGCCTTTTCCAGCGCAGGAGCGGCGGCAACGAATTCATCCCAATTCTTCGGAACCGGAACGCCGGCCTTCTTGAAAGCAGCATTCGAAAGCCAGAGCCACTGCCAGGAGTGAATATTAACCGGGGCACAATAGATCTTGCCGTTGATCGTGCAGGAATCGAGCAGGCTCGACGGACGGATGATGTCCTTCCAATGCTCCTGCGTCGCGACGTCGGTCAGATCGCGCATCAGGCCGGCCTGCACCAGCTCCTCGGCCTGACGACCGTGGTTGAACTGGGTGGCACCCATGGGATCGCCGCCGGTGATGCGGCTGATCATGATCGGACGAGCAGTGCCGCCCGAGCCGGCGATCGCACCATCGACCCAGTGATTACCGGTCGCGTCGAACGCCTTTGCCAATTCCGCCACGGCGGCAGCTTCACCACCGGAAGTCCACCAATGCGTTACCTCAAGATCAGTTGCCTTGGCCGCACCAAGCGGCAATGCAACTGAAGCGGCCAGCACAGCGGCCATCAAACGAATATTCATGAGTTCTCCTCCCTCACTGAAACGTTGCCGGAAAAACCTAGTCGAATCATTTTCAACGCGCAACCGCTCGCTCATAAAATTTTTCAGCAGGCTCAAATATAGCGCCTCAAATTATATACCTTCTTTCGAATAAGCCAAAATGCCCATCATTCATCCCACCATTCGCAAGTGTCAGGAAAATTTAAGTTACTGATTATATTTATCTATTTTTTACATCATCCACCGAACACCAGAAACCATCTCATGCATCTGCAAATTTTGGAAAAAGGATGCGGATTAAACCGTCGCATATATTAGTTTTCTCGACATGAGAAAAAGTGCTCGACTTTTCCACTGTATCGTTACAGATTTTCGAGACGAGGAAGGAGTGACCACATCACAAATATGCTTGCAGCGCTGTTGCGGGCACTATAAGCGGTCGGTCGCGGGAGGCAGCATTGCAGGATATGGACAGTAAAAAGATTTCCGGCAGCAGCACAGCGCAGTCTACACATGAACGGCCGACGCTCAAGACGATCGCCTTTATGACCGGGCTTGGGATAACCACCGTCTCTCGCGCCTTGAAAGATGCTCCTGACATCGGCGCCGAGACCAAACAGCGGGTGCGCATGGTCGCGCGGCAGCTGGGATATCATCCCAATCGCGCCGGCGTACGTCTCAGGACCGGAAAGACCAATGTTATCGCCCTGGTCCTGAGCATGCACGAAGACATCATGGGCTTTACCAGCCAGATCGTCTTCGGCATTTCCGAGGTTCTCGCCGGTACCCAGTATCATCTGGTCATCACGCCGCATTCGCTTAGCAAGGACTCGCTGGTTCCGGTCCGCTATATCCTGGATACTGGCTCGGCCGACGGCGTCATCATATCGCGCACCGAACCCAACGATCCGCGCGTCGCGCTCATGCATGATCGCGGCATGCCTTTTTCCACGCATGGACGGACGGATATGGGCATCGTCCACCCCTTCCATGATTTCGACAACGAAGCCTTCACGCACGAAGCCGTGCAGGCGCTGGTCGCCAAAGGACGGCGTCGCTTGGCGCTTCTGCAGCCCTCCAACAAGCTGACTTACTATTCGCATACCCGCATCGGTTTCCAGACGGGTTTGCGTCAATATGGTGCTGAAGAGATCCCGCTCGGGATCACCACGGACAACACCCTTGCCGATATCAAGGACACGGTCGAAGCACTGATGCGCTCTCCACATGCACCCGATGGTTTCATCTGCTCCAGCAGCGGCGGCGCCATTGCCGTCAATGCCGGAATCGAGGCCGCTGGTTTTCGTCTCGGGCGTGACATCGACATGGTCGCCAAGCAATCGACCGATGTCTTGAGCTGGATCAGGCCCGATATCATTGCGGCGTCGGAAGACTTTCGTCATGCCGGCCGGGAGCTCGCCAAGGCGGTCATCGCGCGCATCGACGGCGTGGAGCCCGAGCTTCTGCAAAGCATCAGCCCGCCCGTCTGGTCAAACGGCTGATAAGGAAAAGGCCTGCAGGGTTTCACCGGCAGGCCTTTTGATCATCGTATCCGACTACTCTATCAGGCTGTAGCACCACTGCCCCATGGGCCGTGGTGAATATCCTTGCCGTCGACACGGTCGAAGCCGTGAGCGCCGAAGAAGTCGCGCTGAGCCTGGATCAGGTTGGCGGTGCCGCGCGCCTGGCGATACGCGTCGAAATAGGTCAACGCAGAAGCAAGCGCGGGAACCGGCAGGCCGGCAGCAGTCGCAGCCGAAACGATGCGGCGCAGCGACGGGATCGATTCCTTGACCATCTCTGCAAAGGCCGGAGTAACGATCAGGTTCGCCGCATCCGGCGTCTTCGTGAAGGCGCTGGTGATCTCATCGAGGAACTGTGAGCGGATGATGCAGCCGGCACGCCAAATCTTGGCGATGACGGGCATCGGCAGCGACCAGTTGAACTCCTTCGAAGCCTCGGTCATGACGGCAAAGCCCTGCGCGTAGGCGCCGATCTTGGCAGCAAAAAGCGCCAGTTCCAGATCCTTCAAGAGGTCGGGGCCGAAGGCGATCGGGAACTTGTAGTCCGGCGTGCCGAAGATCTTCTCGGCGGCCTCGCGCTGGCTCTTGATGGCCGAGAGGCTGCGGGCGGCAACGGCGGCTTCGATGGCGGTTGCAGGAATGCCCATGTTCTGGGCTTCGATAACCGACCACTTGCCGGTGCCCTTCTGGCCGGCTTTGTCGAGAATGACATCAGGCATGGCGCTGCCGGTTGCGGGATCCTTCGCGGCAAGAACCTTCTCGGTAATCTCGATGAGATAGGAGTTGAGGCGACCCTTGTTCCATTCGCCGAAGATCGAGCTGATATCGGCAGCGCTCTTGCCGAGGCCGTCGCGCAGGATGCCGTAGATTTCGGCGATCATCTGCATATCGGCATATTCGATGCCGTTGTGGATCGTCTTGACGAAGTGACCGGCGCCGTCATTGCCGAGCCAGGCAACGCATGGATCGTCGTTGTATTTCGCAGCGATCGAGGTCAGCACCTTTTCGACGCGCTTGTAGGACTCTTCCGTGCCGCCGACCATGATGGAGGGGCCATGGCGCGCACCTTCCTCGCCGCCGGACACGCCCATGCCGATGAAGGTCAGGCCGGTATCCTTGAGGCGGTCGAAGCGGGCGATCGTGTCGCGGAAATTGGCATTGCCGGCGTCGATCATGATATCGCCCTTGTCCAGATAGGGCTGCAGCGCCGCCATCTGCTGGTCGACCGGCTCGCCGGCCTTGATCATGATGATGATCGGCCGTGGCGGACGGATTGCCTCGACGAACTCCTCGATCGTCTTGCAGGGAATGATCTTGTCCTTGAGTGCGCCCGCATTCGCGTAGAATTCATCCGTTACCTGAGGAGTACGGTTGAACACTGCAATCTTGTTGCCTTTTTCAGCGATGTTGAGCGCCAGATTCGATCCCATTACCGCGAGACCGATCAGCCCGATTTCTGCCTTTTCCACGACAATCCTCCAATGAACCGTTCACTGCGCTCAGCCCACCCTGAAGACGCAGCAATATCCGATGAGACGCAATGCCGCCGGCGCTTGGCGCGACAGGCGGCAGCCCTGCGTTGGGGCTGTTGTTGCACTCCGGGCGGAAAACGGCAAGCCTCCGAAAGCCGTGAATCGTTCCCTTTGCAGGACTGTGCAACAATGTTGCCGAATTGGCGATTCATTCGCGTGCGAACCCTGGCTTGTTCAGCCGGTCTCAGTCCCTTGATGGTGATATAGAGGAGGAAAACACCATGTCGACCATGAATGCGAAGATCGTACATATCTCCATCGATCGCGACTGGAGGAAGGTCTACGACTACGCCAGCCGTCCTGAAAACATGCCCTTCTGGGCCTCAGGCCTGGCATCCGGGCTGACGCAGGATGGCAATGATTGGATCGCCGAAGGCACGCTCGGCACTGCACGTGTGCGCTTCTCACCCCGCAATGACTTTGGTGTCATCGACCATTGGGTAACGCTCGAATCCGATCTGCAAGTCTATAATGCCTTACGCGTCGTACCGAACGGCGATGGTTGCGAGGTCATGTTCACCGTGCTTGAGCTACCGGGCATGGAGGCAGAGCAATTCGCGGCCGATGCCGCGCATGTCATGCGGGATCTGAAGACGCTGAAGGAGTTGATGGAGCGCTGACCGCCCTTACAGTGAGCGCAACGTCCAGTCGACGAGTTCGCCTGTCACACCGGCAAATGCGGCATCGAGCGCCCGCACGAAATCGGGATTGCTGCCGCCGCTGACCGGCACAACCTTCCGGAATACGTTCTGGGCCTTCACCGTACCGGTGCGATCGTTCAGGATCTTTTCGGAAATTTCGACGACTGCCGTCTTATGGCCACCGGACGCATTGATCTCGAAGGAGCGGATATCGGTGACGATCTGATAGTCGATTGCAAGCCCCTGCCCGGGTACGCCGACGCCACCGAGCTTGCCGGTATTCTCGAAAGCCTCGACCAGCTTCGATTGCACCATCTTGCTCAGCTTGTCGCTCCATTGCGATTTGCCGAGATATTGAATTTCCGAGCCCGAGACGCGAATGACGATTTGATTGCTGTCCAGAGCCTGCAGCGCGGTCGGCGGCGGGATGAGGATCTGGCGGCTTTTGACCGAAGGTCCATTCGTCTTCGCCGACGCGGAAAGATCGTAGGTATCATTGTTGGAGGAGGTTCCACAGCCTCCCAGCAAGGCCGCGAGCAACGGCAACGCGATCACAGCTTTCCACACCTGATGACGCTCACTCGACACGCAACCGACCATATTTCGCTTATCCCCTGGAGACCAGATATCGCTCTTCATCAATGCCGCGCGCGGCCGTCGTAAGTCTTGACCGTATCCCCGCCGAAAATCAGTCGTTGCGGATTGCGGTCGAAATTAGTGATTGTACTATTCAGATTGTCAACCGTGCCCCGCATGTCGTTGATGAGGGTCTGGGCATCGCGCAAGCCGCTGCTGGAAAACTTCTGCAGATTGTCGGCGATCGGCCCGATGCGGGAATTGAGATTGTCCGCCATCTTCTTGAAGGATTCGAGCGTGTCCTTGGCTTCTGCAAACAGCGATTTGGTGCTGTCGTCGCCGAGCAAGGAATTGACCTTGGTCAGGATGCCGTCGACCTTGCCGGACGCCGCATTGAGCTTGGTCGAAATCTCGCGGGCATTGGCAATCGTCTGATCGATATCCTGCTGATGCGAGGCAACCGAGTTAGCGACGTCCCGGATCGAGGCAACCGCGGTACGAGCCTGTTTCGTCACATCGGCAATATCGTCAACCGATCCCTTGATCTTGGCCGGATCGATCTGCGCGACGATCGCATCGACTCGATCCAGGGTCTTTTGAGCGTTCTGACCAAACGTCGTATAGGTGTCGGCCGTCTGCTTGAAACTTGCAATCGTCGCCTTCAGATCGGTCGTCGCATCGGCGACATTGGCCGTGATCTTGTCGGCATTGGCGATGACGTCGTTGACCTTCTGGGCATCGACAGCGCGCACCAGCTTTTCGATCGCATCCAACGTCGAGTCGACGCGGACCGAGACCGTCTTGAAGGTATCGGAAAGCTGGCCGACGCTTGCCAGGAACTTGTCGATATTGTCGGAATTGTCAGCGATGGCCTTGGAGAATTTCTGCGCATTGCGCACGGTGTCCGTCAGCGGCCCGCGCGAATCCGAGACGAAGCCCTGGATGTCGCCGATCGTGTCGTTGGCGCGGTTCAGGATCTTGTCGGCCGTCGTCAACAGGTTGGTCACGCTCGACTGGTCTGCGAGCAATACCGCTCGCTTGCCCGTGTCGATCGAGCGCTTGAGGATATTTTCGTCGCTGTTGCGACCGCCGGAAAGCTCGATATAGGCAGCACCCGTCAGGCCCTGGATCTCAAGAATGGCCTTGGTCGAGGTGTAGACTGGTGCATCGGCGCGCACCTGCGTGAAAGCGAGAGAATAGTTCGGGTCGTCGGCATCGATTGAAAGGCCCTGCACCGAACCGACCTGAATACCGTTGAAGCGGACCGGCGAGCCGACGCTCAACCCATTTGCCGAGCCCGGAATGCGCACGACGAGCTCGACCATCGGACCGCCCCGGCCGTATTCCGCCATCCAGTAGACGAAGCCGAAGGCGGCAGCGATGACAACCAGCGTGAAGAACCCGACGATCGTGTAATTGGCTTTGGTTTCCATTGTCTCCAGTCACTTCTCGCGGCTGTGGGCGCCTGCGCCTTTGTCGTCGTTGTGCCCTCTGATGTCCTCGCGCGGCACGATCGAGCGTGCGCGCTTGCCCCTGAAGTAGGATTGCACCCAGGGGTCATCACAGGCGAGCATGTCCTCAACCGTGCCTTCCACCAATACCCGCTTCTGTCCGAGGACAGCAATACGGTCACAGACGGAAAACAGGCTGTCGAGGTCGTGAGTCACCATATAAACGGTCAGGCCCAGCGTGTCGCGCAGCTTGGCAATCAATTCGTCGAACTCCGACGCACCGATCGGATCGAGGCCCGAGGTCGGCTCATCGAGGAAAACGAGGTCGGGATCGAGCGCCAGGGCTCTCGCCAGCGCCGCGCGCTTGATCATGCCGCCCGAAAGCTCGGAAGGATATTTGTCGGCTGCGTCAGCGGCGAGACCCACCATGCGGATCTTCATCAGCGCAAGCTCGTCCATCATCTCTTTCGGCAGGTCCAGATATTCCCGCATCGGTACCTGGATGTTTTCCTTGACCGTCAGCGAGGAAAACAGTGCACCTTGCTGAAAGAGCACGCCAAGCCGCATGTCGAGCCGATTGCGATCCTCTTCGTCGAGCTTGTCGTAATCTTCGCCGAGGATCTCGATCTTGCCCGATCGGCGCGGCAGGAGCCGCAGCACAGTGCGCAGCAGCACGGACTTGCCGGCGCCGGAAGCGCCAACGAAACCGAGGATTTCGCCGCGATAGATATTGAGGTTCAACTTATCGAGAACAACTTTCGAGCCGAAAGCCACAGTGACATCCCGAGCCGACAGCACGATGTCCCTGCCCTGCTCATCTTTTTCCAACGGGATTTCCGAGTGAAGCGCGCTCATCGTTATCGTCCCTCAGAAATCGATTGCCGCATAGAACATGGCGAAAAGCCCATCCATGAGGATAACGACGAAGATCGACTTCACCACCGATGACGTCACGTGCTGACCGAGAGACTCGGCGCTACCGCCCACCTTCAAGCCCTCGACTGCGGCGACGATGCCGATCACCAGCGCCATGAACGGCGCCTTGATCATGCCTGAAATGACCGTTGAAAGGCTGACGGCCTCATGCAGGCGCGAGATGAAGGTCGCAAACGTGATGCCGGAATAGGCCCAGGACACCAATGCAGCGCCAAAAAGCGCGGCAAAGTTGGCAATAACCGTCAGCAGCGGCAAGGCCACCGTCAGCGCCACCAGCCGGGGAAAGATGAGCACGCCGACGGGGTTCAGGCCCATAACCTTCAGCGCGTCGACTTCCTCGCGCATCTTCATGGAGCCGATTTCGGCGGTAATCGCGCTGCCGGAACGGCCGGCAATCATGATCGCGGTCAGAAGCACGCCGATTTCGCGCAATTGCAGGATTCCGACCAGATCGACCACGAAGATTTCCGCGCCGAAATAACGCAGCTGGAAAGCACCTTGCTGGGCGATGATTGCGCCGATCAGCGATGACATCAGCAGGATGATCGGAACGGCGCGCACAGCCATATGATCGATCTGATTGATGATCGAGGCTGGCGAAACACCGCTGCCGCGGCCAAACTTGAGCTGGCCGCCGCGCACGGCCGAACCCAGTATATACATGGCGGCAATGAGATTGCCCCAGATATCGTAGACGCTTTCGCCGATAGGCGCGAAGAAACGCTCCGCCCATGATTTCCTCGGCTTCGCCGCTGCCGCCTCATCGTCCGGATGCGCGTCGAAAGTCGTCAGCAATTCGTCGATATGCGGATTGGACCCCTCGATCGTAACGCGAGCCTTGTGTGCTTCCTGGCTTTCTTTCAGCCGGCGGATCAGCAGCACACCTGCCGTATCCACATCCGAAAGACCGGAAAGATCGATCACGACGTCGCCGCCGGAGCTGCGCTTGGACAACTGCTCGATCTGTCGCAGCACGCCATGCACATTGGCGCTGCGCCAATTGCCTTGCAGCCGATAGCGATGGCCTGCGCCTTCGGGCGCATCATCGATCTTCGGTGCATCGGACTTTTGCTCGGCTGCTTTCAAACTCATGCGTCTTTCAAATCTGGCACAACATACGCCGACTCGGTGAGCCCGCTTGGTCAATGCTTAATACACCGACTATGCGTGGAATTTCCATCTCGCGCCGACGCCAACTTATGTCACGGCTTTTTGATATCCAAATGAATTTGTTGCACCGCATCAGGATACGCCGTGAGCGCCGCCGCCGATTGCCGGCGTCCTGGCCTGCAGCCCGTAGGCGAAAATGACCATAACCAGCCCGAAGGCTGCAATGCCGGCCATGACATAATAACTGGCGAGGTCAAGCCAGGCATAGAGATAGCCGGATGCAAGGGTCATCAACCCTAAGAACATGCCATTGTAAAAATAATACGCCCCCTGGGCCGATGATTCCTGCGTTTCGTGCACTGAGGCCACTATGCGACGCTGAATGCCTGTGTGGACGCAGGCATAGGTGCAGGAATGAAAACACTGCAGGATGAAATAGCCGAAGAAGCCGAAATTGATCGGAAACAGGATCCAGCGCAGAATACACATGGTCGCGCCGAAAAAGATCAATGTCCAGGCGCTGAACCGCCGACTGAGCTTCTTCGACAGGAAGAAAACCATCACCTCAGCCGCGACGCCGATGCTCCATAGAACAGCAATTTGCGCGCCGGAAAAGCCAAGCTTATGCCAGTAGATCGATGCAAACGTATAAAGCATCGCATGGCTCGATTGCTGGATCGACACGCCGATCATAGTGATGAGCAAGTGCGGCGAGCGCAGATTTCCGGTCGGCGATTGCAGATTGATCGGCAGGTTGCGCCGGCGCGTCGGCCCGATGCGCGGGGCGAAAAACCCCATCAGCGTCGTCAGAATGAATCCGGCCACCATTACCGGCAAGACAGTGGTGCCGCCCCACATGCCAATCAGCTGGCCGCCGAGAAGGGTCGACAGGATGAATGTAATCGATCCCCAGACCCGCATGGAGCCATAGTCGAAGCCCCAGCGGCGCACGCCCGACATGGCGATCGACTCAACCACGGGCACGTAAGGCGCGTAGGTGGCGCCCTGAATGCCGTAGACCAGAAGCACCGGCCAGAAGTCGCTCGTCCAGTAGAGCGCGACAGCCGTCAGCAGCGACAGGGCACCCGACCATAGCAACACATCCGCCCGCTCCGTCATATGATCGGCGAGCACCGCGATGATGGGTGTCACGAGCACCCGAACGACCATGGGAATGGCAAGCACCAGGCCGATCTCATGGTCATTGAAATTCAGCCCCGCCAGCCAGACGGGGAAAAACGGCAGGGCAATTCCGTTGACGAACAACGGAGCGCAGTAGGACAAGGCAGTGCGCAAGCGGAAATATGGAGGCGCACCCTCGCCCTGGAAGGACTTGATCGCGGGAATCATGACAGACCTGAAGGGAACTCATTTGTCCCTATCACGCTATCGAGAATACGACTATGGCGAGAAATGGCCAAACCGTACCGTTTCGGAAAAACCGAAGCCGGAGGCGTTCAATAATTATGACAAGCTATTAGCAAGCCTGTGAACAGGCGCAGAATTATGCTGCCTGTGCCCCGAGTGCCCGCGGCATTTCCTCGACAGGCGAGCCAACCGGTTGCGTCTCGAGAATATTCTGCCAGGTAATCAGCTCGAACGTGCCGTCTTCGTGTTCGGCAATCGCCGTGCAGCTTTCCACCCAGTCGCCCGTGTTGATGTAACGGATGCCATCGAGATCCTCGATCACCGCATGGTGGATATGGCCGCAGATGACGCCATCGGCGTCGTTGCGCTTGGCCTCTTCGGCCACGACACGCTGAAATTCGCCGATGAAATTGACGGCGTGCTTTACCTGCAGCTTCGCCCAGGCCGAGAAGGACCAGTATGGCATGTTCAGCCGGCGGCGTACCGCTGCAAGGCCGATGTTGATCAGGATTGCCGTGTCATAGGCCCAATCACCAAGATAGGCGAGCAGGCGGGCATTGCGGACGACGACATCGAATTCATCGCCATGTAGCACCAGATATTTCTTGCCGTCGGCCGTTTCATGCATGGCGCGCTGCGCCACCTCGATGCCGCCGAAATGCATGCCGGGGAAGTCACGCAGGAATTCGTCGTGATTGCCGGGGATATAGACGATGCGCGTACCCTTGCGCGCCTTGCGCAGGAGCTTCTGGACCACGTCGTTGCAGTGCTGGGGCCAGTACCAGTTTCGCTTCAGTCTCCAGCCATCCACGATGTCACCGACCAGAAATATGGTATCGGCTTCGTGATGACGGAGAAAGTCGAGCAGGTAGTCCGCCTTGGCGGCCTTCGAGCCGAGGTGCACGTCAGAAATGAATAGCGTTCGGAAATGCCGGGGGTCCATGTTTTCATTCACGAACTATACGTCCGTGCCCTATCCTACGTTGGCTATTCCAAAACCAGACTCGTGTTTCAGGAAGATGACAATCCCTGTGCTTGACGGCTCAGCCGCCAGCGCAGCGTTCGATCCAAGGGACGCGCGCCGCTTAATTCTTGCAAAAAAGGCAATTCAGTTTTGTCGCGACAAAAACGCTTTGTGACCTCAATTCCATACTGTGAAGGCGAAGCGATTGATGTATGCAGAAGACTCAAAGCGCAGGCAGGAATGGAGACCGCGAGATGGATACGCACGACACTTCGAAAAAAGCCGAAAACATGGCGAGTGGCGATTTCGATGAACAGGCGCTCTATTTCCATCGCTATCCCCGCCCCGGCAAGCTTGAAATCCAGGCCACCAAGCCGCTCGGCAACCAGCGCGATCTGGCGCTTGCCTATTCGCCCGGCGTCGCCGCGCCCTGTCTTGCCATTCGCGACAATCCGGAAACGGCCGCTTATTACACGTCCCGCGCCAATCTCGTAGCGGTGATTTCCAACGGTTCGGCGGTCCTCGGCCTCGGCAATATCGGCCCGCTCGCTTCCAAGCCAGTCATGGAAGGCAAGGCCGTTCTCTTCAAGAAATTCGCCGGCATCGATGTCTTCGACATCGAAATCGCAGCGCCGACGGTCGATGAGATGGTCAACACCGTCTCGGCGCTCGAACCGACCTTCGGCGGTATCAATCTCGAAGACATCAAAGCGCCGGAATGCTTCGACGTCGAGCGCCGCCTGCGCGAGAAAATGGAAATTCCGGTCTTCCACGACGATCAGCACGGCACCGCCATCATCGTCGCTGCCGCCATCCTCAACGGACTGGAACTGGCCGGCAAGAAGATCGAAGAGGTCAAGATCGTCGCCTCCGGCGCGGGCGCAGCCGCGCTTGCCTGCCTCAACCTGCTCGTCATTCTCGGCGCCAGGCGCGAAAACATCTGGGTTCATGATATCGAAGGCTTGGTCTACAAGGACCGCAACGTCCTGATGGACGAGTGGAAGTCCGTGTACGCCCAGGACAGCGACAAGCGCGTGCTGGCCGAATCCATTCCGGGCGCCGACGTCTTCCTCGGCCTGTCCGCCGCCGGCGTGCTGAAGCCCGAACTGCTGGCGCAGATGGCCGAAAAGCCGCTGATCATGGCGCTCGCCAATCCGACGCCGGAAATCATGCCGGATCTCGCCCGTGCCGCCCGCCCCGATGCGATGATCTGCACCGGCCGCTCGGATTTCCCGAACCAAGTCAACAACGTCCTCTGCTTCCCCTATATCTTCCGCGGCGCGCTCGATTGCGGCGCGAAGACGATCAACGAAGAGATGAAGATGGCCGCCGTGCGCGCCATCGCAGCACTTGCCCGCGAGGAGCCTTCCGATGTCGCGGCGCGGGCCTATACCGGCGAAACTCCGGTCTTCGGGCCCAACTATCTGATCCCTTCGCCCTTCGACCCGCGCCTCATCCTGCGCATTGCGCCGGCCGTGGCAAAGGCAGCCGCAGACAGCGGCGTCGCCCTGCGTCCGATCACCGATTTCGACGCTTATATGGACGAGCTCAACCGCTTCGTCTTCCGCTCGGGCTTCGTCATGAAGCCGATCTTTGCGGCCGCGAAGATTGCCGAGCGCAAGCGCGTCGTCTTTTCCGAAGGCGAGGACGAACGCGTGCTGCGCGCCGCCCAGGTTCTTCTTGAAGAAGGCACGGC
Source organism: Martinezella sp. CNPSo 3959 (assembly GCF_057784355.1). Taxonomy (NCBI): domain Bacteria; kingdom Pseudomonadati; phylum Pseudomonadota; class Alphaproteobacteria; order Hyphomicrobiales; family Rhizobiaceae; genus Martinezella; species Martinezella sp. CNPSo 3959. The sequence continues at coordinate 499,888 of NZ_JBXSOV010000001.1, forward strand.
CGTCCCGATCCTGATCGGCCGTCCTTCCGTCATCGAGACGCGCCTGAAGCGCTACGGCCTGAAGATCCGTCCGAATACCGATTTTGCCGTCATCAATCCGGAAGACGATCCCCGCTTCCGCGAATATGTCGAGCTTTATTTCTCGCTGGTCGGCCGCGCGGGCGTTATCCCCGAAGCAGCGCGCACCATCGTTCGCACCAATACGACCGTCATCGGCGCACTTGCTCTGAAGCGCGGCGAAGCCGATGCGCTCATCTGCGGTCTCGAAGGCCGTTATGAGCGTCATTTGCGCATCGTCCGCCAGGTCATCGGCAAGCGGCCGGACGTTCGTGATTTCTCGGCATTGAGCCTGCTCATTTCGCAGCGGGGCGCGACTTTCTACACCGATACCTATGTGACCTTTAATCCGACAGCCGAGGAAATCGCGGAATCCACCTGGCTGGCTGCCGAGGAAATCAAGCGCTTCGGCATCGAGCCGCGCGCTGCCCTCGTCTCGCATTCCAACTTCGGCTCCCGGGAGTCGGAAAGCGCTACCAAGATGCGCGAAGCGCTGGCTCTCGTCCGCAAGGCAGCGCCGGATCTGGAGGTCGATGGCGAAATGCATGGCGACAGCGCCATTTCCGAGAGCCTGCGCCGCCACGTTATGCCGGACAGCGCGCTTTCCGGCGAAGCCAATCTATTGGTCTTCCCCAATCTCGATGCGGCCAATATCACGCTCGGCGTGGTCAAGACCATGACCGATGGTCTGCATGTCGGTCCCATCCTGCTCGGGACGGCGCTTCCGGCCCATATTCTCTCGCCGTCGGTCACTTCCCGTGGCGTTGTCAACATGGCGGCGCTCGCCGTCGTCGAGGCCTCACAGATCGCCTGATACTGCGCCTCGCAGCCGCCGTCAGAACGGTACCGCGTTTCATGCAACGCGGTGCCGCCCATCTCCTGGCTATTGGCGGCTGCGAGCTGCAATTTCACGAAAATCCTCTCGAAATCCGTGCTTTTTCATGGATACGTTGTTAAGCTGCAGCGTGTAATCTTTAGCGACTTAAAACCGCTTTCGAGAGCAGAACCGTGAACCGCGGCATAAAACAAGCTTCCATTGCCCTCTTTTCCCTGCTGGCGGCCACGCCGGCCCTCGCACAGGCCGATCTCTGTGACGAACTGCGCGGCCGCTATGTCGACATCAACGAGGTGATCGGCGCTAGCCAGGAAACGCGCCAGCTCTCGCGCGCCATCGTGCAGCAGAACTTGATGATCCGCCGGACGATGAGCGATCTGCGCAACCAGGGCTGCGCCGAAGGCGACGATGGCGTATTTGGCGGCCAGGACAATCAGGGCGTCTGCGATAACATCAGGCAATCGATCGATCAGATGCGGCAGGATCTCTCCGTGCTGATGGATCAGCGCGAGGAAAGCGTCGACCGCGTCGATGCCGTAGCCATGCAGCGCCGGCAGTTGCTGGATACGATGCAGCGCAACGGCTGCAGCTTGCCGGCTTCGGCAACCCCGGATATCGTGATCGATACCCACACGAAGATGGACGCCTATGCACCGCAGGAGCAGTCCCTGGCCAAGCCTGAAAGCTCCATCACCGTCATCGAGACGCCAAGGCTTCAGAAGAATTCGAGCCTCGAACAAAAGCAGGCGCCCGCGCCGATTCCCAAGGTAACACAGGCGCAGCCTCAGCAGTTTCCGCCGGATCGCCCTTACGATCCCTCAGCCCATAAGGTACGCCAGGTCGGCCCGCAATTCCTCGCGACTGACCAGGGCAGCATCGACCTCAAGCATCCCAAAGAGGCCGGGCCGCAGCCGACGCAATAATGCGCGGCCAGCCGTTTCTCATTTTCGCCTGACCCGCGCTACTTCCAAGGTTTTATGCCGATGCCGACTGGCGCAACAGGGAGATGACGGACTCATCACCCGCCTCCTGCGCAAGATCGCGGTAAGATCGTCCGGAAGCGTCCCTGATCGAGCGATCCGCACCCTTCGCCAGCAGGAAGCGCACCGCCTCGCCGCAGTGATTGACAATGGCAAACCCGAGCGGCGTCATCCAATCGCGATCGGTAGGCTGCCCATGCGAGCGGAAGTCCCCGAAGCGGATATTCACCTGCTCGGGATGCTTATCGAGAATGACAGCCAGCTGGTCGATCTGGCCGAAAGTGGCCGCCGCGAAAATATCGAGCGGATGGGCTTTCAGAAACTCGACCATCTCATCCTTGCCATTATATTCGGCCCAACCGATTGGCGGCGCATGAAAATTCGGATCGCGAATAGTGGTATCGGCTCCATGCTCGATCAGCAGCTTCGCCATCTCCATATGGCCATGCAGCGCCGCCTCATGCAGCGGCGTACGGCTCGTCATCGCGTTGACGTCGAGGCCCAACGCCAGCATGCGGCGCACGGCCTCCAAGTCGTTTTCCCCGGCAGCGTCGTGGAGCATGGCGGGATGGGCCTTACGCATCGCCGCCGCGATATCACCATCGCCCGCAAGTCTCTTTATGTGTTTAATGAATGACGCCATGTGCTTGCCGGCTACCGCCGGAGTGATCGCCTTTTTTCGGGGCTTCCGATGTATTTGGATATAGACTTGATCCTCGTCTTTCAGACGAACCGCTACAGCTCCCTGCTGAACGAGATATAATGTGAGATCCTTATCATTGCCTAGCCGCGCCCATTCGTAGGGCGTTCTCCCATTGACGGGCTTGTGAACATCAGCACCATTTTCCACCAGTAGGCGCACCCGTTCGCTCATGCGATGTTCCAGCGCCCAGGCAAGCTGATAGTCGAAAACGGTCTGCGTGTTCTCGACGAACTTGCCATCCTCGCGCACGAGCCAATTGTTCTTATCCCTAGCGGACAAGCCATATTCGATCAGCAATTTCAGACATGTATTGTCGGGTTCGAACATGCGGTTGTAGAGCGCCTGGCTGTCATTCGCCTCCGCGCCGGCATCGAGCAGCAACCGCGCGAAAGCCTCGCATTCCGGATGCTGAGGCTGACGCTCCTTCCCCGCCTCGCCTTCCCCGAAGACGCCAGTCAACACGGTGAAGCGATATTGGCCGGCATCGAGGAAGAAGGCGTTGACATCGGCCCCGCGCCTGACCAGCTCACGGGCTGCCGGCAGGCTGGAACGACCCGACACGCGAGCATAGGCCGCGCACATCAGCGGAGTGAGATCATGCGGCCCGCCTCGGCGATCGAGAAGCTGTGGCTGACGATCGAGCCAACGACTTACGCGGTCGGCATCGCCAAGCGCGGCAGCGACATGAATGCTTTCATCGGCAATCTCCGGATTGTCTTCAAGCAGTCGCAGCGCCTCATCGAAGCGCGCGGGATCGGCGGGAATATTGGCAAAGTAAGAAACCGTCGCCAGTGACAGGAAACGGTTGGCGAGCTGGTCCCGTGGAACATGTTTACGATCGTCGCTTTCCAGATGCGCCTTGAGCTTCGTCCAGCTGGAAAAGCCGAATTCGCGGGCAAGAACGAGCTGAATGTCCTGCAACCCCACGTTAGCGACATCGGCAAAATAGGGCGCAACGCGGCTGCGCGCCGAAGCATCGCCCGACTGTACGGCCTTGAGGAAAGACTTGGCCTGCTTTTTCAGGGAATCGAGAGTGGCGTCGACAGCCAAAGAGCGCGTGGTCACGATAGACCTCCTTCCATTTACGTCCGGTATCCGCGCCCACAGACTGAAAAGAGGTGTGGCAGTCTCACTTTATATGCATCAGGTGGGCCTAGCCCTTCCCGCGGATCGGATGCGCCCTGAGAACGCATCCAGATCTATCGCGCCGGTTGCGATCTGTCCAGAGCTCAGGCCGGCTCATAGCGGACATAGGCGAACTCGTTCCCATCCGGTGACCAGTTCGGCACATTGATCGACCCCTGCCCGCCAAAGAGCTCGAACAGCGTCGTGATATTGCCGCCGTCCATATCCATCAGCCGCATCCGCACATTGAGATCGCGCGGATGATCGAAGACGTCGGGATCGTAGGAGATCAGGACGACCTTGTCGTTTTTTGGCGACGGATGCGCGAACCAATTGCCGTAATTGTCGTCGGTCAGTTGCTGCAAGCCGGTGCCGTCGGGATGGATGCGCCAGATCTGCATGAGGCCGGTGCGGCTCGAATTGAAATAGATCCATTGCCCGTCGGCCGAATAGTCAGGTCCGTCATTGCGGCCCTCGCCATGCGTCAGTCGGGTCTCTTCGCCGCCATCGATCGAGATCGTATAGATATCGAAAACGTCGTTGCGGATGCCGCAATAGGAGAAACGCTTCCCGTCCGGCGACCAGCCGTGCCAATAGGACGGCAGATTGGTGGTCACCTGCCTTGGCGTGCCGCCCTCTGCGGGTAGAACATAGATGCAGGACTTGCCGTGCTGCGTCTTGTCGGAAATCGCGATCAGCGAACCATCCGGGGAAATGCCATGATCGTTGTTGCACTGGGTCGCAAAGTCGGTGTCGACCTGGGCGATGCCGCTGCCATCCAGCGGCAGCCGGTAAAGTAGGCCGTCGCCATTCAGCAGCAGATATCGGCCGTCAGGCGAATAGTTCGGCGCTTCGATCAGCTGGTCCGTTTGCCAGACGATCCGGTTTGCACCCGTGCGGATATTATAGATCTCGACCGAGCTGCGCATTCTTCCTCTCCCTTGCCGCTGGATATCGCGATCAGCGATCGCGGAATCGGTTGGTGATCGGATAGCGACGGTCGCGACCGAAATTCTTCTTGGTGATCTTCACACCCGGTGCCGACTGGCGGCGCTTGTATTCTGCGAGATAAAGCAGGTGTTCGATGCGATGTACGGTCGCGACATCATGGCCCCGGGCCACGATCTCCTCCACCGACATCTCCTTCTCCACCAGGCATTCGAGGATATCGTCAAGCACCGGATAGGGCGGCAGCGAATCCTGGTCCGTCTGGTTAGGCCTCAATTCCGCCGAAGGCGCCTTGTCGATGATGTTATGGGGAATGACCTCACCCGAGGGCCCGAGCGCACCGGGGGGCACATGCAGGTTGCGCCAGCGCGACAGCGCATAGACCTGCATCTTGTAGAGATCCTTGATCGGGTTGAAGCCGCCGTTCATGTCGCCATAGAGCGTGGCGTAGCCGACCGACATTTCCGACTTGTTGCCCGTCGTCACCACCATCGAGCCGAACTTGTTGGAGATCGCCATCAGAATGGTGCCGCGGGCGCGGCTCTGCAGGTTTTCCTCGGTGATGCCGCTTTCCGTACCTTCAAAGAGATCCGACAAGGCCGAAGTAAAGCCCGTCACCGGATCTTCGATCGGCACGATATCGTAGCGGCAGCCGAGCGCCTTGGCGCAATCGGCCGCATCCTTCAACGAATCCTGCGAGGTATAGCGATAAGGCAGCATGACGGTGCGCACGCGTTCTTCGCCGAGCGCATCGACGGCAATCGCGGCGCAGATCGCCGAGTCGATACCGCCGGAAAGGCCGAGCACGACCGACTTGAAGCCGTTCTTGTTGACATAGTCGCGGAAGCCCAGCAGGCAGGCGCGATAATCCGCCTCCTCACCTTCCGGAATATGAGCCATCGGCCCTTCGGCGCAATGCCAGCCATCGCCGTTCTTCTTCCAGGTCGTCACGGCAAGCGCGGTCTCGAACTGACTCATCTGGAAGGCCAGCGTCTTGTCTGCGTTGAAGCCGAAGCTCGCGCCATCGAAAACCAACTCGTCCTGGCCGCCGAGCTGAGCGGCATAGATCATCGGTAGGCCGGTTTCGAGAACCTGCTTCAGCACGACCTGATGGCGGATATCCACCTTGCCGCGATAATAGGGCGAACCATTCGGCGACAGCAGGATTTCAGCGCCACTCTCAGCCAGCGTTTCGCAAACGCCGAGTTCACCCCAGATGTCCTCGCAGATCGGAATACCCAGCCTAACGCCGCGGAAATTGACCGGACCGGGCATGGCGCCCTGATCGAACACTCGCTTCTCGTCGAACTCACCGTAGTTCGGCAGGTCTACCTTGTCACGGACGGCGATCACCTTCCCGCCATCGAGCACGGCAATCGAATTATAGCGCCCAGTTTCGTCCTGTCGGGGAAAGCCGATAATGACGCCGGGGCCGCCATCGGCCGTATCCGCGGCCAGAGCCTCAACCGCTTTCCAGCAGGCGCGGATAAAGGCCGGCTTCAGCACGAGATCTTCCGGCGGATAGCCGGAAATGAACAATTCCGTCAGCAATACGAGCTGTGCGCCTTCGCGCGCGGCTTCGGCGCGGGCGTCACGCGCCTTGGCGAGATTGCCGGAGACATCGCCGACCGTCGGATTGAGCTGCGCGACGGCGATGCGAATGGTGTTGGTAATCTGGCTTTGCTCTGTCATGCCATACATTTAGCGATGCCATCTTCCTTCCGCAACCGCCTTCCTTCCCGCACACGCATCAAAGATCACGCCACCCGCACAAGGGGTATTTCTGCCCGGAAAAATACTAAGCCAACCTTACAAAGAAGACTTTGATCGCATTGATCATTGAATCCGCGCTGGCAGACATTCCCTTCATCGATGCCGTGAATGCCGATGCCTATTACGCCATAAAGGACCCGATCTTCGGCATTATCATGGACGGCGCGAATGACTGGGGCGGCAGCCCAGATGCTCCGAACCTCAGCGGCCAGCATGCGCTCTGGCCGCACAGCGGCAAACCGCCTCGTGATGTTTGATACCTTCTCTCGTTGCATTTTTGCCCATTGGTCGAATAGTTGCATTCAACGCCACTTGGACCTCGGAGCCCTCTCAATGCATAATCCTCCCAACTTCGTTCATCTCCATTTTGACAAGACAGCCGATCAGCTCGGCGATATCGAAAAGCGCGTTCTTAAAAAGGCGCACGAGCGAAAAGTCATCTCCACCGATATCAATGCAGCTATCTCGGCGGGATCGTCCAGAGGAGAGCGTCTGGCTGATGGCATTGCCCGCGTCGGCGGCTCCTGGTCCTTCATCATCGCCTTCCTGCTGTTTCTGGTCTTCTGGTGCATCATCAACACGATCCTTCTCACCACGAACGCCTTCGACCCCTATCCCTTCATCTTTTTGAACCTCGTCCTATCCATGCTCGCCGCGATCCAGGCGCCGATCATCATGATGTCCCAGAACCGGCAGGCAGAAAGGGACCGCTTCGAGGCGGCCAAGGATTACGAGGTCAATCTTAAATCCGAGCTGGAAGTGCTATCGCTGCACCAGAAGATTGATATGCAGGTGTTGACCGAGCTCGCGGTGGTGCGGGAGGAGCTCGCCAAGCTCAGCAAGCTCGTTATCGAAAAAGGCAGTATCTGAGGGTCAATCGGAGGGGCCGGCCGTCAGCAATCCCGGTCGGCCCTGCCGATATTGCGGCAGTCCGTCGCTGACCTCATAATAGTCGCCCTTGTCGGCACAATAGATGTGATAAGCTATCTTGAGGCCGCTCGGCTGGTCGAACAGACCGGCCATGATCGATATTTCGGCAGCGCTATCGGCCATCCAGAACAAGGCCGAGCCGCAAGTCTTACAAAAACCGCGGCGCGCGAATGTGCTGGCACGATACCAGGTAATCGCCTCTTCTCCCTCGATAACGAGATTTTCGCGCGCGACGTTGGTTGCGGCGTAATAGAGACCGGTCTGCTTGCGGCATTGCGAACAATGGCAGGCAACAACCTCGCGCAGCTTGCCGCGTGTCCTGAAACCTACGCTGCCGCAAAGGCAGGTTCCCGTGTGTTCGTCGTTCATCATCGCTCCCCTTGTTTTGAGGCAGCCTTTCCGAGAACGGCACCCGGGTCAATTTCAAAGAAATGAAGCATCTTTCAACCGCGCTGATCGCTCCGGCCCAAAAGCAAACGGGCCGGTTTTCGCCGGCCCGTTCGATAGGTCATGGATGCGGCTTCACTCAGCCATGTGCGCGCATACGCTTCTCGTCACGGCCACCCTTCATACGCTCGGCGAGCAAGAAGGCGAGCTCGAGCGCCTGGTCGGCATTGAGGCGCGGGTCGCAATGCGTGTGATAGCGATCCTGAAGGTCCTCGGCGCCGACGGCGCGGGCACCGCCCGTGCATTCGGTCACATCCTTGCCGGTCATCTCGATGTGGATGCCGCCCGGATGCGTGCCTTCGGCACGGTGGATCTGGAAGAAGCTCTCGACTTCCGACAGGATGCGCTCGAACGGACGCGTCTTGTAGTTGTTGAGCGTGATCGTGTTGCCATGCATCGGGTCGCAGGACCAGACGACTTTTCGGCCTTCCTTCTCGACAGCTCGGATGAGGCGCGGCAGATTGTCGGCAACCTTGTCGTGCCCGAAACGGCAGATCAGCGTCAGGCGACCGGCTTCGTTCTGCGGGTTCAGAATATCGATCAGATTAAGCAGATCGTCCGCCTGCAGCGAAGGCCCGCACTTCAGACCGATCGGGTTCTTGATGCCGCGGAAATACTCGACATGGGCATGATCGGCCTGGCGCGTGCGGTCGCCGATCCAGAGCATGTGGCCCGAGGTCGCGTACCAGTCGCCGGTCGTGGAATCGACGCGGGTGAAGGCTTCTTCATAGCCAAGCAACAGCGCTTCGTGGCTGGTGAAGAAATCGGTTTCACGCAGGCTCGCATTGCTTTCGGCGGTGATGCCGATCGCGCGCATGAAATCCATCGTCTCGCCGATGCGGTCGGCAAGCTTACGGTAGCGTTCGCCCTGCGGGCTATCCTTGACGAAGCCGAGCATCCACTTCTGCACGTTTTCAAGGTTCGCGTAGCCGCCCATGGCAAAGGCGCGCAGCAGATTGAGCGTCGCAGCGGACTGGCGGTAAGCCATCAGCTGACGTTCCGGATTGGGGATGCGTGCGTCTTCGGTGAAATCGATGCCGTTGATGATGTCGCCACGATAGCTCGGCAGCGAGATGCCGTTCTGCGTTTCGATGTTCGAAGAGCGCGGCTTGGCGAACTGACCGGCAATACGGCCAACCTTGACGACCGGCAGCTGCGCACCGAAGGTCAGCACGACGGCCATCTGCAGGAAGGCGCGGAAGAAGTCGCGGATCGTATCGGCACCATGCTCGGCGAAGCTTTCGGCGCAATCGCCGCCCTGAAGCAGGAAGCCATTGCCTTCGGCGACATTAGCAAGATGCGCCTTCAGACGACGGGCTTCACCGGCAAAAACAAGCGGCGGATAGCTTGCAAGCTGCGCTTCGGTCTCTGCCAGCGCTGCCTTGTCCGGAAAATCCGGCACCTGCTGGATCGGTTTCTGCCGCCAACTGCTCGGTGTCCAATTCTGTGCCATCTCACTCACCTGCTTGTGCGCCCGATCTTTCTCGGGCGGCCCATCGTCGTAAATAACGCGCGCTTATAAACCTTTGCCGCCCGCTTGCAAAGGCGGGCAAACTACTGTGCGAATCTTTTATGGTGCAGCCGATATTTGCGTGAAAACGGGGCCGTTACACGCGCTCGCCATTGCGGATGCGGTAGCTTGGCGAATACATCGTCACCAATTCTTCCGCCGCCGTCGGATGTACCGCCATGGTGCGGTCGAAATCGTCCTTGGTGCAGCCCGCCTTCAGCGTAATGCCGAGAAGCTGCGCCATCTCGCCAGCATCGTGGCCAAGAATATGGGCGCCGATGACCTTGCGGTCCGCAGTATTGACGATCAGCTTCATGATCATCTTCTCGGCTCGGCCCGAAAGCGTCGCCTTCATCGGCCGGAACTGCGCACGATAGACCTCGAGTTCAGGATAGCGCTTGGCAGCATCCTCCTCGGTCAGGCCGACGGTACCGATTTCCGGCTGCGAGAAGACGGCCGTCGGGATCAGTTCGTGGTCCGGCCGCGTCGGATTGTCCTTGTAGACGGTCTCGATGAAGCACATAGCCTCGTGGATCGCGACGGGCGTCAGCTGTACTCGGTCGGTGACGTCGCCGAGAGCGAAGATATTCGGAACGGAAGTGCGCGAATATTCGTCGACGATAATAGCGCCCTGCTCGTTGATCGCCACGCCGGCAGCCTGAAGCCCGAGATTTTCTGTGTTCGGCGTGCGGCCAAGTGCCAGCATCACGGTATCGACCGTCAGCGCCTTGTCGTTCTTCGTCCGAACGCTGAGCCTGCCCTCTGCCTTCTCGACGTGCTCGATGATGTCGTGGCAGAGAATGCGGATGCCCTTCTCCTCCATGGCCTCATGCAGGCCTTTGCGCAGGTCGTGATCGAAGCGTGACAGGATCTCCGCACCACGATAGATCAGCGTCGTCTCGACTCCGAGCCCGTGGAAGATATTGGCGAACTCGACGGCAATATATCCGCCGCCGGCGATCAGGATCGACTTCGGCAGTTCCTTCAGGTGGAAGGCCTCGTTCGAGGAGATGCAAAGCTCGTGACCCGGCAGCGCCGTATGCAGATTCGGCCGACCGCCCGTTGCAATCACGATGGTTTCGGCCGTGATGGTCTGGCCGGTCTTCAACAGCTTGGCCGTGTGAGCATCCACCAGCTCTGCGCGTGTATCGAAGATCTCCGCCTTGGCATTGTCGAGCCCCTTGCGATAGAGGCCTTCCAGCCGGGCGATTTCCTTGTCCTTCGCCTCGATCAACTTCTTCCAGTCGAAGCTGCTCTCACCGACCGTCCAGCCGAAACCGGCCGCGTCCTCGAAATGCTCGCTATATTGCGAGGCATAGACGAAGAGCTTCTTAGGCACGCATCCGCGAATGACGCAGGTGCCGCCATAGCGATACTCCTCGGCGATGCCGACCTTCTTGCCGAGCGATGCGGCCATACGCGCGGTGCGCACGCCGCCGGAGCCGCCGCCAATCACGAAAAGGTCGAAATCAAACGAAGGCATGGATCGCTCCTGTAGACGTCAGATGCGCGCGAAGCGCCAATGGGGGTCGCACTCATATAGGGAGCCGGAACATAAAAAGAAAAGCCCGGAATCGATCCGGGCTTCCAATTTCAGCTGCCTGCCGTACGCACCAAAAAGACGAAACATCTCTTTCGGAACGAATGCAGCAAAGACGCGTCGCTTACTGCTTCGGCGCCGGCTGAGCGGCCGCACCGGCATCCGGCGTAACGACCGGCTGCTTGACGACCTTCTGCAGAGCATTGTTGCTCTGCTTTGCGAGATCGCGCGAAATGCCCTGGCTCCAGATATCGGCGGCCTTGTAGAGTTCGCGGGTGGCGAGCGGACCATCCTTGAGAAGCTTCTTGCCTGCCGGCGAACCGTAGAAATCGGCGATCGCCTTGAGTTCGTCGGCCGAGAAAGCCTTGGCATAGGTGATGGCAGCTTCACGCTCCAGATCGGCACGACGTGGTGCGAGCGCGAGCGCGGTGGCATCGACAGTCGAATTGATCGCATCGCCGAAATTCGGGTTTGCCTGGATCATCGTGCTCTTCAGCTGCTCGGCGAGATTAGGCAGAATATTGTCGAACTGGTTGGTAATGCCGAGAGCATTGATCGCGGCGCGGGCAGCCTTGATCTGATCCTCGGAAACTTCCTGAGCGTTGACCGAACCGAAGGCAATGCCGGAAAGAAGAATGGTTGCAGCGGCAAGACGGCCAAGACCCGCAAATTTGATCATGAGATGAGTGCTCCTATGTATTGTTGGCCTGCAACGTGCGCGCACCGGCAGGGCCGGCAATGATCGCTAATGTCGCCATATGGATAAAGAGCCCGTGTTCGACAACGCCGGGAATCGAATAGAGCTCGTTCGACAGCGCCTCTGCATCAGGAATGCGGCCGAAAGATGCATCGACGATGTAATGCCCCCCGTCGGTGACAAAGAGGCTGTCACCGGAGCGGCGCATGTTGAGGGTGCCCGAGAGCCCAAGACGCGAGGCCGCCTTCTCGATGAGGATGCGGGTGGAAACGAGCCCGAACGGATTGACCTCGATAGGCAATGGATATGCGCCGAGCGTCTCGACGACCTTGCTTTGATCCGCAATGACGATCATGCGGGCTGACGATGCCGCAACGATCTTCTCGCGCAACAGCGCACCGCCGCCGCCCTTGATCAGCGTCAGCGCGCCATCCAACTCATCGGCACCATCGATGGTAAGGTCAAGTTCGGGAAGCTCGTCCAGGGATTTCAACGGGACGCCGAGCTCATTGCAAAGCTTGGCCGTCCTTTCGGACGTCGGAACGCCTTGGATCGAGAGGCCGGCAGCAACCTTTTCGGCGAGCAGGCGAACGAATTCCTCCGCCGTGGTGCCGGTGCCGATCCCGAGCCGCATGCCGCTCTCGACATGAGCGAGCGCGGCTCTCGCAGCCTCAATCTTCATCTGGCGGGCGTCCATGCGCCACCTGCTCCCATTGTTACGTTGGTCTGCTGTTTACACGGCTCTCCAGCCAAACGAAAGCCAAAATAACGGCGTGATATAGAAATCCCCGGCCCCTTCCCGCCAAGGCATTCCGGCACTTCAGTTGCAATTGCCTACGCGATCTTTTAACTCCAAAAGACGCACTCTTTTCTCTGCAAAGGCCGATTCCTGGTGAAATCCCCCCTTGTCGTATTCGATCTCGACGGCACGCTGCTGGACACGCATGCGGACCTGATCGTCAGCCTGAACCATACGATCGCGGCGCTCGAGCTTCCCCCGGTCAGTTACGATGACGTGACGCATCTCGTCGGCAACGGCGCGCAGGTCATGATCGAGCGAGCCTGTAAGCTGCACGGCTATATGCTGACATCGGAAGAATTGCCCGCGCTTCTGCAGCGCTTCATCACTCATTATTCGGAAACCATGCCAGGTGTGACGCAGCCTTACCCGGGGCTGCTTGCAGCTCTCGATACGCTGAAGAGCCAAGGCTATAAGCTCGCCGTCTGCACCAACAAGATGGAATCGCTGGCGCGCACCTTGCTCGACCGGCTGAAGCTGACGCATTACTTCGAGGCCATTACCGGCGGCGACACCTTCACCGTCCGCAAGCCGAATGCCGAGCACCTGATCGGCACAGTGGAGCGCGCCGGCGGCGACATCGCCCGTACGATCATGATCGGCGACAGCATCAACGACATCCTCGTCGCCCGCAATGCCGGCGTCCCCTCGATCGCCGTCCCTTTCGGCTACTCCGATGTCGGCATCGAAACGCTCGGACCGAACCGCATCATCTACCACTACGACGAACTGACGCCCGAGCTGGTCGAGGGATTGCTAGCCGCCTGACATAGCTAAGATCTCTGTTGGTTCAGCGACCTAGGTTGTGGTGGGCCTTGCGCGATTCACGCGCTTCAGCCACAACTTATCGAGGTTCTGCCTTCAGTATTTGGACCGCTAGAGGGAAAGCCCCCCCTGCGCGACCGAGGTGGGACAATAACTCGATAGCGGAGCGCTTCCCTTGCTCGTAGCAGATCCCGAAGACCGTAATGCCGGTAGATTGCCAAGCCGCAGAGGCTGGTTTGCTCCTATTGTCCGAACGCTGATCATCTGCGGTGCACTATGCGGAGGTATATGGTTCTACATCTTCGGAGACCGCATTATCGGTTACGTCGAGACGGAAACCGGAGTTGGTGCCAAACCCGATCCCGCTCTTACCGCGGTCTATGAGCATTTTGACATCGCACCTTTGCCGAACATTGTTGCAGGCAGACCTGCGATGGCAGCCGATCTCGATATGTTACGGCGAGAGCATTGTGATTGGAATGCAGTTTACAAATTCGCAGATGAGCTAGCGAAGCAGGGCTATCGCCGAGAAGCGGCCAAAGTCTTCATTGCCTTCTCCGACAAGTGCAAACCGTCGAATATCGCCTTAAGCTCAGCCGCCCAAATTCTGGACGATCTCAGCGACTTCGACGAAGCGCTGAAAGTCTCGAACCAAGTGATAGCAATGTCACCGGGAATGCCTGATTTCTATTTCCAGCGTGCGCGAATTCGCCAAAATGCCAAGAAATATCGGGACGCGATCGATGACTACTATTCGGTCATCGGCCTTACCGACAATATCGCGATACTGAACAGCGCGGTATTTGAGGGAATCTCCGCCAGCTACCGCGAGCTTGGTGAATATTGCGAGGCGATCGGGCCGCTTCAGCTTTGGGTTTCCACCAATCCCGACCGCAATGACACAGCGGTCGTGCGTGGGATCATTAAACTCTATGAAACCATGGGCAAATGCGCCTCGACCTACGCCACCGGCAGCGACCGATTTCCGACGCAGGGCAAGAACGTCATCCTTGCTAAGGTCTCGGTCAATGGCACAGAGGGCGTTTTCATCGTCGACACCGGTGCAAGCTTCGTGGCGGTGAGCAAAGCCTTCGCCGCACGAGCCAAGCTGCCGGTCGACGGCAACAATGGAATATCTCTTCAAACGGCAAACGGCGTTTCTCAAGCCACACGCACAACGGCGACTACCGTGAAGGTTGGGCATGTCCAGGCCAGCGATATCACGGCCGTGGTTCTCGACGACAACGCAGCGCTTGGCACGGAGGTCGACGGGCTGCTCGGTCGCTCCTTCCTCTCGCGCTTCGACGTCACCTTCGGCGGCCGGGAGTGGCGAATCGAGGCGAAGAATTGAACTGAATCGCCCGCTAGAGCCGCGTGACATTCCCGTGCGACAGGCAACAAAAAGGGCGACCGATGGGCCGCCCTTATTCGTTTTCTCCGCTGAACAGACTTTAGATCTGGGCGGTGCGTGCCTTTGAGGTCGCATCCAGCGCCTTCAGCGTGGCGGCATCGCGATCGTAGACGTCGTTGAAATACTGGATGACGCCGTCCTTGTTCGGCCAAGCCGTGAAATAGGCGATGTAGATCGGGAATTTCTGCGGCACGGCCACAGCCTTGTTCTGGCCAGTGGCGATCTGCTTGGCGACGTCATCGACCGTCGTGTTCAGCACGGCGGCGGCCATAGCGCGCGGATCGGCAAGACGGACGCAGCCGTGGCTGAGTGCGCGCATATCCTTCTTGAAGAAGCTCTTCTGCGGCGTATCGTGCATATAGATCGCGTGCGAGTTCGGGAAGAGGATCTTCAATTCACCGAGTGCGTTGTCGCTGCTCGGCGGCTGGCGAACCGAGATGCTCTTCGTCGAGCCGTACCAGTCGACGCTGGAGGACGCGACAGCACGACCGCCGACTTCGACCTGATAGCCCATCCGATCGAGATAGTTCGGATCGGAACGCAGCTTCGGCAGCATCTCGTTGATGATGATCGACTGTGGAACGCCCCAGAACGGATTGAATTCGACCGTCTGCACCTGATTCTCGAAGAAGAAGGTCTGGTGCTGCTTGCTGCCGACGACGACGCGCATCGACAGCTGCTCCTGGTTGTTATTGTAGTAATAGACCATGAAAGCCGGCTGGTTGATGAAGACATAGCGCGGGCCAAGCTCAGGCGGCAGCCAGCGCAACTGCTCCATGGCGACGACCAGCTTCTGGATCTTCACGTCATTGTTCTCGCCGACCATTGCGCGAACGGAGGACGAGCCGATCACGCCATCGGCCGTCAGACCCTTCTCGCGCTGGAAGTCTTCAACCAGCGACACGAGTTCGGGCGTATAGTCCGGCGTGCCCAGATAGGCATCGAAAAGATCGGCATGGGCGGCCTTCAGCGCATCCGATCCGCGGTGCTGGATCGCCTTGACGATGTTGGCCATTTCCGGGGAGCTGCCGCCCGGCTTCAGAATTCCGCTCAGCGAAATGGAGATATGGCTGCCGTCCGACCCGGATTCCGCACGAAGTTTCGCGAGTTCCGCCTTCAAGGCCAGGAATTGCTGATTGGATGGGTTTCGGCTGTTCAGATAAGCTGGAACATCCGGGCTGGCGCGCAATACATCGAGCATCGCCGTCAGATTGACGTCCTTGCGCTTGAAGTCGTGATAGCCGGAAATCTTGTTCGGGTCGAGGCGACCCCGAACCGTATCCTGAACAAACATCAATATCTTGCTGGACAGCGCGAGCTCGAATTGCATGAGCGCGCGATCGCGCATGACCGGATCGGCGTTTTCCGCATCGGCACTGGGCAAAGTTACCGCATAATCGGCGGGATCGAGGCCGACGGAACCCGCATCGGCAAGAGCCGCCATGGCAGCCTTCGCCTTGTCGCTGACGGCATGATCGGCAACCCAGAGAAGCGGCTTGCTCTGATCGGCGTAATAGGCTTCGATCGCCTTGGCGATATCATTGGTCGCCATGACGCGCGCATCTGCCAGATAGCGGCGCTGCGAAATCTCGGAGTCGATCGCAACTGGCGAGGGAGAAGCATCTGCAACGGCACCGGTCACGACCGGGTCAGCGAAATGCGCCGTCGACACCAAACGCATCTGGTCGGCCTTATAGGTATAATATTTTGGCGCATCGACGGTCGGCAGCGGCTGCCTTACTCGCGGAGGCTGATCAGGATCCAGCGTCTGCACCGGATTGACAGGAACGGGAGCCGAAACCTGCGTGCTCTGCTGACGGCCTTGGCCGCCACGGATGAAATCCATGAGGGTCATGGCACTTGCGGAGGTTGCGCCTATCGAGGAAAGGCAACAGGAGAGAGCCAGGACGGATGCGGTGGCTTTGGAAGCAAGTTTCATTCTGTAATCAGTCCCTGTATCGTGCGATGACTTCGAGCTTGGCGGTGCTGTTTTCAACTCGGCCGCGATGTCTTCGACATCGTATACTCACACTATGAAAACGGCGAGGCCCGCCTTTCGTTCAATGCCTCAACTTCATGTGACGAAGCGGTGGCGTCTTTCGCGGCTCAGTCCACACAAAAATATGAAATTATTGGTTAATGCTTTATTGAATTTTTGGAGACTTTTTAAGCGCCCGAAAATGCGTGTCCGTTAATATATGGGCAGCGTGTTAAAAAGAGCACGCCGCACCAAGCAAAACATGACTATAATAGTCATCAAATGGCGCTTTGATATTTTCATGAGGCCCTTTCGGACCTATATGAGCTGCTATCCGTCTCAATGGAAAGCAGGACCAGGAAGATGACCTCCACCCGCACCGAAACCGACACATTTGGCCCGATCGAAGTTGCTAGCGACCGCTATTGGGGCGCGCAGGCGCAACGCTCGCTGGGCAATTTCAAGATCGGCTGGGAGAAGCAGCCGCTATCGGTCGTGCGCGCCCTCGGCATCGTCAAGCAGGCGGCCGCACGTGCCAACATGGAGCTCGGCCAGTTGGATCCGACCCTCGGCAAAGCGATAGTTGCGGCGGCGCAGGAAGTCATCGACGGAAAACTCGATGAGCATTTTCCGCTTGTGGTCTGGCAGACCGGCTCGGGCACGCAATCGAACATGAACGCGAATGAAGTGATCTCCAATCGCGCGATCGAAATGCTCGGCGGCGTCATGGGCTCGAAAAAGCCGGTGCATCCGAACGATCACGTCAACATGAGCCAGTCGTCGAACGACACCTATCCGACGGCCATGCACATCGCCTGCGCCGAGCAGATCGTCCATCACCTGCTGCCGGCCCTGCGGCATTTGCATGCTGCTCTGGAAAAGAAGGTGGCCGATTTCGCCCATATCATCAAGATCGGGCGCACTCATACGCAGGATGCAACGCCGCTGACGCTCGGCCAGGAATTCTCCGGCTATGCCGCGCAGGTCGCCTCCTCGATCAAGCGCATCGAGCTGACATTGCCGGGCCTTTGCGAACTCGCCCAGGGCGGCACTGCGGTTGGAACCGGGCTCAATGCACCGATCGGCTTTGCCGAGAAGGTCGCCGACGAGATCGCCAAGATCACTGGCCTGCCCTTCGTTACCGCCCCGAACAAGTTCGAAGCGCTGGCTGCCCATGACTCGATGGTCTTCAGCCACGGAGCCATCAATGCCGCCGCCGCCGCGCTGTTCAAGATCGCCAACGACATCCGCTTGCTCGGCTCCGGTCCGCGCTCGGGCCTTGGGGAACTCTCACTGCCGGAAAACGAGCCAGGCTCGTCGATCATGCCGGGCAAGGTCAATCCGACACAGTGCGAAGCGCTGACGCAGGTCTGCATTCACATCTTCGGCAACAACGCCGCGCTGACCTTTGCGGGCAGCCAGGGGCACTTCGAGCTCAACGTCTATAATCCGATGATGGCTTATAATTTCCTGCAGTCTGTGCAGTTGCTCGGCGACGCCGCAGTCTCCTTTACGGATAATTGCGTCGTCGGTATCGAGGCGCGCGAGGACAACATCAAGGCTGGCCTGGAGCGCTCCCTGATGCTTGTGACGGCACTCGCGCCGAAAATCGGCTACGACAATGCCGCCAAGATTGCCAAGACGGCCCATAAGAACGGCACGACCCTAAAAGAAGAGGCGCTGGCAAGCGGATTGGTGTCTTCGGAAGAATATGACGCCATCGTCCGCCCAGAAACGATGATCGGCCCGAAGTGAACGGTGATCATCAGGCACGTTCGCGTCTGATGCAACGATCTGCCTGGCCCCTCACCCCAGCCCTCTCCCCGCAGGCGGGAAAAGGGAGTTTACCTCGTTAAACAGTGAATCTCCCCTGGCGGAACAACATTGTCTTTGCACGGTCATCCCCTCTCTCCGCATGAGCGGGGAGAGGGCTAGGGTGAGGGGCCGGGCACAAGATCTCAACGTCAAAAGACCCACCCGACCTGCGCATCTCCCATTTTGAGATTTCAACTTGTCAGCCAAACAATTGCTTTTGCCTCAAGCCGGATTTAGATCGTTTCCAAACATCTTCCCCGCCATCCGGCTTGAAAGGTTTCCATATGGCTGACGATCTATTTCCCCTCGGCGACGACACGACCCCTTACCGCAAGATTTCGGGCGACTATGTATCCGTCGACACCTTCAAGGGCCAGGAAATCCTGACCGTCGATCCAGAGGGCATCCGTCTCCTTGCCGAAACGGCTTTTGCCGACATCAACCATCTGCTGCGCCCCGGCCACCTGAAGCAGCTGGCATCGATCCTGGAAGACCCTGAAGCGACCGATAACGACCGCTTCGTCGCCTACGATCTGCTGAAGAATGCCAATATCGCCGCCGGCGGCGTGCTGCCCATGTGCCAGGATACCGGCACCGCCATCATCATGGGCAAGAAGGGCCGCCGCGTCTGGACCGAAGGCGGCGACAGCGGCGCGCTCGCCAAGGGCGTACTCGACGCCTACGAGAAGAAGAATCTGCGCTATTCGCAACTCGCACCGATCAAGATGTTCGAGGAAAGGAATACCAAGAACAACTTGCCCGCACAGATCGATATCTACGAGGAAGGCACCGACGCCTACGAGTTCCTCTTCGTCGCGAAGGGCGGCGGCTCGGCCAACAAGACGTTCCTCTATCAGGGCACGCCGTCGCTTCTGACCCACGATCGCATGCTGGATTTCCTGAAAGAGAAGATCCTGACGCTCGGCACGGCGGCATGTCCGCCCTACCATCTCGCGATCGTCATCGGCGGCACCTCGGCCGAGATGAACCTGAAGACGGTCAAGCTGGCCTCGACGCGGTATCTCGACTGTCTCCCCACGGAAGGTTCCGAAAGCGGACATGCCTTCCGGGATATCGAAATGGAGAAGGAAATCCATAAGCTCACGCAGAGCCTCGGCGTCGGCGCACAGTTCGGCGGCAAATATTTCTGCCATGATGTCCGCGTCATCCGCCTGCCCCGTCATGGCGCATCGTTGCCGATCGGCCTCGGCGTCTCCTGTTCCGCCGACCGCCAGGCGAAAGGCAAAATCACGCGCGACGGCATCTTCATCGAACAGCTGGAGACCGACCCGTCCAAGTACATGCCGGAGATCGACGAAGCCAAGCTCTCGGAATCCATGGTCCGCATCGATCTCAACCGGCCGATGGCGGATATCCTGGCAGAGCTATCGGCGCACCCAGTCAAGACGCGCCTCTCTTTGACCGGCACCATCATCGTCGCGCGCGACCTTGCCCATGCCAAGATCCGCGAACGCCTGGAAAAGGGCGAAGACATGCCGGAATACCTGAAGAACCATCCGGTCTATTATGCCGGCCCGGCAAAGACGCCAGCCGGCTATGCCTCCGGTTCGTTCGGCCCGACGACCGCAGGCCGGATGGACAGTTACGTCGACCAGTTCCAATCCTTCGGCGGCTCCATGGTCATGCTCGCCAAGGGCAACCGCTCGCGTGCCGTACGGGAAGCCTGCAAGACATATGGCGGCTTCTACCTCGGTTCGATCGGCGGGCCGGCTGCCCGCCTTGCCCAGGATTGCATCAAGAAGGTGGAGGTACTCGAATATCCGGAACTTGGCATGGAAGCGGTCTGGAAGATCGAGGTCGAAGATTTTCCCGCCTTTATCGTCATTGACGATAAGGGCAATGATTTCTTTCAGGAACTTAACCTTGGATAGAATAGCTGTTTTGAATTGAGCATATCAAAAGGGGCGCATCGGCGCCCCTTTCTGTAAAACCCTCTTCAATTGTATTATTTTTGAATAAAACCATAGTGTCAGAGGATTTTTCATAATCACATTCTTAATATTTTCTCAAATAATCTTTGCGTAGATAAAGAAGAGATTTAAAAAATACATGTTACGGAGCTCATCGATGAGTACGGCGATTACGCCGAAGGCGCAAATTCCCGACGTGGCAGGGCAAATTACCTACGCCATGCGATCCATGGGGGTCGCACCTATTCCGCGCAATTACGAACTTTTCTACGAAGCTTATATCGGCTCCAATCCCACTCTTACGCGTGAACTGGCAGCTCTGGGCAAAAACGCCACCCAGGAGGAGCTGGACGCGATCGGCGCCAAGTATTTTCCGCATCATGCGGCTCGTGTCTTCGATGAAGCGCATACCCGCCTCGCCTCCGAACTCGATGCCGTCCTGCGCGCCCTGCGTCAGGAACAGACAACACTCGAAAGCTATAACCGCCTGCTCGGCGAAACCAGTGAAAGCATAAGCTCCAGAAGCCACAATAGCGCCGAACTGCTGCGCAGCGCCATTGACATGCTCGCCACAGCGACCGGCGATACGATGGCTCACGGTGAAAAGACCGTCGAGCATGTCGTGGAGCGCAACCAGGAAATGGATCTGGTCCGCAAGGAGTTGGACGAATACAAGCGCATCGCCAACACCGATTCGCTAACCCGGCTTTCCAACCGCCGCGCCTTCGAGGACCGGCTGATCTCCATCTTCGACAACCAGCTTACCCGGCCGACGACCGCTCTGGTTCTTGCCGATATCGATCACTTCAAGCGGGTCAACGACACGTTCGGCCACCCGGTAGGTGACAAGATTCTCGCCACCGTCGCCTCCATCATCCGCGCCAATGTACGTCGCGACGTTTTCGTCGCCCGCGTCGGAGGCGAGGAATTCGCTCTCATTCTGGAAGCCACCAGCATCGAGGAAGTTACGACGGTTTGCGAACGGATCCGTCGCACCCTGGAGGCGACGCCGTTCAAGAATTCGCGCACCAGGGTCGACTATGGTCCGATCACCCTCTCCCTCGGCATCTGCATGGCCTCGGAAGCGGCCGATTCCGGGGAACTGTATAACAAGGCCGATCTGGCGCTTTACTGCGCCAAGAATGCCGGCCGCAATTGCAGCAGCGTCTATCAGGATGGCATGCAGAAGGATTTCACCAAAAGTTGGCTCATCTACAAGAATTAGAAGCGAAGCCAACCAACCGCCGGCGCTGCTTTCCCAGGCATGCCGGCGGCTTGCTTACCAGAGTGTCTTGGCCGCCCGTACGGGCGCCTCGCGATCATAAGTCTCCTGATCGAAATCGGCCTTCGCCGCCTTCAGCATCATACCCGGCGATGGCAGGCTTGCCGGATCGACGAACCGTTCCGCATTCCACAGCTCGGCCCGCATAATCGCCCGCGCGCACTGGAAATAGACTTCCTCGATCGTAATCACGACAACGCAGCGCGGATGCTTGCCATCCATCTCGAAACTGTTGAGCAAGGCCGGGTCGATCGAGACGACTGCTCGACCATTGAGCCGCATCGTCGTATTCGATCCCGGGATGAGAAACATCAGCGCTATGCGCGGATCGCGAACGATATTCGCAAGAGAGTCGACGCGGTTGTTGCCGCGCCAATCCGGCAGATGCAGGGTCTTCTCGTCCTCTACGCGAACGACTCCATCCAAGTCGCCACGCGGTGAGCAATCAAGCCCCTCAGGCCCGACCGTTGCCAGTGCCATGAAGGGCGATGCTTCGATCATTCGGCGATAGAGCGGTGTCAGAACGCTCGTCACCTTAGTGATCGACGCCTCGCCGGCGTCGCCATAGAGCTGCTTCAGTTCCTCGACGGATGTGACGATGTGCATGCGGCCTCACGCTTCTCTGTGGCATTCCACTCGGATCCGGGGCGGCGCAGACTATTATGACGAGCGACGCAGCGGAGTTCGGTAGAACGATAGCACCGTCCCGTCATGATTTTCGAGCGGATTTTCCTTCTGGGTATCTTCGGTAAGGAAGCCCTGGATGGCGTCGAACACGGGTGCGGCGCTGACGATTCGCCGGTGCCCGAAACCATTGGCCCAGAAGAGACGGACATGCGGCCCCTCGGCCGCATAGCCGCGCGCATGATCGGCGCTCACCTCCTTGTCATCCTCGGCATGGATGACGAGAACAGGCCGGCTCGGATCCAGCCGTCCATGTTTCTGGTCATAGGAAACAAGCGTCCTGCCCGTTATCAGGCGAACCTCGTCTTCCAGGGCCGCCTGGGTCGCAGGTCCGAGCCGCATCAGTCGACCGAAATCCTTGAATAGCCAGCCCATGGCGCTCGGCGCACCGATCAACACAAGCTTGCCTGGACGAAGCGGCTCGATATCAGGCAGAAAGCCCGCGGATGCCAGTGCCAGGGATGCCCCACCAAAGGAGTGTCCGATCGCTGCGTCGAAGGCTCCGAAGCGCGCCGACGCCGCCGCGATAGCGGAAACGGCCAAACGCACATTCAGGAACCGACCGGCCGAGCGACCATGGCCGGGCAGATCGAGCGAGATCACTTCTGCCCCACTATCGGCAACGAATGCAGCCAGCTCAGACATGTATTCACTGCTGGAGCCCCAGCCATGGACTACAAGATAGCGTCTGCGCGGCCCCTTGGCGCCGCCATTGAAACGGTAAGCCATGGCGCGGCCGCCGGGAAACGGCAGCATCACCTGCTCCGCTGCAAGGAGACGCTGCCTGCCCTCCATATATGCCGCCTTGGCCTTCGAGCCGCGCGGCCGACGCGATGGCGTCAGACAGAAAAGCCGGAAAGCTGCCTTGCCGGCGAGCCTCGGAGACAGCCTTTCGAGACCGGCGAGACCCGACCGGGTGACCTTGAGCGCAAAGGATGGCATAGTGGGAATCCGATAATGTTCAACTATGAACAATAAAGTACAACGATGAACAAAAATCAATCCCTTCCCTGGGACCATCCGCGTTTTCGAAGCTGGATCGCCGTGGCGCGCGCCTGCCAGCTGATGCAACAATCGCTCGGACGGGCATTGGCCCATCTCGACATCAAGCCTCCACACCTCGACATTCTCGTCAACCTGTTTCGCTTTGAAGGCATTTCCCAGCAGGAGCTCGCCCGCAAGCTATTGGTCGGCCGCTCCAACATGAGCATGCTGTTGCCGCAGATGGAAAAGCGGGGGCTGATCGAACGCCGCGGCGATCGTCTCGACAAGCGGGTGCTCCGCCTCCACCTGACCGAGGAAGGCCGGCGCGTGACGGAAGAGGCCATGACCATCCAGACCACGCTCATCGACCGGATGCTCTCGGATGCGCCAATCGAAGAGTGCGACGCGATCACCGTGCATATGGAGCGCGTCGTCAGCCTCCTGATGCACGAAGAGCGTGAACCACTGGAGCCCGTCGGCGATCAGTGATCGCCGGCTGAGCGTGCCGAAGGAACGACCCGGTTCAACGAGGCGAATTCCCAGATCGCAACGACGACGAGCACGGCCGTCGCCAGAATGCCGAGCTGATAGACCACGACCATCGGCAAGGTAAGAAGCAATAGCGCCAGCCCGACGAGCCCCGCCATATGCGATAGCGGCGGCCGGCCGGTGGTTACCCCTTTGAACCAGAGATTTCCAAGCAGGAAGACCGCCGGTCCACCCAGAATGGCGGCCGCGGCATGCATATCCGCTGCATCATGCGGATGAGCAAAGAGAAATTCATCTCCCACGACGCTCAGGATAATACCGGCCAAGATCGGAATATGCGCGTAGGTGAACGCCTGCCTAGCAAGGCTGCCGGGCGTGTCGTCATGTTCGATACGATGGGCCGCCCTTTCATGACCAAACTGAAAGTAAATCCACCACAGAGCAACCGTGCCGACGAAGGCGGTGATGAACACCGCGACGATCAAGGGCGTCACCGGCTGTTCGGCAAAGGTCTTGCCGGCCTGCAGGACCGCTTCGCCGAGGCAGATGATAATGAAGAGTGCGCAACGTTCGGCCAGATGCGCGCCTGACACATTCCAGTCCGCCGTCGTCGACTTGCCGAGCCCGGGTACCCGGAAGCCAAGCGCTGGAGCCGCATATTCGATGAGGAGCGCGATCAGCCAGAATATGATGCGCATTTCCCCTTCCATCAGGGCGCCTGATATCCAGAAGATGCCGGACAGGATCAGCCAGCTGGTGATGCGCAGGAAATTGCGATGGTTGGCAGCGCTGGCATTCTTGAGGGCGTAGACGGTGAACAGCGAACGGCCCACCTGCATGAAGACGTAGGCGCCGGCAAAGAAAATCGCCTTCTCGCCGAAGGCCTCGGGGATAGCAGCGGAAAGGATAAGTCCCGCAAACATCAGCGTAAACAGCATGATGCGCACAGGCATGCGGTCCGGATCGAGCCAGTTCGTCACCCAGGCGGTGAAAACCCAAACCCACCATACCGCGAAGATCAGCATGATGGCCTCGAGCGCCCCTAATGGGGTGAAATGCTCGGCCAGCGCATGCGCAAGCTGCGAGATCGAGAAAACGAAAACCAGATCGAAAAACAGCTCGACGAAGGAAACCTTGCTCTCGTTCTTGCTGCCCTTGGCGCGAAGCCAGTTTTCCCTACCACCAAGGATCATACTTTGCGTCCCCTGTCCGTCACTGGAATTTGCTAGCGCGGCTTTCCAACCGGGTCGCGGCTGAGACCCTTTTCCTTCAGCTCAGCCTCGTAGGCCGCGAAAAGCTCCTGGCCCTTTTCTCCAAGCTCGCGCAGATAGGACCATGTGAAAATGCCGGTATCGTGCATGTCGTCGAAGCCGATGCGAACGGCATAGTTGCCGGTTGGCGTCATCGACATGATGCCGACGTTGCGCTTGCCCGGTACGGTAACCTTCTGTCCCGGTCCATGTCCCTGGACCTCCGCGGAGGGAGACAGCACCCGCAGCATCTCCGCCGGTAAGTCGAAGCTCGCGCCGTTGTCGAACGTCACCAACAGGTGATGGCGATCCTTAGAGACCCGCAATTCGGTCGGCCAAACGTCACTCATCGATTTTCCCATGTCCTTCAGCGTCTTTTCGAGAATTATGCCGCGACAGGTCTACACGCAAGTATAATTGAAAGTCATTTTCCTTGACGCAACAATCGCCTATGCACACATTAGTGACCTGACGGAGGTTCGAGTGAATAGCATAATTGGCACGATAGGCGGCGCATCGCCGCTGGCAGCAGATACTGGCCCGATGATCGACCCCTTTGGGCGTGCGGTCACCTATCTCCGCGTTTCCGTCACCGACCGCTGTGATTTCCGCTGCACCTACTGCATGGCCGAGCACATGACCTTCCTGCCGAAGAAGGATCTGCTGACGCTCGAGGAGCTCGACCGGCTCTGTTCCGCCTTCATCGCCAAGGGCGTGCGCAAGATCAGGCTCACCGGCGGCGAACCTCTGGTGCGCAAGAACATCATGTTTCTGGTCCGCAAGCTCGGTGAGAGCGTGAAAAATGGCGCGCTTGACGAATTGACCCTGACGACAAACGGCTCGCAGCTCGCCCGCCATGCCGAAGAGCTTTACGATAGCGGCGTCCGGCGCATCAACGTGTCGCTCGATACACTGGATCCTGATAAATTCCGCACGATCACCCGCTGGGGAGATTTCTCCAAGGTGATGGAAGGCATCGACGCAGCGCAGAAAGCCGGTCTGAAGATCAAGCTCAACGCCGTCGCGCTCAAAGGCTTCAACGATACCGAAATTCCCGACCTGCTACGGTTCGCGCATGGTCGCGGCATGGACCTGACCGTCATCGAGACCATGCCCATGGGCGAGATCGACGAAGACCGCACCGACCAGTATCTCCCGCTCTCCCAGTTGCGCACCGATCTCGAGCGTGAGTTCACGCTGGTGGACATTCCCTACCAGACGGGCGGCCCTGCCCGTTACGTCGAAGTCGCCGAAACCGGCGGTCGCCTCGGCTTCATCACGCCCATGACCCATAATTTCTGCGAGAGCTGCAATCGCGTAAGGCTCACCTGCACGGGCACGCTCTATATGTGCCTCGGGCAAAACGACGCGGCCGACCTGCGCACGGCGTTGCGCGCAAGCGAGGATGACGCCCTGCTCCATGCAGCGATAGACGAAGCCATCACCCGCAAGCCGAAGGGTCATGATTTCATCATCGACCGCACGCACAACCGTCCGGCAGTCGGTCGCCACATGAGCGTCACCGGCGGCTAAATCCCACCGAGAACATCAAATATGCAGCTTGAGCTTATTCGCAATGCGACGCTGAAGGTCACCTATGGCGGCCATATTCTGCTGATCGACCCTTACTTTGCACCGCGCCACAGTCTCCCGTCCTTCACCGGCCGCTCTCCCAATCCGATGACGGAACTGCCGCGTTCGATCGACGACATTCTCCAGGGCGTCGAGCTGGTGATCGTATCGCATCTCCATACCGATCATTTCGATGCCGTGGCGAAGGAGCGCGTGCCGAAAACACTGCCGATCCTTTGCCAACCCGGTGACGAAGGACGTATCCGCGACGCGGGATTCGCAAACGTCACGCCCCTCACGCAATCGGTCGTTTGGCAAGGCGTAACAATCACGCCGCGGCAAGGCAGCCACGGCGTTGGGTCAGTGGTGGAAAAAATGGGGCCGGTCATCGGCCTCACGCTGGAAGCTGTCAGCGAACCCACCGTCTATTGGGCTGGCGATACCGTGCTTTACCCTCCGGTCGCCGAAACGATCCGTGAATTCTCCCCCGATATCATCGTCACCCATTCCTGCGGCGCCCGTTGGGATGGCGACCTGATCGTCATGGACGACAAACAGACACTCGAAGTCAGCCGCCTCGCCCCGCAAGCAACCATCGTCGCAACTCACATGGAAGCACTCGATCACGCGACCATCACGCGCCAGGATCTTCGCCAAACCGCAGAGGCAGGCGGTCTCGATCCCTCGCGGCTGCTCATTCCCGCCGATGGCGAGACGCTCCATCTCGGACAGTAATTCGCTCGCAATTCAGTAATTGGAAAACAGACTTCAATGGAAAAGCGCCGGACCGTTGGCCCGGCGCTTTTCGATTCATGATAGTCTTTCCATCGATGCAGCCTTACGCGGCGCGGTAACGTGCATCCGCATTGCCATAGCTCGCATGCTCCGCCTCGCCATCGCCGGTGCGGAAGCGATCGATCTTTTCCGAAAGCATGTCCACGCGCTGACGCAGGCCGTGGATCTCCGCATTGTTCTCCTCGACCATCGCCGCGTTCCGCTGCGTAATTAGCTCGACTTCGGAAACCGCGCGGGTGACTTCCTCGATACCGGTCGATTGCTCGGTGGTCGCCGACGAAATGTCGGCAACGAGCCTCTGAACGCCGGTGACGTGGTTGATGATCTCGGTCAGAGCTGCGCCGGTCTGCTCGACCAGATGAACGCCGTTCCGCACCTGGGTGGAGCTTGCGGAAATCAAGCCCTTGATCTCCTTTGCCGCATTGGCGCAGCGCTGCGCAAGTTCACGCACCTCCTGAGCGACAACAGCAAAGCCGCGGCCGGCCTCACCGGCACGGGCTGCCTCGACACCGGCATTCAGAGCAAGGAGGTTGGTCTGGAAGGCGATCTCGTCGATGACCCCGATGATAGTGGCGATCTTCTCCGACGAACGGTTGATCTCGCTCATGGCGCCCACAGCCTTGGCGACGACTTCGCCCGATTGGGTCGCATAGGCCTGCGTCTCGTTGACGGAGGTCGCCGTTTGCCGTGCACGATCGGCGGTCGAGCGCACAACGTCGCTGAGACGATGCAGTGCCCGCGAGCTTTCCTCGAGGGCGGCAGCCTGCTGCTCGGTGCGCCGAGCGAGGTCGTCGGCCGACATGGCAAGATTGCCGGTGCCGCCCTTGATCTCCTCGGCCGTGTAGCGCACGTCCGTCAGGGTCTCACGCAGCGCCTCGACCGCGTGATTGTAGGTGAAGGCCATTTCCACGAAGTCAGCCGAAAGGTCCTCGCGCATTCCCTCTTCCAGATTGCCGTCGGCAAGCTTGGCGAGAACGTCGGCCAGCGCATTGAGTGCCTGCTTCTGCTCGGCTTCGATGCGGGCACGCTCGGCGGCGCGACGGGCAGCCTCTTCCGCAGAGAGCGCACGGGCGCTTTCGGCTTCCCGCTCCAGCCGGACATTTTCAAGCGCGGCATCGCGGAAGACGCTGACGGAGCGTACCATGTCGCCGATCTCATCGCCGCGATTGCGGCCGTCGATCGCGACTTCCAGGTCGCCGCTCGCAAGGCGCGTCATCACGTCGGCGACGCGCTTCAGCGGACCGCGCAGGGTTTCTACGAGCATGAGGCCGCCGATGATGGCAAGCAGCGTACCAACGATCATGGCGATGACCGAGACGTTGGCCGAACGCTCGCTGTCTTCCTTGCCAAGTTCCTGTGCCTGAGCAACGAAGCCACGCAGCGAGGTCATCGCATCGGCGAGCAAGGTGTTGGACTGAACACGCGTCGTCTTCCAGTCGGCTGCCGTCTGCAGCAGGTCGGCCGATCCATTGGTCAAGCCCTCGATCAGCGGCTTCATGTGAGCCGCAAAATCACGCATGGTGGCGTTGGTCGGGCCGAGCTCCGAAATCCTTGCAGCTATGCTCTGCAGATCCTTGAGATCCGCAAGCACCGGTTCGCGTGAGGCGGCATCGCGAACGTTTTCCATGCGCGAGGCATGCAATATCAGGCGATCGACCAGACTAAGCGCCTGATCTACATGATCCAGAAGCTCCTTCTGGCCGTCGATGATCTTGTCGAGGCTGACGAAACGATCGGCGGCGGTATCGCTGTTCTTGGCAGACTGCAGGGTCATCTCGCCCTCGATCTTCACGAAGCTCTGCAGGATCGGCCCCATCGCCTCGACCTTCTGGTCCGGCGTGCCGGATCCCTTCAATACCGCATCGAGCTTGTCGGCCGCATCGGAGGCATTGGCGACGAGGCTGGCGCCGCGCTTGGAAACTAGTGCCTTGGAAACCGTCACCTGCTTCAGGATAGCGTCCGCATAGGTGCGCGCGTCTGAAATCTCCTCGGTGGAATCGGCAGCCATCTGCACCTGGATGCGCAGATTGCTCATCTTCTCCGACAGGCCCTTATAGGCCGCAGCATCGTAGAGCAGTTCCTTGGCGAAGGTTTCCTTGTCGCTGAAATCCTTGCGGATGATGTCGATCTGCTTACCGGCGGCCTTGGCGGTCGCCTCAATATTCTGCACCGCCTTCCGGATGGCTTCGACATCGCTGTCCTGCTTCTGTCTGATAGACCAGAGCGTCGCTTCCTGCGTGCGCATCTTGGCGGCAAGCTCGGTGACCGGAATGATCTTGGCGCGCTGATCGTCACTGAGCAGCCCACTTAAGCGACGGACGCCCTGTTCCTGCGCGTCGATCTTGGCGGCCAATGTCTGGCGCGTGTCATCAGAAGGTGAACCCGTGAATTCCTGCAGGGCGGCCTGAAGGTTCTCGAAATCGCTGATATTCTCGATCGTGGCGCGCGTCACGGTCATATGACCGTTCAGAATATTGGCCGTGTGATAGCCCACCAGGCCGACGCCGGCGATCAGAACCACCAGAGGCACCACGAAAATAAGGACTTTGGTGACAATCCTGCGGCCTTGCAAAAGACGATCAATGAAAAACATACGGCGCCTCAACTGGATTATTAAAAATCTCCAGCGAAGGCGGGATCGTCATTCCTGCTGCGCTGCGGTAAGGGCTTCTGCCTCATGCAAAACCGCTGAGAGCCTCGGGAAATAAGATTGAATAAGCATTAATCGCCTGCCTAAAAGCCTCTGCAACGTCAAAAAAACTGCAACCACTGTATCATTCCGCGACCACAGCGCGAAAAATTACGTCACTGAATGACAAATATCCCGCAATGCACAATCGAATTTGACCGCCGCTCAAACGAATTCAACTTCGGCCGAAACACAGCCGATTCCAATTTGCTGAAAACGGCGCTAATCCAGACGGGTATATCGGGGGACTCATCTTTCTCATGCGACTGACCAAGAATACGCAGGGCGCACTCTTCATGGCGGCCTCCATGGCCGGCTTCTCCTGCAGCGATGCGTTATCCAAGACTGTTATCGCTACGATGAACGCAGGCGAGATCATCTTCATCCGCGGCTTGTTCACGAGTTTTTTTGTGTATCTGCTTGCCCGTCGAATGGGCGCTCTGCGCAATTGGCGCGTCATCCTGCAGCCGATGATTGCGCTGCGCATCGCCTGCGAAGCTCTGGCGGCAGCAACCTACATCACTGCTCTTGGAATGATGCCCATCGCCAATGCCTCCGCTATCCAGCAAGCTGTTCCGCTTGCCGTGACACTTGGCGCGATGATTTTCTTGAAGGAGCCTGTGGGATGGAGGCGATGGACGGCCATTGCCGTCGGCTTCGTCGGCGTGCTGATCATCATCAGACCCGGCCGTGACGGGTTCACGACGGCGGCCCTCCTTGCTATCGCCTGCATGTTTGCGACCGCCGCCCGCGATCTGGCGACACGCTGTATAGACAAGGACGTGCCGTCGCTGATGGTCACGCTCTGCACCGCAATTTCCATATCCATATTCGGAGCATTGTGCATCATCCCCTTCGGCGGCTGGCAGCCGGCGAGCACGACGTCGCTCCTGCAGATCCTGCTGGCCTCCGTTCTGGTGCTGATCGGCTACCAGGGCGTCATATTGGCCATGCGCACGGGCGAAATCTCTTTCGTCGCGCCGTTCCGTTATCTCAGTCTCATCTGGTCGGCTCTGCTCGGATTGATCGCCTTCGGCGAATTGCCGGACGGATGGTCTGTCTTCGGTGCAGCCGTTGTCATTGCCTCCGGTATCTATACTTTCTATCGCGAAAGCAGACGGCGGGCGGCCGAGCCTGTCGCGCAGGAATCAGAACCCCGCGTTCCCGCCTGAGGTCGCAATCATGTCCGACTTCGTCCCCAACCCGGAAGATATTCCCGTCGTTTTGCTCGCCGGCGGCCGTTCCAGCCGCATGGGCGCAAACAAGGCCTTTGCGCTGCTCGCCGGCGAAAGCTTGATCGCTCGTATCGCGTCGAAGATCGGGCAACGGCAGCTCAAACCGATCGCACTGAATGCGGATGCCGATTGGCCTGACGCCATGGGGATGCGGCTCATTCCGGATAGAACTCCCGGTAAATTGGGGCCGCTTGCAGGTGTGCTTGCCGCGCTGCAGGATGCGCAATTGCGTCACCCTGAGGTCTCGCACATCGCCACCATCCCCATCGACACCCCGTTCTTTCCTTCCGATCTTGTCGCGCGCCTTGCCCATGTCATTCATGGCCCCGATGAGATTGCCATTGCCGCATCACTCGGCCGGGATCATCCTGTTTTCGGTCTCTGGCCCGTCTCAGCCACCGCCGATCTGAAACTATGGATCTCCTCCGACGACAAACGGCGCGTCAGGGATTTCCTCGCTCGACATAAGGTGCGGCGGGTGGAATTCCCGGCGGTCGAAACGGCAATCGGGCCTCTCGATCCCTTCTTCAACATCAATACGCCAGCCGATCTCGCCGAAGCGGAGACATGGCTGGCAGCTTTGGAAGACATGTCATGACGAAATCTCGGCCCAAAATCTTCGGCATTGCCGGCTGGAAGAATTCCGGCAA
The DNA here is from genome assembly GCF_057784355.1 of Martinezella sp. CNPSo 3959. Classification (NCBI taxonomy): domain Bacteria; kingdom Pseudomonadati; phylum Pseudomonadota; class Alphaproteobacteria; order Hyphomicrobiales; family Rhizobiaceae; genus Martinezella; species Martinezella sp. CNPSo 3959. The sequence goes on from NZ_JBXSOV010000001.1 coordinate 531,762, forward strand.
GACGGGGCTTGCCGTGAGGCTGGTGACGGAGTTCACCCAGCGCGGCTATCGCATCTCGACCATCAAGCATGCGCATCATGATTTCGATATAGACAAGGTCGGCGCCGACAGCTTTCGCCATCGCGAGGCGGGCGCGCATGAAGTCACCATCGTCTCCGGCACGCGCTATGCCATCATGCACGAATTGCGCGGCGCCGCCGAACCGAGCTTCGAAGAAATACTGGCGCGTCTCGCCCCCTGCGACCTTGTCTTGATCGAGGGTTACAAGCGCGAACCCATCCCGAAAATCGAGGCGCGCCGGCTGGAAGCGGCTAAGCGCGAACCGCTCGCCCCACAGGACCCTCACATCGTCGCTATCGCCGCCGACCATCCGGTGGAAGATGCCGCTCCGCTCGCTGTTTTCGACCTCAACGACACTCTCGCCATCGCCGACTTCATCGCCGCGAAAGTCGGCCTTGGCAAACCGACGAAATAGAAAGGCCGCCGGTTTCCCGGCGGCCCCTGCTATCAAGCTGTAAGCCATTTCTTACTGGTTCGATGCGACCGGGCGCACCAGCGGCGTGATGCGGCGGATCGTGACGCGGCGGTTTTCTTGCGACGGACCGAGCGTATTCACCTTGAGATACTGCTCGCCATAGCCCTGGGTGACCAGGTTTTCGGCAGGAATGCCGTAGACATCCGTCAGCACGTTGGCGACCGATTCCGCGCGTTGGTCCGACAGGATCAGATTGCTCTGGGCCGAACCCACCGCATCCGTATGGCCCTCGATCAGGAAGGTTTCCGTCGGATCACGCTTGATGATCTTCAACATGCCATCGGCGACACCGCGAAGGCTGCTCGCTTGCGACATCGGAATCTCGGCGCTGCCCGTCGCGAAGGTGATCGTGTCGAGGTCGATACGGCGGATCTTGTCGCGGATACGAGCCGAATAGCGGACTTCGTTGACCGAATAGATACGTTCGACCGGCTCGACCGGCGGCTCACGCAGGAAGTCGTAATAGTCGGCATTGCGGTTCGATGCCGTATCGATGATGTACTGGCTCAGCGGAATGAGCAGTCGCATCGGCGGCAGATCTTCACCCGGATCGCGGTAGTAGTCGTCATTGTCGGGACGATTTTCCAGTTCCGGCGAGTAGAACAGCACATATTCGCGACCGCTGGAGTCAATGCGCGAGCGCTGGATGATGTCGCCGTAGCGGTTGCGGATCGTGATGACGCGATCACCATCGGGCTGATCGATCGTCTCGCGGTAGCGGTCACGCGGCAGCTGTTCGTAGACCGGGCGCTCGCCGCCTCGAATGAAGCGCTCGCTGTCATCGTGACGAACGACATAGGTGTTGTCGACGTTGACGATGGTTCGGTTGTCCTGATTGATGATGGTCTGCACCGTCGTTCCCTGTGGCGGGGCGAAGTCCGGCCGGCGATCGATGCGACGACCCTGCTCGCTGGTTACGGCTTCCATCTTGACCGGAGGTTGCTGCTGAGCGCCGGCTGTCGCGCGCTGCGCCTCAGCGTCGGAGGTCGGCGGCTTGGTGTAAGCCGGTGGCGGCTGCTGGGCCGGGGCGGTCTGGGCCTGCCCGCTCTGCGGAGCCTGACCCGCCTGTCCGCGACCACCCTGGGCGCCTGGGGCAGCGGGATTTTGCCCGTTGTTCAGATGCTCGCCACGACGAACCGCATCCTTCTGGCTGTCCAGAACCGCGCTTCCGTTTTCGACGGGCAGGATGACGGGACCATTGGCAGAGGCGGGATTCTCCGCGATCTTCTTACGGCGCTCCAGTTCCTGCGGCGAGACCTGCTCGGCCGGAGGCAGCTTAATTTCGCCAGCCTGCTGGCCATTGCCGTTGGCGGCGGGAGCCGTTGCACCAGCTTGAGCGGGCGTCGCAGCGCCATTGGCCGGTTGCTGCTTGCCAGGCTGCGGCGTTGCCGGATTGCCAGCTTGTGCTGGTTGTCCTTGCGGTGTGCCCTGCTGGGCCGGCTGCTGCGGATTGGCCGCGGGCTGCTCGCCCTGCTGCTGGTTCTGCGGCTGTTTGCCGTGGGTCTTGTCCCCACCCTGCTTCTGCCCCTGCGTAGCGCCGGGGGTAGCAGGCGTTCCGGGCTGTGCCTGCGTCTGAGGCTGCGTTCCCGGCTGTGCCTTTTGTCCCTGGGCAGGTTCACCGGCCGGTGCCGGCTGCTGCTCGGCAGGCTGCTTCGCCGGAGCTTCGGTCTGACCTTGCGGCTTGGGGTGGGCGTTCTGTTCGGGCTGCGCCTGCTTTCCAGGCTGGGCCTCCTGATTCGGCTGTTCGCCCGCCGCGGGAGCCTGCTTCTCGGCCGGCGCCGGCTGCTGCGCCTTCGAACCAGGCTTGGCCTTCGGCGGCTGTGCTTCCGGCTGCGCTTCCGTTGCAGGCTGCTGCTCTGCCTTCGGCTGCGGCGCTTCGGCCGGCTGCTGCTTTTGCGGCTTCGGTTGCTCTTGCTCCACAGGCTGCTTGGCTTCGGGCTGCTTGACCTTCGGCTTCGGCTGCGGTGCTTCCGGCTCTGCCTGGGGAGCGACAGCCTTAGGCTGCGGTTTGGCTTCGGGCTGTGTCTGAGGCTGCTCTTCGGCCGGTTGCTGGCGCTGCTTTTTCGGCTCGGGGGGAGCCTCTGCGGCCGGCTGTTGCTTCTGCGGCTTCGGCTGCTCCTGCTCGGCGGGCTGCTGATGGTCGGCCTTCGGCGGTTGCGCTTGCGGCTGCTTCGGCGCCTTCTGCTGCGGCTCACCCTCGGGCTCAGCCTGCTTCATCTGGTGCTGCTGCTCGCCGCCACCCTGATGCTTCTGGCCCTCCCCGCCTTCGGCAGGCTTCTTGTGCTTGAGCTGCTCTTCATCGGGCTGAGCTGCCGGCGCCTCCTGCTGCGCCACCTCGAAACTTGTATCTGCAGCAGTCGCGGCTACGCCGACGAGGCCATTGCTAAGCGGTGCGATGGGCTGTTCACGAAGGGCCGCGGCTGCTGCCGGCTCGAAGGCGAGCGATAGCGAAAGCAGCGGAAACGCGGCGCTGGCAAATAGTCTGGATCGCTTTCCCATAGGGGTCTCCTCTTATGATCTTTGTCCGCCGAATTGCGAATCTGAGCGGCAAGGCGATTGCCTCAGGAACCCGGCCAATTTTCGGTTCTCATGAGGCTGAATCGCGGCAAGCCGCTATATGTTCCCGCACTATTAGGTTGCCGTAATTAACCCTGCCTGAACGCAATGGATGGCTTACATTCAGATTTACCTGTGTAGCGCGTGCATTACGGCGGCATTGCGCAAAGGCAGATTGCCTTTGTAATTCCAGTTGCATTTTCCCAAAAAAAAGTACGAATATCGCCGCGAGGCGGGCCACCGGCCCGCTCCACTCGAGCCGTCTGCCAAAAACAATAATGGGCTGCCGGCCACCAACAGAGAGGGTCAATATGCGCATCTCCACTCGTCTTATTGCCGCCGCGTCCTTCGCCGCAATGTCGCTCGTCGCCGGTGCGGCGCTTGCCGACGGCGACACGATCGTCTTCGGCACGGACGCGACCTACCCGCCTTTCGAATCGCTTGACGCCGGCGGCAAGTTCACCGGCTTCGACATCGATATAACCAATGCGCTTTGCGATCACATGAAGGTCAAGTGCACCTTCGTAAACCAGGATTTCGACGGCATCATTCCCGCCCTGCAGGCCAAGAAGTTCGACGCGATCATCTCGTCCATGTCGATCACACCCGAGCGCGAGAAGATCGTCGACTTCACCAACAAGATTTACAACACGCCGCCGGCAATCGCCATTCCGAAGGACTCCACTCTCAAGGAAGCGACCGATGAAGCCCTGAAGGGCAAGACAATCGGCGCACAGTCCTCCACGACGCATGCCAACTATGCGTCCGCCCACCTGAAGGATGCCGAGCTCAAGCTCTATCCGTCGGCTGACGAATACAAGCTCGACCTCAGCAACGGCCGTATCGATGCCGCCATCGACGACGTCGTCGTGCTGTCCGAATGGGTGAAGTCCGATGCAGGCAACTGCTGCAAAATGCTCGGTACGCTGAAAAGCGACCCGGTCATCAACGGCGTCGGTGCAGGCATCGCCATCCGCAAGGGCGATGCGGCCCTCAAGGATAAGCTGAACGCCGCGATCGCTGCGATCCGCGCTGACGGCACCTACAAGAAGATCCAGGATAAGTATTTCGATTTCGACGTCTACGGCGATTGATCGCCCGTCGATTCCCTGGGAAAAGACGACGGCGGAAGCTTGCCCTTCCGCCGTTTTTGTTTGACAACGAGATGAATATAAGCAGAAACGCGGCAAAAGCCGCTAGGGGAAATATGGCATGAGCGGATTGTTTTCCGCCCTTGGTTCCTTGTGGACCTGGTTGAGTACGATTTTTGACCCATTGTGTGGTCCGGCCGGACTGTTCACTCTGTTCGGCCAAAATACGATGCTCGCCTGTGGTGACACGGGATGGGGCGACGAGCTTGCCGGCGGCTTGAAGATCACCATCGCCGTCTCGGTCCTGACGCTGCCGCTTGGCATCGTCATCGGCTTCTTCGTTGCGCTCGCGCAGCAATCGGAAGAGAAATCGCTGAGGCTCGCCGCTGGTGTCTTCACGACGATTTTCCGTGGCCTGCCGGAGCTGCTGACGCTCTTCATCATCTACTATGGCATGCAGATCCTCTTGCAGTCCGTGCTCGCTAAATTCGGTTATGACGGACCCGTTGAGATCAACGCCTTCGCGGCCGGCATGGTGGCGCTGGCAATCGTCTTTTCCGCCTATTGTTCGGAAGTCCTCCTCTCTGCCTTCAAAGCCATTCCCAAAGGTCAATATGAGGCAGGCGATGCACTTGGATTTCATCGGGCACGAACCATGCGGCTTATCATCGTGCCGCAACTCGTGCGTATTTCCCTGCCAAATCTCGGGAACCTCTGGATGAACCTGCTGAAGGATACGTCTTACGTGTCCATCATCGGCCTTGCCGATATCATCAGACAGACGGGGATTGCCGTCCGCGCCACCAAGGCGCCCTTCACCTTCTATTCCATCGCCTGCCTGTTTTATCTGACACTGGCCGTCATCTCTTCCGTCGGCCTCTTCTATCTCGATCGATGGGCTAAACGTGCGGAGGTCCATCGATGAGCCATGCCGAAGTTCTGATCGCCGCGCAGCCGGCGCCGCCGAAGACGGTCACGAAGCTCTCTAAGGCGCGCATCGCCGGTTATTTTTTTCTGACCCTTTGGGCCATTCTCGGTATTTCGCTGCTGGCAATGATTGTAAGCGGGTGGGATGTTGACAAGCTCGAAACCTATGGGCCACGGCTGCTTCACGGTCTCTGGATCACGGTCAAGCTGGTCGCCACATCCTTTATCCTCGGCGCGATTCTCTCGATACCGCTGGCCTTTGCCCGTATGTCGAGCAACAAGATCCTGAGCACGCTGACCTATTGCTATGTCTATCTGTTCCGCGGCACGCCGCTGCTGGCGCAGATTTTCATGGTCTATTACGGTTTCCCGAGCTTTCGCTGGTTCTTCGAGGATATCGGCCTCTGGTGGTTCTTCAAGGACCCCTTCTATTGCGGCGTCTTCGCCATGACGCTGAACACGGCGGCCTATCAGACGGAAATCGTCCGGGGCGCTATTCAGAGCGTGCCGAAGGGCCAGCGGGAAGCGGCCAGTGCCCTTGGTATCCATACCTGGATCGCCTTCCGCAAGATCATCATTCCCCAGGCGCTCATCGTGGCGCTGCGCCCCTACGGCAACGAGATCATCCTGCTGATCAAGAGTTCGGCAACCGTCTCCATTATTACGGTCTTCGACCTGATGGGCGAAACACGCTACGCCTTCTCGCGGACCTACGACTACCAGATCTATCTTTGGGCTGCGATCTTCTATCTCGTGATTGTCGAACTCATGCGAAACGGCTGGGCGCGGATGGAAGGCGGGCTGACACGGCACCTCAAGCGCTGATCCCGGCCAAGGCTGCGCCTGGGCGCAGCCTTGGCAGCACCCCCATGCAATCGCTGCTAATACATTGATTTCTGTGAATAAATTTCCATCATGACATTTTTGTAAAGCTTGAGTTTACCATCTGTTGTTTCCATATTTGAGTGACCATGAGTCACGAACAAGAATGGGAACGGAAAGAGAAAGCTCATGCATAACGACATGCAAAAGCAGTTGCAGGGTTATGGGTTGACGACGGCGCAGATCTTCTACCGCCTGCCCGATCATCCGCAATTCCTGCAGACCTATATCTGGCAGGATTATGATCTCGCCCCGAACTTCCCGGAAATGCGCGGCTTCCTGAAATTCTGGCAGGAAACGCTGGATGGGCCGTTGCATTCCGTGCGTTATGTCCATCGCAAGCTGATTTCAGCGACGGAATGGCGAGCGCTAAAGGGAGAATTCATTCTCCACTAGAACCGCCGGGCTTCGATCTGCCCAGCTCCCCGTCACACGTCAGAGACACGTGTATCAGACATGCGCTTCGCCATGGACGAAATCGCCGTCATCCGGCCCACGATGGAGCGTGCCATAGAGGGCGACGGCATAGAAGACCCCGACGAGGAGGATGACGAGCAAGCCGGGTATAGGCCCGAGAGCCGCGTTGTCGGCAATATAGCTCCATGAATGCGGCTGCTCCTGCGCTACGCCGCTGGTCTGAAGCTTTGGCGTCGAGATCTTCAGGATCCATGCCAGCAGCAGGATCGCATACATCCAGCAATAATTGCGCCGCAACCGCCGCTGTGCTGCTTCGAAATAGCTGAGCAGCAGCCGGGGCGAACGCAGGCTGGCGGCGACCGACAGGGCCCAATCAGGATTGAGGTCCGTTTGCGGCGCCAGAATCTGCGCGAAGTAGTGCCGCTCCAGTTGCCGCACCCGCGAGCGATAGACATCGAAGAAGCGATATCGTCGCGCCTCGATCAGCAACAGCAGTGTGATCAGCATCATTCCGAACAACAATACCCCATGATGCGACGTCGGTGTCGAAAGCGATACGGACAGCAGGGCTGCAACCACCGTGATCGCCCAATTCGATGTCCGGTCGATGCGATCGCGCCAGCTCGTCATCCTCCCCAGTTCGCCCCGATAATAGTGCGTCAAGGTGTTTGTGACTTCAGCGGATGTGGACGGCAAAGAGGGACGGCCGCGCTCTGCCGGGCTGCTTGTCGGATACGGTGTGGTGCGTTCATTATCCATGATTTTTCCTCCCTTATTCTTTTGTTCGGATAGCGTCCCCCAAGTCGCCTTCCCTGAAGCCCATATTCTGCGCCTGCGCGCCAAGCATTGCAAAAGGCGATCAAGCGCCTTAATGCCTGCGTGACGAATGGAAGGGCTGTCACTCATGGCAAAGAAGAAGATCGACGAAGACGCGCTTGCGGAAGCCTATAACCAGGCACTGGCACTGGAGAAGGCGGGCGATATCGACGCTGCGGTTCAAGCCTATGAAAAGGTACTGGCTCTCGATCCGGAAGACCATGGTGGCGCAGCCGTGCGTATCGCCTCGATGGGGCGCGGCGAGACACCGGCCAAAGCGCCGGACGCCTATGTCGAAACCCTGTTCGACCAGCATGCCGAGATTTTCGAGGATGTGCTGGTGGAGCAGCTCGGCTACCACGTCCCGGTTCTCGTGCGCCAGCGCCTGCAGGCTCTTGGCCTCGGTCCCTTCAAGCGGATGCTCGACCTTGGCTGCGGCACTGGCCTCACCGGCGGCACGCTGCGCGATATCGCCGAGGATATTACTGGCATCGACATTTCCGAAAACATGGTCGAAGTCGCTCATGAAAAGGATATCTACGAAACGCTCTTCGTTGCCGAGGTCGAGGATTTTCTAGACGACAATGACGAGGACGCCTTCGATCTGATCACCGCGACTGATGTCCTGCCCTATCTCGGCGCGCTGGAACCCCTGTTCTTCGGCGCAGCCGAAAACATGACGCCGGGCGGCCTCTTCATCTTCTCTTCGGAGACCCTGCCTGAGGCGACCATGGCCGGACGTCCCTATATGGTCGGCCCGCATCAGCGCTTCGCCCATTCGGAAGCCTATGTGCGCGAGCGGCTGACTGCGACGGGCTTCGAACTCGTCGAAATCACCGACATCAACGTCCGTATGGAAGATGGCCAGCCGACCCCGGGTCATCTGGTCATCGCCCGTCGTCTCGCCGATTGAGGGAAAATATATCACATTGCAAATAGTTATCCATTTGGGTAACTATTTTCTTGCGCGGCGACCGGCGAGCTGATACTTAGCCACTCAGATAAGTATCAGCTCGAACCTTGATCTCGGAAAGGTCGCCGCGTGTCCCTTATTCTCTATCAGCATCCCCTCGCCTCCTTTTGCCACAAGGTCTTGATGGCGCTCTATGAAAACGGGGCGCCATTCGAAAGCCGCATCATCGATCTCGGCAATGCGGAATCGCGTGCCTCGCTGGTGCGCCTCTGGCCGCTCGCAAAATTTCCGGTGCTTCGCGACGAAGCTCTCGACAGCACGGTTCCAGAGACCAGTATCATCATCGAATATCTCGACCGGCATTATCCCGGCGCAAGGGCGCTGCTGCCGACAGATCCATCGGATGCCCTATGTGTGCGGCTTTGGGATCGCTTCTTCGATCTCTATGTGCAGGAGCCGATGCAAGCGATCGTCGCGGACGTGCGCCGCGCAGAAGGGGAGCGGCGCCCGCAAAGCGTCGCCGAAGCCGAGACCTTGCTGCGCACCGCTTATGGCATGATCGAAAAGCAGCTGGACGGAAAAACCTGGATCACCGGAGACAATGTAACCATGGCGGATTGCGCCGCCGCGCCGGCTCTATTCTACGCGGAAACCCTTGTCCCCTTCGGCGAGGAGCATGGCCGGCTGAAGGCCTATTATCGGCGCCTTATCGAGCGCCCATCCTTCGCCCGGGTCCTGCAGGAAGCAATGCCCTATTTCCATATGTACCCTTATAGTGACAAGCTGCCGGCGCAGTTCCGGCCGGAAAAGCCGAATGCTTGAAGAACCGCAGGCGCTCGACCGTATGTTCCAGGCTCTGTCCGATCAAAGCCGTCGCGGTATGATCGACAGGCTCGGGCGTGGACCGGCCTCCGTCACGGAACTGGCACAGCCGCTCGACATGGCGCTGCCGACCGTGATGAAACATCTGCAGGTGCTGGAAACGAGCGGGCTGGTCCTGTCGGAAAAGGCCGGGCGGGTGCGCACCTATCACCTGCGCAAGGAAGCGCTGGCAGCTGTCGAACGCTGGATTGCCGAGCGCAAGGCATCCTGGAACAGGACCTTCGACCGGCTCGACCTCTTTCTTGCTGATACATCGACGGAGACGACGGACGAATGAGCATAAGATCGATAAACCATACCACGATCACCATAGAACGTCATTTCAAAGCCTCCCTGCCAAAGGTCTTCAATGCCTGGGCAATACCGGAGCAGAAGCGGCAATGGTTCGGCTGCCATGAGGATTGGAAGTCGCTGGAGTTCCAGCTCGATTTCCGTGCCGGCGGCAGCGAAAGCAGTCGCGTCGCCTCAGCTGAAGGCGTCGTGCATGCCTATCAGGCGCGATATATCGACGTCGTCCAGAACGAGCGCTTCATTTATGCCTTCGACATGATGCTCGACAACGTCAGAATCTCCGTATCGCTGGCAACGGTCAGCTTCGCCTCAGAACCCGGCGGCACGAAAATGACCTTCGTCGAACAGGTCGTGTTCCTCGACGGCTACAGCGACAACGGCTCTCGCCTCATGGGCACAGAAATCGGCTTCGATAACCTCAAGCTCTATGTCGAGGGAGACGATAGCAGGCCGAATTAGAGCAATTCCAGAAAAAGTGCGTAGCGGTTTTCCGTCCGGAATTGCGTAAAAACAAAAAGATAGAGCGTTTTGGCGATTCGAAGAAAAGCGAAAAAGCTCTAATTCCGCGCGTCACCGAGGATTGCCGCCAGCAGCTGCCCTTCGAACTCTGCGAGCGCCGGATTGCCGTGACGGCGGGGATGCGGATAGGGAATGTCGAGATCGAGCACGATCCGGCCCTCGTCCAGCACCACGACCCGATCGGCCAGATGCACGGCTTCGCTGACATCGTGCGTCACGAGCACGGCGGTAAAGCCGAGCTCGCGCCAGACGCGGTTCAGCAGCTCCTGCATGCTGATGCGGGTCAAAGCATCCAACGCACCGAGCGGCTCATCAAGCGCGAGGATCCCGGGCTTGCTGACGAGTGCACGGGCAAGCGCCACGCGCTGCTTCTGGCCGCCGGAAAGGCTCGAGGGCCATTCACCGGCCTTCTCGGCAAGCTGCACCTCCGAAAGAACGGACGCGGTCTTCTTGCGCGAAATATCCTGTGGCACGCCCTCGCCCAGGCCCACCGCAACATTGTCGGCGACGGAAAGCCAGGGCAGCAGCCGAGGCTCCTGAAAGACGATGCGTGTATTGGGCTGTGTATCACCACCATCGACCGCTTCAAAGCGCAGATGGCCGGCGCTCGGCTCTTCCAGCCCCATCAGGATGCGCAGCAACGTGCTCTTGCCGCAGCCGCTCTTGCCGATGACGGCGACGAACTGCCCGGCAGGAATATCGAGATCGATGCCCCGCAGGACACGGTTGCTGCCGAAACTCTTCTCCAGACCCTTGATATGGATGGCCGCAGCGCCCGCCGCCTGCGCGGCGGAATTTTTGGCTTCCGCCCGCGGGCGATCGAGTGTGTTGACGCTCATGGGAGGTTCCTCAATTCCGATAGGCCGGATTCCAGCGCAAAGCCCTGCGCTCGATCGCCCGTGCGACGACATCGGCGAGCTTGCCGAGAATGGCGTAGATGACGAGCGTCAGCACCACGACATCAGTCATGCCGAACTCGCGGGCATTGTTGGCCATGTAGCCAATGCCCGACGATGCCGCGATCGATTCAGCAACGATGAGCGTCAGCCACATGATGCCGAGGGCAAACCGCAAACCAACCAGGATGGACGGAAGTGCGCCGGGGAAGATGACCTTCCGGAACAGCGTCCAGTTGCTCATGCCGTAGACCCGTCCCATCTCGATCAGCCCGCGATCGACATTGCGCACGCCGTGGTAGGTGTTGAGATAGATCGGGAAAAGCACGCCGAGCGCCGTCAGGAACAGTTTGGATTCCTCGCCGATCCCGAACCAGAGAATGACGAGCGGCACCATGGCGAGATGCGGAATGGTTCGCAGCATCTGCAGCGTCGTATCGGTCAGCTGTTCAGACAGCCGCGACACGCCGTTGGCGATGCCAAGCAGAAAGCCGATCGAGCAGCCAACCAACAGGCCGGCAAACGCGCGGCCGGCGCTGACTAAGATATTGTTCGGGAGTTGGCCGGAAATCGTGGTCTGCCAGAAGGCAACCACGACGGCCGCCGGCGACGGCATGATGCGGGTGGAGATCCATCCAAGCGACGAGCCCAGCTGCCATGCCGCGATGACGACAACCGGCAGCAGGAACGGCAGAAACCTCTGGAACGAAATGCCTTGCCGCGCGACCTTGGCCTGGCGTGCGCGCCGTTCCGAGGCCACGCGGACGAAGGACGTGTCGAATGCCGACATGGGGATCTCCCTTTGATCTGGCGTTACGAGCCGGAAACGACCTTGAGATTGCCGCCATGACTGCCGCCCGCGAAAATCTGCTTGGCGCCGAATTCGTTGCGGAACCCGGCACGCTGCTCGTCGCGCTTCAATCCCAGCTCGGGGAAGAGCAGTTCGGCCACACGATAAGCTTCCTCCAGATGCGGATAGCCCGAGCCGATCACGGTTTCGATGCCGAGCTCCTGATATTCCCGCAACCTTGCAGCCACCGTCTTCGGCGATCCCACAAGCGCCGTACCGGCGCCAGCACGGACCAGGCCGACGCCAGCCCAGAGATTCGGCGAAACTTCCAGCTTGTCCCGGCGACCGCCATGCAGCGCCGCCATGCGCTTCTGCCCGACGGAGTCGGACTGGTTGACGAATTGCTCCTGCGCTTCGCGGATCGTCTCGTCGTCGAGCTTTGAAATCAGCTTGTCGGCCGCAGCCCATGCCTCTTCGTCCGTCTCGCGAACGATGAAGTGAAGGCGAATGCCGAAGCTGACCTCGCGCCCACGCTTGGCAGCGGCTGCCCGCACCTTCTTGATCTTTTCGGCCACCTGCGCCGGCGGCTCGCCCCATGTCAGATACTTGTCGACGCGACCAACCGAGAATTCGATACCCGCATCCGAAGATCCACCGAAGTAGAGCGGCGGGCGCGGCGCCTGCACCGGCGGCAGGCCGAGTCGCGCATTCGTCGCCTTGATATATTTGCCTTCGAAGGTGGACGATCCCGTCTCCAACAGCTCCTCCCAGACATGGAAGAATTCATCGGCATGGGCATAGCGTTCATCATGCTCGAGATGAATACCGTCACCGGCGAGCTCTGCCGGGCTGCCGCCAACGACGATGTTGAGCAACACGCGGCCATTCGAGACACGATCGAGCGTCGAGGCGAGACGGGCGTAATAGGCGGGCGAGGCCGTACCCGGGCGGATGGCGACCAGAAACTTCAGCTTCTGCGTATGCGCCGAGAGCGCTGCAGCCGTCACGAAGGATTCTTCACAGGAAACGCCGGTCGGCAAAAGCACGCCCGTATAACCCAGCCGATCGACTGCCTGCGCGATCTGCTGGAGATAGCCAATCTCCGGGCCGCGGTTGAGATCGGCCGTACCCAGATAGGTGCCGTCGCCGGAGGTCGGGATGAACCAGAGAAAATCGATGGGTTTTGCGGTCGCGGTCATGAAGCTTTCCTGCTTTCTGGATGCGCGTGGTCGGGAGCCACCTCCCGATGTTCGATCCGGATAATGGCATAGACTATCGATTACATCGACAATATGGATTTTCTAATTGTCGGCGTTTGACGAAATATTTTGCCCATAAAGTCCCCACCCGTAGTGTTACGGGCGGAGACGATATCCGTGGGTCTTGTCAGCGTCAGCTCGCCTTTGGTCGCCAGACGATGTCCGTGACGTTGAGCTTCTTCGGAACGATGCCAAGATTATAGAACTCGTCAGCCAGCCCCTGCTGATAGGCGATCGCCGCATCTGTAATGGTAGAGACACCGCCAAGATTTGCACCAGGACGCGTCAGCACCACCCGCGTCACCTCGGCCGGCACACCGGTGATTTCGGACATGGCCTTAACGGTGCCGTCCAAATCCGATTGCGCCGCCGCCCCCACCTTGGCCAGTTCGTCGATGACATCGATAATCACCTGCGGGTTATCTTTGGTGAAATCGCCGTTACCCAGGAAATAACTGAAGGAATCGACGATGCCCCGCGCAGTCGCAAGGATGCGGGTATCCGGGTCGGCCTCTGCAATGGCGAGATAGGGATCCCAGATCGACCAGGCATCGATCGCGCCGGTCTTGAACGCAGCGGATGCATCCGGCGGCGTGAGATCGAGCGGCTGGATATCGCTGATCGTCAGCCCGCCTTTGCGAAGCGCCTTGACGGCGACGTTGTGGGCGCTGGAGCCGCGCTTGAAGGCAACCTTCTTTCCCTTGAGATCAGCAAGCGTCTGGATCGGGGAATCCTTGCGCACGAGAATGGCGGAGCTTTCGGGGCTGCCGGTGTAAATGCCGACGTACAGCAGATTGCCGTTGGCAGCCTGCGCAAACAGCGGCGGCACATCGCCCGTCGCACCGAAATCGAGAGCACCGGCGCCAAGAGCTTCCAGCAGCGGCGGGCCGGATGTGAACTCCGACCATTCGACGGATATGCCGCGATCGGAAAGCCGCTTTTCCAACGCCCCTTGACGCTTTGCCAATGCCAATACGCTGTTCTTCTGCCAGCCGATCCGAAGCGTCGTCGCTGCGGCCGCACGTGACTGTCGAACGGAAGGTAAAGCGAAAGCTGCCGCCGTCGCACCGAGAAGGCCGAGTGTCTGTCTGCGCGAAATCATCGAAGATCCCTTTTTATGAGGCCTCGGCGCTTCCGCGGCCATCGGCTCGTTGTCGATGACCTAAGATCGCAAATCCATAGATTATATCGACAAAGGAAATTATGAAGATTCGCAACAGTAGCGAAATTCCATTCCAATAAACGGATAAAACGGAAATCAGATTTCAAATCACATACCATGGTGACAAGTTGCCCGACAAATCGGTCTTTCGTCTCCCTGGCCTTTCGGCTAAGCCTTCGAAACAAATTCGGTCACGGAGTTATGAAATGGCAAAGGTCTCATTCATCGGTATGGGCGTCATGGGCTATCCCATGGCTGGGCATCTGAAGGTCAAGGGCGGGCATGACGTCACCGTCTATAACCGCACCACCGCCAAGGCCGAGGCATGGGCCAAGCAATATGACGGCAAGTTTGCCTCTACTCCGGCTGAAGCCGCTGCAGGCGCCGATTTCGTCTTCACCTGCGTCGGTAACGATGACGACCTGCGCTCGGTGACCACGGGTGAAAACGGCGTCCTTTCAAGCATGAAGGCCGGTTCGATTCTTATCGACAACACCACCGCAAGCGCCGAAGTCGCTCGCGAACTCTACGCAGCCGCCAAGGAAAAAGGCGTCGACTTCATCGACGCACCGGTTTCCGGCGGACAGGCAGGCGCGGAAAACGGCGTGCTGACCGTCATGTGCGGCGGTGACGAAACCGTCTTCGAGAAGGCTCGTCCCGTCATCGACGCCTATGCCCGCATGGTCGGGCTGATGGGGTCTGTCGGCGCGGGACAGCTGACCAAGATGATCAACCAGATCTGCATTGCCGGCATCGTCCAGGGACTCGCCGAAGGCATCCATTTCGGCAAGCAGGCCGGGCTCGATATCGAAAAGGTCGTGGAGGTTATTTCCAAGGGCGCCGCCGGTTCCTGGCAGATGGAAAACCGCCACAAAACCATGAATTCAGGCAAATATGATTTCGGCTTTGCAGTGGACTGGATGCGCAAGGATCTCGGCATCGTGCTTGAGGAAGCGCGCCGCAACCAGGCCAAGCTGCCGCTCACGGCCCTCGTCGACCAGTTCTACGGCGACGTCCAGGCGATGGGAGGCAATCGCTGGGATACCTCCTCACTGCTCGCGCGCCTGGACAAGAAGTAAAGGCTGCCGGGAAATCAATGGCTTCTCCTGAGCGCCTCATCAGAGCGGCGCTCAGTCTATGTCAGTCCTCGTTGGACTTGGCATTTTCCAGCAGCATGTAATCGAGCGGCAGCTCCGTCGAATACTTGATCTGCTCCATCGCAAAAGCCGAAGAGACATCGCGGATTTCGATCTTGGCGATCATGCGCTTATAGAAGGCATCGTAAGCGGCGATATCCGGGACGACGACACGCAGCAGATAGTCCACATCACCGCTCATGCGATAGAATTCGACCACTTCCGGGAAATCGGCGATCACTTCGGAAAAGCGCTTCAGCCATTCGATCGAGTGGCTGTTGGTGCGGATGGACACGAAAACCGTGACCTTCGTGTTGACCTTTTCCGGATCGAGCAAGGCCACGCGGCGGCGAATGACGCCATCTTCTTCCATCTTCTGAATACGACGCCAGCAGGGCGTCGTCGAGAGACCGACCTTCTTGGCAAGATCGGCTACGGCCAGAGTGGAATCCTCCTGCAGCAGGCGCAGGATTTTGCGGTCAAGACGGTCCATTTAAAGCATCCCTTCGAATTATATTCTCTCTATAGCTTATTTTTAGCGACAGAAAAGAAACTTTTTCTCAAGGAAGCAGGCTTTTCACACGTTGTTGCAAAATGGGAAGCAGTTCGGCCTCGAACCAGGGGTTACGTTTCAGCCAGCCGCTGTTGCGCCAGCTCGGATGCGGCAACGGCAGGACGGACGGCGACCGGTTGGTTAGAAGATAACGCCGCCACTGCGCGACAGTCTCGGTCATCGAACCCATGCGCTTCGCTCCGAGATGCCAAGCCTGCGCATATTGACCGATCGTCAGGATCAATTCGATCTGCGGCATCGCATCCATTGCCCGTTGCCGCCATAATGGTGCGCACTCCTTGCGCGGCGGCAGATCGCTTCCAGTCTTGTCATAGCCTGGAAAGCAGAAGCCCATGCCCATTATGGCGAAATGATCCGGATTGTAGAAACTCTCGCGATCTACGGCGAGCCACTGACGCAAACGATCACCGGAGGCATCGTTGAACGGCATACCGCTCTCGTGAACGCGCAATCCTGGCGCCTGCCCTGCGATGAGTATCCGTGCAGTCGATGATAGTGTCGCAACCGGACGCGGCTCATGCGGCAGGCGATCCGCCTCGCCCTTGGCCGGTGCGTCCCGACAGAGACGGCAGGCCGCAATCGCCGAACGCAGGATTTGCAATTCGCCCTCCTGCTTCATGGGGCGCTCCACCCGACAAGCTGGCGCAAATAGCCGAGCCATCCGGCAATCGGATCATTGTCATGGGCCATACGCTCCTCGCGCCGATAGTCGCTCGGCCTCTCGAAATCACTGGCCCAAAGCCCAGCCTTCGCCTGCCGTGCGCTCCGCTCCTCGCTTGCGTAGCCGCCATAAGAAACCGCCATGCCGTTGCGCACCATCGCTGCGTTGATATCGGCATCGCCAGCGACGCATGTCACCAACAGGCGACCATAGCGATCCCTCTCCCGCCCCCGACATTCGGGCGCTCCGGTCTTAATCATTGTGGCAAGCGCCTTGCGTGCTTCTTCGCCGCAGGCCCAATCCGCGCCATTGCGTTGGCAGCGCTGCCGATATTCGGGAGCATCGATCCCTCTCAATCTCAAGCGCTCGCCACTGGTGGAAAGCGTGTCGCCGTCAATGACATAAAAGCTTCCATTTTGAACGATTTCCGGTCGATTGTTCATCTTCAACGCGAATAATGCAAGAATGGCAAGCAGCGCGAAAGTGACCACGCCGTCACGAAACAGGCGGCCCGACCGCATCACGTTGTTGCCTCCTTTAAGAACAAATCCTTGGCGAAGATGGCAAACAAATCATTTCGGCGCAGCATCTTCTTAAGATTTAAACGCTAGGGTGTAGCCTCAGGCAGGCTAAGTTTCAATGTAACCATGAGCACCGGCGTCAGCACATCGACAGATAAAAACATTGTCGACCGATCGCGCAGTCACCGTAACCGGGCTGTGTCGAAGGCCGTGCGGCAAACGCGCGAGCGCCTGCAAAGCGGCCACAGCCGCAACTTCGACCGCGAACTGATGATGATGCATATCGACACCTTGCGGCAGAGTGCCGCCGTCGTGCCGATCTTCGTCATCGTGGTTGCCGTTCTCGGCGTCTACCTGACGCGTGATGCCGGCATTCTCTTCTGGACCATTCCGATCCTCACGGCGCATGCCATCAACATGCTGATCGGACGACGCGCCAAGAAGCAGGAAATGTCAGCTGAAAGCGCCAGAAAGTGGCGACAGCTGCTTTTGCTGGGGCAATTGCTCGTCGGCTTCTGTTGGGCGCTCTTTGCGATGCAAAATTGTGCGACCTGCGGCGGCGACAGCTTCGCCTTCTACAAGGGCACGACCCTGCTAGCGGCAATCTGCATTGCGGCCATGTCCAGCTTCATGCTGCCGCGAGCTGTTCCGTTTTCCTTCGCACCGGCGACCGTAGCGCTGACCGTGGCAGCCATCCTGACGCGAAGGCCTTCCGATATCGCCCTCGCCGCAGCCATTTCGGTTGCCGTGATATTCTTCAGCTTCATCACCAACCGCATGTATCAGTCGAACCTGAAGATCCTCTCTTTCCAATCGGAGAAGGACGATTTGATCGCGGAACTCGAAGTCGCGAAATCGATGTCCGACGAGGCCCGGAGGCGTGCCGAAGAAGCAAACCTCGCCAAATCGCGCTTTCTTGCTTCCATGTCGCATGAGCTTAGAACACCGCTGAATGCGATCCTTGGCTTTTCCGAGGTCATGTCCGCCGAGGTCATGGGGCCGCTCAACAATCCGACCTATCGCGAATACACCAGTGATATCCATCGATCCGGCCAGCACCTGCTCAACCTGATCAACGAAATCCTCGACCTCTCTCGTATCGAGGCCGGGAAATACGAGCTGAACGAAGAAGCGATTTCTCTCCTCGATATTGCCGAGGATTGCATCGGCATGGTGCAGTTGCGTGCCCGCGCCAAGAACATTTCGATCTCATCGCAATTCGAGGCGCAGCTGCCCTCCGTCTGGGCCGATGAGAAATCGATGCGCCAGGTGATCCTCAACCTCCTGTCGAATGCGGTGAAATTCACGCCGCAGGGCGGCGAGATCAGCGTCAAGGTCGGATGGACCGCCGGTGGCGGCGAATATGTTGCGATCAAGGACAACGGTCCGGGCATCCCCGAAGAGGAGATCCCGATTGTGCTGTCGGCCTTCGGCCAGGGCTCCATCGCCATCAAGAGCGCCGAACAGGGCACGGGCCTCGGCCTGCCGATCGTACAGGCCATTCTTGCCAAGCATGACGGTCAGTTCATGCTGAAATCCAAGCTGCGGGAAGGCACGGAAGTCATCGCCATCCTACCGCCCAAGCGCGTGCTGCAAAGCCTGCCGGCGGTCGAAGATGCCCCGCTCGCCGAACGGCGCAAGAAGAGCTTTGCTTAAACAAAGCGCGGACGTCGCTCGTTAGAGCGCTTCAGCTTTTCACGGAATCTCTGAATCGCTCTATCTCTTTGTCTCGCAATTCCGGACGGAAAACCGCTCCACACTTTTCCTGGAATTGCTTTAGCGAAACAGCAGATGGCTGCCGATGACATAAAGCATGTAGATACCGGACGCGACCAGCATGCAGAGAACGGCAAAGGAGCCGAGATCCTTGGCGTGTTTGCCGACGTTGGAAATCTCCGGCGAAATCCGGTCGATCACCTCTTCCACCGCCGTATTCATGGCTTCGACTGCGAAGACGGCAAGGAACAAGACCATCGCGATGACGATCTCACCGATGGTCGCGCCGACGGCAATCAATAAGATCAGTCCCACTCCGGCAAAAAGGAGTTCCTGGCGAAAGGCCGATTCCTGCAACAGCCGCTGAAATCCGCCCCAGGAATAGCCGGCAGCGGCGAAAAAGTGCCGAATCCCGGTCTCCTTATTGACCGCTGATTTTGAAAACTCAGCCATTCGCGCTCCGCCCGTATTGTCCCGGTTGCAATCTGGATACCTTGCGAATACCGCCTCACCGTGGGCGAAGCAAGGCAACAGCTCTCGTCGCCTCGAAATTCATTGCAGTTTTATGACGGAAAACCGATCATCTACAGGAAATTGAGCGACGAAACGTTTATTTCAACGTTTCGTCGCTCGGTTTTTCAGTGCTTGTTCGTAACCCCGGCGCTTTCGAACGTCGCCATGCCCGAATGGCAGGCTGCCGCAGCCTTGACGATACCCGCGGCCAATGCCGCCCCCGTACCTTCACCAAGCCGCATGCCGAGCGCCAGAAGCGGCGTCTTGCCGAGCTTTTCGATCGAACGGAGATGACCCGGCTCGGCCGAGACATGCCCGATCAGGCAATGATCGAGAGCAGAGGGATTGGCAGCCTTGAGAACAGAGGCAGCGGCCGTCGCGACATAGCCGTCGATGATAACAGGGATACGCTCCATGCGCGCGGCGAGGATGGCGCCGGCCATGGCGGCGATCTCGCGGCCGCCAAGGCGGCGCAGGATTTCCAGCGGATCGTTGAGATGATCGCGATGAAGCGCGACCGCCTTCTCGACGGCAGCGATCTTGCGCTTCAGCATCTCACCTTCCGAGCCGGTGCCTGGGCCAACCCAGTCTTCGGCCTTGCCGCCATAGAGCGCGTAATGAATGGCCGCGGCGATCGTGGTATTGCCGATGCCCATCTCGCCAATGCAGAGCAGATC
Source organism: Martinezella sp. CNPSo 3959 (assembly GCF_057784355.1). Lineage (NCBI taxonomy): Bacteria > Pseudomonadati > Pseudomonadota > Alphaproteobacteria > Hyphomicrobiales > Rhizobiaceae > Martinezella > Martinezella sp. CNPSo 3959. The sequence goes on from NZ_JBXSOV010000001.1 coordinate 551,496, forward strand.
TGTACCGCCGGCAATCGCCTCCATGCCGAAGGCCATGGTGGCCGCGCAGTCGCGTTCGCTCAATGCCGGTTCTTCGGTGATATCCCCGGTCGGGAACTCGAGCGCGAGATCGAAGACCTTGAGGCCGAGATCGTAGGCAACGCAGATCTGGTTGATGGCTGCACCGCCGGCCGCGAAATTTTCCACCATCTGCTGCGTGACAGAAGGCGGAAACGGGGTGATCCCCTGCTTGGTGACACCGTGATTTCCGGCAAAGATCGCCACCAGAGGCCGGGTCACGGCCGGCGGACGACCGGTCCAGGCCGCCAGCCAGAAAGCGATTTCCTCTAGTCTTCCAAGCGCGCCCGGCGGCTTGGTGAGCTGTGCATCACGTTCGCGCGCGGTCACAAGCGCCCGGGCATCCGGGCCTGGAAGGTCGCGCAGCAATGCGCGGAAATCGTCGAATGGGAGGCCGCTGACGCTCATGAATGCGTTCCTTGTCTTTTAGTCTCAAATCGGGTTCTTTGCGTGCGACTCTATTAGTCCTGGGAATCGGCGTGAACAACTCCAAAAGCGCCCGATGCTGTCGCGCGTATGGCGGGGAGAGGAAGAAATGCGGGAATATATGCGTGACATCGCGCGCTCCGTCGCTTTCTTGAGCCGTATTCCCGTGCCGTCGTCCTTCTTCGAAGGCGATGACGGCAAGCTCTCGCGTGTTTCACGCGCTTTTCCTGTCGCCGGCCTGCTGATCGCCCTGCCCTCTGCACTGACCTTCAGCGTGCTGCTTGCCCTCAACGCCGATCCGTTGATGGCCGTATTGCTGGCGCTTGCCGTGCACACGCTCCTGACCGGCGCCCTTCATGAAGATGGGCTCAGCGACACGACAGACGGATTGGGTGGCGGTAAGGACCGCGAGCGCGCACTCGAAATCATGAAGGATAGCCGTATCGGAACGTACGGGGCGGCAGCGTTGATACTGTCCTTCGGATTGCGGGCGGCAGCACTTGCCGCCATCGCCCGGCATCTCCCGCCTGAGGACGCCGCAGTCGCAATCCTCGCCGCGGCCACCTTGAGCCGCGGTGCCATGGTCTGGCATTGGTACGCCCTGCCACCAGCTAAACCAGATGGGATCGCGGCATCAGCGGGCAAGCCGGATGGCGACGCCATGCAGCTGGCGCTGCTTGCGACACTTGGCCTTGCGGTACTGCTCGTCGGTCCTGCCATGGGCGTTCCGGCGCTGGTTGGCTGCCTTCTTGCGACAAGCGCCGCGGCATTTCTGGCCACGCGATATATCCGTCAGAAATTGACTGGCCATACGGGCGATACGATCGGCGCGACCCAGCAGATTTGCGAGATCGCGTCGCTCTGCACCCTTGCCATGTGCGTTTGAAGCATCGATATATGATCCCATGCTGACACCCTGCATCCTCGTCTGCTCCATCGATCAGAACACCGGCTATTGCTTCGGGTGCGGCCGCACATCCGCTGAAATCGGCGCGTGGATGAACTATAGCGATGACGAACGCCGTCAGATCATGGAAATGCTTCCGGAGCGCCTGACCAAGGTCGAGCGCAAGCCCCGCCGGGAGACCCGCCGCCAAAGGATGGCACGGGAGCGCAGCGCCGTATGAACCGCCTGAACATCGTTCTCGTCATTCTCGGCATCGGCCTCGCACTGCTCGTCTTCAACAATAATACCGGCTCCACCTTCGGCATGCGCAATGACGACTTCGCGCGTGTCGTCTATCTCGTGCCGATCGCCCTGATGATGAGCGCCGCGGTCTGGGCTAGCCGGCATACGGTCAGCCAGTCGATCCGTAATCTTCTCATCTGGTTCGTCATCATCATGGCGCTTGCGACCGCCTACATCTATCGCCGCGATGCAGAACAGGTCGGCAACCGCCTCTTCGCCGGCCTGATGCCCGGCCATGCAGTCGTCGTCACGACGAGCGAAGGCGGTCAGGAAGTCATCCTACACAAGCGTTCGAACGGGCATTTCGAAGCGAAGGTCATCATCAACGGCCAACCGATCGACATGCTGATCGACACCGGCGCCAGCACCATCGCCCTGTCGCAGGAAGACGCCGAGCGCGTTGGTATCATTCCGGAAAACCTCACCTATTCGCAGACGGTACTGACCGCCAACGGCCGCGCCAGAGCGGCTCCCGTAGAACTCGGCTCCGTAGCAATCGGCCCGATCAAGCGCAGGGATGTCCAAGCGAGCGTGGCCGAAGCGGGCAGGCTCGATCAGAGCCTGCTCGGCATGAGCTTTCTCGAAACCCTGGGGTCCATGCAGATGCAGACGGACGAGCTTCGGCTGCGAGACTAATGAACCACCGCATGTGATAGTTCGGTTGGGAGCGAAGCATTCGCCGACCTCTTCACTCTAAAAGATGGCATGTCCAAACCTTATAAGAGTGAAAAACGATGACGCCGGCAAGACCGAACCTGACGACCGAACTGCTGCTTCTTCTTGCACTCGCGACCTGCTGGGGCGCCTCTTACACCTTCATCCGCATTGGCGTGGCAACCATTCCGCCGATCACGCTGATTGCTGCGCGAACCCTGATCGCCGGTCTTGTCCTGCTCGCCATCATACGCTGGCGCGGGCTGAGCCTGCCAAGAGACGCCGCCACATGGAAGCGTTTCCTCATTCAGTCCTGCCTCAACAGCGCCATTCCCTTCACGTTGATCGCCTGGGCGGAACAGACCGTCGATGCCGGTCTGGCGACCATATTGAATTCCACGACACCGATTTTCGCCTTCCTGATTTCCGCTTTCCTGCTACGCAGCGAGCCGTTGACGGGACGCAAGCTATTTGGCGTGATTGCCGGCATGGCGGGCATCTGCCTGATCATCGGCCTCGATGCGCTACATGGCATGGGCCGCCAATTGCTGCCGCAGCTTTCCGTTGTCGCGGCATCGATCTGCTATGCCTGTGCTGCCTTGTTCGGCCGCAATTTCAAGGGACTGGACCCGATGATGCCGGCAGCCGGCTCGTTGCTTTGCGGTGCCGCCCTCCTGATCCCCGCGAGCCTGATTGTCGAACATCCCTGGCAGATTGCGCCATCGACAGCCTCGATCCTGGCACTGGTCGGCCTGTCGGTCGTCTCCACGGCGCTCGCCTTCAGCATCTATTTCCGACTTATCCAGACCCTGGGCTCGGTCGGCACGACGGCGCAGGCCTATCTTCGCGTCCCGATCGGCGTTGGCATCGGCGTTATCTTTCTCGGCGAGCCTCTATCCCCGACGGCAGCCATCGGTCTTGTCTGTGTCGTGGCAGGTGTCATGGCCATGACCATCGCACCACGCAGGAAGGCCCTGGCGTGAAAAGGCAATCACGTTCAGCGCTTGCATGGGACGTTTAGCTTAGCAGAGACAGATCGTCCCATGCGAAAATGAGATTGTCGGAGCGCCAGATAGGTCCCGGATCGGTGTAACGACCGATCAATTGCCCCCCAAGCGCACGGTAGAAAGAGATTGCCGGCCCGTTGCCGACGACAACGCCAAGCGCGGCGCCCGAATATCCCATAGCAGCAAACTCTTCCATCATTGTCCGCATGAGCCGGCGGCCAAGTCCCTGACGCTTGACGGAGGGATCGATATAGAGCGATTTTATCTCACCGCGCCCCTCGAATGCTGGCTCGGACGCAGCTGCAATCGCGCCGATGCCGACAAGTCGCGCACCTTGTTCAGCCAGGAACACACGCTGATCCCGACGCGGAGTGGCCAGCATATCGGCCCATCGCGCGCGACGGTAATCTTCATCAAGGACCCGATAGACTTCGGCAGGCGCCAGATCGCGATAGGTATCGCACCAGATCGCGCGATGCAGCCTGGCGATGTCAGCAACATCACCGGCGAGCGCGGGCCTGATCTCTATGTCCGTCGTCATTGGGGATTTCTGAGGACGGTGCTACGCAGCGCGCCGACGAGATAGAGCGAACCGGTAACAAGCATCCAGCCGCCGCGCTCGGCGGCTTTCACCATCGCCCGATCCAGCGCCCTGCGCGGGTCCGGCTCGGCTTCGCAATTCATACCCATGGACTTCCCCAACGCTTCCAGCTCGATTGCTGGATGGGTACGCCCCGATCCGGACGCTTCCGTAAAGACAACATACGCCGCGTATCGCGATAACACGTCCAGAAAGCCGGGCGCATCCTTGTCGGATGCCAGTGCGACGATGGCAACACATTCGCCGCTGACCGAGGAAGAGCGCGTAATATCGCGCAACACAGCCTCGATATTGAACGGCACATGTGCACCATCCATGATGATCGGCAGGCTTTGCCGCCCCTTTGCCAATGCAGGCGACAGAGAGACGTCGAAACGCTCCATCCGCCCCGGCAGACGCGCCTTGTCGATAACAGCTTTTTCGAGCAACCATGCACCGATCGGCTGACCCTTTTCGCCTCCCTCTCGCACACTCTCACCCTGCCGCCCCAGATGATCGAACACCACTCCGACCAGAGCGATATTCGTCTCCGCAATCGTTGCGTCCTCAGGAAGAACGGTCCGAAGCACCTTGCAGCCCAGCTCATCGGCGCGCTGCTGCAACACCTGTCCTGCGACATCGTCGGCGGCAAGCGTCGTCACAAGCGTCGCACCGGGCTTCAATATGCCGACTTTCTCCCGCGCGATCGCCTCGCGCGTGCTTCCCAGAATCTCCGTGTGCTCAAGGCCGATATTCGTGACGATCGCGACTTCGCCGAAGACAACATTCGTCGAATCCAGCCTGCCGCCCAGCCCGACCTCGACCACGACCCAGTTCAAACCGGCGTCCCTGAAGGCGACGAAAGCGGCCGCCGTTATCACGTCGAACCAGGTGGCGTCCTCGCCGGCGGTTGCCGCCAGCTTCGCACTCTCATAGCTGTCGAGAACCAGCATAATCGCGGTTGCCAGTGCATCGTCCTCGACCTCCTGGCCGAGAATGCTGACACGCTCGTTCACGCGGTCCACATGTGGCGACCCATAGCGTCCGATCCGCCAGCCAGCCCGCAGCAATCCAGCCTCGAGGAGCGCCGATACCGATCCCTTACCCTTGGTGCCGGCGACGTGGATGGCGCGGAAGCTCCGATGCGGGTTGCCCAAGCGCTGCATGAGATCGACCATCGGCTCGAGACCGACCCGCATCTCTCCACGCGGCTTGCGCTCCCAATTGGTCAGTTGATCGAGCCGGGAAAGCGCCTGAGGCAGCGAAGGATTGAGATGAGCCTGCGACATTGAATGCTTTCCTGGACTATTTTATTGCGGCTGCAAAAGCCGCAGGCCTTCTTAAGCCCGCCAGCCTGGCATCGCCATCAATTTCTCAAGCGATATCCCGTCCGGAAAATCCATCCAAGGATGATCAGACAGACGACAAGGAAGAGTGTGATCATGGCAAGGCTCAGCACCGGATTGACGTCGGCAATGCCATAGAAGCTCCAGCGGAAGCCGCTGACCAGATAGAGGACCGGATTGAGGTGGCTGACCGCCTGCCAGAACGGCGGCAGCATGTTGATCGAATAGAAGCTGCCGCCAAGGAAGGTCAGCGGCGGCACGACCAGCATCGGGATCAGGTTCAGCTGCTCGAAATTCCCGGCCCATATGCCGATCATGAAACCGAACAGGCTGAAGGTGACGGCCGTCAGCACGAAGAACAGGATCATCATGAAAGGATGCTCGATCCTGATATCGACGAAGAAACTCGCGGTCGCGAGGATGATCAGGCCGATTAGCATCCCCTTGGTGGCAGCCGCACCGACATAGCCGAGCACGATTTCCGTCATGGCGACAGGCGCCGACAGCACCTCGTAGATCGTACCGGTGAATTTCGGGAAATAGATACCGAAGGAGCCGTTGCTGATGCACTGGCCGAGCAAGGTCAGCATGATCAGGCCGGGCGTGATGAACGCCCCATAGGAAACGCCCTCGACCAGGTTGATGCGCGAACCGATCGCGGCACCGAAGACGATGAAATAGAGCGATGTGGAAATCACAGGCGAAACGACGCTCTGCAGCAGAGTGCGGCGCGTGCGGGCCATTTCGAACGAATAGATGGACTTGATCGCTTCGAAGTTCATTTACCTGCCTCCACCAGCGATACGAAAATATCCTCGAGCGAGCTCTGGCGCGTCGAGAGGTCCTTGAAATGAATTCCCTCGGCACCGAGTTTCGACAGCAGAGCCGCAATGCTCGACTGCTCGTCCTGGGCGTCGAAATCATAGATCAGCGTCAGTCCGCTCGGGCCTAGCGAAAGCCCGTTCCCGTTGAGAGACTCCGGTATGGCGTCGATCGGCTCGTTCAAATCGAGGATCAGCTGCTTGCGGCCGAGCTTGGCCATGAGCGCCCTCTTCTCCTCCACCAGCAGCAGCTCGCCACCATTGATGACGCCAACGCGATCGGCCGCTTCTTCGGCCTCTTCGATGTAATGCGTTGTGAGAATGATCGTGACGCCGGACGCGCGCAGGCGCTCGACCACATGCCACATGTCCTTGCGCAGCGTCACGTCGACACCGGCCGTGGGCTCGTCGAGAAACAGGATCTCCGGTTCATGCGAGAGCGCCTTGGCAATGAGCACGCGTCGCTTCATGCCGCCGGAAAGCTGGCGAAGCATGTTGTCTTTCTTCTCCCAGAGCGAAAGATCGCGCAATATCTTCTCGATATATTCGGGGTTCGGCCTTTTGCCGTGAAGCCCGCGCGAAAAGCTGACTGTATTCCAGACGGTTTCGAACTGATCGGTCGTCAATTCCTGCGGCACAAGGCCGATCAGGCTGCGCGTAGCGCGAAAATCGCGCACGACGTCATAACCGCCGACGGTCACAGACCCACCGCTCGGGTTGGCAATCCCGCAGACGATGGAAATCAGTGTTGTCTTGCCGGCACCGTTCGGCCCCAGCAGCGCCAGGATTTCCCCTCGCTCGATATCGAGACTGACACCTTTCAGCGCCTGAAACCCGTTGGAGTAGGTTTTGGTCAGATTACTTATGGAAATGATCGGAGCCATAGCGAGGCAAAGTCCGGCTTTTGTGATGAATTTCGCGGCGTTTGCCCGCTATATAACCGGTTCTAACCTTTGACCACCCCACGGTAGCGGAACACAGCGTTCGCCCAGGGTAAATAAGCTGTCATCAAATCGTGACCTTCGTCGGGCATATAGCTCCTTAGGTGAGCAACGTTTGTCGCAACTCCGCCCAACGCCTCTTGGCGACACCGTCAGCGCCTGCTGTATTGGCCGATTTATTGCTTTGCATTCATATTGCGTGCAGCATCATTGCAACATGAAGTTCTTTTCTGGAGCTGGCAAGGATCCCCCGTCGTTGCCATGCTCCGCTCAAGCCGGCTCCGCCGGCTTTTTTCTTTTTTGCCAGCTTACGATCGGGAAGAACTTACCAATTGCCGTTTACGCCGCAGCCCGCCGGCGGCAGCGTCTTGTGTTCGAAGCGGGCTTTCAGCATCGCGCAACCCTTGTCGCGAATGGGTCCAGGCATCATGGAGTTGAGACCGATGCCGACTTCATCGAAGGGATCATCGGCATAGGCGACATAAGCATACCAGCGGCCGCCGATGACGATAATGATGGCAATCAGTGCGGCAAGGAGCGCCCTTCCCAGGCTTCTCTTTCGTCTCGGTACGTCTTCCATGAACCCCTCCCTGCCATTTAGCTCGCGCAGTTGAGCGCGATTCCGCCGAAAGGTAAATCAGCTTTCCCGTTTGGCAAGGGTGGATGCTGCTCCGGCAAAGGGCCAATCAAAGGCTGCAATAGCGCCGGCCGCCTTGACGGTCCCTGAGGTCGAAATGGAAGTGGTTCCAGTGCTCCGGATTGCTGCCCGGGCCGAGCACTGTATCGAAATAACGGCAGCTGTCGCTGCGCACCGCCTTGAGCAACCGTCCTTCCCGGAAGGAGAACAAGCCCTTCTTCCGCACGTCGATCACATGGCCATTCTTCAGGACGAAGGTACCGACATCGATCGCGTTGCCATGCGCATGTTCCGACATAGGATTATAGCGTTGCCGGCTATTGTTCATCCGCCGGCAGGAATAGCCGCCAAGCGGTACGATCGTGCCGATACCCGTCCAGTAGCGGGTGCGCGCCGCCGGGGCCAGTTCGTTCTTCACCCATTTTGCGAAGGCGAGCGTCACCTGGCAATTCAACGTGACGGCGGGCCGCACCGCGATATTGCCTGAGAGACCGCTGAGCGAAACCGGATAGGGAACCTGACATGCCGGACCGTTCGAGATCGCGGGCTTGTCGGTATAAACCACGCCCATGCGCTGCAATTCCCGACGGCAGGCGATTTCAGAAGGCGGCATCATGCCCGGCGTCGATTGCGGCGCTTCGAACTGCTGATCGAGGCGCGGTATCGGATTTTCGACACGCGGCAGCATCGCAACCTGCGTTCCCGGCAGCTGCCTCGGTATCCGCGACTGGTTGAGTTCGACCTGCGCCGCCGGTCGCTGAATAATCGACCGGTTGGTCTGTACCGGCGCATCGGTGCCGATGCCATCGACCACGGGCTGGTCGGACTGACCTTCCGCAATGTTCTGCTGCTCTTCCTGCGCCAATCCCACCACCGAGGCGGATTGCGCCTCTTCGCTCGGCCCGACGCCAAGCTCGGCATCCATATTGACGCCCTGAGAGGGGATATCCGACTGCTGTGCTAAGCCGGCTTCGACATCCGTGGTGGTCACAGCCTCGCCAGTGCCGTTGGAACGAACGGGACCGCCGCTCTTGTAACTGCTCGATGCGGAAACGACGGGATCTTGTACCCCTTGATAAGCAAATTGGCGTTGCGGCACACTGCGATGCGGCTTGATGGATCCGACACGCGAGGAGCTGTCGATGCCGGACGGCGGCACGAGGCTGTCGGCCGTACAGGCGACCAGCGCCGACGACAATAGCAATGGCAGCGCGACCCGCCGTAGAATGGGTAAAATGGCCATAATCCTGATCCGCTGCCCCAGCCACGGTCGGTAATGATTACAAATCCTAAATGGGAAGGGTGAACGAAAGCTTACCGCAGGGTGATCTCGGTGTTTCACACAGGCACCACGTCACCGCATAGTGGCTTGAGGCAAAACACCCACAGGAGTCCCCCATGGAAATGCGGGTATGGCTTTTCCATCGCGGCCGGATTGCATAGGCTGCTTGTCGGAATCGACCGTGAACAGGAGCAGATGAATGAATGACAGCGTCAAACCGAGAGGCGAACTGACATTGCGCACGCTTGCCATGCCCGCCGACGCCAATCCTGCCGGCGATATCTTTGGCGGCTGGGTCATGGCACAGATGGACTTGGCAAGCGGCATCCGCGCCGCCGAGCGGGCGCGCGGGCGCGTGGTCACGGCCGCGGTCAAGGAGATGGCCTTCGAACTACCGGTCAAGATCGGCGACACGCTGAGCGTCTTCACCGATGTCGAACGCGTCGGCCGCACCTCGATCACCCTGAGCGTCGAAGCATGGGCGCACCGCGCCCGTTATAACAGCCTGGAGAAAGTGACGGCTGCGACCTTCATCATGGTCGCGCTCGATGAAAACGGCTTGCCGAAGGCCGTACCGGAGGAGAGCTGACGCGATGGATTCCGCGCACACACCGGAAGTCTACGTCTATATCAGGACGGTCATGAGCATGGTGATCGGCCTTTCGCTGGCTCAGCTTCTGACTCGGCTTGCCGGTTTCGTACAGGCGCCGGGCAAGAACAAGATCTACCCCGTCCATATCGGCTGGGTATTGTCCATGTTCCTGTTCATCATCCATTTCTGGTGGTGGGAGTACCGGCTACAATCGGTTGCGCAGATCAATTTCGGCGTCTACCTCTTTCTCATCTGCTTCTGCTGCCTCTTCTATTTCCTCTGCGTATTGCTCAATCCGCCGTCGGTCGAGGATTATGGCGGCTTCGAGGAATATTTCATCTCCCGCCGCCATTGGTTCTTCGGCCTGCTCGCCGTCACCTACGCCGTCGACCTCATCGACACATTGTTGAAGGGGGAAGCCTATTTCCGGTCGCTCGGCTGGGAATATCCAATACGCAATGTCGTCTATGTCATCCTTTGCATCATCGCCTCGATCACCGCGAACCGGCGCTTCCAGGCGGCATTCGTGATCGTCGGGCTGATCTATCAGATCACATGGATCTTCCGCCTCTACGACGTACTTCCGGTATAGCGATCGCATCCGCCAGCGGGCATTAAATCCACCGCCATTTGGGTTTCTGCGATCCTTGACCAAGACATCGCCATATTGTTCAGATCGATTACGGTCTGGGACGCAGGTGGAGACTGAAGCCTTGAGGACAAAGAGCTATGCATTGGGATTGGCGCTCGCTCTTTCGCTGCCCTGGCTTGCTCATGCCGAGGACCCAGCCCCAGGACCCGCCAATACGACGATCGACCTGAAATACTGGGTGGAATTCGCAAAACAGGGCAATTCGGCCGCTCAATATGGTCTCGGCTATCGCTACGCCAACGGTCAGGGCGTGGAACAGGATGACGCTCAGGCCGTCGATTGGTATCGGAAATCGGCTGAGCAGGGCAATGCGCAGGCCCTATATGCACTCGCCTACATGTATGCCAGCGGCCGCGGCGTCGACACCGATCTGAAACAGGCAAACGACTGGTATTTGAAGGCGGCACAGGCCGGCAATGCCGATGCCCAATATGCCATCGGCTATTCCTATGCCAATGGCCGCGGCATGGCCGTCAGTGATGAAGACGCCGTCACCTGGTATCAGAAATCCGCCGCCCAGGGACAGGCGCAGGCGCAATATGCGCTCGGCTACATGTATGCCAATGGTCTCGGCGTGCATCAGGACGAGGCGATCGCACTCGGCTGGTATCGCAAGGCGGCTGAGCAAGGTCGGGCCGACGCCGAATACGCAATCGGCTACATGTACGACAACGGTCAAGGCGCCGAAGAAGACCAGGAACAGGCTGTCGCCTGGTACAAAAAGGCCGGCAATCGAGGAGTTGCGCAGGGTCTGTATGCAGTCGGCTATGCCTATGCCAACGGCAAGGGTGTCACACGGAACGATGCCGAAGCCTATTCCTGGTATATGAAGGCGGCGATAAAAGGCCGCGCCGACGCCCAATACGCCGTTGGTTACAGTCTTGCAAACGGGATAGGCGTCGCCCGAGACTACAGGCAGGCGCTGCAATGGTATCGCAAAGCTGCCGATCAGGGCCGCCCCGATGCGCAATATGCTATCGGCTACCTCTACGCCAACGGCCAGGGCGTGAAGACTGACGATGACAGCGCGGTGAGATGGTATCGCAAGGCCGCCGAACAAGGCGACGCACAGGGTCAATATGCCCTCGCCTACATGTATGCCGGCGGCCGCGGCGTTGGCAGGGACTATGGCGAAGCCTTTGACTGGTACCAGAAGGCGGCAAGCCAGGGTCACGCCGATGCGCAATACGCACTCGGCTACATGTATGAAAACGGTCAGGGGACGACGGCTGACAAATCGGCCGCCGCCAGCTGGTACCGCAAGGCGGCCGAGCAGAACAATTCACAGGGCGAATATGCCCTCGCCTACCTTTATTATCAGGGCGCGGGTGTTCCCAAGGACTATGGCCAAACGGCCGCTCTGCTTCGCAAAGCAGCCGATCAGGGCGATGCTCGGGCGGAATACGGTCTTGGATATCTGTATTATAACGGCTATGGCGTGCCAAAGGACTCCAAGACCGCTGCCGACTGGTTCAACAAGGCAGCGGCCAAAGGATTGCCGGAAGCGCAGCACGGACTCAGCTATATGGAAGCCAATGGCGAGGGCCCGATCAAGGATCTCGGACCGCTGGGACAAGGGGCCGCCAGCAAAAAAGGCACGGGTGTCAGCACGGGCTGGCTCTTATTTCATTTGCTGATGGTGCTCGTGCCCTAGCGGTTGCGAAGCGCTCAGCATATTAATTCAACGGATTTCGACTGAGGGGTAGATTGTGAACTGGAAGAAGGCGGCAGCAGCTTTGCTCTTCGCACTGGCGTCCATGGGAGCCGCACAAGCCGATGTCGGACGAAACGGCTACGATCGCGGCGATATCAAATCGGGCCTGGATTACTGGCGCCCCCTGGCGAACAAGGGCAATGCCGCCGCACAGCTGAAACTCGGACAAATGTATGAGGAGGGCAATGGCGTCGAAAAGAACCTGACGCTCGCCCTCGGATGGTACAAGAAGGCCGCCGATCAGGGCAATGCCGAAGCGCAATTCAATGTCGGCACCATGTACGATCAGGGCGAAGGCGTTGCCGCCGACAAGGGCCAGGCCATTGCCTGGTACAAGAAGTCTGCGGCACAAGGATACCTCAATGCCCAATATAATCTCGGCGTCGTCTACGACACGGGCCAAGGCGTAGCACAGGACAAGCTGCAGGCGTTTGCCTGGTACAGCAAGGCCGCCGAACAGGGAAAAGTCGAGGCGCAATACAATCTCGGCATTATGTATCGCGACGGCGAAGGCGTCGCCAAGGACAGCGCTGCCGCCTTTTCCTGGTTCAAGAAGGCGGCCGACCAAGGCGATGCCAGCGCGCAGTTCAATATCGGAGCCATGTATGCTGATGGCGACGGGATCAAGCAGGATCAGGCCGAGGCGATCGCATGGTTCCTGAAGGCTGCATCGCAGAACGATGTCGAGGCCGAATACAATCTCGGCGTCATGTTCCGCGATGGCGAAGGCGTCGCCAAGAACGGCCATCGAGCCGTCTACTGGTTCGAAAGGGCGGCGGAACATCGCTATGCCGGCGCGGCCTACAATCTCGCCATGATGTACCGCGACGGCGATGGCGTCACTGCGGACGCGGGCAAGGCGGCAGAATGGTTCCGCAAGGCGAAGCACCTCGGCTATGACGGCGGCGAGGACCCACAACAGGAAGACCGCTCCGGCGGACAGCCCATTCCGATATGAGGAGTAAGCCGACCGGTGCCACGCGACTAGCCGGCCATCTGCCACCGCTCTCAGTGAATTGCCGAAAATATGCCGATACCCGTAAAGCAGTAAGCCGGGGATTGCCTTGGTGAAGGAAGAGATGGAAGACTGTTGGCGTGCCACGCCTGATTTGCTGCTTCTTCTTTTAAGAGGATAGATTGTCGTGAACCTGAAATATCCCATGTTCCTCGTCTCGCTTCTGCCGCTTCGCATGGCTTCGCTGACGGTGGCGATCGTGCTGCCGCTCTCTCCGCTTCCGATGGCGGCTATGCCGGCACAAGCTGCGCCCGGTTCTTGCTGGTCGCTGCTGCAGAGCAAATTTGGCCCCGAGATCGAGAAGTCCGTGAATGAGGCCGATCCCTGCAAGAAACTGCCCGGCGTCGATCATAAGGACAAGTTCGAGGTGAAATCGCTCGATGTCTGCGACGGTCCGAACGGTGGCGTCCAGATCAATGCCCACGCAGAGATGGCCTGCAAATCGCATGGCGTACTGAAGACGACGATCAAAGGAGAGCTCGATGCCTCCATGACCGTCGATGTCGGCGCATGCCACATCACCGACCTGCATCTCGGCATCAATGGCCCGATCGGGGAGCTGATATCCTCGGTCGGAGGCCTGCAGGAACTTGCCCGCGGCTTTGCCCAGGCCAAGATCTCGGAAATCTGCGGAAAGTGAAGAAGGGCCGGTAAGGATCGCCGGCCCTTGAGATGGAATGACGACAACCGGTTCAGGTTTGCATGACACTATCGGCTTGCCCTGCGTCTTTGCCGCCGAACCGAACACCCTTCTTCTCGAAGCCAAAGCCGGCAAACAACGCCACGACGACGGCCACGATGCAGGCGACGATCAACAGCGCCAGCGCATAGTCGCCGCCCCATTGCTTGGCCAATCCCGCCTGGATCGAGGCATTGCCCGAAGCCAGCAGATTGCCGAGCTGATAGGCAAATCCGGGGAAGGTGCCGCGCACCTCATCCGGCGACAACTCGTTGAGATGCACGGGAACGATGCCCCAGGCGCCCTGCACGAACAGCTGCATCAGGAAAGCGCCGATCGCGAGCATGACTGGCCCGTGGCCCCAGACCCAGAGCGGAGCGACGGGTATGGCCAGCAGCGCCGCGATGACGATCGTCCGCCGCCTGCCCCAGCGCTGCGACAAAGAGCCGAAGGTCAGGCCGCCAACAATCGCACCGATATTATAGACGATGGCGATGGCGCCGACCGTATAGGAATCATATTGCCGCTGGCTTTCGAGGAAGGTCGGATAAAGATCCTGGGTGCCGTGACTGAAGAAATTGAACGCGGTCATCAAAAGCACCGCCCAGAGGAAGAGCGGGATATTCTCGCGCAGCACGGTGAGAAACGGCCGTTGCGGCTTGGCCTGCCGCTGAAGGAAGGCCGGAGATTCCTCCACATTACGCCTGATATAGAGCACCAGCAGCGCCGGCACCGCGCCGACGAAGAACATGCCGCGCCAGCCAATGATCGGAAACAGCAGGAAGAAGACGATCGAGGCGATCAGATAGCCCGAAGGATACCCGGCCTGCAGGATACCCGACACTAGACCACGGGAGTCCTCCGGTATCGTCTCCATGACGAGCGACGCGCCCACGCCCCACTCACCGCCCATGGCGACGCCGAAAAGCGCACGCAGGACGAGAAACATCGTCAAGCCGGTCGAAAAGCCGGTCAGGAATTCGAAGACGGAATAAAGCAGCACGTCGACCATCAGGGTGGTGCGCCGCCCGAACCGATCCGCCGCAAGCCCGAAGATCAGTGCGCCGAGCGGCCGCATGGCGAGGGTAAGAAAGATCGCCACGGCAACCGCCGGAACATCCGTGTGAAATTCTTCGGCTATATGCTTGAGAACGAAAACCAAAATGAAGAAATCGAAAGCGTCCAATGTCCAGCCCAGATAGGCTGCGATCACGGTGTTTCGCTGCTGGGGGGACAGGGAACGTAAGCTATCCAATGCGGTCATCATGATCCTCCGACCGGATGGCGGCGGCGAGGCGGGCAATACCGGATGCCGTCGAAGCTGGGGGAACCCGGCATTGGCCGGGCATGTCGACGTTGCGGCTGGTTCCTCCCTTGGCGCCTGCGAGGATCGCGCTATGCGGACTTTGGATCAGCGATGACGCACTGGCCGCCCGTGGGTTGTAACATATTTGGCATCTCCGGCGAATGGAAAAATCCGCCACTTTGTTTCCCTTTTGTACCCTTTCCCCCTTCACATCTGCGCGATCTGTCGCCATATTCGCCCCATGGCCAAATCATCGAAAAAATCCCCTGCCCCGACCGGTTTCGAAGAGGCGCCGCAGGCACCGTTTGAAGGTGCGCCGCTCAGCGGCAGCGTTGCCGATTGGGTGAAGCAGCTCGAAGCCGATGCGGAAGCATCCGGCGTCGAAACCCAGCGCGAGATCGCTTCGAAGGCCGGCAAGCACCGCAAGAAGGTGGAGATAGCTGCATCCAAATCAGGGCGTGGCACATCGATGGGTGGATCGACCGATCCGAAGACGCGTGCCGCTGCCGGTCTCAATCCGGTGGCCGGTCTCGACATTGCGCTTGAGGACGCCGACAAGATTTCGCGCGAAGGCGTTACGGCCACCGTCGAGGCGCTATCGAAGCTAATCGAAAGCGGTAATCCTCTCTTCAAGGACGGCAAGCTCTGGACGCCGCACCGCCCTGCCCGGCCGGCGAAATCCGAAGGCGGCATCCGGATCCGCATGGATTCGGAGTATCAGCCCGCAGGCGACCAGCCAACGGCGATCCGCGACCTCGTCGAGGGATTGGAGAATGGCGAGCGCAGTCAGGTTCTGCTTGGCGTCACCGGCTCCGGCAAGACCTTCACCATGGCCAAGGTCATCGAAGCGACGCAACGCCCTGCCGTCATCCTGGCGCCGAACAAGACGCTGGCGGCACAGCTCTATTCCGAGTTCAAGAATTTCTTCCCGGACAACGCGGTCGAGTACTTCGTCTCCTACTACGACTATTATCAGCCGGAAGCCTATGTGCCGCGTTCGGACACCTTCATCGAGAAGGAAAGTTCGATCAACGAGCAGATCGACCGCATGCGCCACTCGGCGACGCGCTCGCTGCTGGAGCGAGACGATTGCATCATCGTCGCCTCGGTCTCCTGCATCTACGGTATCGGCTCGGTCGAAACCTATACGGCGATGACGTTCCAGATGAATGTCGGCGACCGGTTGGACCAGCGTCAGCTTCTCGCAGACCTTGTGGCGCAGCAATACAAGCGCCGCGATATGGATTTCATCCGCGGCTCCTTCCGCGTTCGCGGCGATACGATCGAAATCTTCCCGGCCCACTTGGAGGATGCCGCGTGGCGCATCTCCATGTTCGGCGATGAGATCGACGCCATCACCGAATTCGATCCGCTGACCGGCCAGAAGACCGGCGACCTGAAATCGGTGAAGATCTACGCCAATTCGCACTATGTTACGCCGCGCCCGACGCTGAACGGCGCCATCAAGGCGATCAAGGAAGAGCTGAAAATCCGGCTGGCCGAACTGGAAAAGGCCGGACGCCTGCTCGAGGCGCAGCGCCTGGAACAACGCACGCGCTACGATATCGAGATGCTCGAAGCCACCGGCTCATGCGCCGGCATCGAGAACTATTCGCGCTATCTGACCGGCCGAAATCCCGGCGAGCCGCCGCCAACTTTGTTCGAATATATTCCTGACAATGCCCTGCTGTTTATCGACGAAAGCCACGTCTCGGTCAGCCAGATCGGCGGCATGTACCGAGGCGACTTCCGGCGCAAGGCGACGCTTGCCGAATACGGCTTCCGCCTGCCCTCCTGTATGGACAACCGGCCCCTGCGCTTCGAGGAATGGGACGCCATGCGCCCCGATACGATCGCGGTTTCGGCAACGCCGGGCAGTTGGGAAATGGAGCAATCCGGCGGTGTCTTCGCCGAACAGGTCATTCGCCCGACCGGCCTCATCGACCCGCCGGTCGAAGTGCGTTCTGCCCGCACGCAGGTCGATGACGTGCTCGGCGAGATCCGCGAAACCGCCGCCAAGGGCTATCGCACGCTCTGCACGGTGCTCACCAAGCGCATGGCCGAGGACCTGACGGAATATCTGCATGAACAGGGCGTGCGCGTGCGCTACATGCACTCCGACATCGACACGCTGGAACGCATCGAGATCATTCGCGATCTTCGCTTGGGCGCTTTCGACGTACTCGTCGGCATCAACCTGCTGCGCGAGGGTCTCGACATTCCGGAATGCGGCTTCGTCGCCATCCTCGATGCCGACAAGGAAGGCTTCCTGCGCTCGGAAACGTCGCTGATCCAGACGATCGGCCGTGCCGCGCGTAACGTCGACGGCAAGGTCATCCTTTATGCCGATACCATTACCGGCTCGATGCAGCGGGCGATGGACGAGACCAGCCGCCGCCGCGAAAAGCAGATGGCCTACAACGAGGAACACGGCATCACGCCGGAATCGGTCAAGGCGAAAATTTCCGACATCCTCGACAGCGTCTACGAGAAGGACCATGTCCGCGCCGATATCGGTGGCGTCTCCGGCAAGGGCTTCGCCGATGGCGGCCATCTCGTCGGCAACAATCTGCAGGCTCATCTCAACGCGCTGGAAAAATCCATGCGCGATGCCGCCGCCGACCTGGACTTCGAAAAGGCGGCACGACTGCGCGACGAGATCAAGCGCCTCAAGGCCGTCGAACTCGCCGCCATGGACGATCCGCTCGCCCGCGAGGAAGCGAAGAGCCTCGAAAGCGGCAAGGGTGGCCGCTCCTCGTCTTCGAAGGCGAGCACTTCGGGTGGCGCATCCCAGGATGAAAACGCAACCTCGAAGAGCTACTTCGCCAAGCCAAGCCTCGACGAAATGGGGCCGGGCAGCGATGCCGGCACGCCGCTCTTCCGCAAGAATACACTGGACGAGATGACTGTCGGCCGCACCGAAAAGCCTGTCACAGGCAAGGTGCCGGACAAGCCGATCACCCGGGCAAAGCCGGGCGTCGGCTCCTATGAGGACCCGGTGGACGAGAAGCAGCGCAAGGGGCGAACAAAGGGCAAGACGGGACGGCCCGGGCGATAAGGCGACCGCGATTGTCGGATATCTGCCGCCCGGTGCTGCCGGTTTTATGAAGGTTGAGGCCTGCGAGCGTGGAGCAATGCCTTGCTGACGACGCCGCAACCGCTACATGGCATCATATGAGGAGGCCCACGGGGAGACGGAAGGCGCTTGAGCGCGTGCCGGGCCGGTGGGAAGCGATAGCAAGCTGGGGAGAAAGACCGATGTCCGAGCCTTTGATCGTCCGTCGCGAGACCCATGTCTCGGCGCCGCCTGCCGCGATATTCGCACTGCTGACCGATCCAGATAAGATCCTGCGCTGGATGGGCACGGAAGCCCGGACGGAGCCGGAGCCTGGCGGCATCTATCTCGTCAACGTCACTGGCGCCCGTGCCGCGCGCGGCACTTTCCGCGAGGTCGTGCCGGTTCATCGCCTCGCCTATAGCTTCGGCTGGGAAGGCAGCGAGGAAGTGCCTCCCGGATCGAGCCTTGTGGAGATCGACCTGATAGAGCAACCCGACGGGACGCTGGTGCGCCTCACCCATACCGGCCTGCCGACGGTCGAACAATGTGAAGCGCATGCAAAAGGCTGGGCGCATTATCTCGACCGCATGGCAGCAGTGGCCGCCGGGCGCGATCCCGGTCCGGACCCCATGCGTGGCCACGACGGCAGAAGCTGACGGAATTTTGAGCGCGGTGCCATCGGGCCAGATGCTCGATGGCCGCGATATCACCGACTGGCGACAGTAGTTGCCTGTGTCATTTTGCTTTCAAATGCCGTCGGCATGGTCACATCGGCACGGATGACAGCCGGCAAGCGCCATGGCATGATCGCCGCATGGATTTGCCCGCCCCCCTCGCCTGGCTGGTCGACGAAGCCGGCACCTCGCCCAGCCCCGAACGCTTCCTGGCCGATCTGGGCGGACATCTGCTGGCCGCCGGCCTCCCGCTCGCCGGCAGCGCGCTGACGCTTGCGGCGCCGCATCCGATCATCACGCAGCATACGTGGCTCTGGCGCGCCGAAACCGGCGCAGTGACCGAAGCTCTCGGCTTCGCCGGCACGGCGCTCGGACAGGCCGGCCGCGATTGGCTCGGCGATCTCGGCCCGATATGCGAGGAAACGATCGGAATTGCGCCCGGCAATTCCGTGCTTGCCTGGGCCGGCACTCGGCCCTTCACCTCCTTTGAAGCGGAAAACCTGCGCGAGATCGCCCGATTTGCCGCAGCCCCTTTGGCGGGATTGGCCGCTCGCGCCACCCTATCCACCCTGCTCGAAGCCTATCTCGGCCGCAGAAGCGCGGCGCGCGTGCAGGCAGGCGCGCTCAGCCGCAACAGCGGCGAAACCATCCGCGCAGCCCTGCTCTGCGCCGATCTGCGGGATTTCACAGCTCTTTCCGAAGCGACGGAACCAAGCGTCGTGATCGCTGCACTCGATGCCTGGTTCGATCGCGTCGCGGGCGCCGTGCATGCCTTCGGCGGCGAAGTCCTGAAATTCATGGGCGATGGCGTGCTGGCAATCTTTCCCATGAGCGGGACGCCGAAGGAAGCCTGCGAGGCGGCCTTGCGCGCCGCGACCGCCATCCGAGCCGGCATGGCGCATCTCGACGCGACACGCGCAAGCCAAGGCCTGCCGCAGCTCCCCTTTGGCGTCGCGCTGCATTTCGGCGACATGCTCTGGGGCAACATCGGCGCCGCCGACCGCCTGGACTTCACCGCCATCGGCCCCGCCGTCAACCTCGTCAGCCGGCTGGAGGGCCTCTGCAAGCCGCTGGGACACAACGTGCTGATCTCGGGTGCGCTTGCGGCGGAAACGACGAGGACGCTGGTGCCTTTAGGGGACTATGAGCTGCGCGGGATTGCCGAGCCTTGTTCGGTGTTTACACTGGCGGAGAGCTAGGCCGGGAGTTTATTAAGCAAAGGTCCGAACTATCGGTGTTACAGTACATCTTCATCAAGCTCGGCCCTCACGGCGGCCTGAAAATGCGGAGCCCCGCCCGTGAGCCAGAATTCCTCCGTGGTCGTGTCGAGAAACTCTGCAAAGAGCTTGGAAGCCTCCCGGCGACGAACGCCTCCAACAATCTCTACCGCTCTCGAAAAGTGTCTGGGAGGAGAATTTTCCAATCTGACGTGGGCACATCCGCCATATGCATCGGTCATAGCGAAAACAAGCCGCGTTATCGGCAAATGCATCATCGTACCGAAACACATGATGCAAGGCTCAAGTGTCGTATAAAGCGTCAGCCCATTGTTTCGCGAGAACGCGTAATCTCCGCTAAACACCTGATGAAAGAGATTCATTTCCGCATGGTTCAAATGATTCGAAACCATAGTTTTGTGGGAGCGTCCCAAAACCTGATCTCCCGTACATAGAACTGCTCCAACGGGAAACACGCCATCATCCAGCGCAATCCTGGCTTCATCAAGCGCGAGACCCATCATATAGTCATCACTCAATTGAACCACGCAGCCTCTCGAATCCCGTGTTAAAAATTGTGCTGACGTAAGATAGCAACGTTTGTTGCAGCCGCATGACGGATTCTCGTGCTTTGGATCATCGCCGGTGCGCTCTTGTTGGGCAGCAAGCTCATTATATACATTCGCAATGATAACTTCGCTGGTCGCGCGGGCGCCAGCTTTCTCAACCCCTTGAAATTCCCCACCCTATCCTACCCGTTTCCCACCCTGCCCCGATATTGCCCCTTGCCTTTTTCCACAAACCCTGTCACCCATATGCATGCTCGGGCATTTGCATGCCGGTGACTGGACTGATTTGGTGATCCGCTTGCGGCAGGCAGCGGTTGGGTCTTTTGACCCGCGCAGACGTTCTTTCCCCGTACGTGAACTTCTCGACTGGCTTTCGCATGTTGCGGAAGCAAAGCCGTCCGGGTTCATCCGGATAAACTAAGACTGATGGGTAAAGGACTATCCCCCATGGCCACCAAGGGCACCGTAAAATTCTTCAACCAGGACAAGGGTTTTGGTTTCATCACTCCTGACGGCGGCGCAAAGGACGTTTTCGTCCACATCTCCGCTCTTCAGGCTTCCGGCATCCAGTCGCTGCGCGAAGGCCAGCAGGTCACCTTCGACACCGAGCCGGATCGCATGGGCAAGGGCCCGAAGGCTGTCAACATCCAGGCTAACTAAGCCCCGGGTGACTGCCTGAATAAGGTTTCGGACGGCGCGGTGCAAACCGCGCCGTTTTTCGTTTGTGAGGATGAGGTTTGCAGCAGGTTCGGGTCCCATCTCGCCCCTGGCGGGCGAGATAGCCCCTCAAGCGCTGACCCGCTCGGAATCCGCGCTGAAATCCACTGCCGCAAAAGCGGCCGCAATCACCTCCGGCCCAGCCCCCGGCTTGTTGGCATCGGTGGAGAGGATCTGGCGATAGCGGCGCGAGCCGGGCAAGCCGGTGAAGAGGCCGACCATGTGCCGCGCGACATGCTGCAGGCGGCCACCACTGGCGATGTGGCGCTCCACATAATCCATCATCCGGTCGCGCAGTCCGTTCCAGTCGGCCTCGGCAGCCGCTTCGCCAAAGAAGCGATGGTCGACATCGGCAAGGATCGCAGCATTCTGGTAGGCGGCGCGGCCGAGCATGACACCGTCAACGTGAGCCAAATGCGCCTCGGCTTGATCCAGCGTCTGGATGCCGCCATTGATGCCGATGAACACATCGGGCCAACGCTGCTTCATGCGGTAGACGATATCGTAGTCCAGCGGCGGTATTTCGCGGTTTTCCTTCGGCGATAGGCCCTTTAGCCACGCCTTGCGGGCATGGATCCAGATCGCATCGGCGCCGGCATCGAGCACGCGCGTCATCAGCTCCGGCAAGGCCTCTTCCGGCTCCTGCTCATCGACGCCGATCCGACATTTCACGGTGATAGGCGCCTTCGATACGGCCTTCATGGCGGCAACGCACGATGCGACCGTCTCCGGCGTCAGCATCAGGCAAGCGCCGAAGGTGCCTGACTGTACCCGATCCGAGGGACAGCCGACGTTGAGGTTGATTTCGTCATAATTATAGGCTTCGGCGATCCGCAGCGCCTCGGCAAGCTTGGCCGGGTCGGAGCCGCCCAGCTGCAGTGCGACGGGATGCTCGCTGACATCATGCCCCAGCAGTCGGTCGCGCGGCCCGTGAATGATCGCATCGGCCACCACCATCTCGGTATAGAGCAAGGCATGCCGGCTGATCTGCCGATGCAGGTATCTGCAATGGCGATCCGTCCAGTCGATCAT
Source organism: Martinezella sp. CNPSo 3959 (assembly GCF_057784355.1). Lineage (NCBI taxonomy): Bacteria > Pseudomonadati > Pseudomonadota > Alphaproteobacteria > Hyphomicrobiales > Rhizobiaceae > Martinezella > Martinezella sp. CNPSo 3959. The sequence continues at coordinate 573,661 of NZ_JBXSOV010000001.1, forward strand.
AGGAGCAACCGCAAAGATCTTGCGGCCAGTTTTCCTGCCTTTTTCGTATAAATTCAACCGGTTGACACCGCTGTCGTTTGTCATTTTATGTCAGACTTTTTCTTGCTGTTGCACCGTTTTTCAGCCTGCGGTACAACAATGTAGCACTTAAGCGCAGGAATGTTGTACTGATGGGAACGATAAACGCTCGCAAACGCAAAGATGGCTCAATCGGGTATACCGCGCAAATACTCCGAAAAAAAGGTGGCGCCATCGTTTGGCGCGAGGCGAAGACCTTTGACAAAGAGCGGGAAGCGAGAGCGTGGATCCGTTATCGCGAAACCGAACTCGATAGGCCGGGCGCAATTGAGCAGCTTTCCAAGGAAGATGCGACGCTCGCAGACGCAATAGACAAGTACGTCGCGGCAAAGCGAACGATCGGTCGAACAAAGGAGCAAGTGTTAAGAAGCATCAAAACTTACCCTATAACTTTGAAGGCCAGCCGAACCATTCGCAGCAACGATATCGTTGGCTTCGCAGACGAACTGCTCGCCGGCGGCCGAAAGCCGCAGACGGTAGGCAACTACATTTCGCACCTGGCCGCCGTATTTCGGGATGCCAAGGCCGCATGGGACATCGATCTCGACTACGCCGAGATGCAGACTGCGCAGCGTACGCTGACGCGATTGGAGAAAATCTCCAAGTCGGAAGAGCGCCTGCGCCGCCCTACCCTAGATGAGCTTGATCGATTGATGCAGCACTTTGCGGATCGCCAAATCCGCTCTCCGGATTCCGCGCCGATGTGCAAGATAATTGCTTTCGCAATTTTCTCTACCCGGCGCCAAGAAGAGATCACCCGCATCGCTTGGGATGATCTCGATGAGGCACATAGCCGTGTACTCGTTCGCGACCTAAAGCATCCAGGCCAGAAAAAGGGAAATAACGTCTGGTGCGAATTGGTGCCGGAAGCCATGGCTGTCGTCAAATCCATGCCGAAAACGAGCAAGGAGATCTTTCCATATAATGCCGACACGATTAGCGCTGCGTTCACTCGTGCCTGCACATTCCTCGGCATCAATAAAGAAGAGACGCCAGATGAAAACCGCTTGGTTTTTCACTCACTCCGCCATGAGGGCATTTCACGGTTGTTTGAGATGGGCCGAACCATTCCTCTCGCAGCCAGCGTCTCCGGCCATCGCACTTGGAATTCGCTAAAGAGATATACCGACATCAAGGAGGTAGGCGACAAGTACGCCGGGTGGAAATGGCTTGATGTAGTGTGCAAGTAAAGGCTGCTTGGCCTCGTCGCTAGCCAGCGCTGTGCAGGTGTCACCGCACGCATGTGCACGGATAATGCACGGATAATGCACGGATAATTAATCGTGCATCCGGGCAAACTTTAACGCGAAATTAATGTGCAATTTTGGTTGCAATAAACTTAGCCAATTGCCATCTTACATCATGCCATCAATGAAGGAAGATTTTGATGAAATACTATGTGTCGTTTCAGCAATTCGACAAATCTAGAGGTCGACCAATTGATAACCCAAGTTCATCAGATTTTGAGACGGATGGGTTGGGTATGCTGCCGGCAGTTGGCGACTATGTGCACATCGAACCGCTTAAAGACCGCGATTCGCCGCGCTATTCAGGTCGCGTAAAATCCAGGCTGTTCACCTACTACGATGATACGCGCTGTGGAATTAACATCGTTGTGGAAGAGAACGATGACGATAAGTGGGGCGAAGTGATCAAGGAATAAAAAGGCGGCATTTCTGCCGCCCATCAATCACGCTGCACGAACAAACACTGTCATCTCTCTCCTGACAGGATCTCTGCGCTCGACGAGCACGCCCTCCTTCAGCAACGCCTTGGCAATGCTGGCGCCCGCTTGCGTGAAGCCTCGTCCTCGATGTCCAGGCCCACAGCGTATGCAACCGTCTGCCATACCCAGTTCTTGGCCTTTGGCGATGCCTTATAGTCCGTGGCCTTCACTGCGGCGCAGACTGGACGACGGCCAGCCCACTTCGAAAGGCGGCGTCAGTTTTGAAGAGGCTGGATTATTTTCACTCTTCTTTTCGGCTGAACCGACTTCAAATGCGAGATGAGCTCGCCTGGCCTCAAACGCCCGCTTGCCATCGGATCGTGCGGCCATGCCATTGGCATATGAAATTTCTCTGGCGCTCCGCATGCGATGATGAAAATGTGAAGGTTGCTATTCAAGCCTACTAGAGCCGCAACGATCGATCGACGATCGGTGTTGTAGCGATAAGCAAATTGGCTCCTACTCGAAAATTTCCCCTGTTTTAGTTCACCGCTTATGGGCAGGATGGATAGCATAGCTTCTGCTTGGGCGTCGCTTAATCCCGTATTTAAGAACCAGCCGAATTGAACGATTCCTTCCAACGGCATGGGTGTTCCAACGAGTTCCGCGTATAGCGCCATCCCCATTTTGGCACTGAAGACGTTGAGATGCACTTGCAGCAGAACACTTCGAGGCTGGATCACTACCACGGGAACCAACACCCCGCCGGTCGTACGCGCAAAGGTGCGTTCGCCCTTCGAGAAATCCATTACTTCTTCACGAAGACCCGGCGCATCTCTGTCTATGGTCGCTATGATAGTCTTTCCAGCCCCGGTCCTCCAAAAGCTAGAGTCATCGTCGAAACGATTGATGCGCGAAAAGAACGTCGCCACGATATCTGCCGCCTTCGTTCCGTTGTTGCACTCTTCGCAACTTGGAAACTCCAATCCGCTTGGCCGATTGCGCCCCTCGAATAGGCAGATTGGGGGCATATGCTCGATGGCTGAGGGCTTATTCGAGCAGTAGATACAACGGCTCGCTGACGCGAGGATTGATTTGAAGCTTTTGCTTTTTTGTCGAGCTTCGCCCACTCTGTTCTCCGTTTGACCGGGCAGCGCTGTGCATCTGTCCCTGCACGCACGTGCACGGATGGTTGAAAGCCTAGTCGTCCAAACCTGTGCGCGAAATTAGATTTGTGTTTTGGTTATGCGAATCAAGGAAAGTTTGCAGGGAAAATGGGTGAGATTTCAATGCATGAATTCGACGCAAAGCGCGCTGCCGACCTTGAGACTGCGTCTATTCAAGCGAGCAACGATGCAATCAAGGCACTCCTTCTTCTGAACGGAGGCGCTTGCATAGCTCTTCTTGGTTTCATTGCTAACGTCTTCAACGCACAGGGACTGTCACAGGCTCGAGCGGCTTTTCTTAATAGCGCTGTGCATTCTCTGGCGTTTTTCGCTCTCGGCGCCGGAATGGCAGTTTTGACGACATTCGCGGCCTATCTCACCAATCAGAAATACGCGTCGGGAATACGCCACGCTAAACCGTATCGAAACGGCTTGTGGATTGCTGGCCAGGTGCTGAATTATATCGCGATTCTCTTCGCGATCTTGTCGTTGGGTCTATTCGCCTGGGGCGTGATAACGATCTGGTATGCGGTTCCTGCCGGTGCTAGCCTTTAACAAATGGCGGCCTTTCAGCCGCCCTCTGCTGCGCCGCTCTCACAAACATAACCGCCTCTCATCTTTTAAGTCCCTCCCCTCGCGCCCGACGCGGAGGTCGCACTCGCAGAGATAGCCGGGATCTTTGGTGACGATAATGCCGATACCTCGCGCGTTCGGCCGCAGCATCTTCACGTCGTATGCTGGCTATCTTCCAGCGCCGTTGAAGTGAAGCCGGCGTTGCCACCACTTGAACGCGATAATTCTGAAAGCTAATACCAGCTATAGCACCATGGAGATGGCTATGGCTTTTTTTGTTAGAGACTGCGTGAGGTGCGGAACCGGATCTGTCACCCACCATATCGTGGGTGAAAGCTTCGGAGTTGACAGCAACCATCCGTATTCCAGGGAGATCTGCGGCGCCTGCGCAGACTGCGGGCAGTTATCGGTCTACGTGTGGGATGCTCCGAACGATGATACAGCGGCGGCAAAGCTGACTCATGGAAATATTGAGCAACTCCCCAGCTCTAACCTAGACCACGATCCAGTCCGTATCGCTACCACAAGGATGACCCTAAGCGAGCACATTCCCGCTCGGGTGTCCGGACTTTTCTGTGAAGCAAACGAATGCCGCCAAATGATGTGGTATGAGGCTGCTGGTGCGATGTATCGCAAGACCTTGGACGTCGCAACGAAACACATTTACGCACATGATGAAAGGCTGGCTGACAAAAAGCCAGCTGACGCTCTCCGAGCGAGAATAAAGTCGCTTGGCGAGATGAAGATTCTTGAGGCAGATATAGTAGAGCTTGCGGATGTAGCAGCACTTGATGGAAACGATGCTGTACATGACACGGACCCATATACCCGCGAAGAGGCGGAAGCTCTTGAAGATCTCACCATTGATCTTCTTGATCGGCTGTTTGTGAGGCCTGCTAAAATAGCTGCCGTAAAGGCTAAGCAAATTGCAGCTGGCGTACGCAAAGCTTGACCTTAAGACCTGTGATGGTTGTCGCTGGGCGTCTTGGCGTCGGCAGCGCACCAACGACGAGAAGGATGTTCCCGTTGCCTATGAAGGTCAGCACGGTGGCGGAGTTCAGACGCAAGTTGGTGTGTTAATGCAGCGATGTCAGGCTCGGGCGAAGAAAAATCATGGAAACGCGCGATGCTAGGACCAATGGTATTTGAGTACTTAATTGACTATCCTGCATGGCTAGTTGGAACGGTACTTGGCGGGGCGGCTTACCTCACGATCGGCATAGGTGGGCTGCTCAGCGCCGTCTATGGCGGTATCGCGGCCTATAATGTCGTTCGAATACCCATCGTCAACTGGATAGCCGCTATCCTTGTGGGCGCCTGGATAGCATTGGTCGCCGCGAGGTCGTTGACCTGGATGGCGGCCGGAATTTTCAGTGCGATCGAGCATCGCAACGAAGAATAAAGGGCTCCCGAAGATGAGGCGCGCTCGCGCCCACCTCAAGAGCACCCGATCAAACGTCCATTTTAAACCACCGATCGTATTCCTCTGAAGTGAGAGGCCTGTAAGCCGGCATTAAGCCATGCGGCCGCAGGAACTCGCCGAGTGGGAGCTTTGGGTGAGTGAAAAAGGAAAACTCTGTCTTGAAGTACTCACCGAATACGTCGCTGTAGACGATCGTGCCGTACACTAGAAGCCTGGCGTCTGTTGGCAAGGGTTGCTCTTGGAGCCATATCTGCACGTCACTGAAACCCGTTTTGGGTGTCAACTTGCCTGATGATGTGTCACCTGCGCCGAGGGCTGCCCATGTCTTTTCCGGCGGCGTTTCCGACCTGAGGCGAAGCACGTGATGCATCTTGACCTCATTCGTCAATACAACGACGAGACCCATGCCCACATATGGGCTCGGAGTTTCCCCTGAGTTTTTGAATTTGACAACTATGTGACCGTCCTCGTCGCTAAACCCCACGTCGGTCGCTTCGACGTAGGCCCTCGCCTGTGCTCGGCCGAGGTCCCGGGCCTGCTCTAGTGCAAGCCTGGTTTGCCGCAAACTCATGAACAGACCTATTAGAGCGCCGATACTGACTAGAAGCGAGATGCAGGTAGTCCAAAATGATAGCTGCGCCCAATGAGCCTGCGCAGCGGCCGCGAATGCGCTCATCTCGTCATATTGGTTGTCAGCCATGGCTATGCTGACGATCGTTAACAGCCAGCCAACCGATATCATGATGATTTTCATGGTTCCCCCGCCCGAATGGCACCGCGCGTTTACTTCTCATACCCCCGCCCCGGAGGGAAAGAAAGCTGAGCCCGCGCTCAGCGGGCGCAATGCGCACGGGCCTCCGTTGGGCCACGAAATCCACCCACCGGAGCTGATTTCGATACCTCGAGTTCGCTGCTGCGCGCGCTGCGCTGGGTGCAAACTGCTACATTGGAACTTGCCTCGCCCGCGGTTGTTTTCCTCCAGTGAGAAGGAGGAGCATCATGACCGACGAACTTAGCGCAGGATTTACGGGGACACCTGCAGAGCAGCCAACTGGCGCGCGGAAGGCCGCAAAGGATGCCAAGGATGCTGTTGTGCGGGAGAGCGCCGCAGTTGCCGCGGGCGCCGCTGAGCATCCGCGCACGGCTGCAGGGGTTGTCCTAACGATTGGCACCATCGCCTTTGCGATCGGCTACGTTCTCGGGCGCGACGCGGCGTCCAATGATTCTCGATGGTGGTGACATGGCTGGCTGGTTGCACCAGACGCCGGCCGCGCGAAACATCTTGCGAACTCGTTGATCTCGCCCCGCTTGAAGGAGCGGTAGGTCAACCAGTCAACCTCGCCCCGGCTGTCATTGCACTCCTTGCATGCCATTGCAAGGTTGTCGGGGTGGTTAGATCCACCGTCTGCCCTGCGATGCATGTGCTCGATTGTTGCAGCATCGGCCCTCTGCTGGTCACGCCAGCGATAGGAAAGGATCACATGCCGATCGCAGTAGCAGCATTTTCCATCCTGCTTTGCGAAGAGCGTGAGCAAATAGTGTCGCTTCAAAACAGTCTTCATTGTGGAACGGTAACATATATCGACGAAAATAGCCGCCGGCTGGTGAGACCGGCGGCGCGCTTTGTGGTGGCGGTGGTAATTGGTGGCCCGCCGCCGAAATGCGGCGATAGCGACGGGACGGCGCGCATGGCAAGGCGCTAAGGATGCGGGCGATTGCCGCTGTGATAGCCGCCGCCGCTGCGGTCCACGCGTCGCGATTTCCCGCGCGTGGGTTGAGATTCAAAGCGGCTCAAGATCGCGCGATCGAGCTGAAAATGGTCAAAGTAAATTTCATGAATTGGATGATCGATTGGCGCCGAGGACGGCATTAGTGCGTTCCCGGGAACGCGCCTTATAGCTCGATCAGAGTGTGTCGTCAGGATTTCGTAAATTTCACGTCCGGCCGCCGTCTTTGAGCGGCCGATAATAATTGCTACATCGCCGTAAAAGTCGACGATCTGGGTAAGTCTCAAATGAAACACATTCGTTTGTCTGCCGATGAGACCGCGCGGCAATAGGGTTCTTTCTGTATGCGTATGCGTATCCACGGTGTCGCTCCTCGTTGTCACTTTGGTATCTATGTGATACCTTTAGCTCAAGGTGGTGCGTTAGTCAACACCTTTGGATATCTTTGATACTAAAGGATCATTTTCATGCTCTCTGGCAGGCAAATTTCGGCCGCTCGCGCTCTAATAGGGATGTCACAGGCGACGCTTGCGCTCGCCGCGAACATCTCCGTGCCGACGCTAAAGCGTATGGAAGCGAGCGCCGGAGCGGCAGCCGGGATGCGGAACAATGTTGCAGCGGTTCGCACCGCCCTTGAATCGGCCGGCGTGACGTTCCTGGAGGCTGGCGGCGTTGCGTCCGGTCCCGGCGTCTCATTACGCAACGCTGATGACGCCACCATCGACGTCGACGAAAGCGAGGTCGTTCAATATCGGGAAAATCTGGAGAACGACGCGCCGCCCGGCGCTGGCGGCTGAAGAGGAAAGGAAACGCGATGGCAGGCGCGCGGATGTCACTCAGTGAATGGAAACATCAGCAATCTTTGATGTCGGAAGAACAAAGGGCGATGGCCCAGACGCTTATTGACGGCATGTGCCAGTTAAACGACCGAATATTGGAAGCCGCAGCACTGGGCCTTAAAATCGATGTGAACCCCGTCCATACGTTTTGGCCCCGCGCCGGTGGAAAGGTTCAATTGATTGATCTGTCCATCTCCGTCAAAAGCTCCGACGATAACAATAGCTGAAAAGATTGGCACGTGAGTGCCTTGACCGCTCGATCTTCGCACAATAGCGTCCACCTGCGGCCTACCAATCCGCATCAGGCTCACGCCTACGCCACCACATCAAGGAGACGATGAATAGCTTTCCGGCATTTGTGCCGGCGAGCAATCGTTATTCTTTTATGGAGGTGTGCGCTCTTGCAGCCGACCATCCCGCTGGACACTATATACACCGCCGACGAAGCGGCCGCTCGACTACGCCTGACCAATCGAGGCGTGATCAAACTTGGCAGGCAATATGGACTTTGCTCCCGCCGCGGCCGCGACTACCTATTTTCGGAGGCCGACTTACTTGGGTTATGGGAAGTCCTACGCGAGCCAGCGAAGTCGCCAAAACCCACGCCGGTCAAAGCGTACATTTCTGATTTCAGGCTTTATGAGAGCCTGCAGAAACTCACGAAAAAGAAGAAAGGTCCTGGGCGAAAGAGGTGGGAAGCGACCAATGCCAAAAATAAGGAGCTGCGCGAGGCGACGAAAGCGGCGGTCGCGAAGTGGAAGGATGATGAGCCTTTGGACCACTCTCGCCGGGACTATGAGTATTGGACATCTGAGCGAAAGGAACGTCGCCGGCTAGAAAGTTTGGCCAAGAAAAAGGGCTGGATGGCGCGGACATGACCGACCCTCTGGACAAGCTTCCCCTGTTCGCCACCGACCAGCAAATTGTCATTGCCATCGTTGGAAAGGAGAGAGCCTCAATGTTCGTCAAGGCTGTTATCCCGCAGCTCGAGCGCAAGGGCTTTCCAAGAATTGATCCACTCCATGATGGCCGCCCCGTGCCATTGATCCGGAAGTTCCATGAGAGATACTTCGGAATCACGGCCGGCTTTGTTGCTGCCGCGCCAGATGGAGAGGAAAGGCTAGGAGACTGGAAGAAATCGCCGCACAGCCGCAGAAAGGCCCAACCATGAGCTTTCGTCCCCTCATTCAAAAATCCGCCCTGGATTATATCCGCACCGTTCAGCCCATCGACCCCGATAAAGGGTGGCAGCGAGAGGATGTCCAACTCGCCTTTATGGCCGGCGCTGAGGCTCTTCCGGTCACGCGGCTGATGTCCTTGAGGGATGTAGCGGATGCCTTGGGAGTGTCCGTTTCTACCGTGAGTGATCTCGTCCGGTTCGGCGAGCTCGCCTATGTACACGCCGGCCGCGGCACCGAGAGAAAGCGGTTGACCTTCACGGCAGAAGAAGTCGAGAATTTTATAAAACGACACACTAGGCGCGACTCGCATGATGAGGCGCCAAAGACTGTCCGCTACGGTACACGCAAGCGTGCGCAGGAACTCGCGGTAGAAAGGGCGACGGCAGGGGACGGCAATTTTTCAGCCCAGCACGCCACCAGACTAGCCGATGCCAAGACAAGGAAAAGAAATGACAGGCGATAACTCCCCTCGCCTGATCGGCCGAAAAGAAGCGGCGGCATATTGCGGCATCGCTGAATCAACATTTTCGATGTGGGTTGCGACACACAAAATGCCGCCCTGCATTCCCGGCACTCGAAAGTGAGACAGGCGCGCGATAGACGCAAAGCTCGACGAGATCAGGGGCCTCGGCGTGAATGATAACGAAGATCCGTACGAAAAATGGATGCGAGAGAACCCTTAGAAGCTGGCGTTGCTAGGCGCTTTTAGCGGGTTGCGCGACCTGGATGGGAGCCCACTTAAAAAAACTTGTGGAGCATTGTCGCCAAAAAACACACTTTTGTGTGGGAGTGGACCTGTATCTCTTGCGATCTGATGGGGAAGTCTGCTCTCCTATAGGTCCTTGCAGCGGGGAATGCGGCGATAGCTTGCCGGCAAACCGCACTCTCCCGCGCTAGGTGGCGACCCCCGGCGAGATCAGCGCGAATGCTGGTCTCGCTGACGGTCATAAAGACTGTGTAACAAGTTTACTTTTTGAGCAACGACAAACCGTAACAGGCGTAACGATTGTCAACAGATTGGTGAAACGTCAACTATCTGTTGATCACGCCATTTCTCGTCCAAACGCGAATCCGAATGTTGACCATTCTAGCTCTGCGTGCATTATTCGCAACGGGCATTGAGGGAAAAACATTATGAGATTCAAATATATGCTGGCAGCGGCCACGGCCGCTGGCCTTTCATCGTGCGCAACAAATTATACATATGAACCGATCATTCCCAATCCACCGAACATGGAAATGACTCAGGCACAGTGTCAAATGCTGTCATCAAGCACCCAGCAGGGCGTGGTTGCTTGGGGCAGCACTAGCTACGTAGCGGGCGCGCAATTGGGTAACGCGATCGGGAACGCCATTCGAGCTGATCAATTCGTCCAACAGTGCATGACGATGAATGGTTGGCGCCGAGTGCCGGTGCCTTCGCAAGGTACCACATCGGCAAAGCCGGTTCGCCAGCCGAAGTATTCGCCGTTGACGGGGAAACCAGTAATGGGTCCTGGCAAATTTCCTCCCACACCCAAGGGTTAAGCAATGAAACGCGATATGGATTTGATACGTGCCCTGCTCCTCAAGCTTGAAGCAATCGAAATACGGCCAGGCGCATTTTCGGATATGTATGGGAACGAAAAGGAGCTTCGAATAGATGGATATTCGGCAGAGCAGATAATCGGCCATTTTGCGCTGCTAATCGATGCTGGTTTCGTCGATGCTCAGGATGGCGGACACCGCGTTGGTTATAAAAAAATTACTTGGGATGGTCACGATTTTCTAGACAGCGTGCGAGACGAAGAAATCTGGAAACAAACGAAGGAAGGAGCTCTTGCGGCAAAAGGATTCACTGTTGATCTCTTGGTCGACATCGCAAAGGGCTTCATTAAAAAGCAATTCGAAGAGCGGACCGGCATCACGCTATAGGACGTCCACCCAGCCTTAGCCAAAAACGTCCTAGTTCGCTGCACCCTCAAATGCCCTCGACACTTTCAGCCGACTATCCCAATTTGCTGTGAACTGACGCGCGATCGCCTGGCTCTCTGTGAAGGTCACGTTTTCCGCATTCCGCTTCTGCGCTGCGGCAGTGTAATTGTATGAGCCGCCGATGGTGAGATGACCGTCGATCACGATAATCTTGTTATGCGCGATCACCGGCTCGAAGTCGATCCATACCGGAACGCCGGCTGCCTCGAGCAATGTAGCAGCCGAATATTTCCGCTCATTCGTCTTGTCGAGGATCGCGAGGACTTCGACGCCCCTGCCCGCGGCTCGCTGCAACGCGTGGATGATCGGGAGCGATGTGAAGCCGTAAGCCTGAACGCGGATGGATGATCGGGCTCGGTCGATCGCGTCGATGATCTTGCCCTCGCACTGTTCGCCCGGCGTGAAGCAGACGGAGATCTGTGCCGTGACGGCTTGGGACGATAGCGCTGGATTGGTGACAAAGAGAATTGTAATCAGGGCTACAAGAAGTTTCATGGCTTCACTCGATGGAATGCCGTCGCATAAACGCCAAGGCTTGTACCTCGGCCCTCTACCACTATCCGTGTGCCCCGTCCGAGACCTATTTTTAGATCGCCTGGAACATTGCAAAGCCTGTTAAACGCAAACGGCAAATCTTCTATGTCGATCGGCGATCGGCAGCCTTTATCCGGCGATCCGTCCGCTTTCGACACCTGATAGATGAGCTCGACATGATGTCCCGCAATCGCCGCCACCAGCATCGGTACACCAACTGTGGCTGGCGCGCTTCCAAAAAAATATCCTAGGAATGGGGATAGTAGGACGGCCAGAATCTTTCTCAATTCGCCCTTCTCAATATCGATTCCCTTGATGGAAGTAATTGTAACAAATACCGCCCCTATCAAGCCGAGAGTTATGCGCAACGAGGTCGTTTCGTTCAGAAAGCTTGTTGACGGCAGATAGCCATATCCAAAAAATCGTGAAAACACAGACACAAGGCTGAGGAACATCCAGATCAGTACAAAGATGCCTGCGAGCCTGGTGGGCCATCGAACCACTCTCGCTTTTGTTTCTCCATCCATTCATTGCCCCGCCGCGCAATTGTCAGCTTTTTCTCGCACACCCTCAGTTGCACTAGCAAGGGCTCTTTCTAGCGAGTTTGGCCAGACTTGACTCTTCTCTAAAATGAGAACATTTTGAGAACAAACGAGGCTGAGGGCCTGGGTTTACACAAAATTTGCTGAAAGGAACCGCCACCTCGGCGGAACGGAGACGTGCGCCATGCAACCGAACCATCACACAATCACGCGCCACGACGCGGACGTGTTTAAGAAGCTCGTCGCATTTGTCAGCCAGGATGTTTTTGATGAGCGCCGGCACGACGGCGGCATTGGAAAGTCAGAGGCATTTCTCGCCATCATCAAGGATGCCCGCTGCACGCTCGAGCAAATCGGCGCCTACGACTATGATCACGAGGAAGATGACGATCTGCCGCCATATACCTTTTGGTGGGAAGGACCGTTCGATCTGCCGGCAGAGAAAATTGAGTATCAGCTTGCCAAAGCGCTTGAAGAGCGATCTGATCTGCTTTTCAAGCGGGTGAACGTCAACACTGCTCTCCCATCTGGATATTTTGCGGACCTGCAGTTTGCGCTGGATGAAAAAGCCGGCAAGATCTGCACGCTCATCAGCATTCCGATCGATCGAACTGAACTCAATCTCGGGCCAAACTGGTACGATATCGGCGAAAAACTTGAGACGACAATCGGGCTCATTGTCGACGGGATAGAAACTCATCCCGCCTGGGTGCAATATTTCCAAGCGCAAGCATGACAGATGCCCGAGAAGGCCCCGAGCCGAATGGACGTGCTTTCGGCGCCAACGCTACGCAATTACGCGGATGGCTCCCACTTCGTCAAAATTGAGTGTGCATTTTGCCAGGTTAAGCGGTTCTATGAGCCCGTTGATATCCTGCAGTTATGCGGGAACATTTCGGTTCGGCAGATCGCAAGGCAGTTCCGATGCGAGAAGTGCAAGAGGAAAGACTACTTAACTGCCGACCTTGTTAGGCCGCCGGCGGCTGACCGTGTCGGCATGAACGTGCGCCGGCTTACCGAGATCAGGATCATCCGCAAACCCGTATGGAAAGACATAAAACTTTGACAGAAGTAGACCTCGAATAGAAGCAAAAAAATGCCGGATGCCAACCAGAATCGAAAAGAGTCAGACACCGCTCTTTGTCGATCTCCTTTTTAAGATCTTCGCCCCGAACCGAGTCAACGAAATCGGCATTATTGCCTGGGTCGTGAATTGCTATTCTTAAGAATAGTTGACGTTAATCATAGACTTAAGGGCGAAAAGTAAAATTCTTCACTCAACTTGCCGTTTTAATAACTTTCGTTATGATGACCTGCCAATATTTGGGAGGATATTGAAATGGATAGCGTCGAATTCTCTGTAATAGCACTTTCTGGTGGAATAGATTCTACGGCAGTTGCTCTCAACTTACTCAATGGTGGCACGAAATTCAGAGGCATCTTTATCGATGCCGGCCAACGATGTGCCATGAGACAACTGGCGGCCGTAAACAAGTTATCGATAAAATACCATGTGCCAATTGATGTCGCAGATTTGCGGGGGACGGCCCGATTGTACTCACCGGTCGTTGATCCTCCGCATATTCTCTTTACTGAAGGGCCTCCGAACGACGTAAACCCCGATACTCACAACTGTTGGGATTCAATGAAAATGGTCGTGGAGAGCGGAATGTTCGCCGCGAATATTGGAGCTAAGCAGCTATATTATGCAGTCACGGGGGACGATATAAATCGAGTACCAAACCTCGTGGAGGGAATAAAAGCGTGCGAAGAGGTGATAAAATTCAATACAGGCAACAAGAAATTCAGTATAGAGATCCCTCTGATCAAGAAAAATAATGCCGACGCTCTAAAAACTGTAAACAAATTCGACAAGGATATATTTACGTGGTCGTGTTATTGGGGAGGCGTATATCATTGCGGGAATTGCGATGGTTGCTCTACGCGAAGACTACGCTTTAAATCAGCAAAGATCGCGGATAATACATTGTACTCTGCGGATCATGTGAGCTAGCTGCCTTTCTTAGTCCGTTGAATTGGATGAAGTGTCTAACGGAGTTATGGCTCGGGCGTTGATCTGCAACGGTAAGAAAACAAAAGGCCCCCTATCCATTCTAGGATAGGGGGCCTTGGGCTTAATCAGGTAAGAACGCGAATCCCGACAAGCTTGCAAATGTCCCGTCAGCCAGTCGAAGATGGAATGCTGGTGATGACGAATACGGATTTCGCAGCGGCCAGAAAAGCCAATCGATCGCCCCCCCTGATACAGCGAAATTGATGGCCGCTCCTCCAGCATCAGGTGAAATTTGTGTCGTAGTTTATATTTTGCAGGCTAATAACCGATGACACCGTCGCGGCCTGCGTCGTGAAGATCTTTCCAGGGTCCGAGTCCGTGGCTGGAGTTACGCCAGCGGCGATCAGTTGATAGCTTCCGGCGCCATCGCTAACCAACAAGGTGCACAGAAGATCGCCAAGTGGGGCATATCCTGTAGGAACATTGCCAATTTTCGTATTTGCAGCCATGGCGCCGCCGCCGGTCTTTAACAACCAACCATCCAGATGAACAATCGGGCCTGTCTTTTTTGCTCGACCCGCATCCGGTAATGCACCCAAGGTGAACCCACTCGCCGGCACGACAGCAGCTGATGGATACATACTTTTGACGAACGCTGTGGTCGCGATAGTCGTCCCGCTGTCGGTAGATGCGGGCGTCGGGGCGGTAGGCGTGCCAGTTAATGCAGGAGAGTTCGTCGGCGCCAAGCCATTTATCTGAGCCTGGAGCTTGCCGAATCCTACTAGAATTGAATCGGTGGCAGCGATGGCAGCATTCGTGGCCGTGCTTAACCCCGTCAACGCAACTGCTCGAGTGACGGTAGCGAAATCCTGCCAAGTTTTGTCACCGCGCCAAAATTGTGCGGTCGTGCCACTTGAGATGGAAGGTTCCTTCGAACTGTCGGAGACGGTGATGTTAGCGGTGCCGTCGAAGGCTATACCATTGATAGTTCTGGCAGTAGCTAACTTCGTGGCGGCGGCCGCAGTTGCAGAAACATCAAGCTTACTTGTCGACAACGAGGACACTTGAGCTTGCAGCTTTCCAAGCGCGGAGAGCACGCTATCGGTTGCGGCGATAGCCGTACCAGTCGCCGTAGACAATCCGGTCAGAACGGTCGCTCGCACAGAAGTCGCCAAGTCCTGCCATGATTTATCACCACGCCAATATTGAGCCGTTGTTCCAGCCGCGATCGCAGGCTCTTTGGTGCCGTCCGCAACGGTAATGTTTGCGGTGCCGTCGAACGAAACGCCATTGATTGTTCTTGCCGTCACCAGCTTCGTTGCTGCCGCAGCGGTTGCCGTCGTGTCGAGCTTGCTTGACGCAAGCCCATTTATCTGGGCCTGCAATTTTCCGAACGCAGACAAAACGGTATCTGACGCGGTTATAGCGGCATTCGTGGCAGTAGATAGGCCAGCCAATACAGCACTGAGAACGCGTGACGCACTAAAAAACAGATGGCTTCCGCCTTCTGCTATCAGGTCGCTTGATGCACCAGACTGCAAGGCGCTGTCGGCTTTGGCGCCCTGCGCTGCCGTTGCGGCGTCCGTAATGCCATAGCCGGCAAGCGTGGATGGTTTATTGGTAATATCAGACCAAGAGGATGCTCCGCTTGGTCCGGGCGGCCCTGGATCACCTTGAGGACCAGCCGGGCCTTGCGGGCCAGGCAGCGCGACCTCGATGAGGTTTTCAACAGCCTCAACTACAACGATGCGCTCTTTGGCGACAATAGTGACATCGACGTCAGACATTATGCTACCTCGAAGTCACTTCTGAAGATACTTAGATTGCCGTGAAGAATTGTGGTAATACACCCACCAGGATCTGTGATTCTCACTTGGTATTCAGCACTCGAAATCTTTGGGAATGCGGCAGTTTGAGCCGAGGTCGCGTGGAATGATATTTTCCCATCAGCAATAACTATTGTCCCACTTAGGATCAGCGAGCCATTCGTAATTACCTTCGCCGGGCCGCGTTCGTATGACCAGGCAATGGCCATCTGGGCTGCGTATCCGGTGAGGTCGACAACTGAGCCGTTGGCCTTATAGATCAAGGAAAGATCGAAGCAGTCGCCCTTCGTCAGGTAGGTATCGTAACGTGGTCTATCAGGCACGAGCCGTCCTATCCGGCGCGCGTCGTGCGCGGCGCCTTGTTTTGATTTTCTACGATGCGATCGACGCGCAAGGTCATATTCTCGACGGCGGTCTTCACGCCGCTGATCGCGCCCATGATTTGCTCAGTGGTCTCGCGGAGGCCCTGCTTGGTGATGTAGGTTTCTGCGGTGTGAAGCTTGTGAGCGGCGAGTTCGCGTTCGACACCTTCAGCCTTCTTTTTCGCGGCCTCAATCTTGCTTTCGACCTTCCACCATATCGTCAGAACAAGGCCCAACAGGGCGACAATCGGACCAACGTAGGCAAGCCACTCTGCTGTCACTTCTTGCCTTCCAGTCTGCTGTCGCGGTCAGCATAGAAATCACGCAGCGCAGCGTGTCGGCGCCGACACTCGATCAGCGCCTTGCGATCCGGTATCCATAGGTTTTCTGTCTGCTCCTGAGTCAGCGCCTTTTCGCCAATGTTGACTGGCGCGTCGCAGTCCTTTGTCAGTGCAGAGTCTGGCTTCGCCAATTGCGGCGCCGGAGGCTGGCTAACGTATCTTGTTGATGCGGCGCACGCTGGAAGCGCCAAGAGCAGGCTTGCCAGCGTCAGGATCTTGATGAGCTTCACGCTGGAGCTCCTCTATTTGGGTTTGAAGTGCGTCGGCGTCGGCCTGCATCTGAGCGATGCGCTGAGCTTCGGCTTGTTTTGCGGCGTTATTGGCTGCATTCTGGCGCTCGATCTCATTGGCGCGCGCCGTGGCCGCATCAGCCTTCATCTGCTCGATCTTAGCGGTATAGGCCGTTTCGGCTCGCTGATAGCCGCGGTGATCGGCGACGGCGTAAACGCCTATAACGACCAAGACGGCAGCCAGCGTGCCAGCGACACAACGGCCAAGGCTTGTGCTCAGGAAAGCCATCATGCCGGCAGCCCCGATACACAAACCTCTGCCTCGCCGGCCCGCTGGGCGTCGCCCATCTCGCGGCGCTTAACCAGTCCGTCAACAATAACGCCACCAGCCTTATTGAATGCCGTCTGGGCCTCGCAGCCCTTGCGATACTGACCCGCCATATGCCACCGGGCCGCTGTAGACCCGGCCATGCCTTTTCCACTCTTGACTGAGCCGACGCCGAAGTTATAGGCGCCTGAAATCATTGCCGCCTGAACGCCTACGGGGAAATTGGCGAAGCCAGGAATCTGTTTGACCAGCGGAAGATAGTAGTCATGGAAGATCTGCTCACGCGTCATCTGCATGCATTCAGCCTTCGTGAACCGCATATCGGCAATCACGGGCTTGCCGTTGATAGTGGTGATGCCGGCGCAGATATCGTAGATCTTGGCGAAGCGATCCCAGTGCGCGGACAGCACCATACCTTCCCAAGGCAATATCAGCTCGTCGGTCGCCAAAATAACCGCAGGAGGCAGAACCTCGGGCGTCGTATCCTTCTGAGACTGCCAGCCAGCAGCTGCAGCCGCAATGATTGCAGCGGCAATTGCAGCCTTGCCGCGTTTCGTCGCGACAACCCTGTTAATCGGCATCAATGCCTCCTTGATCGATGATGCGCCCCAAAGGCGAGAGCAAGAGAATGGCGATCGACAGCCATCGCGGAATGGCACCGTCGAGATATGGTACGATGTATGGAACGATGCCAAGGGCGCCGGCGACGTAGACCGGCCACATCGAATAGGCACGCCAAAGCGCCCGCCCCGGCTTGGGTACGAGTTTCGGTTTCATGAGATGTCCTTGAAAAAATAAGAGGCCCGCTGTGACGGGCCTCCTCGTTGCCTTATGCCATACGACTTGATGCCGCTATATCTGGTGATCCAGCACCTCTTTTAGGCGATCAAATAACGGGATAAACGCCTCGAAGCTCTCCGGTGGCAGGCTCGCAACATGTTTACTGAATTCGACTTTCTTGCCATCATTGACCATAGGCACCATCGCGCCACCGAGAACCTCTTTCATCGTGGTGAGGTGCGGGTATTCTTCGGCTTCGCGGAAAAGCAATTCAATAGAAAGCGCAGACTTGCCGCCGTATTTTTGACCAGCTTGCGTTTCTCGAAATGATGGAATTGGAAGCAATATTGCCCAACCAGCGAACTGCAGGTGCTTTTTCACAAGGCCAGCCGCTTCCTGAGCCTGAATGACTGTATTTTTATCCCAGAGGCCATTCCAGGCATCGTAGGCACTATCAAAATCAAATATCCCGACGATCTTCTTTGACGGATCTTTTTTGAACGTTTCTTTTTCGCTGAGCGACGATCTTATGTTGTGAAAATTGAGCGCATTACGAAAATCGTACGGGCAAACCTGCCCCGGATGAATCTTTTGCCAAGCAATGTCCAAGATTCGCTTATCAGTCTCACCCTCCACAAGCACAATGATATCTTTCTGCGAAGCTTGCAGTATGTGAGATACATCAAATGCTGAAACTACGCGTTCCTGCCCGGTGCTGGGATATGAAGGTTCTTCCAGCACCGATAGTGCCCCAGTATCCAAACTGCGCTGAAGAATGATCACCTTCGTAGCCTTGGCATCGTGGACGACAAACGGCGAATGCGTCGCAACAATAAATTGCGTGGTCTCACGCTTTTCGTCGGGAATCAGCTTTCGATAAAAGCCGAGAATTCGTGCTTGCCAGTTTGGGTGCAAGCCCAGTTCCGGTTCATCGACCAACACAATAGCGCCACTCAAGGAGCCTTGATGTTGAAGAAGGAAGCTGCTCCTCAGTATGATTTGTTTCTCACCAGCGCTCAGCTCGTTTAGCTCGATAAGTTTGCCGTTTTTTTTGAATTTGATGTAAAACCTGGGGACGATATTGTCGACCATAACGCGCTCGATAGAATGAAAACGCACATGAGATAGCATCTGGCTCAGAGCGTCATCGAAGCGCGATATTCTCCTTCGGCGAACGTGAAGTGGGACAGGCTGATCTGGATTGTTCTCGGCCCAGACGGCCGCATCTTCATTATCGGCGTGCCTTACATCAACCAGCAATTGGCCTATTTGTTGCGCAAGCGCTGCCACTCCGCTCCTCTGAATTGGCCTCGAGTCTAACTCTGTAACGCTAACCTGCGACACGGCTACATTCCCCTGCCCTATCCCGACTTCATCAAAGAACGCCCTAAAGGGATGCAAGTTACCTCGCGCTTGTGCGTTACCATCGGGGAATTTTCGCGATATCGTTTCGCCGGTATCGGCAGCAAACTCGACCGTTCCCTGGCCAGGAGACCAAGATGCGGGGGACCGCACGGTCACTACCTTTTGATTGAAGTTTGGTGCGTCGAAATAATCGGCAAATCTTCTTCGATCTTCGCCGGTGAGCTCCAAACTCGCCTCGTAATTTAGATCCTGGCTACGCTCGGACCCGCCGCTTATCAACATCAATATCGAATGAAGAATGGCAGTCTTGCCGCAGCCGTTTTCTCCGGCAATTATCACATTATCAGCGGCCTGACGTGATACCGGATCGGTAAAATCGAGGTTGAGGTCCCCTAGAACAGGGTGGTTGTTAAATTTTACTGATCTAATTCTCACCAGCTGCCCTCGCATTTTGTCGAGGGCAGACTTAATCAAACATAAGTTGCATTTCGGCTAACGGCTCGTCGGTTTGCGACGCTAGACGTTATTCGCAACGGCCTTGTTAGGGCCACCCAAATCAGCGATTCCTGTTCCGGAGTTGTCTACTGTAATATTCCCGATCACCGAGTAATAGTTAAACGCCGCGGCGATTGATATCCCATTGATACAATTGCGAATTCTATTGTTCGATACAACCGCGCGGGTGCCGGTCAGCAGTCGAATACCATTGTCTGATGTGTTGTTGCCATTTATCACGTTGTCACAGATGGTGAAGTCGGACCCCGAGTTGATGACGATCCCGTCGCCACCGGAAGTATTGTCCATATCCGCGGCAAAAAGAGTATTTCCCGTGACACAGAACCCAAGTCCTGTGGTGTCGATGCGAATATTGTCGCCATTGACAGCTGCGAAATGGCACCCTTGCAATCGTACCGAGGAAGGATTTCCCGCGCTGCGGAAGTTGTACTGGGCATTCGCCCCGCCAAGGAATGAACACCCAACGAATTCAATATCGGAAAAATTCGAACTAACCCCGCCGTCGAGAGTAACGCCATTACCTTCGTAGCAATCGAACCAGCAGTTGCTGAATTTGATTCCGGCAACGTATACGCCCGCCAGCGTGTTAAAGACGTACGCCGCCGAGACCTTGAAATAGCCGAAATACGAGTTCGAAACGAACAGACCATCGACGGCGACAACCTCAATGCCGTATCTGCCGCCGGCGCCGCCACCGCCATTTCCGAATGCCGTTCGGAAGCTGCAGCCATCAACGAAGATGTTTCCACCATGATTGCCGCCATACGATGCGTTCCGAGTGGTGACGACAAGGCCGACCTCCCCGGTATCATTCGTCTCGCCGAATACGCCACTGATATTTGTCAGATGGACATCAAAGCATCCGCCGAGGCCGATCTGCCAGAAGCCGCCGGCGATGTTCAAGTTATCGATCCAGACCCCAACGCCCGATTCCACATAGATCATAGAGCCATTGGTAACGCGCACCGTCGTATCCATTGAAAAATCTGACAGCGCTATGCTCTGAATGGCGTTTGGAGCCGCAACAGCGCAATAGATCGCTGTGCCGTCCGCAAATGTCCTGCGTAGGGTCGTTGCGCCTATGCCTGCACCCCGAATGGCAAAATAGCTGCTGGAGAAATTGATGGCCGACCCGAACCGCAGAACGCCGGGCGGCAGCTTGAGGACGCGTAAGCCGAGCGCCATGCAGGAAGCAATGGCAACATTTAGTATCGACGCATTATCGGTCGCATCATCGGCTTTGGCGCCGAACCATGTTGCCTGGACATCGCCGTCATAGACCCGTACCCACGCGCCAGCGGTGGAAGCAATCGCGTTGGCTTTGATAAATAGGCCCTCGGCGGAATCCGCGGAGATCTTCGCGCTATAGTCGCCAGATCGCCAAACAAACTGACCTTCTCGACCGGCTTCTTTAAGGAAGGCGCTGGTGATTGTCGCCGTGTTGAGGGCCTTTAGCGCCGTGCGGGTGAGAGCAAAGACATTCGGGACCGCACTAAGAGCAGCATCGCGAGCAGCTTCAGCTGCCATCTGGGCCGCTTCAGCTGCTGCAACGATCGCAGCAGAAACTTGATCGTTCAGAAGCCGGAAAGTCGCGCCGCTTTTTACGCCGAAAAGGATCATGCCCTGGGCTAGACCACCGGCCGCTGGATCATTGCCGGCGTTGGTCTTGATCGTGAGAGGTGCGCCGCCGTTGAACGAGATAGTGACCGGCGACGCGTCGTTCGTGCGGAAAATCTGAAACCATATGAGAGCCGATTCCGAGACTGGTACCGTCGTTGACGCCTTTATAGCGTTTGCGGTGCCCGCACCGTAATCAGTAGCTATGATGAACGAGTACGGAAGCGGTAGAATGAGAGACCACGATCCAGATCCAGACGCGCCGATCTTCCGATAAACACCGTTGTTCGCAGTGTTTGCGTCGGCATAGACCCAGGCAGTAACGTCTGAGTCGTGCGCGACGTCGGCATAAAGATTTGCACGTGTATCCTTGGCAATTGACCCTGCGCCCGACGAATATGCTTCGATAGCGTTTTCATACTGCGTCAGCAGCGCGCGAATTTCAGGCTTCGACGGGTCATATGGATCTGTGTAGGGACCATCAGCATAGACCGTTTCGGCGTTTGGGGAGAACGTCATTGAATTTCCTAAGAAAAAGCCCGCTTGACGCGGGCGTTAGCTGACCGTGAAGGCGCCAGTGGGCACTGAGGTGCCCTCAATGCCGGATCGATTTATAGAAACTACCCATCCGTAGCGCGTACCGGCACTGATGCCAGTCACGATACGGCTATCGGGAGTGCTTGGAGCCCCATATTCGGGAGGGCTAACAATCGTTGCCGTGGCGAAATTATTGGATGTGTTCCAATAGAGGCGCGCGCCAGCATAATTTGAGCTGTTCGGCGCCGTCCAATTGAATGTTGCTTGCCCGACTGCACCGGTTGCCGTGGCTCCAATAACGGGGCCCGGCGGCGTTGGATCTGCTGTGGTATGCACTTCTTCGGTCGGTGACCGCGGGCCATATGAGCCGTTGGACCCAATGTATCCTACCTGCACATCTAGATCGACATCCACAGGAACGGCGCCCGTGTTGAGCTCGATAAAGCCGCCAGATGGCGTCACATCAGGGAACTGTTGTTCGATCCACGCGCCAGGAGATCCGCCGCCGGTATCACGCAAGCGATAGAAGACGACCGGCGTAAGGCTTTCCGATTCTGGATCAACGATCAGCACCCGAAGATAGACCGAGCCGCCGTTTGCCTTTGCCTCTACCGTGTTAATGATGCCAGGCGGGATCTCAGCCGTGCCGAGCGTATTGGGAACCGGCGGCTGCTGCCCCTCGTCTGTCGCTGAGTTCCAGTCGTCTATGTTGTCGGGATGCTGAATAATCTCCATCGTGAAACCGCCGCGTGTGATCGCGAGTGTTGAACGGCGATTTTCGATAACCTTCCCATCAAGCCGCGGTAGGCGAATTGGAGTTGCCAGCCTTACCCAGCGGCTATAGATCGCGTTGAGCCCGGAAAAGCGAACATCGACGGTGCCCTTGACCTTCTGCTGCAACCGTCGCCAGTCGCGAATGCCAAGGCGCCTCGCCTGCCGCCATTGCTGGCAATAACGATAGTCACCGTCCTGTGACAAAACACGACCGGCGGTTAGCTGCGCTGCTGTGTCTTCGAAGAAATCGGTATCGCAGGATGAATAGCCGGTATCAGGGTAGGTGAATTTCGGGACTAGTCGGTTGCACTCCTCCTCGAAGAGCACGTCATATTGAATCTGATGCCCGACCAGATCAGCGTCAGTGAGCGTCTCGACGCGGCTCTCGCGAAACTTACCAACGGTGAGTAACAAGGCACCGTCGCCCCGCTCGCACATCCAGCCGTCGCAAGCCGCTAGAATGGCGTTCGTGCCGACCTTTGGACCGTTTTCCGTGGTGTCCCAGCCAGAGCACTCATATCGCTTTTCAGTGCCACCGGCGGCGCGAGGAATGTCCTCGTCGCAGATGTCTGCCTCTTCCATCCAAATGTCCAGGACCGGAAGGATCGCCGATCGATAGTCGCGGCGATTGCCGAACTCATTGAAGCATTCGTGCCAGCAAAGCTGAATGACTGGATTGCGCGTCCATGTCCAAGTGGTGGGGTCTGTCGGGCTTTGCGCCGGATCGCGAAAATCCCAGCAAAGGGCGCCATCGACCTCCGCAGATACCTGCGGAGCACCATATGGAAAGCGCTTATTTTGGTTTTTTGCCGCGGTAGACTCGGCAATCATCGCGATGGATGCCTGCTGATCTCCGCGATGGTTGTTTGTCCAAACTCCTGCCGATGCTAGCTTCGCAACGAGCGGCACATAGGCTGTCTCGCTCGGAAGGCCGACACGCGTCAGCAGGCGAACGTTGTTGCCGTACCGGCCGTTGTCGTCATTCGTTGTGTACCCGTTGGCGTCGAGAAAGACTTCGTCATCATGCAGCCAATAGCGATTGATCGACTTGACGCGATGGCCAACAAGCGCCTGCACGGCGTAGAGATAGTCGCCGCTCGCCTCCCAAAGCATGTACGCGCCAGCGAGACGATTGCGACCGATCGACCAGATGCGAAAAGGCGTGCTCTGGACCTTCGGGACGCGGCCGCTCTCCGGGTCTGGAGGCTTCGGCGCCATCAGCGCCTGAATGCCGACTGTTAGCGCCGTGACGGCAACTGCAGAGGCAATCGAAGCATATGTTATGGTGGTCGCACCAATGGCAAACCCGCCAGTACCGAGGATCGCCGTGAAAAGAGGAGTGAAGATCGGGTCGAAGACGACCTGACTGTAAAGCGATGTAGAGCTCGATAGTCCGTATCGCACAAGCATGCGCTGGTGGTGCATGCTCATTGCGGCACCGCCCACGCAGCCAGGCACTCGGCCGGTTTGCCGACTACGCCGGCAGGACCAAGGCAGGCCCAAACAGGACCGAATTTGATTGCTCCAATCTCGGTGAGATTGCCTCCGAGCCACGAAGGCGCACGAATGATACCGATGTCGCCGCTCTGCGGCTTGTCCGTGCGGTTCAGTCCGGCGCGGGTCGCAACCGCATCAACGAGCGCGATCATGCCGCCGTGGGCCAACACGATTTCTCGCGCCTCGTCTTCTGTTGAGTATGTTCCGCGGAACTTCTCGACAGGATCTCGGCCGGTTACATGCCAGACCCACGAAGCGCAAAACATTAGGCAGTCGTCGCCGCTTTGGCCGCCCCACCTGAATCGGTGCGGCAACTCAAGCCAATCTCGCAATTTCATGGATGCCTCAGTAGTTCGGCCAAACGGGCGCGATGCCGCGGCTAAGGCGCTGGACCTGCTTGCAGAAGTCGTCAGTCGGCGAGATCGCTTTCTGCTGTGCGTCAGACCAAAGTGAATGAACGGCGCGCGAGCGCGTCACACTGCCGGTGACAGCGGAAAGACTTAGCGTTAGCGACGGTTGATCCTCGCTGCCGACAGCCTCACTTGCCTCACTGACGTGCGATGCCGTGCCACGCCATATCGGCACGATCGGCCCCATCGGCTGGTAGTAATCATCGAGCGTCATTATGCCGATTTGCACGGCAGCGCCGCGCACTGGCGGCAAGCTGTCGATCGCCTTGGTTGCTGTCGCCGGATCAATGCCGCTCAGCGTGAAATCCACACTGTCGGCCGTGCCGTTCACAAGAACCTCGAGCGATGGAATACCGATCAAGCGGCCACCGCCCATGTAGACGGTGCCATCCGGATCTATGCTGTCCATTCTGGCAGGCATATCGTTGACGCCAAACCAGATGTGCAGTGCGGGATCTGTATCGACACGAAGGAAGATGCCTAGCTGATAGCTGCCTCGCATGGCCGCGATGACAGAGTCCGGTATCCAGGCCATCGAGCCTCCAGAAACTGAAAAGGCCCGCGTGAGCGAGCCTTTGCGAATGAATGAGTTGAAAAGGCGCTAGAACGCCTCAGAAAATTGGATCGTCTGTTCGGTCACGAAGAACGCCTCTATGGTGAGAGGCAGAGTGAAGTCCATCTTGAACTTCGCAACGAAGCGCGGCCTGGCGTACTCCATGCGAGTGCCGGCGGGCACCGCCTGACGTAGAGGCGGCTGAATCGACAATTGATAGTCATTGTAGGAGACGTTGGCGCCGCTGACTGTTTCCGTTCCGCTTCCGATCTTCGAAGTTTCCCAATCTCGATAGGCGCGCCAGCCTTTGGCGGCGTGTTGGACTGAAAACCAGTCGCCATCGATATCGCGCGTCGCACCATAAACGCGAACGGTAACCTGCCCTGCATTCAGTGCAGCATCGGCGAGAAACTTGCCCCAAACAGTCGCCTGGCTATAGCCAGAGCCGTCAGCGAAGAGCGAGCCATCAGAATGAGGAATGCCGCGCATGATTGGCGTCGGCAAATTGCCAACGGTTGGGAATGGCCCAAACCAGTCAGTTGGGATCGGCACCACAATGTAGCGAAAACCGCCATTTAGGCGCGCGCCCAGCTTGTTGATATAGCGCAGCTGCTCCCGGCTGACGATCTTGCAGTCTTCGAGCGAGGCGGTCACGATGCCGCCTCCGCTCATTTCTATGTTCTGGCTTTCACCGACGCTATTGCGGCCACCGTCGATACCGGCGCCGACCACGTCATAGATGGCTTTCGGGCACGCCAAAAAATCCAGCGCCAATGTGGGCTGGTTGATAAGACTTCCCATCCATCATGCCTTCTGGTTTGCGTACTGGTTCTGCAGTCGGCCGAAGCCGCCACGGCGCTGTTGGGTGTTGTACTGAGAAAGCCCCTCGCCAACGCCTTGCTTCACAAGCGTGCGGACATGATCGTCGCCGCTTGCGCCGCTGATATGGACTTGAAGAACGCCAGGTGTATTGTTGTTTGCGGCCGTGCCGCGTCTTGCTGACAAAGCCGGAGCTCTGGGAGCAGATACCAAGGCTGGTGTAACGAGGCCGCCTTCGGCGTAGCCCTTCATCATCGTGCTAAGCGCAGGTACGCCGATCTTATCGACAATATGCTTAGGCACGACATATTCACCGGCGTGAACAATTCCCGCAGGCGTGTTCTTGCCACCAGGGCCGGTATAGCCGCCATCTGCGAATAGGCCCGGCTTTAGCTTCCCAGCAGCAGCGAGGTTCCATTGCGTGCCCTTGCCGCCACCAAAAATGCTGCCGATCCACCCAAATATCCCACCGCCGCCAGAAGCTGCGGGTGCAGCTGGAAATAAACCACCGCCGCCAACACCGGCGAGTTGCTGGCCGATTTGGCCGAGTCCAGATCCAAAGGTCCCAACATTTTTTGATGCATCGCCAAGAGCGTTATTGAACTTGGTGACGTATTCTGGCGTCGTGTTGAACCCATCACTGGCAAGTCCAGCTTTTGCCAAAGGCCTACCGCTGAACCAGACGCTGGCCGCGTCTTGCGGGTTTCCGTATTTCGATAGTGAGGAGCCGAAATACTTGTTGAAAACAGCGTCCTGTGCATCCTTGCTGCCAAGGAACGCCTCGGGCGACATGGAAACTCCAGTCGCGCTTTTGGTCCATGAAGGGATATTGGCGCCCATGACCTGGTAGGCACCGTAGGCACGATCACCACTTTTGGTGAGCGGTCCCAATGCGCCGTAATTGCCGCCACTTTCGATCGACTTAATCGCGCCAGCAAATGCGGACATGTTTCCGGCCATGACCGGATTTGTTGTACCGGTGTTATTGGCACCACCGAATACTTTCCCAGCGAGACCAATGCCTGCACTAGCAATGCCGCCAGTCGTCCCCTGATTGCCAGCCCCAGGGAAAAGCGCCCCGGCGATCTGATTGAAGAGATTTTCCCAGAGTTTGTCAGCCTGCTTCATCAATGCGCTTTTTAGCGCATTGCCGAAAGCCTCACCGATGCTCTCACTGTTCTTGACAAGACCGTCCTTGAATTCCGTAAGAAATCCGGTGACTGCGTCGCGGTTCGACTGCGCATCAATGCTTTTGCCGATCTGGCGCCCGGTATCGCTGTTCGGATCTTCCGGTATACCATACTGCCGCTGCATCTCGACTATCTGTTGATCACGAGACGAAAGAACCGCCGTGCGATCCCGCTGCGCTAGATCGAACGTGAGCTGTGCCTTCGCCCGAGCATCGACGAGCTGACCGTAACTGGTCGTGGCATTTTTGATCAGCTCGATCTGTTTGCCAAACGTCTTTTGGAACTCTTCTTCGCTCGTGATGCCCTGTTTCACAGCCTCGACACGCAACGCGGACATCATTTGATATTGCTGAGACGCAGCGGCGGCCGCGCCACCGGTTTTACCGATCATCGCAATATCTTGCTGCTGATCCTCAATCAGTTTCCTGAGTGTCAGAGAGCGTTCGCGATCCGCGTCAGCCAATTCCTTGGCGATCTGAACACGAGCAAGCAATTCGGCATTGTTGATGCGCTGCGCCCGTTCAGGATCAGTTTCACCCTGATTGTGCTGCGCCTCTGCGGCGGCGCGGGCCGCTGCGATGCGTTGTGCCGGTGAGCGAGCGTTGATTCCGCTGACCTGTGCGTCAACACTTTCTTGCGCGAAACGCATGCGTTCAGCAGCAAGAGCACGATTCGTATCGGCGATTTCCTTCGCTGATTTCGACGTCAAATCAATCGGCAGGCCGGCGGCTTTTAGCTGCTCTGCTATGCTGCGTTGCTCCGGCGTCCGTCCAAGCTGATCACGCTGGAAAGATAGATCGCTACCGAGCTGTGCCCTGGCGCGGGCTTCTGCAAGCCGACCGTATTCCGCAGCGTTTTGCTTGATGAGCGCGATCTGATCGGCATAGACCTTGAGAAATTCCTTCTCGTCGGTAATGCCGCGCTTCGCGGCTTCCGACCGAAGATCCGCGGTGAGCTGATATTCGCGCCGAAGCGCCTCAGCTGAGGCGCCGACCTTTCCAACCAGATCAATATCTTGCTGCTGGCTTAGAATTGCAGCATCTAGCGAAAGCTTGCGCTCTCTGGCCGCTGTCGCAATTTCTCGGTTGGCGGCGATGTAAGCCGCCATGCCAGCCTGATCGATGCGCTGCGATCGCTGCTGCGGGCTTTCGTCCTGATTGTACTGTGCGGCCGCCTCGCCTCTGGCGGCAGCGACGCGCTGCTGCGTCGTAATGGCGCCTTCGCTTGCCAGCCTTGCGTAGAAAGCCTGCGCTGATCGTCGCATGGCGATGGCTTGCTGCGACTGATACAGAGCATAATTGCCCATATCAGCAGCGTTGGTCGTACCTTGCGAAAGCAGCCGGCCGTTCTGTCCTCGGTCGTTGAACAGCGCATCGCGGATGCGCTGATATTGCTTCATCGCATCGGTTGCTTCTTTGAATTTTTCGCTTTCAGCGATTACCTTGACCGCGGCGGCCGAGAGTGATGGGTCTAGTTCCACCTTCCTCGATATTGACTCATAGAATGCGTCAAAGTCGGGCTTTCCGGCTTTATATTCGGCGCGAAGTTTCGCCAAGTCCTTCTGGAACTGTGGATTTATCGCATAGTAGCCCTGGCCACGCTCACCAAATCTACCACCGGAAACAAGCCTGCCAACGGCGGGATTTTGGAAAAATGAGTTTGCCTCGGAAGCAGCGGAAAGACGAAGGGCAGTCTGGTTTTTGGTGCCGAGCGCATCTATCAGCTTTTTGCTGTCTGACGGCGACTTGGCGGCTTGCTCTGCGAGTCCGCCGTAGGCGCTTACAACGCGATTGATGATCTTCTCGTGATCCGAAAGGATGTCATCAAGCTTTTTCGTTTCCAGCGCCATACTAAGAAACGAACCAGCAACTGCGGCTGCACCACCAGCCAAAACCAACGGCAGGCTGCCGAATGCCCCCAAAATGTCCGGCAGCTGAATCGCGAGCGCCTGAAGATAATTGCCTGTTGCGGCGCCTTGCTGACCGATCTGGTTAACCTGCTGCGCTATATTCCGGAAAATATATGTGCTTCCGCCACCTATGTTGTTGTCATTTTGGGCTTTGCCTCTGCCCTTGATGGCGGCAATACTTGCCAGTGAGGCTTGTCGCTCACGGCTCAACGCCGCTGTATATTCGTCAACGCTTATTTTTCCGCTGCGGTAAAGCGTGCGAATTTCGGACTGTGCGGCCTGATATCGCTTCACAGTCGAAAAAAGAGGGCTGTACTTCGCCCGAAGTCGATCTAGCTCCTTGCCCTGATCAGCAAGTGCACCGGTCCAGTCGTTTGCCGCCTTCGTGCCAATTCCAACCATGGAATTGATGCGCTGCTGCATGGAACTGGAAACGCCATTGTCGATCGAACGCCCAAGCGCCTCAAACTTCTTTGATACTTTGTCTGTGGCAGCGCCGATGTCAGCGGTGAATTTGTTCACCCCGCGCGTCGCCGCGCTCATATCAGAGCTGACGGTAAAGACTAGATTGTTGTCGTTGTCAGCCATATGCAGCACGTCCTAGAAAAGGAAAAGCCCGCACGGAGGCGGGCTGGAATATGCGGTTTCGCTAGCCGTACTTCGCCAGCAGCGAGTCCATCTCGTTCTGAGTTGGAGCGGCTGCTTCTGATTCACCGCCCTGCGCTTCGTTGTATCCGTTGATGGCCTCGAAGAATTCCGTCATGGTGGCGCCCCAAAAATCGGCGGGACGCCAGCCAAGACCACCAATGCCCATCCTCATCCATTGACGCCATGGAAACGCCTCGTCGGCGTCGCGTTTATCTTCTAGGCCGCCTCGTCGACGGCTTCTGCGTTTCCCTCATCACCATCGAAATGGTGAGCCAGGATGGTGGAGAACGCCACGGCGCATGCAGAGAAATGCTGAAATTTCAGTGCTTCAAGCGCCTTGATGACATCACCCTTGACTGTCAGGAGCTCAATGCCGGCCCAGGTGGCAGCGGCTTCTACACCAGATAGGCGCAAGAACAGATCATTGAGCGACTTGCACTGCAAACGGCTGGAAACCGCCGCAAGGCGGCCCATCTCGGCCGCCAGCACGAGCGGGACATCACCGATCCAGAGAGGCGCTTCACCCCTCGCCTCATTCACCTGCAGCGGGAACGGCTTGGCAGCTGCCTTGGCGCCAGCCGCGATCTTTTTCTCCTCTTTGGCCATGAATTATGCCTCCGGCGTAAAGGTCAGGACATCGCCGGCCGTAAAGGTGGCGCTGAATTCAAGGTTCGGCTCGACATCGCCGTTGAAGGAGAAGTCAGTAACGAACCACTCGCCCTCGTAAGTGCCGTCGCCAGGTACGATGACCTGGGCATTGAACGCAGAACTGCCGCGAACATGGCCCATGAATGCCTTCATGGCGGCGCTCGACACGAAATTGCCAGAACCGGTAAAAGTGCGGCTCGAAATACCCGGCCTGCTCGTCTTCTGGACAGGATTGCCAGGATTCGTGCAATCCGGAATAGTCGTGTCCACTTCTGTGGCCGACATGTTGAAGCTGCGGGTCTTCAGACCGCAGAGATTGGAAAATACTTCAGGATCTGCGCCGTCGCCGATCTTAATCAGCAACAGGCGGCCTAGCTGCTGGCCATCTGCCATATCAGGTCTCCGGTAATGTGGTGGTTGGTGAGGTGGCCGGCGCTATGCGAGCGGCTTTTCGGTGTGAGTCACGAACTCAATGACCGCATGGCTGGTGAGGCCGTCCGGATCACGAAACGTTCGCGTCTGTCGGTGCATGATCGAAATCAGACGATTGGTGGCAAGTGTAAGCGACGCAAGATGAAGGCTTTCGACAACCGCATCAGCAATGCCTTTCACCTCCGGAAATCCAGCCTTCCGCGACCATGCATGCATGGTTAGAAAAATCTGGCTGCCTTCCAGGCATGTCACGTCGTCGCGCAAAATCTGCGCCTCGCCTATGGTGAAATAAGGATATGTGACAGGCGTTGGAGGCTGATCGTAAATACGGCCAGATAGCAACGCCTTGAGCGGAGCGTCAGCCTTCAGGCGCGAAACAATCGCGCCCTGCAATTCCAAATCGGCACTGGCCATAGATCACCTATTTGAAGGCTTGGCGGAATGCCTTGTTGATGGCGTTGCGCTTTATTCTGTTTGCTGTCGCCTGAAACGCGCGCCATGTCGGCCAGATATGCGGCTGTGCCGCGGTGCCGGGATGCAAATGACCATTGCCTTGGGCATGATCAGATCGACCCTTTACTGTGCCGCCGCCAGGTGCGGTATTGTGCGGCGCCGTGCCGAATTCGAGCCATCGCCAAATGAATGGCGCAAACAAGCCGGCCGCATCAGGGTCTTTCGTGGGATTGTCGCTGAAACTTTTCGCATCAGGCTTGTTCTTGAGGAAGTCACCCTCAATACTTTCGGCGTATTCCAGCGTTGCCCCCCGAGGCGCAACCGCACTGATTTTTTCCGCCACTTGTTCGACGATCTGCAGATTGGCTTCGGCTGCGTATTTCAGCGCGTTGGGCACAATGGCCTGCAAATCTCTGGTCAACTGTGCGCGTCCCTGCACACGAACCTTGAGTGCCATTATCTCATCCACGTCCCATATTTTGAGACGTTGCGAGCGAGCCGATTAGCAAAGCGGTCCCGCCACGACTGCAGCGGTATGGTATAATAGATCAGCCATCCGACAAACACGCAGACATTGACCCACTGGCGCACGCCACCATTCATCGTGATAGAACTCACGTGGCTACTCCTTGCATTGCCATGATTTCGATCCAAGCATTTTTGTTGTTCGGATCGACAGAAGCTGTGATGTTGAATATCCGCGTCGGATTGCGCGCATCAACGATCCGCCAGGACGTGTCTATTTCGCGAGCGGCAACGCAGCTGCGAATGCGGATGATGAACGGCTGCACACCCGTTAGTCTGGCAGCAAGCACAGGCTCACTGCCCTTCAGCGGTACAAGTTCGGCAGCGGCGGCGAAAACCGTATTGAAGTCACCGGACTGCTCGTTGCCATAGCCGTCATCAATCGTATCACGACGCTGAAAGTTCAGCTTCTCCCGAAGCAATCCCGAGCCGGGTTTGGTTGCCATCGTCACCCTCCTGCGGTTCACTCGACCTAGAGGAACGCTCTGCCTTGTCGCCGGCTGCCGTCGCGCAGGCGCGGGTCACCTGATAGCGACCATCCTTAAACGGGCCGCCATCCGGCTTGAAAACGATAGTTACGGCCGGCGTGGCATGCCAGGAGAAGCGCTCTTTGAAGCGCACCCACATCTTAGAGCGTGACGCCCGAATCCTGCACGTCAATCGCAAGAACGGTTGTGCTCTTGGCAATTCCGATCAGGATAGGGTCCATTCCGGTATTGAGATCGGCGCGTGGACAAATTCCGCCTGGCGTCGCGCTCAGCCAATAGTCCTGACCGGGCACAAGTGTAGCGCCGATCGTGACATCACTGCCAGGTTTGGCAATCGATACTGGCTGATTGAGTGACGCGCCATTGAGCGCGATACCATGAACCGAGCGCGTACCAGTGGCGTTGTTGTCAGACAGCTTCCACTTATTTGTAGCAGTGTCGAGATAGATGACCTTGCCGGCCGCGATTGTCTCGCCAGCCGTGCCGATATCGCGCACCGCATTGGTGCCTGCGACCACATTTGCAGGGGTAATCGTAAGATCTGCCATATCGATTAGGCCTTAAGAGCTGCGACGATGTCTGCGGCAGTGGACGACGGCGTGAGAGCCGCGATCTGCGCTTTATTCTTGATGGCAGCAGTAACGACCGAATCTAGACCGGTGACCTGGGCACCGGTGACGATCGTAAGCTTGCCGCCTACATCGATAACGAGCTCATCCGGCCCGTTGAAATGAACATTGGCAGAATAATTGCCGACTGGCATGTTAGCCTCCTGGCGTCAGGCAAATCTACCGACGCGGTATTTGTTGAGAATGGCGTCAACGGTGAATGGAACTTCGATGGCCGCCGCACGCTCGCCGGCGACTACCGTCTCGCGATTTTCGAACCAATGGCCTAGCAGCAAGAGCAATGCCGCCTTAATATCTGCTGGCGTTTCGGCAAAGCCAACGGTGAAATCGACTTTCACCGCGCCCGGATAGTTGATGGTGATTGGCCACATGCCACCATAGACCGGTGAAATTCGCGCTGGCGAAGATTCCACATCGACGATGTAATCTGACTGCGGCACAACATGCGTTGCGCCAGCATCATCGGTATAGAGCACCTGCTCGACGGACGTGGTAGGACCAAGCGGAATCGAAATCGCGCTGTAGATCGCGCCAACATCGAGGTAGGCCGCGCCATATCCGTAGGCAGGACTGAAACCGTTGATCAAATTGCGAGAGTAGAAGCTATCGAGCGACAGACGCCACTTTTGAGGCGTCAGAGCTAGCCCAATGCCATCAGGTCCCTCGACGAAAGCGATGACAGCATCCAGCAGCAACTGAATATGCTGATCTTCGTCTTCGTGATAAATCCGAAGATGTTGTTTCGCAGCAGCGAGATCGAGCGGCGCCACTTCCGGCGCCTCGAGTCGAGTTAGCCTAGACCAGTCCGTCATGCGACCGCCTTTTTGCCGCGGCGAACGGGCGCCGGTGTGGCATCCTCAATACGCTCGGCGGCGCCGCACGAGATCAAACGCAATGCGTCTGCATCTTCCCAATCAACCTCACGGCCAGCTTTGTAATGCTTCATGACGCCAGACAGCGCCCGCAATAGGCGAATGCGCATAGGCGCCTCCCGAAGTAAGAGGGCGGCCGAAGCCGCCCAATTCAATTATGCCTGGGTGAGAACCTTGACGGCCGCAGCGTCGAGCAGCTCGCCATCAAAGCGCGTGAAACCGATAAAACCGGTCTGATCGTAGTCGGCATAGCGCTCAACGAGGCGACGGATCGCAAACTCATTGACGCGGCGGACGACGTACCGGTTGAAGGCGCCGAAAGCGACAGTCTTGTTGCCGGTTGCGATCGAGGCCATGGCCTGATTGATCGAATACGGCTGATTCAGGATCGTATCCGGCTGGCCCAAGGAAACGTTCGCCGGCTGCCAGATGTATTCGCCTTCACCGTCCTTGAGCTTGCGGAGGGCCTTCAGCGTGCCGTCATTGAACATGAAGCGGCAGGAAGGATCTGCACGATATGCCGGGTCGACGCTATGATAGAGCTCGATGATGTCATCGAACGAGATCGCAGTTGCGCTGGCAGCGGTAGCGCCGGCACCTGCCGCGGCGACAATGCCGTGCGGCTTGGACGAACCATCGCCAGTAGTCAGGTGCAGGTTAGCGATACGACCGATACGCTCTGCCATCGCATCGCGAACGATTGCTTCGACATCAAGGGCCGAATCCTGCAGTAGCTCGCTGGAAACCAGAACGACACCCGATGTATACTTGTATGCCTCAAGCATCTTCGTGCCGAATGCCATTTCAGCGAGAGACACCTGAGCATTCTCGGCAATCAGCGCGCCGGTGTTGGACGTGTCGTCCATCGTCGGCCACGGAATCGTATTGCCGGCCGCGGTATTCAGGAACCGCGTGACGCCAGGATCAAGCATCGGGCCCCAAGCCTTGAGCGACTTGACGAGCTCGGCCATGAAGCCCTGCGGCACGAGGTAGCCGCCATCGGCGCCAGGAGACGTCGCCTGCGGGCCGGCACGAAGTTCGCGCACGATCTGGCGCTGCTCCTGAGACAGGCCTTCGAGACCGCGGCGAAGATACGTGCGGAATGCTTCCACCTGTCGCTCTTCTGCGGTTCCGTCAACCTTGCCTGGCTTACGGGAACGATCCTCACCATGAGGGCGTCGAGCGTCTTCTACGGCGTCGAGCTCAGCCTGGCGGGCCTCAAGGGCTTCCTCGCGTGCGATACGCTCGCCGATGCGGTCATATTCGGCCATGGCCTTGTCATGGGCGGCGTCGATTTCAGCAACGCGTGCTTCTGCGGTGTCATCGGTGATTTCATCACGCAGTGCGCGGGCATCAGCAACGAGCTTGAGCTGCTTTTCGCGCAGTTCAGAAATTTTGGACAAATGAAGTCTCCAATACAAAGAGCCCCGCAATAGCGAGGCTCGTGCTGTGGTGGTGTTTTGGTGGGTGGCAGCGCCGGTCAGCGCGTGCTGCGGACCTTTAGGTCAAGGTCCATTTTGAGTCGCGTCTTGGTAGCTGCGGCCCTGGTTACCGGCGCTGCCGCCGGATCTGGAATTGGTTCTGGCTTCGCCTTATGGGCAGAGCGCCACTCCTCAAGCGATCGAACACCAATGGTGGTGTCATCGTAGGCTGGAAAGGCTACCGCCGAAACTTCGATTAGCTCGAGAGCCTGGATTGTACGCGTCGGCACGTCACCCGTTTCGTCCCACGTCTCTTTCGTGACGCAGAAACCAAACGACATACCGCTGATATCGCCGCGCTCGACGAGTACCCAAAGGTCATTGCCGTCAGTTGTGTCCGGAACATCTATCTCGACCCGCAGCCCCTTACCATCCTCCTGCAGGCGCAGCGTGCCTGACTTCGTTCGGCCAATCACGCGACCGGAGTCATGGTCGACGAGCGCGCGAACGTCACCCTTGATGGCATCGGTAAATGCGCCGGGCGCAATCTGCTCCTGAAACCATCCGCCGATGTCCGCCAGCCGCTCAAATACGGCGGCATAACCCACAAGCGTACGTTTGCCGTCGTCGGCACGTGTTTCCACGGCAGCGATATGGCTGCGCTTCTCAATTTTGGTCATGCGGCCTTCGCCTCGTCGGTCTGCTTGTTGTCGTTTGCGGCTGGCTGATCGTCCAACGGGGGGCCGCCATTGTGGCCCATGTTCTGTGAACCAAGCGGCACCGTCGCTCCCTGGATATGAAGCTTTGCTGCGTCGCCGCCGTGCGTTGGCCAGTTTTCCATCGATCGCACTTCGTCAGGCGTGTTGATGGCATTCTGGATCGCGGTGGCGTAACCGTTCATGCGCGTAGTAAAATCGCCGCGGAGAAGGCCGTCCTGATTGAAGGCAACGAAGTTTTTCGTATTCCGTGCCGTGAACAGCTTGAGGTTTAGTTCCTGCTCCCATGCTGTGAGCCACTGCATGAGGGTGTGCTTCACAAAGTGAAGGTCCTGCTGTTCAGTGTTGGAGAACGTGCCGTGCGTCAGGTCCTGCAAAAATACTGGCGGCAGATCGAAAATCCTGGCGATTTCCTCGATCTGGAAGCGGCGTGCCGCCTCCATCTGGGATTTGTCAGGATCAATACCGACAGGCTTCAGCTCATGCCCTGATGGCATGATGAGAACGTTTCGGCGCTCCGCATTCGCGTCTCGGATCGCCTTGGTGACGTCTGTTGCCGCCCTTGATGCTGCTGCAGGCGACCCTACGGGGCCATAAAGCGCCAGCGGTGGCACACCGCCATTCAGGAAGAACTTCTCGGCGTAGGATTCGAGCGCGATTGCCAACCCGACAGCCTTTGCCAGGCGCTGGATTGGCGCCACGTGACTGATGCCGTCAGCATCGAGCATGAACGGGACATCAATGATCTCCGACGCCTGATACTCAATCCTTTTGCGGGTGTCCTCGTAGATGTACAATTTTCGGCCTTGGCGCAGCTCAATCGTCGTTAGTAGCGGATTGAGCGGCCATAGGTTGGTGACTCGGCCGGCCTTGTTGCGCTCGATGAACGTGAATGCCCGTCCCAAGGTCAGAATATTGACCATCGAGTATTTGCGCCAGGCGAACGATGTCCACTCAGGATTGATCGCATCCTGAAGGATCGCGTAAAGCGGATTTCCTTCGACAGACTCGCGGCCAGAGGCGCTCTTGACGAACAACTCCAGTGGAAGAGATGCCAGCGTGCCCGACAAAAAATTGACCGCGCACCACACAGCGGGCACGCCGAGCGCAGTTTCTACTGTGACCGGAACGCCGCTTGCGGCATTCCAGGTCTCAAACATTGACCGCCACGCACCGACATCAGACAGCGGCACGCTTGGATTTTCAAGGCTGGCGCGCGTTTCAGCAACAGCCTGCGCAGCCTGCCTTTCGGCAGCCCGCTTCGTTGTAAGTCCAAACATCAAATAACCTTGCCGCAGTTATAGCGTTGCCAGCTGAAATTCAGGATCTTCCCATGGTGACGTCACGGTCTTGATCTCAACAAATCCGTCGACCGCAGCGCCAATCGCCATCGCCGAAGCAACGGCCGGGTCGATGCGAACCGTAGATTTCTTTTTCGAAAACCACTGATTTCCCATGAGCGGATCGGTCTCGATAGCCACGCCCATCAAAGCACCGAGAAGGACGGGCGACCTGCGTAACCGCACTCGTTCCTCAAGAATAAGCGTCTCCAGCGCAGCAACACTGCCCGGCATCCATAGTCCGAGCGGAGTGTCTAGGCCGGCGTCTTTCGCCGCCTGCACCTTCTCTTCGTCCGGCTTTGCACGCTTCTTGCCGCCCTGCGGGTGCGCAACCGTCTTGATCTCGACGCCGTATTCATCGAGCTCTTGCTCGAATTTGTCGAACGCGTATTTATCATACGCCAGCACAGCAATGCCGTGCTCAGCGTTCAGGCGCGCGAACAGCGCTGCGACATGATCGTAACGTATGCGCGCGCCTTCCGGCGCGTTGATATATCCCTGCTCAAGCCACAGACGATAAGGCACATGGTCTTGCTTCGAACGCTCGTCCATCGTGTCGCGCGGTGTCCATGCCTCGATCCAAAGATCGTAGGTGGGCAAATCCGCTTCCGTGCCGTCCTCGCGCTTGATGCGCTTCGTTCCGGTCTCGACCGCAAAAGCAGCGGCAGTCAAATCCTTGGCTCCGGACAAATCGAGGCCGGCTGCGGCGATCTTTTTATCCTTGTGCTCAACATATGGGTCGAAATCGACCATCACTTTTTCGAGTAGCGGCCGCGGTATCCAAGCGGTATCCGCCTCTGTCCACACGCAAAAATGCAGACGAAGAATGCCGTTGCGCTTGGACGGAATGTCCTTTGCTTGATTGACGACGCCGGCCAGATAGTCATGCTTCAGCGTAATGCCGAAAAGCGGATTTGCCTTTTGCCAGCAGGTCGGGTCTGTGAAAGGATCATCGTCTTTGTCGAGCGCGCAGACATACGAAAACGTCGTGTCGTCGATGACTTCGCCGACATAAGTGAAGTCGTCATCCGGCGTCTGCGTGCCTGCGGCTACCTTCACGGCATGCTGGTGTTCGTCCCAGCAGATCGAATTTCGATCGCTGCCGCTGTTCGTAATCATGAAAAGCAGCGGCTGGCGGCGGAACTTAAATCCGCGCTCGAGCATCTCGATGACCTTGCCATCTGGATGCTCGTGAATTTCGTCGCAGAGCGCGATATACGGGCGCGGCCCACTATGTGCACCCTCACGCGAGATCGGACGAAAAAACGAGCGCCGCTTGAGGTAAGACAGGTTCCAAACAGGATTGCCGCCCGATGGGGTCAGCTTCGACTTCAACGCCGGCGACTGCTCGTACATCGCAACGGCGTCACGAAATAGGACGAATGCCTGATCCTTGTTTGCCGCAGCCGCGTAAATCTCGGCGGCCGCCTCCCCATCAGACGTCAGGCAATAATGCCCAATGCCTGCGGCTAGCGGAGACTTCCCGTTGCCCTTGCCTTCCTCGACATAGGCGCGTCGAAAGCGTCGCAGGATTGCGCCGTCAGATTCGACACGCTTCCATCCGAAAATGGAGCCAATCTTGAACTGTTGGGAGATGTGTGGG
The DNA here is from genome assembly GCF_057784355.1 of Martinezella sp. CNPSo 3959. Taxonomy (NCBI): domain Bacteria; kingdom Pseudomonadati; phylum Pseudomonadota; class Alphaproteobacteria; order Hyphomicrobiales; family Rhizobiaceae; genus Martinezella; species Martinezella sp. CNPSo 3959. The sequence continues at coordinate 612,207 of NZ_JBXSOV010000001.1, forward strand.
TGAAACGGCCGACCTTCGAACTGGCCGCCATTCAGGCGCAGCACTGCCGGGAAAAAGCGCAGAACCCTATCGGCTGCCTCCGGGTCCCAGTGGATGCCGCGGCTCGGGCCGTTCAGTCGATCGTCTTTGTGCCTGCGGCAGGCGTTGCGAACATGCGGCCCAGCTACTATATCTCCATTGATGACCTTCTCGGCATATTCATCAACGGGGCCGGTCGGATACTTTGGATTGAAGTGCGCAGGAATTGCGGCTGGTTGGCTCTTTCTACTCGTCGAAGAACTCGTCTGCCGGATCTTTGCTTTCGCCATCTGGTTTAGCTCCGGCCTTGCTGGCGTCGGCAGGCGTCGCACCCATCTGGCCAAGGCACTGCCTAAGCAGATTCATTGCTTGCACACCGCAGTCCTGACCGGCGATCATGCGCCCCAAGATATTGCTTGCCGTGGCCACCAGGATTCGATGGCTTGAATTGAGCCAAGGGATTTCCTTGCGCAGCGTCTGCCAAGCTTCCCTTGCCTTGTTGGTTTCGCCATCGACAATCCAGTCTGGCGGATCACCAAGATCATCACTAACTAATGGCTCGTTGCGAGCCTCAAAGCGGCCTTTGTTCTTTTTGTCGGCGCCGGTGACAGCAGCTTTCGACCGCGGCGTGCGTGGCCTCGGCATGATGCAACCTCAACATTTGAATTGTGGCGATGTGTACAGATGGGGTCCGCCGGTCCCCTGTGCGCGAGGCGCCGAAGATTTGACCCACCCCTCCCGGCCAAAACCGTCACAATACCGCATTTGTCGATTTCTGTCAAGAGAAATATTGAATAAAATCATGACTTTATCGAAATATTTTCGCGTTTGACGTGAACTAGATCGGCCACCCATCAGCACCATATCGCACCACGACCTTGCCATTGTCCTCCAGCTGACCACGCGATGCGTGGCACGGCTTGCATGTGGAGACGAATGGACCGTTCCAGAACAGCAGCTCGTCGCCACGGTGCGGCATGGCGTGATGCACTTCGGTAGCTGCCGTGATCTCTTCGCGCTCAAGGCACCACTGGCATAGCGGCTGTGCAGACAGTTGATAGTCGCGCAATGCACGCCAGCGTGAGGTCTTGTAGAGGCGACGATATAGCGCTGCATCTTCAGAGCGCGCGTCGGATTTGGTTGCGGGAGCTGGATTTGAACCAACGACCTCTTGGTTATGAGCCAAGCGAGCTACCATGCTGCTCTATCCCGCAATATTGGTCTAGGTGGCATGGTTCGAACCTGCGACCCCGTGATCCCAAATCACGTGCGCTACCAGTCTGCGCCACACCCAGAAAACCGAAAGCGGCCGCTCGACACCGCATTGCAGTGGAGCAGCCGCATGGATCGCCCGTCGCCGAGGAGAAAGCGCCAGGTGATAGAGAATGAGGCTGGCCCGGCATCGCCGCGAGCTCAGAGCGTCCGCTCGAATTCAGCGCCTCAAATCAAAACAGCCGCACAAGGCGGCTGTCGGGTTCATGACCCTTCATAAATATACGGTTTGATCATGCCGTTGAGTGGACACTACGCCGCAATTTTTTCCGGAATTTTTTCGAAATCAGCCCGTGCCGTCTCGTCGACCTCGATCAGCTTATCGATCGCCTGGTCGATCAGGGCTGCGCCTCTTTTTGCCGCATAGGCAGGAGCAAGACCCATCGCCGCTCCAATCTCTGCTGCCGTGCCGTCGCTGATTGCCAGATCCAGCACTTTTGCGTGGTCTCCCAATTTGAGCCGAAGATGGTCGACATAATGCGAGGCCTCAATGTGCCTAACAAACTCTGGCTCCTTTCCCGCTGGCTCTGATGCGGTAGGCTTTGGCTGCTTAACGCCCCCTAACCAAAGCGCATTCGCCGCAATTGCATCAGGGCAACGCGTTGCTTTGAAAGGCAACTTATCGAAACCGACGGAGCCATCGATACCAAGCTCTTCAAGTAATTTGCGTCCCTTGTGAGCGGCAGGTGATGGCGTGTAGCACTCGCGGCTCGTCGGCTCGGACGAAAGGGGCTTAAGATAGGGCTCAGCGCGAAGCGGGGAGGCAGCCCCCTTCAGCTTGAGGTATGACCAAACTTCGTCGTCCGTGCGCCCTGCCCTTGAGCCGCCCTTCTCGCCTCGTCTGCGCTCATCGGGCCGCAATGCTCGCCCCTTGGCTGTCACACCCCACTGCGTCAGTTTGCCATCAGTGAATATTAGCTCACCGATACGCGCATCAAGCGCGCGGTGCAGACCGCCTGACTTCCTGGCAACGACTTTTGTGGTGTATGCGGGCCGATCTTCTAGGGACCTAGCATACACGTTAACAACTTCTCCAGTGTGGTTCCACCGCTCCTTCCCTACCACTTTCCAGCCGACCGCGTCCAACAGCTCGGCTTCTGATGGACGTGTCTCGATAGTAGCTTCTGGGTCGTATTGCTCCTCGTCAGCAAGGACTTCCATTTGGCGCGGGAAGCAAAGGTCACGCCAATGACGGAGAGCGAAAAGACGCACCTTGTCTCCGCGATAAGCGATACGCTCGAGTGCGGGCCAGGCGAGAACATCCGGCACCGGCTTGTTGTCGTTTGCGGGCTGACGGACCTTGATGATGGTCGGCTTTACAGCCTTAGTCGGTGTTGCGATGCGCTCAGCCAACAGCGTGGCCAGTTCGGAAAAGTCGCGATGTTTCAAGCCGCGTCCGCCTTTTGATCACGATTGTCGTTCGCAGGTACGAATGATCCAAAATTTATTAGGACACCGCTGGTCGATACTGCGTCGTTCAGCTTCTCGAACGCTGCTCTACCATCGGCAGGCAGCACCTTGTCGCGTCTCATTTCGGGGGCGGCGCCGACACCGGGGAACGGCCCACCAATATTTTGAACTCTGGCTCTGATCATTTAATCTCCAAGATCTAGTGGGCCATCACTGCGGGGCGTGACACCGTGACAGTGCGAGACAACCTACCCCCTTATAGGGGTAGGTATTGTCACGCTGGTTTGTCACGTTGACGCCCGTGTTGTGACAAGATTTTCAAGCGTGAAAAAAGTCACGCTACGTCGCGTTCTGTCACGCTAAACAGTCCATCGACGACGGAGACACTGGCCCCTAAGGTCCTCCTGTCCCTCTCAAATCGCTTCCGTTTTCCAGACTCAGATATCCCGCCAGCGGCCTCATAAACCGCAGATCGCCACTGACCCTCTGTGATAGGCCTGTTGTCGTTCGCGGCAATCGCCTGACGCAGCGTTTCCATAGCCTTCGTGTGGCTTCTGGCGCGTGACATGTCACGCTCATCTGTGACACTTGTCACGGCAGCTTCTTCTACTAGGACAGGCGCCGTCGTTTCGGGATCTTCCGGACGATCTCGACCCAGACTGACTGTCTCCATTCGATAAGTACGCGTCGGTCGATCGGGGCTTTCGTTGTTCTTGGCTACCTTCGCAACCGAGACGTCACGTTTGCGAGTGACATGGATCGTCATATCAGCAGCGCCCTGCAGTTGGCCGGCGCCGCGCATGCGCGCCTCGCCGCTAAGGGGCGAGTGATGCACCACCACGACCGAGCACGGTCCCTCGGGGTTGCCATGGCGAACGGCATCCGTGAGGCTGTTTACTGCCCGATGCATCGCATCTGGGTTGCTGTCCGAGGCGCTCATGGCCGCAGCGAGTGTGTCGACGATCACGATTTCTGCGCCGTACTCATCAGGGAAGTGGTAGGATGCAACTCGTATCACCGCGCGTAGGAAATTCTCCTCGCAAAGGTCGATAGGGCCGTCGTAAATTTGCAAGTTGTTGAAGGGGTAGCCCCCGTGGTGCTTCACAAAGGCATCGATGCGGCGCTTGATCTGATCGCCACGCTCGGCTGCAATGTACAGAACGTTGTGTTGTGGTCCGTCTTTGCCACCTCCGAAATCCCATCCGGCAGCAAGACGGCAGGCAAGGTCAACCGAGAACACGGACTTGCCAGCCTCGCTTGGACCGAAGATGGCTGTCAGGTCACCACTGCCGATCCAGCCAGGCATTTTCCAATACTTGTGGCGCGGCGCGCTCTGCGCGGCATGCACGGTCAGATGAGTATTGATGGACCTGAATGTTTCATTTTCATAATCGAACTCGTCCCAATCGATCGACGCTAAATTCTTGATCACAGATCTCCTCTCGCCGGCGCTGGGCCGGGCTACAACAATTTGCGATTTGGTTATTTTTCTGCAGAATGCAGACGAAAGTCCGGAATTCAGGAGTTCAGACTACGGCCCGTGCCCTGGCATTGTCGTTGGCGAAATCGTACACAGCGGTGCGCCGCATCCCTGAGAGCCACTTCTCAAGATCGGATTTCAGATAAAGGACTGAACCGCCGACCTTCAGATAGACAGGTCCAGTACCGGTCAGCCGCGTCTTATTCAGCCAAGAAGCAGACTTGCGAATATACCGCGCCGCCTCAGACGTATTCATTTTTTCGCTTGACAAGTTTTCCCTCCGCGTTTACACGATTTGACAGTACACATATCATATCGCATGGCGCCTGCGACAACGAATAAGGATTGTTGTAAACTCACAAATTTGTCAACGAATGGTCTGGTGTTGGAAGCAATAGCTCCGATGTTCTCTGCGTATCCCTGATCTGAATCAGGTACGACGCCTAGTACGACACACCCTATCAAGAGCCTAGATTTCAGGCCGATCCGTCCAGTCGATCATGGGGGCAACCGCAAAGATCTTGCGGCCAGTTTTCAGCGCGTCGCTATACATGGGAAACCTTTCTGATCCGCGCTCTACACCAAATCCCTCAAAAAGGCCAGTTTTCGTGGCAGTCACAATGATGCTAGTTTGCCCGAACGGAGTCGGAGGGCAACAGGCCTCTGAAAAAGATGAAAGTTTCGAAAGCGCATATGAACGCCCCACTAACGACAGTCATTCCGCCGCCCGCCCCTGTCCTTCTGCCGATCGAAGGTGAGACCGAGTTTTTCCCTGTACGTCGTGTCTATTGCGTCGGCCGCAACTATGCCGACCACGCCATCGAGATGGGTCATGACCCTACCCGCGAACCGCCATTCTTTTTCCAGAAGAATCCCGACAATCTGCTGGTCTCCCGCGACTTTCCCTATCCCGCCCTTTCATCTGACGTGCATCACGAAGTGGAGCTTGTCGTAGCGTTGCGTAGCGGCGGCACAAACATCCCGGTCGAACAGGCACTGGATTCCGTCTACGGCTATGGCGTCGGCATTGATTTTACCCGTCGTGACCTGCAGGGCGAGGCCAAGAAGCTCGGCCGCCCCTGGGAAATAGGCAAGGCCTTCGATCATTCGGCACCCATCTCCGCGCTCATACCCGCCACCCACGTCGGCCATCCCGACAAGGGCGGCATCTGGCTGATGCGCAACGGCGAGGCCACCCAGAGAGGCGATCTCTCGCAGATGATCTGGAAGGTGCCTGAGATCATCGCCGAGCTTTCCAAGCTCTTCACGCTGGCCCCCGGCGATATCATCATGACCGGCACGCCCGCCGGCGTCGGCCCCGTTGCGCGGGGCGACCGGATCAGCTGCGCCGTCGATGGCGTTGCAAACCTGGTACTGAACGTCGTCTGACCGAGGAGGATCGACCATGCCGCTCTACGCCCTTGCCGGCTCGACGCCGAAAACACCCGAGCCGGACCGCTATTGGATCGCGCCGGATGCCAGCGTCATCGGCAAGGTCGAAATCGGCGAAGATGTCGGCATCTGGTTCGGCGCGGTGCTACGTGGCGACAACGAGCCAATCGTCGTTGGCAAGGACACGAATATCCAGGAAGGCACGATGGTCCATACCGATCCGGCCTACCCGACCACCATCGGCGAAGGCTGCACCATCGGCCATCATGCCATCATTCACGGCTGCACCATCGGCAACAACTCCTTGATCGGCATGGGCGCAACGATCCTGAACGGCGCGAAGATCGGCAACAATTGCCTCGTCGGCGCCAATGCGCTTGTCACGGAAGGCAAGGAATTTCCGGATGGCTCGCTGATCGTCGGCGCACCGGCAAGAGCGATCCGCACGCTGGATGAAGCCGCGATCGAAGGCCTGCGCCGCTCCGCCCGCAACTATGTCGCCAACTGGCAGCGCTTCGCTCGCGATCTGAAGAGATTAGATTAGAAATTTCTAATAGCTACTTGCCGAGTATGAAATAAACGGCGATTTGCAGATCAAGCCGCGCAATTGGCGCAATGACCGCGAATTTCGATGGTCGACTTTTCCGCCTTGAACTTCTGCGATTTCAGCCAATCCATCAGCCGATGATCCACCTCGTGATCGTGAAACTCGATCACTTGGCCGCAGCTTTCGCAGATGGCGAAGGCGACGAGGCCATGGCTATGGCAATCCTCATGCGGATGGGCGCAGGCGACGAAGGAATTGATGCTTTCGAGCCGATGCACCACGCCATATTCCAGAAGCTTGTCCAGCGCGCGATAGACCTGCAGCGGCGCGCGAAAGCCCTGATCGCGTAGCTTGTCGAGAATGGTATAGGCGCTGAGCGGCGCTTCCGCTTTGGTCAGGATATCGAAAACGAGAGACTGGTTCTTGGTGAGCATCGGAGTGGTCATGACGACTGTCCTCTCTGTTGCGCCGCTGGCGTGCCGCTCCTGCGAACAAGGGGCAGCAGACTGATGATAAATAGAACGAGCGCCGCCACCACGATCGACGGGCCTGACGGTGTGTCGTAGCGCAGCGACCCGAATAGCCCGCCGACAACGGCGATAGCGCCGAGCAGCGAAGCAAAGATCGCCATCGTTTCCGGCGTGGCGGCAAAGCGGCGTGCCGTGGCCGCGGGGATGATCAGAAGCGCGGTGATAAGCAGGATACCGACGATTTTCATGGCAATCGCGATCACCACGGCCATCAGCAGCATGAAGAACAGCCTTGCGCGCTCCGGCCGCAATCCTTCCGCCTCGGCAAGCTCGGGATTGATGGTCGAAGCCAAAAGCGGCCGCCAAAGCCAGGCGATTGCCGCCAGGACGAAAATGCCGCCGCCCCATATCACCGCAATGTCCGACTGGGTGACAGCCAGAATGTCGCCGAAGAGGAAAGCAATGAGATCGATCCGCACCCAGCTCATGAAGGCGACGATGACCAGACCAATCGCCAGCGTCGCATGCGAGAGAATGCCGAGCAGCGCATCCGCCGAAAGCGCCTGCCGCCGCTGCAGGAAGAGCAGCAGGATCGACACGAGAGCTGCAACCGCGAAGACGGAGAGTGTCAGATTGAGCTGGAAGAGCAGCGAGAGCGCCACGCCGAGCAGCGCCGAATGTGAGATCGTATCGCCGAAATAGGCCATACGTCGCCAGATGATGAAGCAGCCGAGCGGCCCGGTCGTCAGCGCCAGCCCGACGCCGGCCACGACGGCGCGCAGGAAGAAATCGTCAAACATGGCGTTCTCCCTTGCTGTGGTCATGATCGTGATCATGGCCATGATGGTGACCATGATCGTCATGTTCATGATGGTGGTGGCCGTCGTCGGCATGGCAATGATCTGTTATCGAGCCGTCAGCATGTTGTACGCGGCCATCAGGCAGATGCGTGTGGTCGTGATGATGACTGTAGATCGCCAGGGATTGCGCCGCCCGCGTGCCAAACAGCTTCACATATTCGGGGCTCTGGCTGACGGTCTGCGGCGTGCCGCGGCAGCAGACATGGCCGTTCAGGCAAACCACGGTATCCGTCGCCGCCATGACGACGTGCAGATCGTGTGAAATCAGCAGGATACCGCAACCCTGTGAATTGCGGATGGACTTGATGAGATCGTAAAGCGCGATCTCACCGTTGAAATCCACGCCCTGCACGGGCTCGTCCAGCACAAGCAGATCGGGCTTGCGGGCGATGGCGCGCGCCAACAGTGCCCGCTGGAATTCACCGCCGGAAAGATGCTGCACCTCGGCCTTGGCAAGATGCGCGATGCCGACGGCTTCCAGCGCCGCGATCAGCTCACGCTCCGGCAAAGGTCCCGTCAGCGTCATCAACCGCCGCACGCTGAGCGGCAAGGTCCAATCGATCGCGAGCTTCTGCGGGACATAGCCGACCTTCAGATTGGCAATGCGCTCCACGCGCCCTTCGTCCGGCTTCAAGACGCCGATTGCCGTCTTGGCGCTGGTCGACTTGCCGGAACCGTTCGGGCCGATCAGGGTAACGATCTCGCCCCGGCTGACGGAAAAATCGACCCCACGCACCAGCCAGCGGCCGCCGCGACGAACGCCGACATCATGGAGCGACACGAGCGGACGGCTCTTGCTGTCGATGGAAGAAAGCATGAAATTTCCAATTGCACTATTGCGCCATGCTATCGCACACGTTATAGCATAACGCAATTGATGTAATAACATAACAGACCCATTCAAGGGCATTTCTGGCATGAACGCAGCAAAAACTCTTCTTCCCATCGCCGCCTCCCTTCTCCTTTCCGGCCTGCTCGTCGGTACGGCCGCAACTGCAGCCGATGCGCCGAAAGTCGTCGTTTCCATCAAGCCGATCCACTCGCTGGTCGCAGCCGTCATGCAGGGCGTCGGCACGCCGGATCTGATCGTCGATGGCGCTGCATCGCCGCATACCTACGCGCTGAAGCCCTCGAATGCGCGCAGCCTTCAGGAGGCAAAATTGGTCTTCTGGGTTGGGTCGGGTATGGAAGCCTTTCTGCAAAAGCCACTTGCCGCACTCGGTACCAACGCCACCGTCGTCGAGCTCGACGATGCGCCCGGCATTACCAAACTCAAGTTCCGCGAAGGCGGCGCCTTCGAACCGCATGACGATGGCGACGAGCATGAGGCCAGCGACGATCACGCCCATGGACACGACCATGATCATGGCGAGTTCGACACTCACCTCTGGCTCGATCCGCATAATGCCAAGGCGATGGTCTCCGAGATCACAACTTCCCTGGTCGCGGCGGACCCCGTCAACGCCCTGACCTATCAAGCGAACCAGAAGGCTCTGAACGACAAACTCGACGCTCTCGATATGGAAATCGCCTCGACGCTCGCCCCGGTAAAGGACAAGCCCTTCATCGTCTTTCACGATGCCTACCAGTATTTCGAGCACCGTTATGGCGTGCGCGTCTCAGGCTCCATCACGGTCAGCCCGGAAACCATTCCGGGCGCGCAGCGCGTCGCCGAGATCCACAGCAAGGTCGCCGATCTCGGCGCGACCTGCGTCTTCGCCGAGCCACAATTCGAACCGAAGCTGGTCAACGTGGTGCTGGAAGGCACCCCCGCAAAATCGGGAACCCTCGATCCGGAAGCTGCAACGCTGCCGCAGGGGCCGGATCTCTATTTCGACCTGATGCGCGGCATCGCGAGTTCCCTCAAAGCCTGCCTTTCAGCGCAAGGCTGAACATCGCCGAAGGAAGCGGGCATGTTGCTCGCTTTTTTTATCACAATATATGTAATGATATTACATTACAAAGGAAGTTGTCATGAACAAGAAGCTCCCAGTCACCGTCCTCTCCGGTTTTCTCGGCGCCGGCAAGACGACCTTGCTCAACCATATCCTCAACAACCGCGAGGGCTTGCGCGTTGCCGTCATCGTCAACGACATGAGCGAGGTGAATATCGATGCGGCGCTGGTGCGCGACGGCGGCGCCAATCTCTCCCGCACGGAGGAACAGCTCGTGGAGATGACCAATGGCTGCATCTGTTGCACGCTGCGCGACGATCTTCTCAAGGAAGTCCGTCAGCTCGCCGAGCAGGGCCGCTTCGATTATCTGCTGATCGAATCCACAGGCGTTGCCGAACCCCTGCCCGTTGCTACCACCTTCGAGTTTCGCGACGAAGACGGCCGCAGTCTTTCCGACGTTGCCAGGCTCGATACGATGGTGACCGTCGTCGACGCTGCCAATCTTCTCTCCGACTATGGATCGACGGATTTCCTTGCCGATCGTGGCGAGACCGCCGGCGACGGCGACAACCGGACCATCGTCGACCTCCTGGTCGAGCAGATCGAATTTGCCGATGTCGTCATTCTCAACAAAGTCGGAACGGCAACGGCAGAGCAACGCGACGCCGCCCGCAAGATCATCGTCGGCCTCAATCCCGATGCAAGTCTGATCGAAGCCGATTTCGGTGTGGTGGAACCATCGGAGGTTCTCGGCACGGGACGCTTCGACATCGATCGAGCCGAAACCCATCCACTCTGGTATAAGGAGCTGCATGGCTTCAAGGATCATGTTCCGGAAACGGAGGAATATGGCATCCGTTCCTTCGTCTATCGCGCGAAGAAACCGTTCGATCCTCTTAAATTCCAGGCCTTTCTCAATCGGTCATGGCCGGGTGTCATTCGCGCCAAGGGCTTCTTCTGGCTTGCGACCAGGCCCTATTATGTCGGCGAGATGAGCCAGGCCGGCGCGCTCGTCCGCACGAGCAAGATGGGCCTCTGGTGGGCAGCCGTGCCGCAAGACCAGTGGCCGCATGATCCGAGCTTCAAGCGTGCGCTGGCGCCCTATTTCGATCCGATATGGGGAGATCGCCGCCAAGAGCTGGTGTTCATCGGCGCCGATCCGATGAACGAAAAGCATCTCACGGCCGAACTGAACGCCTGCCTGATTGAAGCGGATGGCTTCACGCCCGAACGCTGGCGGAATCCGCCTGATCCCTTTGCCAGTTGGAACATGACCGCAGCATGAAGAAGACGAGACCAATCAGATTCCAATGCCATTGTTTCGAATGCGGCACCGATGACGAGCAGACCGATGATAGATCGAGCTCCGGTACGAACGAAACGGATCAGGCCAGCATAAAACCAGGCGAAGAGGACCGTCGCCTGATCACGGACGTAATTGGAAAATTGCTGTTTGGTGCCTGAACGGCAAGTTCAGGCCACCAACATACCCGCGGGAACGGCGATGATCTCATGCATGACCAGCAATGCGCCGATCACTTCATCTTTGGCACGCAACGGGGTGACGGTGCAGCGAAACACCTTGCCGGGTTCGATCTGCCGATAGGAGGGATAAAGACACTCCACCTTTTCCCCGGCAAAGCAGGCATCGAGCTTCGCCTTCAGACTGATTTCGAAATCTTCCGAGCCGATGAATTCCGAGATGTGACGCCCCACAAGCTCCATCGGCTTCGATTTCAGAAATTCCGAATTGGCGGCGTTGCTGTAAAGATAGCGATAATCTCGTGTGACGACCGCGACACGATTGGGCAAGCTGTCCAGAATGACGTCATTCAGGACGCTGCCTTCCTCAAAGCCGAGCGTATCGTCCCGGTCGATTTTCTCGCTCGAAAAGACCCGGAAAACTTCGCCCGCTGCTTCGCTCGCACCGCCGAAATAACGATCGATCAGTGCCGAAAGCGACGCAGAATTGCGCAGGACCCGCGAGCGATCATCCGCTTCTTCGCGGATGAGATTGTTCATGAACTGGAGCTGCATGTAAATTTCAAGCAGACTCACGGCCTTATAGGCCAGGATAGCTGCGATAAGGGGCTCCAATTCACGATCGAGCGATGCCACAAGCTCGTCGTCGCCAAGTTTTATCGCACGCTGAATCTGACTACATTTCATGGAGAAGGCATGAAAGAGTGCCAGCAAAATTGCCCTCCTGTCCCTGACCACAACAGGACGCAGGGGCCTCGATTCCCGGCGCTGCCATGCCCAAGGATATTCAGCTTGATGTCCGCATTCTCACCAAACTTTCTATTATTGTGAATTAACATGACTTATCCCCACTTTCAATCGGGATGAGCAGAAGTTCTCGCCTAAGGAGAACTTTATGAAAAACAAGGCTTATAAGTACAATGACTGGACGAAGACCGAAGCGGCCATGCGGGCGGAACTGCCGCTAGCCCATGCAAAAATGAGCCTAGAAAACGCTCTTCTTGATATTCCAGCGATCATGATACCAGAGCCATTGCTCGGGATTTTCCCTCACCCAGCTTTCGACCTTGTCGTTCAGCAGCTGTGCCGTTGCAGTCAGATCGAGGCCGCCGGCCTCGTTGCGAGGCATCTCTAGCTTCGGTTCGATCTCCAGCCGGTAGCGATTGCCGGGCAAACGGATGCAACGGGCCGGATAGACTTCGCAATTGAACTGACGCACGAGCTTCGGCAGCAGCGGGTTGGTCTTTACGTCGCGACCGAAGAACAACGTCTTCAAACCCTTACGGAATTTCTGATCGACCAGCACGCCGACGCCACGACCGGCCTCAAGCTCTCTGGCAAGCGCGAACGACGAGCCAGCGTGTGATGGCACGAGATTACCCATACGCTTGGCACGAAAGTCGAAAACCTTCTGAGCGACATAGGGATTGTTCGGCGGGCGAAAGAGCACAGTCACCTTCAGACCAAAGGCGGCGCCGGCGACCGGCAACAGCTCGAAATTGCCGGTATGCCCGGTAAAGACGATGAACGGGCGTGGATTTTCCCGGAGATCGAGAAAGATCGGAATGCCGGAAACTTCGATGCGGCCAGGCTTGTCGCTAAAGGGATCGAAGTCGAAAAGCCGGTCGAGAAAGACATATTCCGCTGCCAGGCGCCCCATATTGCCCCAGCTCGCACGTGCGATCTCTTCAATCTCCGCCTCGGCCTTTTCCGGAAAGGCATTGCGCAGATTGGTCAGCATCAACTGATGCCGGCGCATACGCGGACCGATCTTGCGGGTCAGGCGATCGGCAAAGTTGATACCCGCATCCGCCGGAAACAGTTTCAGGAAATTCAGGAAGCCGAAGATGACCTGCGCCACCAGCCACTGCTGGAAATTTCTGAGCGCAAGGACAATCCGGGTGATGAAAAGCTTCACGCGGCTCAGTCCATCTTCAGGATGATCTTGCCGAAGATCTGGCGCGATTCCATCCGCTCCAGCGCTCGGTCGATGTCATTGAAGCTGACTTCGGTATCGATCACTGGGTGAACGAGGCCCCGCGCCATCTTCTGCATCGCGTTGGCCATGTTCTCCATGCGGCAGCCGAAAGATCCGAGAAGCTTCAGCTGCTGCTGGAACAGCATCATCAGGTTCATTTCGGTCGAAACGCCCGATGTCGAACCGCAGGTGACGAGACGACCGCCGCGCTTCATGCAGAGCATGGAGCCGGCCCAGGTATCCTTGCCGACATGCTCGAAAACCACGTCGACGCCCTTCTTCTTCGTCAGCTTGCGCACGACGCCCTCGAAGCGGTCGGTACGGTAGTTGATGACGTGATCGGCGCCCAAGGCCTTGGCTTTCTCGATTTTGTCGTCGGAGCCGACCGTGGTGATGACCGTGCAGCCGATCTTCTTGGCAAGTTGGATGGCGGCCGTTCCGATACCCGAGCCGCCGGCATGAACGAGGATCGTTTCGCCCGGTTCGAGCTTGGCATTGTCAAACAGCATGTGCTCAACGGTGCCGAAAGTCACCGGAGCAAGCGCTGCACCGACCGCATCGACGCCGGGAGGTGCCGGAACCAGCAGGCGAGCCGGCAAATTGACCTTCTCCTGCGCGAAGCCATCGAGATGGAAGCCGTGCACGCCGCCGACATGTTCGCACAGATTGTCGCGTCCCTCGCGGCAATCGCGGCAGAGACCGCAGGTGCGCGCGCCGTAGATCGACACCAGCTGACCCGGCAGAACATTGGCAACGCCCGGCCCGATCGCTTCGACGACACCGGCAGCTTCCGCGCCGATGACCAGCGGCATCTTGCGCTTGGCAAAAGCCATACCGCGCCAGCCCCAGACGTCGATATGATTGAGAGCGACGGCCTTGACGCGCAAGGTCACCTCACCCGCAGCCGGCGCCTCCGGCTCCGGCAGATCGGTGATCTCAAGTTTGCGGTCGTCGATCAGTTGCAAAGCACGCATGGCAAAGTCCCTCGCCTCTCGGGCGCAGTTGTATCTTGTTTTTCAGATGTCCGCTTAAGCCGGTTCAAGCGCCATGACAAGGCTGGCGTTCTGACCGCCGAACCCGAAAGAGTTCGAAAGGACGGCATTCACCTGCTTTTCACGCTTCTTGTTCGGCACCACGTCGAGAATAATGGACGGGTCCGGATTATTGTAGTTGATGGTCGGCGGCAACGTGCCGGTCAGCATCGTCTGCAGCGAGAATACCGCCTCGACCGCGCCGGCCGCCGTCAGCGTGTGGCCGATCATCGACTTGTTCGACGAGACCGGAATGGTCGGAAGCCGCTCACCGAAAACGGCCGACATCGCGCCATATTCCATCTTGTCGTTTTCCGGCGTCGAGGTGCCGTGAGCGTTGATATAGCCGATATCGCTCTCATCCATGCCAGCATCGGCAAGTGCTGCGCGGATCGTCGCGATCGCCGGACCGCCGTCAGGCGAAGAGCGTGTGCGATGGAAGGAGTCCGCCTTGTCGCCGGCGCCCTTCATGATGCCGAGGATCTTGGCGCCGCGGGCAACTGCCGCTTCCAGCGATTCCAGCACCAGCGTCGCCGCTCCTTCGGCAATGACGAAGCCGTCGCGATCCTTGCTGAATGGCTTGGATGCCTTCGTCGGCGGATCGTTCTGCGTCGACAGCGCCGAGAGCAGCGAGAAGCGGATCAACGCCTCCGCGCTCAGGGATCCGTCGGTCGCAACCGTCAGTGCCCGCGCGGTGCGGCCCTGACGGATCGACTCAATGCCCAGCTGGATTGCTGTCACGCCTGACGCACACGCCGTCGACAGGGTTACCGGCAGGCCGCGGGTGCCAAAACGGTCGGCAAGGCGCTCGGAAATGGCGCCGAAAAGAGCGGCTTCGTGGAAGGCGGGATCGGGGCGCTGGCGCATGGCAGCAAGGAAGCGCTCATATGCATCGCCCTCGTGATCTGCCGGAGGTGAGCGGTCAGCCAGCTCGAAGCGGGCGCTCCATTCGGGTTCGATCGGCGGCGCAGCCAGGAAGAGTGGCGCGTCGAAATCGCCGGAAATTCCCGCCTGTGCCAAAGCTTCGATGGTTGTTTCACGGGCAAAAGCATAGGAGCGCTCGACAGCGTTTGGAACGGGGATATCGATGAAATCCACCGTCCCGGCGATCCGCGTCGAAAGTCCGTCCGTCGGGAAGCGCGTGATGCCGTGAATGCCCGACGTGCCCGAAGAAAGAGCATTCCAGTTATCCTGTAGCCCCTGCCCCAGCGACGTGATGATCCCCATGCCGGTGACGGCGACGATCGGACGTCCGAGATGATCCTTGTAAGCGGTCATGTCCTGTTCCTCACGCTTCGGCTGACAGTACGGCGATACCTTCGCCGCGCGCATGGCCGACGGTTGTTACCACGGCATTGCGTGCGCCCGTCGCCATCGGCTTTTCATTCGCGGCATCGAAGGGCGGTACCTTGGCTTTATTGGCGACGGCCAGTGCCGCAAAGGCGAGGCCGAGCGGAAACTGGCCTTCCAGCCCATGCCCGGAAACGCCGGAATAGGCACGGATGGCGGCCTCCGGAAGCTGTGCTTCGATCACGGCTTTTTCGCGCTTGGCGAGATCGGGAATTGCTGTCGTACCGGAGAAGACGACCGTCGCATCGCCGAACACTTGCTTTGCGGGTGCGAGCATGCGCTCCAGCCGCGCTTCGAGCTTGCCTTCGTCACGCCGGCCGCGATCGCCCTCAACCGCATCGATCGTCGCATAGATATGCGCGCCGCGAGCTTCGGCGTGCGCACGCGATTCAAGAACGAGGAAGGCGCTCAGCGAGCCCATGATCATGCCGCCGCCATCTTCCGGCTTGCGCGACCAGACAGGATGCCAGTTACCGATAGCATGCGCATTGATGGATTCGATCAGCAGGATCATGTCGAGGCGCTCGGCGGAAAATGCGCCGCCAACGAGAGCATGGCTCGATTCGCCGGACTTGATGCGGTGGAACGCGGTCTCGACGGCCGAAATACCGGAGGCCTCTTCACCCATGAAGGTTCGCGACGAACCCGTGACCTTGTGCACGATCGAGATATTGCCGGCGAGCAGGTTCGAAAGCTGCGCGAGGAACAGCGTCGGACGCAATTCGGTCGTCAGCTTCTCATTCAGCAACAATTCGCGGTCGTTGCGCTTCAAGCCTTCGTTGACGATCAGCGTATCGACATTGGTATCGCGCTCGCCACCCCCGGCCGCGACGATCATGTCCATGGTGCCGCAGGCTTCCAGATCGTCCTTGAAACCGGCATCGTCGAGCGCCAGACCGGCGGTGAAGACGCCGATGCGCTGCCAGTTTTCCATCTGCCGTTGATCGCCACGCTTTGGAATCTGCTGCGACCAATCGATCTCAGGCAGGGGATGCACGGGATAGGGCTTGAACTTCTCGGTTTCGACGATGGTCGCCGGCGCTTTGTCCGCCTTCAGCAGGGCGACATGCGCGTCCTTACCAACGCCCTGGCAGGTAACGATGCCGATACCCGTTATGACCACATCATTCTGAGCCTTGCTCATTCATCAATCCTCTTCGAATGCGGCGCCGAACAAGCCGGCAGCATCAACCGTTGGCGGCGATGGCGTCGAGAAGTCCGACCTCGCCTGCCCGCTTGCGCACGATATCGCCGAGCGGCACCTCATTAAACGGCATGGTCCGCAGCTTCAACTGCGCATCGCAAACCTTCTTTCCGGCAATGGTGATGCGCGCTTTTGTGACAACGAAGCCCGAGCCCTCGTGCTCCAGATCGGCTTCGATATCGAGTTCGGCTTCCGGCTCCACGAAGGTCCGCATCTTGGCGCCATCGACCGACATCAGGAATGGCATATAGGCAAATTTTGTCGCCGCAAGCACGAGCATGCCTGAAGCCTGCGCCATCGTTTCGATAAGGAGAACGCCGGGAACCAGTGGCATGCCCGGGAAATGGCCTTCGAAAACAGGGCTTTTGGCCGGAACGACGGAATGAGCCTTCAACCGGCCCTTGGACAGATCGACAGATTCGACCCTGTCGATCATCTGGAAATATTCCAGCAGCATCAATGCCTCCGATCCAACTCGGCAACAAGGAACGTGCCGGGCGGGATACGCTATTTAAGAATAAAACCGCCCGGCCGCCATATCGTGAGCGGCAGGGCGTCAAAAAAATACAAGGATGTCGCTCAGCCCTTGGCGGCGCGCAGCTCATCGATCTTGGCGCAGAGATTCTTCAGCACGAAGTACTCTTCGGTCGAGACCTTGCCTTCGTTGACTTCCTGCGTCCACTTTTCGAGCGGGATCTTGATGCCGAATTCCTTGTCGATCGCGAAAACGATATCCAGGAAGTCCAGGCTGTCGATGCCGAGGTCGTCGATCGTGTGGCTATCCGGGGTGATGGTGTCACGGTCGATTTCGCTGGTTTCAGCGATAATGTCGGCAACTTTGTCAAATGTAGCAGTCACTGCCCATACCTCTTGAAATAATAATTCAATCCCCCTCATAGGGAAATCCGTTCCAAAAGCCAATGGTTTCCACCAGAAACCCCGGCAATTTGGCAAGCCACTGTTGCGCAAACAGCAAAATGACCGTCGCGTCATACCTGTGAAATCGCGCGCGACGTGGACGCGGGATATGGCAGCATTGCGGCCGAACCGCAACGACGAAGCATGTCTATTCGCCAGAGATCATTCGCTGATCACGATGCGCGTATTGTGAAGCCCCGCGTCAGCCGCCATGGCAAAGAAGGTGGCGGCATTGCGGGTATCGAGCCGAACGCAGCCATGCGACGCCGGCCGGCCGAGGTGCCGCACCTCATAGGTGCCGTGAATGGCATAGCCGCCGTTGAAAAATACGGCGTACGGCATCGGCGCATCGTCATATTTCTTCGAGCGATGATCCCTGGACAGCCATTTGGCCGTGTAGGAGCCGATCGGCGTCACATAACCTTTGCGGGCCGTCGATACTCGCCAGCGATACTTCAGAGCTCCATCCTCGGAAACGGTCATAGTTTGCGATCGAAGATCGACCACTGCAACAACAGTTCCGGCGCGAGCCGAAACGCTGCTGAATTGCATAAATAGACATGCCGTTACTGCCAAAGCGATATGCTTCATCTTGCCCCTCCGACCGTTTGCTTCCTTTCGAAGCAATTCAGACGATGGAAGAGTCTATCGCTATGCCAATTATACCAAATTAATACATATAGTGAGCGATTGCTTAATTTAGGGACGCTCACAAGAGCAGCAGGAAGCCAAGGAAAGCGAGAAGCGTCAGCATCGAGCACGCGGAATAAAAGATGGAAATACCCGCTTCGACGTCACTCACGGTCGCCGTATCCCGGCCGGCACCGTTGATCATTGGCTCGCGCACGAGCTCGCCGCCATAGATTCGCGGGCCGGCAAGCTGGATGTCGAGGGCACCGGCCATTGCCGCCTCTGGCCTGCCTGAGTTGGGTGAGCGATGCAGCCCGCCGTCGCGCACGGCGATGCGGATCGCATTTCCAAGCGCGGAGATTCCCCGCTTAGCCAAGGCTCCGGCGGCAATCAGCAGAATGGAGAGCCGTGCAGCCGGCCAGTTGGCGATATCGTCCAGGCGCGCAGCGGCGCGGCCGAAATCGACATAGGTCTCAGACTTGTGGCCGATCATCGAATCCGCGGTGTTGAGCATCTTGTAGAAAAACAGGCCCGGCAGGCCGAAAACGCCGTACCACAGGGCCGGCGCGACGACGCCGTCGGAAAAATTCTCGGCGAGGCTTTCGATGGCCGCACGGCAGATACCCGGCTCATCCAGCGTCTCGGGATCGCGGCCGACGATGCGCGACACAGCAAGACGGCCGCCTTCCAGACCATCGGAGCGCAATGCCCGAGACACCTCGCCGACGTGATCGGCAAGGCTCTTCTGCGCCATGAAAACCGCCACCAATCCCGCCTCTATCAATATGCCGAGCCAGCCGAAAAAGGCGAGAAATCCATGAATAGCCCAGCCAGCGATGGCAGCGCCCATCAGCAGCGCGACGATCGACATCAGCCCATTACGGCGGCGAAGAACGCCCGGCAGATGCTTTGCATTGAACCGTTGATCGAAAGCTGAAATCGCCTTGCCGAACAGTACGACGGGATGCGGAAAGCGCTGCCAAAGCCAGTCGGGATCGCCGACGAAGCGGTCAAGCAGCAAGGCAAGGACCAGAATGAGCAAATGTTCGTCGGCGGTCATGTCGAATAATCCTCTAATACCCCGGCGAGTCTCTTATCTGCCGCCTCATCAGGAGCTAGTCCGAAGCGCAGCCAATTGCGGGCGTAATCGAACTTGCGGACGAGAATGTGATGACGGCAGAGATGCGTATATATGCCTTCGGCGCGGTCGTCTGCAACCAGTGCAAAAAGAGCAGTGCCTCCCGCTACATGCAGCTTGGAACGTCGTAGAACCGCTTCCAGCGCCGAATGCCTTTGAAGAATGCGGTTACGGATGGCGCCTGTATCGCTTTCCATCAGGGAGGCAGCGATCGAAAGGGCCGGCCCGGAAACCGCCCATGGCCCGAGCCAATCCTCGAATCTTGTCATGATCGAAGCCTCGGCAATCACGAAGCCAAGACGCAGACCGGCCAAGCCGAAAAACTTTCCGAAGGAGCGGAAGATAATGAGATTCGGCATAGAGGCGGCCAAAGGCGCCATGCTTGCCGCCGGTTCGACATCGCCGAACGCCTCGTCGACCAGAAGGAGGCCGCCCTGCTCGCGCTGCCTGTCATGCAGTTCCCGCAACTGCTCGATGGGCAGCACCCGCCCATCAGGATTATTGGGATTGACGGCAACGACCAGCCTGTCATCGGCCGTGAGTTCGGCAATCGTCGAAACCTGGCGAACCTGCAGGCCGGCGAGCGTAAAAGCGCGCGCATATTCGCCATAGGTCGGCGAGAAGATTGCAACCCTGCCGCCCGTTACGAGCTTTGGAAGCAATTGAATGACGGACTGCGTGCCTGGAACCGGCAGCGGCAGAATATCGCCGCTGCGGTAATAGCTCCTCGCCGCTTCCCGCGCCCGCTCCTGCAAATGCTGGTCAGGCAACCTGTGCCAAGCCGCAACGGGGATTTCCGGCAGTGTCACCGGATTGGGATTGATGCCGGTCGACAGATCCAGCCATTCCTCCGGGCGCCCGCCATATTGACGCGCCGCCGCGGTAATGCCGCCGCCGTGGACGATCCTGGTGGTCATGCGGCTTCACCGGCTAGATCGATCAGATGCATGTAGGAGCCGGCGACATTGCCGTGTTGCAGACCGGCTGTGCCGAGATCGGTATCGAGCGCATCCCTGACGGCAAACAGACGGTCCGCCTCGCCTTCCGATACGATGGTCGAATAATGAAACTCATGCGCCGTCATCGGCTTTTCGAAGAAGGAGCCGGCAAGAGGCACCACGCGTCGATAGCCGAGATGCCGCTGTCGTTTCTCGTAACT
Organism: Martinezella sp. CNPSo 3959; assembly: GCF_057784355.1. NCBI lineage: Bacteria > Pseudomonadati > Pseudomonadota > Alphaproteobacteria > Hyphomicrobiales > Rhizobiaceae > Martinezella > Martinezella sp. CNPSo 3959. The sequence continues at coordinate 632,441 of NZ_JBXSOV010000001.1, forward strand.
GGTAACGACGGGCAAGAGGCCCAGCATTTCGTGGCGCACGCCCGCCGCATCCACAAGACCCTCGCCGAGCACCATGTACCCGCCGCATTCGCCATATATGCGCACCCCACGCGAGGCCGCCGCCTTCACGCCATCCCGGAAATGCTGAGCGGCGGCGAGCTTTCCAGCGTGCAATTCCGGATAGCCGCCCGGCAGATAGATCGCATCCGCATCGGCCGAAGGAGCTTCATCCGCGAGCGGTGAAAAGAAGGATATTTCCGCACCGCGCCGCCTCCAGCCGAGCAGCATATGCTCATAGCAGAAGGCGAATGCGATATCTCTTGCCACCGCAATGCGCTGGCCGAACGGCATGAGCCGCGTGATATTGGCTGCGGAGGTGCGAACGAGATGCTGCTGTGCCGCCCGCAAGAGCAGATCGAAATCGCAGGCCTTCGAGACGATCTCTGCCGCAGCCTCGATAAATTGCTCGAGCGCCCCATGCTCTCCAGCCTGCACCAGACCGAGATGCCGTTCCGGCAATGCCAGGCTGGCATCGCTGCGGATAACCGCAACGACGGGCATACGCACCGCATTCAGCGCCTGACGCAACATCTTCTCATGCCTGTCACTGGCAACGCGATTGAGCACGACACCCGCAACGCGGATATCGGCGCGAAAATTGGCAAAGCCGCTGACGACAGCCGCAACCGACTGCGACATTCGGGAGCAATCGATGACAAGCACGACGGATAGGCCGAGCAAGGCGGCCAGAGCGGCCGGCGTGCCCGTGCCATCGGCGGCGCCGTCGAACAGGCCCATCATCCCCTCGATGACAAGCATCCGTCCGCCGGCGCGATGAAGCGCGGCATTCGCTGAAATCAGTTCGGCGCGCATCGCCCAGGGATCGAAATTGAGGCAGGGCGATCCGACCGCCGCCGTATGAAATGCGGGATCAATGTAATCGGGTCCGGCCTTGCCGGGCGCGACCGCAACACCCCTGTTTCTCAATGCCCGCAGCAAACCAAGTGTGAAGGTGGTCTTGCCGGAGCCTGATGAGGGTGCCGCGATCAGAAGTCCGCTCATGCCGGCACCTTGCGTCCGCTCTCGCCCTGCCTTTCGGCCGGCGATACCAGCGCGCGACCGGAAAGCGCGCCCAGCCAGTCGAGCGACGGCCGCAGTTTCACCACCTCGCCAACGACGACGATGGCCGGCGGCTCGAGACCGGAGGCTTCGACATCGGCAGGCGCACGCCCAAGCGTCGTCTCCAGAACTTGCTGGGAGGGCGTCGCCGCATTGCAGACGAAGGCAACAGGTTCGTCCGCCGAACGGCCGGCGGCAATGAGATTGGCGCTGATCTGCGCGATGTGCTTCATCGCCATATACATGACGATGACGGGCGATCCCTTGCCGATCGCCTCCCAATCGATGGCGTCCGGTACGACACCGGACGAATCATGGCCGGTCAGGAAGGTGACGGCGTGATTGACGTCGCGATGGGTAACCGGAATGCCGGCATAGGCCAAGCCGCCGATCCCGGCGGTAATGCCGGGCACGATGCGGAAGGGAATGCCGTGCTGAACGAGCATCAGAGCCTCCTCACCACCACGCCCGAAGACGAAAGGGTCACCGCCCTTGAGGCGCAGAACGCGCTTGCCGGTCCGCGCCAGTTCCACCAGCCGCAGGGAAATGTCCCGCTGCTTGGCCGATGGCTTGCCGCCGCGCTTGCCGGCATATTCCAGCATGGCGCCCGGGCGGGCGAGCTTCAGGCAATCTTCATTGACAAGAGCATCATGCACGATGACATCTGCCTCGGCCAACCCCTTGGCGGCCAGCAGGGTCAAAAGCCCCGGATCGCCCGGCCCGGCGCCAACGAGCCAGACCGACCCCGGCTCCAGGGCCGGCAGAGTGGAAAAAGCGGTATCGTTCATCCCATGTGTCCTATGCCCGGACGGGCGAAATTGCAATGTTGAGAACGGGATAAGGCGATCTCGATTCGACATCGCTCCCACTGCAAACATTACGTCACATACCCGATCGGCATGAGCGGCAGCACGCTATGGGCTTTTCCAACCACGACAGGAAACGAAAAACAGGTTTGCCGATCGCATGACGCTCCGGACTCGATATTTCCGGACACTCAAGTAGGCTCTTGATAGAGCTGGAAAATGGTCTTCAGCGAATTGTGAAGGGGGCACTGTCGCCCCCCTTCACCGAACTTAGTGCTTCACCTTGCCCAGAATCACGTCGCGGATCAGGTCGAGAACCTGCTGCGAGCGAATGCCGATGCAAGCGATCTGGCTCGGCAGATTGTCCCAGTCGCCCGGCGGAAAGTGCCGACCGGCCGGCTTGATAACCGTCTGACCATCGGCAATGCCGCCACAGACGACGCGGATCGATCCTTCGATCGTATCGAACAACTCGGGCGCCACGACATAGACGCAGGCGCAGCTATCGTGGACCATCATGCCGTCTTCGACCGCATGATGGTAGAAATCGATATAGGACTGCGACAGGTCGGCCAGGAGCTGCACCGAGGGACCGCCCGCTTTCGCCATATCAGCGAGGTAGCTGCGGCCCATGGTCGTCACCGACGTCACGTCGAGACCGACTACGACCACCTTCCAGGCTGCCGTCATGACGAAATCGGCAGCTTCCGGATCGCCGTGAATATTGGCTTCCGCGACTGGAGAAACATTGCCCGGTACGTAGAAATTGCCGCCCATGATGACGACATCCTTTACGAGCTTGGCGATTTCCGGATCGTGCTTCAGCGCCAGAGCCAGATTGGTCATGCGGCCGACGGCGACCAGGGTCACCTCGCCGGGATGGGCGCGAACCGTGTCGATAATGAACTGATAGGCGGGCCGCGGATCGGTCGGCAGGTCGATCGCCTCAGGCACGTCGATGTCGCCGAGACCGTTATGGCCGTGAACCATCGTCGGCCAGGGGCGCTCGTGCCGCGACGGATCGAAGGTAACGCTGGCGCCGCGCGCGACCGGGCACGGAATATTCCACTCGCGTTTCAGGAACAGCGCGTTACGCGTCGTCGTGTCCACGGAGGCATTGCCGAAAACCGTCGTCACGCCAAGAAGGTCGATACCCGGGTGACGATGCAAAAAGAGAAGCGCCATGGCGTCATCGACGCCAGGATCGGTATCATAAATGACCTTATGCATGCTTTTTCCTTACCAACATACTGAATAAGCTTGATCTTTCGGAAATTTACTTCGCTTGGGATCAGCGCTTGACCTACCGGCATACACGAGAACAGGCGGCGGTGAAATGCCGTCAGGATCTCCTGCGGATCATTTGCGAGACTTGCGTTGCGAATTCGCTGCTCAGGCAATCCTGGCGATCGCCGCCGTAGCAAAGCCGGACTTGATCTTGGGAAGCACGAGCTCGGAGTCCGGGCCGGCGGCCGCCAGCGCCGCCGCTTCTGCGACGCCGTGACAACCGACATGCGCGAAAACAATCTCGGAGGGATTCTTCAGTCTGGGTGTCTCCCGCTCCAGTGCAGCCGCCTTGAAGAAGCGGGCCGGGAGACGAAAATGCGTGGCGGTCTCGAGAATGGCCGGTTCGTCCATGCGCGTGTCGATCGATACAACGGCCAGAACCTGATCACTCCCGATCCCGACCTCCTGGAATGCTCTTTCCGCAAGCATCCGCACTTCATTCCAGTCCGTGCCGCGCTCGCAGCCAAGGCCCAGAAGATAGCGGCGGGTGGAATTGGCATATGTCGTCATATTCGCTCCCAGCAGCATCGACCGATATGACAGCTGTAGCGGGCACCTTTCGACACGTCAATTTCGCCTGGTGTGTCCTGATAGCAATTGCCTTGCGGCGGGCGAAGTGCCAGAAGGCCGCTGATTTCCCGCCTCCGAGTTCCCACCTTGCCAGATATTACATTTCAACTGCTGATTTTGCTCTTTGCCGCTGCGTTCTTCGCCGGTTTCGTCGATTCCATTGCGGGCGGCGGTGGGCTGATTACCGTCCCTGCCATGCTGCTAGCAGGCATTCCACCGCTGCAGACCCTTGGCACGAACAAGGTGCAATCCATCTGCGGCGCGGCTTCGGCAACGATCGCCTATGCCCGGCAAGGACACGTGCAGCTTCGCGAGCAGCTTCCCATGGCGTTGATGGCAGTCATCGGCGGCATGCTCGGTGCGTTGCTGGCGACCGTCATGCCAAGCCAGGTCCTGCGCATCATCCTGCCCTTCCTGCTGATCGCAATCGCGCTCTATTTCGCCCTGAAACCCAATCTCGGCGATGTCGAAAAGCATCGGCGCATGAGTGCCGGACTTTTCGGCGTGACGTTCGTGCCGCTGATCGGCTTCTATGACGGCGCCTTCGGCCCCGGAACCGGCTCGTTCCTGATGCTCGCCTTCGTGACCCTCGCCGGCTTCGGCCTCTTGAAGGCGACGGCGCATACGAAGCTGCTCAATTTCGGATCGAATCTCGGCGGCCTGATCGTCTTCATCTTCTCCGGCGCCATCCTTTGGAAAGTCGGGCTGACGATGGGGTTCGGCCAATTCCTCGGCGCGCAGCTCGGTTCGCGGCTTGCCATGCGCATCGGCGCCAAGCTGATCAAACCGCTGCTCGTCATCGTCTGCATCGCCTTCGCGACCAAACTGCTGGCAGACCCCACCCATCCCGTCAGGATCTGGCTCGGCCTCTAGAACGGGTCTTTGATTACCTCTGACGTAATTGATAGTACTTCGGTCCGCGCCGATGATCGCCCTGCCTGAACGGTTCAGGCGATCCAAAGGAGTTGACCGATGACTGACGCAAACATCATTGCTGACCGCTATATCGCCATCTGGAACGAGGCCGACACCGAACGTCGCCGTGCGCTCATCGCCGAGGCTTGGACGGAAGACTGCAGCTATGTCGACCCGATGATGCGCGCCGATAATCGCGAGCAGATCCACGCACTCGTCACCGCGGCACACGAACGCTTCCCCGGCTTCCGCTTCACGCTCATCACCGAGGGCGAGCGCCACGGCAACAATCTCCGCTTCTCCTGGGGCTTCGGTCCGGCCGACGCCGAGCCGCTCGTCAAGGGCACAGATTTCGCCATCCTCGAAGGTGAACGCCTGAAGTCCGTTCACGGCTTCATCGACCAGCTGCCGGCTGCCGCATGATGAACCCGGCCCGCTCTCTCGGCGACCATCTGCGCGAATGGCGGCAACGCCGCCGCCTGAGCCAGCTCGAATTCGCCCTTGAAGCCGATATATCGCAGCGACATCTGAGCTTCATCGAGAGCGGGCGGGCACTTCCAAGCCGCGAGATGCTGATGCATCTCGCCGAACGGCTCGACGTGCCATTGCGCGAACGCAATCCGATGCTCCTGGCGGCCGGCTTTGCCCCGGTCTTTCCAGAGCGCAAACTGGACGATCCGGCGCTTGCTCCGGCACGGCGCGCGATCGATATGCTGCTGAAAGGACACGAGCCCTTCCCGGCCCTGGCCGTCGACCGGCATTGGACGCTCATCGCCGCAAATGCCGCCGTCGCTCCGCTTCTCGCGGGGGTGACCGATGCCTCGCTGACCGAAGGGCCAATCAACGTCCTGCGGCTCAGCCTGCACCCCCACGGCTTGGCGCCTCGGATCGCCAATCTCCATGAATGGCGGGCGCATCTACTGGAACGCCTACGCCAGCAGATATCGGCAACTGGCGATCCAATCCTCATAAAACTGCTTGCGGAACTGTCCACCTATCCTGCGCCGGCGACATCGAAATCGATGGCTCCGGAACGGGATTTCGCCGGCATCGCCGTACCTCTGGAGCTTGTCACCGAAGCGGGACATCTATCGTTTCTGTCCACTACGACGGTCTTCGGAACGCCTGTCGATGTCACGCTGTCGGAACTCGCCATCGAATCCTTCTTTCCCGCGAATCCGCAGACGGCGGAAACTCTGAGGACGATGCTGCCGGGCGGCTGAGGCCCGGCAAACGGTTAGAACTCGACGCCCGGCTGGCCCTTGATGCCGGAGCGGAAAGGATGCTTGATCAATTCCATCTCGGTGACGAGGTCGGCAATCTCGATCAGTTCTTCCTTGGCGTTACGGCCCGTCAAGACCACATGCGTCATGTAGGGCTTCTCGTTCCTGAGGAATTCGATCACGTCGTTGATGTCGAGATAGTCGTAACGAAGCGCAATGTTGATCTCGTCAAGCAGCACCATCGAATTACGCTCGTCGCGGATCAGCTCCTTGGCCTTTTCCCAGGCAGCGGACGCCGCCGCCACGTCTCGGGCTCGGTCCTGAGTCTCCCATGTGAAGCCCTCACCCATCGTATGGAACTGGCATAGATCGGAGAAATGCTTCTCGATCAGATCGCGCTCGCCGGTCCACATGGCGCCCTTGATGAACTGCACGACGGCGCTCGGCTTCCCATGAGCGATGTGACGGAAGATCATGCCAAAAGCGGACGAGGACTTTCCCTTGCCCTTGCCGGTATGGACAATGATCAGACCTTTCTCATCGTTTTTGGTCGCCATGATCTTGTCGCGGGCAGCCTTCTTCTTGGCCATCTTGTCGGCGTGACGGGCATCGTCGTTCTTCGGGGCGTCCGCGCCGGTTTCGGCCAATTCGTCGCTCATTGCATTCTCCCTGATATGATCGATTTCTGTGCCAGCGGGCCACCGCGCCAAAGATAGAGCGCGACGAGTGGCTGGTCTTCCGTGCGCATGGCGTGGCGGATATTCGAGGGGTGATGGATGATCTCGCCCGACCAGCGCGGCAGGAATGGCTGGGCATCCTTGCTCCACAGCGAGCCGTCGGTCAGCGGGATATAGATCTCCTCAGCCTCGTGATGATGATCCGGATAATGCACGCCGGGACCGAGCAACAGGAAGCCGCCGGCCATCTCCTCGCTCGCAAAATGGCCGCGCGTGCCGAACAGCTCGACCCAGCCATATCGCTGCAGGAAATCGCTGCCGAAATCGGCAATGCTATAGGTCTGAGCCCAATGCAGTTCGTTCGCAGCTTGAAAGAGCCTGTCGAACAGCACGCCTTCTGCACCCTCGCCCAACTGAGCATGCTTTCGAAGATAATGGACGACGGGCAAGTCGTGCGTCGCAAGCGAGCGCTGCTGCGCCGGCCAGTCAAAGCCTTCGATGAAATGCCGCAGCATCGGATCGCTGCGCGACAGCAGGTAATCTCGAAAACCAACCAGAAGCTCGTCGATCACACTCATTCCGCCGCGTCCTTGCCCTTATCAAGGCTTTCCAGATCGAACCGCGCCGAATTGCTTCTCGGCGTCCAGAGCTGGCGATCGATCGCCTCCAGCAGACGTTCCCGCATCTCCCGAAGTGCTGCCGGGTTCTTCTCCGCCATGAAATCGCGCACGCTCTGATCGATGACGAAAGCCTGATAGACAGCCTCGAAATGATGATTGCGCACAGCACCCGTCGTCGCGGCAAAGGCAAAGAGATAATCCACAGTTGCCGCGATCTCGAAGGCGCCCTTATAGCCGTGCCGCATGATGCCCTCGATCCACTTGGGATTGACGACGCGACCGCGCACCACACGGCCGATCTCCTCTTCCAGCGAGCGGATCACAGGCTTTTCCGGCCTAGAGTGGTCGTTGTGATAGATCGAGGGACGCGCACCGCCGAGCTGCTCGGCCGCTGCCGCCATGCCGCCCTCGAACTGATAATAATCGTCGCTGTCGAGCAAATCGTGCTCGCGATTGTCCTGGTTCTGCACCACCGCCTGGATCGAACGCAACCGCTCCTCGAAGACGCCGCGCTCGGCTCTGCCTTCCTCGCCGGCGCCATAGGCATAGCTGCCCCAGACAAGGTAGGCTTCAGCCAGATCCGCGCGGCGCTCCCATCCCTTCTCGTCGATGAGTGCCTGCAGACCGGCGCCATAAGCCCCCGGCTTGGAACCGAAGACGCGATAACCAGCCCTGCGGCTGGCAGAGGCAGCGTCGAGGCCGGCGGCTTCGAGCCGCGCGATCTCGCCGCGCATGCGCGCCGCAATGGGATTGTCCGCAGCATCTTCATCGAGCATGCCGACGGCACGGATTGCCTTGTCGAATAAGGCGATCTGCTCGGGAAAGGCATCGCGGAAGAAGCCGGAGATGCGCAGCGTGACATCGACACGCGGCCGCCGGAGCATGGCCGGCGGAATGATCTCGTAGCCGGTGACGCGGCGAGACGTCATGTCCCAGACAGGCTTGACGCCGATCAGCGCCAGCGCCTGCGCGATATCGTCACCGCCCGTGCGCATGTTCGAAGTGCCCCAGGCCGTCAGGCCGAAGGAAACGGGCCATTCGCCATGGTCCTGAACGTAACGGCGGATCAGCAACTCGGCCGATTTCCTGCCAAGCTCATAGGCCGCCGGCGTCGGGACGGCGCGACTATCGACCGAATAGAAATTCCGCCCTGTTGGCAGCACATCGGGCCTGCCTCTTGTCGGTGCACCGGAAGGACCAGGCGGAACGAAGCGGCCGTCCAGGCCTTTGAGCAGGGCTGCGATTTCCGCATCGCCGCAGGCGAGGATGGACGGCTGTAGCTTTGCGGCGATTTCGTCGAGAACCAGACGCGTGTTTGGCCAGGTCTCGGGGCAGGCTATTTCGCCATTCACGAGTTTTGCGGCCAGCAGTTCGATCCGCTCGACGGTATCGCCGTGGGTGCGCCAGGAGGCGTCGGAGATATCTTGGAGGATTGTAGTGCGCGGGCCTGTCCATTCGGCGGCCATATCGCAGTCAAGCGGGTCGAATGGTTTGCTCGGAGAGTTACCCCCCTCTGTCAGCTTCGCTGACATCTCCCCCACAAGGAGGGAGATTGGTGCGAGTATGCTGCCCGACGTTCCTGCCTCTCCATCGACAGTATCTGCGGCCTCGATCTCGGTTTGATGAAGAGAAGCGCCGCGAGCAACCAATCTCCCCCCTTGTGGGGGAGATGTCGCGGGAGCGACAGAGGGGGGTGTAGCACTCTCCACGTCCACGAACGCATCTCTTGCAATCGCCCGCTGCAGGCTCTGATCGCCGTCCTCGCCCAGCCCGCGCGGCACCCTTGCCAGCGCCACCGTCAGATCCGTCAACAGCCGCCCGGAAGGCGAAACGCCGAAGATGTGCAGGCCATCGCGGATCTGCATCTCCTTGAGGTCGCAAAGATAGGCATCAAGCTTGCGCAATGCCTCGTCTTCGCCCTCGCCCTTGGCGATGCCGGCATCCTGATCCAGCCCGATATCGGCGACGAGATCGAGGATCTGCTTGCGCAGCAGACGGATGCGGCGCGGATCACCGCCCGAGGCCTCGTAATATTCGTCGACCAGCGCTTCCAGATCCTTTAGCGGGCCATAGCTTTCGGCGCGTGTCAGCGGCGGCGTCAGGTGATCGATGATGACGGCGCTCGTGCGGCGCTTTGCCTGCGTGCCCTCGCCGGGATCGTTGACGATGAAAGGATAGAGATTCGGCAGCGGCCCGAGGATCGCTTCCGGATAGCAGCTTTCCGACAGTGCCAGCGCCTTGCCCGGTAGCCATTCTAGATTGCCATGCTTGCCCATGTGGATGACCGCATGCGCATCGAAGGAACGGCGAAGGAAGGCATAGAAGGCGAGATAGCCGTGTGGCGGCACGAGATCGGGAGAGTGGTAACTCTCCTTCGGATCGATGTTGTAGCCGCGCGCCGGCTGGATGCCGACAAGCACGTCGCCGAAGCGGGCGAACGGCAAGGCAAAACCGTTATCGAGCGCGTAAGGATCGGCCTCAGGCTTCCCCCAACGCACCGTGATTTCATCCTGAATCTGTTTGGGAAGTGACGAGAAGAAATCCTTGTAGTCGCTGAAGGAAAGCCTCTCGCGGACGACGCGGCCATCGCGCCCCGAATTTGTCGGGCCTTCCGCCAGATGCCGCATCAGTGCATCGCCATCGGCAGGCAGATCGGCAACGCCGTAGCCTGCCGCCTGCATCGCGTTCAGAACCTCGATCGTGCCGGCCGGCGTATCGAGCCCGACGCCATTGCCGAGCCGCCCATCGCGATTGGGATAGTTTGCCATGACCAGCGCGACGCGGCGATCGCCGGGCGGAGTATTGCGCAGCCGCGCCCAATTGGCGGCGAGGCGCGCCGTATAGAGCATGCGATCCTCAAGCGGTTCGCTGGCGACGATATTGGCCTCGACCCGCTCGTCATAGCGGGCCGCAGCCTTGAAGGACACAGCGCGCGCAAGAACACGCCCATCGACCTCGGGCAAAGCCACATTCATGCCGAGATCGCGGGCCGAAAGCCCCTGCGAAGATACCTCCCACGCCTCCTTCGATGACGCCGAGAAGATGGCCTGCAGAACCACGGCATCACCCGTTTCCAGCACCGTTGCCTGACGATCCGCGCCCGGCGCCGACACGGCAAAGCCTGTCGCGTTGATGACCACGCTCGGCTTCAACTCGGTAAAGACACTGTCGAGAATGCCGACCGACACGGCATCCTTGAGACTATAGGCAAAGACCGGCAACGGCCGCAGCCCCTCGGCGATGAGCGCCTCTATCATGGCTTCGACGGGTCTGGTTTCACCGCTCTGAACCAGCGCGCGGTAGAAAGAAATGGCAACCGTCGGGGATTCGAGGCCCTCCGGGACCACCATCCCGGAATTGGAAAGTCTCCGCCACTCCTCGACGCCGATCACGCCCTTGCCCGGCCACCAGATGCCAGCCTTCATCAAGGGTACAGCAGGCATCGGCTTCTCGGCGCCCGAGAGCATCGCCTCGGCATAGGCGAGAAACGCTCGCGAATTCGCCTCCCCACCCTCGATCAGATAGGACCAGAGCGCGTTGAGATCATCGAGCGCGACGTTGGAGAATGGCGTCAGCCCGGGATCCGGCTTCGAATCCCCCGGCAGCACCGCAATCAAGGCACCCTGGCGCGCCGCGCAGGCATGCAGCGCTTCCAGAGCATAATGGAAGTAACTCGCCCCTCCCAGCGCTCGCACGATGATGAGCTTCGCATGCCGCGCTGTCCTGTCGACATAGGTATCGACGGACATCGGATGCTTGAGGCTCATCAGGCTCGCAAGCCGAAGGGAACGGCCGCCCTCACCATGCGCTGCGGCAATCGCCGCAAGCTCGGTATCGGCAGCCGACAGAAAGAGGATATCACCGGGCGACTGCCCGAGATCGATCGCCTCCTCGCCGTCGTTGATCGTTCCCTTTTGAGCCAGGAGAAGGTGCATCAGGCGTCAGAGTATGCGGTGGCATACCCCCCTCTGTCACTTCGTGACATCTCCCCCACAAAGGGGGAGATTGTTTGGTGCCATGCCTCACCCCAACGACCATCCGAAGCCACTAAAACCTCGGTAGTCAGCCGTTTCGCAAAAACGTAGTCGCGAGCTCCCAATCTCCCCCCTAGTGGGGGAGATGTCCCGCAAGGGACAGAGGGGGGTGTTTCTGGACAAAGACACAGCATCGATCAAACCAGCGCTTCGATCGCTTTGCGCACGATCGTCTCATCCATCTCGTGCAGGCCGATCACGACAAGCCGGGTCGCGCGGGCTTCACCCGGCGTCCAGGCGCGATCGAAATAGGTGTCGATGCGGCTGCCAACAGCCTGAAGCTGCAGGCGCATGGGCTTGCCGGGGACATCGACGAAGCCTTTCAGGCGCAGCACGTCATGCTCGGCAATCACGCCCTTCAGCGCATCGACGAAGGCCGCCGGGTCGGCAATCGGGCCAAGCTCGACAACGAAGCTGTCGAACTCGTCGTGATCGTGCGGCGTGCCGTCTTCATGCTCCAGTTCATGATGGGATTTGCGGTTGACGATATCGTCTTCCGTGCCGATGCCGAGGCCGAGCAGGATGGCGGCCGGCACATCGCCGTTCTTCGCTTCGATAATCGTCGGCTTGCGTGCCGTGCGCGAGGCAACCTCGGCGCGGACGCGGCCGAGACCGTCGACATCGATCAGATCGGTCTTGTTGAGCACGATCAGATCGGCGCAGGTCAGCTGGTCCTCGAACAGTTCTTCGATCGGGCTTTCATGATCGAGCGAGTCGTCCTCGACGCGGGCGGCTTCGACAGCGTCATGATCGTCGGCAAAACGGCCGGCGGCAACGGCGGCACTATCGACGACGGTGATGACGCCATCGACGGTGACATGGGTGCGGATATCGGGCCAGTTGAAGGCAGCGACCAGCGGCTGCGGCAGCGCAAGGCCCGAGGTCTCGATGACGATGTGATCCGGGCGCGCATCGCGCTCCAGAAGCTTCGTCATGGTCGGAATGAAATCGTCGGCCACGGTGCAGCAGATGCAGCCATTGGTCAGCTCGATGATGTCGTCTTCGGTGCAGTTCTCCGCGCCGCAGCCCTTGAGCACGTCGCCATCGACGCCGAGATCGCCGAATTCGTTGATGATCAAAGCGATCTTCTTGCCGCCGGCATTCTGCAGGAGGTTGCGGATCATCGTCGTCTTTCCGGCTCCCAGGAAGCCGGTGATGACGGTAGCGGGAATCTTTTCCTGGTTCATATGCATCAACCCTTCATTTTCAGCGGTAGGCCCGCTGCGATAAAATAAACTTCGGCACTCGCCGCCCCGACCATCTGGTGCAGGCGGCCGGCATGATCGCGAAATTCGCGCGCCATGCGATTCTCCGGCACGATTCCCAAGCCTACCTCGTTGGAGACGAGAACAAGCCTTGATCGTGCGGTCGGCAGAAAGGCGGTCAGGGCGGCAAATTCCGCCGCCATGTCACGCTCGGCCATCATCAGATTGGTGACCCATAGCGTCAGGCAGTCGACAAGCACTGCCCGCCCCTCGGCGTCGACGGCGGCAAGCTGCCCGACAAGATCGATCGGCTCCTCATGCGTTTGCCATAGATCGCCGCGGTCGGCACGATGCTTCGCGATGCGCTCGCGCATCTCGTCGTCCCATGCCTGCCCTGTCGCCACATAGTGACGTTCAAGACCCGTGTCCGAGACCAGGGATTCGGCAAACCTGGATTTGCCGGAACGCGCGCCCCCAAGGACGAAGACTGCTCGGGAAGTCGAAGACGACATACGCTATGCCCGCTCCCAGGCGGAAGCGAGGGTCGGCAGCACATCGCTGGAACCGGAAAACGGGCGCCTACACGCCAAAAACTCGTCTTGCGCCATGACAACCTCCGTGCTGGCAGCGGAACTGACGTCCCAGAACAGGCTCTGTGCCCGGCACGCATGGCAGGTCTCCTGGCTCGCGGATAAGGCGCCGCGACGGGGGCGGACCGAAACCGGTCGCCCCCGATCGTGCGCCAGCGGATCTTTCTCGCCTTCCCGGCAATGCATCATGAAAAGGCGGACGATTCGTAGAATAAGAGGCGTCCAGCCCCGGTTGATCATGATGCCACGCCAGTGGCTTTTTCGACTTGAGCCTGTCCCGCCCCGTTCGCCCCATGCGAACCATCGATGGAATAGGTTTCAAACCGAACGAAAGACCCTGACCGCTCTACAGTCGCGGGGTCGGCTGTGATGAGAACGCCCGGATTGGGTCCGTCCCTCCACATTCCCTTTTCATCCCATGCGGCAGATCGCCGCTCAGGAACCATTCGTTATACCGGCAATGATTAGGCTTTCACTTACCTCAAGTCAATCAAGGGCATGGATGCGACCTGCGCCATCCTGATTACGAAATCGGCTGAAAATTCCCATAAAGCCAACGGCTTTTTTGCCGTATTTCTTTGATGTTAGGAGGTTATAGAGGGTAGGCTCTCGCATTCGAGTAAAACGTATCGTCCGTTTCCCATGTTGCAGAAATTCCAACCGCGACGCCTCGGCGTCTTCTCGGCTCTGTTCGATCTCGGTCGATTCAGGGCATTGCTGCGCCGTGGCGAATTGGGACTTGTCTTCGCCGGAGCGCTGGTGGGAATAGTATCCGGCTGTGCCGTAACGGCGATGAGCTATATCTCGCGCAAGTTTCACAGCGTCATCTACGGCATAACCGACTACGAACGCTTGAGTTCAGCGGCGATGGCAATTCAGGACAAATCCGTATTGTTCATCGCACCGATCGCGGGCGGCATCATTCTCGGCATACTGCTCTATATATTATCCCGCACACGCAAAAAGCCGATGGTCGACCCGATCGAAGCCAATGCACTGCATGGCGGCCGCATGTCGCTGACCGACAGCATCATCGTGGCCGTGCAAAACCTGATTTCCAATGGATTCGGCGCCTCTGTCGGGCTTGAAGCAGGTTACACGCAGCTCGCCGCGGGCATTGCCTCCAAGTTCGGCTACAAGATGCAGATGCGTCGCGCGGACCTGCGCATGCTCGTCGGCTGCGGCGCGGCCGGCGCCATCGCCGCAGCATTCAATGCTCCGCTCACCGGCGCCTTTTACGCCTTCGAGCTGATCATCGGCAGCTATTCGATCGTGACCCTGACACCCGTCGTCGTCTCGGCGCTGATATCGACCATGATCGCAAGACTGCTCGCCGGCGACGACTTCGCCATCGATATCGATCATTTCGGGGCGATCGTTCCGGCTGATTATCTTCCTGCCATCCTGCTGGGTGCCTTCTGCGCCGGTATCGGCATCCTGATCATGCAGGGCGTCGCATGGGTCGAGGAGCTGGCACGCAAAAGCTCGATCGCGCCGCCCTTCCGCCCTGCGCTTGGCGGCTTGGTGGTGGGAACATTGGCGCTGATCTCACCACAGGTTCTGTCTGCCGGCCATGGCGCCCTGCATCTCAATCTTTCGACCGATGTGACGCTGAGCGCACTTATCGGCGTCTTCATCCTGAAATCCCTGGCATCAGCAGTTTCGATCGGCTCCGGCTTCAGAGGCGGACTCTTCTTTGCCTCCCTGTTCATGGGCGCGCTGCTCGGCAAGATCTTCGCTTATTGCGCACCCTATTTCGATCACGCCACGCTGACGCCGGCCGTCTACGCAGTCGTCGGCATGAGCTCGCTTGCCGTCGCGATCATTGGCGGGCCGCTGACGATGACCTTCCTGGCGCTCGAAATCACCGGAGATTTCCCGATCACTGCTCTGGTTCTGGCGGCGGTCATCACCTCCTCGCTGGTGGTGCGCACGACCTTCGGCTACTCCTTCGCCACATGGCGCTTCCACTTGCGCGGCGAGAGTATCCGCAGCGCTCACGATGTCGGCTGGATCCGCAATCTGACCGTCGCCCGCATGATGCGCCCCGATGTTCATACGGCGAGCATCGACATGAGCATCGAGGAATTCCGCAGGAATTTCCCGATCGGCTCTGCGCAGCGCGTCATTCTGATCGACAAGAACGAGAAATATTCTGGAATGGTCGTCGTACCCGATGTCTATGCGAGCCCTATCGAAAAGGACGACGAAGAGCACGGCCTTTCCGATTTCATCCGGCTGCGCAACGAGTTCCTGCAGCCGCAAATGAATGCCAAGCAGGCAGCCGCCATGTTCGAGCAGACGAAGAGCGAAGCGCTCGTCGTGGTCAACGACCTGATCGAACGCAAGGTCATCGGCCTGTTGACGGAGAGCTATACGCTGCGTCGCTACAGCGAAGAACTCGACCGCCGCCGCCGGGAAGTCTCCGGCGAGCTTTAGGCGACCAGGCTGTCGAGCCAGGCGGGATCGAGTACGCTTTCCAGCTCTGCCGCAACTTCGTCCAGCGCCGCGTCGACGCTGGCGCGATAGTTCATGCGCTCGCCGGAGAGGCCGAAGCTTGCCAGCAGTTTTGCCCGATAAGCGTCGCTGCTGAAAAGGCCATGCAGGTATGTGCCCATGACGCGACCATCCGGCGATACGGCTCCATCAGGCCGCCCGTCGATCATCGCCGATGGCCGCTCGCAGTCCCGGCCCTGCGTCACGCCGAGGTGGATTTCATAACCCGATAACGGCACATCATACTCTCTGGAGACGGCAGTGCTGTTGCGCACGGTCTTTTCCGGCGCCATCTCCGTCTCGATATCCAGCAGGCCCAATCCGGGCGTCTCGGTCACCGATCCCTCAATTCCCAGCGGATCGTGAACGGTATGACCGAGCATCTGGAAGCCACCGCAAATGCCGATGACGCGGCCGCCACGGCGCACATGCGCGGCTATATCGCGGTCCCATCCCTGCTCGCGCAGATCAAGGAGATCACCGATCGTAGACTTCGAACCCGGCAGCACCACGAGCACGGCATCGGCAGGCAAGCGCTCTCCAGCGCGGACAAACACCAAATCGACATCCGGTTCGGCCCGCAGCGGATCGAGATCGTCGAAATTGGCGATGCGCGACAGCACGGGTACGGCGACCTTGAGCGCGCCAGAGGAACCTCGCGCAAGTCGCTCCAATACGACCGAATCCTCCGCCGGCAGGCGCGACGCCGCCCTCAGCCAGGGGACGACACCATGGCAGTGCCACCCCGTGAAGCTGCCAATTGCCTCGATACCCTCACCGAAGAGGGAGACATCGCCACGGAACTTGTTGATCAGATAACCGCGGATCATCCGCCGATCTTCCTCCGGCAAGATATGGTATGTGCCGACCAGCGACGCGATCACGCCGCCGCGGTCTATGTCGCCGACAAGCACGACGGGGACATTGGCGCGTGTCGCAAAACCCATATTGGCGATGTCGCCGCGCCGCAGATTGATTTCGGCGGGCGAACCCGCCCCCTCGACGATGACGAGATCGGTCCCCGCTCTTATCGTGGCGAAGCTTTCGAGCACCGCGCCGAGCAATTGCGGCTTGAGCGCCTGATAGTCCCTGCCCTTGGCCTGTCCCCAGACCTTGCCCTGCACGATGATCTGGCTGCCGGTTTCCGATTGCGGCTTCAACAGCACCGGATTCATATGAACCGATGAGGGAACGCGTGACGCCAGCGACTGCAGCCACTGGGCGCGTCCGATTTCGCCGCCATCCTCGGCAACGGCGGCATTGTTCGACATGTTCTGTGGCTTGAACGGGCGCACTCTGACGCCCCGGTTTGCGAACAGCCGGCACAAGCCCGCGACCAATACCGTTTTTCCGACATCGGATCCGGTTCCCTGCAGCATGATCGCTCTCGTCATTCCTCACCACCTTGATATGCTACAGCCACTGAAAACGCTGGATTTTGCCTTGATTTTGCCGCGATCTCCGCCCCTCCGAGCCCACCGACACGATACAAAAATGCATCACCGCCCGACATGCTCTGTTTGCGACATTGGATGACGATTTCATCCATTGTGAGTTACGCGAAGGAGGATTATCTGCATCGTGAAAACAAACAACAAAACCGGCCGGTCCGGGTCGGAGGATACCCCAATGCTTTTCATCTTCAACAGACAGAATTCCATCCAGATCGCCTGGAACGGCAAGCTTCCGGCTCACCGCCCCGAGAGCCGGCTGCAGCAGCTCGATACGCGCTTCGGCACGGTGGGCTTCATCCGCACCTATAATGTCGGCTGATAGCGCGTCAAGCCGCCAAGCCGAAACATCAGAAGCCGCCATGCGACAGCATTGGCGGCTATATTTTTTTATCACTACCAAGATCGGACTTTAACGACACCGCTTCCGTCGGATGGCAAGTCGTGCCAAAACGGCACTCTTAAAGCGCGAAAACCGCGCGATCCGGAGATCGACGCGGTTTGCCAAAAACGCCGGCTTCCCTGCACATACACCGCAAGGTTCGCATTCCCCGGTACGCTATACCTGATCCAGGGAAGCAGCGGTTGTCCCCCGCCACGCATCGATTGTTAAACCGACATCGTTACTGGAGGGTTATTAAGTGCTTAAATTAGAGTGAATCTGAAAATTTTTTGAAAATTTTCCGCCTTGCGTTGAGAAATCGCAAACGACGCAAATAAGATATAAAACGTCTTTCAGGGACACGATATTTGAGCACCATTCAAATCCGCTTGGGCGGCAAAGCTTTGAGGAAGCCATGTGATGGACGTTTTACAGCCACGAATGGCAGAAAATAGGCTAATTCAGGCGCTTAATTAAGCTTCTCCAAGAGACACGATAACGTCCATCGGCCGACTGGCTGTTGATTTCTTCATCCAAATCCTTACGCTGCCTGATGTCGATGCAAAGAATGCCCAGCCGCGATAAAGTTCAGCGGTCGCAAAAAGACCAAATGCACGACGGCAGCAAAGGGGACCGTACGGGCGTCGTCAGCGGCGTATGAACGGTTGCAATTGGACCGCGCTGACAGGGGATCGACAGAAATCGAACACATTAGGGTCGATTTCCGCAACGTAACGAAAAATTGGGAGACGATATCAATGAAGAAGCTTCTCGCTTCAGCCATCTTCGCATTCGGCGCCTATGCTTTGGCTGGCTCGGCGCACGCGGCGGATTGCGGCAGTGTATCCATTGCTGAAATGAACTGGGCATCCGCAGGCGTTGCCGCGCAGGTTGACAAGATCATCCTGCAGAACGGTTACGGCTGCAATGTCACCCTGGTAACCGGCGATACACAGCCGACCTTTGCCTCCATGAACGAAAAAGGTCAGCCTGACGTCGCACCAGAACTTTGGGTCAACGCTGTGCGCACCGCGCTCGACAAGGCCGTATCCGAGGGCCGTCTGATCGTGGCCGCACCGCTTCTAAGCGACGGCGGCGTCGAAGGCTGGTGGATTCCGAAGTTCCTCGCCGACGCCCATCCGGACATCAAGACCGTTCAGGACGCCCTCAAGCATCCCGAACTTTTCCCTGCCCCCGAAGATCCGTCCAAGGGTGCCGTCTATGACTGCCCGGCAGGTTGGAACTGCCAGATCTCCACGACCAACCTCTACAAGGCTCTTGGCGCCGACAAGCTCGGCTTCACCCTTGTCGATACCGGCTCCGCCGCAGGTCTCGACGGTTCGATCGCCAATGCCTTCGAAAAGAAGACCGGCTGGCTCGGCTACTATTGGGCTCCGACAGCCATCCTCGGCAAGTACGAGATGGTTCGCCTGAGCTTCAACGTGCCGCATGACAAGAAGGATTGGGATGCCTGCACGTCGCAGCAGGATTGCGCCAATCCGAAGGTGAACTCCTATCCGGTTTCGGACGTCTATACCGTCGTGACCAAGGACTTTGCCGCAAAGGCCGGCGTCGCCATGGACTACATGAAGACCCGCAAGTGGGATAACGCCACGGTCGGCAAGGTTCTCGCCTGGATGACCGACAATCAGGGTACGAACGAGGACGGCGCCAAGTACTTCCTCAAGACCTACCCCGATATGTGGACCAAGTGGGTCGCTCCGGACGTCGCCACCAAGATCAAGGCTTCGCTCTGATCCATGTTGCTGAATCGGCGGCGGTCTCGTGCCTGCCGCCGATTTCATATTCGCGCAGAACAACCCAAACGACGCTCATACCGACAGTGCGGCAAGGCGCAAGGTCGCAACGAGTGCAGATTGATGGTGGCGAATATAGTAAGAATGCAAGGGCAGCCTGAAGAACCGGTCGCAGCGCTGCAAGCCATCCACACGTGAAGGCCACACGGGCGGAGCGGGACAAAACCGGACCAAGAAGGGGAAATACATGGCTATTCAGTGTACGATCCTGCCGAATGTGCTCTGCAACTTTCCGGCAATAGATGAATCGCTCATACGCCTCGCACGCAAGAATATCGACGACGGCTTCAGGGCGTCCGTACGCGCCTACGGCACTCTCATCGATGCCATCGTGCAGCCGCTGCAATGGTTTCTGAACTATCTTGAATGGGCATTTACCAATACGCCCTGGTTCATCGTGCTCATCGTGATGATGCTCGTCGTCTATGCAGCAAGCCGCAATCTGAAAATTGTTGCCGGCACCGCGATCTCCATGATCCTCATCGGCGTCTGCGGCCTCTGGACCGACACGATGATCACGCTCGCGATGGTAACGGTCTGTACGCTGATCGCCATCGTCATCGGCCTGCCGATCGGCATATTGATGGCGCGCTCAGACCGGCTGCAGTCGATCGTCAATCCGATCCTCGATGTCATGCAGACCATGCCGAGCTTCGTTTATCTGATCCCGGTCGTCGTCATCTTCGGCATCGGTAAGGTGCCCGGTCTTATCGCCGTCGTCATCTATGCCGTCCCACCGATGATCCGCCTGACCAATCTCGGCATCCGCCTCGTGGACAAGGAAGTGCTGGAAGCCGCCGACGCTTTCGGGTCGTCGCATCGCCAGAAGCTGTTCAACGTGCAGATCCCGCTCGCACTGCCCACCATCATGGCCGGCATCAACCAGACCATCATGATGTCGCTCGCCATGGTCGTCGTCGCCTCGATGGTCGGCGTCGGCGGGCTGGGCCGAAATACGCTGCAGGCGATCAACAACCAGTTTTTCACCGTCGGTTTCCTCAACGGCTTCGCGCTGGTCGCCATCGCCATCATTTTCGACCGTACGAGCCAGGCCTATGGCAGACGGCTCCAGAAGCACTCGGAGGTCATCCATGGCTAGTCACGCGATCCAGATAAAGAGCCTCTACAAGATCTTCGGCCCGCGCGGACGCGACTATGTGGATCAGGTGAAGAACGGTTTGGGCAAAGCCGAGCTCAATGAAACGCATGGTCATGTACTCGGTCTGCAGGACATCAATATCGACATGCCGGCCGGCGCGATCACCGTCGTCATGGGCCTCTCCGGCTCCGGCAAATCGACGCTGATCCGCCATATCAACCGCCTGATCGAGCCGACGGTCGGCGAAGTGCTCTATGACGGCGTTGACGTCTGCAAGATGAACGAAAACGACCTGCGCGAATTCCGCCGCCACAAGACGGCAATGGTGTTCCAGAAATTCGCGCTTCTGCCGCACCGCACCGTGATCGAGAACACGATCTACGGCTTGGACATTCAGGGCGTACCGCGCTCCGAAAGCGAAAAGAAGGGCCAGTACTGGATCGAGCGCGTCGGGCTGAAGGGCTTTGAGAGGCACTATCCGAACCAGCTTTCCGGCGGCATGCAGCAGCGCGTCGGCCTTGCCCGGGCGCTGACGAACGATGCCGACATCCTGCTGATGGACGAGGCCTATTCGGCGCTCGATCCGCTGATCCGTGTGGATATGCAGACCGTCCTGCTCGATCTGCAGAAGGAGTTGAAGAAGACTGTCGTTTTCATCACCCACGATCTCGACGAGGCGCTGCGCCTTGGCGACAAGATCGCGATCCTCCGCGACGGTAAGGTTGTTCAGCAAGGAACCGGTCAGGAGATCGTGCTGCAACCTGCCGACGACTATATCACGGCCTTCGTGAAAGAAGTGAACCGCGGCCGCGTCATCCAGGCCCAGACGATCATGAAGCCGCTTGCCGGCGAGCCGGGCGGCGCGCGCGTGCCTGGCGACATGACGCTGGAAGTCGCCGCCAAGCAGATCACCGAGGCGGGCCAGACAGGAGCCGTCGTCACGGATGCGAGCGGCAAGCCTATCGGCACGATCGATCTGCAAGGCATCATCGCCGCCATGGTCACGCCCACGACACACGACACGGCAGAAATGGCAGCAGCCTGACGGCGAGACTTTTATCTCACGTGACAAAGCGCCCTTACCGGGGCGCTTTTTCTGTCTTGTTGCCGCGTCAACATATTGGGGCAGCCATCTTGTCGTTGTGTTCACATAAAGAAATGTTTATATCTGCATTTGACACTCTTTAGAGCCGCCGCATCCGAGGACACACTATGACCGTCGCCACCAATCCCTTGACCGATCTGCTTGCCGAAAAAGGCGTACTGCTTGCCGACGGCGCAACCGGCACGAACCTCTTTGCCATGGGCCTGGAGGCCGGCGAAGCGCCCGAGCTCTGGAACGAACAGCATCCCGACCGGATCACGAAGCTGCATCAGGATTTCGTCGATGCCGGCGCCGACATCATCCTCACGAACACTTTCGGCGGCACGCGCCATCGCCTCAAGCTTCATCATGCTCAGGATCGCGTGCACAGCCTCAACAAGACGGCAGCCGAGATCGCCCGTGCCGTTGCCGACAAGGCCAGCCGCAAGGTCATCGTCGGCGGCTCGGTAGGGCCGACGGGCGAGTTGCTGATGCCGCTCGGCGCCTTGACCTATGAAGACGCCGTCGCAGCCTTCGTCGAGCAGATGGAAGGCCTTCAGGCCGGCGGTGCCGATGTTGCCTGGATCGAAACCATGTCTTCGCCGGACGAGATCCGCGCTGCTGCCGAAGCCGCTGCCAAGGTCGGCTTGCCCTATACATATACCGGCTCGTTCGACACGGCCGGCAAGACGATGATGGGCCTACACCCGAAGGATATTCATGCCGTCGCCACCGATATCGGTGCAGGGCCGCTTGCGGTCGGCGCCAATTGCGGCGTCGGCGCATCGGATATCCTGTCCAGCCTCCTCGACATGACCGAGGCAGACCCGGCCGCCATCGTTATCGTCAAGGGTAATTGCGGCATCCCCGAATACCGTGGCGCAGAGATCCATTATTCCGGCACACCGCCGCTGATGGCCGACTATGCACGCCTTGCCCGCGATGCCGGAGCCAAGATCATCGGCGGCTGCTGCGGCACCTCCTGCGACCACCTTGCCGCCATGCGGGAGGCGCTGGACAGCTACGTGCCTGGCGCTCGCCCAACGCTGGAGACGATCATCGAGCGGATTGGCCCCATGCGCAACAAGACGGCCAACGAAGGCGGCGCCGCTCCGGCGCGTGAGCGTCGCAGACGCTCCTAAGCAATCTAAGGAAAGCCCGACAACCGAGCTTCCCCTTGCGAATCGGGTATTTTCGCCTTGAGCTTTGTTCGGCACTGCCGACAGTTACGCGCCGAATATCGGCGCATAACAGGCGATCGCCTATCTTTCACCGCCGATAGCGCGGCCCTCGGTGAAATGCGGAACAATCCGGCTATCGAAGGCCTTCAAGGCAGCGCCGATGGCTTGGTGCATGTCGAGATATCGGTAGGTGCCGAGCCGGCCGCCGAAATGAACATTCGCCTCCGCCTCGGCCCGCTCGCGATAGCGCAGGAAGATCTCCTTGTCCTGACGCGTGTCGATTGGATAATAGGGTTCATCGACGCGCTTCGCCGATCGTGAATATTCCCGCACAACGACCGTCTTTTCGGTCTGGTAGCTTCGCTCGGGATTGAAATGCCGAAACTCGAGGATACGCGTATAGGGGATTGTTTTATCGGCATAATTCATGACCGCCATCCCCTGGAAGTCGCCGGTGTTCAGCGTCTCCTTCTCAAAGTCGATGGTGCGCCAGCCCAACTCGCCTTCGGAATAATCGAAATAGCGGTCGATCGGGCCGGTATAGACGATCGGAAGCCCGGCCGGCAGCGTTGATTTCAGCGAGAAGAAATCAACGCCCAGGGCAATACGGATCTTCGGATGCTTCAGCATCCTCTCGAAAATCGCCGTATACCCGTCGACCGGCAGGCCCTCATACTTGTCGTTGAAATAGCGATTGTCGAAGGTGTAGCGGACCGGCAGGCGCGTAATGATGTGTTCGGGCAGATCACGCGGATCCGTTTGCCACTGCTTGGCCGTATAGCCGCGGATGAAGGCCTCATACAAGGGCCGGCCAATCAGCGAAATCGCCTTCTCTTCGAGGTTGGCCGGATGACGCCCGGCCATTTCTGCGGCCTGATCGGCAATCAGCGCCCTCGCCTGGTCGGGCGAAAGGCGCCGGTTGAAGAATTGTGAGATCGTGCCGAGGTTGATCGGCATCGAATAGACCTGATCGCGATAGGTCGAATAGACACGATGCTTGTAGTCGGTGAACGCCGTAAACCTGTTAAGGTAGGCCCAGATCAGTTCGTTGGGCGTGTGAAAGAGATGCGCGCCGTAGCGGTGAACCTCGATGCCGGTCTCGCTGTCGAACTCGCTATAGGCGTTGCCGCCGATATGGCTCCGGCGGTCGATCAGAAGCACATTCTTCTGCAGCTCGTTGGCCACTCGCTCCGCGATCGTCGCGCCATAGAAACCGGCGCCAACCACAAGCAAGTCAACATCGGCGAAATTGATCATGATCGCGAGACCAACCTTCTTGCCGCCAACTTTCGATCAGACCTGCCCGAATACACTGAAGACCTCCAATTCGAACTTTGTCTCTTCGACGGCAATAGAGCGCCGATAGATGCCGAAATCCTCGAACCTCTCCGGGAAATTCTGGATCACGTCATCGATCGCTCTTGAAATCTCGTGCGTTCGTTGGGGATGATTGCCAAACTTGTATTTGGCCGGAATGGGCAAATCCTCGAAATTGTTGGCCGAGCCGTTCCGACCGGTGATCACACAGCATCCGAGCAGCGCCGCTTCGCGCGGCATGCGGTCCTTGCCGGCATGCGGACCGAAGTCGACGTAAACCTTGGCCTGCGCCATGTTTTGATGGACTTCCGTCGGCGACATGCCGCTCAGGATCTTGAATTCATATTGCGGAGACATGGTCGCCAGTTGGCGCCCGAAAGCCTCGGCCTTGTTGTTGAACAGAACCAGATCGCGCCGCTGCTGAATCGGCTGTGGCGCCACGTTGTTTGCCAGTGTCGTAAAATCCGAGATCCGCAAGACATCGCTGAAGCCCAAAATACTGAGCTGTGCCGTGGCATAGGAGGATTGCGACAGCATCTTGCAGTCGTTCTCCAGAAGGAACGGTACGCCGCCCAGCGGCATCAGATGCCGCATGCCGTAATCGAAACTGAGCCACCAATAGGCTTTAGTCGCCTTCTTGAAGAGTGGAATCAGATGCGGCCATATCTCCGGAAACACCACGATCGCGTTTTCGTTGTCGATGATATAGTCCGAGCTTTCGGTCGCGTAGGCCCGATATTGCGGATGAACGGCATTCTCGTATTCCCGAAATACCATCGTGGTTTCCCCCTCAGGGGACGGCATCAGGGAGTGATCGGAACCATTGGTATAGACCATCCTGGCACTGCGCCCGATTTTGGTCAGCCTTGCGCAAAGTTGGTGAAGGGCTTCCGGGCCTCCCGTCATATGATTCGGTGGGCAGAGGATGTAGATCGTTTCATTTCCAGTCATAGTCGCAGTCCACCTTCACATGTCGTTTGCCGATCCACCCGCCACAGGCGCCCGGTTCGCCGCCAAAATGCTCTAAAAAACCTAGCCGCGCCTCGCCATCAAAGCGGAAAGAATAGTCGCCTGCTGGCGCTCGCACATGAGGCTGAAGCCGCGACTCGCAATTGCCGACCGTCTCTCATCGTCGCGAACGAGCTCGATGCAGGTTTCGACAAGCCGATCATAATTGCAAAACGCCATTCCCTCAGCAAAAGCGGCCACTTCCGGGTCATGGATATTGCCCTCGCTGACGACGCAAGCGCCATTGGCAAGCAGGAAGGAAACACGGCAAATCTCGAAGATCGCGGCGTCGAAATGATGCACGTTGAGGACGATTTTAGAGCGCCCAATGTAGGCGTCGCGCTCGGTGCCGTAGACACCGAACAGGTGAACGAGGTTCAGCCCGTTTGTTTGCAGCGCCACCAGCACATTCTTGCGGCGCTCGTTGACCGAGCCGTAAAAGAGAACGTCGATATCCTTCACCGGCGCCTGGGGCACACGCGTCAGGTGCCTGTTGTATCCCACATCGAGAATTTCGGCGGGAACGCCGAACCTGGCCAGTCCCTGGCGATTGCGCTCGCTGTAATCGAGCACGGCGAATTTCTTGAGCAGTCCGAGATATCGATGATTGATCCAGCTGCTTTCAGCCGAGACCTGCTCCATATTCACGATGATGCTCTCGGGTGGCAGCCATTGCGCTGCGACCGACGGCAGCAAATTTGCGCCGTAAACGATCGGCACCCGTCCGTTCCAATCTCGCGGATTGGTTACCAGAGGCGCACTGCCGCCGAGTTCGGCAAAGGCGTAGTGCAGACCGAGGGCAACATCCTCGAAAGCGCGGCTGTGAACGTAGCCCTCTGGGCTGACGATCCAAATGCAGTGCCGATCCTTGTGATGCTCCCAACCGAAAGGAAAGGCTGGCAGGGCGTGTTCCGCGCCATGCGATGCGACAGTCTGTTTCTCCGCTTGCGCGTGCATGTTGATCCTTCTCGAAGACTCGCTGGAACCCCTCGCCTGAAAACTGCGCGATGGGCCTTGCTCAAACCTTGCGAGACCGAGAGCAGGTGAAGAGCTTCGTGAAGGCGTTCTTGTCTATATATGGAGCTGCCCTAGCCCGGCAGCATCTCCGTCACCGCGATGATCGGCCCGAGCGGAAACAGGCTGTCGCGCCTTTGCCATTCCGGTATGTCGACGCTGGAAATGCTGCCGTCGAGAAATAATGCATTCGGACAGTTCAGATCGTCGCGAAACAGTGTCGCAAAATCGTGGAAGCGCACAGGGCCGTCTGAAATCGCGAACACGACGAGCCCGTCGATAGTGACTCCGACACCGTTTCTGGTCTTGAGGCTGGTGCTATCGGCCAGAAACGACGGATGCAGCTTTCCATCGATGACAAGCATCGGCCCGGACTGTGTCGCATAGAATGGCCTGGCGCCGGAAGCAGCGAAGGCCTTGCTTTCCACGATCCCGGCCCTGCCTCTATCGACATAGAAAACCCCGTTCGGCAAGAGATGGAAATTGCCCCAGCCCTTGTTGGTGTTGATCGCCTTCACCTCGCGTCCGTTTTCGATGAAGAGACCGACAGGAGATTGATCGTCGAGATACATGCCGCCGTTCATTGCAAAGCGCACATAGACGTGCTCTTGACGCAGATCCATTTCCAGCGCCCGGAACGAGCCGTAAGGCTTACCGTTGTGATCATTCTGGAAAATCTGGACGTCGTAATGGGCGGGATCGAAGGTGCAAACTGTGTAGCCGTCGCCGAGATGCTGAACCTTGCGGCAGGCCTCACCGGCCGAGGCGGTCGCGGCAAAGGCAAGAACGGCAAGGATGAGCATCAATCGAATCAAGCGCATAGCTCCGCATCAATAGCACAAGCGCTAGAACGCATCGCAATGCGGCGAAACAAGGAGTACGCGGGAACTAAAGCTGGAGTGCCGCCATATGGAATGCAAGCTGTTCGGCGGGATAACGATAGCCGGCCCCGATCGGGCAGGCATTGCGTGCGAGACAACCGCCAACCATGCAGTCGGCCCGCCCTTCCGGCGTGCGCAAATGCGAGCGACAGCTTGGAACATCAAAGCCCGCTGTCGTTACGGCCGCTACCGGGCAGGCAGTGATACAGGGCTTGTCGACGCATACATCGCATGGATGCTGAGGAAATGCCGGTGTGAAGTCATTTTCAATGGCATCTGCAAATCCCAATGCGCCACGATAGCCGTGCCACACGCCATAAACAGGATGGATCAGAATACCGAGCGGCGATGCTTTCAAGCCTTCGGCCTGCATGGCCCATCGCTGAAACGGCTGCCAAGGCGGATCTGAAGGAAAATAGGCCGTAGCCCCTAAGCTGCTTGCGACTGGTCGGATGACTGTCTTCGACCAGTCGTCGAGCGGGTCGGACCGCCCAGCGTTCTCAGGCAAGTGCCGCCACTGCGAGAACGGTGTCCAGATCGAGCCGCCGATATTGCCAAGTAGGATCACGCTTCGCGCCGCCGTGCCATCGGCCAATAGCGGCCCCTCGCCGTCGCCGAAGGACGCTATACCTCGAACGAAAACTCCGTCGACGCCGAGCGCCGCACGGAGCTGTTCGAGCATGAGAGGGCCGCGGCTCACCGTGGCCCCTTATATTCATAGTGCGGCCGCCAGACTTCCTTCTGGATGAGGTCGGCAACGCGCGTCGCACCGCCTTGCTCCCTGGCGGCCTCGGGCTCTCTTCAGGTGAAGGCGTCGGGCATGGAATCCTTGCGCTTCTGGATATAGGCGAGCAGGGCCTCGTCGATGGCCGGATCGAGCGGCGGCGCTTCGTAGTGATCGAGCCAGGAGCGGCAAAGGGCATTGGCGCGCTGCTCGATGCGCTTCTGGCCCTCGATCTCCCACTGCTCGAAGGAATTGTTGTCTGCGAGCGCCGAGCGATAAAAGGCGGACTGGAAGTTGGCCTGCGTATGGGCACAGCCGAGATAATGGCTTCCTGGGCCGACTTCGCGAATAGCATCGAGCGCCTGGCCATTCTCCGACAGATCGACGCCCTCGGCCATCTTCTGCATCATGCCGAGCTGATCCTGGTCGATCATGAACTTCTCGTAGGAGGAAACGAGACCGCCTTCGAGCCAGCCGGCCGCATGCAGCACGAAATTCGTGCCAGCCAGCAGCGTCATGTTCAGTGTGTTCGCGGATTCATGCGCCGCCTGTGCATCCGGCACCTTCGATCCGCAGAGCGAACCGCCGGTGCGGAACGGCAGACCGAGACGTCGGGCAAGCTGTGCCGCGCCGTAGGACACGAGCGACGGCTCCGGCGTGCCGAAGGTCGGCGCACCCGACTGCATCGAGATCGAGGCGGCAAAGGTGCCGTAAAGCACCGGCGAACCCTTGCGGATCAGCTGCGTGAAGGACGCTCCGGCCAGCACTTCGGCGAGAATCTGCGTCAGCGTGCCTGCAACAGTGACAGGGCTCATTGCGCCCGAGAGAATGAAGGGCGAAACGACCGAAGCCTGGTTGTGCCGCGCATAGACTTTCAGAGCGCCGAGCATGGTCTCGTCGAACACCATCGGCGAGTTGGCATTGATGAGGTTCAGCGTCACGCAATTGTTTTCAACAAAATCGTCTCCGAATACGATCTTCGCCATGGCGATCGTATCTTCAGCACGCTCCGGTGCGGTCACCGATCCCATGAACGGCTTGTCGGAATATTTGATATGGCTGTAGACCATATCCAGATGGCGCTTGTTGACCGGGATATCGACAGGCTCGCAGACCGTGCCGCCTGACGAATGCATCGACGGCGCCATATAGGCGAGCTTCACGAAATTGCGGAAATCCTCGATCGTCGCATAGCGGCGGTTGCCCTCGAGATCGCGGACGAAGGGCGGGCCATAGACCGGCGCGAAAATCGTCGCCTTGCCACCGACATGGGCGTTGCGGGCGCTGTTGCGCGCATGCCAGGTAAATTCCTTCGGCGCGGTCTTCAAAAGCTCGCGGCAAAGGCCCTTCGGAAAATGCACACGCTGCCCGCGCACGTCGGCACCGGCCTCCTTCCAGAGCGCCAGCGCTTCCGCGTCATCGCGAAATTCGATGCCGATTTCTTCCAGAACCGTGTCGGCGTTACGTTCGATGAGCTGCAGGCCCTCTTCGTCAAGCACTTCGTAGACGCCGATCTTACGGGTGATATAGGGGAGCGAAGGACCCGGCCCGCCGCCGCTGCGCGAAGCGCGCCGCGCTGCCGCGCCCCGGCCCTCGCTGCGCGAACGCCGTCCACCGCCATCATTGCCTGCAGCCGATTGCTCAATCATATCGTCCATGATGTTTCCTCACTCCTGCGCATGAATGCGTCTATCAGGCCCCATGCTACCCGATTCCGCCAAGCGGACGTTCCTTAATGCGCCAGCAATTAGCATAGGACAGACATGGGCTGCTAATATCAACTGTTCTTCGTCCGTCGCGATTGTTCCGTGCGACGTCGCATTCAAAAAGAGTTTTGGCGGCCTTCCGGTCTATCCGTAATGGCGGCAGTGTTTTATACAAGTCTCTGATGCATTGCACGAAAACGGGATGGAGCGCATGTCTGACGACGAAATCATTCTCTCGGAACTTTCTGACGAAGAGCTCGTGCAGCAGATGCATGACGACCTGTATGACGGCTTGAAGGAAGAAATCGAGGAAGCCACCAATATCCTCCTCGAGCGTGGCTGGGCGCCTTATGATATTCTGACCCAGGCACTTGTCGAAGGCATGCGCATCGTCGGCATCGACTTCCGCGACGGCATTCTCTTCGTTCCGGAAGTTCTGCTGTCCGCCAATGCGATGAAGGCCGGCATGTTTATCCTGCGTCCGCTTCTGGCGCAGACCGGCGCGCCGAAGCTCGGCAAAATGGTGATCGGCACCGTCAAAGGCGACATTCACGACATCGGCAAGAACCTTGTCGGCATGATGATGGAAGGCGCAGGCTTCGACGTCATCGACCTCGGTATCAACAACCCGGTCGAAAACTATCTCGACGCCATCGAGCGCGAACAGCCCGACATTCTCGGCATGTCGGCCCTGCTGACCACGACAATGCCCTACATGAAGGTTGTCATCGATACTCTGAAGGAAAAGGGCCTGCGCGATGACTACGTCGTGCTGGTTGGCGGTGCGCCGCTGAATGAGGAATTCGGCAAGGCCGTAGGCGCCGATGCCTATTGCCGCGACGCCGCCGTGGCGGTCGAAACCGCTAAGGAATTCATGAAGCGCAAGCACAACAGCCTGGCTGCCGGCGCCTGAGCCTTTATTTCTCCGAGCCGGCGACGAAAAGGTTGTCGCCGGCCCGCGGGCATCCCAAATGAGTTACTGAGCAGCCTTCTTGACGGTATGACCAGCGTCCTCCGTCGCGTGGACCGCGTTTGCAGTATCTCTGCCCACGCCGCGTATGGTATTGGCGCAGGAAGCAAGTACCATGAGAACGGCGCAGGCCGCTGCAATTTTCGTGAGTGTCGATGCAGTCATGATTGGGAACCCCCTCTGAGTGGATATCGATCAAAAAAATGCGGAGAAGAACCCTCCGGGCGATAAACGTATAACAAAGCAAAAGGTTCATGTGATCGCGTGCGGCGCAATCGCGCGCGAAATACTGGCGCTTACCCGAATAAACGGGCTCGATCACATCGATCTCCACTGTCTTCCCGCAATCTATCACTCCTATCCGCAGAAGATCGCACCTGCCCTGGAAGAAGCGATTGCCGATGCCCGCTCTGGCGGCTTCGAAAAGATCTTCATCGGCTATGCCGATTGCGGCACCGGCGGCGATATCGACAGGATTTGCGAGCGCGAGGGAATAGAGCGCCTGTCCGGACCGCATTGTTATTCCTTCTTTACCGGCAACGAGGCCTTCGCGGCGCGTGACGATGATATCACCTCGTTCTTCCTCACCGACTTCCTGGCCCGCCAGTTCGAAGCCTTCGTCATCGTCCCGCTGGGTTTGGACCGTCATCCCGAATTGCGCGATATGTATTTCGGCAACTACCGCAAGGTGGTCTATCTCTCGCAGGAAGAGGATCCCGCACTGCAGGCAAAGGCGAAGGAAGCCGCCGCCTATCTCGGGCTGGACTACGAATATCGCTACACCGGGTACGGCGATCTTGCCCGCGAATTACTGACCGTCTGATTACGACACCTACGTCGCTTTTCTGTCTTCCTCCTCTTTGCCTGGGCCGACATGCTGGACGACGGAAAAACATTCAATCACAGTTCGAACCCGGCCGTTTCAAAGGATAAAGCGCCTTGGCGATACTTCCAGACGAGGTTTTCATGTCGCGTCGCTTTTCGGCATGTGCCGCGTCGTGGCGAGCGCAGTCCCGAGGTCGGCCGGCGTGCATTCTGGCGTGAAGAGGAGATTTGTGCATGGCAGATCGCATTGTCGTCTACTGGCGGGACATTCCGGCCCAGGTGATCATCAAAAAGGGCAGGCAGACGGCAAAACGCGAGCTTTCGTTGCGCTTTACCGAAGCAATAGACATGTGCGCCATGCGCACGGGTGCAGCCGAAACCGACGACTATCTCGCCGAATGGCGTAAGGCGGATCCCGTGCCGGTATCCGACGAACTCGAAGCCGAGGCGGACAAGGCGGCGAGCGAGCTTGAGGCAGCTTATGATCGCGAGCGGCTGGTGGCTCTGGTAAAATCCGGAGGCCGCGATAATGGCTGACGCCGTTCAGAAGCCCGGCAATGCCGCCGCGGGCGCAAAAGCGGCCAGCGGTGCCTATACGCCTGCGGGAGTTTCGCCCAACCGCCGCGCCCGGCGCAAATACACGGTCCGTCTCTGGGCGGTGCGTCACTCACGTTTCTTGGAATGGTTCTATCGTCGCTTCGCCGACGCCTTCCTCCTGCTTCATCCGCTGTGGAAGGCATTCGGCTATGACCGCGTGGAGCGCCCGATCACCTTCATCGAACGCAATGTGAAGGGCTTCCTGTTCGATTGCCGCATGTGCGGCCAATGCGCGCTATCATCGACAGGCATGTCCTGTCCGATGAACTGTCCCAAGCAGCTGCGCAATGGCCCCTGTGGCGGCGTGCGCGCCAACGGCAATTGCGAAGTGGAGCCCGACATGCCCTGCGTCTGGGTGCAGGCCTGGAACGGCTCGAGGAACATGACGCACGGCGACGCGATCCTCAACGTGCAGAAGCCCGTGAACCAGTCGCTGCGCGAAACATCTTCGTGGCTTCGCGTCACGGCTGAGGCCGCGGCAGCCCGTGAAACGGCGAAAAAGGAAGCCTGAGCGATGTCGCATATCGATGAAAACCCGCTTGGCGTCCATCTGCCGCTCGATCCCCTGCCCGGCCACTCTTCGCTCGGGCGGCTGGAACGCGTGCTTCGCCGCGGCGAGTTCGCCGTGACAGCCGAATTGAATCCGCCCGACAGCGCCAATGCCGAAGACGTTTATGAACGCGCAGCCATCTTCGAGGGCTGGGTCGATGGTATCAATGCCGTCGATGCCTCAGGTGCGAACTGCCATATGTCTTCAGTTGGCATCTGCGCGCTTCTGACACGCATGGGCTATGCGCCCATCATGCAGATCGCCTGCCGCGACAAGAACCGCATCGCCATCCAGGGCGACGTGCTGGGCGCTGCCGCCATGGGCGTTTGCAACATCATGTGCCTGACCGGTGACGGCGTGCAGGCGGGCGACCAGCCGGGCGCCAAGCCGGTCTTTGATCTCGATTGCATGTCGCTGCTCGAAACCGTGCGCATCATGCGCGACAACGCGAAATTCCTCTCCGGCCGCAAGCTGACCTCGCCGCCGAAGGTCTTTCTGGGCGCCGCCATCAATCCCTTCGCACCGCCTTACGATTTCCGGCCCTACCGGCTGGCGAAGAAGATCGAGGCCGGGGCGCAGTTCGTCCAGAGCCAGTATTGCTACGACGTGCCGATGTTCCGCGAATACATGAAGAAGGTGCGCGACCTCGGCCTCACCGAAAAGTGCTTCATTCTCGTCGGCGTCGGTCCGCTTGCCTCGGCAAAGACGGCGCGCTGGATGCGCTCCAACGTACCGGGTGTCCACATTCCCGATGAAATCATCAAACGCATTGAAGGTGCGCAGGATCAGAAAAAGGAAGGCAAGCAGCTCTGCATCGACATCATCAACGAGGTGAAGGAGATCGAGGGCGTTTCCGGCATCCACGTCATGGCCTACCGCCAGGAAGAATATGTCGCCGAAATGGTGCATGATTCAGGCGTTCTGAAGGGCCGTCAGCCGTGGAAGCGCGAGGCAAGCCGCAGCGACGCCCTCGTTGCCGAGCGCCTGCACCAGATCAGCGAAGGCCGGGAAGAAAACCAGCAGGCGATGGCGGAAATTGCAGCCCACCATACGCCGCCACAGACGCATTGAGTTCGATAGATAGAGGCGGGCCAGAAGAGGAACCGGCCGGCTTGTAACCCAGATCACCGCACGATAGACCAGCTATCGGGCCAACTGACCAGAGGATCCGACATGACGCGTACCATCGTTGCCTCCGCCACCCGCGAGATCATCATAGGCTTCGACCAGCCTTTCTGCGTGATCGGCGAGCGCATCAACCCGACGGGGCGCAAGAAGCTCGCTGCCGAGATGATCGAAGGCAATTTCGACACTGTCATCAAGGACGCTCTGGAGCAGGTCGCCGCCGGCGCCACCATGCTCGACGTCAATGCGGGCGTCACGTCGGTCAACCCGAACGAGACCGAACCGGGTCTCCTGGTGCAGACGCTGGAGATCGTGCAGGGTCTGGTCGACGTACCCCTTTCGATCGACAGCTCGGTCACGGCAGCGATCGAAGCCGCACTCAAGGTTGCCAAGGGCCGGCCGCTGGTCAACTCGGTGACGGGCGAAGAGGAAAAGCTCGAAGCCATCCTGCCGCTGGTCAAGAAATACGACGTGCCCGTCGTCGCCATCTCGAACGATGAGACAGGCATTTCCATGGATCCGGATGTACGCTTCGCCGTCGCCAAGAAGATCGTCGAGCGCGCCATGGATCACGGCATCAAGCCGCATGATATCGTCGTCGATCCGCTCGTCATGCCGATCGGGGCGCTCGGTGACGCCGGCCGTCAGGTCTTCGCGCTGCTGCATCGCCTGCGCAACGAACTGAAGGTCAACACCACCTGCGGGCTTTCCAACATTTCGTTCGGCCTGCCGCATCGCCACGGCATCAATGCCGGTTTCATCCCGATGGTCATCGGCGCGGGCATGACCTCGGCAATCATGAACCCTTGCCGTCCGCAGGAGATGGAAGCCGTACGCGCCGCCAACGTGCTGAACGGCACGGACGCCAATTGCACCAACTGGATCATGACCTATCGTGATTATAAGCCTGCCGAAGGCGGCGTCGCAGCCGCCGCAGCAACAGCGGCACCTGCCGCCGGCGGCGGACGCCGCGGCGGTCGTGCAGCGCGCGCCGGTGCAGGAGCAGCGAGGGAATAAGATGTCATCCGGTCGCGGCCTTTCCAATGATCTTGCCACGCTCTGGCTACAGGCACCTGTCGTGATCGCGATCAGACTGCAGCAGATGTGGATGGACGCGCTGACCGGCAATGTGAATGCCGCCGAAATGAACCGGATGGTTTCCGAAAAGATGATGGCTGCGGCGGAAAGCGCCGTTGCCGTCAACACAGCAATGGTGCAACAGGGTCTCGCGGCTCTGACGGCCGCAGGCGCGGCAAGCCAGCGCAACATGGCCGATGCGGTCGCTCACGCCGCGATAAAACCCTATAGCAGGCGTGTTCGCTCGAACGTGCGCCGCCTTAGCAAATAGAAAGGCTGATCCGTGGCCGAAGCCAGCGACAGCGCCAAACCTCTCGTCCTTTTCATGCCGTCCGGCAAGCGCGGCCACTTTCCCGTGGGAACACCTGTGCTAGAGGCCGCTCGCCAGCTCGGTGTCTATGTCGAAAGCGTCTGTGGCGGCCGCGCGACCTGCGGGCGTTGCCAGGTGTCGGTGCAGGAAGGCAATTTCGCCAAGCACAAGATCGTCTCGGCCAATGATCATCTTTCACCGATCGGGCCGAAGGAAAAGCGCTATGCCGAGGTGCGCGACCTGCCTGAAGGCCGCCGGCTCTCTTGCTCCGCCTTGATCCAGGGCGATCTCGTCATCGACGTACCGCAGGATACGGTCATCAACGCACAAGTCGTGCGCAAGGCAGCCGACGAGCGCGTGATTGCCCGCGATCCGGCTGTGCACATGTGCTACGTCGAGGTCGAGGAGCCCGACATGCACAAGCCGCTTGGCGATTTGGATCGCCTGAAGGCGGCAATCGCAGCCGACTGGAAATACGACAATCTCGAGGTGGATTTCCACCTCATCCCGCAGGTGCAGTCGATCCTGCGCAAAGGCGAATGGAAGGTGACGGCCGCCATCCATCGTGATCAGGACAGCGAGCGCCCTCGCCTCATCGCGCTCTACCCCGGCTTGAAGAACGAAGCTTACGGCATTGCCTGCGATATCGGTTCGACGACGATTGCCATGCATCTATCGTCGCTGCTGTCGGGCAGAACGGTTGCTTCGGCCGGCGCCTCCAACCCGCAGATCCGCTTCGGCGAGGATCTGATGAGCCGTGTTTCCTATGTGATGATGAACCCGGACGGCCGCGCGGCGATGACCAACGCCGTCCGCGAAGCCTTGAACGGCTTGATCGACAAGGTTTGCGCCGATGGCGGCGTGTCGCGCCAGGATATTCTGAACGCCGTCTTCGTCGGCAATCCGATCATGCACCACCTCTTCCTCGGCATCGACCCGACCGAACTCGGCGGCGCCCCCTTCGCGCTCGCCGTATCAGGGGCGGTGCATCTGAAATCGGCTGAAATCGGCCTGCCGATGAACACAGGCACCCGCATCTATATGCTGCCCTGCATCGCCGGTCATGTCGGCGCCGATGCGGCTGCTGCGACACTTGCCGAAGGGCCGCATCGCCAGGATGAGATGATGCTGCTGGTCGATATCGGCACCAATGCGGAAATCGTACTCGGCAACCGCCATCGCGTCGTCGCCGCTTCCTCGCCGACCGGCCCCGCCTTCGAAGGTGCTGAGATTTCCAGCGGTCAGCGTGCCGCCCCCGGCGCGATCGAACGCGTGCGGATTGATCCTGTCACGCTGGAGCCACGCTACCGCGTCATCGGCATCGAACAGAGGTCGGACGAGCCGGGCTTCGAGGAAGCCGCAGCCAAGGTCGGTGTCACCGGCATCTGCGGCTCGGCCATCATCGAGGTCGTCGCCGAAATGTTCCTGACCGGCATCATCTCGGAAGATGGCGTCGTCGATGGCTCGATGGCTGCACGCTCGCCGCGCATCCTTCAGAATGGCCGAACCTATTCCTATCTGCTGCGAGACGGCGAACCGCGTATCACGGTCACCCAGAACGATATTCGCGCCATCCAGCTTGCCAAGGCCGCACTCTATGCCGGAGTCAAGCTGCTGATGGACAAGCAGGGCATCGATCATGTCGACCGCATCGGCCTCGCCGGCGCCTTCGGCACTTTCATCGATCCCAAATATGCGATGGTGCTGGGGCTCATTCCCGACTGCGAACTCGACAAGGTCAAGGCCGTCGGCAATGCCGCCGGCACCGGCGCGCGCATGGCGCTGCTCAACCGCGGCCATCGCCGCGAGATCGAGGAAACCGTCAGGAAAATCGAGAAGATAGAGACGGCGCTTGAATCGAAGTTTCAAGAGCATTTCGTCTACGCCATGGCCTTGCCGAACAAGGTCGACAGCTTCCCGGAACTGTCCAAGGTCGTGACATTGCCGGAGCGTAAGCAGATCTCCGACGATGGCGGAGACGGCGGCGGCCGCAGGCGTCGCCGCAGCCGCGAGTAAGAAGGCAATTTGTCCAGGAGATGGTTGGCCGCGATTCACGCGGCCATTTTGCGCCCGATCTCGACGAAGGCCTGGCGAATGCTGTCTGCCACCGCTTTCATCGGTCCGGTCATCTGCGATGCCGTCAGCAGACGAATGTCGAAGGACGTCAGTTCCGGTAGCCCCTCGTTCGGCCCGAGGATTTCCATATCATCGGTGATGTAGGAGCGCGGGAATGGCGCGACGGCAAGATCGGAGACGATCGCGGCGCGCTGCGCCATCGTATGCGCGCTGAGATAGGAAACGCGATAAGCACGCTTCTGCCGCTCCAGCTGCGACATCGCTTCCGACCGCCAGATGCAGCCCTCTTCCCAGATCGAGATCGGCAGCGGATCGCGGCGATAGGCGGTACCGCACTTGGCGCCGGCCCAGACGAGACGCTCCGTGTAGATGACCTCACCCTCGGTCGGGAAAGGACGCGTCGCGCAATTGATCAGCGCGAGGTCCAGCCGCTGTTCCTCGATGCGCTTCTTGAGCTGGATGCTCATATCGACGACGACATCGACCATGATGCCTGGATAAGTTTCCGAAAAACTCTTCAGGATGGTCGGCAGCAGGCGCTCGCCTATATCGTCAGGCGCGCCAAGCCGTACCACCCCGCTGAGTTCTGGCATGATGAAGCGCGACACCGCCTCATTGGAGAGCGCCAGAATATTGCGCGCATAGGAAAGCAGCATCTCCCCATGCTGCGTCAGGCTCACCGAGCGCGCGTCGCGCAGGAACAGCGTGACGCCGAGCTGCTCCTCCAGCTTCTTGATCTGCATCGAAACGGCGGATGGCGTGCGAAAAACAGCATCGGCCGCGGTCGAAAAATTCCCCGTTTCGGCAATCGCGACAAAGGTACGCAGAACTTCATTGTCAAGCAACGGTATGGGCCGGCGGAACGGTACGGTCATATCGGTTACCTTTCAATTTTTCTGATCCTAAGCACCATATCATTTCATTTGTCTGAATGTCAACGAAGCACCATATTAGACGTAATGGAAATTCAGACAGCCTCAAAGGAGTAAAATCATGGCTGGCATGGTATCAGACGAAGCCTCACGGCTTTTCTCTCTTTTACGCCTCCGCAAGATTCAGCGGATGGCACAGCACACCCTCGACGAGATTGCCACCCGCTTTCCCGCTCATCTGATCGATGACGTCAATGCACGCGGCCTCCCGCCGGATCGCACATTGTCGGCGCTGGAGCGGAAACCCGGCAAATTGCGTTCGTTCAATAATACTAATGGCAGCTATAAGATCTATTCGTTTGATTGATGGATCTGGCAGGCCCATATTAAACCCGTGACATTTTGAGCGGTTGACACTGAAAGGACCCTGAAAATGACGACCATCAGCTATAGACAGACCGGCACGCGGAACCCGTTTCCGTCAGGCGGAAGTTACATGCCCTTCTTTTCTCGCCTCGCTAATCGCTGGCAGCAGTGGCGCTCCCTTCGTGAGCTCGAATCTCTGTCCGATGACATGCGCAAGGATCTGGGCTGGCCGGCCGCAAACGAAATCAAGAAGCCGAAAGCTACCCGATGATAATCAGCAAGCATAACGGCTGAAGGCGGCGTTCAACCCAAGCGAGCGTCGCCTTTTGAACATTTACGCATCAGGATGCGAAGCGCATTTTAATCCTGAGAATTACCCACAAATATATTTCGTCGCTTGAGCATATTGCTCGCCTCCCCTTTGTTTCTCTCCTTCATAGCCATATTTTTCAAAGTAGACGCAAATATCCCTTTGCGGCCGCGATTATCCATGCCAATGTCGCTTATAGACCATCGGGCCGACGTATTTGACGCAAGGAATACGTAACGGCCCTGGAACATGGATTTTCACGACATGAGCAAGACCCCGATCAAGACGCGCTCCCTGGTTTTCTTCCTTGTTCCGCATTTCACTATGCTGCCGTTTTCCGCCGCGATCGAGACGCTGCGGATTGCCAATCGCATGCTCGGCTACCCCGCCTACACATGGCGGCTCGCCTCGACGGACGGTCAGAAAGTCTATTCCTCCAGCGGCATCGGGCTGGAGGTCAATTCCTCCCTTACCGACGAGCGCCGTTATCTCGGCGGCGAGAACCGCCCGAACATGGTGCTGGTCTGTTCCGGCATCTATGTCGAAGAATTCCACAACAAGTCGGTCAATGCCTGGCTGCGCGAGACATACAATCGCGGCGTCGCCGTCGGCAGCCTCTGTACGGGCGCGCATGTGCTTGCCCAAGCAGGATTGCTTAATGGCAAGCGCTGTGCGATCCACTGGGAGAACCTGCCGGGCTTTTCGGAAACCTTCCCGCAGGCGGAAGTCTATGCCGATCTCTATGAGGTCGACAGCAACCTCTATACATGCGCCGGCGGCACCGCCTCGCTTGACATGATGCTCAATCTCATCGGTCAGGACTTTGGCGAAAACCTCGTCAACCGCGTCTGCGAGCAGCAGCTGACCGATCGTGTCCGCAGCCCGCATGACCGCCAGCGCCTGCCGCTGCGCGCGCGTCTCGGCGTGCAGAACTCCAAGGTCCTATCGATCATCGAGCTGATGGAAAGCAACCTTGCCGAACCGCTGTCGCTGTTGGAAATCGCTGACGATGCCGGCCTGTCGCGTCGGCAGATCGAGCGCTTGTTCCGGCAGGAAATGGGCCGCTCGCCGGCCCGTTACTATCTTGAAATCCGCCTGGATCGCGCCCGGCATCTACTGGTGCAGTCCTCGATGCCGGTCGTTGAAGTGGCGGTCGCATGCGGCTTCGTATCGGCCTCGCACTTCTCCAAGTGTTATCGCGAACTCTATAATCGCTCGCCGCAGCAGGAACGCGCAGAACGCAAGCTGACCATGTCGACCAACCGCACCGGCATTGTCGTCTGAGAGCGATGGAAATCAAGGCAATCGGATTATTGCAGGCGGCTTACTGGGCCGCCTGTTGAGCCATCTTGAAATCGGAATAGACCTGGTTTCGGCCACTGTGCTTCGCCATATAGAGAAACTGGTCGGCAGCATTGAGATAGTTGTCGAAGGCCTCGTAGCCGGCAATTTCCGCAACCCCGATGGAAACAGTCACCGAAAGCTCTTCGTCGTCGGCATGAACCTTCAGACTCGCAAGGCTAAGTCGGACTTCGTCGCACAGCTCGGTTGCCGCACGCGAATTCATTTCCGCAAAAAGAATGGCAAACTCTTCGCCCCCAAGGCGGGAGAGCAGATTATTCGTGCCTTCCAGAAGCGTGTGAAGCCTGCCGGCAACGGCCTTCAGCACTTGGTCTCCGATCTCGTGCCCATAAGTGTCGTTCAGATGCTTGAAGTGATCGATGTCGAGAATGGCAACGGAGCTCGGACGCTGGCGACGCAGGCATTCATTGACCAGGCGCGGGCCATGATCATAGAAATAGCGCCTGTTATAGAGCCCGGTCAGATAGTCGCTCGCCGCCGCCGCCCGCAATTGCTTCAGCTGCGACAGCGTCTCCACATTCAATGCGATGCGGCATTGCAGCTCTTCCTGAACGAAGGGCCGATAGATGAAATCGCTGGCGCCCGCCTTCAGGAATGTCGCAGACAGCAAACGATCGTTCGAAGACGAAATGCCGATGATCCGCATCCGATCCGAACCATAGCGGTGGCGGATGCGGCGGGTCAGTTCATGCCCGTTCATGTCAGGCATATTATAGTCGGTGACGACGATTTCGATGTCGTCGAATGTTTCGAGCATTGCCAAGGCCTCGACACCCGTGCCGGCTTCAGCGACCTTGAATTGCTGGGCGTGCAGCAAGTCCGTCAGCATTTTCCGCGCCGAAGGCACATCATCGACGACCATCACCCGGACAGACCGATTGGCAATGGCGCGGCGGACGGAGGAGACAAGATTGTCGAGGGCGAACTCGCCATCCTTGAGCACATAGTCGACGACATTGCGCTCCATGATGCGATTGCGCGTCGCTAAGTCGAAAGATGCCGTAAAAACGATGGTGGGAATGTCATGGGCGACGGCGACATCCAGGGCTTCTCCATGGGCAGCGTCGGGGAGGTTAAGGTCGATCACCGCCATCGTGAAGCTGCGATCCGCCTCTGCCAACACCTCGTTCAGCACTTTCAATGAAGAGCAATGGGTTACCGCAAGACCGAGTTCGGTTTCGAACCGATGCGATAGTACCGCCGAAAACATGCGCGAATCCTCAACCAGAAGTATTTTCTGGCTGCCGTCGCGGTGACCGAGGCCGCCGCTGAGGTTTCCCGCATGCAGTACCATTTCCCGTCAATTCCTCCCACACCCTCAGGTGTATGAATATTCAGTCAATTGCAGGTCTGCCAAACCGTCTTGTCCCGTATCCTGGACAGGATTCGTGAAAAAATTGGAACCGCCGATTGCGGAGATTT
The DNA here is from genome assembly GCF_057784355.1 of Martinezella sp. CNPSo 3959. Lineage (NCBI taxonomy): Bacteria > Pseudomonadati > Pseudomonadota > Alphaproteobacteria > Hyphomicrobiales > Rhizobiaceae > Martinezella > Martinezella sp. CNPSo 3959. Next base: position 673,509 of record NZ_JBXSOV010000001.1, read on the forward strand.
ACATAAAAGTGATTTTTCCTCACTTTTTCTGGATTGCTCAAGCCGATTTTATCGGGCCTGTACCTCCTTCGCAGGCGGCTGCGCCGACTGAATCTGCAACAGCGTGTCGAGATTCTGATTCACGCGGCAGTAGAATTCCTCGTCAATGAATGGCCGCAGGATGAAATCATTGCCGCCCGCTTTGAGGAAACGGGCAGAAAGCAGCCGGTTGCTGGATGACGAAACGCCGATAATGCGCAGCTCATGAGAGCCGGTGGTGGCGCGGATGCGCCGCGTCAGCTCGAATCCGTCCATGTCGGGCATATTGTAGTCCGTGACCATAAGGCCGATATCCGAGCTGGCCTTCAGGATTTCGAGCGCTTTTGCACCATTCTCCGCAACGCTGACGCGGAAATTGTAGCGTTTAAGCCGGCTGGACAGCAAAGCGCGGGCCGTTGCGCTGTCGTCGACGATGAGAACGTGGTGACGATGGTTCGTCAGAAAACGGCAGATCGATTCCGCCAGCATATCCACCGCAAAGATATTATCCTTGAGAATATAATCCACCACATCCTTGGCGATCAGCTCGTCGCGTGTGCCTTCGAGAAAAGTGCCCGTGAAGGCGATCGTTGGAATGCTGAGATCGAGAAGATAAGCCAAGGCCTCTCCCTTCTCGGCGCCCGGCAGGTTCATGTTCGAGATCGCCAGCTTGATCGGCTCCGACGACTTGTCGTAGGCAAGCTGCAGTTCTTCGAAATTGCGGCAAATCTCGACGTCGATGTCCAGAAGCCCCTTCAGCTTCGCCCTGACCATCGATGTAAAGAGATTGGAATCCTCGACAAGAAGAATGCGAGAGCCGGCAAGAGACGCGCCGGAATATTGCATCCCCGAAATACCCAGAAATGGCATAATGAAAACCTGTTTTTGAAAATGATCCCCTCTGTATTGTTTTAAGACAAAGCTTTTGCGTATTTGTTAAGTCGATTGGTTTCCCGGAAATGAAGAAAATTACGCTGGTCGGCCGGCGCCGTTCGAGGCGCGGGCCTTGCTGGCAGCACGTTGTCCATGTCGAGAAGTCAGGGTTAAGTCTTCCAGACGGAGCACACAGGCGGCGGCCTGCCTGCGTGCAACTTACTCCGCTGCGGTCCGGCCGCGACGCCGGCTCGCCCCCTTTGCCTCCGGCACTTTATCTTCGCGGGACGAAGCAGAGCCTTCCTGAATGGCGTCCCCGGCCTCCGGTCCGTCGGCAGAATCCGTCAGTGCTTCGGCTGTAGCATCCAGCTGCCTGCCTCTCCTACCGTCGCGAACGATATGCAGTTCCTGATGCGGATAGGGAATTGAAATCCCCTCCTCGTTGAAGCGCTTCAGGATTTCGATGCGCAGATTGTTGCGGATCTCCATGCCGTCGGAGAGATCGGACAGATAAAAGCGCATCTCGAAATCGAGCGATGACGGCCCGAAACGCAGGAACTCCACATGCGGCTCCGGATTCCTAAGCACCTTCGGGATCGAGCGTACCAGCTCCAGCAAAATATCCATCACCTTGCGCGGATCGGCATCATAGCTGACGGATACAGGGATTTCGGAGCGGCCAAGCCTGTTGCGATGCGTCCAGTTGCCGAGGGATGCGTTGATAAGCTCGGAGTTTGGCACGATAATCGACTGCTTGCGGAAGGTCTCGATCTCGGTCGCACGCACTGAGATGCGCTTGACGATGCCTTCCGATGTACCCGAAACGATCCAGTCGCCAACCTTGAACGGTCGTTCGACCAGCAGGATCAGGCCCGACACGAAGTTCGACACGATATTCTGCAGACCGAAACCGATACCGACCGAAAGGGCGCTGGCGACGAGCGCCAGGCTGGACAAATCGATGCCGGCAGCGGAAATGGCAAAGATCGCCGCCAATGCTATGCCCAGATAGCCGATGCCGGTTCTCACCGAATTGCGGACACCCAGATCCACCTGCCCGCGCGCCATGACATTGCTATCGAGCCACCGCTGGAACCAGCGCGTGACCAGATAACCGCCCGCAAACAGCAGGATACCGACAAAGATGCCGAGCAGCGAGATCGACATGTTACCGATCTTGATCTCGGTGAAGAGCCTGTAGGCGAAGGCCTCCAGATCCTGAATGTGGAAACCCCAGGAGAGCAGAATCAGAGGAATGCCCGTCAGCAGCGCGACTGCGTAGGTCGCAAGTCCGGCTGCGAGACCTGCCTGATCGAGCGCCACTTCACGCAGCGTCAGGCGGTTTTCCAGAAAGCGGCCGATAATGGTTTCGGCAAAGACGCCCTGCTTGGATACGGCCTTGCCGAGCTGAAAACCGAGATACATGGTTGCGATGACAGCGCTCGTCACGATCATCTGCGTTGCCATGAAGCGGGCAAGCCCCACATAGCCGATGAACGAGGTGAAGATCACCAATATGCCGAGAGCGCGAAGAATGATGGCCATGCCATGCGGCCAATGGCGGCCTGGCGCATCCGGATCGCCATTCCTGGCCAGCATCGGCGAGCCGAAGGAGGCCGCAATCAGGATGAGGCCGATCAAAAGTGCGGCCAGGAAGCTTTTCGCTACGGTAACGACGACCGGCGATCCCAAAGACTCGCTGATGCGGTCGAAGACGTAATCCAGCCCGTTGACCACGGCCATCGCCTGCAGGCACCAGGTGAGCGAATGCGCTCCCTTGTTTGACAGCTTGACCAAGCGCCAATGCGGCCGGAATGGCGCGAAGACGGCATTGCTGAGGCGACCGACAAAATAGACGAGGCCGATGAAGCCAAAGACCGCCGCCAGTATGGGCGCAATGTCGGGCCGCAGCACATTGAAATTCGAGAGGAAGAAGAAAGATGTGACAAGAAAGGCCGCCAGCGACAGCGTGCGGATCAGCGTCGACCAGAAGGCGACGGAAAGTCGGCTGATATAGGGCGGATTCTCGATAGCCTCGTCCTGCACGTAGTAGCGGCGGAACAGCCGATAACCCCCAAAAAGAAATATCAGCGCAGCGCCGATCGACAGGCAGACGGCAGCCAGAAGCGAGGCGAGCTTTGCCTTGAGCACGAAGGCGATCCAGCTCGTCACCGCGGCAGTAAACTTGACGCCCTCCTCGACCAAAGCCGCGCCTGCATCGTCGAATGTCGTGGTGGAAACCTCCGTCCGCTTGAATAGTGTCTCGGCAAACAACTTTCGGCGCATCTCCATGAATTGCATCGAAAGCCGATTACTTTCTGCGGTCAGATTGTCTGCGTCGAGGATCACGGCACTGATCTGCGAGCGTTCGGCATTGAGCCGGTCGCGCTCCTGTGTCACGATCGGAGCCTCAGGCGGCTGGCCTTCCTTCGGGGCAGCACCGAGTTGCGTCAGGCGTGTATCGATCTCGGCGGTACGGGGTTTCAGGCGCGCGGAAATAGCAGCAGTGGTGCGATTGAGTTCGTCAACCTGGCCGGAGAGCGCCACGAGCGTCTCATCATCAGCCGTTGCCTGCTTCGCCGCCTCCTGAAGCGATGCGTAGGTCTTCTTTGCCTTGCCGAGTTCGGTGACGGCCGTATCCAGCAGCCCATTGGCGAGCTGCCCGGGCTGTTGATCCGTTTGCTGTGATGTCTGGGCCGGCTGCTGATCCTGCGCAAAGGCGTTCTCGCCCGCCAGCGGACCGATGATGGCAAACATAGCCAATCCCAGCAGCAAAAAAGGCAATAGAAAAAGACGAGATTTCAGCGGGCGCAAGCAGAGCTCCTCGTTGCACATGAAGTCGCAGCCAATGGATGACCGAAATCGCCGCAAAAACAGAGACCCGACTCGTCCTATAATAAGATTGCGAATTCCATAGTCTTTACGCGTACGCCTTGTAAGACAAAGAAAGGCGACACGAAGGCATTTCACGCCCTTATCCTGTCCAGAACCTCGCTCAAAACCTGGTAACGCCGCCTCATATTGGACATGACCTATCGCACGGACCAGCGCCCGTCCAGAAATAGGCCAGAGAACCACCTTGGCAATGATAGATTATACGCACTGGGCAATCAGGATGAAGGTGGCGCCATGATCGGCGCCCGCAGCAAGCCGCTATTCTGCCGCGATGCGGCACGCTCAACGAACCAAACGATCGCCATCTTGCTTGCAAATGGAGACGCTGCTGAGTGGTCAGACCGCCTTGCATTGCGGATGAAAACGTTCCGCCACGCTTTCGGCGGCCGCATAGGCCTGCGTCACGATCTCAGGCACGAGATCGATGTCTGGGAGACTTCCAAGCCCCAGGGGACCGATGGCAAAGAGGCCCTCCGTCGAACGCCCATTGACCTCGAGTGCACCCGCTGCATCGACCGCGAGACCGAGGCCGAGCTCGTCCGGCACTGCGAGGCCGGCGTCGATGAGGCTGCGCAGCAACGGCGCATTCAGATCGGGCGCCTGGCATCGACAATCGATCACGTCATCGGCATAGAGCTGCTCGGTCTCCTGCCGTCCCGCGGGCCTCAAAATCAGCCCTGTTGGCGTCCGCCGGATGAAGTGACCGCGCCGCAACAGCGTGTTACCCTCAGCCATCTCCTGATTGAGGCGAACATGCAGGGCTTCGGGCAGGCGGTTACGATGGCTGTCATAGAGCGCCCGCAGATGACGGTTGAACTGCTGCTTCTGACCGGCCGGCAGGGATCGCCAGAGGGATCGGGCGTGCTTGCGCAAACCATTCATGACGGACTGCCAGCTCTGCCCGTTCGCCTCCGCCTCCTCGCACGCGCGGCGAATGAAGCGAACAATTTCGCTGAGTTTATCTGGCATCTCATCTGCAGGGAAAACCGGGTCGGCATTGTTGCGCGTATGGCTCTGCGGCAGGAAGCCCCGCCGCGAAACGATGGTGATCTGCCCCGTATAGCCGTTTTCGCGCATCTGCAGCAGCCGATCGACCACGCGCAGGCCGCTTCCCAGCAAGATCGTGTGCGGTCGCGATACAAGGCGGCGCGCACGAACGGTGGTCGGGACCGTCACGAGATCGCTGGCCTGCGCCTCCCGATCGGCAATGCCGTAGCCCGTTGCCAGCACCACCATATCAAATGGCGCATTGCCGGCACCGTCGCTCTCCACCACGAAACGGCCGCCGCGAACACGCCTGAGACCGAAGACCGTCTCGCTGCGGACCTGCACCGCCACATCGCGCCGTGATGAGAAGGCTTCCGAAAAGCGCTGGTAGACGTAGTCGCTGAAAATGCTCTTCGGCACGAAGATCTGCAGGAAACCCGGTATGGCGGCGGGAACGGCGCTGCGGAAAGGCGCATTGCTGGAGAGCCATTGATTGAAATCGTCAGGATCGCCGGCAGAGACCGAAAGATCGCGCACGCGACTGTTGAGGATTTCGCTGCTGTGTCCCGAGGCGAGCGCCTGACCACCGCTGACGCTGGAATTGGGATCGAAGAGCTGCAGATGAAAGGGAAAGCGCACTGTCTTCAGCAGGGCGATTGCCATCATCATGCCGGAAAAACCACGTCCGATCACGGCAATCCGCGGCATCACATAAGCCGACGACGCCGCATTCGTCCTGGCGGAAAAGAATCCCTGAACCGTCATATCAACTCCTGGGGCGAGAGGTGGTCGATCATGCCTTTCTTGGGCTTGTCATTAACGGCCCGAAATTCAAACTCCGATCTCATGCTCGACAACCGAGGAACGGTGGCTGACAAAACGCATAAGAGCCGCCTCGGGTCTCAAAATTCCACCATTCTTCTCCAAAGAAAGAAAGGCGCGACAGGCAGGTCCAACTCGGTGCAAATATCCGATGCCTGCAATCGTCCGCCATTGCTCCTTGAAGCGATGAGGCGGCATGATTATTGTCATTGTCTACTTATTTAGTCGTATATGAAAGCGCGAAAATGCGCCTCTAGCAAGCGCTTTCTTCTGCGGGCGGAATCGGATTGGCGATAATGCAGTTTGAAAAACATCCTGCGGTCGGCTGCTTTCTTCGTGCCGCGCCTTCGATTGAGCCGGGAAAAGGAAAGCAATTCCGCGCGCTAAGATCAGATTTCGAAACCGCTTTCGCTGTGGAGGGAATGGCATTGGAAGGCACCGAGTTCGCTATTCGATCTGACTGACATCGGGCCGAACGCTTACAATTTTTCAGTCGGCGCCTATTATCAGAAGGGTGCGAAACCAGCATCTCGCTGATTTGCCACGCCCTGAGGAGCCGAGTCGGCGCTGGTCGAGGAGTGACAAATGGGGACTGTTTCCCAATTGTATGAACGCGTCAGGCCGCCCGCCCATCGCGTTCAAAGCGAAGAAGAGGCGCTCGATATTGCGCGCTCGTTTGCGGCCGCCTTTGCACAGCAGGCGAGCGACCGCGATATCAACCGCATCCTGCCCTATGACGAGGCCGAGGCTCTATCCCAATCGGGGCTGCTTGGAATTTCCGTTCCCTCCGAAAATGGCGGCATCGACATTTCGAACAGCGTTCTCGCCGAAGTCATCGCCATCCTGGCGGAGGCCGACCCTTCCATCGCGCAGATATTGCAGACGCATTTTCACGTGCTGGAAGCGGTCAGAATTGGCGGCGGTGAGGACCAAAGGGCACTCCTTTTCGATCGCGCCATTATCGGCGATCGTTTCGGCAGCATCTTTTCCGAGGCGGGTGCGAGCGGCGCCGACCAGCATTCCTGGCATCTGACATCGGACGGAGCCGGCTTCCGCCTCAACGGACGTAGCCGGCCATCCGCCAGCATTCTCTTTTCAGATTGGATCGCGCTGTTCGCGGCGGACAAACGCCAGGGATCGATAGCCGCTGTCGTGCCCAGAAATGCGGAAGGCATCCAGATCATCGACGATTGGGACGGCTTTGGTCAACGCACCTCCGGAAACGGCACGGTCATATTGCATAATGTCTATCTCGATGCCGACACCCTGCTCGTAGACCGAGAAAAGTTGGCGGAGCCGACGGTGATCGATTGCGTGAACCAGCTCACGCGCGCTGGAATCAATCTCGGCATCGCCAGATCCGCACTGGCAGCGACTATGGAGCTCGTGCGGGCGCGTCCTCACCCGGAGGAAAGCGATGGCGATGAGCAAGCCGTCAATGATCCGCTGGTCGTAACGAGAGTCGGAGAAATTGCCGTCCGCATCGAAGCGGCAACGGCAACGATGGAACGGGCCGGCGGCAAGATCGACGCGGCGCAGATCAATCTCACGGAAGACCACGTCATCGATGCGGCGCTCTCCGTTGCGGCAGCCCAGACTATGACGGCTGATATTGCGATGGAGGCAGCCGACACGCTGTTCGAGCTTGCCGGCACGGCGTCGGCGGGCATCGGCCTGAACCTCGACCGCCATTGGCGCAACGCCCGCATCCATACGCTGCATGAACCGGCCCGCCAGAAATATCACATCATCGGCAACTACCATCTCAACGGCGTGAAGCCATTGAAGAGTTGGTTGCCTTGAAAGCAAAGGTGCGTCGAAAATCAGGCGGTATGAGAAGCGCGTCGATCTTCCCGTTCCGGGGCGTCGAAATCCGCGCCACCGGCGACGAATTGTTCCAGCGACATGTTGTCGAGAATCTCGGCAATCGCGTCACGCACCTCCGTCATCGAGCGCCGTACCTGACAACGCTCCGGATCGGAACAGTCGTCGCAGGCTTCATAGGCCGTGCGGCTGGCGCAGCGGATAGGAGCCAGCGGACCGTCCAGGGTACGGATGACGTGGCCGATGCGAATTTCCGAGGCGGGACGCGACAGCGAATAACCGCCGCCTGGCCCCTTCTTTGAACGCAACACGCCGGCGTTTCGCAATTCGAGCAGGATGGTATCGAGAAACTTCTTCGGAATATTGTTGCGTAACGCGATATCGTTGATGAACGCGGTTTCACCCGGACCAAGGCGTGCGAGATCCACCAGCGCCTTCAATCCGTACTTTCCTTTTTTCGTAAGCATCGCCGTCCGCTTTACTGCAAAGTCAATTGTTGAAAACCCGGCATGGCTCGAAAGAGACTCAACGGGCCAATCCTGTCAGCATGGGACTGCGGAAGTAACTCCACAATCTCGTGGGAACAAGATAGTAACTCACAAATTGTATAGTTTATATGAGTAAATTTAGGCAAATGTATCGTCTGAGCAACGAATTTGCGGCTTTTCTTGGATTTTAGGCGGCGCTACTGTCCAAATATGCCTTCCCTTGCCCACGCGTCGTGTAATCGGCGATCGCGCCGGCCACCTGGTCGGCGACGAGAACGGCGTGCTCGACCACCTCGGGCAATCCCATCAATTCGCCGAAGGTTCCGCGTGCGAGCGGTCCGGAGATAAACAGAGATGGTATCACCGTCCCGTCGGATGCCAAGGCGCGTGATTGCGTGTCGCAGGAAAATCCTAGGCGGGCGGGATCCAATGCGAGATATCCGGCTTTCGACAGCTCATCGATCCAGGCTTGGGATTGCAAAATGCCTCGGTGTCCCGGACCGGTGGTAACGACGACCGCATCGAATTGCCTTCTCACGAAGCGGTCGGAACGGCTCAATCGCAACCGGCAATCGATGACATCGTCGGTAACGCCAACCTCCGCAACCGAAGCCGCCAGCACCTCAAGCCTGCCGCTTGCAAGCGCCCGTTCGCTGACAGCTTCAACCTGCGGCGCAACACGAAAACGGTGCACATCCCAAAACGGCCGCAAATGCCGAACCAGCCGGCGTCGCTCCTCGATCGGAAGCGCCTCCCAGATTTGCCGCCCCTGCGTCCTTACCTGATCGATGACCGCATGCCAGCTGCGTCCTTCACCTTCCGCCCTGCGGATAGCCGCTCGCACGCTTTTCAGCAGATCAACCGCGGTTTTCGAGGGCTGATCAGCAAAATCGCCGAATAGCTCCTGCTTGACCGCGGCATGGCCACGCGAGCGCAGACCGCGTCGGGATATCGCGGTGACCGGCCCCTTATGTCCCCTGAGTTCGAGCGAGGCGATGACGTCGGCCGAGGTCAAACCGTTGCCGACCACAAGGACGCGATCTCCGGCGCCGACGACCGAAAGCGCATCAGGATGCGTTGGATCGGCAACAAAGCGTGGGTGATCGGCAAGCGCGTCCCGCAACACCTGCGGCGGCAAAGGCGACGGATGGCTTGTCGCGATGACGAGAATATCGGCATCAACGCGCTCTCCGCCAGCACCGGTCACCGCCCAGCGGCCGCCCGTCCTCTGGATCCGCTCGACGCTTTGCCTGACGTGGCGCAGCCGCCCGTTCTCGGCGAAGGGACGGATCATGCTGTTGATATAGCTCCCGAAAACGGAGCGTCGCGGAAAAAGACTGCCATCGACGGCAATCGCCGCATCATCATCGGCAAGCGCATTATTTTCCAGCAGCCAGCGCTGAAAATGTTCGATGTCATCGGGCAGCAGGCTCATCCTCGCCGCGGGTACATTGATGCGATGGGCGACATCCTGCGTGTCGTAGGCGAGCCCTGCCCCCAAACGCTCCCGCGGCTCGAATATGAAGACCTGACCGACCTGTCGCGATTGTCGCTGCAGCAGATGAAAGGCAACCCCTGTTCCGGAAACGCCACCCCCGACGATAACGACAACAGGCAGGTCACGCGGCTGATGGTCAGAGCCAAGGGTCAATAGCCAACTCCCTCCAGATCGATCGCACCACGTGATTTCTGCAAGAGTTGGGCAATCGGACTTATCATTGTCCCGATGCTATACTCTATAAAATTTGTTGACAATACGATTGCAGCGCGCGTTCGCCCTTACCGCAACCAATAGCAGTTAATAGAGTGCTGATATGTCTTTGGAAACAACTGGTTATTGTGCCTCGCACAACATTGTTTTTGCACCGCAGGATGCAAAAAACTTGGCATGCGCCCGCGGGAGGAACATACTAGCGGTTGTTCTGGTTCGTGTTCTCTGTGGGAGGAGAAACATCATGGAACTGCTTCGCCTGCTCTCCGCCTTCGATTATACGCTGATCGTGATTCTGGCCGCTATCTTTGTATTCAGCGTCATGGAAGGTGGGTATAGGAAGCCTTGAACGCACATGGTCGAAAGCGATGGCCATTGCCATCGGCCAGACATGTCTGACGTCATTTGAACGCGGGGCAATCACCGGAAGCTCCGTCGGCCCGGCCTATCCGAGCGCAGGCGTAAGCGCCGCTTACAGCAACAGCATAATCTGCTGATGTAGATTGGTTAATGCGCAATCAGTGCCCGAGCTGGATGTTCAATCAAATCAAAAATTGCAGCTCGCGTAAGATCTACGAGAGAATCCGATTTCACTACTTCTAGTTAATAATGGACATTATCGATTATACTTGCAAAAACCAAAGAAAAAAATTGCAGCACAGGATTGTATAATCCGATGCACCTCTTCATCGTTTCGATGAAAACAATTCACAAGCTTCGCGCAAACAATTCATGGGATATTTCCAGCATCAATAAAGCACGAAGCAAACAGGATATACTTATGGGATATGACTGGGACGGCATCAAGACACGCCGAATGCGAAGACTGAAATATGGGCTTTCCCTATTTCTTTTCACGATGTCGATATCAGCACCAACCGCGTTTCTCCTGCATCTACGCTAAAGCCATTGGCACATCGGTCGCTTCGCGGCCGTTTCAAACCTTCTCCGACTGCGAAAGACGTCGCTCAACCTGATGGGAACCAAAGCAAGCCTCCATTCGTTCCTGGAGGAACTTACCCGCAATCAAGGAGGGCATCATGGCCAACATCTCGCTGGACAAGGACATCAATGCGCAGATCGATGAACTCCGCAGCCAGATCGATAGGCTCTCCACCGATTTGGCAAAGCGGATCGATAGCGCCTCGGATCGCGCCGACGAGGCCCTTTCTTCAGCAAAGGGAAAAGTTGCAAACATCGCGGATCATGCCCGCTCCGAGGGCCGGAACGTAGTGCAGGTCGCAAAGGAAAATCCAACCGCCACAAGCTCCGTCCTGATCGTGACGGCGCTCCTCGGCTTATTTACCGGCCTTCTACTGGGCAGGCTTTCCGACTAGAGCGACACCCCTACCGACAACGTCGATCGCTGTCCGATCGGGAGAAGAACCGCGGACGAATACCTCTCTTATGCTGAAGTACGGAAGGGACGTCGCGCTACGGAGTTTAGCTCGGGATGCGATGAAGTTCATGGAAACCCGCTGGAGCGAGATCGAGCCGCTGCATTCCGGAATAGCACGGAACTTGAATTGGAAACCGTTTCCAATCTGCTGGAAACCGCGCAGCCGAAAACCCTCGAGACGTTTCGAATTAACTAACGATTTCTAGGAGTTTTTGGTGGGTGATGTAGGGCTCGAACCTACGACCCGCTGATTAAGAGTCAGCTGCTCTACCAACTGAGCTAATCACCCGTACCGCTTGCTGGCGGCGTGACCGGGCATATAAATAGGATCGGTTTGATTGTCCAGCGGCCAGACGAATTTTCTTTGTTTTTTTGTCAAAAAAATTTCAGAGGCCGCCGAAAAGTCAATAAAATCAAAGCTCAAGAATTCCCGATGCAACACGCACCGCCTGGCCGCCGATGCGGGCATTGGCGATCAGGCCACCATTGATATCGAGGTGAAGATGAATCAGCGATGGCCGTCCCATCTCGATGCCCTGCTCTATGACAACAGGATGATGCCCATCCGGCAAAGCATCGAACTGATTGATCGCCCCGGACAGCGCCGCCACCGCGGCTCCCGTCGCCGGGTCCTCGACGATACCCATTCCCACGGGGAACATGCGCGCGTGGAATTTGGCAACGTGATTGACGCCGCCGCGGCAATAAATGAAAGCCGAAGCAAGCGCGCCGTCGACGAAGGGCACCGTCTTTTCCCAAAGCTGCAGATCGAACTCCAGCCTTTCAGCTGCGCCGACATCGTGCACCGGCACCAAAAGAAACGGCACTCCGGCACTCCAAATGGAGGGTACATGGTTCTCGAAGCCAATCTCGGTGATCTTCAGGCTGAGTGCATTGGCGATATCGGCCCTATCCAGCGGCAGCGGGATCTCCTGCGACTTCTTCGGTAGATCGAACTCGGCAAAACTCGCCTTGTTCTGGCGTAGCTTGATGGCGCAACGCACCGGTCCGACACGCTCATCGAGAACGGAAACGAGATCGAGGTCACCGCCGTGATTGGCATGGACCTTCTCTGCCAAGGCGATCGCCGTGCCGACTGTCGGATGCCCGGCAAAAGGCAGTTCGCGGCCGGGCGTGAATATGCGCAGGCTCGCCGTGTGGGCGGGATTTTGCGGCGGCAGCACAAAGACCGTCTCGGAAAGGTTCATCTCCCTGGCGATCGCTTGCATTGCCTCATCGCTCAGGTCTCCCGCATCGAAGATGATTGCGAGCGGATTGCCCGCCAGCTTGTTGTCGGTGAACACATCATAGACACTGTAGCTGCGCGCCAATCTGGCCTCCATCCATACTTCCAGACCTAATTATTCATACCGGCAAGCGACCCCAGCGCAAGCCCGAGCTATCTACCGCCACCGAAGAACCAGGCAAGGATCGGCAGCATCGCCACGCTGTAGTGATGCGCGGCGGGATCGGCCGAACGAATGGCGACCACGCCATCGACCTCATCCTCTTCGGACACCAGTATATGCGCCTCGATGCGCCGAAGCATATCCTCGGCCGTCCACGGAAAGCGGAAAACCCGAAAGAGCGTGACGGAACGATTCATATGGGTTGCGTAGTATCCAGGGTCGGCGGTCGCGTCGTTCAAATCCAGGCCGGTTTCCTCCAGCACCTCGCGTCGCATATTGCCAGCGACGTCGGCGTGCTCGTCGACAATATCATTTTCGTCCATCGATCCAGCCGCGCAATAGATTTGGCCAGGATTGGCAGTGTGCGGCGCCATGCGGATCGCGATGATCGCACCATCGGACGATACCGCCACCGGAAATGCGAAAAGATGAAAGCCACCGTGCCGCTTGCTTTGCTTGCGCCACCAAAGGAAGGTCGAGAAAGGCGTCACATAGGCTTCACCCCTGACAAGGCCGTCGGCAAGCGAAAGACGACGCTGGAAGATCATGCGGCCATCAAAAAGGGCCGGATTGTCGGCGATTTCCCTTGCCCAGTTCTCCTGCGCCGCCGCAGACTCCTGAACGTGGAAAGGATGCTCGCCTGGCAGCACGGCAAGATCGATCTCGGAAACGGGAAATACGGTGCTTTCCGGCGGCCAGCCGGCCATATCGCTCTGCAATTCTAAAGTGGTCATATCAAATCCAATGTCATGACGACGGGGCAATGATCGGATGCTTTCGGCCTGTCCCAGCCGACGCGCGGATAGCGCTCCACTTCCTGCCCCGGTGGGAAAATAGTGCGGAACGGCTGACCCGAGCGGATGATATCGGGCATACGCGTGGCATTGGCGCGTGCCAGCGCCGGAGAGAGCCAGATGTAATCAAGCTGGCAAAGCCGCTGCTCCTGCGGCCCTCGGGCGTGATAAAGCGTCCAGCGGTCAAGCTCCTCTCGCCGCCGCACGATGTTCTCCGCAAAACCATCACGGCTGAAAACATCGAGGGCGCTGCCCTTCTCCTCGCCGCGCGGCTCAAAACGATAGCCGGTGCGGCGTGTACCGATGACATCGATCCATTCCTGATAGTCGTTCATGTCGCCGCAGATGGCGAAATTCTTCGTCGCCGTGTGGCCGGCCCCGAAGCGATCTTCGATGATGCGGCGAACCGCCATGGTCTCGGCTCGGCGGATCGGCATGGTCGCATGACGTCCATCCACACCTTCGCGTGCCGGTCCCATCGATTTCAGATGGATCACATAGAGCGAAAATGGAACGCCACCAATATGGAGATGCAGCTCCAGGCAATCGCGCTTGAAGATCTTGTCCTCCGAATGAAGGCCGAGTTCCGCCAGTTCATCGTTGAAAAGGCCGAAATTGCCGTAGGTCACCATGGCGTGACTCTTGATGTCATTGAGCACGATCGGCTGGCCGTCGCGCGTTTCCTCGCGCATCATCACGGCGACATCGATGCCGCGGCTGTCATTGCCTTCGATCAGGAATTTCTGGCGGTAGCCGTTGCCGACCATGCGGTAGAGATAGCCATATTCGAAAGCCTGCAGCGCCGCCATGTTGTCGACCTCCTGCAGGCAGATGATGTCGGCATCCGCATCTGCGATCGCAAGCGCGGTCATCTGCCTGGTGTCGTCGGTTGCCGCAATCACACGCGCCGCTTCCAGCTGCTGATAGATCTCTTCATTACGGACATCGAAGAGCTGCAGAACGCGATCCTGGCGCAACTGATTGCGAAAACCAGTGTAATCAAAACGGGTCAAAAGGTTTTCGACATTGAAAGTCGCAAGGCGCAGGGACATGAAGCATTCCAGTTTAAGAGAAATGTGAGCCGGCTTATTATACTCGCATCATCCGGCTTTGGCTGTTACCGTCGATTTGAACTTACCCATCAGATACGGGCCGGAAAGAACGGGAGCATATTTCGGCTCCTCGCCTTCCTTCAGGCACGACGGCAGGCAGGCGATTTCGGCAAACCAGTTCGGCTGGTGGAAGAAGGCCAGAGACTGGCGGCGCTGCATGCCGCCCTCTTCCGGCGGCGGATTGACGACACGATGCACCGTGGACACCCAGCGATCGTTGGTCCAGAGCGCCATCAGGTCGCCGATGTTGATGACGAAAGCACCCTCCACCGGCGGCACCGGCGTCCAGTTGCCATCAGGGGCGATGATCTCTAGCCCTTTCGAGCCGGGTTGCGGCAGGAGGATCGTCAGGCTGCCGTAATCGGTATGCGCGCCGGCGCGAAGCTGGCCCGGCTGCGGTGGCACATGCTGCTCGGGATAATTCAGTGCCCTCAGCGCACTGATCGGCGCATCGACATAGGAATCGAAGAAATGTTCATCAAGGCCGAGCGCCGTAGCGAAGACGCGCATGATACGCGCCGCCAAATCTTCCATCGCCCGATAATAAGCTTTCCATGCCTCTACGAAGCCATCAGGCCCTTCCGGCCAGATGGTCGCGGCATAGCAGAAGCCGAGTGCTTCCGGATCTGTCATGCCTGAGGGTACGGAAAGCGGGCCGCCATTGAAGCTTTCCTTCAGATCCGGCGGCGTGTCCACGTTGCGCGATTTTGCAAGTGCCTCAGTGCCCGGCCCGAGATAGCCGTATGGGTAACCGGGATAGAGCGTTTTCGCCTTCTGCTTTATCTCAGACGGCAGATCGAAAAAAGTCTGCGTCTTCCTCCACACCTCGGCGATCACGGCATCCGCGACACCGTGGTTGGCAATCGCCAGAAAGCCGGTCGAGCGGCATATCCGATCCACCTCCGCACCGAGCCGCTTCTTCTCGTCATGACCGGCTGCTTCGAAAGCGCCGAGATCGAAAATCGGAAAGCTATGATCGGACATGCGCGACTCCCCTTCGTGACGTCGAGCAAATCAAGCATAGGAGGCGACATGGAACAACCATCTTGTCCCCCACCGATCAAAGCCGCCAGGCGGAGCGGATCGCGACCCGATAATCATCGCCCACGGCAACAGCCTCGCGGCTATAGGCGCGCAGCACCTGTCCATCCGGCATCGACAGCCTCAGCGCATAGCGCTCCCCTTCATAAAGGATGGAATCGACACGGCATGAAATGCCCTCCCCGTCGACAACCACGTCCTCCGGCCGCACGAGAATATCCGCACCTCCCGAGCCGCCTGCCCGATTCTCCCAAAGGTCTCGGAAGAACGGCCAATCGATACGGCGTGGACCGCCATCGGGAAAAGCCATCGACAGGATGGCACCCTGCCCGACCAATCCCCCGACCATTTTCCCTTCGGGGCGCGCATAGATCTCCGCCGGCGGCGCCACCTGCAGCAGCCGCCCTTCGGACATGACGGCAACGTCGGTCGCAAGCGCCATCGCTTCGCTCTGGTCGTGCGTGACATAGACCATGGTGGCGCCGGAGCGCTGGTGGAATTCGCGAAAGGTCTCCTCCATCTCCTTCTTCAGATGACGGTCGAGGTTGGCGAGCGGCTCGTCCAGCAGCACGACATCGGGCGATGTCACCAGGCAGCGGGCAAGCGCCACGCGCTGCCGCTGGCCGCCGGAGAGATCCGCGGGCCTGCGTTCCGCATAGTCGCCGAGACGCACCGTCGCCAAGGCCTCGCGCACCTTCTCGCGATAACGCTCGCCAGAGATGCCGCGCACCTTCAGCGGGTAGCCGACATTATCGGCGACATTCATGTGCGGCCAGAGCGCGTAGGATTGGAACACCATCGCCATATTGCGCCGCTCCGGCGGCAACATGTTTGCGGCATCGGCCAGCAGCCGTTCGCTGAGATGGATGGAGCCATCGGTCGGCTGCTCAAAACCGGCGATCATTCGAAGCACAGTCGTCTTGCCGCAGCCCGAGGGACCGAGCAGTGCCAGGAAGCCGCCTTCGCGGACATCGAGCGACAAAGCGTTGACGGCAGCGCGTCCGCCCGTGCCGAAATCCTTGCTGACGTGATTGAGGATCAGCTTCGCCAAGGCACCACTCCCTTCGGCAGGCGCTTGGCCATGATTTCCAGAAGCACCATCATGATGACGACCATGGCAATGACGATGACCGACATGGCAGAGGCCAGATCGGCGCTGCCGCCATCATCGAGATTGTAGATGACGACGCCGAGCGTCTGCGTGCCTGCCGACCAGAGCAGCGCTGAAACGGTCAGCTCGTTGCAGGCAATGAGGAAAACGAGGATCACCGATGCCCCAGCAGCCGGCGCAATCAGCGGCACGATAATATCGGTCAAACGCCGGAAGAATCCTGCACCGGAAAGCCGCGCGGCCTCTTCCAGCGCCGGATCGAGCTGCAGGAAGGCGCTCATGACCGGTTTCAGGCTGACCGCGAAATAAGCGGAGAAATAGGCGAGCAGAATGATCCAGATCGTCCCGTAAAGCGTGACGTTGAGGATCGGCAAGGGTGCCGCAAACACCAGGATGAAACAGACAGCGATGATGATGCCCGGAAGCGAATAAGGGATCTCGATCATGCCGCCAACGATACGGCTGAGCGCGTCCTTGCGCCGCGTCAGCGCATAGGCAGCGAGCACTGTCACCAGCAGGAGACCAAAAGCCGTCATGCCCGCGAGGAACAACGAATTGGAAAAGGCGGTGCGCGTTATGCTCTGCCGAAACAGGATTTCCGTAAATGCGTTGAGCGACGCCGTCTTGACGGTGAGCGGCACGCCATATGCCGGCACCAGCGCACCTGCGACCAGCGCCAGAAAGGGAGCGACAAGCATGACGAAGAGGATGGCATAGAGCACCGGCAGCGCCAGATAGCGCCAACGGCCGAGCGAAAAGGCAGCCGTCGCGCCGGAAATGCCGATGACGCGGTAATCACGCCCTTTCAAGGCCCTGCCCTGCACGGCAAGCCCGGCAACGGCAATGACGGCGATCATCGACGAGAGGACGGCGATATCGCCGAATGTCCTCGGCCCGAAATTGGAGAACTTCGTGAAGATCAAGGTCGAGAGCGTATAGATCGAGGCGGGAATACCAAGGATCGCCGGAATGCCGAAATTGCCGATGGACGAGACGAAGGCAATCGCAGCGCCCGCAATGACACCGGGCAGAGACAAGGGCAGGATGATATCGCGGAAGACACGCAGGCCGGACGCGCCCGAAAGCCTTGCGGCCTCGACGCCATCGCGCGGCAGCGCCATCAGGCCGGCGCGCAGAGCGAGATAGACGAGCGGTGCATGCTGAACGCCATAAAGCAGCGCAATGCCGCCGACAGAATAGAGCGGCTGCGGCGAGCCGAGCGGCGGCGCGATATGCAACGCTTTCAGCAAGGGGCTCGACGGCCCGGACATCTGCACCCACGCCAGCGCCGTCACTTGCGGCGGGATCATCATCGGCAATACGAAGAGGAAACCAAGCAGCCCTCTGCCTGACAAATCTGTCAATGTCAGCAGGAACGCGAAGAGGCAGCCGAGCAAGACGGAAACGATGGTGCCGAGCACGGCCGTTTCGATCGTGTACCAGGCCGAGCGCCAGAGCGAGGGATCGGTGATGAGTTCATAGGTACCGCCCTTAAGCAGCGCCTCGACGCCAGCAAACGCCAGCCGTGCCAGCGGCAAAACGCTGAGCAAGAGCACGAAGGCAACAACAAAAGGAAACAGCCAGGCCGGCTGGCTGTTTCCTCGACGCACATATGAGTACATTCCAAATCCGGGTCGGATTACTTCGACTTGAAGTAGGTGGAGAAGGTCTTGAGGTCCTGATCCGTGTTCTTGAGAGCATCGGCGGCATTCAACGGCAAAACCTTGATGCTGTCACGTGCCGGGAAGCCTTCCGGCAGCGGCGTGCCGTTACGGGCCGGGATGTAGCCGAGCTTCAGGAAGCCTTCCTGGCCTTTTTCGGAAAGAACATAATCGACGAACTTCTTGGCAGCATCGGCATGCTGCGTGCCGGCAAGGATGCCGACCGGCTCGGTCACGGCGGAAACGCCTTCCTTCGGGAAAACGAATTCCAGCGGAGCGCCCTTGGCCTTTTCGCGGATCGGCATGTAATCGACGATCATGCCATAGGCCTTCTCGCCGGACGCGACCGACTTCAGCACGGCGCCGTTGCCGCCCGAAGCGATCGCGCCGTTCTCGGCGAGGTTCTTGTAGTAGTCCCAACCGAGACTGCCGACGCCGGCGAGCGTCTGCGCGTGGATAAGAGCGGCGCCCGAAGCCAGCGGGCTCGGCATGGCGACGAGACCCTTGGCTTCCGGCTTGACCAGATCCTGCCAACTTGCCGGCTTCATCGCGGCGGCGGTGTTGTAGACGATGCCGGTCGTGATCAGCTTGGTGGAATAGTAATAACCGCCGGCGTCATAGAGCGACGCATCGTAATTTGCGGCTTCCGGCGACTTGTAGGCAAGCAGCTTGCCGGCTTCCTTCAAGCGCTCCAGCGTCACCGTATCGGCAATCAGCAAGACATCGGCAACCGGAGCGCCAGCCTGCATTTCAGCCTGCAGCTTGGCAATGATCTGCGGCGTGCCATCACGAACCCAATCGACCTTGATGCCGGGGTTGGCAGCCATGAAACCATCGACGGTCGCCTGCGCATCGGCATTCGGCTGGCTGGTATAGAGGACGAGATCGGCGGCGTTGGCGCTTCCGGAGAAAAGGGCAATGGCCAACAGGCCGGCAAAGGCGGAAACAAAGGTCTTCATGAAAACGTCCTCGGCTAGGTTGTACGAGGTTGTCTAGACGCAGGGCTTAACATGATTGTGACAGTTGAATTTGAATAGATTGCCGTTCGTATGATGATTGAATCTTGACCACCGCGATCCGGCGCTATTTGCTGAGGCACGTTATTCAGACGGGATCGAGGAGGATAGATCGATGGAATATCGTCTGCTTGGCCGCTCAGGCCTTAAAGTTTCCACCATCACCATGGGCACCATGACCTTCGGCGGTGTCGGCTGGGCAAAAACCGTCGGCGATCTTGGCATCAAGGATGCCAAGAAGCTTGTCGACATGTGCCTGGATGCCGGCATCAACCTGCTCGATACGGCCGACGTCTATTCGCAAGGCGCATCGGAGGAGATTCTTGGTGAAATCATCGGCGGCCCGCGCAAGAACGGCGCGCTCATCGCCACCAAGGCCCGCTTCCCGATGGGGCCGGGCGTCAACGATGTCGGCTCATCCCGCCAGCACCTCATTCAGGCCTGCGAGGCAAGCCTGAAGCGCATGAAAACCGATGTGATCGATCTCTATCAGCTGCATGAATGGGACGGACAGACACCGCTGGAAGAGACGATGGAAGCGCTCGACACATTGGTTCGCCAGGGCAAGGTCCGCTATATCGGCTGCTCGAACTTTTCCGGCTGGCACATCATGAAGGCACTTGGCGTCAGCGAGCGCGACAAGCGCGAACGCTTCGTCAGCCAGCAGATCCACTACACGCTGGAAGCCCGCGACGCCGAGAACGAACTGGTGCCGATCAGCCTCGACCAAGGTCTCGGTATTCTCGTCTGGAGCCCGATTGCCGGTGGCCTGCTCTCAGGCAAGCATCGCCGCAATCAGGCAACGCCGGAGGGTACGCGCCAGTTCGCCGGCTGGACGGAACCGCCGATCCGCGATGAAGACCGCCTGTGGAATATCGTCGATACGCTGGTGGAAATCGCCGATGGCCGCGGCGTCTCCGCCGCTCAGGTGGCGCTTGCCTGGCTCATCGGCCGCAAGGGCGTGACCTCGGTCATCATCGGTGGCCGCACCGAGGCTCAGTTCAAGGACAATCTCGCCAGCGCCGAGCTGAAGCTGACGGACGAGGAACGCAAGCGGCTCGATGACGTCAGCCTGCAGCCGCTGATGTATCCCTACTGGCACCAGCGCAATACGGCCAGCGACAGGCTGAGCGAGGCCGATCTGGCGCTGATCGGCCCGCACCTTACCAAGTAAGAAAACGGCGACGGCGGCTTAGGCCGCCATCGCCCCGATTTCACCCGCAATCAGCTTGCCGAGCCGCGAAATGCCCTCTTCGATCATCTCGTCATTGGCGCAGGAGAAGCTGACACGGAAAGTGTTCGCGCCCGAACCGTCGGCAAAGAAGGCCTGACCTGGCACGAAGGCGACTTTCGCCGTTTCGAGAGACCGTGCAAGCAGCTTGGCGCCGTCCATACCCTTCGGCAGGGTCACCCAGACGAACATGCCGCCCTGCGGCTTCGTCCAGCTCGTACCGTCAGGCATGTATTTCGCAAGCGCCGCCAGCATGTAGTCGCGGCGGTGGCTATAGGTCTTGCGGACCTTGGCAACTTGCGCATCAAACCCGCGCTCGGCGACCTGATGGATCGCGATCTGGTTGATGGTCGAGGAATGCAGGTCGGCCGCCTGCTTCATCAGCACCAGCTTGCGGATGACAGGCGCATTGGCGACGATGAAGCCGACACGAAGGCCGGGCGCCAGCGTCTTGGAGAAGCTGCCGCAATAGATCGTGCGCGTGTCGTTGATGCTGCCCTTGCGCGCGATTTCCAGCGCCAGGATCGGCGCGACCGGCTCGCCGTCATAACGCAGCGACTGATAGGCTGCGTCTTCGATGACGGCGATATCGAGCTCTTCCGCAAGGTCGAGCAGCTTCTCACGCCCGGCCAGGTCGACCGTCTCGCCCGTCGGGTTGGCGAAGTCGGCCGAGAGATAAGCGAACTTCACCCTGCCCCCCGCCTGCGAAGCCGCGGCGCGATAGGAATCCGGCGTGCGGTTGCCGTTCGGCGTCAACTGATCGTAGGTCGGCTCATAAGCATTGAAGGCCTGCAGCGCGCCGAGATAGGTGGGCGCCGTCACCAGCGCCGTGTCCTTCGGCGATAAGAAAAGCTTGCCGAGATAATCGAGCCCCTGCTGCGAACCGGAAACGATGAAGACATTTTCGAGCTCACAGGGAATGCCGAGCGCGCCCATCTGGCCGACGAGCCATTCGCGCAGCGGCTTGTAGCCTTCGCTGACCGAATATTGCAGCGCTGCATTGACAGTCGGACCGGAAAAGATGTCGGCATAGGCCTGCTTGAACTCCGCATCCGGAAACAACGCGGGATCGGGAATGCCGCCGGCGAAAGAGATGATATCCGACCGCTCCAGCAGCTTCAGCAGCTCGCGGATTTCGGAGGCGCGCATACGGCTCGAACGCGTCGCAAAGATATTTTCCCAATTCAACATGGGGCTTCCTCGTAATTTTTGGTCTTTGCATCACAAGATCACGCAACAAAAGATAAGTCAACAATACTGACCTATTTTGTTTGTCATGGTGACAGATATTGTCTGCCTTTCCTGCTAGCATCGACGATGGTCTTACAAAGAAATGAACGCCAGCCAGCATGAGCACCGACCCGACAGCGTCCTTCTATACCGACAACGCAGCCGTTTACGCGGCACGCGAACGCCGGCTGCCGCGCCAGAGACTGGATGCCTTTCTGGCCGCCCTGCCCGCCCGCGCAACCATCCTCGAACTGGGTTGCGGCGGCGGCCAGGATGCCGCCTATATGCTCTCGCGCGGCTTCGACGTCACGCCGACGGACGGTTCAGCCGAGCTTGCGAGGGAAGCGGAAAAGCGTCTCGGCAGGCCCGTTCGAGTAATGCGTTTCGAGGTCTTGGACGCCACCGAAATCTTCGACGGCATATGGGCGGAGGCCAGCCTCCTGCATGTTCCGCGATCAGTGCTGCCGGATGTCTTCGACCGCATTTCTCGCGCCCTGAAAACGGGCGGCATCTTCCAAGCCAGCTTCAAGGCCGGAGAAGCGGATGGGCATGACAAGTTCGGACGTTACTACAACTATCCTTCCGCCGTATGGCTTGAGGCTATGCTGAGCGCCGGAGGATGGAGAAACATTACAATGACTGAAGCGGATGGCGGCGGCTTCGATGGCGAACCGACAAGATGGCTTTACGTCAAAGCTCAAAAATAGAAAGGCCGGAGCTTTCGCCCCGGCCCTCCAGTCCGGCTCACGCCGAAAGCTTAGTTGACCGACTTGTCGACCAGCTTGTTCTTGCCGATCCAAGGCATCATGCCGCGCAGTTTGGCGCCGACTTCTTCGATCTGGTGGCTGTCGTTGTTGCGGCGGATACCCTTGAAGCGGGCAGCACCCGAACGGTATTCCTGCATCCACTCGGAGGTGAACTTGCCGGTCTGGATGTCCTTGAGGACGCGCTTCATCTCAGCCTTGGTCTCTTCGGTGATGATGCGCGGGCCGGTGACGTATTCGCCCCACTCGGCCGTGTTCGAGATCGAGTAGTTCATGTTGGCGATGCCGCCTTCATAGATCAGGTCGACGATCAGCTTCACTTCGTGCAGGCACTCGAAGTAGGCCATTTCCGGAGCGTAGCCGGCCTCAACAAGCGTTTCGAAGCCGGCGCGGATGAGCTCGACCAGACCGCCGCAGAGAACGACCTGTTCGCCGAAGAGGTCGGTTTCGCACTCTTCGCGGAAGTTGGTTTCGATGATGCCCGAACGGCCGCCGCCGACGCCGCAAGCGTAGGAGAGAGCGAGTTCAAGGGCGTTGCCGGAAGCGTTCTGGTGAACGGCAACGAGGCAAGGAACGCCGCCGCCCTTCTGGTATTCGCCGCGAACCGTGTGGCCCGGGCCCTTCGGAGCAATCATGACGACGTCGACCGAAGCCTTCGGCTCGATGAGGCCGAAGTGGACGTTGAGGCCGTGGGCGAAAGCGATCGCAGCGCCGTCGCGGATGTTCGGAGCAATATCGGCCTTGTAGATGTCGGCCTGCAGTTCGTCCGGGGTCGCCATCATCATCAGGTCGGCCCAGGCAGCAGCTTCGGCGACGGTCATGACCTTGAAGCCGTCGGCTTCGGCCTTCTTGACCGTGGGGGAACCGGCCTTCAGCGCGATCACAAGGTTCTGTGCGCCGCTGTCCTTCAGGTTCAGCGCGTGAGCGCGGCCCTGCGAACCATAGCCGATGACGGCGACTTTCTTCGACTTGATGAGGTTGAGATCGGCATCACGATCGTAATAGACGCGCATTGTTTGTCCTTCCCTTTGCTTGTCTGGGTGCAGATTTTAAATTGTCAGACGGTCGCTGCCGCTTCCGCCAATACCTTTTCCGTGCCGTAAAGCTTGAGGAAGGCGCTGACCGCCTTCTCAGCCTGACGGCTCGTATCCTTCAAACCGGGCTCGCCGAGCAGCATGCGCACATGCAGATCGGAGACGATGAGCCCGTAAAGCGTGTGATATGCTTCGTCGGCATCGATAAAGCGCAGCAGCCCTGCCCGCTTGCCGGCATCGATGAGACCGATGGCGCGGCGGTCGATCTGCCTGCGGCCGCGCTCCAGCAGGAGCTTGCCGAGCTTGGAGCCGTCGCGGTTCGACTGGCCGATTGCCAGACGATTCAACGCCAGTGAAACGTCGCCAGCCAGAACCTCCAGCAGGTCGCGGGCGAAAACGACAAGATGATCATGCAGGCTTGTCGTATTCAGCCGCTCGCCATTGCGCTCGAAGGTGCGAACCTTGCTGGCCTGATAGGTGATCATCGCCGATAGCAAGCCGTCCCGGTCGCCGAACCACTTGTAAAGACTTTCCTTCGAGCAATTGGCGGCGCGCGCGACGCCGGAGGTCGTTAGCGCCTTCTCGCCGCCATCGACGAGCAGACGCAGCGCCTGTTCCAGAACGGCGTTCTGGCGCGGCGAAAACTCGCTCGACTGTCCTGCTTCGCTCAGCACGATGGCTACTCCCAAATGCGTACCGTACGGTACGGTTCGTGGCGCTTTATGCAGGACACCGATGCAGCCGTCAAGCGGAATTCGTTGCTGCACCGCGTTAAAAAGACGAAGGACACTTGTCATGGCGAGCGCACAATAGATAGATCATGTCGGCCTCTATTGCTGCGAGATCGTTCGGTGAAACCCGTGGTCAATCACTCTTATAAAGCGGCGCAAGCCTGGCGCGTCGGATACATGGAAAGCGGTAAACGCTGGGCAATCACCTGGATTGCTGGAATCTGCCTTGCGGGCGGACTATTTCACCTACCCCTACCGGCGGATGCAGCGTCAAAATCTCTGCCGCGCTCCGCCGGGCACTATTGCGGCAAACTTCTCTCCAGCGATCGGTTGGTCGATGTCGAAACGTCGCTGCAGGTCGATGCGAAGGGCCACGTAGCGGGGACCTATCGTTTCAACGACGATGGCGAGACAACGGTCGGCACCCTCTCGGAAATCGGAACGACACCCGGCAGAGTGCGAACACTGCGATGGTTTGACAAATATGGAATGGGCTCGCTGACAATCCGCTTCGATGCCGGCTATCATCGTTTCCAAGGTCTGTGGGGGCCGCAGGACGTCACGCCGAGCTACACATGGAATGGCAGCAGCTGCAACGCGCCGATCAGCTAACTGCCGTCGGCACGAAACCTACTCGGCGGCAACCACGCTATTGCGCATCGCCTCGACATCCTTCAGCGGCGGCAGGCCATAAAGGCGGCTGTATTCCCGGCTGAATTGCGAGGGACTTTGATATCCGACGCGATGGCCTGCCGATCCGACATCTAGCTGCTCGACGATCATAAGGCGCCGCGCCTCATGAAGCCGAAGCTGCTTCTGATACTGCATCGGCGATAGTGCCGTGACAGTCTTGAAATGGTGATGCAGCGACGAAACGCTCATGCCGACGCGCTCGGCGAGCTCTTCGATGCGCAACGGCTGCGTATAGTTGCCGCGGAGCCAGGCGACGGCACGCGCCACCCGGTTGCTCTGGCTCTCGGCCATCGCGATCTGCAGCAGCCGAGGGCCATTCGGACCGGTCAGCAGGCGATAGAGGATTTCCTGCTCGATCAAAGGCGCCATGGCTGGAATATCTTCGGGCCGATCAAGCAATCGGAGCAGCCGCAGCGAGGCATCGAGCAGTTCCGGCGAGGCGGCGTTGACCGCAATTCCGCGCACAGGCTCGGTCAACGCCTGACGCGGTATGCTGACGCGCGACAGGAGCTCCTTCAACCGTTCGCTGTCGAGCGCCATACCAAAACAAAGATAAGGCGTATCGCTGCCGACATTGGTGACCTGCGTCGATACCGGAAGGTCGAGCGCGGTCAAAATATACTCGCCGACACCGTAATTGTAGGTCTCGGCGCCGATTGTCAGGTTCTTGCGCCCCTGAACCACGATTGCAAAACAGGGCCGGTAAGCCCCATGCTGCCACACGGTCGCAGCCGACTGCCGATAGAGATTAAGATTGTCTATCGGCGTGCGGTGTTCGCCGTCGCTCGGAGCGAAACGTGCAACGATCGACGCGAGTTCCTGATTGGGATTGAAAGGCAGTGTCATGCGCAACCAACTGTTTTCGAGCAGATATCGATGCCTATCTAGGTAACACCTTTCGATCGCGAAAGACCTGCCGCGCATTTAGATTCGCAGGATCGTACATAAAGCTTGCAGGATCGCTCTAACGCTGTAGCCCGGACCTGATGCATGGTGGGTCATCGAAATTCTACCCCCAACCCATCCGAAAAGATAAGGAAATCTCCCATGCCTATCGCAAAGGGTTATGCAGCAACCGACGCGTCCAAGCCGCTCACACCATTCACTTTCGAGCGTCGCGACCCGAATGCGGACGACGTTGTCATCTCCGTCAAATATTGCGGCGTCTGCCATTCCGACATTCACCAGGCCCGCAACGAATGGGGCGGCTCGAAGTATCCGATGGTGCCCGGCCATGAAGTCGCCGGCATCGTGACCGCCGTCGGTTCCGAGGTCACGAAGTTCAAGGTCGGCGACCGCGTCGGCGTCGGCTGCTTCGTCGATTCCTGCACGACCTGTGCCACGCGCGACCTGGATTACGAACATTACATGCCAGGTCTCGTCCAGACCTACAACGACGTCGAAGCCGACGGCAAGACGCCGACTTTCGGCGGCTATTCCGACTCGATCGTCGTCAAGGAAGGCTATGTCCTCTCCTTCCCCGATAATATCCCGCTCGACTCGGGCGCACCGCTGCTCTGCGCCGGTATTACGCTCTTTTCGCCGCTGCGCCACTGGAAGGCAGGCCCAGGCAAGAAGGTCGCGATCGTCGGCATGGGCGGCCTCGGCCACATGGGCGTGAAGCTGGCCCATGCCATGGGCGCCGACGTCACGGTTCTGAGCCAGACGCTGTCGAAGAAGGAAGACGGCTTCAAGCTGGGCGCGAAGGACTACTACGCCACCAGCGACGCCGAGACCTTCACCAAGCTCGCCGGCACCTTCGACCTGATCATCAACACGGTCGGCACGGCGATCGACTGGAACGCCTATCTGAACCTGTTGAAGTATGATGGCAGCATGGTGCTGGTCGGCGTTCCCGAACATGCGGTTCCGGTGCATGCCTTCTCACTGATCCCCGGCCGCCGCAGCCTCTCCGGCTCCATGATCGGCTCGATCAAGGAAACCCAGGAAATGCTCGACTTCTGCGGCGAGCACAACATCGTGGCCGAGATCGAGAAGATCAACATCCAGGAAATCAACGAAGCCTATGAGCGCGTTCTGAAGAGCGACGTCCGCTACCGCTTCGTCATCGATATCGCTTCGCTGGCATAAGCACTGTTGCGCAGCAACTCATACGAAAAGGGCAGCCGTAAGGGCTGCCCTTTTTCATTCCTCGCGCATGGTTTCCTTCTGCGTGATCAGCCGGGCGCTGTGCTGCCGACTGATATAGATCCAAAGCCAGCTCCAGGCGACGGCGATGCGCCAACGCACGCCGATCAGGAAATAGATGTGGGCAAGCCCCCAGACCCACCACGCGAGCCATCCCTTCAGCTTGATCCAGCCGAAATCGATGATCGCAGCACTTTTGCCGATCGTCGCAAGGCTGCCCTGATGGCGGTAGTGGAACGGTCCGGGCGACGGTCTGCCCGCAAGCTTTGCCTTGATGACCTTGGCGACATAAGCGCCCTGCTGCTTGGCAGCCGGAGCGATCCCCGGCACGGGGCTGCCATCGTCACGCATGACGGCTGCGGTATCGCCGATGATGAAGATATCCTCCTCGCCCGGCGCCCTCAGATCCTTGTCGACAATGGCGCGGCCGGCACGATCGGCTGGAATGCCAAGCCATTTCGCCGCCGGCGACGCCTCGACACCCGCCGCCCAGACGATGGTACGGCATGGCACGAAGGTGTCGCCGATCGTCACGCCTTCGGCCGTGCATGAGGTGACCGGTCTACCGAAGCGGACGTCGACACCCAGCAGTTCCAGCTCCTTGTGCGCATAGTCGGAGAGCTCTTGCGCGAAGGCGGGCAACACCCTTGGGCCGGCCTCGACGAGGATGATCTTCGCCTTGCGGGTATCGATATTGCGGAACTCCTTCGGTAGTGTTGTCCTTGCCAGCTCGGAGATGATACCGGCGAGCTCGACACCCGTGGGACCCGCGCCAACGATGACGAAGGTCAACAGCGCCTCACGGACGGCCGGGTCGGTTTCCATTTCCGCCTGCTCAAAGGCCAGCAAGAGCCGCCGGCGGATGGTGGTTGCATCCTCCAACGTCTTCAATCCCGGCGCCACCGGCTCCCACTCGTCATGGCCGAAATAGGCATGGGTCGCGCCGGTTGCCAGCACCAGCGTGTCGTAATGGATCTTCTGACCGTTCTTCAGGAGCACCTCATGCGCCGCGCTATCTACGCCGACAACCTCGCAGAGCAAGGTCGTCACGTCAGGTCGATCGCGGAAGAAATTGCGGATCGGCCAGGCGATCTCGGAGGTCGCAAGCAGAGTGGTCGCGACCTGATAGAGGAGCGGCTGAAAGAGGTGATGATTGCGCCGATCGATCATCGTAATGCGGACGGGAGCACCCTTCAGATCGTTGGCGAGCTGTACCCCGCCAAAGCCGCCTCCGACCACGACGACATGATGATCCTGCATGGCAACACCTCGCGATTAACTCTGCTCAAAAACGTAGGGTTGAGAAGGATATGCAGCAACCATCTTTTATGCATGGCACCTCTGCACGGCCACGATATGGCCAAGGCACCTATTGTGCATACCCGACAGGAACGGAGGCGCCACTTTTAAGTTCCTCCATCGAGATCGACGCCGAGACGTCGAAGAGCTCGATCTTGCGCACGAGCTGTTTATAGATGACATCGTAATGCTCGACACGCGGCAAGACGATCTTGAGGATATAATCATAATTCCCGGTAAGCCGATGCGCCTCCACGATCTCAGGGATATCACCGATGACTTTGCGGAAGGATTCGATCCACTCGTCGGCGTGATGCGCCGTCTTGATCATAGCATAGACCGTGGTCGGCACTCCCATCTTCTCGCGGTCGAGCACGACGATGCGCCGGGCGATATGCCCGCTTTCCTCAAGCCGTTGTATGCGACGCGAGCAGGCCGACACCGACAGGGCAACGCGATCGGCAAGTTCGGTGACCGAGATGCCGGCATCCGCCTGCAGAAGTTCGAGAATCTTTCGGTCGCGTTCATCAAGCATGTGCGGCAACTCCTCATATATGCGCCAATATTTTGCACATAAATCGCAAAATGCGCAAACATTTGCAGATAGATCCTGATAAGCTTCAAAAAACGCAAACATACGGCGGGTGAATCGCCGCACTATTCCTCCATTCAAAATCCACGAGCGGAGAACAGCACTATGCGCACCATTGGCCTGATCGGCGGTATGAGTTTCGAGAGTTCGGCAGTCTATTATCGCCTGATCAACGAAATGGTCCGCGAGCGGCTGGGCGGCCTCTCCTCGTCCGAACTGGTGATGTACTCCGTCAATTTCGAGGAAATCGTCGCGCTGCAAAAGGCTGGACGTTGGAACGATGCCGCCGATCGCCTCGGCGATGCGGCAGAACGCCTGCAAAAGGCTGGTGCCGAATGTGTGCTCATCTGCACCAACACCATGCACCTGATCGCACCTCAGGTTGCCGAACGCGTTTCAGCTCCGCTCATCCATATCATCGATGAGACCGCCGCGGCCTTGAAGGCCGCCGGCAGGGTCAAGCCGCTGCTGCTCGCCACACGCTACACGATGGAACACGGCTTCTATGCCGAGCGTATGGCTGAAAACGGCGTCTCCATCATGGTGCCCGGTCCCGAGGATCGCACCGTCACGCACGATATCATCTTCAACGAACTCTGCGCCGGCATCATCAAGGACGAGTCGCGCCGGAAGCTGAACGGCATCATCGCGCGCGCCAAGGCGGAAGGCGCCGACAGCGTCATTCTCGGCTGCACCGAGATCTGCCTCATCCTCGATCCGAAGGCGCTGATCCTGCCAGGCTTCGACACGACGACGATCCACGCGGAAGCCGCCGTAAACTTTGCTCTTGCGGATGCAAAGGCTCGCAGCAGCTGCGCCGCCTGACGTCAATCAATTTACTTGACTGAGTCCAATAAATATCACACATCGTCTCCATACCTGAGGAGACGATGTCATGCCCGCCGCTGCCGATTTCACGACCATCGATGCCGTTCGTAACTTCAATCGCTTCTATACGAATTTCCTCGGCGTCCTGAACAAGGCGTATCTCGACAGCCCCTACACGCTCACGGATGTGCGCGTGCTGTTCGAAGTCGGCTTCCGCGGTGGCGTCGCAGCTTCCGCGCTGACACGCGAGCTGCATCTCGACCCCGCCTATCTCAGCCGCATCGTCAAGCGCTTTCGCGAGGATGGGCTGATCGAAACGACGCCGGACCCGATCGATGCGCGCAGCCAGATCATAAAGGTCACCGAGAAGGGACAGGTGCAGTTCGAGGAGTTCGTCCGCCGCTCACGCGCGCAGATCGCCGGATATTTCGAGAAACTCGCGCCCGGCGAACCCGAGCGTGTCGTTGCAGCGATGCAGACGATACAGGAAACACTCGGCCCCGATCGAACCGCAGCGCCGCCCGCGCTCATCCGCAATCACCGGCCCGGTGACATCGGCTGGATCGTACAAAGCCAGGCGCGCTTCTACACCGAGGAATTCGGCTGGGACGATCGCTTCGAAGGCTTGGTGGCCGAAGTCGCCGGCAAATTCCTGTCTAATTTCAACCCGCAAAAGGATCGCTGCTGGATTGCCGAGCGAGGCGGCCTGAATGTCGGCTCCGCCATGATCACCGATGGCGGCGACGGCATCGCAAAGCTTCGGCTGCTCTATGTCGACAAGACAGCGCGCGGCCTCGGCCTCGGCAAGATGCTGGTCGACGAATGCATCCGTTTCTCGCGCGATGCCGGCTATAGAACACTCTCGCTGTGGACCAACGATATCCTCGACACGGCACGGGCGATCTACATCAAGACTGGCTTCAGGCTTGTAGCGGAGGAACGGCATCGCATGTTCGGCCCGGAACTGAACGGCCAGACGTGGGAACTCGATCTGTAAATATCCTTGGGGAGATAGGTGGATAGACAGGCGCTTGGTTGAACCATATCCTCGATACACCCTAATTTGCATCGAGCTTTTCCCATGACCAGCGACACCGAAATCCGGATAGAACCCATATCAACCGAGTACATCGAAGGTTTTCACAAGGCGCTCGATACGGTCGCGCGTGAGCGGGAATATCTGTCGCTGCTTGAAGCCTTTCCGCTGGAAGAAACGCGCATTTTCGTGCTTGGCATGATCGAAAAAGGCAATCCGCAGTTCGTCGCCTTGGCCGATGGGAAGGTGGTCGGCTGGTGCGACATCAGCCGTCATGACTTTCCTTCCCATGCCCATGCCGGCCGGCTCGGCATGGGCATCATCCCTGCCTATCGCGGCCGGGGGTTGGGACGTCGATTGATTGAAACGACGCTGCGCGCCGCGCGTGATGCAGGAATGGAACGCATCGAACTCAGCGTGCATGCCGACAACAACAAGGCCATCACGCTCTACGAAAAAGTCGGCTTCGTCCGCGAGGGCCTCGCTCGCAATTCCGTTCGCATCGACGGCCGCTATAAGGACGCGATCCACATGGCGTTTTTCCACGAGTAGCGGGACCGGTCGCAATCACTATTCTTCCGATTCTTGCTGCGACGCAAAAATTCGCTTGATTTGGAAACGATCATTTCCTAAAAGAATGACATGACGACGGACACACTCGACATCGCACCCAAGCTTCGCGGTCGCCCGCGTGAATTCGACATGGATTCCGCGCTGGACGAAGCGCTGCGTGTTTTTTCGGAGCGCGGCTATTACGCCGCCTCGATCAGCGAACTGACCGAGGCCATGGGCCTGACCGCAGGCAGCGTCTACAAGGCTTTCGGCGACAAGCGCGGCATCTTCCTCGCCGCGTTCAGCCGGTATCGCCAGGTCCGCCAGCAACTCATCGACGAGACGCTTGCAAAAGCCCCAAACGGCTATGAAAAACTTCGTGCCTTGGTGACGTTCTTCGCGGAGGCCTCATGCGGGGAGATCGGCCGCCGCGGCTGCCTCGTGGTCGGCAGCGCGACCGAGCTTGCGCTTTTCGACGAAGAAGTCGCCGGTCGCGTCGGCGTCGCCTTCGATTTCGACGAAAGACGCATCCTCAATTTGATCCGTCTCGGACAGGAGGACGGCTCCATACCGAAGCATGTCGACCCAGGAAGCACCGCTTGCACCCTGCTGGCCTTGACCAAGGGCATGCGCGTGATCGGCAAGACTGGCCGCAAGACCGAACAGATGCTCGCCGTCGCAGAGACGGCCATGAAACTGCTGAACTGATTTTCACTGAAATTTCGGGGAACGTAACCCCCGCTCCTATTGAGGACAAGACATGCCCGCAACTGCCGCTGCCAGACGGGAGAGCACGCCGCTCCCGGAAAAAACCATTTCGCCGCTGCTGACATTCATGTTCGCCGCCGCCTGCGGGCTGGTGGCCGCCAATCTCTATTATGGCCAGCCGCTTGCCGGCCCCATCAGCCAGTCACTCGGCTTCAGCCCGGCGGCGACCGGCCTCATCGTCACGCTGACTCAGATCGGCTACGGCCTCGGCCTCCTGCTGATCGTCCCACTCGGCGATCTTCTCGAGAACCGGAAACTGGTCCTGACACTGGTGGCGCTTGCCGCCGTCGCGCTTGTCGGCGCAGCCTTCGCATGGTCGCCGTCACTGTTCCTGCTCGCCTCGCTCTGCATTGGCCTTGCATCCGTTGCTGTGCAGGTCCTTGTTCCCTTTGCCGCCCATATGGCGCCTGACGCCAGCCGCGGCGCTGTGGTCGGCAATGTCATGAGCGGCCTGCTTGTCGGCATCATGCTGGCCCGTCCGGCTGCGAGCTTCCTGTCCGAGCTTTTGTCGTGGCACGCGGTCTATATTATCTCGGCCGGCGTCATGATCGGGCTGATCGTTATCCTGCGCCTCGTTCTGCCGACCCGTGTGCCCCATACGAAACTGCATTATGGGCAGCTGCTGTCTTCCATGGGCCACCTCGCGCTTCGCACACCAGTCCTGCAGCGACGGGCGCTCTATCAGGCCTGCATGTTCGGCGCCTTCAGCCTCTTCTGGACGACGACGCCGCTGCTGCTGGCAAGCCCTGCCTTCGGCCTGACGCAAAATGGCATCGCCCTCTTCGCACTTGCCGGAGCCGCGGGCGCCGTCGCCTCGCCGATTGCCGGACGGGTTGCCGATCGCGGCTGGACGAAGCTTGCAACAGCCTTCGCCCTGGTGCTCGCCATTATCGCCTTCCTGATCGGCCATTTTTCCGGCAGCGGTTCATTGCTGGCGCTGATCACGCTGACGCTGTCAGGCATCATGCTCGACTTCGGTGTCCAGACGAATCTCGTGCTCGGCCAGCGTGCCATCTTCGCGCTCAGCGCCGAGCATCGCAGCCGTCTTAACGGCCTCTATATGGCGACTTTCTTCGCCGGCGGCGCCCTAGGCTCGGCGCTTGGCGGCTGGGCCTATGCCACCGGCGGCTGGAACATGGCCTCCTGGATCGGCGTCGCCTTCCCGGTCATTGCGCTACTTGCCTATCTGACCGAGCGGGAGAAATGATCACGACGGCTGTGGCACAGCCTGCCGCAGCCAGTCACATTCCCGCAAGCCTGCGCCATGGAACGGGTCGATCAGCGTGCCGGAGACAATGCCGGCCAGGATCTGCGGCGCGGGCGGCACTTTGGCAATGGTGGCAACCAGCCGGTCGCGGATCCAAGCCAATGCGGCCGAATCCGATTGGTAAAAGGGCGTAAAGGCCGCAGACAGCAGCTGAAAAAGCCGCACATGCATCCGCCGAGCCTTGGCATAGGCAGCAAGAGCGGCTTCGATCGTTTCATGTCCTGCCAGGGCATGCGCAAGCGCGGCCACATCGAGTAACGCCATATTGGCACCCTGCCCGAGCTGCGGGCTGGTGGAATGGGCAGCATCGCCGACGAAAACAGTCTTCCCGCTATAGGGCGTCATCACAGTACGATGGGCATAGCGTGCGAGTGTCAACTGATCCCAATCCGTGATCTGCTCCAGCAAGGGCTCGCATTCCGGCCAGTAATCGCGGATCGTCTGTTTCCACCGCTCGAGCCCAAGCCTGCGCACCTCATCGGCATCCGCCACTTTCAGGCTCCAGAACAAAGCGGCCTGCTTCGGCAAATCCGGCCTTCTGCTGCCGATCGGCAAAACACCGATCATCACGCTTGCTCTGTCATAGCGCTGCGTCAGCGCCGCCTGATCTACGAGCCCATCCGGACAGTTGAGCGTCGCCCAGAAGGCGCCGTAGACGAGGTTGCGGGCACGCGGCGCAACGGGCGATGCCGTCACCAGTTCCGAACGTGCACCACTGGCGTCGATGACCAGATCGTAAGGCCCGAGGCGCTCGCCCCCTTCGACCGAGAGATAACTCTCATCGCCCTCCTCCGCCACACCGATAACACGCTGTCCCGTATGGATCGGATGTTGCCGCGCGGAGACTTCGTCGTAAAGTGTATCGAACAGGGCGGCACGATGAACGCCAAGCCCATAGCGCCCGCCCGGCAAGGCATTGTAGCGCACATCGAGGACGATGCGGCCGCGGATGGTTTCCGTGCCGAACAATCGATCGATGCGGTTTCCAGCCGCATGGATCGCCGGACCGAGCCCGAGCGATTCCAGCACGGTCAACCCGGTCGGCTGCAGCATCAGTGCCGAGCCGACGGGGGCCGGGCTATCGAATCTTTCGATGATATCGGTTGTATGGCCAGCACGGGAAAGAAAGAGAGAAGCGGCAAGCCCTGCAGGCCCGGCGCCGACGATAGCGATCTTCAAAGGCTTCACGATGGGCAGCTCAGTCCGGCGATTGATCGAAACGCTCTCTTGCGGCCTTCACGGCCTCATGATTGGCCTCGGCCCAGTTCAGAAGCAGCGCTAGCGGCTCGTAAAGCGAGTAGCCGAGATCCGTCATACGATATTCGACGCTTGGCGGCTTAGTGGGAAAGACCTCGCGATCGACGTAGCCGTCGCGCTGGAGGTCGCGCAGCGTTTGTGTCAGCATGCGTTGGGAGATATCGGGCACAAGTCGGCGCAACTCGCCGAAACGGTACGGCCGTTTAGCCAGTGTTTCCAGCAGCAGCACCGACCATTTTCCACCGATCTGCGAGATCAGGTCACGCACGGGACAATTGCTGAAATCGAGATTGCTGAGATCGACGTCGCGTAACGGCGGATCTATGCTGTCACGCAAATTGACGACGGCGCTGGCTGTCATACCGGTTCCCTTTTGGTAACTTGGAGCCGAAAAACTGCCTCCTTTACACCGCGAAGTCAATTCCTATTCTAGTGCTAGTCTCTTTTTGAGAGCAACAAGGCCCTGCGAATGTGCGGCGGCCCAACAAGGGAAAACATATGAGCAGCACCCTTCTCGTTACCGGCGCCGCCGGCAAGCTTGGCCAGCGCGTCATCCATCACCTGCTGGAGACATATAAGGTCGCGCCCGGCCGCATCATCGCCGCTACGCGCAGCCCGGAGAAGCTTGCCGATCTCGCCGCCAAGGGCGTCATCACCCGCAAGGCCGACTTCGATGATGCCAGCTCCCTGTCCGCCGCCTTTACC
Organism: Martinezella sp. CNPSo 3959; assembly: GCF_057784355.1. Lineage (NCBI taxonomy): Bacteria > Pseudomonadati > Pseudomonadota > Alphaproteobacteria > Hyphomicrobiales > Rhizobiaceae > Martinezella > Martinezella sp. CNPSo 3959. The sequence goes on from NZ_JBXSOV010000001.1 coordinate 708,805, forward strand.
GGCGTCGATCGTCTGCTGATCATCAGCACCGATGCGCTGGCCGTGCCCGGCCTGCGCCTGAAGCAGCACACGGCCGCTGTCGAAGCCGCGAAGAAGGCTGGCGTCAAGCATGTTCTCTACACCTCCATGCCGGCCCCGGAAGGTTCGCTCGTCAGCTTCGCGCCCGACCATCTGGGAACAGAAAACGCAATCAAGGCAAGCGGCATCGGCTATACGATCCTGCGCGACGCCTGGTATTTCGACAACTACCTGATGGGCCTACCGCACAGCCTCGAAACCGGCAAGTGGTACACGGCAACCGGCGGCGGCCGCGTCAGCAACATCAGCCGCGAAGATTGCGCACTCGCCATCGCCGCTGCCCTGGCTTCCGAAAACATTGAAAGCGCCACCTACACGCTGACGGGCTCGACCGCCGTCACCATCGAGGACGTCGCAAGCGTCGTCAGCAAGATCACCGGCCGTCCGCTCGAAGTCGTTCAGGTCACGGACGAACAGTTTGCCGCCGGCCTCACCGGTGCCGGCCTGCCGAAGTTCGTGGTCGACATGCTCGTCTCCGCCGACGCCAACACCCGCGCCGGCAAATTCGACATTCTTACCAACGACTTCAACAAGCTGACCGGCAAGGAGCCGCAGACGCTGCGCAGCTTCTTTGAAGAACACAAGGCAGCGTTGGCTGGTTGAGTCTTGGAAGAGGTCAGTGAGGTTCCATTTGCCGCACCCTTGTGTCTGGCCCTTTCCCCGCAAACGGGGCGAGGGAGTTTTAATGCCTCACGCATGAACTCCAATCGAATGAGATTAGCGCCGTTTGCGCGCTGTCGTCCCTTCTCCCCGCACGCGGGGAGAAGGCTAGGATGAGGGGCCGGGCACTATGGCGCGTCAGTGACGCCCTCGCCCGAACAGTCCAAGCGCATTCCTATCAAACCACCTGGCCACAAGCCCGGCGGAAACGGCGTACCGTCTCGGCCATACCGTATTCCAGCGCATCCGCCGTCAGCCCATGGCCAATCGAGGTCTCCGCGAGCTTCGGAATGCGCTTCAGCAGCGCCGGCAGGTTGGCGACGGTCAAGTCGTGGCCAGCATTGACGTCGAGGCCGTTGGCAAAAGCTGCGTCGGCGGTCTTGCCAAGCGCTTCGAGGATGAAGGCGGCCTTCTGCGGATCATCGTAGCAGCCGCCGTATGGGCCGGTGTAAAGCTCGATGCGGTCGGCACCAACTTCTCTCGCGATCCTAACGGCCTCTGCATCACCGTCGCCATCGGCAAACAGCGACACGCGGCAGCCGATCGTCTTGTACTTGGCGACGACCTCGGCCAGCAGCTCGCGATTCCTACGAAAATCCCAGCCATGGTCCGACGTCGCCTGTGCGGGATCATCGGGCACGAGTGTCACCTGCTCGGGCTCTGCTGAAGCACAGAGATCAAAGAATTCGTCGCTCGGATAACCCTCGATATTGAACTCGGCTTCCGGAAACTCGTCATCGATCAGCGCACGGATTTCAGGCAGATCGGAAAAGCGGACATGCCGCTGATCGGGACGCGGATGAACGGTCAACCCGCTGGCGCCGGCGGCAAGTGCAATGCGGCCCAAGCCCGTGACGCTCGGCCAGGGAAGATCACGCCGGTTGCGCAGCATCGCGATGGCGTTGAGGTTCACGGAAAGCTTGGCGGGCATGATCGAAATCCCTGATTTTCAAAGCGGATGGTAGTGTCGTTTTATGCCATTACGGCCAACAAAACCAACGAGATTCCGACATCGTTCCATGCAAAACTTTGATGGCAACACGGCGCACGTGTCACCACATAGCGACGCCCCATCCATGAGCTCGAAGCCACTAGCGGACGATCGTCAGCGTTTCGGCGGCGCGGGTAATGGCTGTATAAAGCCAGCGTTCGCGGGTGTCGCGGAACGCCCAGCTCTCGTCGAACAGCACCACATTGTTCCACTGTGAACCCTGGGCCTTATGCACCGTCAACGCATAGCCGTAATCGAATTCGTCGTAGCGCTTGCGAGTCGACCACGGGATCTCACCCTCGACATCCTCAAAGGCCTGTTTCAACAGCTTGATCTTCGCCGCCCCACGATCCATGTCGTCATCTTCCGGGCGCACCAGCAGATTGATGCCGGGCTTCGTCGTTTCCCTGGAAGACGTCATCACCTGCCAGAGCGAGCCGTTGAGCAGCCCCTTGGCGGGATCGTTGCGCAGGCAGACCAGCTTGTCGCCGGATTGCGGGTAGTCGGCCGTAAATCCTTTCAGCTCGCGCAGGCGCTGATTGTAACGCCGCCGCGTCCTATTAGTGCCGACGAGCACCTGATCGGCCTCCAGCACCAGCGGCTGCGTGACCTCGTTCTTCGAGATCACCTGCGCGGTACCATAGTCGCCATGCATGATCTCCTTGCCCTCACGCACCTGCATGGCGAGCTGGATGATCGGATTGTCGCGGGCCTGGCGGTGAATATCCGTCAGCAGATAATCCGGCTCCTCGTTCGTGAAGAACCCACCGCCGGAAACGGGCGGCAGCTGCCCGGGATCGCCGAGCACGAGAATGGGCGTTCCGAAGCTCATCAGATCCTTGCCAAGCGCTTCGTCCACCATCGAGCATTCGTCGACGATGATCAGGGCGGCCTTTGCGACCGGGCTCTGGCGGTTGATGGTGAACATCGGGGCGATCGATGTCTTGCCCGTTTCCTCGTCCTCTACGGCCTCTTCGCCACGCGGCCGGTAGATCAAAGAATGGATGGTCTTGGCATTGGAGGCGCCGCGCGAGCGCAGCACCTGCGCCGCCTTGCCGGTAAAGGCCGCAAACAGCACGTCGCCATCCACATGCTCGGCGAAATGCCGCGCAAGCGTCGTCTTGCCCGTGCCGGCATAGCCGAACAGACGAAACAACGGCGAGCGCCCCTCTTTCAGCCAGTTTGCGACGGCCTTGAGCGCTTCATCTTGTTGCGGCGCGAATTGCATGGCTCGACTTGGCAGGATTCGGCTAATGGAAGCAAGCAGTAAAAAATACCCGGCGAGCTGGGAATAAAATCCCGAGCAGGCGTGTCTCATGTCCGGCAACGCAAAATGCGAGGCCTGGACGACCATCGTTCACCCACCCGAGGAGAGACATCATGAAGACCCTGAGTTTCCTGGCCGCGCTCGCTGCGGCATCGGCCTTTGCCACCGCCGCCTTCGCCGCCGCGCCCGTCAAGACGGTCGAAAGCGCCAAGGGCAAGGTGCTGGCCGGCGAAAACGGCAAGACGCTCTACACGTTCAAGAACGACAAGCCGGGCGAATCCAATTGCAACGGCGATTGCGCAAAGGCCTGGCCGCCGCTCATGGCCGATGGCAAAGCCAAGGCAGAGGGTGCATATTCGATCATTACCCGCAAGGACGGGATGAAACAGTGGGCAAAGGACGGCATGCCGCTCTATTTCTTCGTCAAGGACGCAAAGTCCGGTGATGTCGCCGGTGACGGCTTCAAGGGCGTCTGGGATGTCGCACGGCCCTGACCGGACCGGAAACGGCGCGGCGGGACCCTCCCCAGCGCCTGATAGTTTCGAGGCGGAGGTGCTGGCGCTCCTCCCCTCGCTGCGACGCTATTCGCGCAGCCTCGCCCGGTCGGACGCCGATGGCGAGGACCTGCTTCAGGATTGCGTCGAGAAGGTTCTGACCCGCCGCGGCCAATGGCGCGGACTGAACCTGCGCGGCTGGATCTTCACCATCATGACCAATCTTTACCGCAACGAGCGGCGCCAGCAGGGCGGCCGCAGCTTCGTCGATATCGATGACAACAGCCACCTGCCGGCTGACGAAACGGATAACGATCCGCTACAACGATCGCGCCTCGAAACGGCGCTGAACAGCCTCGGCGAAGACTATCGCGCTGTGCTGATGCTCGTCGTCGTCGAGGGCTATAGCTATCAAGATGTCGCCGACATGCTCGATATCCCGATCGGCACAGTCATGTCGCGCCTGTCACGCGCCCGCCAGAAGATGACGGGCCTGCTGAATGCAGACAATGTTGTCACGCTTCGGAGACCAAAATGAACGAACACAAACCGACCGTGACCGAAGCGGATCTTCACGCTTTTGCTGATGGTCTTCTGCCGCCGGAAAAACAGGCGGAACTGGAGGCATGGCTGGCAGAAAATCCTGAAGAGGCTGCTTCCGTGGCTGCATGGCAGGCCCAGAACCATGACATCCGGGCCATGTTCTCCCCTTATGCGGTATCGAGAGATGGTGATACAGACCTCATTTTGAAAAGCAAAACCTCATCGGCCGCGCAGGCGTTCGCCTCGCAACGAAGCCCCAAGCTGAGGATGCTTGCCGCCTCATTGGCGCTCTTCATCGCCGGTGCTGCGGCCGGCCACTTCGGCCCTGATCTTTTTGCCAGACCCGAATTGCAGCTGACATCAATCGAAGCCCTGCCGCAGCAAGCACGCTCGGCCTTCGTCGTCTATGCCAGCGATGTTCGCCATCCCGTCGAAGTCGGCGCGGATCAGGAGGCACATCTTGCCACCTGGCTCGGGAAGCGCATGAATGTCGCTGGCCTCAAGGTGCCGAGCCTGCAGAAACTGGGCTTCCAGCTCGTCGGCGGCCGGCTGCTGCCAATCAATGGTACGCCCGGAGCCCTGTTCATGTATGAAAATGCCAGCGGCCAGCGCCTGACCGTGCTGGTGGGGCGCAATAGTGGCAACACCACGACCAGCTTCCGCTTCGCCAGCGACAAACCCGTCGAGACCTTCTACTGGATCGACGGCAATCTCGGCTATGCCGTGACAGGCGAAATCTCGCGCGACATGCTGCGGCAGGTGGCGGACGAGTGCTACAAGCAGTTCTCTTCCTGACACCGGCGGGACACTCGCATAGGACATTTAGATAGGGGCCGGCCACCCGCCCTCGTGGTTCGAGACGGTCCCTTGGCCTCCTCACCATGAGGGCTAATCTTTTTGCGCAGGCCGATCAGGTGAGCTTTCATGGAATTCGACACTCGCTCCATCCTTATCCTAAGGTGCGGAGGTCGCAGACCGAAGCCTCGAACGGTAAGGATGGTTCCAGGCAAGCCCACCTTCTAACGTCGAGGATCATTCTCCAGCGCGATCGGCTTGCCATGCGGCGTTGCCTCCGCCGCACGTTGCCAGCTTTGCTGCAGAGCCAGGATCGCATCGGCATCCGCGATACCCTTCGACACGAGCAAGCCAGACAGAGCAGCCACCCAGCAATCGAAATAATCGCTGCCGTCAATCGCTCGGCCCGGCTTGTGCAGTTCCGCCGACAACTGCTCAGCCCATTCGCTCCAGGCAAACAGACCTTTCTCATGCAGATGAACTGTCATGGCAAAAGCCTCTGCCGCCCAGGGTTCGGGAAAAACCGGCTCGCCATCGGCAGATTTCGGCAACTGCGGCGATTGCGTCAAAGGCGATGCGATCTCACATGCGCTCAAGATAGCTCTCCCAGGCATCGATCGAAACCGTCAGAGAGGGATCGGCGCCATCGCCCCAGATCTCGGCGCCATCGAAGACGACCGTGTAAACCCATTGCGGATTTTCCCCGCGGCCATGGGCATTGTCGTCGGGAAAGACGAAAGAGCCCTGCACGGCCTCAACGACACCGATTTTGGCGCGGGCGTAGCGCGGCAATCTGGTATGACCGGTCGGATTGAAGTTCTTGGTGCGCACATGATCGCCGACGGCAAAAAGCGGTGCGGTATCGAGCGGTCGATTGCAGGGGCCGCCCTTGGCCAAGACGCCATCGACCATGTCAGCCTTCAAAATCCGCTTCGGCACCCTGCCCTGTTCGAGCGAACGACCGGTGCGCAGCTCCTCCGCCGTGGCAAAACCATGCCGCTCCAGCAGCATATCGACTGCGCGGGTCCAGATCTCGTAGTAGCTGGCACCCAGATAGTCGGCCGGCGGAATGTTTTCGCGCGCATGCCGGCTCTCGTCGATCGTCCAGGCGCCGAAGGCGCCGCAGGAGAGCGTGATGCCGAGCGCGCGCTTTTCCCATTCCGCATGGAAATAGGGCTCGTTCGGCTCCGGTGCGACCGGGCCGAAGCCCATCTGGCCGCCAAGATCGTGCGGCCCGTTCATAGCCCTGCCTCCGGCATTCTGACGACCGCCGTGCCGATCATCGCGTCGCGGCTGACGAGATCTGCGAGCGCCGCCTCGTCCATGCCTTCGGAACCGGCCGGTCGCTCAGGGATCACCAGATAGCGAAGTTCCGCCGTCGAATCCCATACCCGGATTTTCGTTTCCTGCGGCAACGTCAGGCCGAATTCGGCGAGCACGCCGCGCGGGTCGATTACCGCACGCGAACGATAGGCTGGCGCCTTATACCAGACCGGCGGCAGCCCGAGCACGGCCCAGGGATAGCAGGAGCAGAGTGTGCAGACGATCAGGTTATGCGTTTCCGGCGTATTGAACACCGCACGCATATGCTCGCCTTGACGACCTGTAAAACCGAGACTTGCGATCGCCGCTGTCGCGTCGCGCCGTAGCCAGTCGGTGAAATCAGGATCGCTCCAGGCTTTCGCCACCACATGCGCGCCATTGCGCGGCCCGACCTTTGTCTCATATGTCTCGACGATGCGGTCGATCGCGACCGGATCGATCAACCCCTTTTCCGTCAGCAGCATTTCCAGCGCCCTCACCCGCGCCTGCATGTCCGAATAGTGGTTGTCGTGATGATGGTGATGATGATCGTCGTCATCATGCGAGTGGTCGTGGGACATAGCCGTCTCCTGTCTCTTTGCGCCTACTTTAGCATCGGCCAGAGACTGAGCACCAGCAGAACGGCCATGGTTATGTTGAACCATTTCAGCCGGACGGGATCGGAGAGCCAATCGCGCAGGACGGAGCCGAAGCCGGCCCAGGTCGATACGCTGGGGACGTTCACAGCGGCAAACGCGAACCCGACGAGAAGGACAGTGAAGAGATAGAGCTGCTCATTTGTGTAAGTGGCCATGGCTGTGACGGCCATCACCCACGCCTTGGGGTTGACCCATTGGAACGCAGCAGCGCTGATGAAACTCATCGGCTTTGCATCGCTTTCAGCCTCGCTCAGGCTGCGCGAGGTGCCGATCTTCCAGGCGATCCAGACAAGGTAAGCTCCCCCGGCGAATTTAAGCGCGGTATAGAGCACCGGCACCGTGTGCAGAAGCGCACCCAATCCCAATCCCACGGCAATCAGCAGCACAAAAAAGCCAACGCCGATGCCGAGCATGTGTGGAATGGTGCGACGGAAACCGAAGTTCACACCTGAGGTAAACAACATCATATTGTTCGGCCCGGGCGTGATCGATGTGGTGAACGCGAAAAGTAGAAGAGCCAGAAATGTATCCAGCGCCATGATGCCTCCCGGGACACCGTATCGTGATAAGGCGGCATCCGAAATTCGTCTTCATGCGCGTGGAATATGACAGCGCATCTTGATCCGACATTAGTTTGCCAGCCATACGAAAGCCATAGGGTGATTGTCACGGTGACATGACGGATGTCGATTGAAATCCGGTTGAATGCTCCTATCCTTCGGTTTTCTGCAGTGAGGAATGACCATGCGCGAGCCCATCCCAACCGTCACCCTTCCCTCGGGCATCCAGGTTCCGGCGCTTGGCCAGGGAACGTGGAATATGGGCGAGAATAGCGCAAGCGCCAGGGATGAGATCGCCAGCCTCAAGACCGGCCTCGATCTCGGCATGACGCTGATCGATACGGCTGAGATGTACGCAGACGGCGGCTCGGAGGAAATCGTCGGCAAGGCGATCGAAGGCCGTCGCGACGAGGTTTTTCTTGTCAGCAAGGTCTATCCCGCCAATGCCAGCCGCAAAGGCGCGGTCGAAGCCTGCGAACGCAGCCTGAAGCGGCTGAATACCGATCGCCTTGATCTCTATCTACTGCATTGGCGCGGCAACTACCCGCTTGAAGAGACAGTGGAAGCTTTCGAAGGCCTGAAGGCTGCGGGCAAGATCGAGGCCTGGGGCGTTTCGAATTTCGACGTCGCGGATATGGACGCGTTGCTTTCCGTGCCGAACGGCGGCAATGTCGCCGCCAATCAGGTGCTCTACAATCTCTCCCGACGCGGCATCGAATACGACCTCTTGCCCTGGTGCCAGGAGCGCAGCATTCCGATCATGGCCTACTCGCCAATCGAGCAAGGCCGCCTGCTCCATCATCCCGAGCTGATCCGCGTCGCCAAGACTTACCAGGCGACCCCAGCCCAGATCGCCCTCGCCTTTCTGCTGGAGCGCGATGGCGTCATATCGATCCCGAAATCCTCGAACGCGCAGCGCATCGAGGAAAACCGCGACTCGATCGATGTCGATATTACAGATGAGGATTGGGCCGTGCTCGATGCCGCCTTCCCGCCGCCGTCGCGAAAGAAGTCCCTGGACATGCTGTAGGTTCAGGCGGCCGCCTTCTGCTGCGCGACGATCAACTCGATCGCCCGGAAGACGTCGATCTCGCGCCAGTCGGCCGGATCGCGATAGGTCGGATAAAGTGAAAAAGCGGCGGCGGCGATCTGATCGACCGTCCTTAGCTTTGTTCGACGCCCGGCAAGCGCGGCCTTGGTGTAAACGCCGAAATGATCCTCGGTCACGCCCCAGCCCGCATAAAAGGGCGCGGCATAACAGCGAACTGGAACGCCGCGCAGAAGCGCATCGAAGCCAAACTGGCTGGAAACCGTCCAGACCTCGTCCACGACATCAAGGATGGACGCCACGGATACCTCGTCATCGACTAGGATTGCATCACCTTTCGAGGCATCACCCGTGAGATACCCCTTGCGAAGCCCGGCCATGACATCCGGATGGGTCCGGATCAGGCATTGCGCATCGGTTGCCAGCGCGTCGGCGAGCATCTTCTCAAAGGAGACTTTTGAGCCGAGCGCCCGACCGACAGAAACGTCGCCAACGACCTGATCGACCAGCAGAATGCGCCGCTTGGTCGTCCGCTCGATGTGAGGCGATTGATGAGGAAGATGATTATATTTCGAGAGCTTGTTAAGAACGATCTGCTCGCGAATTGCGCGGCCGAGCTCTCCCGCTTCCCCGGCACCTTCTATCAGCCGTTCAAGCCGCGACGGGCTGTTTGCATCGACGGGCAGACCAAGATCGTCGATAACGATGGATAGCGGAATAGCGCCGGACTTGCCGAGCCCCATCGACCGCAGAAAGCCGTCCTCCAGATGCCAGTGACGCAATCCGCGAAACCGCGCAATCCTGGCCGCCATCTTGGCCGGCGCGCGGCCACCCCAGGACAGGATGCCGCCGATTCCAGGAGAAAGGATCGAAGCCAGTTTCTGCGAGCCGAAATAATGTCCGAGCCAGGGAAAATCACTGCGGACGAAGAAGGCGGCGCCAAGCCGCATGTCAGCAGGCGGATGCCATGGCTTTTCGCCGATATCGGGAAAAATCTCGCCAGCGACGGCCGCCACCTCTGCTACCCCCGTATAAATCAAGCCGTCGATCGGCCCGAGCGTCGCAAAGGCTAGGCGACGCCCGCAAGCCGGTCAATGATGGAGGGTCGTTACATCCCCTGCGAGCCGCGATTCATCGCGGCGATGCCGGTGCGGCAGACTTCGATGAGGCCGAGCGGCTTGACGATGGCGATGAACTGGTCGATCTTCGAGGACTTGCCGGTGATTTCGAGAATGAAGTGCTCGACGGTCGCATCCACCACCTTGGCGTGGAATGCGTCGGCGAGCCGCAGCGTTTCGGCGCGCATTTCGCCGCTTCCGGTCACCTTCAGCAGCGCCACTTCGCGCTCGATCGGCCGCTCCTGGCCGAGTTCGCGGGCGCGCACCGTCAGGTCGACGACGCGGTGTACGGGAACGATGCGCTCGAGCTGCGCCTTGATCTGCTCCAGCACCTGCGGCGTGCCGCGAGTCACGATGGTGATGCGCGACAGATGCGCCTGATGCTCGGTCTCCGAGACGGTCAGGCTTTCGATGTTGTAGCCTCGGCCGGAGAAAAGGCCGATGACGCGGGCGAGAACGCCGGGCTCGTTGTCGACAAGCACCGAAAGCGTGTGGCTCTCAGCCGCCGCGGTTTCCGGCGAAATGAAGTAGGCGGAGCCCGTGGGTTGAAGGTGTGCGTTCATGATCCTTGTTCCGTTTCCTCGGTTCTTGTTCGGTATGCCAGCGAGATCGGCCGGGCGCAGCTTGGTGCCGCGCCCGGCTATCGATCAAACCAGCTGGCGACCCTTAGCGTCGATCGCGTTGGCGACAGCCTCATCGGTCGCCTCATCCGGCAGCAGCATCTCATTATGTGCCTTGCCCGAGGGGATCATCGGGAAGCAGTTGGCGAGATTGGCGACACGGCAATCGAAGATGACCGGCTTGTTGACGTCGATCATTTCCTGGATGGCGGCATCGAGGTCACCCGGCTTCTCGCAACGCAGGCCGACGGCGCCATAGGCTTCGGCCAGCTTGACGAAATCGGGCATCGCTTCCGTATAGGAATTGGACAGGCGGTTGCCGTGCAGCAACTGCTGCCACTGGCGAACCATGCCCATGTATTGGTTGTTCAGGATGAAGATCTTGATCGGCGCATTGTGCTGGATCGCGGCCGACATTTCCTGAATGCACATCTGGATCGAGGCATCGCCGGCAATGTCGATAACCAGGCTCTCCGGATGAGCGATCTGAACGCCGAGCGCAGCCGGCAGGCCGTAACCCATGGTTCCGAGACCGCCCGAGGTCATCCAGCGGTTCGGCTGTTCGAAGCCGTAGAACTGCGCCGCCCACATCTGGTGTTGACCGACTTCGGTCGTGATGTAGGTATCGCGATGCTTGGTCAGCTCATAAAGGCGCTGGATCGCATATTGCGGCATGATGACGTCGTCACTCGGCTTGTAGGCGAACGAGTTGCGCGCACGCCAGCGCGCAACATCGGCCCACCAGTCGCTGAGGCGGTCCGCCGCAGGCTTTTGCGGCAGGGCGCGCCACAGGCGAACCATGTCTTCCAGAACATTGCCGACATCACCGAGAATGCCGATATCGACGTGTACGTTCTTGTTGATCGAGGACGGATCGATATCGATATGGATCTTCTTCGAATTCGGCGAGAAGGCATTCAGGCGGCCGGTAATGCGATCGTCGAAGCGCGCGCCGATGCAAACCATGACGTCGCAATCATGCATCGCCATGTTGGCTTCGTAGGAACCGTGCATGCCGAGCATGCCGAGCCAGCTCTTGCCCGATGCCGGGTAGGCGCCGAGGCCCATCAGCGTCGACGTGATCGGGAAATTTGTCAGCTCGACCAGCTCGCGCAGCAGCTTGGAAGCTTCTGGACCGGAGTTGACGACGCCGCCGCCGGAATAGATGACCGGACGACGGGCATTCTTCATCAGCTCGATCGCCTGGTGAATCTTGTTGAGATCGCCCTGGATCTTCGGCTGATAGCTCTTCTGGACATCATGGGCTTCCGGCGGCGTATAGGTGCCGGTCGCAAACTGGATGTCCTTCGGAATGTCGACGACGACAGGACCGGGACGGCCTGACTGCGCGATGCGGAAGGCTTCGTGGATGACGGCGGCCAGTTCGTTGACATCCTTGACCAGCCAGTTGTGCTTGGTGCAGGGACGCGTGATCCCGACCGTATCGCATTCCTGGAACGCATCGGAGCCGATCAGCGTGGTCGGAACCTGACCACTGAGGCAGACGAGCGGAATCGAATCCATCAAGGCGTCCTGCAGCGGCGTGACCGCATTGGTCGCACCGGGACCGGAGGTGACCAGCATGACGCCGACTTTCCCGGTGGAGCGGGCATAGCCTTCGGCCGCATGGCCGGCGCCCTGCTCGTGGCGGACGAGAATGTGCTTGATGTCGTCCTGCTGGAAGATCTCGTCATAGATCGGAAGCACAGCGCCGCCCGGATAACCGAAGATGTGTTCGACGCCGTTGTCCTTGAGCGCCTGCAACACGATCTCCGCGCCTGTCATTCGATTGCCGCTCGCCTGATTATCTGTGCCGGTCATACGTTTGTTCCGCTGTCTGCTGGAGGTTTGGAAAGATGAAATCTCGATTTCGGGCATAAAAAAAGGCCCCTTCGGGAGCCTGTCATCTAGCGCATGGGTGGCTATCGCCGGATGGTTACACCATCCTGCCCATGCGCCTTCCCACCACGATAAGAACGATCGAGTTTTTCATGGGCCGAAGTGATAGACAGAAAATTTCGAAGCGTCAACGCGTGAAGCAATAAAAAATCGCGACTGCATCATAACCCTATAAAAAGAGCGGAAGGCAGACAGGGTTTTGTTAAGCCCACATCTCTATGCTCCGACATCTAAAATTGGGGTAACTGTTTGCTGAATAACGATCTGCAGACATCAGGCAGCGCGGGAGATCTTGATCGCCGCGACAAGTTGAAACCGGGAAATCGCTTTCTCGGTCGCGTCGTCGCGTGCAACGGTTCCAGAGCGACGATCGCCGCTGTGGCCGAGGCCGGCGGCACGGACCTGACCGAACTCTGGTCCGTGGGCCGGCTGATTTCCATCAGCGTCGGGAAGAACCGCGTCGCAGCGCTCGTCTATTCGATGAATACACAAAGCGTCGGCTGGGGCGAAGGGCAGGACAATCTCTTCCGCATCGAGGTAGAACTGCTCGGCGAAGTCCGTGTCGGCCCGGATGGCCGCGAGGAGTTTTCGAGCGGCATATCGGCCTATCCCTATCTCGGGGCCATCGCACATCGCATCCGTGCCGCCGATCTCATGCGCATCTTCGATGCCGGCAAGGGCAGCAGCTGTGTCATCGGCAAGCTGACGCAAGACGAAAGCATAGACGCCGCCATCCACATTCCCACGATGCTGGCGAAACATTTCGCGGTCGTAGGATCGACCGGTGTCGGCAAATCCACCGCCGTATCGCTGCTGTTGCACAAGGCAATCACAGCCGATCCGAAATTGCGCGTGCTGATCCTCGATCCGCACAATGAATTCGCGGCCGCCTTCCCCAGGCACGCCGTCGTCATCGACACTGATACGCTCGATCTGCCCTTCTGGCTGATGCGTCTCGACGAATTTAGCGAAGTCATCTTCCGTGGCCGGCCGGCGGTGCCTGAGGAACTCGATGCTCTGCGCGATCTCATTCCCGAAGCGCGCCGTGCCTTCCGAGGCAGCGATTCAGCCCTGATGCGCCGCCAGACGGAAAAGTCTTCGGTGACAGCGGACACACCCGTCCCCTATCGCATGGCCGATCTGCTGGCGCTGATCGACGAGCGTATCGGCCGCCTTGAGGGCCGTCAGGAAAAGCCGCACCTGCGCTCACTGAAGATGCGCATCATCTCGGCGATCAACGATCCCCGCTATCATTTCATGTTCTCCAACAATACGATCACCGATACGATCATGGAGACCATTGCCAAGATCTTCCGCATTCCCGGCGACGGCAAGCCGATCTGCACGTTCCAGCTCGCCGGCATCCCCTCGGAAGTCATCAATTCTGTCGCGTCAGTACTTTGCCGCATGGCCTTCGAACTGGCGCTCTGGAGCGACGGCGCAATCCATATGCTCGTCGTCTGCGAGGAAGCGCACCGCTACATTCCCGCCGATCCGAACCTTGGCTTCTTCCCCACGCGCCAGGCGATCGCCCGCATTGCCAAGGAGGGACGCAAATACGGCGTATCGCTCGGCATCATCACGCAGCGGCCGGGCGAACTGGATCAGACGATCCTCTCGCAGTGCTCGACGCTGTTTGCCATGCGCCTTGCCAATGATCGCGACCAGGAAATCATCCGCTCAGCCATCCCGAACTCCTCGATATCGACAACCAGCTTCCTGTCATCGATCGGCAACGGCGAAGCTATCGCCTTTGGCGAGGCTATCGCAGTGCCGATGCGCATGCGCTTTTCCCAGGTCGATCGACATTTGCTGCCGAAAGCGAGCGGCAGCGTCGCGAAAACCAGCGAGGACTCGCCGGATACGGTCGATTTGCGTACAATTGTCGGCCGCATGCGCTCGATTACAGGTCCCGATGTCAGTCCTCTGCAGCAGAGCTACAATGCTATGCCCGTGACGGATATCAAGGATGATTTCGACGAAGTGCCAGTCGAGCAACCAATCCGACCCCAAGTGGAATCGAGCCAGCAACCGATCGAACCCTATCGTCCAGACATGCTGCCTCGTACCGCCGCACCGCAACCGGCAGCGGCTTCACAAACGTCGATCGACAGCAAGCTTGCGGAATTGCGCCGCGAATTCCGCAGCGACGAAGGAGGCACGCGCTCGGTACCGCCGAGAGAGCCCGCTCCATCCCTGCGGCGCGAACCCGGCTTGTCCTTACGGGACAGTATTCTGAGAAAGCCGCTCAGCAGTCTTTACGACAAGGACTGATACCGGACTACGGGCTCAAGCGCTCCCAACTCTCGTCCATCTGATTGCGGAACCAGGTCATCTGCCGTTTGGCATATTGCCGCGTCGCCGCGGATCCGGTTTCGATGACCTCGGCACGCGTCATCTCCCCCTTCAGCATCGCAGCGATCTGCGCGACCCCGATCGCCTTCATGACCGGCATTTCCGGCGGAAGATCCAGTGCCAGCAGAGCCCGCACCTCGTCTTCCGCTCCCATCGCCAGCATTTTCTCGAAACGTCTGTTGATGCGTTCATGCAGGAGTGCGCGCTCAGGCAGAACCACGATCTTTCGCGCACGGTCGGGATTAATGATCATTGGTCCGTTCTTACCCTGAAAAGCGGCGATGGACCGGCCCGTCGCTTCAATCACTTCCAGGGCGCGAACGATACGCTGCCCGTCCTGCGGGTTCAGCGTTTTCGCGACAGCGGCGTCGCGCTCCGCAAGCTCACGATGCAGAGTTTCCGCCCCTTCTGCCAGCAGCCGGCCGCGGAGCCGATCGCGGATATCGGACGGAATCTCCGGCATATCGGAAAGCCCGCCCGTCAGCGCCTTGAAATAAAGACCCGTCCCCCCGACAAAGACAGGCATTCTGCCCTCGCCGCGCAAGCGTTCGACCAAGGCGCCTGCCTCGCGCAGCCAGACGCCGGTCGAATAGGCTTGGCTCGCCGGGACGTGGCCATAAAGATAGTGCGGAATGCCTTCCATATCTGCTTCATCCGGCCGCGCGGTCAGCACGCGCAGGGTGTCATAGATCTGCATGCTGTCGGCATTGATGACGACGCCATTATGCGAACGGGCCAATTCTACGGCCAGTGCGGACTTGCCGCTGGCGGTCGGCCCGGTTATCAGGATCGCGTCGATATTGCTCACAGGGTTTCTGCTCATGGCCTTCGTTGCCACGCTTATTGCCAATCCGTCAAACCCCGTTCTCGTTCCGGCCATCGCAGAACAGGCGGCTGATGCTGTCAAAGCGTCCGGGCTCTATTGGCTTGCCGACGGCATTGCCTGCGATATCGCGCTGCGCGATGACACCGATATCGAGGCAGCGGAAGCCAATATCCTGGCGGCGATCGGCAGCGCGCCGATCGATCTGGTGATCCAGGAAGCCGAAACCCGTCGCAAGAAATTGCTGATCGCCGATATGGATTCCACGATGATCGGCCAGGAATGCATCGACGAGCTTGCCGCCGAAGTCGGCCTCAAGGAGAAGGTTGCCGATATCACGGCGCGCGCCATGAATGGTGAGATCGCTTTCGAGCCAGCCCTGCGCGAGCGCGTCGCTCTCCTCAAAGGATTGCCGCTTTCCGTGGTCGATGAGGTCATTGCCAAGCGCATCACGCTCACGCCGGGCGGCCCCGAGCTCATCGCCACCATGAAAGCGAAGGGCTATTACGCCGCCCTCGTTTCCGGTGGCTTCACTGTCTTCACCAGCCGCATCGGCGCCACGCTCGGCTTCGACGAGAACCGGGCAAATGTCCTGCTGGAAGAAAATGGCATCCTGACGGGCCTCGTCGAGGAACCCATCCTCGGCAAGCAGGCCAAGGTGGATGCGCTGAATGAAATCGCCGAGAGGCTCGGCATTCCTGTTGATGACGCGCTGGCTGTCGGCGACGGCGCCAACGACCTTGGCATGCTGCAGCTTGCCGGTTCCGGCGTCGCGCTCCATGCCAAGCCCACCGTTTCGGCACAGGCCAGAATGCGCATCGACCACGGTGACCTGACTGCCCTGCTCTATATCCAGGGCTACCGCAAGACGGACTTCGTCAAACCATAGAGCAGTCCAAATCGCTGAAGTCAGGGGCCGCAGATGATCATCACCGAAACCGAACGCCTCATCATCCGCAATTGGTGCGAGACGGATCGCGATCTGGCCTACGAGATCAATTCCGACGAGGCCGTCATGGAGTTCTTTCCGTTTCGCCGCAATCGCGCAGAAGCGGACGCCTTCTTCGCTCGCGTCCAGTCCATGATCGCGGAAACCGGGCTCGGCCTCTATGTGCTGGAACTTAAGGAAAGCGGTGAGGCAATAGGCTATTGCGGGCTGATGCGCACGGATCATCTGGAGCCATTTGTCCCGGCTGGCACGATCGAGATCGGCTGGCGGCTCGTAGCACGACAATGGGGCAAGGGACTGGTCAGCGAGGCGGCGCGGGCGTTGCTAGCCTATGGCTTCGGAAAGCTCGGCCTCAATCAAATCGTTTCCTTCGCCGTGCACAACAATGTCAGATCGACCGCCGTAATGGCGCGGATCGGTATGCATCGAGTCGAGGGCGGCGACTTCGATCACCCTAACGTTCCCGACACTCATGCTCATCTAAAGCGCCATGTTCTCTATCGTCTGACGGAAGCCGAGTGGCGCGCGCAACAGACGAAGCAAGCCGGGAGCTGAATTCTACTCAAGCGCGACGGCGATGAAACGCAAATCACCGTTCGGAGACGCGATCATCATCTGCGCATTGCGGCGGCCTTCCCGCTTCAGCGAAGCCACCTTCTCCGAGGCAGCACTCGGAGTCTGGACGAATTCCTGCGCAACCTCAACGACGACATCGCCGGGCTTCAGCCCCTTTTCCGCCGCCGCCGAGCCTGGTGCCACTTCGGTGATCACGACGCCATCGACACTGTCGGCAATGCCGAAGCTCTTGCGGTTTTCGGCGGTCAGCGTCGAGAGCTTCATTCCGAGAATGCTCGAGGTTGCCTGGACCGGCGGCTGGGCCTGCGGCGATTGCTGCGGATCGCCTCCCTGATCCTGCCCATCCATGCCGTCGTCGTCACCCTCATCCCCATGGTCGGGATTGATGACACCATCGCTATTGCCCCTATCGTCGGGCGCGAGCTGCGGCTTCTTGTTCTTGTCGGCGCTTGCGGCTGCGGCCTGGTCGCTATCCTCCAGCCGGCCGAGCGTCACCTTGACGGTTTGCTGCTTGCCATCGCGATAGATAACGACATCGACTTCCTTGCCGACAGTGCTTTCGGCAACGACGCGCGGCAAGTCGCGCATCTCTTCCACATCCTTGCCGTCAAATTTGAGGATGACATCGCCCGCCTTGATCGAGCCGTTATCGACAGGGCCGCCCTTGATGACACCAGCCACGAGCGCCCCCTTGGCTTCGGATAGGCCGAGGCTATTGGCAACATCGTCCGTGACCGGCTGAATGCGCACGCCGAGCCAGCCGCGACGCGTCTCGCCGAAGTCTCGGAGCTGATTGACGACGCCTTCCGCGAGTTCGGACGGCACTGCAAAGCCGATACCGATCGAGCCGCCGCTCGGGGAGATGATCGCCGTATTGATGCCGATCACCTCGCCCTTCATGTTGAAGAGCGGACCGCCGGAATTGCCCTTGTTGATCGCCGCATCGGTCTGGATGAAGTTGTCGTAGGGGCCGGCGTTGATGTTGCGGCCCCGCGCCGAGACGATGCCGATGGTCACCGAGCCGCCAAGGCCGAATGGATTGCCGATCGCCATCACCCAGTCGCCGATTCGCATCTTCGAGGAATCGCCGAACTTGACTGACGTCAGCGGATGCTTGGGCTCGACCTTGAGAACCGAAAGATCGGTCTTCGTATCCGTTCCGATCAGCTTGGCCTTCAGCTTCGTGCCGTTCGGGAAGATCGCCTCGATATCGTCGGCGCCTTCGATGACGTGATTGTTGGTGACGATATAGCCGGCGGGATCGATGACGAATCCGGAGCCGAGCGAGCTCACCTTGCGGTTGCTGTCGTCGTCTTTCTTGTTGTTGAAGAAATCCTTGAATTCATCCTGGTACGGCGAATTGTCCGGCACCTTCGGGGTCGCCGGCCCATTCCCCTCATCCTTGACCTTTTGCGATGTGGAAATATTGACGACCGCGTCGAGCAGGCCGGAAGCGAGATCGGCAACCGATGCCGGCCCGGCATTCATCGCCGGATTCGTGGTGATCGTGGGAGATGCGGTCGGCGGCGTCTGATTGTTCGGCGTGGCTGGCGGCTGGGCACCTGCGGCCGCACCGCTGTTCTGCGTCTGCGCATAAGCCTGTTCGGTAACGCCGGCAACGGGGACGGCGATCACTGCAATGCTTGCGAGCAAGGCAAACGAACGGCTGAAAGGCAGGCGATTGGTCGAAGCCATCAGGCATCCTCATCAAGATAGGGGAAAACTTGTATAAGCATCAACATAAGGCGGAATGATGAAGCGTGAAATCACCTTTTTGCGAAATCCCCGGACCTCCGTCCCGCCAATGCTTAAAGGCTAAAAGTGATGCAATCCGTCATAAAGAAAAGGGCCACCCTGAGGCAGCCCTTTCATTTCTAGCACGAACGCTTTAGTTCGCGGGCGGGGTCGGATTGGCGAGTGCCGGCGCGCCCGAATTGGGCGCAGAACCGGCAGGACTGTCAAAATACTTGAAGAAGTCCGACTGGTTCGGCGGCAGGACAAGCGTCTTGCCACCCGAGGCAAGCGCCTTGTTGTAGGCAGCCATCGAGCGATAAAACTCGTAGAAGTTCGGATCGCGCTTGGAGGCATCCGCGAAGATGCCGTTGCGTTCGGCTTCGCCTTCACCACGCAGCACTTCCGAATCCTTCTGCGCATCGGCAACGATCTCGACGACCTGACGGTCCGCGACAGCCCGGCGGCGCTGGCCCTCTTCGTTACCGCGTGCGCGGATCAGCTCGGCTTCCGCCAGACGCTCGGCCTTCATGCGGTCGTAAGTGTTCTGCGACACTTCCTGAGACAGGTCCGTGCGGCGGATGCGGACGTCCTCGATGTTGAGGCCGAGCGTTTCCGCATCGCGATGGAGATCGTTGCGCACGTCCGTCATCATCGCGGCACGCTCGTTGGAAAGCGCCGCCTCGAAGCCGCGTAGACCATAGACGCGACGCAGAGCAGCATCGAGGCGCGTCCTAAGACGCGATTCAGCCGCATCGCGATCGCCCGAGACGGTCTCGCGGAACTTGCGCGCATCCATGATCTTGTAGACGACGAATGCATCGACTTCGTAGAACTTACCGCCCGAGACCTGGACGCGGATATTGTCCAGATCGAAGCGGAGTTCCTGCTGCTGCACATACTGGACGCGATCGGCATCCATGAAGGCAAAAGGCAGCTTGAAGTAGATGCCCGGCTCCGTCTTCACGGCGCGAATCTGGCCGAAGCGCAGGACGATCGCCTGTTCACGGGCATTGACCACGAACACCGACGAATAGATAAGCAGCAGTACTACCGCGAGCGCGATAAGAATGGCTGGCAAACGGCTGGATGTCATTATTTGGCCTCCGGCTGAGTTGCAGCAGCGGGCTTGCCCGCCTGGGTCGTGGACTGCTTGCCGACTTCATTCAGCGGCAGATAAGGCACGACGCCCTGCTTGTCGTCGATGATGATGCTGTTGGAATTGCCGATGACGGACTCCATGGTTTCCAGGAACAGGCGCTTGCGCGTGACCTCGGGCGCCTTGACGTATTCGTCGTAGATCGAGATGAAGCGCTGCGCCTCACCCTGAGCTTCCTTCACGATACGATCCTTGTAGGCAGCCGCTTCTTCGCGGATCTGAGCGGCGCGGCCGCGGGCCTGACCGAGCTTCTGGTTGGCGTATTGATTGGCCTCTTCCACCTGCTGGTCTTCGTTCTGCTCCGCACGCTGTACTTCTTCGAATGCGTCGGCCACTTCGCGCGGCGGCGAGACATCCTCGATCGGGACGGCATTGATGGAGATACCGGAGCCGTAGCGATCCATCGTATCCTGGATGATACTTCTGACCTCGGTTGCGATTTCCTGACGTTTGTCGCGATAGATGTCCTGAGCCGGGCGGCGACCAACGACCTCACGCATCGCACTTTCCGCAACCTGCTGCAAAGTCTCGTCGGGGGTCTCGAGATTGAACAGATAGGATTGCGGGTTGGTCACGGTATAGAGGATCGAGAACTGCACGTTGACGATGTTCTGATCGCCCGTCAGCATCAGGCCAGCATTCGAACCGGCCGAAGAGCGGCCGCCGATATTGCGCTGCTGCTCTGTGACCTTCACGAATTCGATGCGATCCATCGGCCAAATATGGAAATGCAGGCCTGGCATGGAGATTTCTTCACGTGGCTTGCCGAAGCGCAGTTCAACGCCGCGCTCGTCCGGCTGCACGGTATAGATGCACTGGATCAGCCAGAAAACGGCAATCACTGCGATGATGATGAGAACGACGCCTGCATTGAAGCCACCTGGCACGAACCCTTTCAATCGGTCCTGACCGCGGCGAATGATATCCTCCAGGTCCGGAGGCCCTCCGTTGCCGCTGCCCCGCGGCCGGTTCGGTCCCTGTCCCCAAGGTCCCTGATTATTTCCGCCGCCACCGCCGCCCCATGGGCCACCGCCGCCGCCATTCTGATTGCTCCAAGGCATCAAAACCTCTTTGTTTGTTGACTCCCGATATCGCGCCAAGCCGACGAAATCCGTGGGTGGCAGCGATTGTTTCCCGTTATAGGTATCGAAGCACCTGCTTTCAACGCGACTTCAGGAAGTTCGTCGGATTCATTGGAAAATATCTGCTTTTTAGGGCCAGCTCTTATGCCTTTCGCCTGAAATAGCGAACGAAACGCGTCGGATAAGTGTCCTTTTCTCCAGCCGGCACGGCAAGCTCGCCATCTGCCTGCCAGATGCCGGGATCGATCTTCGGAAAGGACGTGTCGCCTTCCACATCCGCCTCGACATGGGTGATCAGTAGCCGGTCGGAGAGATCGATCGCCTGCCGATAGATTTCGCCGCCGCCGAGGATGCAGATTTCGTCGACATTGCTCTCCTTGGCCAGACGGGATGCAATCGAGATCGCTTCATCCAGCGAGTGCACGACCGTTATCCCCTCGGCTGTAAAGTCGGTGTCGCGGGTAATGACGACATTCGGCCGGCCCGGCAGTGGCCTGCCGATCGACTGGAACGTCTTACGTCCCATGATCACCGGCTTGCCGAGCGTCATCGCCTTGAAACGCTTGAGATCGGATGACAATCGCCAGGGCATGTCGCCTTCGCGTCCGATGATGCCGTTGCGCGATACGGCAACGACGATGGTCTTGATCGGCTGGGTCATACCTCTCCCTCAATCTGCCTCGCCGACGCCAATACGAGTCGGCGAGGCGACTTTACATCATCAAGGCGGCGGCGGCAGATGGAACGCACCTATCCCGGCCTTATATCAGCCACCGCTATTCAATTTATCGAGCTGGCGGGCCGACAGACCTCCCTCTTCCCGGTCCCTGGCCATCTTCCGATAGAGCCCGGCCATGCCCTTAAAGATCAAGGCGGCCGGATCATCCTCACCGAGGAACTCGGAAATCTCTTCCATCTCCGCGACCCATCGGTAGGCTTTCGGATACATGTCCGGAATGCCGTTGACGAATTTCGCATCGAGATCCGGCAGGCTTTCCTGAAGTTCGCGCTTCAGGGCGGCATCGGCACCCGAACGGATCGCGGCAAGCAGCATGGCGGCGCCGAGGCCTGTAACGCCCTTGTTGATACCGGCATAGCACATCTTCAATGCCGAGGCCGCGCCGATTGCCCCATCGATGTGGCGAACCTGCAGTCCGTATTCGACCAACACGCCACTGTCGTTCGCGGTATCGGCGCTCACATAGAGTTTCGGCCCCTTCTGGCCGGGCTTCGGCGGACCGCCGATGATGGAGCCGTCGAGCACCACTCCGCAGTCGCGGCCGAAAATCGCCGCAACCTCGGTCATGGTCCTCGGCGAAATCGCATTGCAGTCCATGAAGGTCGTTTTCGCGCCCATCCGGCGCAGTTCAGCGGCAATCTGCTCAGCGACGGCAACAGCCTCCGCCGGCGGAACGATGGAAAGAATGAGACGCGACGCGGCGATAGCGTCCAATCCAACCGGCTCCATGCCGGCTGCTTTCGCCCGTTCGATGGTCGAAGCCGAGCGTCCGTCGAGATAAGTGAGCACCCTCGCCCCATTTTCGACCAAACGCCGGCCAATGGCGCTTCCCATGGCACCGGCTCCGATGACTGCGATCTCCACGGCCAATCTCCTTCTCCGATCGAGGAAGACGGCAGCATATCGCCTATCGTCCGACCGGACGAGCGCAATGCCTTGCGGTAACGCTAAGTTTAGCGGGGGTCGTCAAGCGTTGCGAAGCACGAGGACAGCATAGATACAGGGCTCTCCGCTTTCATTCTTGAAAACGCAATCCGTCGGCGGACCGAGCTCGAGGCAATCGCCCGGCGACATCGAGTGCTTCGTATCTCCCTCGAGAAAGGTCAGCTGTCCCTCCAGCACCCAGATGAGCTGCCGCACGAAGGCATAAGCCGATGCGGGCATCGGAACCTCCGCCCCCGCGGGCAACTCGATGCGGACGAGATCGAGCGGCAGGTCCGACGTCGGGGAAACGTGCCGGCGCTCATAGCCCGTCTGCGGATCGACCCAGACGGGCTGCTCTTCCTTCCGGAGAAACCGGCCCTGCTGCATCTCCGCACGTGCCATCAAGGCCGACATGCTCAGGCTGAAGGCACCGGAAAGCTTACCGAGCAGCGTCGCCGTCGGGCTGCTCTCGCCGCGCTCGATCTTGTGGATCATAGCCCGGGAAACGGCCGAGCGTTCGGCCAACTCGGTCAGCGACCAACCACGGCTTTCCCGTTCGATGCGAATGCGTGCGCCAATGCGCCTGTCAATATCATCAAGTTGAGACATGCGTTTTACTATAGTGGACTTTCACCGCAGTAACAATCGACGCACATCACTAAAAAATCTGGATTCTTTCGTAGCTGAGTTTGATCTCCGATGCAGCCATGTAATAACATAGTAGACAGGCGTCGAAATCGGTGTATGACAGCATGAAGAACAAACGATACGACCATCCAATCTGAGGGATGGAGTCTACGGAGCGACCGATGCAAATTCGCGATGCGACAGACGAAGATCTCGCGGGAATAACCGCGATCTATAACGACGCCGTCGCCAATACCGCCGCGATCTGGAACGAGACGCAGGTCGATATCGCCAATCGCAAGCAGTGGCTGCAGGATCGACACAAGCTCGGCTATCCCGTGCTGGTCGCAACCAATGAGCATGGCGAAGTCGTCGGCTATGCCTCCTTCGGTGACTGGCGCGCCTTCGACGGCTATCGGCACACGGTCGAGCACTCCGTCTATGTGCGAAACGATCAGTACCGCGGCGGCATCGGCAAGGCGCTGATGATCGAGCTCATCGAGCGCGCTCGGGCGATCGGCAAGCATGCAATGGTCGCGGGCATCGAGGCAGGCAACGAGGCTTCGATCCGGCTGCATGAAAAGCTCGGTTTCCAGCAGGTCGGGCTTCTTCCGCAGGTCGGCACGAAGTTCGGACGATGGCTCGATCTCGCCTTCCTGCAACTACTCCTTGATCAGCGCACCGATCCCGACGCCAAGCCGAAGGCCTAAACCGCGACTTCGGCCGCGATCGCCGCGTGCGGCTCATATCCGAGAACCTCGAAATCCTCGATACGATAATCGTCGATGCTGTCGGGCCGGCGTAGCAGCCGCAAAGTCGGAAACGGCTTCGGCTCACGGCTGAGCTGCTCGCGGATCGCGTCCAGATGGTTGAGGTAGAGGTGGACGTCACCACCCGACCAGACCAGCTCGCCCATATCCATATCGACCTGCTGCGCGACCATAGCCAGCAAAACCGCCTGCTGGCAAATGTTGAAGGGATTGCCGAGGAACAGATCGCATGAGCGCTGGAAAACCATCAGGCTGAGACGCGGCCGTTTGCCCCCTTCGGCCGAGATATTCGATACGTGAAACTGGTAAACCATGTGGCAGGGAGGCAACGCCATATCAGCGAGCTCGCCGACATTCCAGGCGTGGAAGATTATGCGGCGGCTGCCGGGATTGGCCTTGAGATCCTTGATGACCGCGGCCAGCTGGTCATGCACGCGGCCTTCGGCATCGCGCCATTGCCGCCACTGCTTGCCATAAACCGGGCCGAGATCGCCCCATTGCAGAGCAAAGGCCTCGTCCTCCAGAATGCGCTTTTCAAAAGCGACCTGATCGATCTCTTCGCCTGTCGCCTTACGATATTTCGCCAGCGGCCAGTCGGTCCAGATCCGCACATTTTCCTTCAGGAGATTGCGGATGTTGGTGTCGCCCGTCAGGAACCAGAGCATCTCCTTAACGGCGAGCTTCCAGTAGACGCGCTTGGTAGTGAAGATCGGAATCTGCCCCTTCGAGAGATCGAAGCGCATCATGGCGCCGAGACCGCTCAAGGTGCCGACGCCGGTGCGATCGATGCGGCGATCGCCATGCTCGAGCAGATGCGCCATCAGGTCGAGATATTGATACTCTGGGTGACGAGCCATCTTCCGCTCCGAAATCGCTTGAATTTTCCGGCCAAAAGGCTTGCCTGAACGACAGCCTGCCGATTCCTTTTTCGCAATTCTAGTGACAAGCCGCTGCGAAACCAACCGCGGCCAAACGTAATTCAGGCAAATCTCGCGGCCTTCGGGGCAAACCGATGTTTCCGCGAAGCATTTATGACAATTGCCCTTCCCTTCGCCTGCGGAAAACACTATATCACCCTTGCCGGTCTTCGGGCCGGCTATGGCGATAAATGAGCGGTGTAATAAACCTATTGGACCCGGGGGCGGTACCCGGCGCCTCCACCAAAAACCGGCCGGCAGAACTTGCGACAGACCGGCTTTTGATGGGGGCGAAACAGGATCGACAAGGGTGTAAAGATCGACTTTTCGCTCGGCATTGTACCGCCGTTATCGGGCTAAAATTGTAGTTGCAAACGACAACTATGCGGAAGCTCGTCTCGCTGCTTAATCGCGGTGTGACACTTCAAATAAAGTCCTAAGGGGTCGCACTCTTAGGCGGGGTTCGAAGGCACCTGGCAACAGAAGCCTTCACCTTCTTCTCCAGTGCTATATTATGGATCGACATGCGGTGACTCGCGCATAGGGCTTTTCCGGCGGCGCTCAGCGTGGCATAAGCCTATAAAAAGCATGGCCAACGAAAGACAGGAAAGCATGGGGCAGGATCATATCCGCTACGACATTTTGGCACAGGACGCCCTGCGGGGAGTAATCCGCAAGGTGCTGACCGAGGTCGGCGCTACAGGCCGCCTGCCCGGTGACCACCATTTCTTCATCACCTTTCTGACCGGCGCCCCGGGCGTGCGCATTTCGCAGCACCTGAAGGCGAAATATCCCGAACAGATGACCATCGTCATCCAGCACCAGTTCTGGGATCTGAAGATCACGGAAAGCCAATTCGAAATCGGCCTCTCCTTCTCCGACGTCCCGGAAAAGCTGGTCGTCCCCTTCAACGCCATCCGCGGCTTCTACGACCCCTCCGTCAATTTCGAACTGGAATTTGACGTGCCGCTGGCTGATGAAGAAGAAGAGACCTCCTCCGGCGAAATCACGGCCTATCCGGTGCCGGTCGAAGGCGAGGAAGCGCCTGCGGCGGCAGCCAAGGAAGGCGAGGAAAAGAAGCCGGGATCGGTTGTCTCTCTCGACGCATTCCGCAAGAAGCAGTAGCCATTATAGGGGAAGCATCCGCTTCCCTTTTTCATGTCGGTAACGGAATAGATTAATGAGCGCCGAAATCGTCAATCTGCGCCAGTTTCGCAAGAAGCAGGCCCGCTCTGATAAGGAAACGCAGGCTGAGCAGAACCGCATCGCCTTCGGAAGGACCAAGGCTGAGAAGAAGCTGACGACAACGCTTAACGAAAAGGCCGCAAAGGCGCACGAGGCCGGCCGAATCGAAACCAAGAAGACCGAAGACTAATTTAGGTTCTGAGATAAAAAACTTCAGAAATCAGTTGCTTACTTCCGCATTTTGAATCACTTTCAGAAATATCCCGCCATTTCCGATTTTTGATCGATCCGCCGATGATCCGTAAACATTCCGCGACGCTGCATGGCCATCGCACGAGCTTTTCCCTCGAGGATGCCTTCTGGACAGAACTGAAGGCGATCGCCAACGCGCGCGGCACGTCGCTCGCAGCACTGATCTCCGAGATCGACGACGGGCGCGAAGCCGGCAGCAATCTCTCCTCTGCGCTCCGCCTCTATGTCCTTAAATGGCTGAAGGATCGCAACTGAATAGTTGCAGAGAGCTCAAGACGATGTCGTGAGCGCGCTTTACCTACCAGATGTGGATCAATCCACAACCTTCCGGTTTACTGGGCAACTCCCGGCAGCTCATTGAAATTCAAAGGTGCCGTCGGATGCTGAGTTTCAGCCTTGGTTCGCGCGTCGGCGGCCGCCTTGGCCTTGGCCGCTTCCTCCGCCGCCAGCTTGGCGCGCGCCTCTTCATCCGCTTGCTTCTGAGCGGCCGCCTGCTGAGCCAGATTGCGTAACCGTTCCTCTTCTGCACGGCGCTGTTGCTCGATGGCGGCATCGCGCTGGCGCTGAGCCTCGCGCACGCCTGCAACATACTTGTACAGCGCCACCTCACGCCGCAGCCGCTGCTTTTCAAGCACATTGGCCTGCAAGCGCTCCACCCGACGGCGCTCGCGCTCGAATGCCCGGACAGACAGGAAGCTGGTGACATCCGTGATATCCATCGTCCGGCCAGGTGCGGAGAGCGGTCCGGCGAAATCGAGGCGTAGGGCCGGTTCCGCCCCGCTCTGCGCTTCGGCACCGGCCTTGAAGTCGATACCGAGTGAGCCGCGAATGCGTTCATCCGGCAGGCTGATTTCGGCATTGCCCGAAAGCTTTGCTAGATCGTTGCCGGCGATAATATTGGTCGCTCGCACAACACCGGCGGAAATGTTGAAAGGGATGCTGGTCGCCGGCAGGACCGCTTCGCCATTGTTCAGCAGCGTCTGCACGATCGGCAGCACCTTGGCGGCGGTGATATCGCCCTGAATCTGATCCGTCGCCGAGAGGAGCGGCGGCATGACGGAAAGATTGAGGCCACGCACATGCGTCTCGCCGAGCTTCATTTCACCCGAACCGCTCGCATTCGCGGCAAGGTCGGCAATGCTCTTGCCACTCGCTTCGGCATTCATCGCAAGGCCGAAGCGGCCGGTCGCAAGCGGCGCCCCATCGCGCTGCCAGGCAACAGCCGCAAGATCGCCATTGGCAAGGCTGAGCTTCGTCTGCAGCAGGCCGGTGCCATCCGAATTGGCGAACATCGCGCTCCCGGTCAGCGTACCGCCATTCCAGCCACCCGTCAGATCGTTCAGCCGCAACTCCTCGCCCCTGTAAGCTGCATTGGCGGTGAAATTCGAAATGGGACCGAACAGACCAGGCCATACCTGTTTTGCAGAGAGTTTGACGCCGATGTCCATGCCGCCGAAGGCTGGAAGGCCGAGCTTGTCCTTGTTGAGCGCGCCTGTTTTCGGATCACTCATCGGCCCGTAGATGGCTTCCGCCAGCCAGTCGAGATCCATCTTGTCGAGCGACAATTCACCCGAGGCCTTTAGATTCGGCGCCTTCCGATCGACGGTCAGCGTGCCGGACATGTTGTTGTCGGCAAACAGCCCCTTCATATCCGAAAATACGATCTTGTCCGGGCTCAATGCGGCATTAGCCTGAAACTTCACCGGCAAACCAGCGCCCATCTGCGGAATACCGATGCCGTTCATTACGAAATAGGGATCGATGTCAGCGCTTTCGAACGATAGCGCTATGTTGCCGTTGAGGAAGGTAGCTGGACGGACATCCACCTTGCCGTTTGCGGTAAACGATGTTTTGTCGGTCGCAAAAGTGAGCGCGGCATCCGCCGGATCGGTGCCACTTGCCGACACTTTCAGCGTCAGACGACCATTGGCATCGGCTTCGACAGGCAACGGATCGAGACCCGCCTGGCCGAACAGGATCGACGTCACCGAGTTTTCCAGCGTTCCCTCAAGCGTCGTGGTGCCCTTGCCCGTGAACGCCGAAAGATCGGACATGCGATAATCGAAATTGACGCGGCTGCCGTTGGAAACGCCGGCAAGCGTCACCGTCAGCGCGTTGTCCTGATCGCCGCCAAGCGTCACTGCCCCGCGAAGAGCCGTATTTCCATACCAGGCTGCATTGCGCACCAAACGGTCCATGACGGGATGGTGCGGCAAATGCTGACGCAGCATTTCAAAGAATGGCCCCGGATCTGCGGCCTTGAAGGTGATCTCGCCCGATCCCTTGTAGTCGGATGGCGTGCCATCAGCGCGGCCCGTTGCGGTGATTTCGGCGCCGGCGACATTGTGCACCGAAAGCTTGTCGATCGTCAGAGCGCCGTCGGCAACGGAAAATGAGGTATCGACATTATCGGCTGGCACGCCGAAGGCCATGAATTTTCCAGCCTGGAGATGCGCCGTAATCCGGTGATCGAAGAAGGATTCTCCCGTATCCTGGCCTGTAAAGAGCCCGGTCAGCGCCCTCAGCGCATCGAGGTCGAGAGCATCGCCGGTCAGATCGACTGCAAGCTTTGGCGGCGCCTTGTCCGTCCCGCTCTGGCGATCGATCCGGCCTTTCAGCGTGGCCGGACCAATTGCGATCTCGAGATTTTCGAAGCGCTGCTCGTCATGCTTCAGGCTGACATCGGCGGAGAAGCCGGCCTGACGCAGCTGGCGTATCGCCGGATCGACGGACCCGACAAGCCACGAGGCCAATCCTGACGGCTGGTTGGACGCAACAACCAGATTACCGATGAAGTTGGGCTCGTCCCGCAGCATGAGATTGCCGCGCGCTTCGACCTGTGTGCGGCCGGGCATCGTGCCGATCGCATGATCGATCTTCCATCCCGTTCCCGCCGGTTCGAGATCGAGCTGCACGTCGCGTATGGTCGTGTCACCCGCCACGATGGCCGGCAGCCGGAAGGTCGCCTTGCCGGGAACCTGTGGCACCGGGATCTCGGCCGCAATCGCAATCAAATTGTTGAGGCGCTGACGCGCCGAGATTGCCGGGTTGCGATTGGTCTTGCCGTTGGTGCCCTTGTTGTTGCCGAGACGGTTGACGTCGATCTGCTGACCATCGGCCGTCAGCAGGAATTCCGGCTTGGAACCTGTATCCAGCGTCGCCTCGCCTGTGACGACATAAGGATCGTCATCGGCACCGACTTCAAGGCGATATTCCGGAACGCGAATACGGTCATTCGTCAGCTCGAAACGGCCCTTAATGCGGGGCTGCGCCTTCTGATCGGCAGAATCGCGCGTCTGCTTGTCGTTAACCCCGGCCGTGAAGGAGCCCATGTAATCGGGCTTGCTGTTGACGAGTTTAAGCTCGCCATCGAGATCGACATTAAGCGGATGGCGGTCCGGCATCAGCCGGGTGCGGACGCGCAGGACGCCGTTGTCGTCAGGCTGGCTGCTGGAAACCGTGAAATTGCCATGCTCGTTGTCGAGGGCCGCATCGCCCTCGATACGCCAAGGGCCGGCAAGCGACCGCGCCGACATCTGGGCATTCAGGCCCGTGACGTGCCGGGTCCTGCCCGTTTGCTCGTCGATGAAGAGAATATCGCCGTCTTCTACGTGAACGCTTTCGAGCACGACGGACTTTGCGGGAATTTCCGGCTGGCTACCGCGCATCCAGTCGAGCGTGCCGTCCTTCAGCAACCGCAGCCGCACCTTGGGCTTGGACACCCGCATATCGAAGATCAGCGCTTCGCCGGAAAGGAAAGGCGCAAGTTCCGCATCCATGGAGAATTCAGCCACCTGCACGAGCGGCGTTCCATCAGCCTCCTGGCCGACGCGGACGTCATGCAGCGTCACCGACGGGAACGGCAGAAGACGGGCATCCACGGTGCCATGAACAGTCACCTTCTTGCCGATGATGCGGCTCGCCTGATCCTCGAAGTTCTTGCGAAAATCGGTCCAGTCTATGAAGAGCGGGGCGAGCAGCGCCAGGAACAGCACCACCACAAGCAATCCACCCAGAAAAACCAGGACCCTACCTAACAACGCGTATCGTCTCCAATCTTCATTCCCAACGTATGCAGGTCTCGCTTGTCAGAGCGCATACACGGCATAATTTAGTCTATGTACGGTTCTACCCGATCTCCGCCTGTCACAGCAGCTCTTTTTAAGAGGTACGCCTCCTCTAGCGCGTGTCAGTGGCTTTTTGTGGCAAAAACCGGAAAAGTGCGGATGCAGCCTAGCGCCATTCGCACGCGTAGCAAGCCAAGATCATGAAAATATTCCATCTTTCAGTGCCTGCGGAATATCTTCCCTGGATTGAAAATGGCGTCCGGATCGAGCGACTCCTTGATTTGACGCATCAGATCGACGGCATCGCCGAGCTCCTGCTCCAGAAACGCCATCTTCCCCTGCCCTATGCCGTGCTCGCCGGTGCATGTGCCATCCATGGCGAGCGCACGCGCATTGAGGCGCGCGACGAATTCCTCGACAACAGCGATCCCTTCAGGCGTCTTGTCGTCAAATAGGACGAGCACATGGAAATTGCCGTCGCCAGCATGGCCGACGATCGGTGCCAGCAGGCCATGCGCCTCGATATCGGCCTGGGTTTCCGCGACACATTCGGCAAGGCGTGAGATCGGCACGCAGACATCTGTCGATAGCGCAGCCAACTCCGGCGCCAACGCCCGGCAGGCCCAATAGGCGTCGTGGCGGGCCTTCCAGAGCTTGTTGCGTTCTTCGGCATTGCTTGTCCAAAGGAATTCGCCGCCACCGCACTCGGCTGCGATCTCGGCAAATTGCGCCGATTGCAGCGCTACCGTCTCGTCGGTGCCGTGGAATTCAAGGAAAAGCGTCGGCTTCTCGTCATAGGTCAGGCCGGAATAGCGGTTGCAGGCCCGCATCTGCATGGCATCGAGCAGCTCGATGCGCGCGACGGGAACGCCCATCTGGATGGTCATGATGACGGCATCGCAAGCCGCCTTGACGTCCGGAAAAGCGCAGGCCCCACCGGCGATCTTCTGCGGAATGCCCTGCAAGCGCAGGGTGATCGACGTCAGTACGCCGAGCGTGCCTTCCGCTCCGACAAAGAGCCGTGTCAGATCGTAACCGGCGGATGATTTCTTGGCGCGGCGGGCGGTGCGGATTTCCTCGCCATTGGCAGTCACCACGGTCACGGACAGAACATTGTCCTTCATCGTGCCATAGCGCACGGCGTTGGTACCCGATGCGCGCGTCGATGCCATGCCGCCGATAGAAGCGTTAGCGCCCGGATCGATCGGGAAGAACAGGCCCGTGTCGCGCAGGTAGGTATTAAGCTGCTCGCGGGTGACACCGGGCTCGACCGTGCAATCCAGATCCTCGGCATTGACTTCGAGAATACGGTTCATGCGGCTGAAATCGATGGAAATGCCGCCCTGCGGCGCATTCACCTGCCCCTCCAGCGAAGACCCGGTGCCAAAAGGAATAACCGGGACCTTGTGTTCGGCACATGCCTTCACGACAGTCCGCACGTCCTCGCTCGTTTCAGCAAAGACCACGCCGTCCGGCAACTGCGATGGGATATAAGTGGTGGTGTGGGCGTGCTGGGCACGAAAACTCTCGCCCGTCTGGAAACGTTCACCGAAGGCCTGCTTCAGAATGCCGAGAACGGCGGATATGCCGGCCTCGTTGCGTGTTCCCGCCTTTGCATCAGCCAAAACCATAGTCCGAATCTCCCATCGCGGTCGTCCAGGGCGTTAACCCCTCTCGGTTCTATGGGGCATTTGGGGCGGGGCTGTCCAGTGATGAAAGTGAGCCGCTATCGCGCATAAGTTCAAGTTTTGTGCGATTGATCAAAGGTGCGACGATCGGCTGGCCGGAAAAAGCATCGCGGCAGAATTTTGCCTATATTTTAATCAATCCATCGCCTCAACGATCACCGAACATTCACTTTCATCCATACCATGACATCGCGAGGCAGTCTTCCGCCGACTGGCATATGTCTTGCCTTTCGCCTTTCAGCTTTCATACAGCCACGATTGGAAGGACATTCGATGAAGCGCAGACAAATGCTCATGGCACTCGGTATCGCGATGCTGGCGATGGGGTCGGTTTCCGCCCCTGGCGCAGCTCGGGCGGATGCCCTGAGCGACATAACCTCGCGCGGCACGCTGCGCGTCGCCGTTCCGCAGGACTTTCCGCCCTTCGGCAGTGTCGGCACGGACATGGCACCCATGGGCTATGACATCGACATGGCCAATCTGATCGGCGAAAAACTCGGCGTGAAAACGGAGCTTGTTCCGGTTACCAGCGCCAACCGCATTCCCTATCTGCAGACCAACAAGGTCGATCTGGTGATCTCAAGCCTCGGCAAGAATCCGGATCGTGAAAAGGTCATCGATTTCTCCGACGCCTATGCGCCCTTCTTCAACGGCGTCTTCGGTCCCGGCGATATCGCGGCCGCTAAGCCCGAAGACCTTTCCGGCAAGACGATCGGCGTCACCCGCGGTGCGATCGAAGATCTCGCGCTGACCAAGGTCGCGCCGCAAGATGCGACGATCAAGCGCTACGAGGACAATAACGGCACCATCTCCGCGTTCCTGTCCGGACAGGTTCAGCTGGTTGCAACCGGCAATGTCGTCGCGGCGGCCATTCTTGCCAGGAATCCGCCAAAGAAGCCCGAGATGAAATTCCTCATCACCAACTCCCCCTGCTTCATCGGCCTGAACAAGAACGAGCAGGCATTGCAGAAGAAGGTCAATGACATCATTGCCGCCGCCAAGGCGGACGGGACACTGAACAAGATGTCACAGAAGTGGCTGGGCGCCGACCTGCCGGCCGGCTTCTGATCAACGCAGGACTGATCTCGCCGTCATTCGGCGGCGTGATCGGTCTCAGCGAGGCTTTCTCCCATGCGCTATCACTTCGATTTCGGCTGGCTTGCCGAATACTATCCCACGCTGATCAAGGGCGTTCTCGTCACGGTGGAGCTGACCCTTATCGGCGCTGTGCTTGGCATTATCCTCGGAATTGCCTGCGCCTGGGCTCGCGCACTTGGCCCGAGCTGGCTCAAACCCTTCGTGGCTGCCTATGTCGAGCTCATCCGCAATACGCCGTTTCTGATCCAGCTCTTCTTCATTTTCTTTGGCCTGCCCGGCATCGGCGTTCAGATGAACGAGATGACGGCCGCCAATCTCGCCATGATCATCAATCTCGGAGCCTATAGCTGCGAGATCATCCGCGCCGGCATACAGGCAACGCCGCGCGGCCAGTTCGAAGCGGGTGCCAGCCTGGCCATGACCCGGTTCGAGACCTTCCGGCATGTCATCCTCGTTCCGTCTCTGCAGCGCATCTGGCCGGCACTGTCCTCTCAGGTCGTCATCGTCATGCTCGGCTCCTCCGTCGTCTCGCAGATCGCCGCCGAGGATCTGACCTTCGCCGCCAACTTCATCCAGTCGCGCTCGTTCCGTGCGTTCGAGGCCTATTTCGTATCCACGGCGATATACCTCGCGCTGGCGGTCCTGCTTCGGCAGGCACTTGCCGCAGTGGGCAAGCTGATCTTTCCACGCAGGGTCCGCCAATGATCCAATTCACCACATGGGATATTCTGCGCGGCCTGCTTCTGGCCGCACGCTGGACGATATTACTATCGCTCGTCTCTTTTGCCGGCGGCGCCATCGTCGGCGCAATCCTGTTGTTCCTTCGCATCGGCAAGGCAAAGGTCGGCCGCGTCGCGGTCAGATATTTCGTCGAGCTGTTCCAGGGCACGCCGCTGCTGATGCAGCTCTTCCTCGCCTTCTTCGGCCTCGGGCTTTTCGGCATCGACGTGCCGGCCTGGCTGGCTGCCGGCGTCGCCCTCACCCTCTGGTCGGCTGCTTTTTTGACCGAAATCTGGCGCGGCTGCGTCGAGGCCGTCGCCAAGGGACAATGGGAAGCATCGGCAAGTCTCGGCATGGGTTATTTGCAGCAGATGCGCTACGTCATCCTGCCCCAAGCGCTGCGCATCGCCGTGCCGCCGACGGTCGGCTTCTCCGTGCAGGTCGTCAAGGGCACGGCCCTGACCTCCATTATCGGCTTCGTAGAGCTATCGAAGGCCGGCACCGTCATCACCAACGCGACCTTTCAGCCATTCACCGTCTACGGCTTTGTCGCGCTTATCTATTTCGCCCTGTGCTGGCCGCTGTCGAAGAGCAGCCAGATCCTGGAGAGGAAGCTCAATGTCGCTCATCGAAATCACTGAAGTCCGCAAGAGCTTCGGCACCAATGAAGTCCTGAAGGGCATCAACCTCGATGTCGAGCCGGGCGAGGTCATCGCTATCATTGGCAAGAGCGGCTCCGGAAAATCGACACTGCTGCGCTGCATCAACGGGCTGGAGACGATCAATGACGGCTCGATTTCCGTGGCCGGTGCACAGCTTTTGCCTGACGACCTGCATCTGAAGGCGCTCCGGCTGAAGGTCGGCATGATCTTTCAGCAGTTCAATCTCTTTCCGCATCTGAGTGCGGGACGCAACGTCATGCTCTCGCAGATGGTCGTCAAGAAGACTGCCAAGGCCGAAGCCGAGGCGATGGCGCGGCGCATGCTCGACCGCGTCGGCCTTGGGCACAAGTTCGACGCCTATCCGGATGAACTCTCAGGCGGCCAGCAGCAGCGCGTCGCCATCGCAAGAGCACTTGCCATGCAGCCGATCGCGCTTCTCTGCGATGAAATCACCTCCGCGCTGGACCCGGAGCTGGTGGCGGAAGTCCTTGCTGTCGTGCGCGAACTGGCCGGCGAAGGCATGACGCTGCTGATGGTGACGCATGAGATGAAATTCGCCAGGGACGTCTGCTCGCGCGTGGTCTTCATGCACCAGGGGCGCGTGCACGAAATCGGACCGCCGGGCGAAGTCTTTGCCAATCCGCAAACACCTGAACTCAAGCAGTTCCTCGGCCTGCATTGAAGGTTGGCAAGCTCGGCTAAGCGGTTCTTTGAACCATAGTGTTCCAGGCACCTGGAGCAATGCCGAACGCCTTCTTGAAATGCCGGGTGAGATGGCTCTGATCGGCAAACCCGGTTGCGGCGGCCACCTCCGCGATCGGCTCTCCCGCGCCGATCATCGCCTTTGCCTGCTGCAGCCGCCGCATCAGCAGGAACCGATGCGGGCTTGTTGCAAACGCGGCGCGGAAATGTCGCGCCAGCGCAAAGCGATCGAGGCCGGTGATGCGCTCAAGCTCCTGCGAGCGCACACCCCGCGTGACATGCGCTTCGAGGTAGTCCCGCGCAGCCTTCACCTGCCCCCAGGCAATGCTACCTAAAGGCCGTTGCGGCAAACGGGCGTGCTGGACAAGCCCGTCGGTCAGCCGCGAGACGAAATCGTCAACGAAGAGCTCATCCAGCTCGCGATCGAGCTCACCAAGCGCCGCCAGCAGCAAGCCGGCGAGACGATTGTCTTCCACCACGGGGTCATCGACGAAAGGCAGGCCGACACGCGCCGCTTCGAGGCATTGAAACAGCACCGATGGCTCCAGATACAGCATTCGGTACACGAGCCCGTCATCGGTCGCGGCCCCGCCGTCATGCAGTTCGTCCGGATGAAGAATGATCACCCGTCCCGGCAGGCTATAGCGCTGTTCGCCGCGATAGCGGAATGTCTGCACGCCGCGCATGGTGACGCCAAGCGCATAGGTATCGTGCCGATGCAGCTCGAAGGCATCGCCGCGAAACTGCGCCTGGATGCGCTCGATACCCGGATAGGCCGGCGCGGACAGGATGCGGTTGGCCTCCGGCGTCACGCACAAACGTTCAAGACCCTCGAAGATCTGTCCGGTTACATCCTCCCGCAATGTCCCATTTCCAGACTGCATGAAAGTGACCATCGATGTTCGATACCAAAATCGCGATCGTTCTGCGAAGCGACCTTCAATCCTGGCAAAAGCTGAATGTAACGGCGTTCCTGTCGACAGGCATAGCCGGGCAGCATCCTGATATCATCGGCGAAGCCTATCGCGATCGCACCGGCAACGTCTACAATGCTTTGTCGATCCAGCCCATCATCGTGCTCTCGGCCGATAAGGAGAGCATTACCGCCATCCACCGCCGCTCGCTGGAGCGTGGCGTCACGTCTTCAATCTTCATCGAGGAAATGTTTTCAACCGGCCATGATGCGGCCAACCGCGCCGTCTTTTCCGAATTCGCGCCTGAGGACGCCAAGGTGGTCGGCATCGCGCTGCGTGCAGACAAGAAAATCGTCGACAAGATCACCAAAGGCGCCAGCATGCACGCGTGATCGGACGCAAAAAAACGGCCGGATGCTGAGACCCGGCCGTTTTTGTCCAGAAAGGCTTAGCCGTTCTGCGTGATCGGTGCGATCTGGATCTCGACGCGGCGGTTCTGCGCGCGACCGGCCTCGGTTGCGTTCGTTGCAACCGGCTGCGATGGACCGAAACCGATGGCCGACATGCGGCGCTGGTCGATACCCTGGCTACCGAGGTAGGACGCAACCGATCCGGCGCGGCGTTCGGACAGATCCTGGTTATGCTGCAGACTGCCAGTCGAATCTGTATGGCCGTTGACGTCGATCAGCGTGCGGTTGAACTTGCGCAGAACGATCGCGACGGAATTCAGCGTCGGGAAGAATTCCGGCTTGATCGCGTCCTGGTCGATATCGAAGGTAATCGCCGACGGCATGTTGAGGATGATGCGGTCGCCGACGCGGGTAACCGAAACGCCGGTGCCCTGCAGCTGCGCACGCAGTTCGGATTCCTGCTGGTCCATGTAGTTGCCGATGCCCGCACCTGCGAGCGCACCGACGCCTGCGCCGATCAGCGCGGCATTGCGGCGCGAGGCCGGCGAATGGCCGATCAGAAGGCCTGCGACAGCGCCGACACCGGCACCGATCGCTGCACCGCCTGCCGTATTGGAAACTTTCTGCTCACCTGTATAGGGATCGGTGGTCGTGCATGCGTTCAAAAAGGCTGCCGCTAGGGCAAGAATGGCAATTCTCTTTATCATGGAATCATCGCTCTCCGGTTCGATGGCCGCAGCAGATATGAAGCATTGCGGCAATATCGTGAAGAGAAATCTATGACGCCCTTATATCTTTGGGATGGAAGCAATTTCCGCAACAATCTTTCAATAATAGACATCAGACGCTGCCTCTGACAGCACCGCGAACACTCCAGCCAAGCGAAAAAACGGCGAAAGCCACCGAGGCAACGAGGATACGCATAACTCTGCCTCTTATGATTTTGGTTGGCTCTCAGAGATTCTGGAAAAGCTGCAAAGCCGTATTGTAGCTGGCATTGGCGATCGAGAGCGATTGCAGCCCGAGCTGCTGCTGAGCCTGCAGCGCCAGAACCTTGCTCGATTGCTGCTCCATATCGGCATCGACAAGCTTCCCGACACCGCTGGTCAAGGAATCGCTCAGATTCTTGGCGAACTCGGTCTGGAGATTGATGCGCGATTCGAGGGAGCCGAAGGCGGACCCGATCGTCTTGAGCTGATTCAACATTCCCGTCACTGTGTTGACCATGTCGGCGATGGCCCCTTTGGTCGTATTCGCATCGAGCGAGATCTCCACCTGGCCGCTCGTATTGCCGTTCTGAGTGCTGACGAGCACATAGTTCCTTGCAGCCCCGGCCTCGGTCGCGAAAGACGTCGACGTCAGCACGCCATATCCGCCGGAGCCGCTCGACTGATCATCGATCAGATAGCGCGCATCGGCCGATGTGATCGGGCCGCTCGTCGAACTCACGCCTGCATAGCTCAACATGCCGATCGAAACCATCCCGTTGCTGCCGCGGATCAGCGAACCCGGCACTTCATGCGGATCGGTAGGATCGGCGCCATCCCGCAGCACGGTCCAGTTGACGCCATTGAAGGTCGCAGACTCTCCGATGCTGCGCAGTTGCTCTTTCAGCTGCGCAATCTCATCATTGAGTTTCGTCTTGTCGACGCTGGTCTCATAGGCGCTAACAAGCTTTGTCCTGATCTCGGTGACGACGTCGATCGCGCTGCCGACACCCGTGGAAGCCGTGCTGACGGTCGAGGCGGCGAGACCGAGCGCATCCTGAACCGACGAAATTGCACCGACGTCAGTATGCGTCAAAGTCGAGATTTTCCAGTACGTAGCATTGTCTCTCGCCGTTTGAACCCGCAGGCCCGACGACATCTGTCGTTCGGCATTACCCAGTTTGGCCTGGGTGTCCCTCAGCACTTCCAGCGCTGTATTCATAGAGGGACTGACCCTGATGAAGGTCGAAAAAATACTCACGGCACATGAACTCCGAACGCAACAATACGCAACACATACAAGAAGACATCGGAACCTTGCCGCGGGCGCTCATGCGCGCGGGCCGATCGCATCGGCAAACAGGAGCCAGGCAAAAACAACACCTGCGCTCCGGCGGTTACATATCCTCATGATTAGCAAACATGCTTAAGAATGCGCTAAGAACAACGCATAATTCACCATAATTATGCGCGGGAATGATAACTGGCTTAGCCCCGACGTGCTCGCGCTATTCCGCGGCGCGACGATTGGCGAGCATCGTTCACGCGGCCGCTGCTTCCCGTGAATCGACTGCTAAACCACAATTTAGGTACAAACAAAGTTGTAATCTTCGGTGAGACAACGACACGTTTTACAGGCTCGTCGGCATGTCCGCTCCGTGATGCAAAACGCGCATCAAGAGCTGCGAATGTGCACTTTTTGTTCTAATTTCGGCCCGTTTCTTTTGCCTTTCGGGGTAGAATCATTACATTGGGCCGCATGACCATTGGACATGACGACATTCCCTTCTTTGACGAGGAGCCGGAGCACACAGCACCGCGCCGTTCCGCGCCGGCTGCCGGCAGCATTGGCGGCGGCATCGCGGCACGCGCCATGGCGGCACGCGACAGCGGCCGCCGGCCGGATTATCTTTCCGGCCTTAATGCCGAGCAGACGGAAGCCGTGGAAACGCTCGACGGGCCTGTTCTGGTGCTTGCCGGCGCAGGCACCGGCAAGACGCGCGTGCTGACGACGCGCATCGCTCATATCCTCTCCACCAACCGCGCCTTCCCCAGCCAGATCCTCGCGGTCACCTTCACCAACAAGGCGGCCCGTGAGATGAAGGAACGCATCGCGCTGCTCGTCGGCGGCGCGGTCGAAGGCATGCCCTGGCTCGGCACCTTCCACTCGATCGGTGTCAAGCTTTTGCGCCGTCATGCCGAGCTGGTGGGCCTCACCTCCAGCTTCACCATTCTCGACACGGACGATGTCATTCGCCTGATCAAGCAACTGATCCAGGCGGAAGGGCTCGACGACAAGCGCTGGCCGGCCAAGCAGTTTGCCGGCATGATCGATACCTGGAAGAACAAGGGCCTCAGCCCCGCTGATATTCCGGAAGGCGACGCGCGCGCCTTCGCCAACGGCAAGGGCCGCGAACTCTATGCCGCCTACCAGAACCGCCTGAAAACGCTGAACGCCTGCGACTTCGGCGATCTCCTGCTGCATCCGATCAATATGTTCCGGCAGAATCCAGATATCCTCAAGGATTATCACCAGCGCTTCCGCTACATCCTGGTCGACGAATATCAGGACACCAACACGGCGCAATATATGTGGCTTCGCCTGCTGGCGCAGCGGCAGAAGGGCGAGCAGCAGAATGTCTGCTGCGTCGGCGACGACGACCAGTCGATCTATGGCTGGCGCGGTGCTGAGGTCGACAACATCCTGCGCTTCGAGAAGGATTTTCCGGGCGCCAAGGTCATCAAGCTCGAGCGCAACTATCGCTCCACCGAACATATTCTCGGCGCTGCCGCGCATCTGATCGCCCATAATGAGGGCCGGCTCGGCAAGACGCTGTTCACCGACCGCTCCGATCCGGACGATATAAAGGTGCAGGTGCATGCCTCCTGGGATTCCGAGGAGGAAGCGCGCGCGATCGGCGAAGAGATCGAGCAGCTGCAGC
This sequence comes from Martinezella sp. CNPSo 3959, assembly GCF_057784355.1. NCBI lineage: Bacteria > Pseudomonadati > Pseudomonadota > Alphaproteobacteria > Hyphomicrobiales > Rhizobiaceae > Martinezella > Martinezella sp. CNPSo 3959. Next base: position 748,838 of record NZ_JBXSOV010000001.1, read on the forward strand.
GCAACAAGCACAATCTCAACGACATCGCCATCCTCGTGCGCGCCTCGTTCCAGATGCGCGAGTTCGAAGACCGCTTCGTCACGCTCGGCCTGAACTATCGCGTCGTCGGCGGCCCGCGTTTCTACGAGCGCCTCGAAATCCGCGATGCCATGGCCTATTTCCGTCTCGTCTGCCAGCCGGCCGACGATCTCGCCTTCGAGCGCATCATCAACACACCGAAGCGCGGCCTCGGTGATACCACGGTTCGCGCCCTGCATGATTATGCCCGTGTGCGCGATATCCCGATGCTGGCGGCAGCGGCCGACATCATCGAGACGGACGAGATGAAGCCGAAGGCGCGCAAGGCGCTGTTCGACGTCGTCCAATCCTTCCGCCGCTGGCAGGGGCTGCTCGAAAACACGCCGCATACCGATCTTGCCGAGCAGATCCTCGAAGAGTCCGGCTATACGGACATGTGGAAGAACGACAAATCGGCGGAAGCGCCGGGGCGCCTGGAAAACCTGAAAGAACTCATCCGCTCCATGGACAGCTTCGAGTCCATGCGCGGCTTCCTCGAACACGTCGCCCTCGTCATGGATGCCGAGCAGAACGAGAATCTCGACGCCGTCTCCATCATGACGCTGCACTCCGCCAAGGGTCTGGAATTCGACACCGTGTTCCTGCCCGGCTGGGAAGAAGGCCTGTTTCCACACCAGCGCTCGCTCGACGAAAGCGGTCGCGCCGGGCTGGAGGAAGAGCGCCGCCTCGCCTATGTCGGCATCACCCGCGCCAAGCGCCGCTGCCACATCTGGTTCGTTTCCAACCGCCGCATCCACGGTCTCTGGCAATCCACGATCCCCTCCCGCTTCCTCGACGAACTGCCGGAAATGCATGTTCAGGTCGCCGAAGTCGAACAATCCTATGGCGGATATGGCCGCGGCGGCTACGGCCAGTCACGCTTCGACAAGGCAGATCCCTTCGCCAACACCTATTCCACGCCCGGCTGGAAACGCGCCCAGGCCAACCGCAACGATGCAACCCGCGACAACTGGGGCAGCCGCTCCGGCCACGCCGTCGAGCGCATCGGCTATGGCGAGAGCGGCCCCAAGGTGCGCACCATCGACGGCGAGCTGGTGGCCAAATCCACCTCCGCCGAACCCTCCAAATTCGCCATCGGCGACCGCGTCTTCCACATCAAGTTCGGCAACGGCAACGTCTCGGAAATCGAGGGCAACAAGCTGACCATCGAATTCGACCGCGCGGGGCAGAAAAGGGTGTTGGATGGGTTTGTGGAGCGGGTTTAGCGGTAAAAGGTCGGCCATCTAGTTTGGGACCAGAGGCTGCCTATCGGTGCAACCGCTAAGATAAGAGGCTGATTATGCGGCCTCTTGCCTCCCCCGCGCTCCGTCATCCTCGGGCTTGACCCGAGGATCCACGCACAGGCTTCCCATCAAATTCGTGTTGTCTATTTGAGGCACGAACGAGAGCGCCGCGTTCTGGGCGGCGACAAAGTCGTCTGACACGGCAATCAATTACGCAACAAAGAGGCTTGTGCTTGGATCCTCGGGTCAAGCCCGAGGAGACGATCCTTCTGCCGCAAAGGCTCTTGCGCCGCGCTGCGCCACTTTAGTTGCGCCCGCCATTTGCCCTGATGATCTGTCCGTTGACCCAGCCACTATGCGAGCCGGCCAGAAACGATACGATCTGGGCGATATCCTCCGGCAGCCCGAGGCGCCCGAGCGGGATGTCGTTTATCAGCCGCTGGATCAGCGCCTCGGACCGCCCCTTGAACAGCAATTCGGTCGCGATCGGCCCCGGCGCGACTGCATTGACCGTGACGCCGCGTGGGCCGAGTTCCTTCGCAAGGATATGGGTCATCGCCTCCACCGCCGCTTTGGTCGCCGCGTAAACGCCGTTGCCGGGGGGGTAGTGACCGATAATGCTAGTGGAGAGATTGATGATGCGGCCGCCATCGCGCACCCGCCTCGCCCCTTCTCGCATTCCATTGAAGGTGCCCGTCAGATTGACGGCAACCTGCTGCCGAAAATCCTCATCCAAAACCTCGGCCAGTGGCGAGAATTTGCTGATCCCGGCATTGTTAACGAGCACGTCGACCTTTCCGAACTCCGCTTCGGCGCGATCGAACAATGCGGTCACGGCCGCGGCATCGGCGACATCCGCACGGACCGCAATCGCGCGACCACCCGCCGCGGCGATACCGGCGACAACATCGGCGGCCTCTTCGGAACTCGATGCGTAATTGACGACGATCTGAAAGCCGTCGGCGGCAAGCTGCTTCGCAATGGCGGCGCCGATGCCCTTTGATGCGCCGGTTACGATCGCTGATCTAATTTCGTTGGACATGCGTCAATTCCCTTGTCGTTCGCACAAGCGCTCTCCGCCCTGCCTGGGAACTCAATCCCGGCATGTTCGCTGAAATGCTTGTTTCGTTGGGTCGCGGCCTGTAATATGAGCGATAATTCGCTTTTTGCTACTCGCATTCCAGGAACATGCCCGAAAGTCCGCTCCATAGCCGTCCCGCGCCGAGAAAAGCGCCAAAGCAAGCCCGCTCGCTCGCAACGGTCGAAGCCATCGTGGAGGCTGCGGCTCGCATTTTGGAAGAGCGCGGCCATGAAGCCTTCTCCACCAATGCCGTCGCGGAGAAAGCCGGCGTCAGCGTCGGCTCGCTCTATCAGTATTTTCCACGCAAGGATGCGCTGATCGGAGCCTTGATCCTGCGCGAGACTTCCCGCCTCGTCGCAGAGGCGGAAATTGCCGCCGACAGGCCTACCGGCAGCGAGGCCCTATCGGCGCTCATCCTCCCTTGCGTCGAGCAGCAGCTTCGCCGGCCGGCGCTTGCCCGCTTGCTCGATTTCGAGGAGGCGCGGCTGCCGCTCGATGCCGCCACCGAAGCAGTCAAACGGCGATTCTTCGAGCTCACGCGTGCAACCCTGCTGCGACCGGATTTGCCGCCGCAGGCCGATATAGAAGTGGCAAGCCGCGACGTGGTCGCCATCATCAAGGGAATGGTCGATGCCGCAGGGGACCATGGCGACACGGATAAAAACCAGCTGGCTCTGCGCGTGAAACGCGCCGTTCTCGGCTATTTGCATAGCCTCGACTGACGTCGGCAGCGGCCCCAATCGAAGAGGCCGCCCAAAAGCCGGAAGGCATGGCTAGACATTCCACTCTTGCAAGCGATTGCATTGCAGCATTGCAGAATCCGCATGCCTAGCAAGCTACCAATGATAATCCAATCGATTATATCGATTGAAGCGGCTTCGGGATTCTGCGTTTCCCGCGGGTATCTCGGCAAGCCGCCGCCAGTTCTTCTTTCGGCCCGTTCGGGCTTTTCGTCCGGCTCGAATCTCGAAGCCTGGTAACAACAAAAACCGAGGATAAAAAAGTGGCTGGCTCAGCAACAAGCTCTGCGCCCACCAGCGCGCGTGCATCCGCACACCAAGGCCAGGGCAATTACCAATTCGCGCTTATCGCACTCACCTCACTCTTTTTCATGTGGGGCTTCATCACCTGCCTGAACGATATTCTGGTCCCGCACCTGAAAAGCGTCTTTCAGCTCAATTACACCCAGGCAATGCTCATCCAGCTTTGCTTTTTCGGCGCATACTCCATCATATCGCTGCCTGCCGGCACGCTCGTGAAGCGCATCACCTATAAATGGGGTATCGTTGTCGGCCTCGCGATCGCGGCTGTCGGCTGCGCCCTGTTCATTCCGGCCGCCACCTACCGAATCTACGCCCTTTTCTTGGGCGCGCTTTTCGTGCTCGCCACCGGCATCACGATCCTGCAGGTCGCCGCCAACCCCTATGTCACCGTATTGGGACCGCCGGATACGGCCGCCAGCCGTCTGAACCTGACGCAAGCCTTCAACTCCCTCGGCACGACGATTGCACCTTACTTCGGCGCCATGCTTATCCTGTCCGCCGCGACTGTTGCGGCCGCCAACGCGACGCCGGAGCAGCTCGACGCCATGCGGCTTGCCGAGGCCGGTGCGGTCAAGTTCCCCTACCTGCTTCTTGCCGCCGCGTTCCTGGTGCTTGCTGCCGTCTTTGCCGCATTGAAGCTGCCTGAGGTCGAAGATGAAGAAACCGTCGAGCCGATGCGCGGCGGCGGCTCCGCCTGGCAGTACCGCCATCTCGTGCTCGGCGCTGTCGGCATCTTTGTTTATGTCGGCGCCGAAGTCAGCGTCGGCAGCTTCCTGGTGAACTTCCTGAGCCAGCCCGATATCGCCCATCTCTCCGAGTCCGATGCCGCCCACTACGTCTCCTATTTCTGGGGCGGCGCGATGGTCGGACGCTTCGTCGGCTCGGCAATCATGCGCCACATCGATGATGGCAAGGCACTCGCCTTCAATGCCGCCATTGCGATCATCCTTCTGCTGGTGACGGTGCTGACGACAGGCCACGTCGCCATGTGGTCCGTGCTGGCGATCGGTCTGTTCAACTCGATCATGTTCCCGACGATCTTCAGCCTGGCGCTGCATGGCCTCGGCAAATATACGAGCCAAGGCTCGGGCATTCTTTGCCTTGCCATCGTCGGCGGCGCGATCCTGCCTGTTATCCAGGGCGGCCTTGCCGATACGATCGGCATTCACCTCGCCTTCCTGATGCCGATCATCTGCTACGTCTATATTGCCTTCTATGGCCTCAAAGGCCACAAGCCGGCATAAGCCTTTACAAACCATCGCGCCTCGCCGCCTTCATCGGCGAGGCGCACAGGGCTTGATCCGAAACGCGCAGCTTGGCATCGTGCAGCGCAACAAAATGGAAGGACAGGCCTCATGAAAGCGCTGCTGCTCATCGATATCCAGAACGGCTTCTGCCCTGGCGGCAATCTTCCAGTGCCTGAAGGCGATGAGATCGTGCCCATTGCCAATGAGCTCATAGACAGCGGCAAATACGATCTCATCATCGCGTCACAGGATTGGCATCCAGCCGGTCATGGCAGCTTCGCCTCCTCCCATCCCGGCAAGAAACCCTTTGAAATCGGCATGCTCTCGGGCAAGCCGCAGATGATGTGGCCCGATCACTGCGTCCAGAATACAGAAGACGCCGCGTTCCATCCCGACCTTCATCTGACCTCCGTCGATTTCATCCAGCAGAAGGGCCAGAACCCTGCAGTCGACAGCTATTCCGCCTTCCGCGACAACGATCAGGCAGCCCTGACCGGCCTTGCCGCCTATCTGCGCAACAAAGGCGTCACCGAACTCGATCTTTGCGGCTTGGCGACCGATTACTGCGTGAAATTCTCGGCACTCGATGCCGTTGAAATGCTGCCTGGCGTTACCGTCCGCTTCATCGAGGATGCCAGCCGAGGCATCGATCCCGCCGGCGTCAAATCGGCAATCGACGAGATGCGAGCCCGTGGTGTTGCCGTAATCAGCAGCAAGGATGCGCTTGCGTAAAATCGCGCAAGTCCAGCTAAACCTTCTCTAAACAAAATGATGCAAGCTGTTCCCGATCAATGCAATATCGGGTTTTGCGCGTGCAATCTATCGTCATCAATGGGCGTTTCCTCGGCCAGCCCCTTTCGGGCGTGCAGCGCTTCGCGCGCGAACTGACGCTGGCGCTCGATCGCAAGATTTCCGCAGGCTCCCTGCCAGCCTCTCTGAATGGCGTGCGCTGGCGGCTGGCCGTGCCGCGCAACACGCCCGTCGATCTCAAGCTCTCCGCTATCGAAATCGACGAATTCGGCGCTGGGCCAGGTCACGTTTGGGAGCAGACGTCGCTGCTTTCCCGCTCGCGCGGCAGCCGGCTCATCGGCTTCGGCGGCAGCGGCCCGCTTCTGCATCGCCGCCAGGCCGTCGTCATCCATGACGTGACGATCTTCCGCCATCCGCAGTCCTTTAAACGCAGCTACCGCCTGCTGCATGGCGCCCTCGGAACCGTGCTGACGCGCACCGCCAAGATCGGCACCGTCTCGGAATTCTCGCGGCAGGAGCTCGCCTCCGTCTTCCGGGTGCCATCGAGTAGTATCGACGTCGTCTACAATGCCGTCGATCACTATGCCGCCATCGAGCCGGATGAGGCCGTCATGCTGCGACTTGGCCTGAAAACGAACGGCTTCTTCCTGCTTGTGGGAACAATGAAACCCAACAAGAACCTCGATTTCGCCATCCGTGCTTTCGAGGCGCTCAAGGATACCAATCAGAAGCTCGTCGTCGTGGGCGGCTCCGCACCGACCGTGTTCAAATCGGACAGCCAGCAATCGAACGACAGCCTGCTTTTCCCCGGCCGGCTCGCCGACGCGGAAATCGCCGCGCTGGAGCGCCATGCCACGGCTTTCGTTTTTCCGAGCCTCTACGAAGGTTTCGGCATCCCGCCATTGGAAGCAATGACTCAAGGCTGCCCGGTGCTTGCGGCCGATATTCCTGCGGTGCGCGAGGCGTCGGGCGATGCCGCACTCTACTTCGATCCATTCCGACAGGACGAGCTCCTCGATGCCATGCGCAGGATCGTGACGGATGAGACGCTCCGCGAAGATCTGCGCCGGCGCGGCTACGAGAACATCAAGCGCTTTTCATGGGACGGCAGCGCAGATCGCGTCCTCTCCATGCTGGAAACGCTTTGAGAGGCTTTATAGCGGAGCTTGCCGCCGGAACATAATGACGAAATAGCTGTAGAGGCCGAGCAGGCAGAAGAGCGCGCCGCCAACCACGCCCCCGGCCACGAATATCCATAGCGAATACCCAAAGCCGATCGTTGCTAGCACCGGCAGGGCGAGCCCTATGGCGGACAGGATAACGGGCGGCCAGACGAAATCGAAGGCAAGGGACATCATCACCTTGACACCGATCACCATGGCACACAGCGCGCCGATCATGCCACCGGCCATAAGCGCAGCATCATCGTAAGAGCCAAGATAGCCGCCGATGATCGTGCCTGCATTCAGCAATACGCAATCCAGTGCCGCGAGCAGAAAGATCGTCAGCAACCGGTGCTGTAGATGCGCAGGGGTGGGCAGCATATTGGCCGTCAGCGCACGGCATGTCGCAAGGCCGATGACAAAGGGGGCGACGGCAAGAAATTCGTTGCGCAAACTCGCGGCAATCACCAGTTGCCCGACCGGTTGCAGCAGGGCAAAAATGCCGGCGGCCGTCATCAGCGTCAGACCGGTCAGCAGCGAATAATATTCTCCGAGCTGCTTGGTAAAGGCGGGCGTCGATCCATCGCGATCATAGGTCGTAACGACATCGGGATATTGAATGGCCTGCAGCGCAGAGACGATCAGGATGAAGGGTCGCTGCAGCAGATCAAGCGCCAGAAGTGCGCCGGCAGCGCCACCCGCTCCCAACATGGCCGTAAGGATGGACTTCAATCCCAGCGGTGTCAGCATGCCGATAACGGAGGCGCTCGCGGCGACGCTGCCATAGACGAAATGCTTTCGTACCAGGGCGCTCTCGAACGAAGCCGCCTCGTGAAGACTGTTGCGGGTCAGAAATGCGGCAAGGAGCCCATAGGCAAGATAGCCGACCATCAGGCCGGCGACGGTCCATGTGAAGGTCGGGGCAACGGCTGCGCCCGCAAGCGTACCGATTGCCAGAATCGTTGCACGCGAACCCTGCAGCCGCGAAAAGACGCGAAATTCCTGACGAAAGCGCAGCATGGTAAGATGCAGGTCGCTGCCACCCTGGAAGATCGCAACCAGGCCGCCAAGCACGGCAATCTCTGCCGAGACCGAAAAAAAGATCGAGACGGAAGCGGCGATCAGGCAGATTGCCGAGCATGCCGCGAATTCTAACGTCAGCGCCTTGCGCTCCAGCGCCTCGCTCCCAAGCCCCTGCCCCGGATAGAAGCGACTGCAGGCAAAGCGAACCCATTCGAAGCAGAGGATCGCCGCAAACTGGCTGATCGAGATGAACAGCGAATAGGCGGCATAATCCGCTGGCGTCAGCAGATGCGCCACAGCGATCAGCAGCCCGAAAGCCACCGCAGCCTGATAGAAATATGCAGCCAATGCCACGATCTTCGCCATGGCTGCAGATAACAGGAAAAGATTGAGGAAAGCGCTAACCCCGGAAGGACAATTGCAGCATTCGGCAGCGCGACCGCGCCTGATGGGCCGCCTTCGAAAACCAGGGGCATTTCATTCCTGAAAAACCTGCTCGCAATATTAGGCGAGCGGTATCCCCTATTTCCTGCTCGCTTCTCCTCTCATCCAGGTGATAACCGTCTCCAGGGCTGCGGACTTGCGATAGCGCGGCCAGACGAGATAGAAATCGGATGGACCACTTAGCGACCCCTGGATAACTTGCGTCAAGCGACCTTCCGCCATATCTTGCGCCACGAAATCGCGGTTAGCCAGAACGATTCCCTGCCCGGCGATCGCCGCTTCGATCGCATGCGATGTCTGGTTGAAGCTGATCCCTTTATAGGAGGCGTGAGCCGCCCGCCCGAAATGCTTGTCGATGAATTCGGGCCAGGAATTATGGGCATCATGAAGAAGCGCGTAGTCGGCAAGTTCTTCCGCAGTCTTCGGCGGCTTTCGGTCCTGCAGCAATGCCGGGCTGCAAATGGCAATGATCTCTTGCTCGAAGAGCAGTTCGGTCGCCAGGCCCGGCCCGAAAGGCGGTCGTCCGTAGCGGACTGCAAGATCCACTCCATCAGCCTGGAAGCCTGACATGCGTTCCGTCGCAAGAATATGAAGATCGAGATCGGGATGACGAGCGGTAAAATCCGGCAGGCGCGGAATCAGCCATTTCGACGCGAATGTCGGCGTGGTGCTGATGGTGAGCCTAACGGGCTGCGGCCTGAGATCGCCGGTCGCTTGTGCGATAATTTCAAAGGCACGCCTGATATCGGCGATGTACGCTCGTCCCTCGCCCGTTAGCGCCAAAGTCCGCGGCATTCGCTCGAACAGCTTTACGCCAAGCTCGGCTTCCAGCCCGCGCACCTGCTGCGCTACAGCGCCCTGCGTAACCCTAAGCTCCTCGGCCGCGAGCCTGAAGCTGCGATGGCGCGCGGCCACTTCGAATGCCTTCAGACCGTTCAGCGAGGGAAGTTTACTGGGTGAACCGTTCATGCGATAGTTTTTCTACTGGCAAACAGGAGTTTATCTGCTTCGCTCTCGCGCGAAGACGATGATATTTCATCGATAATTTCGAGGCAATCAGTTCTAGCAGAACAAGATGAAGGAGGAACCGAAAATGTCGATAGAAAAAGTGGCTGTCATCACGGCGGGCGGTAGCGGCATGGGCGCCGAAAGTGCCAGACGGCTTGCGGCCGATGGCTTCCATGTCGCCATCCTCTCCTCCTCCGGAAAGGGTGAGGCACTGGCTCAGGAACTTGGCGGCATCGGCGTTACCGGCTCCAATCAGTCGAATGACGATCTCAAGCGCCTGGTCGATGCGACGATGGAAAAATGGGGGCGGATCGATGTGCTCGTCAACAGCGCCGGCCATGGTCCGCGCGCCCCGATCCTTGAGATCACCGACGAGCAATGGCACACCGGCCTCGACGTCTATCTGATGAACGTCATCCGTTCGGTCCGCCTCATCGCTCCCATCATGCAGAAGCAGAAATCCGGCGCGATCATCAACATCTCCACGGCATGGGTATTCGAGCCATCGGCAATGTTCCCGACATCGGCGGTATTCCGAGCGGGCCTTGCCTCCTACACGAAGATTTTTGCCGATACCTACGCCGCCGACAACATACGCATGAACAATGTACTGCCCGGCTGGATCGATAGCCTGCCGGCGACCGAAGAGCGCCGTGACAGCGTGCCGATGCAACGTTATGGCACTAGCGCCGAGATCGCCGCCACCGTCGCCTTTCTGGCCTCCGATGGCGCTGGGTATATCACCGGCCAAAACCTCAAAGTCGATGGCGGCCTGACTCGCTCGGTCTAGCCTCTGCAAAACAGCATCGTCTCGTTTTCGCTCTCTCAGACACCCCTTGGGAGAGCGATTCTGTTTGGAGCACAGCAGCGGAGATTAAATCGCCTTGGATTGGCCTGCGAACCTCATAGCCTGAAAGCGAAACCGTGGCTGGTGGTGCGGGCGAATTGCCTTTTCGCACTGCACACGTTAGAAGTCCCGGCAATTTTGAGGGATGGAAACCGGCGATACGGAAACGACATTGCCTGGGGAGGAGTGCCACGATGGAGATCGTTCACACGATAGCCGCTCTACGCGAACGGCTTGGCGAACACCGCAAAGCCGGCAGGAAAATCGGCCTGGTGCCGACCATGGGTTACCTGCACGCCGGCCATATGGAACTGGTCTCTCGCGCCAAGGCCGAAAACGACGTCGTCGTCACCTCCATTTTCGTCAATCCTCTTCAGTTCGGCGCCAATGAGGATCTGGCGAAATATCCGCGCGATCTCGAGCGGGACAGTGCCATGCTGCGTGACGCCGGCGTCGATTTTCTCTTCGCACCCGGTGTCATCGACATATATCCGCGACCGATGGAAACGGTGGTCGACGTGCCGAAGCTCGGGGCGGAACTGGAAGGTGCGGTTCGACCGGGACACTTCGCCGGTGTTGCCACTGTTGTCACCAAGCTCTTCAATATCGTCCAGCCCGACAGCGCCTATTTCGGCGAGAAGGACTATCAACAGATCACAATCATCCGCCGCATGGTCGAGGACCTGGCCCAACCTGTCCGGGTCGTACCGGTACCGACCGTTCGCGATGCAGATGGCCTGGCTCTGTCATCGCGCAACGTCTATCTGTCGAAGGAAGAGCGTGCCACCGCTGTTGTTATCCCCCAGGCACTGGCGGAAGCCTCAAGGCTTTACGATCTCGGCGCGGACGATCCAGCAGCACTCGAAGAGGCGCTCCGCGCCTTCATCGAAAAAGAGCCACTCGCGACCGTGGAAGTCGCCGCCGTTCGTCATCCCGAAACGCTGGAACCACTGACCAAACTGCAGGGGCAGCCGATCCTCATCGCCTTGTTCGTCCGCATCGGCACTACCCGCCTGCTCGACAACAGGGTTATCGGCAGCAAATCCGCCAACGAAGGGGTCGCCTGAAATGAGCACCGTCGGACACACCAAGCGCACGACGCCGGCAGCCATCGAAGCGATGAAGGGCACCCGTCCCATCGTCAGCCTGACAGCCTATACGACGCCGATCGCCCGCCTGCTCGATCCGCATTGCGACCTACTTCTGGTGGGTGATTCCCTCGGCATGGTGCTCTACGGCATGGAAACGACCGTCGGCGTCACGCTGGACATGATGATCGCCCACGGCCAGGCCGTCATGCGTGGCGCCAAGCATGCCTGTGTCACCGTCGACATGCCCTTCGGCTCCTATCAGGAATCGAAGGAACAAGCCTTTCGCAATGCCGCCCGCATCCTGAAGGAAACAGGCTGCGATGGCGTGAAGCTTGAGGGCGGCGAAGAGATGGCCGACACCGTTGCCTTTCTGATAAGCCGCGGCATTCCAGTCTTCGGCCATGTCGGCCTCATGCCGCAGCAGGTGAATACGACCGGCGGCTATCGTTCGCTCGGCCGCTCCGACAAGGAAGCTGCCAAGATCCGACGCGATGCGAAGGCGATCTCGGAGGCCGGTGCCTTCGCCATGGTCATCGAAGGCACGGTCGAACCGCTCGCCCGTGAGATCACCGCCGCCGTTGCCATTCCCACCATAGGCATCGGCGCATCTGCCGCCTGCGATGGGCAGATCCTCGTTTCGGACGACATGCTCGGCCTGTTCAACGATTTCAAGCCGCGCTTCGTCAAGCACTTCGCGGAGCTGGCGCCCATGATCTCGAAAGCGGCGGAAGCCTATGCCGAAGAGGTGAAGGCTCGTATCTTTCCGGCACTGGAGCATACCTTCCAGCCGAAGAAGTGAGGCGCCATCAGCTCTTGGCGGGCTCTTTCTCAAGCAGATAGATCGCCTCGCCGAAATCCTCCATCTTGTTCATCAATGCCGCGTGGGCATCCCGCAAACCCTGATTGTAATAGTAAGGGCCGATCTCGGCGGTGAAGAAATCGAGCAGGAATTCGGCAGGCAAGGTGCCGAGCGTCTGGTCCAGCTCATCGGCGAAATAGCGCTGAAGGCGTGCAACCATGGCTGCCTTCTCCTCCTTCGAAAAGGTGATCTTCTTCATCTTTCCATCTCCCATTTTGCGAGCGGGCTCCAAGGGCTGGATCAAGGAAATCAATTGATCCATCAAGGAAATTCAATTGCTGGCTCCAAAGGCACGGCTTACACCTCCCGCCATTGAACAGCGCGGCAACAAATGCGCAAGGATACAACCATCGTCGTTTCCATGCGAAATGCGCGCCCTCGACACAACATCCGGACGAAAGCACCGGATTTTCCACAAAGGACAAAGCGGACCATGAGTCGCGCGGAATTTCTTGAAGGCTTGAAGGGTGGCATTCCCGTCGGCCTCGCTGCAGCGCCTTTCGGCGCCCTCTTCGGTGCGTTGGCGCGCGATCAGGGCATGTCCCTTAGCGAACTGACCCTGATGAGCGGCACCGTCTATGCCGGTGCCAGCCAGATGGTCGGGATCGATCTCTTCGGCCACAATGTTCAGGCCTGGCTCATCGTGCTGTCGATCCTCGCCGTGAACTTCCGCCATGTGCTCTATTCGGCAGCGATCGCTCGCTATATCAGACACTTTTCCGCTGTGGAGAAGTTCTTCACGTTTTTCCTGCTGGTCGATCCGCAATTCGCCGAGACGATCAAGCGCCATGAAAGCGGCAAGCCGGTGACTTTCGCCTGGTACATCGGCTTTGCGGCGGTGATCTATGTTCCCTGGGTGGTGGTGAGCTTGATCGGCGGTCTTCTCGGCAGTTTCATCGGTGATCCCCAAGCCATCGGCCTCGATATTCTGCTGCCGGTCTATTTCCTCGGTATCGTCATGGGCTTCCGCACGCGCGACAACTTCCTGCCCGTCGTCGCCGTCAGCGCCGTGGCATCGGCCATTGCCCATCGTTATGTGGGCTCACCCTGGCATGTCAGCATCGGCGCATTGGCGGGCGTCGCGCTTGCCGCAATGCTGCCGCCGGTCAAAGCGAATCGCAAGCCTGATATCGCGCACGAAAGCCACGAGGTCTGACCATGTTCGATTTCAATTCGCATATGGTGTTGCTGATTGCGGCTGCGGCCGTAGTGACCTTTCTGACGCGCATCGGCGGCTATATCCTGATCGTCAAGATGACCCGCATTCCGCCGCGCGTCGAGGCAGCGCTCAATGCCGTGCCCGCCGCTGTACTCACGACCCTCGTCGCACCCGCCTTCTTTATCGGCGGGTGGGATATCAAGATGGCGATGCTCGCAGCTCTTCTCGTCGGCCTGCGCTACCCATCGACTTACATGCTCGTCACCGGATGGATCGTCGTCATGGCATGGCGCCATTTCATAGGCGCTTGAGGCGGACCCATCCCCATTTTTTTAAAGGGGATGGGGTCCATATTTCTCAATGGCTAAGCTCGAGCGTGGCATTTTCCAGCCACACCCGTACGTCGTGATCATGGATCAGCGGCATCAGCGCTTCGCGCGTCCGGGCGTGATACTCGTTCAGCCAATGCAACTCCTCATGCGTCAGCAGTTCGACGAGGACCAGGCCGCGATCGATCGGGCAGAAGGTCAAAGTCTCGAAGCCCAGCATCGGCATGTCACCCCCCTCGATCTCCTCCGGATCGCGGATATAGATCAGGTTTTCGATGCGGATGCCGAATTGACCCGGACGATAATAGCCGGGTTCATTGGACAGGATCATGCCGGGAAGCAGTTCCTGCACGGCAAGGCGGGCAATGCGCTGCGGCCCCTCATGCACGGACAAATAGGAGCCGACGCCGTGGCCGGTGCCATGGGCGAAATCGACGCCAGCCTTCCACAGCGCGATGCGTGCCAGCGGATCGAGATCGCAGCCACGGGTACCCTTCGGGAAACGTGCCGTGCTGATGGCGATCATTCCCTTCAATACCAGCGTGAAGAGGCGCTTCTGCTCTTCAGAGACGGCACCGATGCCAACTGTACGGGTGATGTCGGTGGTACCGTTGATATATTGCGCACCTGAATCGATCAGGAACAGTTCTCCGGCCTGGATCAGCCGGTCGCTCGCCGTGGTCACGCGGTAATGCATGATGGCCGCGTGTTCGCCAGCACCCGAGATCGTATCGAAGGAGATATCCTTCAGCGGGTTTTGCATGCTTTCGCCGACGCGGGCGCGGCAAGCTTCCAATCGTTCCGCCGCAGCGATTTCCGTCACCGTTCCAGGCTTGGTTGTCTCCAGCCAGTAAAGGAACTCGACCATGGCGGCGCCATCCTGCAGATGGGCAGCCGCAGAGCCGTTGATTTCGGCAGCATTCTTGCAGGCGCGTGGCAGCTTGGCGGGATCATTGCCCTCCACGACCTCACCACCTTCACGACGGATGATGTCGGTCAGAGCGTAGGAGGCAAGATCCGGGTCGACCAGGATGCGCCCGCCATTGGCGGCCGCAGCGGCCAGGCGCTTGGTAAGTTCCGACGGCGGCAGCTGCTTGCAGATCTGCGTGAGGTAGGCTTCGGCCTCGACCTTGGTCTTGCGCTTGTCGAGGAAGAGCTCCGCCTCACCTTCCGCATAGATGATGGCGCGGGCCAAGGGATGCGGCGTATGCGGCACGTCGCTGCCACGGATATTGAAGATCCAGGCGACAGAGGACGGATCGGTAATCAGTGCCGCCTCGAGGTTTTTTTCCTTGAGACCGTTTGCAATCGTCGCAAGCTTGTCCCTGGCGAGGATACCGGCCTGGGCGATATCCTGAATGATAACGTTGCCCAGCGGCTCGGGCGGCCGGTCGGTCCAGAGCTTGTCGAGCGGATTGTGGGGCAGGAAGACGAGCTTGCCGTCGATCTCGGCCAAGGCCTTTTCCAGTCGGCGTACTTCGGCCCCCGTATGCAGCCACGGATCGATGCCGAGCCGGAAACCCTTCTTCGCGTGACGCGGCAGCCAGACATGCGGCGGCTCGTTCACCAGATCGCCTCCGGTGAAGACGCTCCGATCCACTTGCTCTGCAAGCTGCGTCACATAACGGCCATCCACGAAAACCACGGCCTGAGAGTGTGTGATAAGCGCAACACCTGCCGATCCAGTGAAGCCCGTGAGCCATGCGAGACGCTCCGAGCATTTGGGCACATACTCGCCTTGATACTCGTCAGCCCGCGGCACGAGGAAGCCGTCAATGCCGAGATCGTCGAAGGCAGCACGCAAGCCGGCGACGCGCTCGCGGCCGAATTGCGGGGTGGAAGTGACGTCGAAAGACTGAAACATGGGCTGATCCGGTAGTGATGGAGAGTTCGTGAAACTGAATATTGCCAGTATGTTAGAGCATCACGATCGGAAGTGCGACGTGATTTTCGATCTCTAAGACGCTATGTACGATGACTGCAATATCACACCAGGTGAGAGTAGCTTATCTCATGTCGGGCCGTTAACGAATCCGCCCATTTCGTGAGCATGCCAGTCCGATTATGACAACTTCACGGCACGAAACATGCATATTACGCATAGCTCCCATGAAGCTGCCCCCCTGCCGCGCCGATGAGCGAGTCGCTATATCCGCGGCATCAAACGGGGTTCACGAAGAACCAGCTCAAAACCAAGGACTTAAGACAATGCCTATCTCTCGCTCCGCATATGTTAGCCCGGCGCTGGCTGGCGAGCGTCGCACCGTACGCCATTCCGTCGGCTCACTTCGTCAGCTCGAAGTCGAAACCGCAAAGGCAATCGGCGCCAGCCGCGGCGGTCGCCGCTAACAAGTTTACGATCTACGCGTTCCAAGTCGATCGCAATCCGGTTCTCCTCCTCCCTCGGATTATGATCAGAACGCATAGAGCCCGCTTGAGCACTCCTCCTCCACACGCTCGCGGGCAAGATCGGTGAAAACCGATCTGAAGGCGGTGCTTCGGCACCGCCTTTCTTATTTTTGCAATTATTGATGCGGGAAGTGACCGGCTCAGGGCCGGTCGAGATGGATGGTGACCCAGCCGTTGCGCCAGATCGTGCGTACATGCCGCAGGTGCGCACCGTTATAGGCAGCGAGAACCTTCCAGCGCTGCTCGGCAAGAATACCCGACAGAATGACCGAACCGCCCGGTGCCAGATGCGCCACAAGCTGCGGCGCCATCTTGATGAGCGGACGCGCCAGAATATTGGCGATGATCAGGTCGAACGGTCCATGACGGGAAAAGGCCGTAGAATGGAATCCCGGTGCCGTCTCCAGCGTGACACCCGAGGCGATGCCGTTGCTGCGGACATTTTCCTTCGCGACGCGGACGGCAATCGGATCGATATCGGTCGCCAGAACCGGAATGTTGCGCAGCTTGCGCACGGCAATCGCAAGCACGCCGCTGCCCGTCCCGAGATCGAGCGCGTTGCGCACGCGGCGGCTCGCAACAACCTTCTCGATCGTCTCAAGGCAGCCAGCAGTCGTCCCATGGTGACCGGTGCCAAAAGCTTGTCCTGCTTCGATTTCGATGGCGATGTCGCTGGAGCCGACCTTGTCGCGATCATGCGAGCCGTGCACGAGGAAGCGGCCGGCACGCACAGGCTTCAATCCTTCCAGCGACTTGGCGATCCAGTCGATATCGGGAAGCACTTCCTTTTGAACGATGAGATCGGCGAAAGTCGGCTTCAGGAGCGCTTCGAAGCGACCACGGACCTCATCTTCATCCGCAGCGTAGAGATAGATCGACGCTTCCCAGACATCGCTCTTCTCGTCGATCTCCGTTGTTGCGATCGGCAATTCTTCGTCTTCGAACACCGGCGTCATCAGGTCCAGAACCTGCCCGGCCTTCTTCTCGTTCGTCGTCACATAAAGGCGGATTTCGCTCAACTCGTCGCTCTTTCTCGTTCTTATTCGGCCCAGTCGATCCAGGGCGGTTTCGGCGTGTCGTAGCCGGCCACACCCCGAAGCAATTGCCGGCGGACCGGGCCAAAGCGCAGCAACAGCGGCGCAAGGAAATTTCGCGCCGCAACTGCCAGCGGGTTTTGCATCGTTATCAATCGTGTCAGGCCGTAGGTCTGCTTCAAAACCTTCTTTACGGCCGGAATTCTCAAGGCCGAATACTCCTGTTCGCGGCCTTCCGCAATGAGCCAGGCAAGCCAGCAGGCATCTTCGATGCCGAGATTCATGCCGCGCGCGCCCGCCGGCGAATGAATATGGGCGGCAT
Source organism: Martinezella sp. CNPSo 3959 (assembly GCF_057784355.1). Lineage (NCBI taxonomy): Bacteria > Pseudomonadati > Pseudomonadota > Alphaproteobacteria > Hyphomicrobiales > Rhizobiaceae > Martinezella > Martinezella sp. CNPSo 3959. Next base: position 765,948 of record NZ_JBXSOV010000001.1, read on the forward strand.
CGCCGGCAAGAAAGACATTGCCCTTGGCCATCGGCTCGACATGCCGGAAGTGGATGCGAAACTGCGAGGCCCAGATCTTTTCCGAAACCGCAGCCGGATGCGCGATGCGGCTTTCGAAATCCTCCAGCGTCGAGATGTAGCGAATGATGCCGTCGGAGACAGGTAGGCGGCCGACCATGCCGGGATCGAAGAGCAATATCTCGCCGAAATGCGTATCGACCGGCTCCGCATAGCGAAAATCGGCAAGATAGAAATAAGCTTCCAGCGCCTCGCCTGGAAAGCCGGCACCGAGCGCCTTGCGCACCGCCGAATGGGCACCATCGGCACCGATCAATATGTCCGGCCGCATTGTTTCCGACGTACCGTCAGCCCGGCGCAACGTGACCTCCGGCTTCTGAACGTCCGACATGGCTTCCGCGATCACGGCCGTTTGCCACTCGGGCGAGATGCCATAGGCGGAAAGCGCCTCCATCAGCACGCGCTCGGTATTGCCCTGCGGCAGCGCGCAAATAGCGCTGAAGCGGCCTTTCACCTCTCGAGTATCCAGCTGGATCAGAATTTTCTTATTCGAGCGGACGCGAAAACGCTCGATCGGCTGGGCAGCAGCAAGGATCTCGTTTGCAGCGCCGGAAGGAGACAGCAGCGTCAGCGTGCGGGCGTTGACGCCTAACGCGCGGCTCTCTTCCGTGGGCGTCGGGCCGGCGCCATCATCGACGATACGCGGCAAGAAGCCATAACGAGCGAGTTCGAGAGCCACAGTAAGGCCAACCGGCCCGGCACCTGCGATCAGGATGGATCTGGATTTTCCCTTTCCGCTATTCCTCTCGTCCATGCAGGCCCTATCCCTTCTTGACCAAATTCTCCAGCTTCTTCACCGCCACATCTGGGTCCTCCTCATAAGCGATGGTTCCGGCAAAGCGCCCCTGCGAATCCAGCAGAAAGACGGAAGCGGTGTGATCCATCGTGTAGTCGCCGCTTGGCTGCTTGTCGTCGACCGGCACCTTCTTAGCATAAACGCGAAAGCCCTTGATCATGTTCATCACCTTGGCGGGATCACCAGAAATGCCTGTTATCCGCTTCGAGACGTTGGAGACATATTGGTCCATGATGGCGGGCGTATCGCGCTCGGGATCAACGGTCACGAAATAGGCATTGAGCTTGCTGCCATCAGGATCGACCTTCTGCAGCCAGCCATTCAACTCAAATAGCGTCGTGGGGCAGACATCGGGGCAATGCGTATAGCCGAAGAAGACGGCAGAGGGCTTGCCCCGGAACGCCTGCTCGCTGATCGGCTGGCCGCTCTGTGAAACGAGCGTGAAGGGGACACCATAAGGCCCGGATGCCGCAACCTCCGGCGACTTGCCGCCACCAAAGCTAAACCAGCCCAATAGTCCGGCCACGATCAACACGGCCACCCAAACTGCAATCCGCACGCTTCTCATGAATGCTGTTCCTCACCAATACGGACGATCGCACCGAAAGTGTAGTGCGATCGCCCCCTAGCCGATGTAACGGCTCGAAGTGGAGGAGGCAATTCAAGAAGATGTTCAGAGGAGGCCGAAATCGTCGCAGGATAGAAATGAATATCTTGCACGCGCTGATCCGCTCGTTTCCTCGCTCTCCTCAAGCCCGGCAGGATGAAATCTGCATTGATGTTAAATCAATCCTAACCAGTCCGCGCCAACATCTGCTTCAACGGTCGAACTCGCTTTTGGCCACTGCCCGAAAGCGCGGCGAACCTCTTTATCCCAGAAGGGCATGACGCCCGCCGGAAGCAAGGCGTCTTTGTCGCCAAAGCACCGGATGCTGACGCTGCCCAAGCCGCTCCAGCCGATCTCTCTCTTCAATCGCGAGCGTCGCCGGCGGCGATGCCAAACGGGAAGTTCTCGAACATGACGAACGCCATCAAGCAATCGGGCGCCTATCTGGAAATCGTCTCCTTTCATCTTGGCGACCAGGAGTTCTGCATCGACATCATGGCCATCCGCGAAATCCGTGGCTGGGCGCCGGTGACGCCGATGCCGCATACGCCGCCTTACGTGCTCGGCCTCATCAACCTGCGCGGTGCGGTGATCCCGGTCATCGATATGGCCTGCCGCCTCGGCATGAAGATGACGGAACCTTCGGAGCGCTCCGCAATCATCGTTACCGATATTGCGGGTAAGCTCGTCGGTCTCCTGGTAGAGCAGGTATCCGACATGATGACCATCAAGAGCGAAGATCTGCAGCCGGCTCCGGAAATCATCCCCGAAGGGCAGCGCGCCTTTTGCCGCGGCATCGTGGCGCTGGAAAAGACCATGGTCTGCTTCCTCAACCTCGATACGGTCATTGCGGATCAGTTGGCGCAGGCAGCCTGATTTCAATAGTCGGCTTACAAAACAGACCGCCCTGGAGTCGAGCTCCAGGGCGGTCGCTTTTTTTATAACCGGTTTTGGCAGGGGTGTAGCCAAGGACGCGGTATTGCAGGCCGTGAACAGAGGCGAGAGTCGCCTTCCCGTTCGCTTTTGAAATTGCATCAAAAAGGTGCAAACCGAAAGCAACCAGAAGGAATTCGACAACCCAAGAGTATGACTTTTTTTGGTATTATCTTTCTACGAGCTATTTTGCGGTATAATAATACCATTATTTCGGCTTGCCGTTTTTCCATGTAACCTGCTGGCCGAACAAGGGGATCGTCGAAATGGCCATCTTCGCGGAGCCATCCGTCAACTGCCGCGAATGGATAAGATAGACGAGCGTGTCATTCTTCTTGTCGTAAATGCGGGTGACGACCAGCTTCTTCCAGATGAGCGACAGGCCGGCGCGAAATACCTCCTCACCGCTCTGGGACAGGTTGATATCGCCGATCTCGATCGGACCGGTCTGACGGCAGGCGATGGAATTGTTGGAAGGATCTTCGAACCAGTTGCCCTTACGCAGCCGGTCGATCACGCTGCGGTCGAAATAGGTCACGTGGCAAGTGATGCCCGAGACCTCAGGGTCCGGCACGGCATCGACCAGAATATCATTGCCCGTCCAGTCCACGCCCACCTTGCCGACAATTTCGGCGGAAGCGGAAACGGGCGCCAGAGCCAGAAAAGACGCGGCAATGGCGGCAGAAAGTTTGGGTGAACGCATCGATCATCCTCCAACAACAGCCGCCAAGAGCAAGAGCGGCACGGCTAAGGTAAGATGGTTCACGATCGTTGCAAGATGAAGGAGGCATCTCCGAATGGGCACACTTCGCCAATAATAGGCCCCAGGTCGCCAGGAGGGACGCCGTCAAAGCAACGGCGTCCGGAAAACGCAGGATAACGCATCATTTCACTTCTGACTGATGGCGACCGTGCCGGTTTCCAGCAGCGATTTAAGGTTGGACAGGATCTTCGGCCATCCACCGGAAACGGCTTCGATCAGCTTCGAGTTCTCGACCTCGATTGTATGGGTGACCGTGAGCTTGACGACACCGTCCGCCGGCTCCAGCTCCATCACGCAGCGCGACCAGCCTTCGGCCTTCAGGTCAGGGCGCCACTCGTTGCGCCATTTGATGGCAAGCCGCCGTGGCGGGTCCAATTCCGCTATTTCTCCCGTGTCGGCAACGCGGCCATCCGGAAAGAGCATTTTCCACGGCGATCCAACCTTCCACTCGGTCTCGTGGATCATGTCGAACCAGTATTGCTTGACGAATTCCGGCGTGGTCAGCGCCGACCAGAGCTTTTCCTGGGTGGTGCGGATAAAGGTGACGTAGACGAATTTGCTTCCAGTCATGCCATTTCTCCTTGTTTGAATTCCTCTGTTCTTGAGCTCACTGCCCGCCCTCGCCTTCCAGCGCCTTTTTCAAGGCCGAAAGCGTATTCAGATGCCGCTGTTCGAACTTGTTGATCCAGCGTTCGGCGATGCCGTTGATCGGGACCGCGTTGATGAAATGCAGCTTCTCGCGCCCATGCTTCTGGGTGGAAATCAGATTGGCCTCCTCCAGAATGGCAAGATGCTTGGCGACTGCCTGGCGGCTCATGTCCAAATCCTCGCAGAGCGCGTTCAGGGTCTGCCCGTTCCGCTCATGGAGCCTGTCGAGCAATTGCCGCCGGCTGGCATCCGCCAACGCCTTGAAGACTGCATCATCATCCACAGATACGAAACCATTTGGTTGCCTTTTATGATCTTATAAGCAACCAAATGGTTGCCTGTCAAGTAGCATGCAGACGAGGCAATCGCATTGCGCCTCAAAGACACCGCAATCGAAGGATTTATGCGGTGACGATTGACAACCTTCACGCCACATCGGATCATCCGCCCATGATCGCAGACCGGACCACAGTAATGCACCTTCACACCATCTCTCCCCTTGCAGGGCGAGTGGAAGCTGTGTTGCGCTGAGCTGACCGCGATCCATCTCAACCCTGCCGAGGCGAGCAGGGTTGAAGCCTCCTTGCTCTCCTCATCAATATCAAGGAGAGCCTATGTCTTTCGAGGAGCAAGAACCCGCCAAACGACGATCAGGCAAGATCGGCGCCATCGAGATTCGTGCATCGCACCCATCCGACGCGGAAGGAATTGCGGCCATGGCCAATCTACCCGGCTTTCGCGCCGGCACGCTTCGCCTGCCCTTTCAAAGCGTCGAGGAAACACGGCAATGGCTGGAGAAATCGTCGCCCAATTCGACCGGCCTTGTCGCCGTACTTGACGGGCGGATTGTCGGCAATGCCGGCCTGAACCGCTTTGCGGGCCGCCGGATCCACAGCGGTAATATTGGTATGGGCGTACATGACGATTTTACGGGCTGCGGCATCGGCTCCGCGCTATTGGGCGCTCTCATCGATACCGCGGACAACTGGCTGGCGATCAAACGGCTGGAACTGACCGTCTATGTCGACAACGCGCCGGCGATCGGCCTTTACGAGAAATTCGGGTTCGAAACCGAGGGACGTCTACGCGCCTTCGGTTTCCGCAACGGCGAATATGTGGACGCGTTCACGATGGCGCGGCTGAGATTGTGAGCAATGACGCGGCGGCGGATATGATTCCGCCGCCGCCCATCATCAGCCGATCAAATCCAGCCACTCGTCCTCGGTCATGACCTGGACGTTGAACTCGCGCGCTTTGTCGAGCTTGGAGCCAGCGCCCGGCCCCGCCACGACGATATCGGTCTTCTTCGACACGGAGCCGGAAACTTTGGCGCCTAGGCTCTCGGCCTTCGCCTTGGCTTCGTCGCGGGTGAACTTTTCCAGAGAGCCCGTAAAGACGACGGTCTTGCCGGCCACCGGACTGCCCGAAGTCACCGGCTGCTCCGCTTCTTGAGGCTGCACCTCCTCCAGGAGCTTCGCGATGACTTCGGTATTCCGCGGCTCCTTGTAGAATTCGACGATGGCGCGCGCCACTACCTCGCCGATGCCCTCGATATTGTTGAGGTCGTTCCACGCATCGCCGCTAAGGGGTGCCGCTTCCTTCATCCCTGCCTCGAAGGCCGCATAAGTGCCGTAGGACCGCGCCAGAAGCTTCGCCGTCGTCTCGCCGACATGGCGAATACCGAGCGCGAAGATGAAGCGATGCAGGGCGATCTGGCGCCGCTCATTGATCGCGGCATAAAGCTTGCCAACACTGACCTTGCCGAAACCATCGATATTTTCCAGCTTCGTCAGTGACGTTTGCTGACGCTTTTCCAGGGTGAAGATGTCAGGCGCGGTCTTTATCTGTAGCGCCGGATCCTCGCTCTCGAAGAAGAAATCGATCTGCTTCGAGCCCAGACCCTCGATGTCATAGGCATTGCGCGAAACGAAATGCTTGAGATGCTCGGTCGCCTGCGCCCGGCAGATGAACCCGCCGGTGCAACGTGTGACGGCATCGACCTTACCAGTCTTCTCATTGATATCGCGCACCGCGTGGCTTCCGCAAACCGGACAGACTTTGGGGAACTCGTAGGGCGCAGTTGACGCTTCTCGCTTTTCCAGCACGACATCGACGATCTGCGGGATGACATCGCCTGCGCGCTGGACGATCACCATGTCACCGACACGAATATCGCGGCCATCGCGGATCGGCTCGCCCTTGTTGCCGATGCCCTTGATGTAGTCGGCATTGTGAAGGGTCGCATTGGTCACCACGACGCCGCCGACCGTAATCGGCTCGAGGCGCGCGACCGGCGTCAGGGCGCCGGTGCGGCCGACCTGGATATCGATACCGACCAAACGCGTGAATGCCTGTTCCGCCGGAAATTTATGCGCGGTCGCCCAGCGCGGCGAGCGGGAGCGGAAACCAAGGCGAGCCTGCAGTTCCAGGCTGTCGACCTTATAGACGACGCCATCGATATCGTAATCGAGATCGGGCCGTTGCAGCCCTATCTGATCGTAATGCGCGAGAATATCGGCAACCGAATTCAAGCGCTCCATCAACGGGTTGACGGGAAAGCCCCAGGATTTGAAGGTCTGCACCATGCCGTATTGCGTATCCGCCGGCATGTCGGACATCTCGCCCCAGGCATAGGCAAAGAACTTCAGCTTGCGGCTGGCCGTCACCTTCGCGTCGAGCTGGCGCAGCGATCCGGCGGCCGTATTGCGAGGATTGACATAGGTCTGCTTGCCCTCGGCCTCCATCTGCGCGTTGAGCGCTAGGAAGTCGCTCTTGGCCATATAGACCTCACCTCGCACCTCGACGACCGAGGGAGCGCCCGCTGGCAAGGTCTGAGGGATTTCCTTGATGGTCCTGATATTGGCGGTGACATTCTCACCTGTCGTGCCGTCGCCGCGCGTCGCGGCGCTCACCATGCGGCCATTCTCGTAGCGGATGGACATGGAAAGGCCGTCGATCTTCGGCTCCGCTGTGAAGGCAATGGAATTGTCAGGCAGGCGACCGAGAAAGCGATAGACGCTGGCGACGAAATCCTCGACATCTTCTTGCGAGAAGGTGTTGTCGAGCGAGAGCATCGGCCTGGCGTGGACGACAGGCGCAAAGGTCTCCGAGGGGGCGGCACCGACCCGGCGTGATGGGCTATCGGCGCGAATCAATGCGGGAAACCGGGCCTCGATCGCATCATTACGCCGCTTCAGCGCATCATACTCGGCATCCGAAATCTCCGGCGCATCCTTGCCATGATAAAGCGCGTCGTTGCGCGCGATCTCTGCAGCCAGATAGGCAAGCGCTGCGGCCGCTTCCTCTTCGCTCAAATCTTCCACGGGCTTCTGTTCGGTGCTCATGAATCTACACTCCCCGATTTCGGAGATGTTTTAGATCACTTCAGCAAAAAGTGCGAAGCGGTTTTCGGCTCGGAGCACGTAAAAACAAAGGGAAAAATCTGCATTTCAGTTACCGAACGCCAATGACCATGATGGTAGCGTTCACGACAACTTTACGCCATGATCGGCCGTTCTTGATGTTACAGGTGCGGGAAATATCAGCATCGAGCCTGCCTTGGTGGAATTCTCTTTCCAATTCCCGAGCAGCAGCTCTTTCCCGAGTATCACAAGGGATTTAAGATAAGTTATTATGAGAGCGAGACCTCTGGAAATGATCGGATCGTCAGCAGAAATTCGAAATCACGCATGAAGCATCGTCTTGCCGTTCTCTCCATTTTTCTCATCGGTGCAGTCTTGATCATGAGCTCGTTCGTCAGCCGCTCTGCCTTGGGGCTGGTCGTTAGAGCTTGTGAGATCAACTCCACCCTGACAGGATCGCCATATCCGTGCCTCAAAATAGTGGAGTCGCCGGATCCGCTGTCGTCCTACGTTGTCCTTCGCGAACCGGCTGACAAAGAGCGAACCATTCTTGCGCCCCTCGCCGACGTCCCCGGTATCGAGGACCCTCGCCTTCTGACCGCAGGCGCGCCGAACTACTTTGAGGAAGCGTGGAAAGAGTTATCGGCAATCGATCCGCGTGCAACGAAGGCTTCGAGGCAGAATTTTGCTCTGGCGATAAACGCCGCCAGCTGGCGCACGCAAGATCGGCTTCACATTCATATGGGGTGCGAGACACCTCGCTTTAGGGCACTCTTGAAGGCTCATGTGACGGAGATTGAAAGCGGCCGGTTTACGGACCTGAAGACCCGAGCTGGCTGGTGGGCAAGTTTCCATACGGCCGATGACCTCTCGAATTTGAACCCGCTGCAACTCGTCGCGGATGGCATCGATGGCGCCCGTTCAAATATGGAAAACGTGGTGGTCGGCGTCTTTGGCGCCGTATTGCCTGACGGGCAGCATGGTTTCTATGTTCTGGCGAGAATAAACAAAGCACACAAATCCCGCGGGTCTGCGGAGGATATGATCGATCCTAAGTGCCGGCTATGATGCATGTCGCGCAGACGCGGATCAAGACCAGCGCTCGCAAAAGGCTTCTATGTCGCTTGATTGAAAATCAGCAAGCCGCTCGATGATTGTTTCAAACGGCCAATCCCACCAGGCAATGGACGCAAGCCTCTCTGCAATGCTTCGCGTGAAGCGCTCTCGAATGAATTTCGCGGGAATACCGCCGACGATCGTATATGGCTGGACATCTTTGGTGATGACTGCACCGGCTGCGAGCACGGCACCGTCTCCAACCTTTACGCCCGGCAAGACGGTCACGCCGTGACCAATCCAGACGTCATTGCCGATGACAGCGCGGTCTTCCTTCCGCCGATCGAAAAACGCATGATCCCGCACGGCGTCCGCCGAGTAATATTCCGGACAATAGGTGAAGCGATGCATCGAGGGGCGGTCCATCGGGTGATTGGGAGCACCGATCCTCACCTCCGCCGCAATGGCGCAAAACTTTCCAATCGTTGCGTCGCCGACGATGCAGCGGGGGCCCAGATAGGAGAAATCCCCGAGTTCGGCTGCGTGTAGAGATGTGTCTTCCAAAATCTCGCAGCATCTGCCGATGCGCGAATCTCTTATCTTCGCTGTCGGGTGGATAACGGTTTCCGCGATTTTGGGGCGATTTGGCTGTACGGTCGAGTGCATTGACGGTCTCCGGATTCCAGCCTGCCTAGCCGGGGACGATGAAGGACATGTGACGCAGGACTGCCGAAAGACCGAGCGAGATGTCCGTGGCAGATCGTGGCCGATATCTGCTCCATGGACAGTCGTGAGATCAGCCGTTGCCGGCCAGCAAGCGTTTGGCGGCCGCCCTCGCCTCTTCGGTCACAGAAGCGCCGGCAAGCATGCGTGCGATTTCCTCGGTGCGATCCTTCGGCTCCATGGTGGCGACGCGCGTGGAAATTTTTTCCGAGCCATCCGCGACCGGCCCCTTGGAGATCAGGAGATGCGTTGCGGCGCGAGCGGCGACCTGCGGTGCATGGGTAACCGACAGCACCTGTACGCGATCGGACAGGCGCTTCAGCCTCTGGCCAATCGCATCGGCGACGGCGCCACCGACACCGGTGTCAATTTCGTCGAATACGAGGGTCGGCGCCGAGCCGCGATCGGCGAGCGCAACCTTCAATGCCAGGAGAAAGCGCGACAGCTCGCCTCCGGAAGCAACCTTGGTGATCGGGCCTGGACGCGTACCGGGGTTGGTCTGAACGTGGAATTCGACGACATCGATGCCATCGGCCGTTCCGGCTTCGGGATCGCTTGATATCTCCACCATGAAACGCGCACGCTCGAGCTTCAGGGCTGGCAATTCGGCCATGACGGCCACTGCAAGCGCCTCGCCTGCGTGACGGCGCTTCTCCGACAGGCCGCGCGCGGCAACGTCGTAAGCCGCCTTTGCAGCGGCGAGCTCGGCGTCAAGTCGCGCCAGCCGCTCCTCGCCGGCATCGACATCTGCAAGATCGGAAATCATGCGTGCGGCCAGGGCCGGCAGTTCCGTCACCGGCACGGAATATTTACGCGAGGCGCCCCGCAACGCAAAGAGGCGCTCCTCGACCCGCTCCAGTTCGCGCGGATCGTATTCCGTCTTACGCAGCGCGGCTTCAACCTCCATCTGCGCGTTGGAAAGCTGATCGAGAGCGGCATCCAGCAATGCGACGGTATCTTCCAGAAGGCCAGGTGCCTCATGACTCTTTCGCTCCAGCCGGCGCACCAGCGAGGCGATATGCGGCACGGGCGATGCGTTGCCATTGAGGAATTCGGAGGCCTCGGCAATATCGCCGGCAATACGCTCGGCCTTCATCATCCGCGAGCGTTTTTCGGCAAGCTCGTCTTCTTCGCCGTCCTGCGGCGAGAGCTTCTCCAATTCCTCGACGGAGGCGCGAAGATAGTCGGCCTCGCGGGCGGCCCTCTCAACCTGCTCTCTATGCTTCCTTAACGTGCGATCGGTATCGCGCCAGATCTTGTAAAGCCTGCCGACTTCCTGCGCCTCGTCGGCGAGGCCAGCGAAAGCATCGAGCAAGATGCGGTGCGCATCCGTATCGACGAGCGCTCGGTCATCATGCTGACCGTGGATTTCGACAAGGAGCTGCCCGATCTGGCGCATGAGCTGAACGCTGAGGGCCTGATCGTTGACAAAGGCTTTGGTGCGGCCATCGGCGGATTGAACGCGGCGGAAAATCAAATCGCCGTCATCATCGATGCCGTTTTCGCGCAGAAGCTTGCGGGCTGGATGCTGCGTGCCGACATCGAACACAGCGGTCACCTGACCGCGCTCCTCGCCATGGCGCACAAGCCCGCCATCGCCACGCCCGCCCAGGGCCAGCGACAGGCTGTCAAGCAGGATGGATTTGCCCGCACCCGTCTCGCCGGTCAAAACCGAAAGCCCGGACTCGAAGGCAAGATCCAGCCGCTCGATCAAAACGATATCGCGGATCGAAAGCTGGATCAGCATCTGTGCTCAATCTCACGTCCCAAGAAGAAGTTTCTTGCCCGCCCTGGAAATCCACGAGCCCGAATTTTCGCTCGGCTCGACGCCGCCCTTCTGCAGCAGCTGATAGGAATCCTTATACCAGCGGCTGTCCGGATAGTTGTGACCGAGAACCGCGGCGGCCGTCTGGGCTTCGGGAACAATACCCATTGCATAATAGGCTTCGACGAGTCGTGCCAGCGCTTCTTCGATCTGGTTCGTCGTCGGATACTGCTCCACCACCACACGGAAGCGGGAGATGGCAGCCAGATAATCCTTGCGCTCCAGATAATAACGGCCGACCTGCATTTCCTTGCCGGCAAGCTGATCCTTGGCAAAGCGGATCTTTTCCTGAGCGTCGCTGACATATTGCGACTTCGGATAGGTGTTGACGAGCTTGGTCATCGCCTCGATCGTCTGCTGTGCAGCACGCTGGTCCTGCGTCACGTCCACTATCTGCTTGGCATAGGAAGAACCGACCAGATATTGCACATAGTCGGCATCTTCCGAGCCGGGATATTGCTTGAGATAGGTATTGCCGGTCTGCACCGCGTCGTCATACCGGCCTGTGCGGTATTTCACGAAGGTGCTCATTACCAATGCCTTGCGCGCCCATTCGGAGAAAGGTTGCTGCTGATTGATGGCATCGAACTTCTTGCCAGCCTCCGTCATGTTGCCAGCTTTGATGTTGGCAAGGCCCTGATTGTAGAGCATCTCCGGCGGATCGGTCTCGACACCAAGCTTGGTGATGTCGATATCCTTCTTCGTATTACACCCTGTCACCACCACACCGGTACCGGCCAGAAGGAACGATACGAGCAAAGCCCGTGCTGTGATATTCATGCGTTCAGACCTTGCAAAACCCATCGGATGACTGTCCCATAACCGTCGTTGCGGAGACGGCGTTCTCTCTCGCTGGCGTTTCTAGCCGCAAAAACACCATCAGGGCAACGCATTGATGGTGCATTAACGCATTTTTGTGGCAAAGACCGCATATCCGCAGCCTTTAATCACTGTTTTGACAGCGATTTCTCATATCGTTCCCTTCTGCCTGCCGCCGCTTCGCGACCGAAGGCAGACCCACTGAGTCGCCGCCAAAAAAAGAGCCGCCCTTCATCAGGGCGGCAGCTTTTCTCATTCCAATCCCGAAAGGATCACGCCGACCAGGGAGCGAATTCCGGGGCGTTGACCGCGATGAACTCGCGACCGTGACCGCGCTGGCGGGGTGCCGATGCTTCGACGACCTCGTAAGCCGAAGCATCGCTGAGCAATGCCTTCAGAGCATTCGCATTCATGCGATGACCACCACGATATGAGCGGTAGCAACCGATGAACTGTGCACCGGCCAAAGCCAGGTCGCCAACGGCATCGAGCGTCTTGTGGCGAACGAATTCGTCCTTGGCGTAACGCAGGCCCTCGACGTTGATGACGGTGTTGTCGTCCGAAATGACGACAGAGTTTTCCAGCGACGAACCCAGCGCATGGCCCGAAGCCCACAGCGACTCGACATCGCGCATGAAGCCGAAGGTACGGGCGCGCGACAGTTCCGTCTTGAAGGTTTCGGCCGTCAGATCGCCCTGCCACTTCTGGCGGCCGATCAGCGGGCATTCGAAATCGATCTCAACTTCGAAGCGCGTGCCGTCATAGGGACGGAACTCGCACCAGGAGCCACCAGCTTCGATCCGCACCGGCTTGATGACGCGGATGTAGCGACGCTTGACACCGAGCGAGACGATACCCGCCTGCTCGATCGCCTCGATGAAAGGATAGGAGCTGCCGTCCATGATCGGCATTTCCGCACCGGACACCTCGACAACAACGTTATCGAGGCCGATCGCGTAGATCGCAGCCATGACGTGCTCGACCGTCGCGACCGAGCGCGCCGAGGAAAAACCGAGAACCGTGCAGAGATCCGTATTGCCGACCTGCGAGGAAACGGCGCGCAGTTCGGTCACATCGCCATTGTCGTGCAGGCGCTGGAAAACGACACCGGTACCGGCTTCGGCGGGATAGAAAGTGATCGACACGTTGGCACCGGAATGAACGCCAATACCGGAAAGTGTCGCGGGGTTTGCAATGGTGGTCTGAAAACCAAGCAATCCAATTGCCATGTAATTCTGCCTTCGTCTGCCTGATCCAGGCTGGGCGGTCATCTTCGGACGCTTACCCTTTATTGCCGGTTCAGTCTGTTAACTATGCCACGCACTCACATATATTCGTCTCCGAATGTGATTCAGCGGGCTTGCTTGATATCTACATACGCGTCGAGACATCGCATTCCAAATCACTGTTTCTTTCGTTTTGTTACGAAAGCAGCCAATTGAATTCATTGGATAATTTTAAATAAGACAATGGTTATAAAATAAGAAAATCCGGAGCCTTTCGGCCCCGGATTTCCTCAATATGGTTAGCAACCTATTAAAGGGCTGCCTGTTGCGGGTCAGTTCGACTGCCGGCGCAGGAAAGCCGGAATCTCGAGCTGATCGTCCTCATGGCTTGCCATGCGCGCCTGCGGGACCGGGCGGCCATGATCGTCGAGATTGCCGCGACGCGGAGCGTAGAGGCTTGCTTCCTGCGACGGCGCACGACGCTGCTGCGGAGCGGCATTGTTCGTCGAAGCCATCATGTCGTCGAAAGCCGGATCTTCTTCGCGGCGGCCGAGCGAATTGGTGATTCGCTTCAGCAGCCCCATCGGGCCGCGCTCTTCGGTAGCCTGGGCAGCGGCCGGCTGGGCGCGATGTTCCATTTCAGCCTTAACGACCGGCGGGAAATCCTCGACCTTCGGCATGCGGACCTGCTCGGGAGCCTGACGGATGACCGGCTGCTGATGCATGACCGGCGCCTGCGGCTGTGGCTGAACCGGGGCCTGACGGACCGGCTGAGGCTCCGGAGCGGCTGCGAAGATGCGGCTCTGCGGACGGAAGTTATCTTCCGGCGCTGCTGCCTGCTGCATGACCGGCTGCTGCGGCACCTGAGCCTGCCGGCTCATCTGGAATTCCAGTTCGCGCTCCAGATCGGCTTCTGCCGCACGAATGGTCTGAGCGACCGGATCCACGGTACGAGGAGCCGGAGCGGCAGCCTGTGCGGTTTGGGCCTGCGAGACGTGGGCAGGCTGAACTGCGGCCGCTGCCGGAGCGGCGGCCGCGGAAGGACGCATAGCAGGCTTTGCGGCCGGGCGGAATTCCATGCCCCTGTCGGAAGCCTCGTTCATCGCGCGATCGATGCCGGTTGCGACGACAGAAACGCGGATGATGCCTTCAAGCGATTCGTCGAAGGTGGCGCCGAGGATGATGTTGGCGTCGGGATCGACTTCTTCGCGGATGCGGGTTGCGGCTTCGTCGACTTCGAACAGGGTGAGATCGCGACCGCCCGTGATCGAGATCAGCAGGCCCTGTGCGCCCTTCATCGAGGTTTCGTCGAGCAGCGGGTTGGCAATCGCAGCTTCAGCAGCCTGCATTGCACGGCCCTGGCCAGAAGCCTCGCCGGTACCCATCATGGCACGGCCCATTTCGCGCATGACCGAACGGACGTCGGCAAAGTCGAGGTTGATGAGACCTTCCTTCACCATCAGGTCGGTGATGCAGGCAACGCCCGAATAGAGAACCTGGTCGGCCATCGAGAACGCGTCGGCGAAAGTCGTCTTGTCGTTGGCGATGCGGAACAGATTCTGGTTCGGAATGACGATCAGCGTGTCGACCGACTTCTGCAGTTCCTGGATGCCCTGCTCGGCGAGACGCATGCGGCGGCCGCCTTCGAAGTGAAACGGCTTGGTGACGACGCCGACCGTCAGGATGCCCTTGTTGCGGGCGGCCTGCGCGACGACCGGTGCTGCACCCGTGCCCGTACCGCCGCCCATGCCGGCGGTGACGAAGCACATATGCGTGCCGTTCAGATGATCGATGATTTCATCGATGCATTCTTCTGCAGCTGCACGGCCGACTTCCGGCTGCGAGCCGGCGCCGAGACCTTCCGTGACGTTGACGCCGAGCTGGATGATCCGCTCCGCCTTCGTCATGGTCAGTGCCTGAGCATCGGTGTTGGCGACGACGAAATCGACGCCCTGCAGGCCTGCCGTGATCATGTTGTTGACGGCATTGCCGCCACCGCCACCGACACCGAACACGGTGATTCGCGGCTTAAGCTCGGTGATATCTGGCTTATGCAGCTTGATAGTCATTGTACCCGTTCCTTCTCTTTATGGCCGCATCGCCACGCCGGCCAATTCACTCGATTTCACTTGCCTGACGCTTGCCCCGGAATGAACTCCGGGATCAGGCACTCAAAAACTCTCTTTCAGCCATTGGCCGACGCGGCCGATCCGGCTGTTATTGCCTCCAAACGACGAGAGCAGACCGCTGCTCGGCGCATGTGTTTCCATGTCTGCGACCTGCGGATAGATCATCAGACCGACCGCGGTCGAAAAAGCCGGACCCTTGGCTGCCGTCGGCAAACCAGACACGCCCATCGGACGACCGATGCGGACATTGCGGGCAAGAACACGGCGTGCCACATCGGGCAAACCGGTCAGCTGGCTCGCGCCGCCCGTGAGGACGACGCGCTTGCCGACGATCGGGCTGAAGCCCGAACGCTGGATGCGATCGCGAATGAGCTCGAGGGTTTCCTCGATGCGAGCCTTGACGATGCGCGACACCAGCGCCTTCGGCACTTGTGTCGGCTGGTCACGCTCGTCTTCGCCGATCGGCGGGATGGAAATCAGTTCGCGCTCTTCCGAAGAATTCGCGAGCGCCGAAGCATGAACGACCTTCAGGCGCTCCGCATCCTCGATGCGGGTGGAAAGGCCGCGGGCAAGGTCCGTGGTGACATGATGGCCGCCAAGGCTGACGGCATCCGTATGCACGAGCTTGCCCTCGGCAAAGACCGAGATCGTCGTCGTACCGCCGCCCATGTCGATCGCAGCGCAGCCGAGTTCGACTTCATCGTCGACGAGGGCTGCAAGACCGCTGGCGTAAGGTGTTGCCACCATGCCTTCGACCGAGAGATGCGCGCGGTTGATGCAGAGCTCGAGATTGCGAAGCGCCGCGCGCTCGGCCGTCACCACATGCATGTCGACACCGAGCGCGTCTCCGAACATCGCCAGCGGATCGCGAATGCCGCGCTCGCCATCAAGGGAGTAGCCCGTTGCCAGCGAGTGCAGCACGGCACGCTCCTGGCGGACCGACTGCTGGCAGGCCGCAGCCAGCACCTTCTTGAGATCGTTGGCTTCGACTTCCTGACCGCCGAGATCTATGGTCGCGGTGTAGATATCGCTGCCGAGACGACCAGCCGAAACATTGACGATCAGGCTGTCGACCGTGAGGCCGGCCATGCGCTCGGCGGCATCGACGGCAAGCCGGACGACACCTTCCAAGGCGTCGAGATCGGCGATCACGCCAGTCTTGATGCCGCGTGAGCGCTGATGGCCGATACCGATGATCTCGATATTGTGCGTGCGGTTCGGAAGAACCTGGCTCTCCTCGCGCGGCGTCAGCCGACCGATCATGCAGACGACCTTCGTCGAGCCGATATCGAGGACCGAGACGATATGCGACCGCTTCGAAGAGAGCGGCTTCAACCGAGGCAGGCCGAAATGGGACGAACCAAATAAGCTCATGTATCCTGACCTGCTTTCTTCAAAGCCTTGTTTCTTGCATCGACTGCGGCCTGGCGACGAACTGCGGCATCCGGAGTTAATTCAATGGCGGTACGGTCATCGATCCGGAGATCGACGGCAGCGATATCGCGCTGCAAAAGATTTTGATCCTTGTCGAGCTTGGTCAGCCGCGCCAGCGCGTCATCGATATTGTCTTCCGGCAATTTGATGATCACGCCGTTGTCCAGATAGAGATCCCAGCGGCGACCAGCGACACGCACGAAAGCCTTCACATGACTGCGAATTTCGGGCCACTTCGCAAACTGGTCGTCGATGGAGGCGGCTGCGGTTTCGGCATCACGACCGACAAAGAGCGGCAGCTTGGCAAACTTGTTGTCGCGTAGCGGCGCAATAACGCTGCCATCCTTCTCGATCAGCGAAAGCTCGGAACCGTGCTGCCAGATGGCATAGGCCTTGCGCTCCTTGAGCTTCACTTCGACGGCCTTTGGATAGACCTTACGAACCTCGACATCCTGAACCCACGGCAGATTCGCAATCTTCTGGCGGGCCGCATCGGCATTAAGAGCGACGAGCGAAGTAGTGCCATCAAGACCAAGCAGCTGCAGGATCTCGATTTCGGAGGTCTCGTCGTTGCCGGAGACCTTCACATCTTCGATAGCAAAACCGGCAGCGGAGGTCGTCGCTTCGGCGACAGCCTGAGTGTGACCGCCAACGGACATGCCATAAAGGCCAGTCGCCGCGAGGAGAACGAGGGTCGAGACAGTTCCCGTGTGAGCGGGGATGTTAATGCGACCCGAACCGAGACTGACCAGGAAGCGAACAGCGCGACGCAGCGGACGCGGGAGGACGAATGCATCCTCGACCTCGTCGATGGCGAGCGGGACGCGATGACGGGACCGCCTCATATTTTTGACCGTCAGCGCAAACAAGACGCGTCCTCCACCATCCACCGGAGAAATTCACCAAAAGAGTAGCCGGCATGAGCGGCCATTTCAGGCACCAGGGAGGTAGGAGTCATGCCGGGCTGGGTGTTGATCTCCAACCAGACAAGTTCGCCCTCTTCGGAAAAGCGATCGTCAAAACGGAAGTCAGATCGACTAACGCCGCGGCAGCCGATAGCTTCATGCGCCCTTAACGATAATGTTTGTATCTTTTGGTAAAGATTCGGTGAAATTTCCGCCGGCAAGACATGTTTTGACCCACCCTTGGCGTACTTGGCGTCATAATCATAGAAGCTGTGGCCGAGCGGCACGATTTCAGTCACACCGAGAACCTTGCCGTCCATGACGCCGCAGGTCAGTTCGCGCCCGTAGATATAACGCTCGACCAGAACCTCATCGCCATAGCGCCATTCGGCAGAAGTAACGATCTGCGGCGGATGCGCCTGATCTTCCTTGACGATAACGACACCGAAGCTCGAGCCTTCGCGCACGGGCTTGACGACATAGGGCGGCTTCATCGGGTGCTCGCCAACAATAGCGAAACGATCCATGACGATCGAACTCGCGACCGGGACACCGGCAGCAGCGGCGACAGTCTTCGCGCGCGACTTGTCCATCGCAAGCGCCGAGGCAAGCACGCCGGAATGCGTATAGGGAATCTGCAGATATTCCAGAATGCCCTGAATGGTACCGTCTTCACCGAAAGGGCCATGCAATGCATTGAAGACCACATCGGGCTTCAACTCGGCTAACCGACTGGCAACGTCATGATCGACATCCACACGGGTAACCTGAAAGCCTTCCGCTTCGAGGGCATCGGCGCATGCCTTTCCTGAGGAAAGGCTGACCGGCCTCTCCGAGGAAAATCCGCCCAAAAGGACAGCCACATGCTTGCCACCCATCAATACCCCCGACTCCACGGTCTCTAACTTTGCGTTTGCAGGGCCTCGCCTAACCGCGATTCTCGCCCTGCTTTCAATAGGTCGATTAGAACGACATTAAGGTTAATGAAGCGTTTACTTTCGTTAACTTTCCGCCGTCCTGGCGATGGCCGAATGGTTCGAATCAAACCGACTTAAAGAATTCTGCCATTGGAATCATGGAGTTGCTACTTTTGAAATCGCTACATTTAGATTTTTTTAAACAATGAGCCCCGCATCGAGGGACCGATGCGGGGCTCAAGGCTTTTAATTGAGGCTGAAATCACTCGCTGTCGTCGACCAGTTTCCAGACGAGTCCGCCCAACGCTCCGCCGACGATGGGCGCGACCCAGAACAGCCAAAGCTGCTGCAGCGCCCAACCGCCGACGAATATGGCTTGCCCTGTCGAGCGGGCCGGATTGACCGACGTATTGGTGATCGGAATCGAGATCAGATGGATCAGCGTCAGCGCCAAGCCGATGGCGATCGGCGCGAAGCCGGCCGGCACCTTGCTGCTCGTCGAACCCAGAATTACGACCAGGAAGAACAGCGTCAGCACGATTTCGGCCACCAATGCCGACACCATGGAATAGCCGCCGGGAGAATGTTCTCCATAACCATTCGCCGCAAACCCGCCGAGCTGGAAATCGGCCTTGCCACTTGCGATCAGATAGAGCACGGCCGCTGCGACAGCGGCGCCGATGACCTGCGCGATAATATAGGGAACGAGCTGCCCGCCCGGAAAGCGGCCGGCCACGGTCAAGCCGACCGAAACGGCCGGATTGAAGTGCCCTCCTGATATGCCGCCGACGGCAAAAGCCATGGTCAGCACAGTCAGACCGAACGCAAAGGCAACGCCTAGAAAACCAATACCGAGGCTCGGAAAGGCTGCTGCGAAGATCGCACTACCGCAGCCGCCGAAAACGAGCCAAAATGTCCCAAGAAACTCAGCGATGAGTTTTTTCTGCATGAAACCCTTCTCCTCAGCCCGCAATCCAAGCGAGAATCGGCCATTGGGGAAAAAGATTCCGGTAAGGACTCGCCGGAGCACGCCTCTCCAATAACAAACGCCCGACTGATTGCTCACGAATCAACAATTACGTCAAAATAATAGCACGCAACCGCTGATTTCTTGCGCAGTTAACGTTTGCGTTGAACAAAAATTACGCTAAGGACAATTTTTATCCGCTAAGCGCGCCTTAGCGTCCTCTGAAATGGTGGGAACATGACTGACGCGATATCTCCTTTATCGCCGACCCCCTCGTCATCGAACAATGCTGTTGCGAATTCCCCGGCACGTGTTCTGATCGCGAGCCTCATCGGCACAACGATCGAATTTTTCGATTTCTATGTTTATGCAACGGCGGCGGTTATCGTCTTCCCGAAGCTGTTTTTCCCGGCAAGCGACCCGACGTCCGCTACCCTGCAGTCCTTCGCGACCTTTTCCATCGCCTTCTTCGCGCGCCCGATCGGCGCGATGATCTTCGGCCACTTCGGCGACCGAATCGGCCGCAAGGCGACACTGGTCGCGGCTCTGATGACCATGGGCCTCTCGACCGTCGTGATCGGCATGCTGCCGACCTATGAGTCGATTGGCGTTCTCGCACCGATTCTGCTGGCGCTTTGCCGCCTCGGCCAGGGCCTTGGCCTCGGCGGCGAATGGGGCGGCGCCGTCTTGCTTGCGACGGAAAACGCACCGGAGGGCAAGCGCAGCTGGTACGCCATGTTCCCGCAACTCGGCGCCCCTATCGGCTTCATTCTGTCGGCCGGCCTTTTCCTCATCCTGCGCGAAACCATGGCCGATGCGGACTTCCTCAACTATGGCTGGCGCGTTCCTTTCCTGATCAGCATCGTGCTGGTAGCAGTCGGTCTTTATGTCCGCCTGAAGATCACCGAAACACCGGAGTTCCAGCGTGCCATCGAGAAGGAAGAGCGGGTTTCCGTTCCGATCGCGGTCATTTTCCGTTCGCACTTCCGCAGCCTGATCCTCGGCACCATCATCGCGGTGGCGACCTTCGTGCTGTTCTATCTGATGACGGCATTCACGCTGAGCTGGGGCACCCGCCCACCGGGCACCGGTCCGCTTCCGGCCGGCCTCGGCTACTCGCAGGGTCAGTTCCTGGTCGTTCAGCTCGTCGGCGTCGTCTTCTTTGGCCTGATGATCCCAGTCTCCGGTCTCCTGTCCGACCGCTATTCCCGCCGCCTCGTCCTCATCCTGACGACGATCGGTATCCTCATCTTCGGCCTGTTCTACTCGTCGCTGCTGACGGCTGGCCTTGCCGGTGCCTTCGCTTGCTCGATCATCGGCCTTGCCCTGATGGGCTTTACCTATGGCCCGATCGGTGCGGCTCTGGCGGCACCCTTCCCGACGACCGTGCGCTATACAGGCGCTTCGATGACCTTCAATCTCGGCGGCATCGTCGGTGCGTCCCTGGCACCCTACATTGCCACATCGCTCGCGACCAATTACGGCCTTGTCTATGTCGGCTACTACCTCGCCGGCGCAGCAGTGCTCTCGCTGATCGGCATCCTGCTCTCGGGCAATGATGAAGTCTGAGAAAACAGGTATAACCAATTGAAAAGGCCGGGTGAAAACCCGGCCTTTTTGCTGAATCATTTTATGAAGACGGCACCAATTGCAGTCGGGACCTACTCGGTAGTCACACCCTGGAACGGGCGGACCTCCCGACCCGGCATGAAGTTTCCGAGGCGCTTGATTTCCCACTCCAGCTTGATGCCGGATTTTTCAAAAACCTCGCGGCGCACCTGCTCGCCGAGATATTCCAGATCGTAGCCCGTCGCCTGCTCCATGTTGATCATGAAGTTGCAATGCAGCGACGACATCTGCGCACCACCGATGACCAGGCCACGGCAGCCCGCCTCGTCGATCAGCTTCCAGGCGGAGAAACCATCCGGATTCTTGAAGGTTGAGCCACCGGTCTTCTCGCGGACCGGCTGCACCGTTTCGCGATGAGCCCGCACGGCATCCATTTCGGTGCGGATCTTGGCGCGATCCTCCGGATATCCCTCGAAGAGGACATGGGTAAAGATCAGATCTTCAGACGCATCGGAATGGCGATAGCTGTACCCCATCTCGGCATTGGTCAGGACATGCTTGTTGCCCTTGCGGTCGACCGCGTGCACTTCGATGACACGCTCACGGGTTTCGGCACCATTGGCGCCTGCATTCATCCGTGCAGCACCACCGATGCTCCCGGGAATACCGTAATAGAAATGGAAGCCGCCGATGCTGTTATCCATCGCCATGGCAGCGACGTGCTTGTCCGGGCAGATCGCACCGGCCAGGATGCGGTTCTCGCCGGCAAGCTCGACGGAGCCGAAGCCCTTGGCCGAAAGCCTGAGGACGACGCCCGGAATGCCGCCGTCGCGCACCAATATGTTCGAACCCACGCCAACGACCGTCAGCGGCACGTCTTCCGGCAGGATCTTCAGGAACGCAACGAGATCGTCCGTGTCATGCGGCTGGAACATCAGTTCAGCCAACCCGCCGGCACGGAACCACGTCACACGATCCATCGGAGCGTCCGGCGTCAGCCGTCCCCTGATGTCCTTTACACCGTCGCCAAGCGACGCCAGAAGCTTTTCCCCATCTACTTGTTTCATGCGGACTTACCCGAGAGGCCTTCCAATTCCTTTGGCAATGATGCTGCCCAATACGTGATGCTACCAGCCCCCAACAGAACCACAAAATCCCCTGGCTGCGCAATCTCTGCAACCATGGCGGCAAGATCTTCCTGTGATTGCAGAAAGCGTGCATCGCGATGACCGCTGGCTTTGATACGCGAAACCAGCGTTTGCGAATCCACGCCCTCGATCGGCTCTTCGCCAGCGGCATAGACAGGCGCCAGGAAGATGCTGTCGGCATCGTTGAAGCAGGCTGCAAATTCCTCGAAGAGGCTCGACAGGCGCGTATAGCGATGCGGCTGGTGGACGGCAATGATGCGGCCCTTGCAGGCTTCGCGGGCAGCCTTCAGCACCGCCTTGATTTCCACGGGATGATGGCCGTAATCGTCGAAGACCTTGACCCCATTCCACTCGCCGGTCAGCGTGAAGCGGCGCTTGACGCCGCCGAAGGATGCGAGCCCCTTGGCGATCGCTTCGCTGGAAATCCCCAGCCGGTTAGCAACAGCAACGGCAGCCGTCGCATTGGAAATATTGTGGCGACCAGGCATCGGCATGACGAGATCCTTGATCTGGATCACCTTGCCGGTGCGGCGTCTGCGGATTTCGATATCGAACAGCGAACGCGTGCCATCGATCCGTACATTCGAGAAACGCACGTCGGCCTGCGGGTTCTCGCCATAGGTGATCACCTTGCGGTCCTCGATGCGGCCAACCAGCGACTGTACCTCCGGATGGTCGATGCACATGACGCCGAAACCGTAGAACGGCACATTCTCGACGAACTGCCGGAAGGCGGCACGGACAGCATCGAAATTGCCGTAGTGGTCAAGGTGTTCGGGATCGATATTGGTGACGACGGCGACATCTGCCGGCAGCTTCAGGAAGGTGCCGTCCGATTCATCGGCCTCGACCACCATCCACTCACCCTCGCCCATGCGCGCGTTGGTACCGTAGGCATTGATGATGCCGCCGTTGATGACTGTAGGATCGAGACCACCGGCCTCCAAAAGCGTCGCCACCAGCGATGTCGTCGTGGTCTTGCCATGCGTGCCACCGATGGCGATGGCGTTGCGGAAGCGCATCAGCTCCGCGAGCATTTCGGCACGGCGCACGACAGGCAGCAGCTTTTCGCGCGCGGCCACGAGCTCGGGATTGCTCTTCTTGATGGCCGTGGAGACAACGACGACTTCGGCATCGCCGAGGTTCTCAGCCTTGTGGCCGATATGGACCGGAATGCCCTTATCGCGCAGACGCTGCACGTTGGCGCTTTCCGATTGATCGGAACCCTGTACGCGATGGCCGAGGTTATGCAGAACCTCGGCGATACCGCTCATTCCGATGCCACCAATACCGATAAAATGCACAAGGCCGATTGCCTTCGGCAGCTTCATGCGCCTGCCCCCTTGAATTGCTGAATTGAACGTCCCGCGGCAATAGCCTCAACCATGTCGGCAAGCAAGTTTGCCGCATCCGGTTTGCCCGCCTGCTTGGCTGATGCCGCCATCTTTGCGAGCTTTTCCGGCATGGTCATGGCACCGCGCAGGATGGTGGAAAGTTTCTCTGGCGTCAGTTCGGACTGCACGATGACCTTGACGCCACCGGTTGCCGCGAGTGCAGCCGCATTGGCTGCCTGGTCGTGGTCGAGCGCATGCGGATAGGGAACCAGGATCGCCGGGCGCCCGATGACGGCAAGCTCCGAAACCGTGGAGGCACCGGAGCGACAGAGAACCAGATGCGCAGCACCGATGCGCTCCGCCATGTCGTTGAAGAACGGCGCGACATCGGCGCCCATCTCAAGCTTTCTCGTGCAGCTATTGACCGTCTCCATATCCTCAGGGCGCACCTGCTGCGTGATCCGCAGGCGCTTGCGCAGCGGCTCCTCCAGCAGGCTGATCGCTGTCGGCACGGCCTTCGAGAAATATTGCGCACCCTGGCTGCCGCCGAACACGACGAGGTTAAACGGATCTTCCGGACCAGATGGCACATACGGACGCTTGGCCGCCTCGATGACGGCCGGACGCACGGGATTGCCCGTGGTCACCGTCTTCTCGGCAAACGCGCCGTTTTCCGTGAGGAAGCCGCCGGCAATCGCACGCACGCGCGTCGCCAGCATCTTGTTGGCGCGGCCCATGACGGCATTCTGTTCATGCAACATGGACGGTACGCCCATACGCGTCGCCGCGAGAAGCGGCGGAACCGTCGGATAGCCGCCGAAGCCGACGACACAGACGGGCTTGATGCGCTGGATTAGCTTGCGCGCTGCGCGCATGCCGGTCCACAACGTCCAGAGGGCTTGCGCAACCTTCACCGGGTTCTTCGAACCGATCGTTGCCGAGGGCACGACATGGATCTCGTCGGCCGGGAATTTGCCGGCATAGCGTTCGGCACGGCTGTCGGTGACGAGGTGCACGGAATAGCCGCGCTCTTTCAGCTTATAGGCCAGCGCTTCGGCCGGGAATACGTGACCGCCGGTACCGCCGGCGGCAAGAAGGACAATGCCTTTACTCATAATTTTCGCTCCCGCGAATACCCCACTACTCGGGGCATCTCCCTAATATAGGAAGCCGCACCGACCGCGTCATCGGCGCGGGCCAAGCCCCCCTCATAGACCGGTGCTTCGGGAAAAGCGACCGGAGAATGAGCGGCAGGCAGGAGATATGAGGAGCAGATGGCCAGTAGTCCCAAGACGCTCACTCCGCCGGCAAACCGTGCGTCACGCGGAACATGGTCCGATCCTGCGCACGCTTTTCCGGCCTATGACGCGTGAGTGCCAGAATGAAGCCCGCCGTCACGCAGATCGCGGTCATCGACGAACCGCCGTAGGAAATCAGCGGCAGCGTCATGCCCTTCGCCGGCAGCAGCTGCAGGTTCACACCGATGTTGATGATCGACTGAATGCCGATCTGCAGCACGAGGCCGGCGACGGCAAAACGATTGAAATCGTTCTTTTCCTTATAGGCATGCGACAGGCCGCGCAGCACGAGGAAGGCGAAGATCAGCACGAGCACCATGCAGAAGATGGCGCCGAACTCCTCGGCTGCGACCGAAAAGATGAAGTCGGTATGGGCGTCCGGGATGATGCGCTTGACGGTGCCCTCGCCCGGGCCGACACCGAACCAGGTGCCATGAACGATCGCTTCCTTGGCGGTATCAACCTGGAACGTATCGCCCTCGCCGGTCAGGAACTTGTTCACGCGCTGCGCGACGTGATCGAATACATAATAAGCGGTGACGAAACCGCCCGCGCCAAGACCGCCAAGCACGATGATCCACAGCCAGGGCATGCCGGCCATGAAGAACATGCCGCCCCAGACGGCGGTCGTCAGGATGGTCTGGCCAAGGTCAGGCTGGGCGACGAGCAAGGCGACGACGATGCCGAAAAGAATGATGGCGAAGAGATTGCCGGGAATCTCCGGCTGGCGCGCATGTTCTGAAAACAACCAGGCGCAGACGACGACGAAAGCCGGCTTCATGAATTCCGAAGGCTGAATCGACAGGGCGGCGATATTGACCCAGCGCCGCGAGCCCTTGACTTCGATGCCGAAGAAAAGCGCAAAAAGCATCATCGCCAGTGACACGATCAGCAGAATGACTGCCGTTCGTCGCACCTGTCTGGGCGTCATGAAGGAAATGCCGATCATCGCCGCGATCGCCGGGACGAGGAACAAGGCGTGGCGCTTGACGAAGTGGAACGGCTCAAGCCCGATGCGTTCCGCCACCGCCGGCGAAGCCGCGAAGGACAGCATGAAGCCGATGCCGATCAAGAGGATGAAAAGGGCGAGAAACACGCGGTCGATGGTCCAGAACCATTCGGCCAAGGCCCCACGTTCAACGCGGCTTACCATATCATTTGCCTCCAGTTGCTGAACCGATCAGCATGGTGACGCCATCGATCGCAGCGACATGGCTGACGAAGGCGTCGCCCCTGACCTCGAAATTCTTATACTGATCGAAGCTTGCGCAGGCCGGTGACAGCATCACCGCCGCGGACTCGTGCTCATCCCTGTCCGCATCCGCAGCAGCATGCGCGACGGCATGCTCCAGCGTGCCGGAAATCTCGTAAGGAACCTGCTCGCCGAGCGTCGCCGCAAAGGCGGGCGCGGCCTCGCCGATCAGATAGGCCTTGGCAATCCGTGAAAAGAGCGGCGCCAGACTGGTGATGCCACCCTCCTTCGGCAGACCGCCGGCGATCCAGTAGATATTCTCGTAGCTCGAAAGCGCGGGGGCTGCCGCATCCGCATTGGTCGCCTTGGAATCGTTGACGAAGATGACGCGCCCGCGCTTTCCAACGGGTTGCATGCGATGCTTGAGCCCTGGGAAGGATTTCAGACCAGCACGAATTTCCTCCGCGGAAACGCCGACAGAGAGGCAAGCGGCAATTGCAGCCGCCGCATTCTGTGCGTTATGGCCGCCGCGCAGCGTTTGAATACCGTCGAGATCGGCGATCTCGCTTGCCGCACCGTTCGATGCCCGCAGGATGCGGTTACCTTCGGCATAGAGGCCATCCGCCAATGCGTGCCGGCGCGAAATTCGTGTGACCTTGCCGCCGGCTCGCTCGATGCGGTCGGCGATCAATGAGGAATGGCTGTCGTCGACACCGACGACGGCGACGTCGCTGCCGGCCACGAGCCGCTCCTTGATATCAGCATAATGCTGCATCGTGCCGTGACGATCGAGATGATCGGGTGTCAGGTTCAGTAGGATTCCTGCTGAAGGATTGAGCGTCGGCGCCAGATCGATCTGATAGGAGGAGCATTCGACGACGTAGAAACGTCCGGCCTTCGGCGGATCGAGCGTCAGCACCGCCGTACCGATATTGCCGCCGAGCTGTGTGTCACGACCGCTCGATTGCAGGATATGAGCGATCAGCGCAGTCGTCGTCGATTTGCCATTCGTCCCGGTGATGGCGATGAAAGGGCAATCCGGCGCATGCGCCCGCCGCTCCCTGACGAAAAGCTCCACGTCGCCTATGATCTCGACGCCGGCTGCATGAGCGAGATCGACGGTCCAGTGTGGCTTTGGATGCGTCAGCGGCACGCCGGGCGACAAAACGAAGACCGACAGGCCGTTCCAGTCGATCGTTCTCAGATCGGCGACCGCTATCCCTTCGGCCGCCGCCTTCGCCACGCTGTCCGGATTATCGTCCCAGGCCGTCACATCGGCACCGCCTGCAACGAGCGCGCGCGCCGTGGCAAAGCCGGAGCCGCCGAGGCCGAAGAGAGCGACCTTCTTTCCGTTCAGCGTGGAGATAGGAATCATCGACGCCTCACCGCAGTTTCAGGGTGGAGAGGCCGATCATCGCCAGGATGACGGCCACGATCCAGAAACGCACAACGACCTGGCTTTCCGTCCAGCCCTTCTTTTCGAAGTGGTGGTGGATGGGCGCCATCAGGAAGACGCGGCGCTTCGTCATCTTGAAGAAACCGACCTGGATGATGACGGAAAGCGCCTCGAGCACGAAGAGACCGCCGATGATCGCCATGACGATCTCGTGCTTGGTGGCGACGGCGACCGAGCCGATCATGCCGCCGAGTGCTAGCGAGCCGGTATCGCCCATGAAGATGGCCGCCGGCGGCGCATTGAACCAGAGGAAGCCGAGGCCGGCGCCGATGACGGCACCAAGGACCACGGCCAACTCACCCGTTCCGGGCACGAAATTGATCGCCAGGTAATCGGCAAAGACGAAGTTGCCGGCGAGATAGGCGATGACGCCGAAGGACGCGGCTGCGATCATGACGGGCACGATGGCAAGCCCGTCGAGACCATCGGTCAGATTGACGGCATTGCCGGCGGCAACGATGACGAAGGCACCGAAAAACACGAAGAACATGCCAAGATTGAGCAACAGGCTCTTGAAGAAGGGGAAGGCGACCGACGAGCCGAAGGTAGAGCCGGCCGGACCGGAGGACAGCGCCGTCGTCATCATGAAATAGACAGCAATCGCCGCGATGATGAATTCGATACCGAGGCGCGCGCGGCCGGAAAAACCCTTGTCGCTTTGCTTGGTCACCTTGAGATAGTCGTCATAGAAGCCGATCGCGCCGAAACCGAGCGTCACGAGCAGGGTGGCAACGACATAGACGTTGGCAAGATCAGCCCAAAGCAGCGACGAGACGACGATGCCGGCCAGAATCATCAGCCCGCCCATCGTCGGGGTGCCGGCCTTCTTGAAATGCGTCTGCGGACCATCGGCGCGGATCGGCTGCCCCTTGCCCTGACGCACGCGCAGGGAGGAAATGATTCGCGGCCCGAAGAGAAAAACGATCAACGCTGACGTGAACAGAGCACCGCCGGTACGGAACGTGATGTATCTGAACAGATTGAAGAATCTGAAGTGAGTACTGAAAAAATGAATATGGTCCGACAGTTCGGCAAGCCAGATCAGCATAAGAGCCCTTTCTAAAGCCCCTGATGGGTGTGGGGGCCCGTGTCGGAAAATGCGGGAAATTTGTCAAGCAAGCCCGCGATGATCTTTCCGAACCCCATTCCCAGCGACGATTTCACCATCAAGACATCGCCGGGAGCGACAGAATTGAGCGCGAATTCCGAGAGCTCCTCAGTCGTCTCGTGATATTCGACATGAACACTTTCCGGCAGCTCATCCCTCAAAGCCGCCATCTCCGGACCTGCCAGCCAGACATGCTCGATGCCGGCCGCAAGCAGCGGCCCCGCAAGGTTGGCATGAACGCGCTGGGCATAATCCCCCATTTCCAACATGTCGCCGAGCATGGCGACCCGCCTGCCCGGCCGGCCGCCGGCTCCCGCATGCGGAGAGGTCGTCGCCAGCAGCGCGATGGCCGCGCGCATGGAAGCGGGATTGGCGTTATAGCTTTCGTCGATCAGCGTGAAATAGCCGTTGCCGATCGCGCGCTTATGACGTTGGCCCCTGCCCTTTTCCGGCTGCAAGTCGGCCAGCGCATCGACCGCCTGGTCGAGATCGGCCTCCACGAGCATGACGGCGCCAAGTACGGCGAGTGCATTTTCCGCGATATGACGCCCAGGTGCGCCAAGCGCCACCTCCATGGTCTCGCCGCCGATCGTCAGCCAAAGCGTTGAATTCTCTTCCGAGGCATTGAACTCGGCGAGACGGACATCGGCCTTCGCATGCTGGCCGAAGCTATGGATATGCTCGATTCCGGCTGCCATGGCAGCCTTCTCCAGCATCTCGAACTGATCGTTGTCGTGATTGAGAATGGCATGGCCGCCAGGCACGACGCCGTCGAAAATTTCCGCCTTGGCGGCGGCGATCTCACTGATACTATTGAAGTTGCCGAGATGAGCCGGCGCGATCGTAGTGATGATCGCCACATGCGGCTGCACCATTTTGACCAGCGGCCTGATCTCTTCGGGATGGTTCATACCGATCTCGAAAACGCCGAAATCGGTGTTCTCGGGCATACGCGCCAGAGTCAGCGGGACGCCCCAATGATTATTGAAGGAAGCAACGGAGGCATGCACCTTGCCTGACGGGGTCAGCGCGCGCCGCAGCATCTCCTTGGTCGTCGTCTTGCCGACCGAACCCGTGACGGCGATGATCTTCGCCTGCGTGCGCTTGCGGGCGGCAACGCCGAGCCGCGCAAGCGCCGCCAAGACGTCATCCACGACAACCTTCGGTACTGTCAGACTGCCCATGGCAGGCAAACGTGCCTCGCTGATGACGATGAAGGCTGCGCCGTTCGCCATAGCGATATTGGCATAGTCATGACCATCGACGCGATCGCCCTTGATGGCGAAAAAGGCTTCGCCCGGCTTGATGGAACGACTGTCTATGGAAATGCCCGTAATGCCCTCGGGCAACACTCCGAAAGAGCGGCCAGAGATTGCAGCGATCAGATCCTCAGTTGTCCATAACCAGCTCAAGACTTCAAATCCTCCAATGCTTTGCGCAACTCGGCATGGTCGGAGAACGGCAGCGTGACGCTGCCGATCGTCTGACCTTCCTCATGCCCCTTGCCGGCGACGATCAGCGTGTCGCCGGATTTCAGCAGGCCTACAGCCTTGCGGATCGCTTCGGCGCGATCACCGATCTCGGTCGCACAGGCGGCAGCCGCCATGATTTCCGCGCGGATCGTTGCCGGATCCTCCGAGCGCGGATTGTCGTCGGTGACAACGACGACATCGGCTAGACGGCAGGCGATCTCGCCCATGATCGGACGCTTGCCGCGATCGCGGTCGCCACCGCAGCCAAAGACGACGATGACGCGTCCGGTCGTGAACGGGCGCACCGAATTCAAAACGTTTTCAAGTGCATCCGGCTTATGGGCATAGTCGACATAGGCAAGCGCGCCGTCATGCGTGTGACCAACGAGTTCTAGACGGCCCGACGCACCGACCAGCTTCTCCAGCGCGGCCATGGCAACCGGCGCGGCAACACCGGTCGAGATCGCGAGACCGGCGGCGACCAGCGCATTGGCGATCTGGAAATCGCCTGCGAGTGGGATATGAACTTCAAAGATGTCGTCGCCGACATGCACTTCCGCTATCTGCTTATGACGGAAGTGCTCGACGCGCTTCAACGTCAGGAAATCGCCCTTGCGCCCGACAGTGCGGACATCATGCCCAGCCTCCTGCGCGGCGGCAATCGCCTGCGCGGACCAGGCATCATCGGCAAAAATGACAGCTGGCGAGCCCTTCGGCAGCAAGTCGCGGAACAGCCGCATCTTGGCGGCCATATAGTCCTCGACTGTCGGATGGTAATCCATGTGATCGCGGCCGAGATTGGTGAAACCGGCGGCGGCGAGCTTCACGCCATCAAGCCGAAACTGATCAAGACCATGGCTGGAAGCCTCCATAGCCGCGTGCGTGACGCCATCGTCCGCCAATTCGGCCAGAAGCTTGTGCAGCGACACCGGATCGGGCGTCGTCAACGCGCCATATTCATTGCGGAACGGGGAAACGACGCCCGTCGTGCCGATCATGGCGGCCGGATGGCCGGCGTAGGCCCAGATCTGGCGCGTGAAAGAAGCAACGGAGGTCTTGCCCGCAGTTCCCGTCACCGCCACCATCGTTTCGGGCTGGCGTCCGTAGAAGCGGGACGCGGCGACAGCGAGGAACCGGCGCGGCTCGCCAACCTGCAGCAATGGCACACTACCGGCATCGGCCGCATGACCAGCCACTATAACTGAGGCACCGCGCGAAACTGCATCGGCAATGAAACTTGCCCCATCCGCCTTCGTGCCGGCGACGGCAACAAAAGCCACGCCTGGCGCCACCTTACGGCTGTCGGCGGAGATCCCACTTATCTCAAGATCGCCAAGCGCTCCGCCAATGTGTGTGTTGAGTTCCGGAAACTCATTTCCGGTAATATCCCGCAAGTTCATCGAATGTACTTTTCGCCTTCTCGATCAGTCCGCCCCTCGCGAATCGACGTGTGTATTCTTTCACGCTTAATAAGACGCCAGCAAGGCCGAGTCATCTTTTCCAAAATTGGGCTGTACCCCGAGAATCGGCGCCGAGCGGGCGACGATATCACGGGCGATCGGCAAGGCCGTGAAGGCCGAAATCGTTCCGCCGCCGCGCTCGCCACTCTTCGGCTCGTCGATGAAGGTCATGACAATGTATTGCGGATTGTCGATCGGAAACACCGCCATGAATGTATTGAAGTTCAGCGTATTGGAATACCGACCGTTGACCACCTTATCGGCCGTGCCGGTCTTGCTGCCGACATTATAGCCGGGAACGCGGGCGTTACGGCCCGAGCCCCTGGTGCCGTTGAACTCAAGCAGGAAGCGCACGTCATCGCTGGTGCTCTTCTTGACGACCATCTTGGCGATGGCGTCGGCCTGGCCGCGCGTGCGCGGCAGGAAGGTCGGCTCGATCAGCTTGCCGCCATTGACGAGTGCCGCTCCCGCGACAGCTGTCTGCAGCGGCGTCGTCGAGACACCGTGACCGAAGGAGATCGTGATAGAATTGATCTTCTTCCAGACGCGTGGTTGCGACGGCATTTTCACCTCGGGCAATTCGGTCTGCATCTTCGTAAGTAGGCCGATACGGGTGAGAAACTCCTTATGGCCTTCGATGCCGACGATATCTGCGATCTTGGCCGTGCCGATGTTCGAGGAGTACTGGAAGATTTCAGGAACGGTCAAAACGCGCCGCTGGCCGTGGAAATCCTTGATGGTGAAGCCACCAATACGAATGGGGTTGGTGGCATCGAAGGCGTTACGCAACGTCACCTTGCCATCATCCAGCGCCATCGCCATGGTGAAGGTCTTGAAGGTCGATCCCATTTCGAACGTGCCGTTCGTCATGCGGTTGAGCCAGCCTTCCGTGGCGCCCTCATTCGGATAGTTCGGATCGAAATCCGGAGCCGAGGCCATGCCGAGAACCTCGCCAGTGTGGACATCGAGAACTGCGGCACCCGCGCCCTTAGCCTGGAAATTCTTGACAGCATTGACCACCGCATCACGAACGATGCCCTGCACGCGCAGATCGATCGAAAGCTTCACCGGCTGCAGCGGCTGATCGTTGGTCATGCCCGCAGCAGCGAGGTCGGCGAGCCCCTGGTCGTCGATATATTTCTCCATTCCGGCAACGCCGCGATTGTCGATATTCACGTAGCCGAGAATGTGAGGGGCGGTCGTCCCGCCCGGATAGAAGCGGCGTTTCTCGGGACGGAAGCCGATGCCGGGAATGCCCAGGGCCAAAATCTGGTTCTGCTGCTTCGGGGTCAGCTGCCGACGCAGCCAGGCAAAGTGCGAGGACTTCGCCGAAAGCTTCTTGTAGGTGGATTTGGTATCGAGATCCGGCAGGACCTTGCGCAATTCCTCGACAGCTTCGTCCGCGTCGATGATCTTGTTCGGTTCGGCAAACAGCGAGACCGTGCGGATGTCGGTTGCCAGCAAGGCGCCATTACGATCGACGATATCAGGGCGCGAGGCCATCAGCCGATCCGGCGGCAGAATGCTGGAAGTGATATCCGGCTTTGTCATGGCGAATTGCGCAAGACGACCGCCGATCACGCAATAGATCGCGATGAAACTCCCAACCAATAGTACGACACGGCTTTTTGCCTGGTTGGACTTGCGCTTGCGCGCACCCTCGAATGTCGAACGGGAAAATCCATCGCTGGGGCGATTGTTGCCATCAGTAGAGAAGTGGGCCTTGCTCTTCAGGACCATGATGCGCGAAAGAAAAGACATTAATCCCTCACCGATCCCGTTGCCATGTTGTCGACATCAGACTTCTTGCGCTTGGCAAGAGCGGGCGGCTTCGGTCGCGGCGCCGGAGCGGCAGCAACATCGGCGATGGCCTTCCTGATCTGCGCATCCGTCGTATCGCCATTGCTCGAGGCCACCGATGTGCCGCCCTTGGCACCGCCTGCCTTGCCGCCTTTCGGATCGTTGGACGCCGTTACCGTTGGCGGCGGAAGCTGCGAGCGCAACATCGGCAGTTCGCTCGGCTGAACGATCGCCGTCGAGAGCGTCGGCTGCAGCTGAAGTTCGCTATTGTAATTATTGACCAGGCGTTCCAGCCGGTTCGGCTGAGAAACCAGCGCCCAGTCCGCCTTGAGGAGATCGATCGTATCCCTCTCAAGCTTGATTTCGGATTCGAGGCGGCGAACCTCTTCCAGCTTCAGCTCGGCATGATGCTTGATCGTATAGGTCACACTGGCCATGGCCGTCATGACGCCGATCAGCACGATGTCAAAAGTCTTCAGCATTTTAGCCCCCAAGCTTTCCAAGACTGGCGAGACTGGGCAGATCGAAGATCGAAAGATCTGCCGCCTCCGCCGGAGCCAAGGTGCGAACCCCCGCACGCAACTTGGCCGAACGAGCACGCGGATTGGCTTCCGCCTCGGCATCACTCGCAGAAATCATCGACTTGCCGACCGGCTCGAAGGTGGCAGGCCGCTCGGTCACGATAGGCATATGACGTGACCCGACAGCACGGCCCGAACGATCGGCGAAGAACTTCTTGACGATCCGATCTTCCAGCGAATGGAAGGTCACGACGACAAGGCGCCCACCCGGCTTGAGGGCGCGCTCGGCTGCGAACAATGCCTGAGCCAGCTCGCCGAGCTCGTCGTTGACGAAAATGCGCAGAGCCTGAAAAACCCGCGTCGCAGGATGGATCTTGTCCTTCGCCTTTCGCGGCGTCACGACCTCGATCAGACCGGCCAGATCGCGGGTGGTCACGAAAGGGGCTTCCGCACGCCGCTTCTCGATCGCATGCGCGATACGCGGCGCCTGCTTTTCCTCGCCTAGAAACACAAAAATGCGAATGAGATCGGCAAGCTTTGCACGGTTGACGACATCGGCAGCCGATACGCCGCTTGCCGACATGCGCATGTCGAGCGGACCGTTTTTGCTGAAGGAGAACCCGCGCTCCGCCTCGTCGATCTGCATGGAGGAGACGCCGATATCGAGCACGACACCGTCAAGGCCGCCTCCGGGAGCATGCTCGGCCAACTGAGAAAACTGCGACTGAATGAGCTCGAGATGTCCCGCATGGGCGGAAACGAGCGCCTGCCCCGCCGCAATTGCCGTCGGATCGCGATCAAGCGCGATTACATCGGCGCCCGCCTTAAGAATGGCGGACGTATAACCGCCAGCACCGAACGTTCCATCGAGGATGATCCTGCCGGGCGCCGGAGCCAGCGCCTCCAACACTTCGGAAAGAAGAACCGGAATGTGACGAACCGGTCCGCCACCGGCATCAGAAGAACCTCCGCCTGAATTCGCCGCCATTCCGTTTCCCCGCTCTATTCCGAGCGCCTGCCCGCCAGCCTGCGCTCCTCTCGTGCCTGCGACTGCAAGGCCAAGAAGGCCTCCGGTCGCCACAATTGAAAATGATCCGCCCGACCGACAAAGGTCACTTCGCTTGCGATTCCGGTGAAGTCGCGAATGAAATCCGTGACCATCAACCGCCCTTCCGCATCGAGCTTCATGAAGACCCCGCCCCCGTGAATGAGGAGCGACATCTGGTTCGCCGCCGGCGAAAACGGATCGTCCGCCGCAATCTGCCGCTCGAAGCGATCGAGCAGATCGAGACCACCGATACTGATTGCCGGAAACACAAAATCCTGGAAGCAGTACAATTCCTGGATATTGCGCTCGGCCAACACGGAACGAAACGCCGCCGGCACGGAAACCCGCCCTTTGGAATCGATCCGATTGGTCGCATTTGACAGGAAGCGGTTCATGACGCGAAACACCCGTCCCCCATGACCCGGAAGCCGCTACTCGCTTACAGGCACAGCCAAAATCGGACACAGCTTCGCAAGCCGAAAGAGCCGACACCCCTTCGACACTCCCAGAACGGGAGCGATTATGGCCTTGCGATGATTGGGCTCTGATTTGCCCTTGTGCAGTGTTCTTTTGGGATACCATGGGACCATATGGGCGTCAATGGGATGAAGCCACGTCACACGTGGCCGCAGCCTGAATATTCATAAGACGTTAAGTTTAACGAAAGGTTAGGATCGGCTTCAGGATACGTCCCGAAACGGATTGTTTTCACAGGTTAAAACCTTCGCCCGTCGGGCCCGGAAGCCCTGAAATTCAAGGCATTCGGCAGCTTCGAAAATTATTTGGCGGAAGCGTTGGACGCGCCGCTCGAAGTGACACGATGATTTGCCAGTTGGCCTGTAAGCCGGGTTCTGTATGGCTCCGGCCGAGGCCGGAACGTGGCAGCCATTCATCTGGGACGGCGCTTACGCGACGCCTCGTGCAACCCACCCGGATGACCGGCCCGGAAACAGGCTGGAGCGCTCGCGCGCTCCGTGTCATCCCTATTCGGTTTTGCTCCCGGTGGGGTTTTCCGTGCCGTCGCTGTTGCCAGAGACGCGGTGGGCTCTTACCCCACCCTTTCACCCTTACCCGATCCGAAAATCGGGCGGTTTGCTTTCTGTGGCACTTTCCCTGAGGTTGCCCCCGCCGGACGTTATCCGGCACCGTGTTTCCGTGGAGCCCGGACTTTCCTCACCCCATCGCCTTTCGGCATTGATGAAGCGCGGCTGCCCAGCCAACTGGCACAGGCTCATTAACCGAGACCGCCGGCAATTGCCACCGAAATATGCTGGTTTGTGAAGAGCGGATGTCAATTGCGGAAATACGCTGAGAAATCCGTGCCGTAGCCTTCGTCCTTGATTCGACCTGTAAGCAGCAGTTCCGCCCCGAGCCGGCCTATTTCATCGGAGCTCTTGGCGGCCATGCCACAGCCGCCCGTCAGAACCGCCACGCGCGGCGAAGAGGTGTAGCCGATCATCGGGTAACCCGATGGCGAATAGGAAACGGCACAGGAATTGGTGAAAGTCGGTGGCCGTCTGACGCCTGGAACGAGCCCGTGGAATATGCGCACCAGATGCTCGCGCGCCTTGTTGCGACCGGTCGTGCGGAACCAGGCACGCAACTCCGTCTCGGTCGTGAACTGCAGATCATCGGGATCGCCACCGATCTTCATGTAATATTTGCCGTCCGGATAACGGATCGGCGGCAACATATAGATGCTCTCCACATCATCGGCTGCCTTGGATATCAGCGATGGCATGCCGGAAAGGGCTTCGGCTTCAGTCTCGCTCACTTCGAAGAAGGTGACCGTGCGTCCATAAACCTTCATCTCAACAGGTCGCGGCAAGAGATTCTCGGCAATGGAGAAACCGCCGGCGGCCAGCAGTATTTTTTCCGCACTGAATGTCTCGCCCTCGGCCGTCGTCACGACAGCCAGGCCGCTCTCGTCGCGGATCGACACAGCCGTCTGCTTGATAATGCGAGCGCCTGCCTTCTCCGCCAGTAGCGATTGCGCCTTAACGAGCCGGCGCGGGCTGATGTGACCCGCCCCATGCGGTTCGAAGACCCCTTCGCTTCCCGATGCGAAGGAGAAGAAAGGAAACTTCATCTTGAGTTCGGTGTCATCGAGGATATCGGTTTGCA
Source organism: Martinezella sp. CNPSo 3959 (assembly GCF_057784355.1). NCBI lineage: Bacteria > Pseudomonadati > Pseudomonadota > Alphaproteobacteria > Hyphomicrobiales > Rhizobiaceae > Martinezella > Martinezella sp. CNPSo 3959. The sequence continues at coordinate 802,666 of NZ_JBXSOV010000001.1, forward strand.
CGCCGAGCCGCCTGGCCGCTTCTACGACATCACCGACATAAGCTATTTCACCACCCCGCCTCGGCCCGACAACAAGGCAGCCGACTGGGGCGTAAAATTGAATGCCGCTATCCCGTTCGATATCCGCATAACGGCTGATCGAACGGTTTGCGAGACGAGCCCAATCCGTATCCGGGTCGATCGTGCGGGTAATACGGCCCTCGTCATAATGACTGCCGAAAACACCCTGATGATTGGCGCGATCTTCAGGTTCATCCGGCCCGATGACGGCGATGCCGTCGGTTTGTCTGGCCAGGTGACGGGCAGCCGCTGCCCCCATCATGCCCCGACCGACGACGATGAACCTGAAATCCGCTGCCATACTGTAACCCTCACCGATAGCCGCGGTTTCGATAGCACGGAAAGCGATTCCGCCCTATCCGAATCCTGGCTTGGCTGTCAGTCCAGAAGTGCAAGCACCTTGCCGCAATAGCGCTTCGAGATCGGGTTCATGCGCGTGGCGCCATGGCCGGCATTGTATTTGAGGATGGTGTTGCAGGTCGGTCCACCGCCAAGATCCTGCGCCATGGCGAGATATTTCATGCCGAACTTGATGTTCGTTTCAGGATCGTAGAGCCCCTGGGCGCGGCCCGTATAGCCCATCAGCTTGGCGGTCGCCGGCTTGATCTGCATAAGGCCGATTTCGCCTGCGCTTCCACGAGTTTTCGGATTGAAATTGCTTTCGATCCGGATGACGGCGGTAGCGAGTTCGACCGCGACGCCGTTCTGCTTGGCATATTTGGCAATCAATACGGAGTAGCGATTTTGCCGTGCGAAGGAGGTCTCTGCATCGCGCAATTCGACGGGAACATTGGGAACCGGGAAGCCGGTAGTGCGGCTGACGATCTTGAGAGGAACAGTTTTCTGCTTTGCGTGCAGCTCGCCCGCAGAGGCGCAATCGTATCCCACCAGCAGCACGCCCATGCATGCCACAGCCGCAACAATCAAATTTTTCATGTAGTCTTTTGTCTCCAGGGGCGGGACCGCGGATAGCCAAAGCCATCACGCCCGGCTGGAGGCAAAAAGAGCCGCCGGAGTGCACAGTCCCCATTAGTCGTCTACGGCCGCGCGACACACAAACCCAGACGGCGCGACCGCCGTTCAGCGAGCGCCGTTAGACCAATGCAATGCGGAAATAATAGGGAAAAGCTGTGGCGTAGCAGGGTGTTACGCGTTTTTGCATCTATAGCCGGCTATAAACGCCCATGACAGGATGGAACGAATTCACGAATAGCCGGGCAACGCGGCCAGTAGGCGGTGAAGCGTATCGATCGTCGAAAAGTCGGCGATGCCGTCCACACGCTCCTGCCGGAAATGGCGCTGGAAGGCTTCGACGTCGCCCTTCAGTTTTTCCGAGAATTCGCCATTTATTTCAGTGTTATAGCCATACAGCGACAGCATCGACTGCAAGGCTTCGATCGGCTGCCCCACATCACCCTTCTGGAAGAACCGTCCGCCAGTGATCGAAGCCGGCTCAACCCAGTGCCCCACGCCCGCCGCAGCGAGCCGCGCCCAGGGGAATTTCTCACCCGGATCGACCTTGCGCACAGGGGCAACATCGGAGTGTCCAAGCACCCGTTCAGGCGCGATTGCCCAGCGTTGGCCGCAATCGCGACACAGTTCGATCACCGCTTCGATCTGCGCGTCAGGAAATTCCGGCAGTCCGCCGGGATGGCCGGCATTGGCGATTTCGATGCCGATCGACGATGAATTGATGTCGGTTTCGCCATGCCAGGAGCTCTTGCCCGCGTGCCAAGCACGGCGCTCTTCCGGGACAAGCTGCATGACGCGCCCATCCTCGAAGACAAAATAGTGACTGGAAACCTGGCTCTCCAGACGACAGAGCCAATCGAGAGCGCCCTCAGCCGTGCCCATGCCGGTATAGTGCAAAAGGATGATATCAGGCCGACGCCCATCCCGCCTCTCGCCATGGTTCGGCGAAGGCTGCACATGGGCGCGAGCGAAATCGGCCTTGAATGCACTCATGCTGCGCGGCGTTCTTTCTCGATCTCGGCGTAAGCCGCATTCAGAGCCGCCATGCGCTCGTTGGCTATGGCATGGAACTCTTCCGGCACCCCACGCGACATGAGGCGATCCGGATGGTTCTCATAGACGAGGCCATGGTACCGGCGGCGAATCGTCGGAAAATCGTCCTGACGGGAGACGCCGAGCACTTTGTAGGGATCGCGGCCGCCAACATTGACATGGCGCGCCATGATCTGCTCGAACCGCCCCTCACTCATATGGAAGATTTCGGCGACATGCTGAAGGAAAGCCATTTCCTTCTCATGAATAAGGCCATCAGCCTTGGCGATATGGAAGAGACCGTCGAGCACGTCTTCCAGCACCGGGCAATTCTCCGTGCAGGTTTCGCAAAGGGAGGACAGCCGCTCCGCATAGGCTTCGTAACCGGCCACATCCTGGCGCGCCAGATTATAGAGACGAGCGACATTTTTCGCTTGATCGGGCGGAAATTCGAAGATCTCGCGGAATGCGTTGACCTCATTTTCCGTGACCACGCCGTCTGCCTTCGCCATTTTGGCGGACAGGGCGATTATAGCAACGGAAAACGCTACCTTGCGGCGCGTTTCCGGATCGCCTTCAAAGACGGTGCGAATGGCCTCGACGACCGCCGACAGGGCATTGCCGGCAGTGCTACCGATAGCATTCAGCAGTTTTTCCCAGAACGACATGCCGGTCTCGATATCCACTTAAACTGTAGAACACCTTGATCAAATAATAGTTGCCATTGCAAGCAGTCCATTCGTCGCAAGGGCGAAAACACTTTTCACAATTTGGTAATGATGCTGCATTGCGAGCAATCGGCCAATCGCCCTACTCGGCCTTCGAGGGCGAAACAAACCGCGGATTTCTTAAATTCTTTACTTTACACCCATGTCCGCCTGTCGCATCCATTCCCACCGCAACCACTGAAATGACGCAGCAAGACTGCAAGGAGGATCTCCATGGCCAAACAGAAAGTCGCAATGCTCACTGCAGGCGGACTGGCGCCCTGCCTTTCGTCTGCCGTTGGCGGGCTGATTCAGCGCTATAGCGATGTGGCACCTGACCTCGACATAATCGCTTATCGTTCCGGCTACCAGGGAGTTCTGCTGGGAGACAGCATCGAAGTGACGCCGGCCATGCGCGAAAAGGCCTACCTGCTGCATCGCTATGGCGGCTCGCCGATCGGCAACAGCCGCGTCAAGCTCACCAACATCGCCGATTGCGTCAAGCGCGGCCTGGTCAAGGAAGGCGAAAACCCACTGCGCGTCGCAGCCGAGCGGCTGGCGTCCGACGGGGTAACCATTCTTCATACGATCGGCGGCGACGACACCAATACGACGGCCGCCGATCTCGCCGCCTATCTTGGCGCCAATGGCTACGATCTGACCGTTGTCGGCCTGCCGAAAACGGTTGACAACGACGTCGTGCCGATCCGCCAGTCTCTCGGCGCCTGGACGGCTGCCGAAGTCGGCGCTGACTTCTTCGACAATGTTAGCAACGAACAGACCGCGGCCCCAAAGACGCTCGTGATCCATGAAGTGATGGGCCGCCACTGTGGCTGGCTGACCGCTGCAACCGCGCGCGCCTACATTCAGAAGACCAGCGCCAACGAATATGTCGAAGGCTTCATGATGAATGCCGATTTGAAGCGCATCGACGGCCTCTATCTGCCCGAAATGGTCTTCGACATCGAGGCTGAAGGCGAACGCCTGCGCACTAACATGGAAAAGACCGGCCAGGTGACGTTGTTCGTTTCGGAAGGCGCGGGCCTCGACGCGATCGTCGCCGAGCGCGAAGCGGCCGGCGAAACCGTCAAGCGCGATGCATTCGGTCACGTAAAGATCGACACCATCAATGTCGGCGGCTGGTTCCAGAAGCAATTCGCAGCCATCATCGGCGCCGAACGCTCGATGGTGCAGAAGTCAGGCTATTTCGCACGCTCCGCGCCGGCAAACGGCGAGGACCTCCGCCTGATTCAGGGCATGGTCGATCTCGCCGTGGAAAGTGCGCTCAACAAAGTATCGGGCGTCACCGGCCATGATGAAGGTCAGGGCGGCAAGCTACGCGTCATCGAGTTTCCGCGCATCAAGGGCGGCAAGGCCTTCGATATCTTCACACCCTGGTTCGCTGAGGTCATGGACCATATCGGCCAGAAATACACACAGGCCTGATAGATCTGTGATCAACGGACTGATGGACAATCAGACGGCCCGATTGTCCATCAGGCGGGTTGACGGATCGCTAATCCAATGTCTTTGCTGGCGGCGAAATAGGAATTAGGGAGGATTCCATGTCAATCGAAACCTGGCTCGCTTTCGCCGCCGCTTCCTGCATCATGCTGGCCATACCAGGCCCGACCATTCTCCTTGTCATATCCTATGCATTGGGCCACGGCCGCAAGACGGCGCTGGCAACGGTGACCGGCGTCACGCTTGGCGATTTCACGGCAATGACCGCTTCGCTCGCCGGTCTTGGCGCCCTCCTCGCCACATCAGCGACACTATTCACGATTCTGAAGCTGATCGGCGCAGCCTATCTCGTTTTCCTCGGAATCAAGCTCTGGAGAGCCCCCATTGTGACGGGACCGATGGGCGATAACGACAATCTCCCAGAGGAAAAACCGTTAAAAATCCTCTTACACTCATACGTTGTAACCGCTCTCAACCCGAAGAGCATCGTCTTCTTCATTGCGTTCGTTCCGCAATTTCTCGACATGTCGAAGCCATTTCTTCAGCAAACGCTTATTCTAGAGGCAACTTTCCTCACGTTAGCGGCACTGAACTCGCTTATTTACGTCTTCGTCGCCGATATGGCACGCGGCTTCATCCGCAAGGCAAGCGTGCAACGCGTCGTTAACAGAACGGGGGGAACTCTGTTGATTGCCGCCGGTGCAGTGACCGCCGGATACCGTCGGATGGCTGCCTGAGGCCGTGCAGGGTTGCGGGGTGATCACGGATAGGTTAATGGGGATTCATAATTTTATCGATCCCGTGACCGAATTTGGCGGTCCTGTGGCCGAATTGCATCGAAATTGGGTTTGGTTTTTTCGAAAGTGACAGAATGGTAACGATCGGATTTCCCAGCCTGAAGCGCAGCGTTGCCTTGTCGGCAATGATGTGCGGCGCTCTCGCCGGGTGTGCAAGCACTCAGCAGCAGACGTCTCAGGCAGAACTCCCGTCGGCACACACCAACGTGCCGCATCCGAATACGACCCTGACCGCAACTGGCACGGCCGCGCCTGCAGTAGGCGGCGTGGCAGTGGCCGCGATATCGCCGAATTTCATCGGTCCGCGACAGCCACAACAGACGGCAATGGCAAAGTCCGGCCGTGTTGTTCCGGGTTCGACAAACGTTGCTGCTGCAAGCCAGCAGCAGATGGACGCGGGACGTTTCGGCACGCCTGTTGCGAGCGCTGCCAATCAGGGAACCGCCGCAATCGCTGCCGCAACGGGCGCTCCAGCTGGTAGCGCCTCAGCCGCAGCAGCCTATGCCGCTTCCGACGTGCCGCTGATGCCTTCCGTAGTCGCCATCCCGATGCCGAATCCGGCGCGCCCTGGTGATGCCGCGCTCACGCCGGTTTCCTCCTCCGTGGCTCAGAGCCAGCCCGCCATTCCGATGACATCGGATGTTGCGGCCATCCAGGTTGCCGTGCCGACGCCGCGTCCAGGTTCGATACCGCAGGCTGAAGTCGCGTTCGCCACGCCCGCGCAGATGGGCGTTCCGCGCTACGCCGACAATCGCATGCATTATGACTTCAATTTCGACAGTAGCGGTCCGACGGTCGTGCCGGCTGTCATGACCACCACCAACACTGCGAATTACGATTCCGATGTTCCGGCTGAGCAAAAGAGCTATGTTTCGAAGCTCATCCAGAAATACGCCAAGCTTTACGAAATTCCGGAATCCCTGATTCATCGCGTCGTTCACCGCGAAAGCCGTTACAATCCGAAAGCCTATAATCGCGCCGGATATTTCGGCCTGATGCAGATCAAGTATAATACGGCGAAGTCCATGGGCTACGAAGGCCCAGCGTCGGGGCTTCTCGACGCGGAAACCAACATCAAATATGCCGCCAAATATCTGCGCGGCGCATGGATGACGGCCGACAGCAAGGCTCAAAACAAGGAAGTGAATGCCGTGCAGCTTTATGCCCGCGGCTATTACTACGACGCCAAGCGTAAGGGCCTTACTGACGTCGCCAACGGCAATTACTAATTTTATCCAGATAATTCTGACAAGCCGGCCTAATTCGTGGCCGGCTTTATCACATCCATGATCCGCTTCAGCAGGATTTGCGGCCGATAGTCCGCCCAGGTCGGCGTCAGCCCCATCCGCACGACGACGAGATTGGCGGACGGGACGATTGCGACCGTTTGGCCGTCATGACCGGTCATCCAAAATGCATCCGCGGGCAGACCGAATTGGGCGTTCGAGCCGCCAGGGCCCGCAAGCCAGGCCTGAACCTGCGAGTAAACGCCCTCGGAAGCCTTCGTCGGCGTGCGCATGGCGCCGACGAACCCCTCCGGCAACAAACGGTGCCCATTCCAGACCCCGTCCTGTAGCAGAAACATGCCGAAGCGCGCCCAATCCCGGGCATTGGCATAGAGATAGGAACTGCCGACGAAGGTGCCGCGCTCGTCGGCCTCGAAAACAGCGCTATACATTCCGAGTGGTCCGAAGAGCGCTTCGCGCGGATACGAGATGGCAGCGCTCAGATTGGGCAGCCGGTTCATCCACAGGCGAGAAAGCAGCGCGGCCGTGCCACTGGAATAGCTGAAACGCTCGCCCGGCGCTGCCAGCTGACGCGCATTGGCTGCTAGGCTCGTCACATCCGCGTCGAGATAGAGCATGCGCGTTACATCCGATACGGTGCCATAGGATTCGTTAAACGCAAGCCCGCTTTCCATGGCGAGAAGATCGCTGAGCTTGATGTCCTTACGCGAGTCGGCGCTCCATTGCGGCAGAAGATTCTGATCGTCGAAGGACATGCGCCCGGCCAGCATGAGACGGCCGATAATCGCGGCATTCACCGTCTTGGTCATCGACCAGCCGATCAGCGGCGTTGCCTTGCTGAAGCCATCGCCATAGGTCTCGGCGACAATACGGCCATCCTTGACCACGACGATCGCGCGCATGGCTGGCCCGGCAAGATCCGGATTCGATACGACATCGGCAAGCCTCCTCCCCACGTCACCCTGACCGAGGTCTACCGTATCTCCATCCGGCCAAACCGCATCGTTCTTCGGCGCCTTCACCTTGTTGAGGAAGACGGCGCTGCGAGCCGTTTGCAGATCGCCGTCCGGCACCAGCGCACAGCCAAGCGCACCGCGATAAAGCGCACGGTTCGGCGCGAACAATCCCAGGAAACGGGCCGTCACCACGCCCTCGTCCCGATCGACATAGACGCGAATGAGCTTCAATGCCGGATTGCCGGGAGCCTGGACATCCTCCTCCATCACCTTGTCCGGGTCCCGCTTGGCCACGAACGTATTGGAGCAGACGATCTTTGCCGCGTAGCCATCGCCGACCTTCAGCAATTCCGGCGGATAAAGAGAGAGCCAAACGGCTCCGCCGGCGACAATGATCAGCAGCAGAACAATAAGAGCCCCGATCACTCTCGATATCAAACGCATGTCACATACTCTCCAGAAAGGTAGGCGGAGACAATCAGGAAACGCAGCAAGATGAAAGATCTACGATGATCAGGGCTCCTTAAATATGTGCAAGGATGCCTTGCAGCTGGATCTGCCAACAGCCCGCGTCATCAGACTGTAGCATTGCCGGGTTACACGCCCTGAACTTCACAAATCGGTGACAAGACTCAGATGACGGAATTCGCCCCGGATGCCGGTCTCCAAAAGAACCGGAAACTCAAGGACGCTCTGCTTCAGCACAAGGCACTGTCTAAGGCAGGCCTTTCCGAGCGCTTGTTCGGCATGTTGTTTTCCGGTCTTGTCTATCCGCAGATTTGGGAAGATCCGGATATCGATATGGAGGCGATGGAGCTGGAAGCGCATCATCGCATCGTCACCATCGGTTCGGGCGGCTGCAACATGCTCGCCTACCTCTCGCAAAATCCTGCATCCATCGATGTTGTCGATCTCAATCGCCACCACATCGCACTGAACAAGCTGAAGCTAGCTGCCTTCCGCCTGCTTCCCGGCCATGCGGACCTGGTGCGTTTCTTCGGAACGGCGAATTCTGCGGGCAATAGCCAGGCTTACGACCAGTTCATCGCGCCGCGCCTCGACACGGCCACGGCTGACTACTGGGATGGTCGCGATCTCTATGGCCGCCGCCGCATCACGGTCTTCAACCGCAATATCTACAAGACCGGCCTTCTCGGCCGGTTTATCGGCGCTGCCCATATACTGGCACGCTTGCACGGCGTTCGCCTCCAAAAGATGACTGAAGCCCGTACCATGCGCGAGCAGCGTCAGTTCTTTGAGGAAGAAATTGCTCCGATCTTTGACAAACCGGCGGTTCGCTGGCTGCTCGGCCGCAAGAGCTCGCTCTTTGGCCTCGGCATCCCGCCGCAGCAATATGACGAGCTTGCGAGCCTGGCGGGCGACGATTCCATTTCCGCCGTGCTGAAACACCGGCTCGAAAAGCTCGCCTGTCATTTTCCGATGCGCGACAATTACTTTGCCTGGCAGGCATTCTCTCGGCGCTACGCTGCCCAGCACCAAGGCCCTCTGCCCACCTATCTCAAGCCGGAACACTATGAGGCGATCCGTGCCAATGCCGATCGTGTGAGCGTCCATCACGCCAATTTCACCGAGCTTCTCGCTTCGAAGCCGGCAGCTTCGCGCGATCGCTATATCCTCCTCGATGCGCAGGACTGGATGACCGACGAGCAGCTCAATGGCCTCTGGGCGGAGATCACCCGGACGGCGCGCGAAGGCGCCCGCGTCATCTTCCGCACGGCCGCCGAAAAGAGCATCATCGAAGGCCGCCTTTCTCCAGCGATCCGCGATCAGTGGGTCTATTTCGAAGAGCGTTCGCAGGAACTCAATGTTCGTGATCGCTCGGCCATCTATGGCGGCTTCCACATCTACGGGAAAAAAGCGTGAGCCAGGCGGATACAGGCATAGAAACCAGCGAGAACAATCACGCCAAGCTGATGGACGGCATGTACCGTTATCAGCGTCACATCTATGACCTGACCCGCAAATATTACCTATTCGGCCGCGATCGCACGATCGAACAGCTGAATGTCCCCGTCGGCGGCTCGCTTCTGGAAGTGGGCTGCGGCACCGGCCGCAATATGCTGCTCGCCTATCGGCGCTTCCCCTCCGCCCGCCTCTACGGCCTCGACATCTCGCAGGAAATGCTGATCTCGGCCCGCAATAATTTCCGCGGCCTGAAACAGATGCCGGATTTTCGCGTCGCCGATGCCACCGCTTTCTCGCCCGACGATTTCGGCACCGAGGGCTTCGACCGTGTCATGATCTCCTACGCGCTGTCGATGATCCCGGACTGGAAAAATGCCGTCGACGCATCGCTCGACGCAGTCGCACCGGGCGGCGAGCTTCACATCGTCGATTTCGGCCAGCAGGAAGGATTGCCGGGCTGGTTCCGTGCCATGCTCAAAGGCTGGCTGAAGAAATTCCACGTCACTCCCCGCGCCGATCTTTTGACCGTGCTCGAAGAGAAGGCTGCGGTGCGGGGCATGTCGGTGAAAACCGAAAAGATCGGCCGTGGCTACGCCTGGCGGGCCGTAGCGACCCGGTGCGGCGCCTGAGCGGCGACAGATTCCAGCGCAAAATCCGGCCTCGGAAGGCGCAAGCATAAGAATTTGCTTGAAGATAACGCATTTTTTACGTTGATATGGTGAATAAAGTGGCAAGACCAGCTGGCAACGGTATGGTCTGCCGCTCTTTCGGATTCTCGGGGACCACATTACGGAAGCCAAGTCTTGGGGCAGCAAGATCACTCGGGCCATAACAGGATATCTATGCGCCGGCTTCTGGCATGCCTACTGCCGCTCGCTCTTGCCTTGACCGGCTGCACAACGGGCTATGACGCCCTCTCGACGGCGGCCCTTCCCAAGACCAGATTTGCCGACACGAAACCGCAGGACTTCGGCCGCGATCATCCGCAGCGCCATCCCATCCATGGCATCGATATTTCCAAATGGCAGGGCGATATCGATTGGAAAGCCGTCAAGGGCTCGGGCGTCGCCTTCGTCTTCATCAAGGCGACAGAGGGCAAGGACCGGATCGACCCTCGCTTCACCGAGTATTGGAATGAAGCGAGTGCTGCCGGACTTCTGCATGCGCCCTATCATTTCTTCTATTTCTGCTCGACGGCCGACGAGCAGGCCGATTGGTTCATCCGCAACGTGCCGAAGGATGCCATGGCGCTTCCGCCCGTCGTCGACGTCGAATGGAACCCGGGCTCCCCCACCTGCAAGACCAGACCGGCTCCTGAAACGGTACGCACCGAGATCAAGCGCTTTATGGATCGCCTGCAGGCCTATTACGGCAAGCGCCCGATCATCTATACTTCGGTTGACTTCCATCGTGAAAATCTAGTCGGCTATTTCCAGGACTATCATTTCTGGGTCCGATCCGTCGCCAAGCATCCGAAAGAGACCTACGCAGACCGCAGCTGGGCCTTCTGGCAATATACCTCGACGGGCGTCATCCCCGGCATCAAGGGTCCGACGGATATCAATGTTTTTGCCGGTTCCGAACAAAATTGGCACAACTGGGTAGCGGCAGTAGAGAAGCAAGGAAATTCTTGAGACCGCAGCCAATTCTCTCTTGCTTATGTCACAATCTTCTGTGAAAGCGACCCTATTCTATCATTGGAAAGGATCGCTCATGGATCGTGACACCATTCGACGCGGCGCTCTTGCGTTGCTCCTCGCCTCAGCCATGACCGGTACGGCGTTGGCTCAAAGCGCGGCACCGGCTGCAGTGCCGCCCGCGAGCAGCGATGCCACTCCGAAGGTAGCCTGCGGCGGCGATCTCACCGCATTTCTGGCCGGTGTGAAGGCTGAGGCGATTGCCGATGGCGCAGATGCTGCCGCTGCCGACAAGACGCTCGCTGGCGCCCAGATTGACCAGAAGGTTCTCGCCATGGACCGTAACCAGGGCGTCTTCCGTCAGACCTTCTTCGAATTCTCCCAGCGCACCGTCAGCCAGGGCCGCCTCGATATCGGCCGCCAGAAGATGAAGCAATATGCCGACGTCTTCGCCAAGGCCGAACAGGACTATGGCGTGCCTGCCGCTGTCATCACCACCTTCTGGGCGATGGAAACCGATTTCGGCGCCGTTCAGGGCAATTTCAACACCCGCAACGCGCTGGTCACCCTCTCGCACGATTGCCGTCGGCCGGACTTCTTCCGTCCGCGCCTGATCGCGCTGATCGAACTCGTCCAGCACGGCGATGTCGACCCAGCAACGACGACGGGCGCGTGGGCTGGCGAAATCGGCCAGACGCAGATGCTGCCACCTGATATCATCGCTTATGGCACCGATGGCGATGGCGATGGCCATGTCAACCTGAAGACCAGCGCACCTGACGTCATTCTGACAACGGCACGATTCCTCCAGCATCTTGGCTTCCAGCGCGACCAGCCCTGGCTGCAGGAGGTGACGGTTCCGGACAATCTTCCCTGGGAAAAATCCGGCATCGGCGGCACGCTGACCGCGGGCGATTGGTTCAAGCTCGGCGTCACCCCGCGCGACGGTAACACGAATTTCAGCTCTCTGCCGGCTGCCCTCATCTTGCCGCAGGGCCGCAAGGGTACCGCTTTCCTCGCCTATCCTAACTATACCAATGCCTATCTCGGCTGGAACAAGTCTTTCGTCTACTCGACCTCGGCCGCCTATTTCGCCACACGTTTTGCCGGCGCACCACCCTATAACAAGGGCAATCCCGAGCCGGGCCTCAATGAGGTCGACATGAAGGCGCTCCAGACCAAGCTTGTGGCCCGCGGCTACGATGTCGGCAAGATCGATGGCATCCTCGGCTCCGGCACGCGTGTCGCCATCCAGAAGGAACAGTTCCGCCTGGGCATGCCGGCTGACGGCTGGGCGACGACGGCATTGCTCAACGCACTTTGATTTCTCCCATATATCGATCGAAAAGGCGGCTCCAGGCCGCCTTTTTGTATCTGCTCCCCTCGCTCCCCATGGGCAAACCAGCAAGAAACGGGTGGAGAGCCTGTCCTCTTCCGGTTTAGATGCACCGAAAGAGGAGAGAGATGCCATGAATGGCGAACATCGAATGAGCGTTTCGAAATGGGGCCTGCTGCTGTTGCTCGGATTGATCTGGGGCGGTTCGTTCTTCTTCGCTCGTATCGCCGTTCACTACGTACCGCCCTTCACGCTCGTCTTTCTGCGTCTGTCGCTGGCGGCCGTGGCATTGCATCTCTATCTAGCCGGTCGCCTCAATATCTATCAGTCCCTGCGCCACCATTGGCCGCAATTTCTGCTGCTGGGCTTAATCAACAATGCGATACCGCATACGCTGATCTTCTGCGGCCAGACGCAAATGGGTGCCGGGCTCGCATCCATCCTGAACGCGACGACGCCGATGTGGACCGTGTTGATCGGCAATCAGCTCACCACCGACGAACGCTTGACATCGGCCAAGCTGGTCGGCTGCCTCACCGGCCTCCTCGGAACGATCGTGTTGCTCGGACCGAGCATTACCAGCAGCGGCTCGGTACCCTTCTGGGCACTCTCATTGCCGATCTTGGCGGCAATCTCCTATGGATTCGCGGCGATTTATGCCAAACGCTTCAAAGGCATCGCGCCGCCGGTTGTGGCAGCGGGCCAATTGACAGGCTCCTCGCTCATCATGCTGCCGATTGCGCTGGTGATCGACCAGCCTTGGGCGCTCGCCGTCCCACCTATGACGGCAATTGCCGCCATTCTCGGCCTGGCGCTGCTATCGACCGCTTTCGCCTACATCCTCTATTTTCGCATCATCGAGCTTGCAGGCGCCACCAACACCTCGCTCGTCACTCTGCTCGTGCCGCCGAGCGCGTTATTGCTCGGCTTCCTCTTTCTCGGAGAGCGAATGGGGCCGACCGAAATCGTCGGCATGCTGCTCATTGCCGCAGGTCTGCTCGTCCTCGATGGGCGGCTTTTCGCATGGATGAAACGCGGCGTCAGAACGCGGGAGACATGATCTCCCACTCCATTCACGTGGCCTACAGTCACAACATATTAATATTTATTCACAGCCCGTCATCGCGCCGGAAATCCATATTTATAAAGCAATATCAAGTCACTGCTGTCAGTTCATGAATCAAGCCGCGAACTCAGTACCGCGTCGCAGCATCGAATGTTCTTTCCAAGCAACATATTTTCGACATAACATTTAACAGCTGACTGAGGAGGAAGACATGGGATTAACACGATCCATCAACGTCCTAGTGGTCGGTGCGGCCTTCGCTTTCGTCGTGACGATGCTTTTCATCTGACGGCTTCAGGGAAATTCGCACACGATCAAACTCCGAGAAGTTAACAAAACCCCTGCCTTATTAGAAAAGCGCATGCCCGGCAGGACATGCGCTTTTTATCGTCACGCTTCGCAAAACGGTTTAGGCAGCAGCGCCGGCCTGGGAAGCCACCTTGCGCTGGAGGCCGAGCCGCTCAAGCACGGCGGACACAAGCGGCGAACGGTTCATCGTATAGATGTGAAACTCGTGAATGCCACGGCGCACGAGATCCTGTATCTGTTCGGCGGCCACGTCGGCTGCGACCTTGGCGCGTTCCTCGATATTGTCGTCCAGACCGTCGAAACGCTCATCAAGCCAGGAAGGGATACTGGCGCCGCATGCACCGGCAAAGCGCTTCAGCTGCGTCAGGTTCTGGATTGGCATGATCCCCGGGACGACGGGAATCTCGATGCCCGCTGCGCGAACGCGATCATGGTAGCGCTCGAAAGCATCATTATCGAAGAAGAACTGGGTCAAGGCTCGATCAGCACCGTTCTCTGCCTTGCGCTTCAGCATGTCGATATCGGCTGCCGTATCGCGGCTTTCCGGATGCTTTTCGGGATAGGCGGAAACGGAAATGTCGAAATCGCCGCGCTCCCGCAAAGCGCCAACCAGTTCCGCGGCATTGGCATAACCGCCCGGATGCGGTTGATAGGCCGAGCCGACACCACCCGGCGGATCGCCGCGCAACGCGACGAAACGGCGAACACCCGTAGCCAGGAACTCGTCGATCACACGATGCGTATCTTCGCGCGTAGCGCCGACGCAGGTCAGATGCGATGCGGTCGTGAACGGCGTCTCGTGGATCATCTTTCGCACGGCGGAAAGCGTCGGCGCCTTGGTCGAGCCGCCCGCTCCATAGGTTACTGAAACGAATTCAGGGTCCCAATCGCTGAGTTCCTCGACGGTGTTCCACAACTGCTGCTCGGCCTCTTCCGACTTGGGCGGAAAAAACTCGAAGGAGATGCGGATACCCGCGTTATGGCTTTCTGATCTCGAAGACATGTCAAACTCTCCCGGCAAGAATGGGGGATGACTGGTGGCCCTGGCCGGACGCAATCAGCAACCGCGGGTCACGCGCCAGCCAGATGGTGACGGTCAGCGCCTGTCCGCCTTCCCTCCCCGAATGAAGATCCTGCACGCGCTCCACATCCAGCCCCGCCAGTTTCAGCCAATCCGACATGGCCTGATGCGAGAAGCCGAGGCGAAGATGCGCATGCTCGTCACGCAGATATTCAAGCCCGTGCGGCGCGAGGTCGATGATGACAAGCCGGCCGCCGGGCCGCAGCATTCGTGCGGCCTCATTGATGGCAACCTCCGGCTGATCAAGGAAATGCAGCACCTGGTGGATGGTGATGAGATCGAAATCCTGCTGCTCGAGCGGCAGGTTGAAAATATCGCCATGCCGCACCGAGGCGGCGGTGATATTGGCACGGTCCAGATTGGCGCGGGCGACGGCCAGCATATCACGGCTGGCATCGATACCGACGGCGCGGCGATAATGCCCGGCCAGAAGCTGCAGCATCCGGCCGGTACCCGTGCCGAGATCGAGAAAGGAGTCGATCGGCTGCGGACCGATAAGATCGATCAGCGCCTTGTCGACATCCTCGTCGGCGACATGGAGACGACGCAACTCATCCCACTCGGCGGCATTGCGGCTGAAATAGGCCTGGGCGCGCTCGGCGCGAATGCGCTTTACGGAGGCGAGGCGTTCCCCGTCACGCAGCAGCACCGTATCCTTTTCGGCGGTATGACGCAGCAGGCTGCGAGCCAGCGTCACGGCCTTGCCCTCCTGCTTCAGCCGGAAGTAAGCCCAGGCGCCTTCCTGATAACGATCAATCAGTCCGGCTTCACCGAGCAGCTTCAAATGCCGGGAAATGCGCGGCTGCGACTGGCCAAGAATTTCGGTAAGATCGGTCACCGTAAGATCGCCGGCAGCGAGAAGCGCGAGAAGACGCAGCCTCGTCGGCTCTCCGACCGCCTTCAACACGTCTACTACGTCATCCAAGCCGAGTTTAACCAGATCTGTCATTCCACACCCAATCAAGATATAAAGATATCTTTATGTGATTTGGGTTTTCTTGGCAAGAGCCAATCGGCTACCCACCGGAGTTCGACGTCGGAAATCCGTTAGTTTCCGGCGAAAACAGAATATCGAGGGCGATTGCTACATAAACGAAAACCCCGGACAAGCCGGGGTTTTCAAAAGAGCCAAACCGAGAGCTCAGCGTGTCAGGCGCTTATGCGCCTGGCTGCCCGGATTGAGAGCATCGGGGCCGAGACGGCGGATCTTGTCCTGCTCGTAATCTTCGAAATTGCCTTCGAACCATTCGACATGGCCTTCGCCTTCAAAGGCCAGGATGTGCGTGGCCAGGCGGTCGAGGAACATGCGGTCGTGGCTAATGATGATGGCGCAGCCGGCGAAGTTTTCGAGCGCGCTTTCCAGCGCCGCCAGCGTTTCCGTATCGAGGTCGTTGGTTGGTTCGTCGAGCAGAAGCACGTTGCCGCCAGCCTTCAACATCTTGGCCAGGTGAACGCGGTTGCGCTGACCGCCAGAGAGATTGCCAACCTTCTGCTGCTGGTCGCCGCCCTTGAAGTTAAAGGCGCCGCAATAAGCGCGCGAGTTCATGTCGAACTTGCCGAGCTTGATGACTTCGGCGCCGCCGGAGATTTCCTCCCATACCGTCTTATTGCCGTCAAGCGCATCGCGGCTCTGGTCGACATAGCTGAGATGCACCGTCTCGCCGATGCGGACCGTGCCGGCATCCGGCTTTTCCTGCCCGGTGATCATCTTGAACAGGGTCGTCTTGCCGGCGCCGTTCGGGCCAATGATGCCAACGATACCGCCGGGCGGCAGCTTGATCGACAGATCGTTGATCAGCGTGCGGCCTTCGAAGCCCTTGGTGATGCCCTCCATCTCGATCACCACCTGGCCGAGACGCTCGCTGACCGGAATGATGATCTGCGCATCACCGGGACGCTGATTTTCGGCAGCATCGACCAGCTGTTCGTAAGCGTTGATACGCGCCTTGGACTTGGCCTGGCGGGCCTTCGGGCTGGAGGCAATCCATTCCTGTTCGCGGCTGATCGCCTTCTGGCGGCCAGCTTCTTCGCGGGCTTCCTGCTGCATGCGCTTGGCCTTGGCCCGCAGATAGGCGGAATAGTTGCCTTCG
This sequence comes from Martinezella sp. CNPSo 3959, assembly GCF_057784355.1. Taxonomy (NCBI): domain Bacteria; kingdom Pseudomonadati; phylum Pseudomonadota; class Alphaproteobacteria; order Hyphomicrobiales; family Rhizobiaceae; genus Martinezella; species Martinezella sp. CNPSo 3959. The sequence continues at coordinate 819,346 of NZ_JBXSOV010000001.1, forward strand.
TAGGGAATGCCGCGACCGCGGTCGAGTTCGAGAATCCAGCCGGTAACATTGTCGAGGAAGTAGCGGTCGTGGGTGATCATCATCACGGCGCCCGGATAATCGCGCAGGTGCTTTTCCAGCCAGGCAATGGTCTCAGCGTCGAGATGGTTGGTCGGTTCGTCGAGCAGCAGCAGGTCCGGCTGCGAGAGAAGCAGGCGACACAGTGCGATACGGCGGCGCTCACCGCCTGAAAGGCTGGTGACTTCGGCATCGCGCGGCGGGCAGCACAAGGCTTCCATCGCCATCTCCACCTGGCTTTCCAGATCCCAGAGGTTCTGGCTGTCGATGATATCCTGGAGCTTGGCGCCCTCTTCCGCGGTCTCGTCGGAATAGTTCATCATCAATTCGTTGTAGCGATTGAGGATTTCGGTTTTCTTGGCAACGCCTTCCATGACGTTTTCGAAAACCGTCTTGTTGGGATCGAGCTGAGGCTCCTGCGCCAGGTAGCCGATGGTGGCGCCTTCGGCCAGCCAGGCTTCGCCGGTATATTCCTTGTCGAGGCCGGCCATGATGCGCAGCACGGTCGATTTACCTGCACCGTTCGGGCCGAGAATACCGATCTTGGCATCGGGGTAGAACGAGAGATGTATATTCTCGAGAATCTTCTTGGCGCCATAGGACTTATTCAGACCGGCCATATGATAAATGAACTGACGTGCCATAGCTTGGGTTGCTCCACGGGCGAATAGCGTTGCGATTTGTGCCGCTATGTAGGCGAAACCCCGCCCTCGGGCAACGGCGAAACCTTGTCCGAGGGCATTATCCGTGTCAGAAAGGCCGTATTTTCTCAGAAACCGGCCGCGTCCACCACACCCCGATCACAGCCGAAGGAGGTGCTGCCGGCCCCCTGGATCAGTTTGGCGAGCCGCGGCTCACTTCCCTGCTGGGGATCGATCGCATCTTCGGAGAGACCGATGGTCAGCTCCGAAATCATTCGGACATCGCCGACGCGGCGGCAGCTCATCTTGATGCGCGCATTGGCGCCCTCGCCGAAGCTCTGGTCAAAGGCTGCCTTGATGCTTTCGGCATCCAGCTCCTTGCCGATATTCTGCGCAAAGAGTTCGCGCACGGCAGACGTATTGAGTTCGGCAATCAGACCGGCGGCGATGGAGAAATATTGGTCGGCGCTGAGCTTCGTGCAGGTGCCGTGCTTGATCCATTCATGCCGTTCCAGGCCGGATTGAGTGCCTGGCATTGCCTTATCCAGCTTCGCCTTCACGTCTTGGGAAAGCTGCACGGCAGGCAGATCCTTCCAGTCGCGGCCACGATCCGCCTGCTTCAGATCCTCGGAAACATCGCAATATTCCTGCCGCATCGGCCAGAGGCCATGCAGGGAAAAATTCGTGGCATCATGATTGTCCGACGACTGGTTCCGGCATTCCGCCTTCTTCTGGTTCGTCTGACAAAATGCCGGCTCCCAGCTCGCCGCCAGGATAAAGCGCGTCCGTCCGCGGCTATGTTCCTGAGCCATGGCGCTCGCCGCCGTTCCGACCGAAAGAAGTACAACTGCAAATACTCGAAGCCACTGCTTCATTCCTGCCTCCAACTAGAACATTATGGGAACAAATAAGCAGTTTGAGCGAGCAGGCGCAATCCTGAATCACGGCGCTCGGAAAGATTTATTTCTGTGAGCTTTATCACCTATCCATTGCAATCGAGCGAGGGATGACCTTTCGTCTAACAGGGGAGGAACAAATATATGTTCGCCGAGACGCAGCGCCTGAAAAGTCCGACAGGCGCAACCCTTGCCTATCATCATTTGCCGGCGGCAACCGATGCTCGCGGCATCCTGCTGATATCGCACGGCCTCGCCGAGCATTCCCGCCGATACGAGGCCTTCGCGGATACGATGGCGGGCCGAGGCTTTCATGTCTATGCTCACGATCATCGCGGCCATGGCGAGACCATCGCTCACGACGCGCCGATTGGCCGCTTTGCGCGAAGAGATGGAGTGGGATTGGTCATCGCCGATGTGCTCGCCATGCGCGAGCTTGCCGCAAGCGCCCATCCCGGCGTGCCAATCATCCTGTTCGGGCATTCCATGGGCGGATTGATCAGCCTGAACACCGTCGTCACGCACCCCGACAAGTTCGATGCCGTCACAGTCTGGAATTCCAATTTCAATCCAGGCCTCGCGGGCCGCGCCGCTCAACTCATCCTCAAAACGGAGCGCATGTTCAAGGGATCGGACGTCCCGAGCGGGCCGCTGCCGAAACTGACCTTCGGCACCTGGGGACAATCGATCGCCAACCGCCGCACGGATTTCGACTGGCTCTCGCGCATTCCCGAGCAGGTGGACAAATATATCGCCGATCCGCTTTGCGGCTTTGATGCCTCTGTCTCGCTCTGGCTCGACCTATTCGAGTTGACCTTCCGGGCGCCGCAAAGAACCTATCTCGACCGCCTCCGGCGCGACCTGCCGATCCATCTCGTCGGCGGCGGCAAGGATCCGGCGACGGACAATGCGAAAGCGATTTCCTGGCTGGCAAACCATTTGAAAAGAGCCGGTTTCTCTCGTATTACCATCGAGATCTATCCCGACATGCGGCACGAGACGCTCAACGAAATCGGTGCCGAAGAAGCCATTTCCAACTTCGCCGACTGGTGCAAGAGGATAGCGGCAAACAACTGATTCTCATGGGAATTCCACAATGAACACCTCCAGCGGCTCCTCGGCGCGATTGCCGCAATCGGAGCTGACCTTCGGTTTGGTGACGATGTTTCTCTCCGTCGTCCTCTCGCCAGTCATGGATATCTTCTCCAAGCTCGCGGCGATCACGATTCCGCCGGGCGAAGTGACCGCCGCACGCTTCATCTTCCAGGCTCTTTTTGCGCTCCCCATGATGGCAATGCGCGGGAAATGGGGCGCGTGGAGTTGGCGACGCAGCGGCGTCCATGCCATCCGTGCCGCCGTGCTCACGCTGTCCATGGTGTCGTTCGTGACCACGCTGCAGGTGATGGAAGTGGCCGATGCCATTGCCATCTTCTTCGTCGAGCCGATGATGCTCACCATCCTCAGCAGCGTCTTCCTGAAGGAAACCATCGGCTGGCGGCGCTATACCGCCTGTGCCGTGGGCTTTTTCGGCGCGATGCTGATCATCCAGCCAAGCTTTCAGGAAGTCGGCTTTTTCGCCTTGCTTCCTATCGTCACCGCGTTTTGCGTCGCCGTTTACGTCATGATCACGCGGGTGGTCTCCCATAGCGAGGACGCATGGTCGATGCAGTTCCAGACGGCTTTATGGGGGACCGGCATCAGCGTGGTCCTGCTTGCCATCGGTCGAACGGCGGGATCTACAATCCTCGATCCGGTCATTCCGGATCTGATGGCCACGCTCTATCTGCTCGGCGTTGGTGTTACTGCAGCAGCGGCGGGTATCCTCACGGTATATGCCTATCGCGCCGTGCCGGCCTCGACACTTGCGCCGCTGCAGTATTTCGAGATCGTTTCCGCCACGATCTTCGGCTGGCTCGTCTTCGACAATTTCCCGGATGCGATCAAATGGCTCGGCATTCTCATCATCACCGGCTCCGGCCTCTACATTCTCTGGCGCGAGCGGCGCTTTGCTTCCAAGCCGGTATCCGATACATCTGAAACTGCATTCACGCCGTAAGCGAGTGGATCGACATGACAGACCAGAAAACCAAGAAACCTCCGCTGTCCGGTATTCGTGTCATAGAGCTTGCTCGCGTTCTCGCCGGCCCCTGGGCGGGGCAGATGCTGGCCGACCTCGGCGCCGATGTCATCAAGGTGGAAAATCCCGATGGCGGCGACGACACCCGCCAATGGGGTCCGCCCTTCGTCGAAGGCAAGGATGGCGAAAATCTCTCTGCTGCCTATTATCACTCCGCCAATCGCGGCAAGCGCTCCATCACCGCCGATCTCAAGACCGAAGAAGGTCAGGAATTGGTGCGCCGGCTGGTAAAAACAGCCGATGTGGTGGTCGAGAATTTCAAGCTCGGTGGCCTCGTCAAATACGGGCTGGATTACGAAAGCCTGAGGAAGATCAATCCCCGCATCGTCTATTGCTCGATCACCGGCTTCGGGCAGACCGGCCCCTATGCCAGTCTCGCGGGCTACGACTATATCGTTCAGGGCATGTCCGGCTTCATGTCGATCACAGGCGAGCCGGATGGCCAGCCGATGAAGGCCGGTGTCGCAATCGCCGATATCTTCACCGGCATCTATGCCGTATCGGCAATCGAGGCCGCCCTGATCCATGCGCTGAAGACGGGGGAAGGACAACTCATCGACATGGCACTGCTCGATGTACAATCCGCAGTGCTCGCCAATCAGAACATGAACTATCTGATTTCGGGTAAGCCGCCCGTGCGGCTCGGCAACGCCCATCCCAACATCTCGCCCTATGAAGTCGTGCCCACCGCCGACGGCTATCTCATTCTCGCTGTCGGCAATGACGGTCAGTTCCGCCGCCTATGCACCATTCTCGGCATGGAAACCAATGCCGATGACGAGCGCTATGCGACCAACAAGGCCCGCGTTGCCAACCGCAGCGAGGTTCGGGCTTTCATCTCGGCCGAAACGCTGAAGTGGAACAAAGCAGAGCTGCTGGAAGCCTGCAAGGCCAACGCCGTACCGGCCGGCGCCATCAACACAATCGAGGATATGTTCGCCGATCCGCAGATTGTGGCGCGCGGCCTGAGGATCGATCTCGAGGATAGCGCCGGCACTGTCATTCCGAGCGTCCGCACGCCGATCGTGCTATCGGAAACGCCGTTGACCTATACGCGGCCGAGCCCGCGTCTCGGCGAACATCAGGAGGACGTTCTGGCCGAATTGGCCGAACTGGAGGGGAAGGCGAGGAGATGAAGCGAACGGGCGGGCAACTTATCGTCGAGGCTTTGAAGGCCAATGGTGTGCAGCGCATGTCCTGCGTGCCGGGCGAGAGCTTTCTCGCCGTGCTCGATGCCCTGCATGACAGCGATATCAAGGTACTCGTCTGCCGCCAGGAAGGCGGCGCGGCGATGATGGCGGATACCTGGGGCGGATTGACCGGCGAGCCGGGCATTTGCATGGTCACCCGCGGTCCCGGCGCCACAAACGCCTCTGCCGGCCTTCATATCGCACGGCAGGATTCGATCCCGATGATCCTGTTCATCGGCCAGGTCCAGCGCGATGCCCGCGAACGCGAAGCTTTTCAGGAGGTGGAATTTCGCCGCGCCTTTACCGAATTCGCCAAATGGGTCGGGGAGATCGATGATGCCGCCCGCATTCCGGAATTCGTCACCCGCGCCTTCGCGGTCGCGACGTCTGGGCGTCCCGGTCCAGTCGTGTTGACCCTGCCGGAAGACATGCTGCGCGATGAGGTCGAGGCGCCGCGAGCGCTGCCCTATATGCCGGTCGCTGCCCATCCCGGCCGAGGCCAAATTGCCGAGCTCCGTCAGCGCCTCGCCGCCTCAGAAAGGCCGATGGTAATCCTCGGCGGCACGCGGTGGACCGAAGAAGCGGTTGCCGGCATCAGGCAATTCGCCGAGCGTTTCAAGCTGCCGGTCGGCTGCTCCTTCCGCCGGCAGATGCTGTTCGACCATCTGCATCCCAATTATGCCGGCGATGTCGGCATCGGCATCAACCCGGCGCTGGCAAAGGAAATCAAAGAGGCGGATCTGCTGATCCTTCTCGGCGGCCGCCTCTCCGAAATGCCTTCCTCCGGCTACACGCTGGTCGATATCCCCTACCCGCGCCAAAAGCTCGTCCATATCCATCCCGACCCTTCGGAGCTTGGGCGGGTCTATCGGCCGGACCTGGCCATTTGTGCCAGCCCAGCGGATTTCGTTGCGGCTCTGGCAGAACTCGATGCGCCAACCGTAACACCGTGGGCCGAACGCACGGAACGCATGCACGCGGCCTATCTCGCCTGGTCGAAAACACCGGAAAAGAGCCCCGGCGCCGTCCATATGGGCCGCATCATGGATTGGATCGAAGCCAATACGGCCGATGATGCGATCTTCACCAATGGCGCCGGCAATTATGCCACCTGGCTTCACCGCTTCCACCGCTTCCGCCGCTTCAACACGCAGGCGGCTCCGACGTCGGGCTCGATGGGCTATGGTCTGCCGGCCGCGGTTGCGGCAAAACAGCTCTTTCCCGAGCGCGAAGTCATCTGCTTTGCCGGCGACGGCTGCTTCATGATGCATGGCCAGGAATTTGCAACCGCTGTCCAGTATGGACTGCCGCTCATCGCTTTAGTCATCAACAACGGCATGTACGGCACTATCCGCATGCATCAGGAACGGGAATATCCAGGCCGGGTCAGCGCCACCGCACTCGATAATCCGGATTTCGCGGCCCTTGCCCGCGCCTATGGCGGCCACGGCGAAATCGTGAAGGCGACAGAAGAATTCGGCCCGGCCTTCGAGCGGGCGCGAGCGAGCGGCAAGCCGGCCATCATCGAGATTGCGCTCGACCCGGAAGCGATCACGCCCTCCCGCACCCTGACGGAAATCGCCCAGACAAAAGGCCGGTGAGCGCGAGCCCACCGGCCTTGAAAAATCACGGATGCGCGACTTAGAGCGCTGCCGTCACGATGAATTCGACCTTGTACTTCGGCGCTGCGAGCTTGGCTTCGCTGGTCGCACGGGCCGGCGTGTTGGCCGGATCGACCCAGGCTTCCCAGGCGGCGTTCATCTCAGCGAAGTAGGAGATATCCGAGAGGTAGATGATCGTCTGCAGGATCTTCGACTTGTTGGAGCCGGCTGCAGCGAGCAGGCGGTCAACTTCAGCCAGCGCCGACTTGCACTGATCGGTGACGCTTTCGCCTTCGCCAACCTGGCCGGCGAGATAGACGGTGTTGCCGTGGATGACAGCTCCGCTCATGCGGGCGCCAACGTCGATACGCTTGATGCTCATGGTGTTCTCCTGATGTTGTTCTTCGACAGGTAAACAGGGCATAGCTCACCGCCTGCCCCGCAATCAAAAGGCCGGGGGAAAGAACCCGTTCAGCCGCGGATGTGATGTGTCTTCTGATAGATCGCGGTCGAGCGTGCGCCGGAGCGGCAATAGCCGAGCATCGGCCGCGGAAACTCGTCCAGCGCATCAACCATGCCCTGCACGGCCTCTTCAGTTACGCCCATCGGGCCGACAGGCACCTGGGTGATCTCCAGACCGAGTTCCTTGGCGCGGGCTTCGATGACACCGAACGGCGTCTGATCCGGGCTTTCGCCATCGGGGCGATGGCAGACGATGGACTTGAAACCCAGGGCCTTGATCTGGTCGAGATCCTCTACGGTGATCTGGCCGGACACCGAGTATTCATCGTCGATCGGGCGGATATCCATGGTTCATGTCCTCTCTAAAACCGTGGCCTTGATCTACGCCGCCATAGGGCGAGCGTCAACCGCGGCACGCTCTCAAACAAAGGCAAAATTGAGCATGAAATTGCGGGCTTCACCGGGCTGGAGAATATTGAATTCGCCTGTCTCTTCCAGCTCGGCCCGCGAGACCCAGCGATGCGAAACAGGCTCGATACCGAGCACATGCGCCGGCGCGCGCTGATTGCGCCAGACCTGCAGGAATGGCAGCGTATCGGTGCCGAAGCGCACCCTTAGTGTCTTGCCGCCGATGGCCGCGATGGGGCCGAGACTGATCTCCGCCCAATCCTCGCCCTTGTCCTGCGCCGGCACGCAGAAGATATCGCCCCCCTCCTCGCCGAAGGTCCAGGGAAAGCCGCCATTGTCCAGCATCTGCCCAGCAAGGCGCGTGCCGTTATCGAACCATTTGCCGCCGATGTTCATGTGGTACATCAGGAAAACCGGCATCGCCTCCGTGCTGGTATTGACCAAACGGTCCGCAAGCGAGACCTCGCCCGTCGCACCATCGATCTGCCAAAGACGTTCGAGCCTCGCCGTGCGGCGTTCGGCGGCGACAACATCGATATCGGCGCGGCATTCCGCATTGCCATTCTCGAATTTAGTCCAGAGAATTTTGGCTGGATGGGACGCGAAGGAACCGTGAAGCGGATAGCGCTTGCCTTCATAGGCGCCGGACATCGGCTCAGGATGGCGGATATGGTCCGGACCGCAGGTGAAGAGGAAGCCTTCCACAGAATGACTGATCCGCGGATCGCCATCGTCAGGAACGGCACTTCCGGGCGCGAGGTCGTTGCCCTCGACGATGCAGGCGCCGATATCCAGAACGGACCCCTCATCAAGCGTCAATTTCGGCCCTTTCGCCGCAGAAAAATCCATCATCCTCAAAGTCCTCCCCGATCGGCGCCGAGCGCAGGTGCTGTCCCAAGGTGGCGCGCGGCTGAAATAAGCGGTTATTTGGCTTACCAAATCTTAACTTGAAGCCTTGATCACATAAATTTTTATATTTTATTCAGCATGATAATCTAAATCTCCATACTGGCGTCAAAATTGCCATGTGTGTGTCAGCCCAACGACCATCCCGAGGATCCGACAGACGTGAACCGGTTCGTAAAATTGAGTTTTGCCCTGGCAATGACTGCCACCGTGTCCATGCTCGCGCTCACGGACGCGCAGGCACAATATTATCGCAGCGGCAACGGCAACACGGTTCTTGTCACCCCTGACGGCCGGATCCTCGATCAGTATCCTTATGGTGGTGGATATTCCATGGCCCGCGACGGTCGCGGCCGCCGGGTCCTGATCGATGCCTACGGCAATGTCGTCGCCACGGAGATGAGGGCCAGCACCTACTATCCCCGCGCCCCAGCCCGCGATACCTATGGCAATAATGGCGGCCGGTATGGCGACACGCAGCTTTCCAACAACGGCGACTACCAAGACTATCGTCAATATCGCTCCGACAGCTACGGAAATTACGATGGCGCACCCAACAATGGTTACGACCAGCAGGATCGCGGTGTGGTAACCGGCGGAATTCCGCGCGACAGCGATATCCAGCGCCAGCCGCTCGACAATCAGCCATTGCCTGGCAAGAACCAGGGCCAGACGAACCCGAACGGCAACGACTACGCATCGATCGATCCACAGCAGAGCGCGCCCGACATCGTCAACAAACCGGCACCGGCCGAACCCGTCATCACGCTGAAGGGCAAATCGAAGATGGAGATCACCGCGCTGGAGGTCTTCCTCTCGCGGCAGGGCATTTCGCCGGGTGCGATCGACGGCAGAATGGGTGCCAACGTCACCAAGGCGATCTATGCCTATCAGCAGATGACCGGCCAGACGCTCGACCCGAACAATACCGACGCGATCCTCGAGCAGCTTCGCATGTCCGGCGGTATGCCGATCGTCAACTACACGATCACGGCGGCCGACGCCGCAGGCCCGTATGTCGCCTCTATTCCTGAGGACTATGCGGCTAAGGCACAGATGCCGTCCCTCGGCTATACCTCGACGACGGAAATGCTGGCCGAACGCTTTCACATGGATGAAGGCTATCTGAAGGCGCTCAATCCCGGCGTCGATTTCACCGTGCCGGGCAGCACCATCAAGGTCGTCAATACTGGCCCCAGTAAGACCGGCGCAGTCGCCAAGATCCTGGCGGACAAGGGCCGCAAGCAGGTTTTCGCCTATGATGCCAACGGCACACTGATCGCCGCCTATCCGGCCAGCATCGGCTCCGCCGACACGCCCTCGCCGTCAGGCACAGTCACGGTCGAGCGCGTCGCCTTCAATCCGGGCTATACCTACAATCCGAAGATCAACTTCCAGCAAGCCGGAAACGACAAGGTTCTCAATATTCCGCCAGGCCCGAACGGCCCGGTCGGTACGGTCTGGATGGCTCTTTCGAAGCCGACCTACGGCATTCACGGCACGCCAGATCCCTCGAGAATCGGTAAGACGCAGAGCCATGGCTGCGTGCGCCTCACGAATTGGGATGCGACCGAACTTGCCAAGATGGTCAAGCCGGGCGTCATCGTCGAATTCGTGGATTGATTACCAGACAGGGCTTCAATGAAAAAAGCCGCCGGGTGACACTCGGCGGCTTTTTTTTGTTTGGCCTGATAAGCTGCCAATTGCATCCCACATATCGGGGAGCTGAGTGCAGTATCAGAAGCAATCCCGGAAAAGAGCCTTGGTGTTTTCCAGCGTCAGCGGCACCGGATTGCCGCCGGCACTCGGGTCTTCGATCGCCATGGCGGAGAGCTCGTCGATTCGATCGGGCGCGATGCCTATGGCAGACAGATTTTCCGGCACGCCGAGTTCCGAGCGCAGTTGCAGCACATAGTCGTAGAAGCCGTCAAAACCGCCCGAGATGCCCAGATAGGCTGCGGCACGGGCAATCTTATCCTCGATAGCCTTGCGGTTGAAACGCAGGACGGCCGGCATAACGACGGCATTGGTCATGCCATGATGCGTGTTGTAGACGGCGCCGATCGGATGCGACAGCGCGTGGATCGCGCCAAGCCCCTTCTGGAAGGCGACGGCGCCCATGGCGGCAGCACTCATCATGTTGGCGCGAGCTTCGAGATCCGTCCCCTCGCGATAGGCGCGCGGCAGGAATTCCTTGACGAGCCGCATGCCTTCTAGCGCGATACCAGCCGACATCGGGTGGTAGAACGGCGAGGAATAGGCTTCCAGGCAGTGGGCGAAAGCGTCCATGCCAGTGCCGGCGGTGATGATCTTCGGCATGCCGACGGTCAGCTCGGGATCGGCGATGACGACGCCGGGCAGGAATTTCGGGTGGAAAATGATCTTCTTCACATGCGTTGCGGAATTGGTGATGACGCTGGCACGGCCGACTTCCGAACCGGTGCCGGCAGTCGTCGGCACCGCGACGATTGGCGCGATACCTTCGACGTTGGCGCGTGTCCACCAATCACCGATGTCTTCGAAATCCCAGACCGGGCGCGACTGGCCCACCATGAAAGCGACGCACTTGCCGAGATCGAGGCCGGAACCGCCGCCGAATGCGACGACGCCATCATGGCCGCCGTCCTTGAACGCTTTCACGCCGGCTTCGAGGTTCTTCTCGTTCGGGTTCGGGTCGACGTCAGCGAAGATGGCGCGGCCGAGACCTGCATCTTCCAGAATATCCAACGCCGTCGCCGTGATCGCCATCGAGGCAAGACCCCGGTCGGTGACCAGGAGAGGCTTCTTCATGCCCAGGCTCTTGCAGGCGTCCGCCAGTTCCTTAATCCGGCCACGGCCGAGCTTGAAGGCGTTCGGATAGCTCCAATTGGCTGAGATAGTGCTCATGCTGTTACTTTCTTCAGATGATAGGATTTCGGGCGCGTCAGATTGTGGAAGCCGATGATCGACAGCGAGCCGCCACGACCGGTTTCCTTGACGCCAGTCCAGCACAGCGCCGGATCGAGATAATCGGCGCGGTTCATGAAGACGGTGCCGGTTTCGATTTCGCGACCGATGCGCGAGGCGCGCTCGACATCCTTCGTCCAGAGCGAAGCCGTCAGACCGTAGGGACTGTCGTTCATCAGCTCCAGCGCTTCCGCGTCGCTCTTCACCTTCATGATCCCGACGGCAGGACCGAAGGTCTCCTCGCGCATAAAAGCCATGGAATGATCGACATTGACGAGGACCTGCGGCGCGAGATAGGCACCGCCATCGTCAGCCGGGAACAGCTTCGGGTCGACCAGCGCCTTGGCGCCCTTAGCAACCGCATCGGCGATCTGTTCACGCACCACCTTGGCAAAGCGCTTGTGCGCCATCGGCCCGAGCGACGTCTCGGGATCAAGGGGATTGCCGAGCTTGTAGTTCGAAACCCAGGCGACGGACTTCTCGACGAAGGCGTCGTAGAGCGATTCATGCACATAGATGCGCTCAATGCCGCAGCAGCACTGGCCGGAGTTGTAGGTCGCCCCATCCATCAGCGTGTCGACGGCAGCGTCAAGATCGGCGTCCTCCATCACATAGCCCGGATCCTTGCCGCCGAGTTCCAGGCCGAGGCTGGTGAAGGTGCCGGCTGCCGCACGCTCGATCGACCGGCCGCCTTCGACGGAGCCGGTGAAATTGACGAAGTTGAAGCTTCCGGCTGCGATCAGAGCCGAAGTCGTTTCATGATCGAGGAAGACATTCTGGAAGACATCGGCCGGAACGCCGGCCTCGACGAAAGCCTGCACCAGCCGCTCGCCGACGAGCAGCGTCTGGCTTGCATGCTTGAGAATGACGGTATTGCCGGCCATCAGCGCCGGTGCGACCGTGTTGATCGCGGTCATGTAGGGATAGTTCCACGGCGCGATGACGAAGACGACGCCATGCGGTTCGCGCTCGATGCGGCGGGCAAAATTGGCGCTGTCCTCGACGACCAAGGGTGCCAGCGCATCGGCGGCGATCGAGGCGACATAGTTGGAGCGCTCGTTGAAGCCGCGATATTCGCCGCCATACTTGATCGGGCGGCCCATCTGCCAGGCAAGCTCCGGCACCACTACTTCGGCCATCTCATTGAGCCGGGCCACGCCCTTCAGCACGAGCTGAACGCGATCCTCCAGCGGACGACGCGCCCAATCCTTCTGCGCCTTGCGGGCGCGTGCGACGACGTCCTTGGCAGCTTCCAGCGGCAGCGCCGGACGCTCGGCATAAACCTCTCCGTTCACCGGGGAGACGCATGTGATCATGGTCATGATCGAATTCCTGTTTTCTTAATCATCCAATTGATTGCCTGATGTTGCAGAACCTTTGCCCGCCTCTAAGAAGAAACGGCAGGTCAACGAGCATCCCGGCGCCCCTGCCCGATCGTAGAATGAAAATCGGGCAAGAGGCAGATCGCCAAAGCCTTACGCTCTTTCGAATCCGCGCGCCACTTCCCAATCCGTGATGCGACGATCATACTCCTCCTGCTCCCATTCGGCAGCGCGGGTATAATGATCGATGACATCGTCGCCAAAGGCGGCGCGCAGCATCTTCGAATTGGTCAGGGCTTCGGTCGCACCACGCAGGGTGCGCGGTATCTCGCGAACTTCGCGCGCGCCATAGGCGTCGCCGACGAAGGGCGCCTCAAGTTCGAGCTTGTTTTCGATGCCATCAAGGCCGGCGGCAATCAGGGCAGCAAATGCCAGATAGGGATTGAGATCCGAGCCACCGACGCGGCATTCGATGCGGATGCTCTTGGTTTCGGCACCGCACAGGCGATAGCCGGCCGTGCGATTGTCGGTGCTCCAGATCGCCTTGGTGGGTGCGAAGGTGCCGGCAACGAAGCGTTTGTAGGAGTTGATATAGGGCGCAAGGAAATAGGTAATTTCGCTGGCATGCATCAGAAGGCCCGCGACATAGTGCTTCATCAGCGGCGTCATGCCGTGTTCTTTTTCTTTGTCGAAGAATAGCGGCGTCTTGCCGTCTACACTCCAGAGCGACTGATGAATATGGGAGGAACTGCCCGCAGCGCTGTAGTTCCACTTCGCCAGGAACGTAATGGCCTTGCCCTTCGACCAGGCAATTTCCTTGCAGCCATTCTTGATGATGGCGTGGCGGTCGGCCATGGTCAGAGCATCGGCGTAGCGGACGTTGATTTCCTCCTGGCCGGCGGATGCCTCGCCCTTGGAGTTTTCGACAGGGATCTCCGCGCCCTGCAATCCCTTGCGGATCGCCCGCATCACATCCTCTTCCTTGGTGGTCTGGAAGATGTGGTAATCCTCATTGTAGCCACTGACGAGATTGAGATTGCGATAGCCGGATTCACGGGCACTGTCGTAGCTCTGGTCGAACAAGAAGAATTCAAGCTCCGAAGCCATATAGGCCTTCATGCCCATCGCTTCGAGACGCTTGACCTGCTTCTTGAGAATAGCGCGTGGCGAATGCGCGACTTCCTCATGAGTATGGTGGTCGAGCACGTCGCAGAGCACGAGCGCCGTGCCTTCAAGCCAGGGAATACGGCGCAGCGTGGCGAGATCGGGCTTCATCGTATAGTCGCCATAACCCTTCTCCCAGCTCGTCGACTTGTAGCCGGAGACAGTTTCCATCTCGATATCGGTCGCTTGCAGATAGTTGCAGCTATGCGTTTCCTTCCAGGCGCTTTCGATGAAGAATTCCGCCTGGAAGCGTTTGCCCATCAACCGGCCTTGCATATCGACCTGACATGCCAGAACCGTATCGACGCGCCCTTCGGCCACATCTCGCTTGAGGTCGTCGAACGTATAGCTGCTGCTCATAATTTGGTCCGCCTGAACAATGAATTGAAACGTCGGCCTGCCGAACGATACCGTCTTGCGGATAATCCGCGCGCGTGCCGCCGTGTCGCTACCGGTGAAAAGGGCCGCAGGTCTGCGACCCCATTGCTTACAAAGATTGGACTTCGCTTACTTCTCGCCGACGGCGGCTTCCGCTGCCGCGATCTCAGCCTTGCGCTTGGCAATGGCATCGCCGATCGGCGGACCCTTGAAGCGGCGGCGCTCGAAACCGAACCAGACGATGCCGGTCAGCACGAGGAAGCCGACGGTGATGATGCCTGCCCAGTCGTTCGGCGGCTGAATGCCGAGAACGAAGATGATGATCATCGCGATGATTGTCAGCACGGCAAACAGCTTGAACAGCCCTTCCCCGAGGTTCCAAGGACCCATCTTGTCCCACTTCGCCGTACCCCACGCGAAAAGACCGAGCGTGATCGGGATTGCGAAGGAGAAGAACAGGAAGATGACGGTGCAAGAGACGACGATGGTATAAACCGGCGTGTCACCGATCGATACCAGCGACGAACCCCAGACGAAGAGGACGGAAAGGATCGAGCCGATCCAGATCGCGGAAACCGGTGTGCGATATTTCGGGCTGACCCGAGATAGGGCCTTGGATCCCGGCAGACCGCCGTCACGCGAGAAGGCGAAGATCATGCGCGAAACCGAGGTTACCGTCGCAAGACCGCACAGCCACTGGCTGACGAAAATCAGCAGATAGAGAATGTCCTTCACGATGGGATTGACCCGCGCATCCATCGCCCAGAAGAACACATTCCAGCCCTGCTTGGCGGCATCGTCCATATTCGGCAGCATCAGCACGAACGAGCAAAGCATGATGTAGCCGAAGAGCGCCGACCACAGAACCGAAGATACCATGCCGCGCGGAACGGAATGGGCGGCTTTCACCGTCTCTTCCGAGGTGTGGGCCGAGGCGTCGTAGCCGGTGATCGTGTAGATCGGCAGCAGAAGGCCGAGCGCGAAGACCCAGAAGGTCGAAACCTGCGGCCAGACCGGCGCGCCGGTTGCCGAGCCGTCGGCAGCAATCGTCGCCAGACCGGAATAGTTGGTGAAGGTGAAAAGCCGCGCGAAATCATAGGACGGCGCAGCGATCAGGCACACAGCCGCCAGAAGGATCGAGGTTGCGAAGATCAGATAGCCGGAAAAGTCGGTCAGCTTCGCTGTCAAGCCGATACCCATGTGATTGACGAGTGCCTGAAGGCCCGTGATGACCACTAGGAACACGATGCGCACCAGCGTGGTGTCGGTCATATTGAAATAGCCGCCGAAGGCACCGATGAAGAAGTAATAGGTGCCGACATTGATGGCGCCGAGGACCGTGACGAGGCCGAGCAGGTTGAACCAGGCCGTCAGCCAGCCGGTGAAGCGATTGCCGAGGATCGAGCCCCAGTGATAGAGGCCGCCGGCCGTCGGATAGGCCGAGCTGATCTGCGCCATCGCGACGGCGAAGACGAGAGATATGAAGCAGCCGACCGGCCAGCCGATGCCGATAGCGGCACCGCCCGCACCCGATGTCGCCTGAGCGAGCGAATTGATACCGCCGGATAAAATGCAAATGATCGAGAAGGACACGGCGAAATTCGAGAATGAACTCATCCGCCGTTCCAACTCCTGGGCATAGCCCATGGAGTGCAGGATCTGGACATCCTGCTTTTTGTCTAACTCTGAATAATCAGACATGCCATTCCCCCTAAAGCCCGGCCGTCCGCGGGATTGCGGAAAACCATGTGTCACATTGACCGCTGGCATTTCGCCATGCGGCCTGATCGCAGTTGAACTGCTCCCCGGGGTCTTTTTCTTTTATGTTCAGGCTTCCAGACCGCTCTGGAGAAGCCCCGTCAGATAATCGGCCACGACCCCTTGGCCGACGTCATCCCGAATGAGGTCGTTGCGGACCTCGATCATTACGTTATGCAGACCATTGGCAAGCCCATGCAGCTTCAGCGTATGGGTAACGCCGTCTTCAGGCCCGTAAGGCTGGTTGCGTTCAGTCTTGTAGAGCGGCGCTTCGGTCGCTGCGTCCAACATGCGATCGGCCAGCCAACGGTCTTCGTCATGCAGAATGCCAAGCTCCACTGCGCGCGGCTTGCCATTGTAGATCGGCGTGAAGCTGTGAATTGTCACGATCACGGTTTTTTGTCCGCGTGCGGCACGCTCCTTCAAAAGCGACCGGATGCGATCGTGGAACGGGATATAGAGCCCCTCCGTGCGGGCCTGCCTGTCCGCTTCGCCCAGATGCTGATTGCCGGGGATCGTATAGATCTCGCTCGTTTCCGGCATGGCACCGGCACTTTCGGGGGGCCGGTTGCAATCATAAATCAGCCGGGAGAAGCGCTGAAACACCAGAGTGGCATCAAGGCCCGCGGAGATTCTCCTTGCAACCGCGAGTGCACCCGGGTCCCAGGCGATGTGGCTGGAACGCGCCTCGGCTGAAAGCCCGAGATCGCCGAACCGCT
Organism: Martinezella sp. CNPSo 3959; assembly: GCF_057784355.1. Lineage (NCBI taxonomy): Bacteria > Pseudomonadati > Pseudomonadota > Alphaproteobacteria > Hyphomicrobiales > Rhizobiaceae > Martinezella > Martinezella sp. CNPSo 3959. The sequence continues at coordinate 835,931 of NZ_JBXSOV010000001.1, forward strand.
CGGGAATCTCACGCGAGGCATGCTCGCAAACGAGCAAAACTGCGCTGCTTCCGTCCGGCCTTTCGACCGCGACGCAATCGCCGTCCGCCTTCGACAAAATGCCTTGCTGCGCAAGCATCAGAGACGCCCCAGTGCCGATTAATAAAATCTTTATAAGAAAAGAATTCTTCAGGTTTTCCCTGCTGTCAACTGGAAACTGAAATTATTTCTTCATTTGTGACATTGACTCGAATTGTGACAGCGTTGTTATATCCTGGAAAGAAAACGGCATCAGACCGTTTGGGGAGCAAAAATCGAGTGAGCAATGCGTCGAAGACAGTTTCGGACGTGATCAATGCGCGATTTGATACTTTAACGCGCGCCGAAAAGCAGCTCGCCAAGAGCTTGCTCGACAACTATCCCGTTTCCGGATTGGGTAGCATCACCACCGTCGCCGAGAATGCACGGGTTTCGACCCCGACAGTCGCGCGCATGGTGCAGAAACTCGGATATAAAGGCTATCCGGACTTCCAGGCCCATCTTCATCAGGAAGTAGAAGCGACGATCTCCAACCCGCTGACAAAGCACGATCGCTGGGCATCGAACGCTCCGGGCACGCATATCCTCAACCGCTTTGCCGATACCATCACAGGCAATCTGCGGCAGACCCTGTCGGACCTCGACGTGGCCACCTTCGACAGCGTCGCGGCACTGCTGTCGGAAAGAAAACGCGCACTTTATTTCGTAGGCGGCCGCATTACAGGGGCGCTTGCCGAATATTTCTTCACCCATATGCAGGTCATCCGGCCGAATACGACCTTGCTTTCTTCGAACTCAAGCGCGTGGCCGCAATATGTCCTGAACATGAATCCGGGCGATCTGCTCGTCATCTTCGATATCAGGCGCTACGAGCAGGAAATGGTCAATCTCGCGGCTGCCGCCCGCCGCCATGGCGCTGAAATCATCGTCTTCACCGATCAGTGGGCAACTCCGGCCGCCAAACATGCCAAGCACACGTTCCGCGTGCAAATCGAGGCGCCGTCCGCCTGGGATTCATCGGTCGTTACCCTGTTCATCGTCGAAGCCCTGATCGAAGCCGTCCAAAGCTCGACATGGGACGAAACGAGCGAGCGCATGAAGACACTGGAAGGTCTTTTCGAACAAACCAAGCTGTTTCGCAAGCTAAGCTGAAGGGGAATGAAAACAGAAAATAACAGCTCCTGGAGGATGTGGAATACAGCGACTGTCATACTTGTCGATTAGAAGCAAAAATCGACTGCGTTTTCAGTAAACCCAACGCTTTGAAGTCGTCACACAACCTTCATGTAACGTCATTAACAGCAACGCCAGACACTGAAAACCCAAAAGGAGGAAATGCAGTGATCTCGAAAATTCATCGTCTTCTGACAATCTCCACGGCGATGCTCGTCGCTTCGACGGCTATGGCCGCCGCGGAACCGAGCGCCGATCTCATCGCTGCCGCCAAGAAGGAAGGCACGCTGACCACCATCGCCCTGCCCCACAACTGGTGCGGTTATGGCGATCTGATCTCTGCCTTTAAGGCAAAATACGGCATTGAAGTCAACGAACTGAATCCGGATGCCGGTTCGGGCGATGAAGTCGAAGCTATCCGCGCCAACAAGGGCAACACCGGGCCGCAGGCTCCTGATGTGATAGACGTTGGTCTCTCCTTCGGCCCGACGGCCAAGAAGGAAGGCCTGCTGCAGCCCTACAAGGTTTCCACCTGGGATTCGATTCCGGACAGCGCCAAGGATGCCGAAGGCTACTGGTACGGCGACTACTACGGCGTTCTCTCCTTCGTCGTGAACAAGGACGTTGTGAAGAACCCGCCGAAGGACTGGGCTGACCTCCTGAAGCCGGAATATGCAAACACCGTTTCGCTCGCCGGCGACCCGCGCACCTCGAACCAGGCCGTTCAGGCCGTCTACGCCGCCGGTCTCGCCGCTGGCGAGAAGGATGCAGTCAAGGTCGGCGCCGCCGGTCTCGACTACTTCGCAAAGCTGAACAAGGCCGGCAACTTCGTTCCGGTCATCGGCAAGTCCGCTTCGCTGGCTCAGGGTGCAACCCCGATCGTCGTTGCTTGGGACTACAACGGTCTTTCCTGGCGCGACAGCCTGAACGGCAACCCGCCGGTTGACGTCACCGTTCCGGCTTCGGGCGTTATCGCCGGCGTCTACGTCCAGGCGATCTCGGCTTTCGCGCCGCATCCGAACGCTGCCAAGCTCTGGATGGAGTTCCTCTATTCCGACGAAGGCCAGATCGGCTGGCTGAAGGGCTATTGCCACCCGATCCGCTTCAACGACCTGGCGAAGAACAAGAAGGTTCCGCAGGAACTTCTCGACAAGCTGCCGCCGGCTGCCGCCTATGAAAAGGCAGTCTTCCCGACGCTCGACGAGCAGGCTGCCGGCAAGACCGCCATCACCACCAAGTGGGATTCTGTCGTCGGTTCGAACGTGCAGTAATTTGACCTGACATGACCTCCCCGCTTCGGCGGGGAGGTTTCCGTTTTTCTGACGCCGCGGATTGGGCCAATCATGAGCATCGCCACAACATCAACGGTCAGTTCCACTCCGATGATCAACAAGCGTGTGGTCATCGATTGGCTGGGAATAGCACCCTTCCTGATCTTCGCGCTGCTGTTCCTAATTCTTCCGACGATCTATTTGATAGCAGGCGCCTTTCTGACGCCGGACGGTAGCCTGACGCTCAAGAACATCGCTGACCTGTTCACGCCGACGATCATGAGCGCCTATTGGATCAGTATCAAAATCTCGGTCGCTTCGGCGCTCGGTGGCGCGATCATCGGCTTTTACCTGGCTTGGGCGCTGGTCCTTGGCGGGCTTCCCACTTGGATCCGTCACGCCTTCCTGACCTTCTCGGGGGTCGCATCGAATTTCGCCGGCGTGCCGCTGGCCTTCTCGTTCATCGCCACGCTCGGCCGCCAGGGTCTGGTCACGATATTGCTCGCTCATTTCGGCTTCAACCTCTACGGCAGTGGCTTCAACCTGTTGAGCTTCTTCGGCCTGACCATTACCTACATGTACTTCCAGATTCCGCTGATGGTGCTGATCATTACGCCTGCGCTCGACGGCATGAAGAAGGAATGGCAAGAAGCGGCTTCCATTCTAGGCGCAACCAATGGACAATATTGGCGGATGGTCGCCCTGCCGATCCTCTGGCCGAGCCTGCTTGGCACCACGCTGCTACTGTTTGCAAATTCGTTCGGCGCCATCGCGACTGCAATTGCACTTACCGGCAGCTCGCTGAATATCGTTCCTATCGTACTCTATGCGCAGATCCGCGGCGACGTCCTGCACAATGCCAATCTGGGCTATGCGCTGGCACTGGGCATGATCGTCATTACGGGTATTTCGAACGTCATTTATATCTTGATGCGCATGCGCGCTGAACGGTGGCAGAAATGAAGCTGCAAAAATTCTTCGCCTGGATCGCCGTTGCCATCGGCCTCATCTACTTCCTGGTGCCGCTCATCGGTACGCTGGAGTTCTCGCTGCGCATGCGGCGCAACGCTTACAGCTTTGACGCTTATGCCTCCGTCTTCTCGGATTTCGGTTTCATGACGGCCTTTGGTTTCTCGATGTTGATGGCGCTTCTGACCATTATCTTCGGCATGCTGCTCGTTGTGCCTACCGCTTATTGGGTGCGGCTGCGGCTGCCGCAGCTTCGCCCTGTCGTGGAATTCATCACCTTGATGCCGTTGGTCATTCCGGCCATCGTCATCGTTTTCGGCTATCTGCGGCTCTATAATTCGTCGTCGATCCTGCCGCTGACCGGCTATAATTCGACGACGAACATTCTGCTCGTCTGCTCCTACATTGTATTGTCGCTGCCCTATATGTATCGTTCGGTCGATACGGCGATGCGTACCATTGATGTCGGCACGCTGACGGAGGCTGCCGAAAGCCTTGGTGCAAAATGGACAACCATCATGTTCAAATGCATCTTTCCAAATGTCATGAGCGGTGTGCTTTCCGGAGCATTCATCACCCTTGCGATCGTCATGGGCGAATTCACCATGGCATCGCTGCTCAACCGTCCGGCGTTCGGGCCCTACATGCAGCTTATGGGCGCCAATAGAGCTTACGAGCCCTCCGCCCTGGCCATCATCGCGCTTGCCGTTACCTGGCTCAGCATGGGCCTCTTGCAGCTCGTTTCCCGTTTCTCAAAATCCGCTCCGATTAAGGCGTAAGGCTTCTCACCATGGCTTTTCTCGAACTCACCCACATCAAGAAGTCCTTCGGCGACATTCACGTCGTCCATGATTTCAATATGCAAATCGAGAAGGGAGAATTCGTCTCCTTCCTCGGACCGTCGGGCTGCGGCAAGACGACCGTGCTGCGCATGATCGCAGGTTTCGAAACGCCGACCGCCGGCACCCTGTCGATCAATGGCAAGGACCAGCGGGCGCTGAAACCGAACCAGCGCAATATTGGCATGGTCTTCCAGGCCTACGCATTGTTTCCGAACATGACGGTGCATGACAACGTCGCCTTCGGCCTCAAGGTGGCCGGCATGGCGAAGCCCGACATCGACAAGCGCGTCAAGGAGATGCTGGCACTCATCAAGCTCGATCATCTCGCCGGCCGCTATCCATACCAGATGTCCGGAGGCCAGCAGCAGCGCGTGGCGCTCGCCCGCGCTATCGCCGTCAAGCCGCAGGTGCTCCTGCTCGACGAGCCGCTCTCGGCTCTCGACGCCAAGATCCGTATCTCGCTGCGCGAGGAAATCCGCGCCATCCAACAGCAGCTCGGCATCACCACAGTTTTCGTGACGCACGATCAGGAAGAGGCGCTGTCGATCTCCGACCGTATCGTGGTCATGAATGCAGGCCGCGCCGATCAGATCGGCACGCCGTTCGAAATCTACAACAAGCCGGCAACCCGTTTCGTCGCCTCCTTCGTCGGCACGCTGAATCTGATCGAAGGCAAGGTCGTCGATCCCGACAGTAACCGCATCATGATCGGCGATCAGGGTGTGACCCTGAAGCAGTCGGTTACCGCCTACAAGCCGGGCGATACCGTATCGCTTGCCCTGCGTCCAGAAGCCGGTTCGCTGGCGGAATCGGCCAAGGGCGATACCGCCCTCACGGGCGAAGTCTCCTCGGCACACTTCCTGGGCTCGGTCATCCGCACTCGCATGAATGTCGCCGGTAACACGATTTCCTTCGACATGTTCAACAGCCCGGGCATGATGCCTCCGAGCGTTGGCGAGAAGGTGACGTTGCGTTTTGCCTCCTCTGACCTGCTCGTCATTCAGGACTGAGAAAGAGCTCTCCATCGCCGGGTCATTTTGGAAAATTATTCGCAGACGCCGGGCCAAAACCCCGGCGTTTTTCTTTGATTTCCATAAGGCAAAACATCTATAGTCCACGCGTTCTCAGGGCGGGGTGCAATTCCCCACCGGCGGTATGGGGAGTTTCCTCGAGCCCGCGAGCGCCTTCCGGATTTCGGAAGGGTCAGCAGATCCGGTGAGATGCCGGAGCCGACGGTATAGTCCGGATGGAAGAGAGCAAGCAGGATCGTACCTCCTCCGCGCGAGGGGTGCTGCGATGTTGCGTGTTCGCCCAAGGGATATTTGACAACAACCCTTGAAAGGCAAAATTAATGACCATTTCGATTTCTACCCAACCGAGCCGCATTGCGATCATTCGGGCCCGCTGGCACGCCGATATCGTCGATCGCTCGGTCGATTCCTTCGTTGCTGAATGGCAGACGGCGGAAGGCGCGCCGCCGATCGATATCTTCGACGTACCCGGGGCGCTGGAAATTCCGCTGCACGCTCAGACGCTTGCCCGCAACGGCCGTTATTCCGCGATCATCGCCACCGCTTTCGTTGTCGACGGTGGCATCTATCGCCATGAATTCGTCGCCAATACGGTTCTCGATGCCATGATGCGCGTCCAGCTCGATACCGGTGTGCCGATCCTGTCGGCAGTCCTGACGCCGCATCATTTCCAGGAATCGGAAGCGCACATCCAGTTCTTCAAGGAACATTTCATCATCAAGGGCCGTGAAGTCGCCAGCGCCTGCCGCCACATCCTGGCGGAGCGCGGCAAACTGCTGCCCGCCGTCACAGTTTAAGCTCAGCATGGTGGAGGCGCGGCATCTGCCCGCCTCCATGTCCACCAGGGAGGAAGTCAGTGACCGTCCTACGCATCATCCCGAACCTACCCGCCGCCGATCCTGCCAGCGCCCGTCTTTTCTACCACGACCTGCTCGGCCTCGACATCGTGATGGATCACGGCTGGATCCTGACCTTCGCCTCCGAAGCGGCAACTGTGCCGCAGATCAGCGTCGCCAGCGAAGGCGGTTCGGGAACGCTCGTCCCCGACCTTTCCATCGAAGTCGACGATGTCGACACGCTCTATCAGCGTGCCACCTCCATGGGCTTCGGCATATTGTACGACCTCACGGACGAGCCGTGGGGCGTCCGCCGCTTCTATGTCCGCGACCCTTTTGGCAAGGTCGTCAATATCCTCTCCCACCGCTAATTCAAGCTCGCGGAGAGCCTCAAGACTGCCGGGCATTCTCACCGCAGATCGAGATTGAATGTGGTGCGCTCGGCCGGCCAAACCGATTCCGAATAGGTGATCGGCACTCCGTCGGTATCCGCATCCACCTTGCGCGTCACCAGCAGCGGCGCGGATTTCGGCTGGCGCAGGATCCGCGCTTCGTCGGCCGTCGGCATACGCGCCTCGATCTCCGTCGATAACCGCTCGTAGTCGGTGACACCGTAGCTGGCGAGCGCCGCCGAAATTGTCGAATGCTGTAATCTAGCCTTGTCGAAATCGGGAAAACGTTCGACAGGATAATAGGAATCGCCCAATTCCACCGGAATGCCGTCGGCCGTCATGACGCCGCGACGATGGATGACGGGCGCGCCGATTGCGATCTTCAGATAGGCCGCGACGCGTTCGGTTGCCGGCACGATCTCGTGAACGAGCAGCTCGCCGCCCGGTTCGAAACCTTGCTCGATCAGATTTTTGTGGAAGCGGGTGCGTTTCGACAGCGTATAGTCGAGCACGCCCCTATGAACGAAGGTTCCGCGCCCCTGTTCGGCGCGGACCAATCCACGCTGCTCCAAGTGCCCCAGTGCCTGTCGCACGGTAAAACGGCTGACGCCGAAACGCTGCATCAGCTCCGGCTCGGTCGGCAATTTCGTCCCCGGGGCGAAAGTCCCGGCGGCAATATCAGCCGCCAGGATCTCACCGATCTGGTACCAGAGGGCGCTGCCGCCCTTGCGATCGATCGTCTCCATGTCAGACGCGCTTCTCGATCCGGAACAATAGCTTGTATTCGGCCGGGTAGCTCAATGCATCGAGAATGCTCGGATAATATTTCCGGTCCTTCGATGCATGCACGAAGCCGTCATAGCCGAAACGCTTGACGGATACGTCGAAGCCAGCAGCAACGAAGGTATCGATGTAATCCTGTGGAGACCGATCCTGCATCGGCGCATTGCTGTTGTTGCCGATCAGCTCGAGCCACTTCGGCCAAAGCGGCATTTCATTGTGGCAGCCGGTCACGGCGTAGTAGACACCGCCGTTGCGCAAGGCTTGGAACATCTGTTCCGCATGCTGTTTCAGCTCCGGCAACAGATAGATGACCTCATAGCTGAAAGCGACATCGAAACTATCGGCGAAGGGCGACAGATCGGTCGCCACATGAAACTGCAGCGGCATGTTGCCTGCGGCTTCGACGGCAGCAGCCACCGACTCCGAAGCGATATCGATGCCGACGCCGCGTCGGAACGGCCGCATGGCATAAAGCAGCCGCAGGAACCCGCCGCGGTTGCAGCCGAAATCCAGGATCGTCTTCGAGGAAAAATCGCGCTCCGGCACGGTCTCGATGAAATGCCGCCAATAGGGACTATGGGATTCCGCCATTTTCGTATCGCCCTGCGGATCCTTGTGCCAGGTGGCGTAAGTCGTTGCTGCGTTTGCCATGATGTGCTCGCTGTAGGAGTGGACTGAACTTGAGATAGCGCAGCTTCATGACAGTCACGTGAATTCGTCCGGACGACTGGAGTATTTATCTGGCACTTCGTGCCAATCGCGATCCCCACTACTGCTCGCAATCCACCATCCATTGCACGCCAAACCGATCCGTCAGCTTGCCGTAGTAGCTGCCCCAAGGCTGAACAGCGAGCGGCGTCGTCACCGCGCCGCCTTCAGCCAATCGGGCAAAAATCCTGTCGGTACCTTCTCGGTCATCCACCATGAGCATATGAGCGGAACCTCGCATCGGCTCAGCATCATGATTGTCAGAGGCGAAGAAGAAGACGCCTGGTCCCTCAAAGCGAGCGTGCATTACCCTGCCCCGCATCGCTTCGTTGGCAAGCGGTATTCCCTCCGTACCGTGACGGATCAACAGAGTCACTCGGCCTAGCCCGCAGGCCGTATAGAAAGCGAGGGCTTCGTCGCAATGCGTCGTAAAAAACAGATAATTGGCGAGTTGCATTTCCTGCCTCCCTTGTTGTCGAACGAGCGGCCCACGCGGCCGCCCGGTATTGATACCAATTACCTCATCTCAAGCGCGATGAGCTTCGATCTCAGGCGCTGCAGCGCTCGCAATGGCACTGGCCAGATCGGCATTGCTGTAGCTTTCCCCCGCAATGCCCCAAGCACCTTCAGGCGCATAGACTATATTCGACCAGATATGCTCACGCTTGATCCGCCCTTCGGCCGCCCGCTCGACGACATCGGTCGCCCTTGCAATGAAAGCACGCTTGGCTTCGGCGGTCGCGAGTGCGATTTCGGGCAGCTTGAGTTCGATGAAGGCCGCGGCAATAGGCCTTCCGGCCGCCAGCACATGGCCGGCCGGAAGCACATTGATCGACCCGATGACATTGGCCGTCATGAATTCATTCCCGGCCAAGCCGGCAACATCGAGGACTGCATCCGTCAATCCGGCAAAGGCTTGCGCCTGCGCTTCGGATGAAAGCAGTCCTTCGGATACGGTGAGCGTAATGGGCATTGGAATATCTCCTTGTTGGACCTGTGGCGGCAATTGATATATACCGATCACTCTTTAACGATACACATCGATCGCTCTCTATGCAAGCAATAAAGAGGGATCGCTCTTAATGGAGGCGGCAATGCGCTATAGCGCCGAGCACAAGGAAGAAACCCGGACGCGTGTCATCGCGGCCGCGGGGCAGGTATTTCGCAAGGAAGGTTATGGCGGCGCTGGCATCGATGCTCTGACCAAGGCGGCCGGCGTCACCAACGGCGCCTTCTACGGACATTTCAAGTCCAAGAGCGAAGCGTTTCGCACAGCCGTCGTGGAAGGCTTGCAAGAGCTGCGTCAAGGAATCTTGGCACTCAGGGAAAACCAGCCTAAAGATTGGTTGAAGGCGCTTGCCAGCTTCTATCTCGGCTACAAGCGGACCTGCGATCTTGGTGACAGCTGCACGCTGCCGAGCCTTTCCCCCGACGTGATGCGTGCCGACGAAGAAACACGCCGCGTCTATACGGTAGAGTTGAGAAAGTTGATCGCCGATGTCGCTGCCGGCCTGCCGGAAAGCACAAACTCTGGCGAAACAACGGCGGAGGATCGCGCCATCGTTCTTCTCGCAACGCTGAGCGGTGGTCTGACGCTTGCCCGCGCCGTCTCCGATCCCGCCCTTTCCGTCTACATAGCCGAAGTCATTGAGCGGGCCGCTCTGACGGCCGGCAATTCTTCGCAGCGGCAAGGCGAATGACGATGCAATTCACGCGATGAAGGAAATAGCCGAGGCGAAGCTTGCGGCTCCGCCTCGGCGGGCCATTTACGCCCGGATCGCCTTGTCGTTCGCATCGAAACGATGCATCTGGCTCGCACCCGGCGTCGCATAAACCATCTCGTCCGGCTCATATTGATGCTCCCCAAAGAGACGCGCAGTGAGAAGGCCGGTGGTCTCGGATTCGAGATAGATGATCGTGTCCGCGCCGAGATGCTCGACATGGATGACCTTAGCTGCCCAGGTGCCCTGATCACGCGATAGCGTGATATGTTCGGGGCGAATGCCGACGGTCTTGGCGCCGCTTTCGCCCAGACGCTCAGCCGCGATGAAATTCATCTGCGGCGAGCCGATGAAGCCGGCCACGAAGGTGTTGGCCGGACGATTGTAGAGCTCCATCGGTGAACCGATCTGCTCGATCGCACCGGCATTGAGCACGACGATCTTGTCGGCAAGCGTCATCGCTTCGACCTGATCGTGGGTAACGTAGATCATCGTAGCCTTGAGACTGCGATGCAACCGGGCGATCTCCAGACGCGTCTGCACGCGCAGCGCGGCATCAAGATTCGACAGCGGCTCGTCGAACAGGAAGAGTTCCGGCTCGCGAACGATGGCCCGGCCAATGGCGACGCGCTGGCGCTGACCGCCGGAAAGCTCTGACGGGCGGCGTCCGAGATAGGGCGCCAACGACAACATGCCCGACGCCTTCTCCACACGGCTATCGATCTCGGCCTTCGCAGTGCCCGCCTGTTTGAGACCCAAGCCCATATTGTCCTTGACGGTCAGATGCGGATAGAGCGCATAGGACTGGAACACCATCGAGATGCCGCGCTTGGCCGGCGGCGTGACCGTCACATCCTGGCCGTTGATCAGCACGGCGCCGGAGGTCACGTCCTCGAGGCCGGCGATGCTGCGCAGAAGGGTCGACTTGCCGCAGCCTGAGGGCCCGACGAAGATGACGAACTCACCATCCTTCACCTCGAGGTCGATACCCTTCAGCACATCATGCGTACCGTAAGCCTTGCGAATGGATTTCAGTTGAAGCGATCCCACAGTCTCTTGTCCTTATAGATAAACAGGCTTGCCGGTGCGCACGCTCTCATCGGCGGCAAGGCATATGCGCAGCGATTGAACGGCATCTGCCATATGGCGATTGAGGTCGAGATCCTCACGGATGGCTTTCAGCATGAAGGCCTGCTCGAAGTCGCAGAGCTCCTGATGACCTGGCTCACCATCCATATGCAGATCCTGATCCGGCCGGATGAATTGGCCATTCGGCCCTGTCTCGGCGCTATGCAGCCGGATGACCGACGTCTTCGTATGCATGTCGATATCGTCGGACTTGGCGTTCTGATCCATCATGATCGAAACTGAGCCGTTCGGCGACATCACGTCCTTCACGAAGAAGGCCGTTTCCGAAATCATCGGCCCCCAGCCAGCCTCGTACCAGCCGACCGAGCCATCCTCGAAGATCACCTGCAGATGCCCATAATTATACATATCGGGCTTCACCTCCTGCGACAGCCGCAGGCCCATGCCGCGCACCTCGATAGGCTTGGCGTCGGTGATCTGGCACATGACGTCGACATAATGCACGCCGCAATCGACGATCGGCGAGGTCGTACGCATCAGCGCCTTGTGCGTCTCCCAGGTCGGGCCGCTCGATTGCTGATTGAGGTTCATGCGGAATACATAGGGACCGCCGAGCTTGCGGGCTTCGGCGATCAGCCGCATCCACGAGGGATGGTGACGCAGTATATAGCCGATCGCCAGCTTCTTGCCGGCCTTCTTGGCAGCGGCGACAACGCGCTCGGCATCCTCCACCGTAGTTGCCAGCGGCTTCTCGACAAAGACATGGCAACCCGCCTCGAAAGCCATGACGGCGAAATCAGCATGGCTGTCGGAATAGGTGTTGATGGAGCAGAGATCCGGCTTCAGCTCCATCAATGCCGCCTCGAAATCCGCATGGATCGCATAGCCGCGCAGTTCCTCAGGCAGCTCCGGCCTGGAACGATTGACGAGGCCGACGATCTCGAAACCCGGATTGTTGTGATAGGCCAACGCATGACTGCGGCCCATATTGCCAAGGCCGGCGACGAGAACGCGGATCGGCTTTTCGGATGCGCTCACTTGACTGCTCCGGAGGTAATACCGCGAATGAGTTGGCGCGAAAAGATGACGTAAAGGATGAGGATCGGCAGGATGGCGAGCGTCAGCGCCGCCAGCACCGCATTCCAGTTGGTGACGAACTGGCCGATGAAAATCTGCGATCCGAGCGTCACCGTCTTGGTCGCTTCGCTCGGCGCGAGGATCAGCGGAAACCAAAGATCGTTCCAGATCGGGATCATGGTAAAGACGGCAACTGTCGCCATGGCCGGCCGGACGAGCGGCAGGACGAGACGGAAGAAGATGGCATATTCGCTGAGACCGTCGATACGGCCGGCATTCTTCAGGTCGTCGGAAACCGTCCGCATGAACTCGGAGAGTATGAAGATCGCGAGCGGCAGACCCTGCGCCGTATAGACGAGAATCAGCGCCGTCAGCGTGTTGACGAGGCCGGCAGCCACCATGCCCTGCAGGATCGCGACCGTACCAAGACGGATCGGGATCATGATGCCGATCGCCAGATAGAGGCCCATCACCGTATTGCCGCGGAAGCGGTATTCCGACAGTGCAAAAGCGGCCATCGCCCCGAATAGCAATGTCAGGATGATCGAGACGATAGTGACGACGAAGCTGTTCTGGAAATAGGTCAGGAAATCCCCCTGCTTCAGAACGGTGTCGTAGCCGATCATGCTGAAAGAGGATGGCGTCGGGACACTCAAGGGTGCGCGGAAGATCGAGGCGCGATCCTTGAAGGAGTTGATGACGGTCAAAAACACTGGAAAAATGGCAACCAGCGTATAGGCAATAAGCGCCAGATGGACGAAGCCGGTACGGATAAGGGAAGTGCGTGCCTTGGACATGGGTCGCCCTCCTCAGAACTGGTAGCGGCGAATGCGCCGCTGGACGATGAAAAGATAGAAGGAAACGCCGGCCAGGATGATCAGGAACATCACCGTCGCGATCGTCGCGCCCATCGAGCGGTCGCCCAACTGCAGCTGGAAGCCGAAGAAGACGCGGTAGAGCAGCGTGCCGAGAATATCCGTCGAGCCGTCCGGCCCCGCCAAGGCGCCCTGCACGGTATAAACCAGGTCGAACGCATTGAAATTGCCGACGAAGGTGAGGATCGAGATGATGCCGATTGCCGGCAGCACCAGCGGCAGCTTGATCTTCCAGAACTGGCTCCAGCCGGTGATGCCATCGCATTCGGCCGCCTCGATGACCTCTTCAGGGATGTTGAGCAGTGCCGCATAGATCAGCATCATCGGGATGCCGACATATTGCCAGACCGAGATCAGCGCGACGGTAATCAGCGCCGTGCTCGGCCTGCCGAGCCACGGGGCGAAGAACGATTTCAGACCGATGACGTTCAGAAGCTCGGGCGCAACACCCCAGAGCGGCGAGAGGATCAGCTTCCAGATGAAGCCGACGACGACGAAGGAAAGCAGCGTCGGCAGGAAGATGGCGGTGCGGTAGAAGGCGACAAAGCGCAGCTTCGGCAGAGACAGGAGTGCAGCCAAAGCCACACCGATCGGATTCTGCACGCACATGTGAATGGCGAAGAAGATCAGGTTGTTGCGCAGCGCGTTCCAGAAATCGTGAGACCAGCGTTCGTCGCCGAACAAAACCTTGAAATTGTTCAGGCCGACGAAGACGGACTGATTGTCGACGACATTGTAAAGCGACAGCCGCAAGGTCTCGATCAGCGGCAGGATCATGACCGCCGTATAGACGACAAAGGCCGGGAATAAGAAGACGAGGATATGCCAGCGCTTGGAGCGTCTGATCGGCATGACCTCAAGGGCATCTGATGTCGCAGCGTCGCTCATGGCTTTCTGCCTGTTTTTCTTGGCTGCATGCCGACGCAGCAGCTCTAAGGTTCAAATCCACCCGCAGTTACGGCTTATGGCCGAAGTGAAACGGCATCGGGTGTGTCGAATGCAATGGCGAGGCGATCGCCGGTTCGATTATCAAACAATGAAAAGGGCGAGGAGCCTGGAAGGCCCCTCGCCCGCGTCATGCAATGCTTACTTACCCGGCTTGTACCAGCTGTCGAGGCCCTTCTGGAGCTTCTCGCCAGCCTGTTCCGGAGTGTCCGTGCCGTTGATCACGTTTGCGGATTCGGTCCAGGTCTCATTTTCCAGGTTCGGCTTACCGCGCGACAGGATCTGATAGGTAGAACGAACGGTCGACTTGTGATTGTCACGCCAGGAGACGAATTCCTGCGCAAGTGCATCGCTCATCTTTACCGGATGCGAGTTCAGGCTGAAGAAGCCAGGCAGTGAGTTGGCATAGATGTTGGCAAACTCGTCGGAAGCGACCCAGCTCAAGAACTTCTTGGCTTCTTCCTGATGCTTGCTCTTCGTGTTCAAGCCGACACCGATATCCGGATGGTCGGAGATATAGGCGGTGTCGCCAGCCTTGGCGACCGGCGGCGGGAATGCACCCATCTTGAACTGCGCCTGGGTGTTGAAGAGAGCAATTTCCCACGAGCCGGCCGGATAGATCGCAGCTTTGCCGAGCGTGAAGAGGTTCTGACTGTCGGCGTAGCCTTGAGCTTCGAAGCCGTCGCCGAGGTAAGCCTTCCACTTGGCCAGTTCCTTGTAAGGATCGACCCACGGGGCGTCCGTCAGCTTTTCCTTGCCAGCAATCAGAGCCTTACGGCCGTCTTCGCCCTTCCAATAGTTCGGGCCGATGTTCTGGTAGCCCATGGTTGCGGCTTCCCACAGATCCTTCGTGCCCATGGCCATCGGGATGTAGGTGCCATCGGCCTTGATCTTGTCGAGGACGGCGAAGAACTCGTCACGCGTCGCCGGCACTTTCAGCCCGAGCTTGTCGAAGGCGTCTTTATTGTAGATGAAGCCGTGGATGACGGACGCCATCGGCACGCAGAAGGTGGATTTCCCGTCGTCGGTCGACCATGCAGCCTTGGCGACAGCCGAGAAGTTTTCCAAGCCCTTCAGGCTCGTCAGATCGGCAAGATGCTTCTTGTTGAAGAGGTCGAGCGAAGCATCGAACGGACGGCAGGTGATGATGTCGCCCGCAGAGCCGGCGTCGAGCTTGGCGTTCAGCGATGCATTGTATTCCGTCGGCGCCGTCGGCGAGAAGACGATCTTGATACCCGGGTTCTTCGCTTCGAAAGCCGGGATGATCTTTTCCTGCCAGATCTGCAGGTCGTCGTTGCGCCAGCTTTCAACCGTCAGCGTCACGTCGGCCGCATGCGCCAGGCTGACCGAGGTCAGCAGGCTCGATGCAAGAAGCAAGCCTTTCAGAACATTGGTTTTCATTTCCCTCTCCTGTTTTCCGCGCCATAGCAAGGCGCTGTTCTCGATCTGAAATCCGCTGGCCTGTCCGAGGAAACGGTCAGCGCTCCATAGGGACCGCCAATATTGCCGACCCCTCCATGCAAAAGGCTTCAGAGGCTTTGTGCCCGATCGGCCCTATTAATTGCCGTCGCCGCCACCAGACGGAGACACGGCAAGAACCACGCGGGAAAATTATGACGAACGTCGAAACGAGATCCTCCTGATCCCGAACGGCCTGGCGCAACGACGAGATGCACGCCCTTCCGCCTCACTTACCGGCTGTTGTTTTTCTGCCGGCTTTGCCGATGTCCGTTTGCACTGTTCCCTTGCTCCGAATTAAGTCCAAAAAAATACCAATTGTCCAGCCGAATTTAACTTTCGAATGCAAAAAGATTGAAGCTCATTAATTTACCTAGGTAATTCAATGAGATGAAGACAAGCAAAAATGCCTGTTTTGCCTATTGGTAAATGGTATTTTTTTGGTATTGTATGAAAAACGGGGAACAGGCGGCATCCGGAGGCATGATGGGGCAGTTTGCGATTGGTATCGATGGCGGCGGCACGAGTTGCAGGGCGGCTGTCATAGATCATAGCGGGCGGGTGCTCGGTACCGGCAAGGCGGGTGCGGCGAACATCCTCTCCGATCTGGAAAATTCGCTGATTCATATCGTCGCCTCGGCAAAGCAGGCCTTGATCGACGCTGGGCTCACTCCCGAACTGCTGCAGGAATTACCGGCCGTCATCGGAACAGCAGGAGCCAATGTCGGCAACTACGGCAAAAAGGTCGAAGGCGCCCTGCCTTTTGCAAGTACACGTGTTGTCACGGATGCGACGACAGCGCTTCAAGGCGCTCTCGGCGACGCCGATGGCGTTATCGGCGCCTTCGGCACCGGCTCAGTCTACAATGCCCGCCGTGACGGCAGGATTTGGGGTATCGGCGGCTGGGGTTTTGTCATAGGCGACCAGGCAAGTGGCGCTCGTCTTGGACGAGATTTGCTCGAGAGAGCTGTCTTGGCACATGACAAGGTGACGGCCGGTACGGCACTGACGGCATCGATCATGGCCGAATACGGCAATGATCCAGAACGGATCGTCGAATTTGCGCACGCCTCCAAGCCCAAGGATTTTGCCCGCTACGCGCCTGTTATCTTCGAATATGCCGGAATGGAGGATGTGGTCGCCATCGACATCGTGAGAACTGCGGCAAAATCGATAACCGAAAGCCTGGATGCGCTGCTTTGGCCGGAATGCCCTTCGATCTGCCTTCTCGGCGGCCTTGCCCAAGCCTATCGCCCCTGGCTTGATGAACGCCACAAGGCGATTCTCGCTGAGCCAAGAGGAGACGTTCTGCGCGGAGCCGTGGAGTTGGCGGCGAAATTGCTGCTGGGTGGAGAGGTAAACAGGGCATGACCGAAGATTTGAGCGCGATCTTCTCGCCGGAGCGCCTTTCCGGAGGTGGGACGGGTCCACTTTACGTCAAGCTACGACGCACGCTTGAAGAGGCCGTGAAGGTCGGTAGGCTGAAACATGGGGATGCGCTTCCACCTGAGCGCGACATCGCCGAATTTGCCGCGGTCAGCCGTGTCACGGTGCGTAAGGCGATCGACGACCTGGTGGCGGAAGGCACTCTCGTTCGCCGTCACGGCTCGGGTACATTCGTTGCAAAGCCCGTTTCCAAGGTGGAGCAGCGACTGTCGCAACTCACCTCATTTACCGAGGACATGGCGAGGCGCGGGATGACGGCTCGTTCGGAATGGCTGCACAAGGGCATCCATACGCCCTCCCCCGATGAGATGATGATTCTCGGGCTTGCCGCCGACACTCGGGTATCGCGCCTCAGTCGCCTACGCATTGCCGACGATCAGCCGCTCGCGATCGAGCACGCCAGCGTTTCCGGTGAATTCCTGCCGGATCCGTCGGTAGTAACGACATCGCTCTATGCGGAATTGGAAAAGCGCCAGGTACGTCCCGTTCGCGCCGTTCAGCGCATATCCGCGACCAACATGAAAGAGGCCGATGCGGGATTGCTCGGCGTTCCCGTAGGAGCAGCCGGCCTATCGATCGAGCGCATCTCCTATCTCGGTTCAGGCCGCGCAGTCGAATTTACTCGCTCGCTCTATCGCGGTGACGCCTATGACTTCGTCGCCGAACTCACGATCGGCGCGAACTAGCTCACGCCTGAGAAACCGTAAAAATCCAAGAATCAAAAAAAGCGCCACCCCAACCGAATGGCTGAGGTGGCGCTTGTATATGGAATCAAATTCTAAGCCAAACACCGCAAGTCTTTGACATGACTCGCGATCAGGCTGCGTCGTCGACCGCGGCCTCGCGCTTCTCCGGCACATAATTGAGGACAGGGCCTAACCAACGCTCCACCTCTGCCACGGGCATGCCCTTGCGGGCTGCATAGTCTGCGACCTGATCGCGCTCGATCTTGGCGACACCGAAATAGTAGGAAGACGGGTGCGCGATATAAATGCCCGAAACGGAAGAGCCCGGCCACATCGCATAGCTTTCCGTGAGCTTTACGCCAGTTGTCGCTTCGGCATCCAGTAGGCGGAAAAGCGTATCCTTCTCGGTATGGTCAGGCTGCGCCGGATAGCCCGGTGCTGGACGGATACCTGCATAGGCTTCGAGAACGAGCTCCTCGCTCGTGAAATTCTCATCCGCAGCGTAGCCCCAGAACTCTCGACGCACCCGCTCATGCATCCGCTCGGCGAAGGCTTCGGCAAAGCGGTCGGCTAGCGCCTTGACCAGGATCGACGAATAATCATCGTTTGCGCGTTCGAAGCGTTCGGCAATGGCCACCTCCTCGATACCGGCCGTGACGACGAAGCCGCCGACGTAATCGCCGACACCATTGGAAACCGGCGCCACAAAGTCCGACAACGCCACATTCGGGCGACCGTCCCGCTTCGACAGTTGCTGCCGCAGCGTGTAGAAAGTGGCAAGCTCCTCGTTGCGGCTTTCGTCGGTGAACAGCCTGATATCGTCGCCGACCGTGCCCGCTGGCCAGAAACCGATGACGGCGCGCGGGCGAAACCAGTTTTCCGAGATGATCTTTTCGAGCATCGCTTGTGCATCACCATAGAGCTGCCGCGCCGCCTCGCCCTGCTTCTCATCTTCGAGAATTGCCGGAAAACGACCCTTGAGCTCCCAGGTCTGGAAGAATGGGGTCCAGTCGATATATTTCGCCAGCTCAGCCAGATCGTAACTCTCGAATACCTTGGTACCGAGGAACTGCGGTTTGACCGGCTTATAGCCCGACCAATCCACCTTTTCGGCATTCTCACGCGCTCTTGCAATCGGCAGGCGTATCTTCTCGGCCTCGCTCCGCGCATGCGCGGCAGCGACCTTGGAATATTCAGCCCGAACGGTGTCGATATAGCCTTGCCGCGCATCGGGCGATAGCAGCGCTGAGACAACACCAACCGCACGACTTGCATCCGTGACATAGACAGTCTGTCCGCGATGATAGCTCGGATGGATCTTTACCGCTGTATGGACACGACTGGTGGTGGCCCCACCGATCAGCAACGGAATATCGAAGCCTTGCCGCTCCATCTCCGAGGCGACATGCACCATCTCGTCCAATGACGGTGTAATCAATCCCGACAAGCCGATGATATCGACCTTTTCGGCGACAGCTGTCTCCAGGATCTTGGTCGCCGGCACCATGACGCCCAAATCGATGATTTCGTAATTATTGCAGGCGAGCACGACACCGACGATGTTCTTGCCGATGTCGTGCACGTCGCCCTTGACGGTCGCCATAAGCACTTTGCCGGCTGACTGCCGTTCGCCGCTGCCGCCGTTAGCAGCTTTCTCGGCTTCCATGTATGGCAGCAGCACGGCAACGGCCTGCTTCATGACGCGAGCGGACTTCACGACTTGTGGCAGGAACATCTTGCCCGAACCGAAGAGGTCGCCAACGACATTCATGCCGGCCATCAACGGGCCCTCGATGACATGCAACGGCCGCTCGGCAGCCTGGCGCGCTTCCTCGGTATCGGCTTCGATATATTCGGTAATGCCGTTGACCAACGCATGTTCGAGCCGCTTCTCGACCGACCATTCGCGCCAGGAAAGATCCTGCGTCTTGGCTTCCTTGCTGCCGGAACCGCGGAAGCGTTCGGCAATCTCAAGCAGACGCTCCGTGCTATCCGGACGGCGGTTGAGCACCACGTCCTCACAGGCGTCCCGTAATTCCGGATCGATATTGTCATAGACAGCCAGCTGCCCGGCATTGACGATGCCCATGTCCATGCCCGCCTGAATGGCATGGTAAAGAAATACGGCATGCATGGCCTCGCGGACGGGTTCGTTACCGCGGAACGAAAAGGACAGGTTTGAGACACCGCCTGAAATATGGACCAGAGGCATGGTCTTCCGGATCGTCCTTGTCGCCTCAATGAAGTCGACACCGTAGTTGTTATGCTCTTCGATGCCAGTCGCAACGGCGAAGATATTCGGATCGAAGATGATGTCTTCCGGCGACAGGCCTGCCACTTCAGTCAACAGCTTATAAGCACGTGAGCAGATCTCGACCTTGCGCTCGTAGCTATCTGCTTGACCTGTCTCATCGAAGGCCATGACGACGACCGCTGCGCCGTACATCCGCATCAACCGCGCCTGTTTGAGAAAGTTCTCCTCGCCTTCCTTCAGCGAGATGGAGTTGACGATCGGCTTGCCTTGAACACATTTCAGGCCGGCCTCAATGATCGAAAACTTGGAACTGTCGATCATGACGGGAACGCGGGCAATATCCGGTTCGGCGGCGATGAGGTTCAGGAACTCCACCATCGCCTTCTCGGAATCGATCAGGCCCTCATCCATGTTGATGTCGATGACCTGCGCGCCGTTTTCCACTTGATCGCGGGCGACGGCAAGCGCCGCCGTATAATCGGCATTGGTGATCAGCTTGCGGAATTTCGCCGAGCCAGTGACGTTGGTCCGCTCACCGACATTGACGAACGGAATATCCTTGGTGAGCTCGAATGGTTCCAGCCCGGAGAGCGACATGAAGGGGCGATGCTCGGCAGGCTGCCGTGGCGGATATTTCGAAACCGCCTGAGCGATTGCGGCGATATGCTCCGGCGTTGAACCGCAGCAGCCGCCAACGATATTGACCAACCCCTCGCGCGCAAATTCTTCGACCTGTGCCGCCATAATCTCGGGGGTCTCATCATACTGACCGAATTCGTTCGGCAGACCGGCATTGGGATAAGCGCAGATGAAGGTATCCGCAGCAGCCGAAAGCTCCTGCAGATGCGGCCGCATAGCGTTTGCACCGAGAGCACAGTTGAGGCCAACTGTGAAAGGATTCGCATGGCGCACGGAATTCCAGAAGGCTGACGGCGTTTGGCCGGACAGCGTGCGCCCGGAAAGATCGGTGATCGTGCCAGAAATCATGATGGGCAGATGAACACCCTTGGCCTCGAAGCGTTCCGCACAGGCAAAGATCGCGGCCTTTGCGTTCAGAGTATCGAAAATTGTCTCGATCAGGATGATATCAGCGCCGCCGTCGATCAGACCGTCGATCTGCTCCCCATAAGCCAAGCGCAGAACATCAAAAGTGACCGCACGGTAACCAGGATTGTTAACATCCGGAGAAATGGACGCCGTCCGATTGGTCGGACCGATCGCACCGGCCACGAAGCGTCGCTTACCATCTTCGCGTTCCGCGCGGATCGCGGCGCGGCGGACGATCTCGGCGCCCTCCTTGTTGAGATCGTAGACAGCACCTTCCATCTGGTAGTCCGCCTGCGCAATGCGGGTGGAAGAGAAGGTGTTGGTCTCGAGGATATCCGCACCGGCTTTGGCATAGCGATAATGAATATCTTCAATCGCATCGGGCTGGGTCAGGATGAGGAGGTCGTTATTGCCCTTCTGGTGACACGCGCAACCGATGAACCGGTGGCCGCGAAACTGATCCTCGTCGAAGCCGAGACCCTGGATCTGCGTGCCCATGGCGCCATCAAGCACGAGTATCCGTTCACTCGCCGCCTTTCGCAAGACTTCGAAAATCTCGCCGCCATTACGCTTCGTCGTCTCGGAACCAAAAAGAGTGTCAAACATAAGCGAATTCCTCTGGCCTGATTGCGACTCCGCACCCAGATCACATAAAGATATCTTTATGTCAACATATCTACGCTCATGTTCGGTGCAGCGCAAGCGCGCATCTTCTATAGTTGCGTTCTTTCAGGGAAAGCAGATCGGACGAATTGCCGACCGACTATGGACAACGCGGGGGTAACGACACAGCTTCATCCCATAACGCCATGACAGCGCTTTCGGACGGCGCTATACGGCTTCTGGAAGAGAATCTTAGGAGGACGGCATGAACATACAGGTTGAACCCACAGCGCTCGGAAACTGGAGCACCCGCGCCTACCACAGGCGCTGGTTGCTCGATCAGGCCGACGCGCTTTTCAATTTCTTCCAGTACCGCGCCGTCAATCCCAAAGGCGGCTTCCACGACATGGATGATGCCGGCGAGCCGTTGGATAAGATAAATCCCGTACGCGGCATTCATTCGACCGCCCGCATGGTGCACTGCTTCTCGATTGGGTCATTGCTCGGTCGTCCCGGCGCAAACGAAATTGTCGACCACGGCATGAACTATCTATGGAAGCATCATCGCGACACCGAGCATGGTGGCTACTTTTGGTCGCTGAACAATGACGGCCCCGTCGATTCCAGCAAGCAGGGCTATGGCCACGCTTTCGTGCTGCTTGCTGCCTCATCCGCAAAGACGATCGGCCATCCACTGGCTGATGGCATGTTGGCAGACGTCACGGAAATTCTGAATACTAAGTTCTGGGAAGCAAAGCACGGGGCGATTGCCGAGGAATTCAATCGGGATTGGTCGTTGATCGACGGTGGCACCTATCGCGGCCAGAACTCCAACATGCACCTGACGGAAGCGCTGATGGCTGCTTTCGAAGCGACCGGCGACAAGACATATCTCGAAAAAGCAGAAAGCATCGCCGATCTCGTCATTCGCCGTTCGGCGGGGTCCGTCGGCTGGCGCGTTGCCGAACACTTCAACGCCGATTGGGTGCTCGATAAGAATTACCACGGCAATGAGATGTTTCGCCCGTCGGGTACGACACCAGGGCATTGGCTGGAATGGGCGCGTCTGATCTTGCAGCTTTGGGCGCTTGGGGAAAAGCGGCACGACTGGATGCCGGAAGCAGCCAAGGGCCTCTTCTCTCAGTCCATGTCACTCGGCTGGGACAATGAGAAGAGCGGATTCTTCTATACACTTGATTGGGAAGATGTGCCTGCAAAGCGCAACAAGCTTTGGTGGCCTGCCTGCGAGGGGGCTGGTGCTGCTCATTACCTGAATGAACACGCCCCTAGCGATTTTCACGAAGAAAGCTACCGCAGGATCTGGAGCGTAATCGGCCAAGCCTTCATCGATCGCGTCAATGGCGGCTGGCATGAAGAGCTGACGGAAGATCTCATTCCGGCTCATACATTGTTTCCTGGCAAGGGCGATATCTATCATGCCTTACAGGCCTGCCTCATCCCGCTTTTCCCGGCTACGGGCAGCCTGACCAAGGTTATCGCCGAGGCCGGCGGTAACATCTGAGATCAGCAGCGGCGCCCGCTCGACTTGCGCCGCCGCTTCGCCCCTCTATGCGAGGCTGAGATTGTGAAGCTCGTGGCCGAGAGTAAGAGCCAGGGCTTCGACAACAAGATTGTGGTCTTCCCGCTGCGGTAGACCTGAAACGGTGACGGCGCCAACACAACCCGTGCCGTTGACAAAAATGGGGAAGCTGCCGCCAGATGCGGCATATTCCGCGCTTGAAAGCCCGTTGTCCTCGATCGTCTTACCCTGCTGCTGCAGCCGCAACGTACTAGCGTAGCTACTGCGGAAGTAACGCAGCACCATATTGCGCTTCCGACGAATCCAATTGGAATTATCAGGTGTCGAGCCGGGCAAGGCTATGTAGAAAACCGGCATGGAATGCAGGGTGATATCGATGGCAACGCCCATGTTGCGCTCGCTGGCGAGATCGCGCAACAGCTTGCCGAGCACCCAAGCGGTCGAAAGGTCAAAAGCATCGAAACGCAGCATTTCCTCTTGCAGCTCGATGCGGGCGAGATCCTGGTCGATCGTCATGGAAACCTTCTCTAAAGATTGTATTCGCCTATGAAACGCGGAGAGAACGATTTGTCCATCTATCTCTTCCGTATTTCGAAACAAAGCCGCCATCACCCGGCCTTGAAGGCTGGCGCTCTAGCTTGCTTGCAGGAGGCGAACAGGTCATTGATAAAGCTCTATGAATGTCCCGCCAGAGGAATACTCCAGCATGAATGCAAAATATGCGCTGCCCGCCATATTGGCCTGCACCTGTGCAACAACATCGGCTCTGGCCGACAGTCCAGCGCAATTAGTGCTGCGCGACGGTTTCGACGGCAAGGATTTCGCTCGATCTGGCCACCTTTACTATCGCGATAATGCCGAACAAAAGGCAGGAACGATCGAATTTCAATCAGACGTAAAACGTACCGGCGCGGGTGCATTGAAGCTGAGTGTCCGGCCATTCTGCGCGCCGGATAAAACAAATTGCAGCGAAAGAGCCGAGATCTGGGAGCGCACTAAATATCGCGTGCCATACAATCAGGGAGTTTGGTACGGTTTCGCTGTAAAGTTCGCCGATCCCATACCCTCTGGCGACCATCGCTACCTCATTGCTCAATGGAAGCGGGAAATCGGGCCGAAAGCCGAAGGGGACTTCAGTCCCTTTCTCGCGTTGCGGCTCAATAATGGGAAGCTCTTCGCGACCGTGGAAACCAACTACGTTGCGCCCATCAAGAACCAGGAGCCTGGAAACAAAGGCAAGGTCTGCAATAATGACGAGGCGCCGGTCTGGTTTCGTCCCGATACCAATCAGATGCGCGCATTGGTGGCTACGGATGACAATTGGGACGAATCCGACGGACAAGAATTTACAGGCTGCACAGACGCGATCAAAGTAATAAATCGTGGAAACAAGTTGCCGATGCCTGCATCAGGCTGGATCGATTTTGCCATTTACAGCAAACCAGGCCCGGATGGCTCGGGTCATATCGAGATATTTGCCAACAATAAATGGATCGTTACTGTCATCGGCCATATAGGACATGCGGATCATGGGTTGGGAAAAAACCAATATTTCAAGTTCGGGCCATATCGTGCCGCAGATACTACCATATGGACGCTTTATTATGATGACTTCCGCCGGTCACCCCGCTGTGCCGATGTACTATCGGATCCCAAGCTTTGCCCTATGAAGTGAAAAGGCTGCCGAGAATGTATAACTCCAGAGCAATATGGCTGCGCGCATTGCGAGAGCGCAGTTTTTTTGAGAAGTGGCCGAACTTTTTCCTTTCTCGATAGTTATTTTCTTTCGTGAAGGAGGTGACCGAGATGCTTACTACCCATCGCGATTGCAAGCAGCATGTGAAGAGGAACGCGATACCCTCTTTGGGTGAAATTGAAGGTCGGGTTGCAGTTCTGGAAATTGTTGCCCAGTCCGCACTAACGCATGTATTCGAAGAAGGCGAAGTGGATATTGACGCAGCGTTGCTAGCCCAAATTCGCAGAGCTATGCATCGTAAGTGTAAGGACTTGAAACTCGACGGAGAAGATACGGCATCGGCACTTTTATATGCCGAGGAGTTGATCGAGGCCGCTGTCAAGGCGTCGCATCCCGTCCGTCAATGATGCCTTCCCGGCCGAGGCTGGTATTATCCGTCTTAGTAGCGCTGGCAATTACGCTCGGCGTGGCGCTATTGGTTGCGCCCCACGATACAGGTGACAAGCTCACTCGGTCGCTGCCACCACCCGGCGGACATCAAAATCAGCAATAATGTGTCCAATATTGAACCTGTGTTACGTTAAGACACAGAGTTTGTTCCGTATCAGGCGGCCGTTAACGTCGCGCGGTAAACTTGGTTGCAAATTTCCGAAACCAACGCAGTGTTCACTTCACCCCACAATATCAAGCTCCAACATGAATGGTGTAGCGAATGTCTGTGATGGTCAATGTGCCGCTTCACCCCGATGACATCGATGTCCTCGCGGGCGCACTTTTTGCATGGTGTGCCGAGCACAGCATCAAATTGCAAAGTCAGGAAGGTCTGTCCGCAGCCAATGTGGCCATTGATCTCTATAATGCCGGCTATCAAACACAAGATCAGTTGCTTGGCGCATTACACAATTACGATTTACACTGATGTATTGCACGGATATCCAGCTTTATATCCAAAACCTGAGCACAATTTCCCTAAGTAACGCCTCTGCAAATGTGGCGGTAGCGACCTTATTTTATGTCGATTTCTCTCCGAAGACGCTGGCGATGCAGTCTCGCTCTTCAAGGATCCCGGACCATTCATCCTGATGATAAGCGGAGTCGTAGATCAGCGTGAAAGGGCCTTGATAGCCAGCCAAGTTTGAAAGCTCAATGCAGTGAACATAATCCTCCTCATCAAGGCCTGCCGCTGAATAGCGCCCCTTTGCATGACAGAGTTCGGCGCGGCCCATGATCTTCGCTAGATCCTCGTATTTGCCGGCTCGCTCCCAGTTGCCGAAATCTCCATTGAGGCCGACTGTGCCGTGCAGAGCATCGAGAATCCGATTGACCTCCGCCGGCCCTGGCAGAAGATCGAACCAGTTCTCTATGACGAGGCGCACTCCCGCTGCGGCAGTCAATTCAGCCAGCCGCCGCAAATGAGTTTCAGCAAGCGCCAAAGCTGGATTCGTCGGCTGAGCTTTTCCGGCAATAACACGCATGTTTCCAGCCCCAAGAGCCGCGGCAACGTCGATCCATCCTGTCATCCATTCTGCATCGCGCTGAGCGGTTTGCGGATTGCTCAGGTCTCCGTCTTCGACGAGCAGCGTCTGAAGCTTTACGCCGGCCTCCTCCGCGGCCTTACGAAAATCACGGAGATAGCTGGGAAGGAGACTCGGCAAGTGGAAGGAACAAATCTCAAGCCGAAAGATGCTATGATCGGCGCATTGTTGCGGCACATCGATCAATTCGATCGTACCCTTCCCGTAAGGCGATTGGCGAGCCGGGTATGCTCGATCGCCAGGTTTATAGGGATAGGTGGCGCCGAGCGTCCGATGCAAGGACCAGGTTGAAACCGCAAAACGATCCGACAAATCAACCACAAGGCTCCCCTATTCCCTTTGGTGAAAGATAATCAAGACATAGTCGCGACTGCACGGATATCAATCCAAAAATGTTAAGACTCCCTGCTGTTGCAACAACTCTATTCCCATAAGAGATCGTCGCTAAGTCCTTTCATGCCCTCCCTTAACCCATCTGGAAATGGCGTCAAAAAGCAGGTCGGCAATCCACATGGCGCATACGCCAACGACGAAAGCCGTGGCATTCATGGCCGCGACATCCTCTTGAGGTAAAGGCCAGTTAATAGCGCGTAGATAAAAAAGCGCCGGCTCCGTTAAATAGGTTGCAGCAAGTGCGCCGCAAATAGGCGATGCAACAATCTCTCGCGTCGTATATCGGCGCCTGGAGAGACCGCGCAGGATACCGCCGGAAAGGCCAGCAATGACAACTCCGACCTTGATGCCCAATGCATCCAGAAATTCGTGCAACGTCATCGCTTTTCTCGATCGAGTTTTGGGATTTGGAATGCCGCCGCTGCTTATTCATGGCGTGCGGCGGCTGAATGAGCTTATTTGTCAACCGGCGGCTGAGGCTTTATCAAACCCGTGATACCGTCCCGCATGATATTGATAATGATTTTCAGCATGCTCAAAGCCGCTACAGCGGCTGCGGCAAAGCCTGGACCGACGAAGGACTGGGAACACTCCAACGTGCCATCGGCAAGCTGGGTACAGCCAGTTGCCAGAAGAATAGCGATCATCGATGCCGATAACGCAATTAACACATTCAGAATATTGTGGAACGTATTCGTATTGAACATATATTCTCCCGTTGTATCGATGGGGGGTTGTGCATCAGCGCGTGGCGCCCGAAGCTTTGAATTCATGGGAGGCCGTCACGAAACGGAGTAGGAGGTCAGCTCCCTTTGTATCGCCCCTATCCGGCCGCAGCCCATTGTTCTGCAAATCTATCGAGCACCCTCAATCGCCGCAGCGAACTTCCTGGCAAAGCCGGCAATATCGATTGCTCGATCCGTGCCGTTGATAATCCGGCGCGCACCGAGCCAATCGGACCCGATAGCGTTGAAATAATCGGCAAGCTTCCAACCGGTGAAACGCCCGTTGATCATGCCATCAAATAGGATTTCAACCGCTTTATCAGGATCAAGAGCCCTATCCGGATCATCGGCGATGCCATACTTGGCATAATTGTCCCGTCCCGTAATCTGAACGAGACCGCGCCCACGATACCGCCAACCGTCATCACTGGCTTCATCTCCGTTTCCCATCCGGTTCGCATAAGCGCGGTTAGCGATCCGCTGCGGCTGGCGGGAATAGGCCTTAGCCTGTTCTGGATTGAAATATTTCGGAAATGTTGACTGCAATCCAGCGGCCGAGTAACTCAGATTCTCCGAGATTGCTCGCATCGTTTTACCCGTCTCGTGATAGGCGGTTGCCAGCATGTAAGCCAGCCAACGTGGATCGAATGGCTCGGCTATCCATTGTGCGAGAATCACCTCAAGACCATTGACCTGATTTGTCGACAGCCGGCCACTGAACAATGACGTTCTTATCACCGAGAAGAATTTCTCGTGGTCCATATGTTCCATTCCAAATTTGAAGATGCAAATGCGGATGTGATGCTTGCAACCGTGTCATTGGGCAAAGCCGGCGCGTGGCAGCCGGATTGAACTCGTTTGCAGCTTTAAAGGCCTTCCAACCCGGAGCAGCCCCGGATTTTCACGTATCAGGTATGTCACGCGCTATCGTTCTGGCTGATGGGCGCCGGTCGCTGCTGTTACATCGACACATGACATCTTTTACGTGCATATCGCTGGTTCTTCAGCAAAGGCAATAAATTAGCCTATCTACCGTGTCGGGGGCGATCTCGGCCCTACCCTATCCCTGGCCTTCATAGGAGGATTTGGCCGGATTGGTGCGCTCCAGCATGGCGATGGCGGCGGAGATGGCGGATATCTCGATATCGCCATC
Organism: Martinezella sp. CNPSo 3959; assembly: GCF_057784355.1. NCBI lineage: Bacteria > Pseudomonadati > Pseudomonadota > Alphaproteobacteria > Hyphomicrobiales > Rhizobiaceae > Martinezella > Martinezella sp. CNPSo 3959. The sequence goes on from NZ_JBXSOV010000001.1 coordinate 864,197, forward strand.
CTGCCCGACGGCGGGCGTCTTCACCGGCGCACCGTCGGCAATGCCGAGAAAAGCGATTTCCGGTGCGGCACTCGGCAGGCGCGTGCCGGTATCGAACGACATGTCGTGGATTTCGATCGGGGCCAGCCGCAGATCGTAGCCACGCACGAGCTGCTGCACGGCCGGCGCGATCTGGCCGATGGTGATGGTCACGGTCTGGATCGTCAGATCCGCCGTGCGCGGGATCGGGCTCACCTGCAGATTGAGGCCGCCATAATAGGTCCGTGCCTCCGGCAGTCCGGTAACACCGGAGGTAACGGTGATGTTGATGTCGTCATCGCCGGTCCAGAGGCCGATCGAGGCGGGCGCGCCGCTGGCGAGATCCTTGCCGGTGATCCAGACGAAACGACGGGGCACGAGCCCCTTGTCGCGCGCGCCGGTCAGCGCCGCGAAGAAGGCGGAGGTGATGTTCTTCATCGTCTATTTCTTTTGGATGATCTTGAAGGTGGCGCCCGTGGTGATCGGGCCGCTCGCGGTGCCGGGATTGTGACTGCCCGGCATGACCAGACATTTGCAGGCCGGCAGCAGCAGCGTCACACCGAGACCGGCGGCAAAGCCCGCCGGCAGATGCGGAAAGACGCCGAAGACGGGCGTGATCCCCTGCCCGTCGGCACCAACCGTTTCCGAGATTTCGAGAAAGGCATAGCGGCCGCCATAGCCGACCTGCATCTTGTCGCCGACAGTCAGCCGATAACCAGCCGGCAGACCCTTGAGGCTGAGCGAGGCATTGTCAGCCCCGAGTGCCGCGACGCTGACCGCAGCGCTCCCGAGCTTCGTCCCGTCGGGGTCGGCCTGCGGATATTTCGACAGCGGATCATAAAGAAAAAGCGCCTCCTGGGCGCCGTGTAGCTTGCGGATGCGGGCGACGATCTGTTTCGCCTCCGCATTGTACATGTCGGAGAGCGTCACCGTGCCGGTCCAGAGCGGCGGCGCCAGCTCCGCCTGCCAGACCCGGCCATCGCCGGAGCCGGAAAGCTCGTCATTGCGCTGAATGTCCCAGACGATGCTGGAGATCTTCAGGAGATCGGCAAAGGCCGGCAGGCTGTAAGGATAGGAAACGGCCATCAGCGCCTCCGGGGATTGCGGTTGATCTGCGCGACGCGGTCGGGAAGCTGCTGATTGAAATCATTCAGCCCCTGCCGCGTCGAACTCTGCGCTTCCGATTGCGCGACATTCTTCACATAAGCCTTCAGATTGCCGTCCTCATCGACGGAAACGCCGACCGTGACATGCACGCCGGAAGCGGAGCCGGAGGCATCGTTCTGGTTGTCGGCCCTGAGGCGACGGACGGGAACGGCAGCATCCGGCTGCGCCCGCAGCAATTGCGGCCCGCCCTCGCCGACCACGCCGCCATCGGCATAGCCGCGCCGGCCAAGCCGCATCGCCTCGACGACGCCGACCCCGCCCGCCCGGGCAATATCCTTCTGGCTCCAGACGACCTCGCCGGCATGAACGATGCCCGCGGGCTCATGCTTGCCGCCAGGGCCGGTATAGCCGCCGTTTGCAAATGTAGGACGTGGGATCGGGATCGGGGCATTCGCACCCGTCGCCAGATCGAACTTGCCGCCACTGCTCCCGCCGCCAAACCCGAAGATCCCAAGAAGGCCACTGAGAAAGCCGCCCCCTCCACCGCCGCCACTCGCCGCACTATTGACCTTGAACAGGCTATCCAAAACATCATTAAGGAGCTTATCCGCAATCTTGTTCAGCGCGTTCACAGCAGCCGTGCTGAAAGACTTCCAAAAGGATTCACCGTTTTTCAAGCCGCTTTTGAGATCTGAGATAAAGCCCTTCGTGAGATCCTTGGCAAAATCCATCGCCTCCCGAGCGCTCTTTGTTGCCGCCTCGACGGAGGCCATCTTTTCCGCCAGGCCACCAAGCTCCGTCTTCTGTTCGGGTGTAAGCGCGATATTTTTCTCCTGAGCCTTGTTCAACAACTCAGTTTCATTGCGCATTTTTGCTGCCGCTTGCTCCGTCATACCAAGTGCTGCTTGCTCCTGTTGGAGCGAGGCAATGCGCTTGTTAGCGTCCGCTACGATACTACCATATGAATCTGAAGTAGGAGCGCTAGTTACCGGCCTGGAGACGACTTGCCCTGCACCGCTTACTGCTCCCATCGCCTTCCTGTCTGATTTTGTGAAGCCATCAGCGATCTCCTTGAACTTGTTGCCCACAGTCGAGGTAGCTTGACCAATGTTTGTCACGATATTTCCTATATGATCAGCGTTGAGATCCTTTTGGATCTGCTCATTGCGATCATCAAGCACTTTGCGTAGACGATCTGCTGCACCACCGTCGCTTATCGGCCCCATTCCTTTGAATGGATCGAGTTCCTTCAGTGTGCCACTAAAGCCAAAGTATTGGGCTGCTTTGTCTGCGCCAACGAAACTCATAATCTGCTGTAAGCCTCTAATAAGCGCATTTATGCCGTCAATACCCGATTGAATGATACTGTTCGTCGCCCCAATTGCCGCATTTGCGGCACCTGTAGCCGCAGCAACAATAATGTCCGGGAAATTGCTCCAGAGGATTTCGATGTCATGATAGGCGGCAACAAAGCTGCCTATGATAAAGTTCACACCAGTCTTGGCTGCTCCGACAATATCGACACCGAGATATTTCGTAAGCTCATCTCTGAAGATAACCGCCGCCGCAACAATTGCGACAAATCCGGCGACCAGAAGCACCGGCAAGCCAACTGTTGCATAGATTGCCGTTGCTAGGCTCCAGAGTGCTGAAGTTATCGTTAGAATTGCACTCGGAAGGGCCGCCAAGCCAGCAAGAATTGCTGGTGCGTAGACCAGGGCTAGTCCAGCCGCGGCAAGCAAGGCGTAGGGAGCAATCGCCTGCAAGATGCTGGCAAGTCCTTTGAGGGCTGTTTCTGCGAGTTTAGGCCAATCGACCATTTGAACGCCTATGGCGATTAACCCGGTCACAGCTGCCGCCAACAGGCTGGTTGGGGAAATGACTGTCAAAAAGGCCGCCCCAAGCTTCTTCAGCCCACCGGCAGCCCCTTCAGATCCCAGAGATTTTGCAATCCCTGGCCCTTTGTCAGCTAAAATTTTCAGAACGCTATCGCCATTCCCGGCTGCCTTTGCAACGTCTATAAGGCTCGAGGCGAGTTCGGTAGCTTCTTTGGATGCATCTGAAGCGCTTTTCTTACTTTTTTCCAAGCTATCGGCGTAGTTCTCAACTTGTTTGGAAGCTGGTGAACCGTTCGCATTTTGGCTTATGGCGCTTAGATAAACTTGAACTTGCGTAGAGGCTTTGAGGGCCGCCTTTCCTTGTTTTTCGTAGGCCGCGGCTGCGGCAGAAGCAGCACCAGCCGCGCGTCGCGATGCGCCCTCCAGTCCCGCCACGGTTCCCTGCGCTCGTTTCGAGGCTCCGGACAGATTGTCAACTTCGACAATCGCTTGGGAAACGCTAGAAATAGCAACCACAAGACTTAACGTAGCAACGTCCGTCATAGGCTTTCCTTTTGTTTGAATTGTACGCTATCGTCTTATGGTTGATTCAACCGGGGATATTTTATGCGCGTGTTTTTATTTATAGCGGCATTCATGGTCGCGAGTAGTGTCTATGCGGAGGACGCTGACCGAACAGCAGCAAGCAAAGCAGCTGAGGAGGTTGGTACGCAGGGCATAATTTACTTGGGTGTTGCGTATATTTGCCAAGACGCCATCGGCGCCTCTTTTTATGATCTTGCGCGGGAAAGAACAGTACAAGCATTTTCCTCTCTAGGCCCGATGGATAATCCTCAAGCTATTCGCAATTCACGAGATAGAGCGGCGAATATTGTCGATGAACAAATAAAGACTTTTCGTCGTGAGCAGAAGAAGCTTCCCGCAAGAGCAGCAGAGCGTTGCCTCCAAGAGTTGCAAGCGGCCCAAAGACAGTTAGATCTGTCAATATCAAAATTCCGAATAGCCGCTCGTCGTTAAGTGACAGTTTGCGACCCGTTCGGTAATCAATATCGCAACATCTGCCACTGGCATGCCTTTTCAAAACATGCGAAATACAACCCTGCGCTTTGAATGGGGGATTTCGTGATAAGATTGTGGAGATTGGTCAGCGTGGCTCTTTTGCTGCCAGCCACTGGCGGTTGTAGCTCTTCTGAATCGAAATTGGTGACCGTGTGCGAAGAAGTTTTGAAATTGAGACTTTTAGCGCCGGCAGGATACAAGCGGATCGAAATCAAGGAATCCCAAGAGCCTCTCAGCCGCGACGACTACAAACGCTATCTGGCTGGGGACGAATATGGGCCGCTCATCCAGGGAGCCAGGATGAAGGATTTTGACCGAGGCCGTGTAAAACCTCGGATGTTTGAGGTTCTTATAACTTACGATGCTCCCAACGCCTATGGCACACCAATTCGCGGGACCACCATATGTCAGTATCCAACTGACAATGAAGACACCTCCAGAGCGGACCGTCTCTATGTAATCGTCGACGGCAAAACAAACGCGGAGTGGTTGGAGACGCAACTTTGAGAAAAGCGGAGGCGACGATGAGGCTTAAACTACTTCTGGCTGCATTCTTCGTGTGCACAATCAACACACAAGTCTTAGCTAACGACGAGCACAAGCGTCTTCAGCTGGCCGGTAAAGTCATCGATGGTGTGAACGTGAGTTTCATGATTGCTTATCAATGCCGCGATGCGCTTGGCACGACATACTACAACGCAATTCGGACGTATGCCGAGAAGGCGCTCCAGCAGATCGGCGCGTCACCGGAAAAGGCGGCACAACAAGTAGACAGACTTGAAAAGTTTATCGAGAGTGAAAAGAAGCTCGGTCGGAAAGAGGATATCGAGGGATGCGTGTGGAATATCTCAACCGTAAACCACGACCTGCAGACCGCACAAAAGAACTATATCGATTTTACGCACCCTGAAAATCCATAGAACTTTGGCTGGCCGCGTTGGCTGTCTACTTCAAGCGAAAGCAAATCGAGAGTTGCGATATCTGTCACTGGACCACCTTTTGATTTCATACGAGAGAATGCCGCGAAGCTACTCCCGGGAGTTTTAATGAAGCTGATTTCCAGCGTGATTGCAGTGCTTGCCGCGTTGTTGTTGATCTACAGCTTTGGCATCTTTGATCCGCCGATCGTGACCGCTTGCGAGGCCCGTCTTAAAGAATATCTCGCGGCATCTTCCACCTATGAGCGCAACAGGTTCTTCTTTAACGAGAGGCTGGGCACCAGAGGTGACCTGGAAGAAGAGTACAAACAAAGCCCCGACATACGAAGCTTTTTTCTGGAGAGATTTGATGAAGGCTCGATAAAGCCTATGCTCTATACCGCAACCATAAACTTTAACGTGCTGAATACGAAAGCGGAAAAGGTTACCAGAGCAATTACTTGTCAATATCTGTCCATTGATGGCAGCATTTCCAAAATATCAGCGGGTGGGGTTTCCATCTTTAAAACCGATTCCACCAGTGATTCTGAGATACTTAGGGACTTTAGCCATACCCCTTCCCGAACTGTGGAAGAATTGCAGAGAGAATTGAAACCAATTGCCCCTTATGCGGGATGGGTTCGCGATACATTCAGGTGGCTCTTTGGTTGATGCATTTGAAGTCGCTTCCTAAAACCTACCCCGCCTCCCGCGCCCTGATCGCCTCCGTCTCCTCCTCCACCACCTGACAATAGCGCCCGTCCATCGCCTTCAGCACGGCGATGTCCTCGCGGCGCAGGAGGTTGCCGGTCAGCTGCAGCCAGGCAAGCATTTCCTGGTGTGAGAGCGGTGCCGGGCCGGAAAATCCGGGGGCCTGCGCCGAACGCAGGTCCCAGAACCAGTCCCAGAGCGCATGGCCAGCCTCCGGCACCTCGGCCTCCGGGCTGATTAGCTCAAAGGCCTCGTTGCGTTCGCGCCGGGTCTCGCCATTTGTATCGCGCACGCAATCATAGCGCGCAACGATCCTTACGGCTTCTGAAAGCCCTTCGGCAAGCTCTTCATAAAATTTGCGCGGTCCTCCGAGGCGCCAGCCACCTGATCGTAGATCCAGCCGGCATCCTCGACGACTTCGCGGGCCTTCTCGAAGGAGAGCACCGGCTGCTCGCCCTTCCATTGCTGCTCGCCCCAGTTCCACGAGGCGATGGCGGCGGCCGCCTTGTCGAGATATTCGGCCTCGACCTTGCTGGTGGTCAGCTTCTTCTTGCGGCTGGCGAGGAAGCGGTCGCTATGCTGGCGAACGATCTTCTTCACCTCGTTGCTCTCGGCCGAGCGGATCATGAAGGAGATGCCGAGCGGCTCCTCGGTGGCCGGGTGCAGGAGCTGCAGCTCGAAGAGATCTTCGGAATTGACGAGACTGGAGATATCCGCTGCATCACGACAACGATCGCCGAGCGCTGGGGATCGTTGAGCCGCGTCGGGACGGATTCGCGAAAGGTGCGAACCGTAGACAGGCGCTCGGCCTCCGATTCTGCCCCATCGACGGAATGCGGGTCGTCGATGATGACACGATCGCCGCGGCCGCCCGTCAACCTGGAGAACGGCACACCCTGCCGCGAGCCCATGCGGCTGTTGGCGAAAGCCATTTCACCGGTTCTCGTCAGCTTGACCCGATCGCCCCATAGTGTCTGATACCATTCGGAGGCTACGAGGTCCCGCATGCGCCTATTGTCGCGCTTGGCATAATGTTCCGAATAGGAGGCGCCGAGATAGCGTAGTTGCGGTTTGCCTTTTGGCCCCCATTCCCATGCCGGCCAAAAGACACCGCACAGGAGCGATTTCATTGTGCCCGGCGGCACATTAATCAACAGCCGGGTAATCTCGCCCGATGTCACCGCTTCGAGATGCTGGCAGATGGCATCGATATGCCAGCCGTGGACATAGTCGACTGAGGGCTCGACGACGTGCCAGGCCTCTCGCACGAAGCCGGTTAGAGACTGGCAGCTGGCACGAATGCGCTCGGCATCCATGGCAAGCCGGGCTGCGACCTCCATCTGCTCGCGTTCAGCTCTCCGCCTCGCTTTCTCCTCTTGGATTGCTGCGATCATCGTCGCCGGATCCGGCAAGGGGACCGAAGAGAGATTCGAGTATCGCAAGCTGCTCATCCGTGGCATTGGTTAGATCGATGGTGACGCCGCGGCCTCCCTTGGCCCCGGCGCCGGAGCGCTCGCTAGGTTTCTGATGAACATAGGATGCGGCAATCTTCGCCATTTCATCGCGCCGCTTCTGGTCCGCCTCGTCGTCGCGCATCACTTTCAGCATGTAATCAAGCGGCGTATCCTCGGTGGAAACAACCTTGCGACGGCGCGCACGCGGTTTGCGCGGCGCGACTGGCTTGTCGGCATTGGTCATGCTTCATGATTTCCGATGGAATTTTGAAAGAAAACAAGCGGTTTAAAACATCGCTTGCGGTCAACAGTGCCTCGTTGCAACTGTTCTCATCATGCCAAAATAGATACCCTATTCCGGCGCAATTGGCGACACCCTTGAAGGGCGATCAGCGCGCAAGGAATAAGGATTTTGACGGGGGCTACAAATAACCAATTGAAATTCCCCGTAAATATCGGATTCTCCAGTCCGACGAACTAAGCGATCTAGCCCTCAATTCGCGAAAATACTCAAGATGCGCAAAGGCCAGCCGATAGGAATCTCGGCAAGACGAAACAGCAGTTCGGATGATCCCATGAGCCAGGATTGGGTTCGGCGGTTCATCGCCGCCAATCTCCCCGTCCTGCCCGTTCCCGGTATCCCCGATATTTGCCTGCATAAAGCAGATCCACAAAGCGGGCTGCGACGCCTCGCAGAACAAGATCCGCGATGCGGCTCACCGTACTGGGCCCATTACTGGGGAGGAGGTTTAGTTCTCGCCCGTTATCTTCTCGACAGGCCAGAAAGTGTGGCTGGTCGCCGCGTATTAGATCTGGGCGCCGGCTCGGGAATTGTCGGGGTTGCCGCTGCAAAGGCAGGCGCAGCGAAAGTGTATGCCGCGGACGTCGATCCCTATGCAATCGCAGCGATCGAGCTCAATGCCGCACTCAATGATGTGACAATCGATACGGTACTCGCCGACCTGACGAAAAGCGAACCGCCTGATGTCGACGTCATATGCGTCGGGGATCTTTTCTATGAGGCAGCGCTTGCGGAGAGCGTCATCGCGTTTCTGGACCGCTGCCTGGCTCGAGAAATCACGATTCTGATCGGTGATCCATGGCGAGCTCATCTGCCGACATCGCGTCTTCGGCTCTTGGCAGAATACACGGTCCCAGATTTCGGCGAGATGACTGCAAAGGCTCGCCCCGCTGGGGTTTTTGCGCTTGGTTGAACAAAGTCACCAATCGGAGATATTGGCGCATCACAATGGTTGCGGGTTCGGACCGCATCAGTGCGACGGCTCAGACTTTCATCTTGGCGCGCCTGCGGTTCCCACGCTCCAATCGTTTAGCCAATTCGGCAAGTTCCGGGCTTGCCGCATCGAAGACGGGCCGCGCATCATCCGGCAGCCAATGTGTTTCATGTTTGGGTGCCTTGGGCCTTGCCCGGTCGAGCCCGCCAGGCGCATTCGGCATCATTGGCGATATGCGCGACCAATCCGGTTCCTGAAGCATCGGTGAGGCAGCGAGAAGTACATCGGCCAAATTCTGGAACTCGCTGTGAATACGCCGTTCGGCCGTGCGTCGTACGCGCCCCGTCCGCGCGCAAAAATCCCGAAACGAACCGGCCATATAGGGCGCGGCAAGACAAATGGACCATCGCGAAAGCAGAATGCGCCGCTCCTCATCCTGGACGTGAACCCTGAGCCATTCCTGCAAAACCTCCTCTGCCCGACTGATGGCTGCAGCGCTCGGACGATAGCGAATGCGGATATCGGCATGATCCATCGGTTCAGGCAAAACCTCCGGCCAGAGTGTCCGCATCCTGTCGGGCCGGATGCCGCGCACGTCGAGATGAGCCATCGTATCGGCAGCTTCGACGAAACGTGCACGGACGATCAGGCTCACGTCGGCAATCTCAGCCGCGCGACGGGACAGGCCGTCAAACTGCAAGGCGGAGCGGTGCATCAAGTCGTTTCTCCAATTCCTGATAAATCAGCGTTCGCAATGTCGCGCGAACGGGCCAAGGCCGCCGCGCCACCGCATCCGTGCGCAATGTGGCAAGCGCGATATCGTCGAAGGCGCCCAAGAGATCACCTGGACGCTGCAGTGCCCAATCCTCGCGCTGCACCAGGACATCTGACACGGCACCGATCGTGTCCGACCAGAGCTCGTCGCGATTGCTCCCGGTCTGTCGGATACACCGCAGAACGAAGACCAGATGGCCATCGCCGTAGCGGCCCCGGATTTCCTGCATCGTGCCGCGCGCGTGGCTCTCTGCAGGTGCCCGGCGCCGATGGACGGGAACCAGCTTGATGCCGAGCCCATCGAGAAGAAGATCCAGCCTGCCTTTGGTCATGACAGTTCAACCCTTTCGTTGGTGAATTTGTTGCCTCTGCCATCCGGGGACAGCTCACGAAGCGCTTCCAATGGCAGCGATAGCGCTGGCCGATTTGGGTTTGAAGAAGGCCTCCGCCGTGGAAATCGCCTCTACCCTCGCCCCATCGCGCAGCATCGGTGTGTTGAGATAAGCGACCATCGCCTCGCCGGCTGCCGCCTTGGCAGCATCCTGCGTCGCGAAGACGATCGGTTCACCCCGGCCATCGCGGACGATCTCGTTTGTCGCTCGGTGAACCTTGCGAATCCAGCCGAGATGGCCGCCGGCAACGGCTTCTGTTCCGATTTGAAATTCGTTCATAGCAACCTCCCCCGGCTCGCTTGGCCAGGTCTATCTCTAGAGTTTTCGATTGGGCTTTGACCTTTGGGACCCGCCTACCGTCTGCGCAGTTTCGCCGGCCGTGCCGGCTCTTTGGGCGCAAGCGTGGGGTCTTTGGCAATGCGGAAATGAATTTGGTCTCCCTCCGGAGCACCGAAGTCCTCATCCTCAAGGGATGTCATTGGCGATTTCCCAATGACCGACTTTATTGCGATCACCATAGCGACAAAAAACAACGCCGCGCCGATACAGGCGAGAAGACCCTGAAGTATTTCGATCATGGCAGCGCCTCCTGACCAGCTGCTTCGGAAAAAGACCTGATCTTCGTCATTTCCGCAGGCTCGACGGCTACATCACAACTCTCACAATGCAGCTCGATGACCTCCGCGATCGATAGAATTCGGAGGCATCCGGGACACCCCCAAAAGCGATCGAAATATCCAGCCTGCGACGCTGCCCTCCTGTTCCCATTGCCTATGATCATAACTTCACCTCCAAAACATTGTCCGCCGCGTACTAAGCCGCGCCGCTCACCCGCCAAACAGCGTTTTGCGCCACTGGCATCTTGATAAACACAAATTATGTTGATAATAATGATGTTGTCAACATGATTTATGTCGGAAATTTTGCAAGGGTCAAAAGATGCAGAAATCCATGGGCGAACGACTAAGAGCGGCGCGCGAAGCCGCAAATTATCCATCAGCCACGAAGGCGGCAGAAGCGCTGGGCGTGAGCTTGTCCACTTATCGCGCGCATGAAAACGGTCAGAACGAATTCAGCGCTGAAGTCGCCAATCGCTATGCCAAGAAATTCGGCACGACCGCGGCTTATCTTCTGACCGGCGAAGGCCAGCGCAAAACCGCACGTCCGGCGCCAAACATTGTCATGTCCTTCGATCCCGACGAGCAGGATCACGATGGATTTGCCGAGAGCGGCGACGAGCTCAGCTACAGCCGCGAACACTGGAAGCCGCAGATCGAAGGCGCAACACCGGAAGTGGACGTGAAACTTGGAGCCGGTAGCGGCGTCGTCGGCGAAGTCATCAACCTCCCCGTCGGCTCAGGCAATGTCGCCGGGCATAAGATCGTCGCAGAATGGCTTATCCCCACCGGCTATCTGCGAAACGAGGCCAAGGCTTCCCCGAACCACACGATCATCATGGAAGTCGTCGGCGATTCCATGCAGCCGACCTACATGCCCGGCGATCGCGTCATCGTCGATCTCTCACAGAACCAAATGACCACCGATACGGTCTATGCGATCAGCGACGGTTATACGGAGCCGCAGATCAAGCGCTTGCAGCGAGTTCCCTTTAGCCGGCCAAGCGAAGTCAAGATCATCTCCGACAATCCGGCACTGGAAACTTTTACCGTCGAATTGGACCGCTTGACGATCATCGGCCGGATCTGCGGGCATATCGCACGCAAATAAAACCAATTTTCTATTTGAGCCGCGCGATAAACATAAATTATGTTGACATATATCATGTTGAATGGCAACTTCACCGAGAAGCGCCGTTGGCCCTGAATGGAATGAGCCCGGGCAAGAGCAGGACCTCGCCCGAAGTCAGCGAAACCGGACAGGCCAATTGCAACGATTGGAAAAGCCGCAAGGCCATCGAAGGAGAATGTCATTCATGCTGAGGCAGCCGAATGCTTTCATAATCATACCGGCAGATGCCGTGAGGGGAGCCGGCGTTGCCGAACTATCGTCGATCGCCAGGGTGGGAGAATAATGATGTACGCTTCAGAATTCTCCTGCGAATATTCGTTTGATGAGCTTAGTATCCGCCTATGCGATCGTTGGGAAACCGGGTTGCTGTTATACGGGCGTGCTGAGCTGACCTCAGCAGGAGCCGATTACGAGGACGAGTTCTATGTGTCGGCAATCAGACTGGATGGTGGTGCAAGATTGGCACGGCCGAATGCCTCGAACAATGCAGGCAGCTTCGAGTCCGAATTATTCCGGCGGATAGCAACGGTCATCGAAGACGATAGAACACAGGTGGGTCGTCACGCCGCCGAACTTTTCGTCGCTGCGTTGGAGCAATCTAGAGAAGCTGACTATGATCAAGACCACAAGTTCGAACGGGAAAGAAAACTGGAAGCGCTCGGGACATACTGAGGTCCACGACATACAAACATCGATATTCACGGAAGATCGCTGAAACCATGAACATTCCCCAGCATGAGCTTGAAGAGATCCGCCTGCTGGAGCAGAAGCTGCATCTCCCGGAAATACGACGGTCGCCGGCAGTCGTGGCGGAATTGCTGGCTAAAGGCTTCGTTGAATTTGGCAGTTCCGGTACGGTCTACGACGATAGGGATGACCTGATCGCCGGTCTGGCTGCAGAAAAGACAGAAGAAGCCACTCCTCCCATTATTTCCCGCGACTATGCCTTTCGATCGATCTCACCAGATGCTGTCCTCGTCACCTACAGAAGCATCCGGCGGGCCGGAGAGAGCGGTCCGGAGTGGCATACTTTACGGAGTTCGATTTGGCAGCGTATCGATGGGCGATGGCAGATGATTTTTCACCAGGGAACGCCAACGATTCCGCGGGATTGAACTAACCCACGTGGCAACACCGCATTCGTAAGCCGTGAGATCCTCGCGACTGGGGACGAGCGCTGCAAGACTAACGGAGCCCGGGCGCCGTATCGCTGGCTTTATCGTTCGTGAGGCCGAGATTATCCGCCATCCGAATGAGGTCGGCGACGGAGTCGGCCCGCATCTTGCGCATGGCCTGCCCGCGATGAACCTTGACGGTGATTTCGCTGAGGCCGATCTCGGCGGCGATCTGCTTGTTGAGGAGGCCTCGCGCAACGAGCGCCATCACCTCGCGTTCACGTGGCGTGAGTGTCGAAAATCGCTCATGAAGATCGATTTCCGCCGCCTGCTTGCGCAGCCGGATACGATCGATTTCGAGCGCTTGCCTGATTGCATCGAGAAGATCCTGCTCGCGGAACGGCTTCAAGAGAAATTCCACCGCCCCCGCTTTCATCGCTCTGACGGACATCGGCACGTCGCCGTGCCCGGTGAGAAAAATGATCGGGATTGCATAACCCATCCGCGCAAGCGCATCCTGAAAATCAAGACCGCTCGCATCCGGCATCCTGACATCGAGCACGATGCAGGCTGGCCCCTCAGACCGAGAAGAAGCCAGGAAATTCCGCGGCGATGCAAAGGCACGCGTATCGTAGCCGACGGAACGTAATAGGCTGTCCAGCCCATCGCGCACGGATGGATCGTCGTCGATCACATAAACGGTCGGCTGCTGTCCTTGCATGCCCTACCCCTTTGCCTTTCCGCTCAGCAGCAAGGTGAAACCGAAGACGGCTCCGCGTGGAAAATTCGGCGCGGCATAGATGGTCCCGCCATGCGCCTCGATAATGGATCGGCTGATGGCAAGCCCCATCCCCATACCCTTCGGCTTGGTCGTGTAGAAAGCTTCAAATATATTGTCGAGCCTTTCGGCCGGCATGCCGCTGCCGGTATCGCGCACGCTGACGGTCACTTTCCGTTCGTCCGCGGCAGCGCTGACGAGCAGCTCGCGCGTTTCCTCATCGACCTCCGCCAGAGCTTCGATCGCATTCATGACGAGATTGAGGATCACCTGCTGCAGCTGGATCCGGTCGCCGGCCATCAATGGCAGATCGCTCGCCAATTCCGAGCGGAACAGGATTTGATTCCGTCGAATCTCGCTGCGAACGAGTTCCAGTACATCATTGATAGCCTCGACCAGATCGATCGCGTCGCTAGAGGGCGACGAGCGCGCCACGAGCCCGCGAACACGGCCGATGACATCGCCTGCTCGCCCGGCATCCGCGACAATTCGCTCGATGGCGCGGCGGGCTTCGTCGTGATCGGCCGGTGTTGCGGACAGCCATCGAAGCGCGGCATTACCGTTAGCGGCAATTGCGGTGATCGGCTGACTGACTTCGTGGGCTATCGATGTGCCCAACTCACCGACGATCATGAGACGCGACATGCGTGCAAGCTCGGATTGCGCCTGCCTTGCCCTAGCATCAAGCATTTCGATCCTGATCGCCAGATAAGTGGTCGCGCCGATCGCGACTAGGCTAAGTGTACTGTTGATAAGGCCTGCCTGCGAAGCGCCGTGACGCGTCAGGAAATAGCTGATGACAGTCAAAGCAGCACATGTAATCCCGACTATCGCGATAGCGCCGGTCCGCCCCGAATAGACCGCCAGCAAGATGACGGATACATACAAAACGGCAAAGGCGATCTCCAGATCGGTGATCGTATCGCCGATGAAAATGAGACCGGCAAGAATTGCAATGCCAAGCCAAAGCAAGGGCATCTCGAAGAGGTATTTCAAAAACTCGCGCCTCATCCCTGGCATCCCTGCATCACGGCTTCCGCAAGATTGCGTGCGGAAGCTGCAAACTGCCCGAACTGAAGCATCAAAACAACAACCGCGTTCTCCGGTGCCGCCAAAGCTGGCGACCGCTGGATCTGATGCGCTAAGTCCCGGCTAGGCGGCCTGTCAAATCCTGGAATGCCATGAGCCGATCGCCGCCTCAACCGGCGGCGCCCTCTCGCACTCGTTCCAGCGGGGTTTTAACTTGGGTTCTCCAGCGTGAACAGATCGGCGTTTTCGTCATAGGCGAAGTATTCCGCGTAGCGAGCCCAGTTCGTGACGGCCTTGATAGTGGTGTCGGCATAATCCTCGGACATGTAATCCTCCAGCTCATCGCGGAAGCGCCGTGCAGGTGCGCGGTGGGTCGGCCGCTCGTCGAGCACACGGCGAATATGTGCAGCCAGCGGCACATAGATCGCCAGATGCTGTTCGAAGAGTTTCTTGCGTTCATCGACGTCGCCGTCGAAGAAACGCAACCCCGGCGCCGTCAACTTTATGTCGCCCCCTTCCAGATCAGCGAAACGCAGGAGTTGAAGCGTTTCGGCGACCGGAAAGAGATCATCGATATCGAGATGCAGATGGGCCGCCAGCGGCGGCAGGTCGGCCTGCCCGCGATACGGTTCGGCGGCGACCGTTTCGATGAGACCGGACATCAGGTTGGTCGACACGCGCGGCAGCGCCATGGCAATGCCGGTGCCGGGGAAAAGGCCTTCGCGCGTCGGTGCACCGGTCTTTACCGTCATCCGCGCGTAGATGTCTTCGACGAGCATGCGGAAGGCCGGATCGAGACGGTTGCGCGGTTGCGGCAGATCGACATGGATCTCCGCAATCACGCGACCGGGATTCGACCCGAAGATCAGGATACGGTCGCACATCAGCACCGCTTCTTCGATATTGTGTGTCACCATGAGAACCGACTCGATCGGCATCCGGCCCTCGCACCACAGATCGAGCAGATCCGTGCGAAGCGTTTCTGCCGTCAGCACGTCGAGCGCAGAAAAGGGTTCATCCATCAGCAGAACCTTCGGCCGGACGACGAGCGCACGCGCAAGGCCGACGCGCTGGCGCATGCCGCCCGACAGCTCCTTCGGATAGGCGCTTTCGAAACCGTCTAGACCGATGAGATCGATTGCAGCAAGCGCACGCTTGCGCCTCTCAGAAGAGGCAACACCTTGCGCCTCTAAGCCAAGCTCGACGTTTTGCAGGACAGTCAGCCAGGGAAAGAGCGCAAAGCTCTGGAAGACCACGGCAACATCGGAGTTGGGGCCGACGACCTGCCTGCCCTGGAAGGTGATGTCCCCTTTGCTCGGGCGGATCAGACCGGCGATTGCACGCAGCAGCGTTGATTTGCCGGAACCGGAACGGCCGAGCAGCCCAACGATTTCATTGGGATAGAGCTGAAGATCGACATTCTCGAGCACGACGAGCGAGCCGGATGCCCCCTTGTCGTAGGCCTGGCATACCTGCTTGGCGAGAACCAGCGGTGCATTTTTTACAATATCGAGCTTCCTGGAGATGACAGCGTTTTCCATATTCGGTTCTCCGATCTTGAATTAATCGAGGCGCATGCGTCGTTCGGCGAAGACGTAGAGCGGCCGCCAGAGCGTTCTGTTGAAGAGCGTCACGAAGATCGACATGACGACGATACCAAGGATGACACGCGGAAAATCGCCCGCCTCCGTCGCTTTCGCGATGTATGATCCCAGTCCGAAGGCTTCGAGTTTCGTGTTGCCCCAGCTCGCCAGTTCAGCGACGATGCTGGCGTTCCAGGAGCCGCCGGAAGCGGTCAGCGCTCCCGTGACATAGTAAGGGAATATCCCCGGCAACATCACTCGCCGCCACCAGGTCCACGAGCGCAGCCGGTAAACCGAGGATGCCTCCCGCAGATCGGTAGGGAATGCACTCGCCCCGGCAATCACATTGAACAGGATGTACCACTGCGTGCCGAGGACCATCAGCGGCGACAGCCAGATGTTCGGGCTGGCGCCCGTCGCGACGATCGCAACCACCGCAACGGGAAAGAGTACGTTGGCCGGAAAGGCCGCCAGGAACTGCGCCAGAGGTTGGACGCGCTCCGCAACCGCAGGACGCAGGCCGATCCAGACGCCGATCGGAACCCAGATGACGCTGGCGACAGCAATAAGGACGACAACGCGAATGAGCGTCACGAACCCGCCGGCGAAAGCGATCCAGACATCGGCCCAGGAGAGCGTCTGGCTGAGATAGGAAACCGCATCCCACACACTCCAGGCACCGACGGCGGCGATAAGCGCATACCAAGCAAGATCGATAGCCCAGCTGACGGCTCGCTGCCCGCCTCGCTCTCTCGCGACGGCACGCGACATCGGCAGCAGCCGCAGGAGCATCAGCCGACCCCATGCAGCGGCCAAAGGGGTGGTCACGTATTTCAGGAACCGCGTGCGACGGATCAGCGAATAGACCCAGGAGCGCGGCTTCTGCTGCCCGGCCGTCTGCTCGAAGCGGAACTTGTCTGCCCACGCGACGATCGGGCGAAAAAGCAGCTGATCGTAAAGAAGGATGACAACTGCCATGGTAAGCACAGCCCAGCTGACAGCGACGAAATCCTGTTTGTCGATCGCAACCGCCAGCCACGAACCCAGACCGGGGAGCTGCACGGTGGTATTACCCACCGTGATTGCTTCGGATGCGACCACGAAGAACCAGCCGCCGGACATCGACATCATCGTGTTCCAGACGAGACCGGGCGCCGCAAAGGGGGCCTCCAGCCGCCAGAAACGCTGCCAACTCGACAGGCAAAATCCACGGCTGACCTCATCGAGATCGCGCGGAACCGTCCGCAGCGACTGATAGAAGGAGAAAGCCATATTCCATGCCTGGCTGGTGAAGATCGCGAAGATCGACGCACATTCCGCGCCGAGCTGACTTCCGGGGAAAAGCCCCATGAAGAAGGTCACCGTGAAGGTCAGAAAGCCGAGCACCGGCACCGATTGCAGAATGTCGAGGGCCGGAATGATGATCTTCTCGGCGCGGCAGCTCTTTGCGGCAAGCGTCGCGACGACGAAGGTGAAAATGAGGGAGGCGATGATGGCCGCCATCATCCGCAAAGTCGTCCGCAGGGCATATTCAGGCAGATAGGCCGGGTCGAGCGACAGCGGTGCCGTGGACAGGCCGGCCAGCGGCGCACGCATCTCAGCTACGCCGTGAAGTATGAGATAGGCGGCAGCGGCAATGAAGGCGAATGCGGCGAGATCATAGCCATTCGGCAGAATACGCGAACCGGCCAACGCAGCAACGGCGCTACGCCCGCGTCGATCGTTAGCAAGGAAAACCATGTAATAATCCTTTGAAAACAGGAATTTTTAGCCAGGGTGCGACATAGGCGCCGCATGGCGACACCACAGGCACTTCTTTCAGAAGGAAGGGTTTAGGCCGCGCAACGGCTGCCATCCTCATCAAGGGAAGGCCCGCTTTCCGTCGCCCAAAAGCACTCAAGCTTCCCGGTATGGAAATTGATGTGCCAAATGGCGATCAGCCGCGGACGCTGCGGCGATACGGAACGTTCGGCCCGACGGCCGCCGGTCGAAACGGCAAAAGCGTTCGGGGCGGAAAACTTGGTTGCGAACCTGCGTCCGCGGAAAAGAACGATGTTGTTCATGGCTCACCTCATCGGCCCGCCTGACGGCAGATCCGAAGGGCGAGCCGGACAGGCTAGGCCCGACCGGCGCTCGCCCGGCGAATGCCGGCGGCGGTCCAGGTTGTTGCGATGACCGTCCGGATGCAGCATGACGCCACAACCGAACAGCGACTAGGGTAGCTGTCCATTGGTTTCTTGATCTGTTGGTTTCGTAAGCCTTCGCCTGACGTTGCGAAGACATGGCCGTAGTGTCACAGCCGCAAAGAGCGGTCAATCAAGCGATGGTGCACCGCCATTATACCAAAGTATAAGCCGTAGGCTCTGTTGGCGAATGGGCCGATAGGGGCAATAAAATCCTCACCCTAATTGAAGTTACCACTTCTGTGGCGAGGAAGTATCTGGAGGCCAGGAGCTTCTCTAACACTGCGTTGGTCATGAATTTTCCGACCGCCAATAGTTGCGGGGAAGACGGAATTTAACCGATCAGGACTGTTTTCTTAACGGACCCGCATCGGAAACGAACTTGCCAGACGTCGAATGAATGTCGCAAAACTGAGCTTTTGTGCAACAATAACTTTCGAAATCAAAGCTCGAGAATAGTTCATTTGCAAATATTTGTGCATTGCATCAGGAATATATAATCGATTCCACTGCATTTCGCCGTTTATCCAGACGGAGCGCGAAAGACGGCCGCGATTATATATCTGAAGCAATATAGAAGGCGCGATGAAATTTTTACTCAGAACTTTTGGTGAAATCGCTCTTCTGGATGGCGACGAATACCAAATAACGTTCCCGAAGAAAGCGCTTCTGATTATTGCCTATCTGCTCACGAGCGATAGAAAATCCGTCAGCAGAACAAATATGGCGAGATTTCTCTGGGGCGATAGCGACTTGGCGAATTCGCTGACAAATCTTCGTAAGCTGGTCTCTCGTATCAAGAGCCGACAGTCGGAATTGAACACCGAATTTCTGACCTTCGACGATACAGATATTCACTTGGCGAGCGGCTCGTTCAGCAGCGACATCTTCCCGGCCCATGCAGACACGTCCAAGGATCCGATAAAGAGCCTCGCTCTCTTGATGGAGGCCTTGCAATCAAAGTTCATGGAGCGGGCCAACTGTCAGACCAGAGCCTTCCTCGACTGGCGAGAGGGAGAAAGAAAGCGCCACTTTGCGATCCTGAAGGAAGCACTGGATGCGGCGGTGAAGCTTCCGATAGCGACCGGCGATGTCGCGCTCATTAAGGAGGCAGCTCTCTTTCTTTTCGAAGCCGAGCCGCAGGACATTGCAACGCATCGCATATTATTGAAGGCTTTCGATGCCGAGGGCGGCCTCGAACAACTCAAACGCATATTTACGCAACGTACGGATCTCGCCTCATCATGGCCGGCGCTCCTTCGGGCATCCTCTCGCTCATCAATATCGGCCGCTGCGCCGCATTCGACCGCCATATCCGAACAGGATATCCCTTTGCGGACGATCTCGCGCATTCCACGTCTCGCATTGCTGCCGCCCGCCGACGGCGATCCCGATGACATGGCAACCAGGCTCGCATCCTCCCTGATCGAAGATATCACCCTCGGCTTCAGCGCACTGCATGGTCTGCGAGTAATCGCCCCCTACTCCGCTGCTCAGATCGGACGCCAAAGCGGCGATCAAACCACGCTTTTCGAGCGATATGACATCAATTACGTCTTGGAGACCCGACTAAGCGGGCCGAGGGAGGATCCCGCTCTCTTTACGCAGCTCATCTCATTGCCAGGCAACGAGATTCTGTGGGCGGAGCACTTCTCCTTCGCTAAACCGGATCTCGCGCGCTACAAGCGCGAAATCTCGCGGGAGGTCGTACGCATCTCCGTCGCAGAGGTCGAGCATCATGAATTGGCGCGCATATATTTTGAGCCAAGCCCTGTCGCGTATCACCGATACCTTGTCGGGCTGCAATATCTCGATCGCCCTACCCTGCCTAACCTGACGCACGCCCGCAAGGAGCTGAAAGCCGCGCTGCGCCATAGCGCCGATTTTGTACCGGCCCTCGGCTCCCTTGCCCGCACCTATTCCAAGGAATGGCGGTTAACCCCGCGCGGTGATCCGCAGCTACTGAAATCGGCCGAGGATTTTGCCCAACGCGCCATCTCGGTTCGCAACGATTTGTCGGATGGCTATCGCGAGCTGGGCGTCGCCAAGCTTCTTCTGGGTTCTATCGACAGCAGCGTAGAAGCGTTGGAAATAGCGGAGACCCTCAGTCCGCATCACGCCGATATTATTGCCGACCATGCTGACACGCTGGTCCACTTTTCCCGGCCCGGCCTGGCTCTGGAAAAAATCCAGCGGGCCATGGATCTCAATCCCATCAATCCGGATGCCTACCTTTGGATCGCCGCCCGGGCGAATTATGCCCTGAACCAGTTCCAGACCGTACTCGATTATATCGGTCGAATGATCGATCCAGAGCAAGCGGACGGGCTTGCCGCAGCGAGCTGGGCAATGCTCGGCAATCGGGATGAAGCGCGTGCACTCGTTCGTCGCGTCCGCGAGAATAATCCTGCTTTCGACGTCGATGAATGGCTGTCGCTGGTCCCCGTGAAGGAGCGATGGCACAAGGACCTGTATCGAGAGGGTCTCAAAAAGGCAGGATTTTGAACGTTGAAGCCTTCCAGCCGTAGGTCTTGACAACCCTCCCTGAAGTAAATCGAACGTACCTCCGTACGGTAGCGTACGAATGGGCAAGAGCACACTTTTTCAGCGGAACGACCTGGGTTTTGAGGAATTGTCCCTGAAACCTGGGAGGCTGGAATGAACCGTGAAAATCGGAATACGAAACTTGACGCTGAACTGATCGAACTCGTTCCCGCACTGCGCAATTTCGCGCGACGTTTCTACGCTTCTCCAAACGACATAGACGACCTCGTCCAGGAAACAATCGTCAAGGCGCTGGCTAATCTTGATAAATTCGAAGAAGGAACGCGCCTGAAATCGTGGCTGTTCACGATCATGCGCAATGCCTTTTGCACGCGATTTGGGCTTGCTAAACGAGAGCACGTTGGTTTGGGTGAAGCTTCTGAATACGGAACGTCTGTCCCACCCCATCAGGAATGGTCGATACGCGGACATGAGCTTGAGACCGCAATAGCAAAGCTTCCCGAACGGTACCGCGCGGCAATCGAAGTGGTGTTTATCCAGGGTGTGAGCTATGAAGAGGCGGCCAAGCAGTTCGGCTGCCCGATAGGCACGATCAAAAGCCGGGTCAATCGGGCGCGAGAAAAGATCGTCAATCAGCTCGGCGACTGATGAACGTCAATCATTGCAGGCCGTTGCTTCCGTTTCCCCAAAGGGCCTGCGCGATTTTTTCCAACTCTGCCGGCTTCTCGCAAAGCGAAAATCCTCGGAATTCGTCGGGAATGAAGGAAGGATCATAGCCGGTCGCGAAGACAAATGCGACACCGAGTTTGTCGAGTCGCTCCGCGACAGGAAAAACGAATTCGCCTCCCAGATGAATATCAAGAATAGCGGCATCGATCTCGACGGTATCAATCAGATCCAGCGCGTCGTCAACGTTTGCAACCGGCCCTACAACAGTGGCGCCGAGTGAGACGAGCTGGCGGCGAGCTTCGTCGGCAAGGAAATACTCATCCTCGACGACGAGGATGCGCCTACCTGCGTAATACTTCAGATATCCTTGATCGCAAGCCAAAATGCCTCGCCAATATTCTACCGTCAACAAGTCGGACAGACGCTCCGACAACATAGCCCTCAGCGTAGCGATTGGTTCCTTTCGCTGGACGGCTCGCTGAGATACCTATGCGTCCAAAGCGCTCCGGTATCAAGTCGCCCTGACATCGAGTTACGAAAGTGAGCGAAGCCGATCTTTTCCTCAAGAAATCTGCCTCGGGAAATACTATCGCCTCGCGAAGATCGGTGTCCGATATGGCGGCATCTGGACCAGCGGTGACGGGTGTCAGAATGGTCTTTAGCGAAACTCTCCAATCAGGTTTCGGTACTCGTTTTCGGCCCGCCCGTAACAATCACAGGCGAAAGCCTCCAAACCGGACCGGATCAGGCGCCGGCCTTCCAGCACGTGAAAGGCATCGGTAATGGTCGGGCGTCTTACCGCGAGCATCGTTGAAAGAAATTCATGCGTCAGCGGGATGCGATCGCCATCCATACGGTCGTGGCACATCAATATCCAGCGTGCCAGACGCTCCTGAGCGCTATGATTGGCGTTCGCAAGCGACGTATATGCGGATTGAATGAGAAAGGTGTGAACATATTTGCCAATCAGTTCCCGGAGCGTTGGAGTGGTCCGGAGCACTTCCTCCAAACATTCGACCCTTATCCTTTGCCCATCGCCGCTCACCTGCATGACGATATCAAAAGCGGCCGGCCCGCTATGAAGGATAAGCGAAGCGGGAACCATTCCCTCCCGACCGATAATGCCCACCTCGCTGGTTTTGTTTCGAGGCGACCGGGCCACGACCGAGGCGATACCGGAACGCAAAAAATAGCAGAACTCAGTCTTTCTCTCGAACGACGAAAGCATGTATTTCGCGGGCAACTCCACCGGCTCTAGCGCCGAGACGATCATGGATCGGCTTACCGTATCCATTCTCGAGAGGAGCAGATTGTGGGTTAGAATATCAATCGTCGTTTCCATCGCGCTCTCTGCTTCAGGTCCCGAACACCTCACCTGGGCGAAGGTTTCAAACGGCAGCGACGCTTTCATTTTTCATTGGCGAAATCCGCAAGCAACGGACAGCCGGCGCCGCAGCAGCCCAGACACCCTTTAAGGAAGATCGCATTCGCGGCAAAGATGTCCTGAGAGTGGGAGATTAATGGCTGCCCTATCGAGATCGGCCTGTTGCCCTGAATAGCATTTGAAGGGCATGGCAGTATTTTTCGGGATCCACATTTTTCCGTCCGGCCTGCCAGATATTGTCCGCAAGATCGATCTGCTTGATTGAAACAGCCAAGGGATTGATGGCCAGCCGGTCTATAAAAGCGGTCTCCGGCTCGTCCCGCCGCATCGTCAATGCGTCGACGGCCGACAGCACCGAGGATGAAAAACCTTCCTTTCTCAACCTCTCCATGCTCCAGCCGGCACCTTTCTCGACAACGTCATGGAGATAAGCGACGACCTTGCCGTCTTCATCTGAAATGAGCCTCGCGACCCGTTCGCAGTGCTCGAAATAAGGCCTGCCCGTTTTGTCCGTCTGGCCTTCATGTGCGGCAACCGCAATGCTTATGGCCCTATCAAGCGGTTTCACGATTTCTCCCATCGCGTTGAAAACGCGCCGATAATGCCAGGATTGCTTTCATTTTGGCCGTTAATGCACAGCACTTCCCCCTAATGGCCGCCTTTTCGCTTGGGGTCGTGGCTGTGATGGCGATCGGATTCGCCGCCACCACCGGAAACCTTGCTGCGACCGCGCCGATCGGGGTCGGCGGCTGGCTTGGGAATGTTCAGAGGCGCCTTGGCATTTTCATGGGATGCGCCCGGGCCGCCTTGGCGGATGCTGGCGGGAGTCTTGGTCGACGTGGACATTGGCTCCTCCTTATCGATCCTGTTGATGACCTTGATGGCTGGTGTTGATCCTGCTGTTGCCTTGCTGGCCCATTTTATCGGGATCGCGTGCAACATCGGGTTTGTGCGGATCGGCAACGGCGGGCTTGGAATGGTCTCCAACACCCTTATCGTTTCGATTGTCTGCGGGAACTGGTGGCAATTTGCTGTTCATGGCTTGCTCCTGTCATTGGCCGCTAGTCGACACAACACTCGTAGCCGGCAAAGCGGGTTCGCCGGGAGGAAACTCGAACGCAAAATAGCCTGCGATGCAGCAAGCAATAATGAAAATCGCCGCTACGAAAGTCATCATGCGGTGACGTGCTTGCGGGTTGCGTTCCATTTTGCCTTCTTGCGAGCATTCCGATCGCGCCAAATGGCGCGACGTCCCGGACTGAAATGCCGGATAAATATTCAAACCGTTTGCCATTCCGAATGTTCCGAAACGAGGGCGAGCGCCGTCTATATTCGGCCAGCCGCTATAGGATCGGCTTGCCGCCCGTGACCGCGATGGTGGCGCCGGAAACATAGCTGGAGAGCGGATCGGCGAGCATGACATAGGTGGTTGCAAGCTCGACCGGCTGACCGGGACGCTTCATGGGCACTTGCTTGCCGAAATTCTCGACTGCCTCCGCCGGCATCGTGGATGGGATCAACGGCGTCCAGATCGGTCCGGGAGCAACGGCGTTGGCACGGATGCCCTTGTCGGCAAGCAGCTGCGCCAGGCCGGCCGTGAAGTTCTGAATAGCGCCTTTCGTCGTTGCATAGGCAAGAAGGGTCGGGTTGGGAGTATCGGAATTGATCGAAGCCGTATTGATGATGGCACTCCCCGGCTTCATGTGAGGGACCGCCGCTTTGGTCAGATAGAACATGGCATGGATGTTGACCTTGAATGTCGTCTCCCATTCCCGATCGGTGATATCGCCGATCTCATGAAAACTCGCCTGGTGGGCAGCGTTGTTGACGAGGATGTCGATCCCGCCAAGCTCCGCCACCGCTTTTTCGACGATCATCCGGCAATGCTGCGAATCCTGAATATCTCCGGGGACGAGGACCGCCTTTCGCCCTGCGTCTTCTATCCAGCGTTCGGTTTCCTGGGCATCCACTTCTTCCTTCAAAAAGGAAATCAGGACGTCGGCGCCCTCTCGCGCAAAGGCAATGGCGACGGCGCGGCCGATACCGCTGTCACCGCCCGTGATGATCGCCTTTTTGCCCGCAAGCTTGCCGGATCCGCGATAGCTCTCCTCGCCATGATCCGGCACCGGCCGCATGGCGGCTGTATAGCCCGGCATCGCCTGTTGCTGCGCTGGAAATGGAGGCTTCGGATGCATAACCATGACGTTTCTCCTGTCCTGATGAAATCTTCATCTCGAACCATCTTTGGAGACTATGGTTCCCTGAATTCACTCAGAAGATCACTGCTTCTGAGCACGCCTCTTGAGCCAGTGCTGAACGCGGATTTCCTCCAATTCCAGCCACTCCAGAAGCCGGCTGCTGCTCGTCCGGATCTTGAGGACATCGGCAAGCACTCCTGCCCTGAAATCCTCGAAAACCGCCGGGTGGATGTAAGAGGACTTGCAAACTGAGCGGGTGTTCACGAGCCGTGATGCTATTGGGTCGATCACGCTGTTGATTTGGCGGGCGATAGCCCGCTCGGTTTTCTCGACCTTAAGCGGAGCTAGCGCAGACACCGCCATGCAGGTCGCGCCCCAGGTCCTGAACTGACGCGAGCTGAAATCGCCTCCGGCCGTTTCCTGGATGTAAGCATTTACATCTTCCGACGAAATCTGACGGCATCCGCTATCATCGCAGACATATTTGAACAGCTGCTGTCCCGGCAGTTCCTGCAGGCGGCGCACGATGTTGGCGATGCGACGGTCATAGTGAACGAGGTTCCATTCCTTGCCGGATTTGCCAGTGAAACGAAACTTGACGCTTCCACCCTCGACCTGCACGTGCCGGTTCCTGAGCGTGGTCAAGCCGTAGGATCGGTTCATTTCCGCATAGGCTGCGTTACCCACGCGAATATAGAGATTGTCCAGCATCCAGACGACTGTCGCCAATGCCTTTTCCATGGTCAGACCTCGGGAGCGCAGATCCCGATCGACCCGTTGGCGAATGTCTGGCAAGCGGGCCGCGAAATCGACGAGGCGATCGAACTTCGCGCGCTCCCGTTCTGACTGCCAATCGGGATGATATCGGTATTGTTTGCGGCCGCGTGCGTCCGTTCCAATGGCCTGAAGGTGTGAAAGAGGATTGGTGGAGATCACCACGTTCGTATAGGCTGGAGGAATTGCCAATGCATTCAGGCGATTGATCTCCGAAGGTTCCGTGATCCGCTTTCCCGTGGGCGAGTAGTAGAGGAAACCGTTCTTTCCCTGCTTTCGCGTAATTCCAACATTGAGGCTGGGAATGTAGATCAATCCGGAGGTAAGCTTGGCCTCTGCGGCAGCCGCGGCAACGCCGACTTTGGGGAGCATCTGGTTCATGTCCGCATAACTCGGTTTTAGCCTGCCGGTTCCATCGCATTGACGCAGGTGATATTTTGCAGCAACGGAGCCCGCTCGGCGCGGCTGAAGCTCTCGTTCCGGACGCTCGCCTGCCGCGGATCGTTGCGCCGCGGCAGTCACTCCTTCGACTAGAAACGAGTATGCCGACTTCTGATCCGAAGTTATCCCGGTTCTCTAGCGGCGACCAAAGACGGCACTCAGCGCCTGTTTCAAGGTACCCTTGACCACGCCGCTTTCCTCGGGATCTCCTTTCAGCAGGGCGGCGCTTAAGTTGCGCATCTGCTCGAAGGTGATGTGCGGCGGTATCGGCGGCACTTCCGGATCGGTCTTGACTTCGAGGACCACGGGCTGCTGGGCGGCAAGTGCCTCATCCCAGGCAGCACCAAGCATCTCCGGCCGATCGACGAAGATGCCACGCAGGCCGATCATTTCGGCAAAGCGATGATAGGGAACATCGGGAATGCGTTGCGACGCATCGAATTTAGGATCGCCTTCCATGACACGCTGTTCCCAGGTCACCTGGTTGAGGTCCTCATTGTTGAAGACGCAGACGACCATGCGGGGATCGGACCAATTGCGCCAATACTTGGCGACGGTAATCAGTTCGGCCATGTTGTTCATCTGCATGGCGCCGTCACCAACCAGTGCAACGACCGGCCGATCGGGATGCGCGACTTTCGCGGCGATCGCGTAAGGCACCGCCGCTCCCATGGATGCGAGACCACCCGATAGGGACGCCATCATACCGCGCCGCATGCGCAGATCGCGCGCATACCAGTTGGCGCAGGAGCCGGAATCGCTTGTCACGATGACGCCGTCAGGCAGACGCGGCGAAAGCTCCCAGGTGACACGTTGCGGGTTGACGGGATTGGCTTCGACATGCGCCCGCGTTTCCAGCGTTCCCCACCATTCGCCGACGCTCGTCTCGATCTGCCTGCGCCAAGCAAGGTCCTGCTTTTGCTTGAGAAGCGGCAGGAGTGCCTGCAAAGTCTCCCGGGCATCGCCGACAAGGTTGACCTCCATTGGATAACGCAGAGAGAGCATGTCAGGCCGGATATCGATCTGGACCCCTTTCGCATCTCCCTCCTCGGGCAGGAACTCCGAATAGGGAAAACCGGATCCGACAACCAGCAGCGTATCGCAATCCCGCATCAGGTCCCAGGACGGTTCGGTACCCAGAAGGCCGATGGAGCCGGTTACCCAGGTCAGATCGTCCGGTAAAGCGGCCTTGCCGAGCAGGGCCTTTGCTGCCCCTGCCCCCAGTCGGTCGGCGACCGCGATCACCTCGTCGGTTGCGCCCAGCGCGCCGGCGCCGACCAGAATCGCAACCTTCTTGCCCGCATTCAGGATCGAGGCGGCGCGCTTCAGATCGATCTCGTGCGGCACGGTCCTTGGAGCCACATACCCCACACCCGACATGACGGAGCCATGCTTACGTGGCGGCGTCTCATATGGCATCTCCTGCAAGTCGTTGGGCAGGATGACCGCAGTTACAGTCTTGTTAGCCAGCGCGATGCGCGCCGCCCGATCGACCAGATGCCGCACCTGCGAAGGCGCCGATGCCTGATGGACGAAATCGCCTGCGACATCCTTGAAAAGTGACGGGAGATCGACTTCCTGCTGATAATGACCACCGAGCGCCCGACGCGCCTGCTGGCCGACCAGCGCCAGCACCGGTTGGTGGTCCAGCCGCGCATCATAGAGCCCAGTGACCAAATGCGTGGCACCCGGCCCCGATGTCGCAATGCACACGCCAAGCTCGCCCGAGAATTTGGCATAGGCAGAGGCCATGAATGCAGCCATTTCCTCGTGGCGAGCCTGGATGAATTCTATTTTTCCACCGGCCCGGTTCAAGGCTCCAAAGAGGCCGTTGATGCCATCGCCAGGATAGCCGAACATCCGCCGCACGCCCCAGTCGTACAGCCGCTCGACAATAAAATCGCCAACCGTCTTTGCCATGATCCATCTCCGCTTGTTGCGCATCGGTAGTGCTGAGAAATCTCCCGGCCCAACAAGTAAGATGTGCTTATGTTCCCGATCCAGGCAGGCACCGTCAGACGAGCGCACGTCCAGCAGTCGATGCAACAGAAGCAGCCTTCGCCAGAAGCACAAGCTGTTGCTCATCGTGAATACCTTGCTGGTATAATTCGATGATCATAGCGGCCGCTTCTTCCGCCATTTCGCTATCTTTCTCTTTCCTTTTTGACGGTGTTGGACGCTGTGAAAGTGTCGGATTCTCAAAGTTGCGATGAAAATGACGCAAATCGGCGGTCTTCCCGCCACGCGCCGCAAGTCGGCTCAGTCGTCGGAGCACTCGGCTTCGCTCTCAAAGGACAAGAGAAAATATCCGTAGGCCTGGAATGTCAGTGAATAGGAAGCCTGCTCCACGACCGGGAATTTTGTTTCACCAAACAATTCGACAGGGGTTTTGCCCAGAAACGGGCCGAGATCCAGCCGCACGGCCTGTCCGTTTTTCGATAGGTTCGCCGCAAAAAGCACGCAGTCGTTGCGATACTCTCTGGCATAGGCAATGACCGCCGTATTGTCGGTGCTGAGAAAGCGTATGGAGCCTCGCGCGAACGCGGGATGTTGAGCGCGGATCGCTAGCACGCGGCGAATCCAGTTCAAAAGCGAGTGCGGATCGTTTTCCTGCGCCGCGACATTGATGGCACGATACCCGAATTGCGCATCGTCGATGACGGGAAGTGCGAGCTTGTCGGCGGTGGCATCGGAAAAACCTCCATTCCGGCCATTCGACCATTGCATCGGTGTGCGCACCCCGTCCCTGTCGCCCAGGTCGAGATTGTCGCCCATTCCGATCTCGTCACCATAATAAAGCACCGGGCTGCCCGGCAGCGACAGCAGCAGCATGTGGAGAAGCTCAACCCGCCGTCTATCCTGATCCATCAAAGGCGAAAGACGGCGCCTGATCCCCAAATTGAGGCGTGCACGTTCGTCGGAAGCGTAGGTATTCCAGAGGAAATTGCGTTCTGCCTCGCTGACCATTTCCAAGGTCAGTTCGTCATGATTTCTAAGGAAAATGGCCCATTGGCAATCGCTCGGAATATCATGGGTCTGCTTTACCATTGTGATGACCGGCTGGGCGTTCCCCATGGCAATTGCCGTGAAAATCCGTGGCATCAGCGGAAAATGAAAAGCCATGTGGCATTCATCGCCCGCGCCGAAATACTCCCTCGCCTCGTCCGGCCACTGATTGGCCTCAGCCAGAAGAATGACGCCCGGGTGCTCCGTATCAAGCATGTTTCGGATGAGCTTGAGCAGCGCATGGGTTTCGGGGAGATTTTCGTTGTTGGTATTCTCCCGCTCCACCACATAGGGCACGGCATCCAGCCGGAAGCCATCGACGCCGGCTTTGAGCCAGAAGCGCATGATATCAAGCAAAGCTTCGACGACCTCGGGATTGCGATAATTCAGATCGGGCTGATGCGAATAGAAACGGTGCCAGAAATAAGCCCTCGCGACAGGGTCCCAGGTCCAGTTGGATCTTTCGCTGTCGACAAAAATGATGCGCGTCTCCGCGAACTTATCATCCGTCTCGGACCAGACATAGAAGTCGCGCTCGGGAGATCCGGACGGGGCGTATCTGGCGCGCTGAAACCAGGGGTGCTGGTCCGATGTATGATTGATAACCAGTTCCGTAATCACGCGCATGCCGCGCGTATGCGCTGCCTTCACGAAGGATGTGAAGTCCTTGATAGTGCCAAATTGCGGGTTAATTCCTTTGTAGTCTAGAACGTCATAACCGTCGTCACGCCGCGGCGACGGATAAAAGGGCAGCAGCCAGATCGTATTGACGCCGAGCGAGGCCAGATAATCCAGCTTTTGGGTAAGCCCGGCAAAGTCGCCGAACCCATCGCCATCCGCATCGAAGAACGATTTCACATGCAGTTGATAGATCACCGCATCCTTATGCCATGACGGATAGCGAAGATTGCGGTCGATCGTGCTCAAGCGGCCCTCCTTGCAACTCCAGCTGATGCTCAGCATCCAGGCTCTGACAATTAAAACCGCCGGTCCGATCTTCAAGGCCGACCGGCAAGGGTTCCATGGGGAACCGGACGGCTAACCCGGCGTTTGCTATTGGAGGATGCAAGCATTGCGGGAGAAATCCTATGAAATTCTTCTTCAATCTCCGTTCAGAGGATGCGGTCGATATCGACGGGGATGGAGTGGAGCTGCCGTCGCTGCAAGCCGCCAAGGAAGAAGCCTGCCATTCCGCCAGGGAAATGATCGCCGAGCTGATCCTCCAGAACAAGCCGATCGATGGCATGACATTCGAGATCGTAGATGAGAGCGGCGAAGTTCTCGCAAACATTCGCTTTCGCGATCTCATTAGATTGGAATGAGGCGCCTCGATGATCGGCCATCCTTTCGGGATCATCCACCACTTGGTCTCGCGCGTCGTGATGAGCAGAACCTCGAGAACGCTTCCCTCTCCATATATCGAAAGCAAAGCACCCCGTACTGCTCTGCCACATCTCCAGCCGCGATGGTTTCGATATGCGGAGCAAGTCTCGCAAGATGTGGTCGGTGTTTTGACATAGCTCCTCAAGGCTGTCGGAGTAATAGAACGGCACCGCCACCTTCTCTCGTAGGTTGTCGTCCTCGTGCTCAAGCGGTGCGCTGCTCCTGCAGCGCACCGCTGAACCGAACGCAATCGGCGCTTTAAGCTGCCTTTTTGGCCTTCGCGTTGGCGGCAGTTTCCGCCAGCTTCGTTAGCTTCTGGTCCGTAGCCTTCTCCTCCTCCAGTGTCTGCTGAAGAAGCGGCACCGCCTCCTTGAGGCCCAGTTGCTTGGCCCATTCGATGAGCGTTCCATAGCGCGCGATTTCGTAATGCTCGACGGCCTGGGCCGAGGAAATCAGGCCTGCGTCGAGTGCCGGCGTGCCTTTGAATTCCTCGATGATCTCGTCGGCTTCGGCGACGATGCCGAGAATTGCTTCGCAGGTCTTGCCGCGCGCCGATTTTCCGAGGAGTTCGAACACCTGCTCCAGACGTTCGACATGGCCCTGGGTTTCGTCCCGGTGATGAAGAAAGCCTTGCTTGCCTTCTTCCGCCTGTGCCGCGCGTGCCATCTTGGGCAATGCCTTCAGGATTTGCTTTTCGGCGTAATAGATGTCTTTCAGCGTTTCCAGAAAGAGATCGTTCAAAGTCTTCTCGGATGCCATTTGGGGTCCTCCAACGTGGGTGGTAACGTCATCTTGGTGCGGAAGCAGAAGCGCTCTGCCTCCCATCAGGCCGGCGGACGGTCTGTCCGCTCGATAGCCTGCAGAACGAGAAGTCCGCAGAGCGCAGGTTTCCGGCGGATTAGATCAGGATTTCTTGTGGCTTTGCTGACCGGCTTTCACACGCTGCTCGTGAGAACCGCCACGCTCGCCGTCTGATCGTTGTTCTTTGTTCGATGAAGTCTGCTTCGTGTCGGTATTCTTGTGACTCTGCTGGCCGGCTTTGACATGCTGTTCATGAGATCCACCTTGGGAAGCCATGATGCTTTCTCCTCTCGTTTGATTGCGAGGCCATACGGACCTCCGCCTTCGAACAGGCAATCGCGAGTTTGGTTCCTGCACGGCTGCTAAAAAAATGCTTTCGGCCATGCTGATCGCCTCCGCGGACATGGCAAAAGAACGCCAAGCCAAACGCACTCAAGCTGCGCCGGATCGACACTGCTTCGCGGCATCGCGATTGATGCGAAGTCGCACCATGATTTTCGCGACGGGAGCGGAAATAAGAGAATAGAGAGCCTCGCGACTAACCGGCCCCTCAATCTGCATGAGCAGCTAAACCGAGCGAGATTATAGGATTTGGTGGGCCCGGAGGGAAACCCCAATTTTCAAAGAAAATCCTTTTAATTCAAAACAATAGAATCGCACCTGCAGTGCAACTGTGTAGCATAAGTGTGCGGAGCGAGAAAGATACCGGCGTTGTCAAGAGGTCAACTTCAACGCCCTACAATTCTTCGACACGCCATTGACTGTGATTGATAATGCATCTCAGAATTGATTAACTGAGTCGACGGGGGAAGTTTTAACGTGCAGAAATTCAACATTTCCAATTTCGTCGATACAGTTCCCGCTTCTAACCAGTATGAGGCCCAATTGGAGCGCCTCAAGGGAGCGGGTAAAAACGTAGAGTGCATCGAAGTCGCGGTACGAGGTGCTCTCGATAATCTGACTAGCCAAACGTCCAGGTCTTTTGTGATCTACGGCGAGCCTCAGAGTGGCAAGACGGAGATGATGATTTGCCTTACTGCCAAGCTCCTGGATGAAGGTTATCGTTTTATAGTTCATTTGTTAAACGATAGTGTTGACCTACTGGGGCAAAATCTGGGGCGATTTAAGACATCTGGCTTGGCTCCGGCTGCGCGGAATTTCTCTGAAATCCTTGATCCAAGTGTCCCTGTAAAAAATGGGAAGCACGTAATATTCTGCAAAAAGAACGGAAGTGACCTTCGCAAGTTGATAGATAAAATCGGCGAGGTCGATGGAATAGTAATAATTGACGACGAGGCCGACTACGCTTCTCCTAACGCCAAAATCAACGCTGGCTCAAAAACAGTAATCAATGATCTAATTGGACGAATACTAGGAAAGACAGGAATTTATATCGGCGTTACAGCTACACCTGCCCGTCTCGATCTAAACAATACGTTTCAAAACGATAGTCACCTTTGGGTCGATTTTCCCGCCCATCCCGCCTACACCGGCCAGGACGTATTCTTTCCGCTGGAGGGCGATCCTTCGTACTCGCTGAAACTTCTACCAAATAGTGGAGACGAGCCCCGCTACCCAAGGAGCGCGCTCTTCAGGTTTTTGGTGAATGTCGCCTATTTGAATGGGTACGTTAATGTCGCCGAAGAAAACTATTCTATGCTGGTACACACAAGTGGCAACAAGACCGATCACAAATCAGACTGGTCGGTAATGAATGCTGCTTTGAACGATCTTCAAAATCCGCAATCGCCTCGGTATGAAAAATATGTCCAAGAAATTTGGACAACCATTAGCGAAAAGTATAAAGACGCTGACGCGGATGCGCTCACGAAATATATTCTTCGCAACATTAGTAGAAATTCGGTACTAATTATTAATAGTGAGAGGGACTTCAGCCTTCGCGGTGCTTC
Source organism: Martinezella sp. CNPSo 3959 (assembly GCF_057784355.1). Taxonomy (NCBI): domain Bacteria; kingdom Pseudomonadati; phylum Pseudomonadota; class Alphaproteobacteria; order Hyphomicrobiales; family Rhizobiaceae; genus Martinezella; species Martinezella sp. CNPSo 3959. Next base: position 897,210 of record NZ_JBXSOV010000001.1, read on the forward strand.
CGCTACCAATCCTTCTAGCTTGTTTACGATAATAATTGGCGGAAATATTGTTTCGAGAGGCGTTACCCTAGAGAATCTCCTGTCCATGTTCTTCACAAGAGACGTCAGGCACAAAATTCAACAAGATACTTATATCCAACGTGCACGAATGTTTGGGAGCAGAGGAAAGTATCTTCGTTTCTTCGAGCTCACGATACCAAGTGCGCTATACGGCGATTGGCATCGCTGTTTCGTTTTCCATAGATTGGCACTCGATGCCATTCGCCAGAAGATGGGGTCTTTGGTTTGGCTCAGCGACAGGAGAATTTCCGCTGTGGCCGGTTCCAGCATTGACCAATCGACCGTCGATCTAAATCGAGGAGAGATGTCTTTCCAGTTATTCGACTATACACATGATATCGATGAGCTTGTGAACTCAGACGCCTCTTCGATAGATGTCATGGAGAAGCTTGTAGCTCAAATAGGGGATAACGCATTCCCGCTTTATCTGCGTAAGTATATCCTTCGAATGCTCCCTCGGGGTTCAGCTTCCCTAGCATTTCATCCATCGAAGTCCGTCTCTGGCTATACCGACGCGGATCAAGACCTTATCGAACGAAAACGAGGATTTATCGGTCTCTCAGACCTTCAGAAGGCCAAATATCCACACGCCGTACATCACTTCAAGATTTTTTTTAACGCTCAGAACAAAGCACGTTTGTTCTACAAATTGGAAGGATCAATTCAATTTATTAAGAACGTGCGAAATGATCCCTGAGTACAAATTCTTCCAAGGAGCCGTTCTGTGCGAGTTGATCGACATCGCGCTTGTTCCTTTGAGTTTGTCCGAGGTTACTGAAGACGGGCGGCTAGGCTCCTACATTGTCGATGGGAAGATTGGGCTCCAAGTGAAGCATTCCTCCGCCCGACTTCCACCTTGGTCTTTCACTCTGAAGGACCCGCATGTCCGTCAGTTGCGGGAGATGAGCGATAAGTTGCAAAGTGTTTTTCTTATCCTCGTTTGCGGCGAGATCGGCATGCTTTCGCTGACTGTGGATGAAATATCGCAAATATGCGAGGCGACAGCCGACAATCAATACTGGTTACGTGTCACCAAGCGCCCTGGCGGTATGTTCAGTGTGCACGGCAGTTTGGGGTCTCTCCGTCAAAAGAAGCGGTCCGGTCTACATTCGATACTTGCGGCACTTACACTTCATGCCAGCGAGTAAATCGAAATGATCTCGTGTCGCATCCTCTTTTCGAGAGTATTGCTTGTAGAGGAGGTCGGCAGATAGCGTTTAGTCTGCAGAATTTCGCGCTTTTGTCGATGTGACATCTTGAAACCATATTCGGCAGCAATGGTATCGAAAATGCCAGAGTTACTGATGAATGTTCCGCGCAACGTTGAGTCGCCAATGACGAGGCCCAATTGCCCATGTGGTCGAACAACCCGGGAATATTCCGAGATCACATCACTAGCATCTTGAATGTAGCGTCTAACCATCCCCTGAAATTTCCGTGGCAGGTCCATAAGCGAAGGTTGCTCTGCCCATATGCGTTCGCAAATCTCGGTCGCCAGGCCGGAGACAACCCGTTCGGCGCCCACTACCGAGGAACGTTTGCTCCTCAGCATAGGAATGCTGTAACCCATCCAAACAAGCGAAAGCTTATGTCCTCGCATATAGTCGATCGCATTGAGGTAAGGGGGAGAAGTGTATATAGCGTCAATGGAATTGTCCGCGACGCTTTCTAGCTTGCGTGCGTCCCCTATATTAACCTTTGCCACTGATCCTACAGGATAGCCTTCCAAAACACCGGCTATACGCGACACCGCCACCAAAAATCCTTGATAGACATCATAATCGTTATTTATCCGCTTCCTGTGAGGACGACTATGCGACACATCCCATGCCAGGGATGCACCGACGGTCTTGGTAATGATTGTACGGCTCAGCGCAAGCCAAAGCACATCGATGATGCTGCCGGCGAGTTCATTCGTTTTGCTGACTATCGTGTGTGACAGCCGGCGTAACTGAAGCCTTTGTTCTTCCGCAAACCAGTACTTAATGAATTCTTGAGTTTCCGCACATCCGTCAATCCAGGGCAGCGCAACGTCTTCCTCGGAACGCGCTCGACTTTCCTTCACCACGTCCTCGGCGATAGCCTTACAGTCAACCGGGACGGGTGAGGTCCAAACTCGGCTCATCAGAACCGCAAGCGGATCGATATCAAATCCAACAGCTGCCAACCCGGCCGAAATCGATTGTCTCAGCACGACGCCCGATCCACACATTGGGTCCAAGACGACGGCCCCCTGCGGAAGTCGTTCTAGCCATATACTGACGGCATCTGGGGCCATTCTGGCCGGGAAAGGGTGAACAGATTTCATATTCTCAAATCCTTCTCTCCAGAATGCCTATCATGAGGCATCCGAACGCAGAAGTGGGATAAATTCTCATCAACAACCTGGGTGCGCCGGTCGCCATCTCAGACAATCTCAAATGCCAATACCGTGATGCTTTTTCGTCTAGCCCGCTGGCAGCAGCGGCCATGAAATCGATGATGCCCCGCACCTTGTTGACCTCAGTATGGCCGCAAGAGCCAATCGGGTCGTTTGCGGCAGCAACAGCGTCGAGATCGTAAAGGCTGTACTCTAGCCCCAAGCCATCGCCAGCTGCGCTCGACTAGAGCTTTACCTGGTAAGCTAAAGCCTTCGTTTCGCACCCACTGATATCCCATGATTTGGAGAAGACGTTTATTCCCCCGCTTGCAACGGGTGGCGCGTTTGTAGTTTCTCTAATGAGGTCGACGCTATGTACGAGAAAGAGCGCGTTTGCCGGATATCGCTGCTTGTGAACCGCGACCTCATTTGCGGTAAGCAGTACATGAGTGCCTGCCGACGTGGTGCCTTTAACCTCGACGATGAAATTTTCTTTGCCCTTTCTTGCCACAAGATCGTAGGGCGCGTATGCGCTGGTTACTTTGCATGCATAGCCGAGGCTGGCTAAGTGGGTTTCAGCCCTCTTCATGGCGTGCTCTTCAACCGCGCGTCGCTCGGATGCGGTCAAGCCGAAGCCTTGACCACCCCTGGGCCGAGCGCCTTCGGCTACATCCTTGAATTGCTCTTGAGCTCTTCTGAACTCGGAAGTCTCCGAATTGGGCGGGCGGCCGAGGTCTTCTTGTTCATAAATGAGGCGAAGCATCTCGGCAAACAGCAACAGATCGTTTTCAAATGCCCGGTCAGACGGCAGGTTGTGCAGCTCATACATTTTCACAATCGGAGTCGATGCTTCGTAGGCCCGACCTAATTTGCCTTGGTTTCCGAGAGAGAACGTCGACTGGAGAGCCGGGTGAGCCTTGAAAAACGGCTCAAATAACGCAGTTGCCCACTGCACTAAGGGAGCGACTTCTACCGCCGATTTTGGTTTGTATGCATTACCTGCCCAGTCCGTGGACCCGTAGCTCAGACAAAGATAAAGCTTTTCCCCTTCTGAATGAAATAGAAGAACAATATACCAACCATGACGCGGGTCGGGGGACCGCACCCGAGAGAATATTCTAACCCAGGGAACAGCAGCCCTGTTCGTCGAACCATCACCGCCGGCAACGCCAACGTCACCGGCATTCATGTTTAATGTTGCCGAAAGCTGGGGAATAAGCCGACGGAGCGCCGCAGGCAACGCATCTCTTATGAGCTTGCCTCGCTCCTGCATCGCGGGAGTATTCTTCGCCGACCATTCAGGTTGGAGTTCGATAATACGTCCGATGGTTTCCAACATGTAGTTTTCTCAATCGTGATGCAAACGCGCATACGTTGCATGTCGGACGTTAATGAGTGTTTATCGGCCGCCTCTCGAGTGTGTGAGATGATATGTCGTGCGACGTCTTTTTTAAGACACCGATACCGGACCTGTTTGGAAGCCCGGAGCCGTATTGCCAAACTACTCTCGCAGTCATTGTGCCGTTCCCTTATCGCTGGCTGGGAATGAGAAAATCGCCGTGCAACGCGTTGCAATAACCTGCTGATTTTATTGACAAACACTTAGTGATGCGGCACATTCTTGTTCTGAATTGTTGTGAATTTAGGATAGAGGGCGAAACAAGGGAAAAATAGCCCTACTACATAGGCACTAAGATCGTACCAGCCTTGCAATCGTTGCGCCGCCTGGAGCTTGCTCTAAGTGAGAAAATGCGCGCTCGGCCGGATCCGTGGACCAGCGGATAGATTCGACGGGGATATTAAGTTGCGCACGAGGAGAATTCTGGACGTAGACTGTTCTGAAGTCGATCTCCATCAGGCCCAGTTATCTTATAGCACCCTGGAAAAGGTTGATGCCTAACAGCATCCGCGTCCGCCGAGTGCCATACCGATTGAAAAGTTGACTTCCCACAATTACCCATCCAGGAGTGTTCTTTGGCTATATCGCATCCTAAAACGTCAAAATCAGATGTGATATTTACATGCGTCCAGCCTGCGGAGCATACCCCACAGTCGAAAGTGGCCTGCTTGTGCAACGAGGCTTCTGGGTCGGTTCGCGCTTGTCCGAGCGCCCTTAATTGCACTCTAAGCGAGGGGAGAAAAAGGTCTTCTGGGAAGCCAGCAGCATATTCATGCAAGCGCATCCAGAAATCGAGCGTCTCCACCTCATCGAGAAGAAACTCAGGATGCTGAAGGGCTGACGCGGTTCGTTGAATATTGAGAAAGTGAAATCGTTTAATATCAGGATAATATTGCTCGATAATCTTATGAGCTGTATTTACATTACCTTTATGCACCACAGTTGCGAGCTGAACATCAAGCTTTGATTTGCGCAGCCGCTCTAGTGAGTTCAGAACGCGGTGGGTTTTCCCCCGCGCCGCATCGTTGATTCCAGCATTGGTCGAGTCAATTGATATTTGGATGATAAAATTCTGTTTGCTTGTCACACTCTCCAACTCGGCTATTAACCTGCCTGAGAGAGCAACTCCGTTTGACAGTAAGCCGATCCGCATACCTCCTGCAGTTGCTCGCTCAATCATTGTGACGATCTCAGGATGAAGAAGGGGTTCCCCGCCTGCGAAGGTTATGTCGAACACGCCTAAGCGACCTAGTTCTTCGACAAGATCAACTGCGCGCTTGGACTCCATTCGCCTGCCGGAAAAGGGTTTGGCGTAGCAATAGACACAATCCAGATTGCAGTAGTCAGTTACCCACATGCAAACTGTAAATGGTGCGCGAAGAACGGAAGCGTTCGTCATCGCAGCAATCCGGCCAAGCGCATCGCGCTTAAGAATTCCGCTGCGGCACTCCCGAGGCTGCTGTCGTCAATCGATTTCCCTGACCTCGCTAGTTGGCGCAATTGATTAAAAATCGTCAAGCCTGCCTTGTTCAGCTTGTATACTCTGTCCGAATTCGGTTCAAATACGATAGCCCCAAACTCTTCTTCCCGAACGATCGCGCTGTGCATCGGGTCCAATGACTCTCGAACGCCCACGCCGGCCGCCTTGGTGTGATTTTCAACCCACCTATTTTCCAGCCATTGAGCTGACCAATCCGAAGGAACCGAAGTACGTGATCCGGCTTTTTTTGTGTTATAGACTTGGCTTTCAATTGAAGACGTGACTGTTAATTCGCCCCGAACGTTAGGCTTTAATTCGGAGTGCCTTTTGAGGTATGTTTCGTGGCCCTTTCCTGCCGGGAATTCTTGATTAAGAGAATACATATACAATTCAATAGTAGGATTTTCAGTCGACGACATTGCATACTCCTTCGGATTGTTAACTCGAAAAAGATTTTGGAATGCGTGTAACGACCGCATAGTAACTTCTTGCGCGAAATTCGAGCGATCAAAAAACTACTTTATGGTGTCCGACCATAAAACTTTTATACGACATCTGTCCAGGGTATTTTTTTAGATGCGTTCGTCGGAAGTTCTTGCGAGAAGCAGAAGTTACTATTCTTTGGCTCCGCCAATTCAAAATGTGCACGGCGCGAAAGTCGGACGCAGCGCTTTCTTCCGCTGAAGGGGAACACCCTCCAGCGCTGCTTCACTTCAGGTATACTTCAAGCGCATCGGAAAACCCGCCTCCTAGAAGCACTTCGATAAATCAATTTGAAATTGTAAATCGAAGTGATATAAATGGAAGTAGTTAAAACGAAGTGTGGTGGTTTCTGATGTTTATTCGAGCGTATCTTAGGGCATCTACAAAAGAGCAGGACGCCACACGGGCGAAGCTGGACCTCACGCGCTTTGCGGATGAGCGTGGCTTAAAGATTGCTGCAACCTATATCGAGAATGAAACGGGTTCGACGCTTAAACGCCCTGAGCTTTTCCGCTTGCTTGCGGATTGCCAAGCAGGTGACGTTTTGCTGGTTGAACAAGTAGACCGACTCAGCCGCCTTAACGCTGAAGACTGGGCGAAGCTCAAAGCAGAGATCACGGCGAAACGCGTCCGCGTGGTAGCGCTCGACTTGCCGACTTCACATCAGCTAGCGCAGCAAGGTGACGAATTCTCATCCCGCATGCTCGACGCCATCAATGGCATGATGCTCGATATGCTAGCCGCCATAGCACGCAAAGATTACGAAGACCGACGCCGACGCCAGGCTCAAGGCATCCAAACTGCCAAGGCCCGAGGTGCCTTCAAGGGGCGCCCCGAAGACGAGAAGCGTAACGCTGCGCTGACAGCGATGCTCAAGAGCAAGCAAAGCTGGGCAAGTATCGTCGCCGCGACAGGGGTATCGACTTCGACGTTGGCGCGTCTGGCCAAGCGCATTCGCGAGGATGAAAAGGCTAACTGACATTTCGGGCGAGGTTTTTTCAGTGCAACGCGTTGCAAATTTGGAAGCGGATTGGGTGGCCGTTGCGCAAAGTTGCCGGGATAAAGCACTTTTCTCGCGACCGCGCCCCAATCGCGTTAACCCGTTTGGGGAGTTCGAAGCTGTTCCCACGCGCGGCCTGCTAATGGGGAACAGAGGTGATCTTCACAATGCTGATGGCAGCATAGGCGGGACGTGGAGCTGAAGCGGTGGATTAGCTGCACCCTGCACTCTCCATCTGGGCACCGCGTGGCGTTTGACACGCCCGGTCGATATACCCCTCTCTTTTTCGCGGATGAAGTAACAGCTCTAGCAGCAGGTCACCGACCATGTGCGGAGTGCCGCCGTGCAGATTATGATCGCTTCCCGCAAGGCTGGCAGGCTGCAGTCGGAACGCGAGCGACAGCGGCGGAGATGGATGAGACCCTGCATCAAGCCCGTATCGACAGGAATGGCCGCAAAGTAACCTTTGAGACACGACTATCCGATCTACCACCCGGGGTATTTGTCACGATGGGAGATACACCTAGCGCGGCATTCCTTTGGCGCGACGGCCATCTCTTCGCCTGGTCACACGCTGGCTATGGCGCCCCGCATACCTCAATAGATCACCATTTGGTGACAGTTCTGACACCCGCCCCAATCGTCCGCATTTTGGCGAAGACTTTGCCATAGGTAAATTGGATTTATGTTAGACAAATCAGCATATTATTGCAACTTGTTGCAATGAAAAGTACGCGACGTCTCGGTCTTGGTCGTGCTATATTAGACGCACCCAGAAGGCGCGGTTAGCTCCCGTCGCCGGACGGGCCGAGCGATCCAGGCAAGGTTTTTCCTTCGGTTTTCACCCTGCGTTGTTCGGCCCGTCCCTGGGGACGAAAACCGAGGATGATCATCCATGTCACCACGCAGCGCCATAGCGCATCCCATTGTCGTCTCGCTTGCCGCAGAGCGCGAAATCAGACGCCCGCATGACGCCGGCAACTCACATGCATTGGGGACAAAATCAAAACCAGACTTAGTCTTTATTCCCAACAGCTTACAAGGAAACTTGTCCCCGATCGTACCGGAGGTACGCACAAGCGCGTCTACACCAAAAAAACTACGCAAGCGGCCCACTCCCAAACCGCAGACCGACGAGCAATATACAATCGAGCAGATCGGCGCAGTCATTCGCGGTCTATCTGCCAAGGAGCTAAAAGCCCGCTTTCCCGTCGCCTGGAAAAAGCACGACAACCTCAAGCGCAAGACGCGCAACAAAACCTCGTGGGACAAGCTTCACCCCGAATTCGAGAAGTTTCCTGACTTCCTCCGACACGTCGGCCCAGCCCCCCATCCAAACAGCTCGCTAGAGCGCCCTGATATCAACAATCCTGTCTACGGCCCTGGTCTATGTCGTTGGGCGAGCCCAGTGGAGCAGGCGAACAATCGATCGACGAGCGTTTTTATAGACTGGTGTGGAGAACGGCATACTCTGGCGGAATGGGCCAAGCTCTGCGGCATTGGCGCCGACAAGCTGAAAAAGCGCCATCAACGCCATTGGCCTGTCGCGAAGATGTTTGCCGACGCTACTGAGCGCCGCTACCGCCCTCTCTTAACTCCTTTGTCACCGCCGCCTCAGCCGACACGGGCCGGCATGTTCACTTATTCCGTCCTCCACGACGAAATTCCGACAATGCCCGCCCATGGATGGCCAGCCGACTTCCCGGAGGCTCGCCAGTTTGAGGCCGGCTTCCGCCACGCGACACGTCGAAAGGGTCGCGTTGTTTCAATGTCACGCGCGTATTTCGGCGCTTGGATCGCCCGAAGCAGGATGCATTGCCTCCGGCGCCAGATCGCAGCGGCGGGTCTCTCCGGCTATATAATCCCAATAGGTCGCAGCCAACTCGCGCCGGACGACATAGCAGAGCTTGACCGTAGGGCATGCGCTTGCCCGGCCATCCACGAGTATTTCAAGCTAAAGCCCTTTGAGCTTTGCTTCGTCAGCACCTACGAGGCAGAGGAGGAGGTCAAGGGCTTGCGGAGCCACTATCCGTCAGCAAGTCCCAGAGAGAGTGCACGTATTCGGCTGGACAATCTGGTGAAGACGAAGCCCTGTTTGTCTCCAACTAAAGCCTGGAAGCTTTTCCGGGATCAGAACTAGCCTGATCAGTGGAGGGTTTTGCAACGCGTTGCAACTAGGAACCATTGGTCTGTTCCGCCACGCTTGAAGGATTGGTCGTCCGAACGCAAGAGATTGGACACATACCTACTTCGGCTTTCGGCCACCTCGAAGGACTGCAGGAGGTTGAGCGGTATCCGCAGGAATTTCAAATAGCGCTGGCAATCTCACCTGCAGCGCATCAGCGAGCTTGTCGAGGACATCTAGGCCGGAGTTTACCGTCTGCCTTTCAATCTTCGCTAGGTACGCACGATCTACGCCAGCGTCAGCCGCTAGCTTCTCTTGGGAAAGCCCCTTTTCAACCCTGATCCGTCGCAAGTTCCAAGCGACAATTGCTCGTGCCTTCATGCACGCAAATCAAAACGTTCGGGGGCAATAAACCCACTGGCGATCGCCACAGGATTAAGCTAAATCCTCGATACGGGCACAACTAATTGGCGTGCATAAAAAGGGGGCTATCGTGAAATCCATTATTGGTGCCGTTGCTGGCTTAGCTGCGTTAGTAGGCTGCACCACTGCATCGCCAGAGGAAACTGCAAAACTATCCGCGAGCATTCCCCCGAGCTACCGTGCACAGATCGTGGAGAAGGTGCATGGATACCTGAATGACCCCTTCTCCGTTAAGGAGGCCGAGATCACCAAACCGACCGCCGTTTATGGCGGCGCTGGGCAGCGCTTCCCTGGCGTATGCATCCGCTTCTTCGCTAAGAATCAGTTTGGTGCGTACATGGGCCGAACAACATTCTCCGTGACATTCAGGAACGGCAGGCTCTACCAGATGTATAATCCGGATATCTCCGCCGCTGACTGTGCCGACCCGTGGCAGCCGTTCCCACAGCTAAATGGGAAGGGTTAGCATGCGCAGCTTTCTAGCATCCGTCATTTTCGTCGGCACACTCTTTTCGGCGACAGCAACGCCGAGCCAGCAGCTTACCAGCAACGGTTGGATGTATCGGGAAGACAGCGATAAAATGAGGAGCATCGTCCGGCACTTTGCCACGTTGCGGAGCGACAACGTCCTTAACTTTGGCTTTCCCTACCAAGGCGGCTCTCGGGGGACGCTGACACTCCGACTAGAGGGATCAACCCTGAATATCTTTCTCAGCGTCGATAAGGGGCAATTCCTTTGCTCCGGCTGGCAGCAAGATGTCGCGTCCGCGAAGTTTGACGAAGGCCCGATACAAGAGTTCAGATGCAATAACTCATCAGATGGGAAGATGAACGTCATTTTTGTGATGAACGAAATAGATTTCCTCCGGCAGTTGAAGGCCGCTTCGAAGCTGACCTTAGAGGCGGAGTTCTATCGCGAAGGGACGCAGCAACTCGAATTTACCGCATCTGGTCTAACCTGGGGGATAACCAATTAGGCCCAACGCGAAACCCGCCATATGGCCTTTCACACTCCGTTGCGGCGCATACGACCTCAGCCATGGCAAGGCCCCACAAGGATCACGGCCGCGAAGCCGGCGCCGTTGTTGCTGTCAGGTATCTGTTGCAACGGGTTGCAAAAGTGCGGGCGGGATAAGGCCATCAAAGGAAATCTCGGCAATCCATCGGGCCAAAGTGCGAACGCTAACGCCGGCACCATATCTCTCCTCAACCAGGCCGGACCGCGACCAGCCACCTAGGGCACGCGTAGCGTCGATCGGCACCCCATTTTCGCGCAGCGCATCGCGGAAGTTATGGCGCAGAGAATGGAATGAAAGCCCGCGCTGTTTAATATTCAGCTTCGCCGTTAGCCAATAGCTAAAGCGTTTTTGGAACAGATCGGAAAGCTCGTCTTGATCTTTGCCCGGAAGCTCAGGAAACAGCCTACTACCACCCGCCTTTTTGGTATTCTCTACTAGATCGAGCAGACCCAGACGCACCAATTCTGGATGAACTGGAATGAGGCGCTCACTCCCCGGAGTCTTATATTCCTGTTCCTCTGTCTCCCAGAGAACGAAGCAGTGTTCGCCATATATTTTCTCAACGTCGTTCACCGTCAAACCGACAATCTCTCCGAGACGCATGCCTGAGAATAGAGCAATCATTGGCACCCAATAACGACCAATGCTCTTGCCCTTTCGCGACCACTCCAGCAGACCGGCGACAATTGTGTTGAGCGCGTCGATCTTCCAAGGACGCCTGGCGTTCTTCGGCCGCTTCTTGCCACCCGCCAGCTTTACAGCCGGGTTGACCGTGAGCAGGCCCTTTCCTATCGACCAATTGAAAAAGGCGCTAAGCGTATGGGTATAAACCTTCACGGTCGTTGGAGAGAGCATGCGATCGCTGCGGGTGGCTGCTAGGTCCACTATCTCTCGCATCGTCACACAGTTCTTGTAGGCCTTCAGCTTGGCAACGTTTGCGGGCAACCCAGCAATCAGCTCCTGAACGGCGGCACATTCGGCACGCGTGATCGCAGCCAGCGGCTTGTCTTCACCAAGCAATTCCTTCATGGCCCGGAAGGTAACGACATATTTCGCGTCCGCCGTATCACCCAAGTGAGCGCGAGTAGGATCGGTCTGCATCCTACTGATGGCCTCTCCGAGCGTAATGCTTTCGGATTGGGTCGGCGCGGCTGAAACGGAATTGACGCCCTTAAACAACGGATCATGCGCCTCGTCCCCGTGCGCGCCTTCCAAGCGATCAATCATCCGCCTAAGGTGCTCAACATCGGCGCGACGGATCAATTCCAGCAGACGCTGAAGTTCGGGCGAAGGGATAAATGGCTCTTTTTTCCCTCCAATCACCATTTTGGCCGGCAGCGGGATGTTGAGCCCTTCCTTTTCAATTATGGAGCGAGCTTGAATGAACAGTGCGGCCTCAGCGGAGGGGTCTCGCGTCTCAAGGCCGCCTATTTCGCGCTCTATACTCTCCAGCCTTTCGCCATCTCCAACTGTGGTCTTCACACCTTGCTCACGGGTCCAGAATTCTCCTCGCACCGCACGCCGAAGCTGGCCTTCCGAAACGCCATCATTCAGGTTGATGTTTTCGCCACGTTTGAGCGCCTCACGCTGCCTTTCCCACTGAAGATCAAGCCGAACGGACGCTAGCCGCGCCTCCTTTGCTGCGACCTTATAGTCGGATGTTCCGAGCGCAACCCAGACCTCTTTCCTACCCAGTGCCTCAACTAGATCGCTGGGTATCCGTCGGCGAAAACTGAACGTGTTTCCACGCCGTATCAGTCCTGCGACTTTTGCCACTTCTTCCGCCCCTCTTGTGTAGCGTCCTTGTGTAGCAGTGTGGCTTTCTATAGATTTGATTTTGCTTTTCTTTTTCAAGAATCAATCCCTTAGGTTGGGATTGGTGGGCCCGGAGGGACTCGAACCCCCAACCAAGCGGTTATGAGCCGCCGGCTCTAACCATTGAGCTACAGGCCCGGCGCAGCGAAGGACGTTGCACTTGCGGTTCCGGAGCAATGGTTCTCCGAAGCCGACTTGGCTCTAACCCAATTTCTCTTTTCCGACAAGGGACTGCCGTAATACCTTCACAATGAATCCGCAAAAGCTCATCTTGAGGGATTATCAACCAAGGAACGAACCATGCTTCTGACGAAAACCAGAGATTTTGCTCTTGCCGCTCTTGTCAGCGCCACTTTTTTCGTGCCGGCGGCTGCTGCCTTTGCCGAAGATGGCAAGCCGCGCGAGGCCGTCATCACTGTCACCGGCGAGGGACATGCGGCGATCGCGCCGGATATGGCTGTGGTGACGCTGTCGGTCGTTCAACAGGCCAAGGCTGCGCAGGACGCTCTCGATCAGAACAACAAGGCCATGGGTGCCGTACTGGCAACGCTGAAGGAAAGCGGCATTGCCGAACGCGACCTGCAGACCTCCGGCTTTTCGATTCAGCCGCAATATACCTACCCGAACGACAAGGACGGCCACAACCAGCCGCCGGTTCTGAACGGCTATCAGGTAACGAACGGCCTAACCGTTCGCGTGCGCGATCTCTCCAAGCTGGGCGGATTGCTTGACCAGGCGGTTAAGCTCGGCATCAACCAGGGCGGCGATATCCAGTTCACCAACGACAAGCCGGATACCGTACTCGAAGAAGCACGAAAGAAGGCCGTCGCCGATGCCGCCGCCAAGGCAAAGACCCTGACGGATGCCGCCGGTGTCAAACTCGGCCGTATCATCGCCATTCATGACGGCGTCGTTGCTGCACCGCCTCAGCCCTATATGCGCGCCATGGCTGCATCCGCACCGATGGACAAGGCCGTCCCTGTCGCAACCGGCGAGAACGAATACAACGCATCGGTGAGCATCACCTACGCGATCCAGCAGTAGACAAAACAAAACCGCCCTTCGCTCATATCCCACCGGATCGCGCAAAGGGCGGTTCCGCGGCCCCCGCCAAAGGCGAAAAGGTCAGAGAACGAAAAACGGGCGCTCTATGCGCCCGTTTTGATTGTCAGCGGCCCAGAAGCGGGCAGCCGCGAACATTGGCAAACATCATCGTATCGGGACCGCGGCGGCCGAAGCCGTCGACGATGACACGGCGCGGCGTTACATCCACGACGCGGGCGCGACGCAAACCGTAGCTGCGTGCAACATCCACGGCCTGACGGGGATCGCAGCCACGGCGGTCAAAACGCGGCGGCGGACGATCATAATCCGGCGGTGGCGGGCGATGGCGGCCCGGGTTCACATAAATATCAACCCCTTGTGCAGAGGCAAAATCCGCAGTGCCCGACAATGCAGTCACCGCGACACAGACAGCGACCCCCAACTTTGCCAGCATTTCTCTCATTGTGTTCTCCGTGAAGCAGAAAGCCCTCTCATGCCAGCGATAAGTGCTGAACGAGCGCCCGAAAGGTAAAGGCTAGATGCTGAATGAGCTCGGAATCAGCCATTCATCCATTACTCAGCTACAATGAACGCTAAGGGGAAACCAGAGGCCCGATAGTAGCATAGAGCTAAAATAAAGCCGCCTCTCTTTTGGAGACGGCTTCAAATTCATCACATAAATGTGGAAAACCTCGGTACGCAGCAATCAACGGCGGATCAACGGGCAACCCGGCGCATTAGCGAACACCACTCGATCCGGGCCACGGCGGCCGAAGCCTTCGACGACGACGCGACGCGGTGTGATATTGTCGATGCGGGCGCGGCGCAGGCCCATGTCGCGTGCTTTCTCGACGGCAAGACGGGGTGAGCACATGCGGCCGCGCGGGTGATCATAGCGAGCCTGCTGGATGCCAGGATGAAAGTCGTTGGCCGATGCCGTCATGGTGGTGGCTGACATGGCGCCGAATGCCATGAGAGCTGCAATACCTGCCTTGGCGAAAAGATTAGTCATGGTGTTTCTCCTTCAAATCCTTGCTGCGGATCGTTGCAATCCCCTTATTGATCGCTCATTGGTGAACGCCCTCGGGATTGGGGCCACGTTAGGTCAGCCAAGCTGAACCGAACACGAACTGGCCGTTCAGATTGTATTCACGGCGATTAACAACTGATTGACGCAGCGGCGGATGAAGCTCAGGCAGAAAAATGCAGCACGATCTCGCGGCGATGTGGCCGGTCGCGATGCTCGAAAAGATAGATCCCCTGCCAGGTGCCGAGCGCCAGCCGACCGTTCATCACCGGAATGCCGATGGAGACCTGCATCAGTGCGGCCTTGATATGCGCCGGCATATCGTCCGGCCCCTCCATCGTGTGCACGATCCAGCGCATCGACGGATCTGAGGATGGCGGCACGAGCCGGCTGAAGAAGGCCTTGAGATCGGTCTTCACATCGGGATCGGCATTTTCCTGAATCAGAAGGGAACAGGAGGTGTGGCGTACGAAGACGGTCAAAAGCCCCTCACCGCCTGCCGCTACCGCGCGGACGAATTTCGCCACCTGATCGGTAAATTCATAGAGCCCCTGACCATGGGTCGAGAGTGTAACAACGGTTTGTGGCATGGCATCCCCGAACATGACGATAGCGATGCGCATCAGGTCGAGCGCAGTGGCCGGATGTCAAGTCCGGCCACTGCTCGGACTAAAGCTCGATGGCGACCTTGAAGCCGCCATAGATCAGGCGCTTGCCGTCAAAGGGCATGTTTTCCATCTCATCCTTCAACCGGGGATCGGCCATGACCTTGGCCAATATCGAATCGCGGCTTTCCCGTGATTCATAGGTGATCCACGAAAACACCACGACCTCGTCTTCCGTTGCCTGCACCGCACGCGGAAAGGAGGTGAGTTCGCCATAGGGAACATCGTCGCCTATGGCCTCAACGTAGCTGAGTGCGCCATATTCACGCCAGACCGCCCCGGCTCTTTGCGCGAGTGCCTTGTAAGGCTCAATCTTGTCTTTCGGTACGGCAACGATGAAACCATCGACATAGGACATTTCAGCCTCCTTTGTTCTATGTTCACCTTCAAAGGACGATCGACCACAACCGGATCCGACATCGGCAGCGGATATATTCCGCACACTTCCGAGCGGTCGGAATGAATGCGCCGAAGTAACACGCGGGGAATGTCAATGGTTATAGAATACAGGGATAATCCGGATCTGGGAAACGAGGCGCTCAATGCGCTGTGGGCGGTCGCCTGGAACACTCCCCACCCACGAGACTTCCAGCCCATCCTTTCCCGAAATCTCGCCCATGTCGGCGCATTCGCTGGCATGAGACTGGTCGGCTTCGTCAATGTCGCCTGGGACGGCGGCATTCATGCCTTTATTCTCGATACCTGCGTCGATCCGGAATTTCGGCGCAGAGGTATCGCAAGCGCTCTCGTCGAGCGGGCGAAAACCCTGGCCAGCGAACGTGGCGCGGAATGGCTGCATGTCGATTTCGAGCCGCATCTCACCAGCTTTTATCGAGGGCTCGGTTTTGCTCCCACTGAGGCTGGCCTCATTCGGCTGCGCGATTAAAAAATCATCTGCCACTAGTCCGGCGAACGAACTTGCGCGAGCAGCCAGTTGCGAAACAGGGCCGCAGCCGGGTTCAGCAAGGCGTTCGGCGGATAGACCAGGCTATAACTGACGGCAGCCGGCTGCACCTCGACAAAGCATCTGACCAGCTTTTTCTCGGCGAGATCGCGTGCCACCAGCGAGCTTCGCACGAGGGCAAAGCCGCGGCCCTGTCGGCAAGCCTCCAGCATCTCGGCAAAGGAATCGAAGAGAGGCGCCTGCTCCACAGCCCGTGCGATATCGAAACGCACGCCGTCCTCGCCGCCACTCTCGCCAATCACCTGCTCGTGCCAGCGCTGCCAATCGAGAATCGTATGCCGCATGCCGGAATAGCGCAGAAGCGGAGCGGCCCTAATGGCCCAGCGCGGCGGCAGTCGTTTGGACAGTTCCGGCGAACTGACGACGAACTCTTCGTCCGTCAGCAGTTCTTCATGGGTGAAAGCCGCGTCGGCACGGCCGAGCCAGATGGCGAGATCGGTACCTCCAGGTTGAAAATCCGGGCGCTGGTAGCCGACAGCCAGCTTCACCTCGATGTCCGGATGGCGCTGGCAGAAATCCGGCAGCCGCGCCGCCAACCACTGGCTGGAAAACTCCGGCGAGACGGACACCGCGACGCTGCGAACCGAAATACTTGCGCGCGCCTGATACAGCGCCGTTTCCAGTTCGGTGATCGTGCCTGATATTGCCGGATGCAGGCGGGCGCCCAAAGGTGTCAGCCGCGCCCCATTTCGGCCCCGGTCGAACAGGCGGCCGCCGATCCATCCTTCCAACTGCGCAAGCTGGTGGCTGACCGCCGTCTGTGTCTGCCCGATCCGCTCGGCAGCACGGCCGAAACCGCCGGTCTCGGCAATGGCGCAGAATGTCTGAAGCACCGAGAGCGGTGGCAACGGCCTCTTTCCCATGAAAATCCCTCATGCTTTGTAGCCTGAGGATTCATTATACATCACTCTATTTCAGGCGCATCTATCTACTGACTGAGCATTTCGAGGTCGCAGATAGATGAACATTCTTCATATCAACAGCTGGAGAGCATGGGCCGTCCGACTCCTGATCTGGCAAGGCGCCTCGGAACGACGCTCGCATAATGAAGGTGGCCGAAAGCGAGACATGCTGCCTGAGGAAAACCAACATCTGCTGCGGGATGTCGGGTTAGTCAATCTCGTGGAAAAGCAATCCAAGGATGGACGCCGCTAACCTCTGAGCGTCTTCACCCTGGTCAGATCCGGAAAGAGGCGCATCCAGAGAAGCACCACGACGATGGTTCCGACGCCGCCGACGATGCCGGTCAGGACAGGTCCAAGTGCAGTGGCAAGCATGCCGGACTCGAATTCACCGAGCTGATTGGAGGTGCCGATGAACAGCGAATTCACGGCATTGACGCGGCCGCGCATGGCATCCGGCGTCAGGAGCTGCACGAGCGAGCTGCGCACGACCACGCTGACGGTATCCGAGGCGCCGACGACGAAGAGCGCCGCGACCGAAAGGATGATATTGCTCGAGAGCGAAAAGACGATGGTTGCGACCCCAAAGATGAGCACGGCAAACAGCATCTTCTTGCCGACATCGCTCTGCAGCGGCCGGCGTGCGAGCCAGATGGACATGGCGAGCGCGCCGATTGCTGGCGCAGCACGCAACAGGCCGAGCCCCCAGGGTCCGGCATGCAGGATATCGCGCGCGAACATCGGCAGCAGCGCCGTCGCTCCGCCAAGCAGCACGGCGAAGAGATCGAGCGATATCGTTCCCAGCATGACGGGGCGGCTTTTGATGAAAGAAACACCGGCAAAGACGGAACTCAACGTCACCGGCTCGCGCGATGCCGGCTGCTCCCGCTCGACCCGGATCGAAATGACGTTGACGCTCGCGATGATATAAAGCACGGCCGACATGGCAAACGGAGCAACGGGGCTGACGCCATAAAGCAGACCGCCCAGCGAAGGCCCGATGATGAAGGCCGTCTGCATCATCGAAGTGGAGGTGGCAATGGCAACCTGCAGCAACGAAGACGGCACGATATTCGGTAAAAGTGCTGCCATCGTGGGACGTTCAAAGGCGGTTGCTGCGCCCATGACGGCAACAGCAGCCAGAATGCCGGCGGGACCTATCCAGTGCTGCCAGACGGCCACCGCGAGAACCAGCGCTGTCAACGCCTCGATCAGCTGGCAGACAAGGCCGATGCGGCGGCGGTCGAACCGATCGGCGACATGCCCGACGACAAAGGTCAGAATGACCATGGGCAGAAACTGGCAGAAGCCGACAAGGCCGAGGAAAAAGGCGCTATGGGTCTGATCGTAGATCATCCAGCCCATGGCAACCGTGACAGACTGAAAGCCTATCGAGGAAAAGACACGCGACGCAGCGAACGAACGATAGCCGGGGTGACCGAGCACGCTTGGCCGGTCTAGAGTCTGCAATGTATCCATGGGCCTTTTCGTCTGCCGGCAGGGGGCTCGCAGACTTGCTTCTCAACAATCGAATTTTCTACACCTCCCTGCTCTGCCTCGGTGCGCCCCCTGTCAATCTTGTTTTTGCTGCAGCTGCAAATTCATCGCGGACGATAGATCAAATCGCGGTGAAGACGAGCTGAGAACACTCTGCCTAACCTCGATCGACCATATCGCCGCCAGCTCCGCTGCGATCGCATCGATCAGCTTGGTAACATCGCTGGCCGCAGAGCCGTGCAGCGCTTCCGCGACGATAAGCACCGAGTGTGTGTCGTCACGCACTGCGGACAAGCCGCTTTGCCGATTGGTCCAGCGGCGGGCATGTGCCTGCCCAGCCGCATCGGCAAAGATCACCTCCCTCGCCTCCGGATGCTCCACCTCACCGGAAAAGCTCAAATAGGATTCGCTGCCGCTTGCATGCCGCACTTCGAAAGTGCCGGAGATTTTCGAAAGATCGAAAACGGCGACGGGAATCGCGAAAGCGATCGAGATGGCGTTGCAGAGATCGACGAGCGGATGCAGCCGCGGCAACGACCCGTCCTGGCGAAATCGGCGCAGCAGCGCTTCGGAGGCGCAGCGATATTGCGTCGGCTTCAATCCCATTTTGGAGAAAGCCCGCCGCCACGCCTGTATTTCAGCCATCTCGCTTTCAGGATGCTGTGCCAGCCGGTCTGCGGCGGTCGCATGATAACCTGCGATCCGATCGCCGACATCAACAGCCGAGGTTATCCCTTCGGCGAACAGCACGCCGGGAACCAGTTCGGGAAATTCGCCCCACATTTCGTTCGAATGGCGGAAAAACATCGCACCTCCTGATAGGCATCTGCTTGGCGCAGCAGAAAACCCCGTCATTATCCTCTGGTCTTGAATAAAATTGCAGAAGCTTCAGCCGATGGCCGCAGCATAGGCGCCCGGCGAGACACCGAAATTGCGGACGAAGAGGCGCGTCATATGGCTCTGATCGGAAAAGCCGCTGGCAAAAGCTGCTTCCGCGAGGGACGTGCCCGCCGCAATCAGCCGTCGCGCTTCGTGTATCCGGCGCTGCATGAGGTAGGCATGCGGTGTCAGTCCCGTCGCCCTGGCGAAGGCACGCAGGAAACGGAAGTGGCTGAGCCCGCATAGTTCTGCCAGTTCGGCAAGGGTCAATGGAGCGGCGGGATCGTCATCGATCAATTCCCGTGCCCTTTTGATATCAGCGGAAATGGCATCTTCACGCAAGGCGCCTGATTCCTCGCGCATCACATCGGCAATAAGCGACAGAAGCAGTTCATCCCGCAGGAGGACATTCTCAGCCGCATCCTCGATCAGGAGCGAAAACAGGGTTTTGAAATGCCCGGCCATCTCCCCGCCGCGGATGACAGGCGATGGAAATTCCCTCGCACCGAACCTGCCCTCGCCGACATCGCGCGACAGATCGCCGATTAGCCGGGGATCGAAATAGAGCATGGACCATGCGCGGCTTTCGCCGATGGGCATGCCGTCATGCACCTCGTTCGGGTTGACGCTGATGACGTCGCCGGCCTCGGCATGCACCATCCCTCGCCCGCTCAGCGACCTCTGCGCGCCGGCCTCGATTATACCGATGCCAAACTGGTCATGCGTGTGCTTGGGGAAGCTATGGCCGGTTTCGGCCCGAACTGCCTCGATGCCGGCAAGGCGGGAGCGGTATATCCTGAATTGACCGGACTTCATCCTGGTGCCTTTCATCCCGCCCATTCGCTATATCAGCTTTGGCGTCCCACACGGGCGACAATGTTGCGCACTCGCAATTGGGATACAAGGCTCAAGCGTCTTCCGCGGCCTTGTGACCCTCCGCCGTCGCCAATGCCGCCTGCGTATCGCCAGCAACGGCGGCCGGCAGCGGTGTGCCGCGCTTGCGCTCTCGCGCCAATGTCAGCAGGCCGGAAAAGATGATGAGTACAATGCCGACGGCCATCGGCATATCGATGCTATCATTGAACAGCAGGTAGCCGAAGGCGATCGCCCAGAGCATCTGACTATATTGCGGCGGCGCAACCAGATTGGCAGGCGCCATCTGCGCGGCCGTCAAGAGCAAGACGCTGCCGCACGCACCAAGCAGACCGTAGCTCGCGAGGAATATCCACTGTGTCGGCGTCGGCATGCTGACTTCGGACAGCATGAGGAGGCCGCTGACGATGAGCGTTCCGAAAAGGCCTGCGCCATAAAGCGAGATGCGCTTTTCCTTTGAGCCGAGCGCACGGTTGACGACGATGGATATCGCCGCGGCAAGACCGCCGATCGCCGCACAGAGATGGCCGATCGAAAGCTCGCGAAAACCCGGCCGCAGGACGATCAGCACACCGACGAAACCGAGAATCACGGCGGTCCAGCGCTGCCAGCGCACATCTTCCTTGAGAAAGATCACCGAGAGAATGGTGACAAAGGACGGCAGCAGAAACAGCAGCGCAAAGGCTTCCGCCATTGGCAGCTTGGTGAAGGCGACGACGGAGCAGATGGCACCGGTCGCGCCGCAGACGAAACGCAACAGCCACAAGGGACGGTTCGACGTCCTCACCATATCGAGCCACTCGTCTTCCCGCTTCTTTAAGAAAGGCACGGCGGCAAAGCCGAACAGCGCGCCGATGAAGGCGACCTGATAGGAGGGGATCACCCCATGCAGGATCTTGATCGACGCATCGCTGAAGGCGAAGACGGCATAGGACGCGAATGCCACAAGGACACCACGCAGGGCGGAGCGGCTTGCGGCCGCAGAGCTGGAATCGGCTGTAATCGAGGACATCGGAATCTTCAGAAAAGTGCGATCGGAGGACACTAAATCAGGGAGATACAGGCAATTGTATGATGAAATGGGGTGGATTTCGATTGTATTGGGATAAACTATTGTTTCAACCTACAGCCATAACTGTGCGTATCATCAAAATGCAGGCAAACCGAGCCTCTCAAGCTGATTTTTAGGGACAAGTCCACCGTTCGTATATGAGAAGGCCGTAACCTTCAAAGCTGCATCGTCAACTTGGCACCTGAAGGCAACTCGATACCAACCTTTTGAGGTCGGAACCGCTACCCCGTCGGCCGAGACACCAGTATCACTCAGCATAGTAGGCGAGAATGCCGAATTGACATAATTTGGCGCGTTAAATTCATGCCCAAATTGAGCTAGAGCTTCACTGCGGCAAAGATACGAAACACGTTCTCTACGTGGCATCTTCTTCCAGGCATCATAATTGCTCTTGGACAAGCGAGCCATCTCGACACCTGAATAGAGCTTTCTCGCCCGGACAGCCATGTCCATCGCGTCTGATTTAGGCTGCGCTTCAGTGACTAATGCAGTGCCGGCAGTCGGATTACCTTGACTGCTCGAAGCGGACTGTTCTTGAGAACTTTGCTGAGAGGGAAAGGGCTTTACCGCCGGAACGACAATTTGTGGCAGATCTTTTGTTTCATTCTTGACCTGCTCTGCAGGAGCTTGCTGCTTCAGGTCGGATGACGCCGCCTGCGGCGGCTGTACTTGAAAATCCGAAGGCTCTTTGGTCGTAAGAACATCGGGCGCCGATGATAGGGCCTTGGTGTTCGAGTCGCTTGCCGGCGGCTCAGTCGCATTTGTCATCTGGTCTTTGGCATCAGTCCGCTGCAGGGTATCTTGCGCCTGTTGCGCTGCCTGCGCTTGTGCAGCCGCGTCCGCGGCTGCCTGTGCCTCTGCCTGTTGCTCGGCCGCAGCATTATTTGGTTGCATCGGAGGTGTATTGTTTCGCTGCTCCGAGGTGTCGGCCTGCTGTGTTGTGGTCGGATTCTTCTGATCGCCTTTCATGTCTGGAACAGGTACGTCTACGACAGAGGGCTGCTGTTCCGCCTTCTCGATAGGCTTGTCAGCGCCGGGATCATCAGGTTTGGGTTCCGACTTCGCCTGCTCTACCGGCTTATCGGCCTTGGCCTCATCCGGCTTGGCCGGCGGCTTCTCTGCCTGCTTCTTGCCGTTGGGATCGGATTGCTTTGGCGGCTGTTCGTCCGCTTTCTTTCCCTCAGGCTGCTGTGGTTCCTGTTGGGTTTCGGCCGCCTGCTCCGCCGGCTTCTCATCAGGTTTCGGCGTCGGCTTCGGAGGCTGATCGGGCTTCTCGTTCGCCTTCGTCGCAAGCTCCTGCTTTTCCTCCTGCTGCGGCACCAACTCGACATTGACGCTCTGCTCGGGCTTCGCCTCGGGTGGCGCGGGAAATAGCGGCAGCAAAAAAATCGCGACAAACAGGACGTGCAGAAGGATCGACAGGACAAAGCCCGGCCTTATCTCCCTATCCCGTTTTTCCGCGACCTTTTCCATCGTTCAGCGGATGGCTCGCGACGAGAAAGCAATCAGGCGAAAACAATGCATCGATTCATTCGATCCTTATCGGCAAACAGATCAGAAGATTTTCCGGTCGCTGACATATGGTGCCCGACCACGCACCGCGAAAGAGGCATCGGTCGAAATCGAACTTGTCAGGCCTCCGCGCGATCCGCAATGGCGCAAAAACAAACCTACGTGATCGCGCATCTCTAGACGGTCATATTCTCCGTCAGAAGAACTCATCCAGTAGCTGATAATATGCCATCTTTTCTTCTTGCGGCTGAAAATCGCCATAGGCTTTCAAAAACTCCGCAACCAATTCTTCTCCGAAATTGTGCTCGATGCTGCCACAAGCAAGTGCAATATCCTGATGGCGATCAGCCACGCCGAGACGACCGCAATCGATATAGCCGCTGAGCTTCGGGCCGTCGGCCATGAAATTCGGAAGGCAGGCATCTCCATGGGTGACGACTAGATCCTCTGTGAGCGGCCTCATCTCCACGAGCTCGCGGAAAAGATCCTTTGCCGCCCTTCCCAGCCGGGTCTCGTCAAAGTCGTCCTCATCGACGCGACCGGCAAGCAAGTGCGCCTTTGCCGTGCCGATTCTGTTCTCCAGCCGATGATCGAAGGGACAAGCCGCGATATCGACGGCATGCAATTGCCGCAACGCATCCGCCAAAAGCCGCACTCGCTCGAGTGGCCGTAACCGCTCCGCGCTGACGAGATCGCTGCCGGGAAGAGCACCCATCAAAAGCCATTCTCGTTCGCCGTCCGTCTCGTGGGCAATGATTTCCGGGCAGGCAAAACCCTGTGAGGCGAGCCATCGCAGCCTCGCAACCTCGCCGGCCAGCTCACCCAAGGGATCGACCAACTCGGTCTTGAGATAAACAGGCGCACGCCCATCGGCCTCGAGCCGAAAAACATGGGCCGAGGAACGCCCGAGCCCATCCTGTCGCCATTCGTACCCGGCTAGCAGATCGCGCAGTCGGACAGGAAGGGATGTCTCCGTGAATTGCGGCTTGCTTGCCATAAGCGGCTCCTCAAATTTGATAGTGCCAATAAAAAGCCCGGCTCGCTTTCGCGAACCGGGCCTTGTTTTGTAAACTGCCGATGTCGGCTTGCGCCAGACCTCAGCTGTCGAGGAAGCTTCTGAGCTTGCGGCTGCGGCTCGGATGCTTGAGCTTGCGCAGCGCTTTGGCTTCGATCTGACGGATACGTTCGCGCGTCACCGAGAACTGTTGGCCGACTTCTTCGAGCGTGTGGTCGGTGTTCATGCCGATGCCGAAGCGCATGCGCAGCACGCGCTCTTCGCGCGGCGTCAGCGATGCCAGAACGCGGGTCGTCGTTTCGCGCAGGTTCGCCTGGATGGCGGCGTCGATCGGCAGAAGCGCATTCTTGTCCTCGATGAAATCGCCGAGATGCGAATCTTCCTCGTCACCCACAGGCGTTTCGAGCGAGATCGGCTCCTTGGCGATCTTCAGCACCTTGCGCACCTTCTCAAGCGGCATGGCGAGCTTTTCTGCCAGTTCTTCCGGCGTCGGCTCGCGGCCGATTTCGTGCAGCATCTGGCGCGACGTGCGAACAATCTTGTTGATCGTTTCGATCATGTGCACCGGAATACGAATGGTGCGTGCCTGGTCGGCGATCGAACGGGTGATCGCCTGACGAATCCACCAGGTGGCGTAGGTCGAGAACTTGTAGCCGCGGCGATATTCGAATTTATCGACCGCCTTCATCAGTCCGATATTGCCTTCCTGAATGAGGTCGAGGAACTGCAGTCCGCGGTTGGTGTACTTCTTGGCAATGGAAATGACGAGGCGCAGGTTGGCTTCGACCATTTCCTTCTTGGCGATGCGTGCTTCGCGCTCGCCCTTCTGAACCATGTGAACGATACGGCGGAATTCCGAGATCGAAATACCGGTTTCGGTAGCAAGGTTCTGAATTTCCTGGCGAATGTCGCGGATGGTCGTGTTTTCGCTCTTGGCGAATTCCTTCCAGCCGCGGGCAGCCAGATTGCCAATGGACTTCATCCAATTCGGATCGAGCTCGGCACCCTGATACTGCTCCAGGAAGCTGTCACGCTTGACGCCATAGGATTCAGCAAGGCGCAGCAGGCGGCCTTCGTTCTGAACGAGGCGCTTGTTGATGTCGTAGAGCTGCTCGACGAGGGCGTCGATGCGGTTCTGGTTCAGCGACAGAGACTTGACCGACTTGACCAGCTCATCCTTGAGCTCCTTGTAGCGGCGCTCCTGCGCCGAAGACAGCGTACCGGAAGCCGACAGGCGCTGCTCGACCTGCTGGTCCTGCAGCTTGCGCAGCTTCTTGTAGGTTTCAGCGATAATGTCGAGCGTCGTCATCACCTGTGGGCGAAGCTCGGCTTCCATCGCGGCGAGAGAGAGGTTGGATTCGTCCTCGTCCTCTTCCTCTTCCTCGATGGGCAGGCCTTCGCCGCCGACATTGGTGATGTCGTCGTCACCGGAAGGAGAGCGGCCGCGGCGTGCCTTTTCCTTCTCTTCGGCTGCCTTGCGGTCGGCCTCGATCTTTTCAGGGCTCTGGAACTGCGGTGCAGCCTTGGCCTCGGGACCGGAATAGGTGGTTTCAAGATCGATGATTTCGCGCAGCAGCGTCGTGCCTTCGTTGAGTTCGTCGCGCCAGATAATCAGCGCCTGGAACGTCAACGGGCTCTCACAGAGGCCGCCGATCATGGTTTCGCGGCCGGCCTCGATGCGCTTGGCAATCGCGATTTCGCCTTCGCGCGACAGAAGCTCGACGGAACCCATCTCGCGCAGATACATGCGCACCGGGTCATCCGTGCGGTCGGTCGGCTCTTTCTTCTTCGCGGTCGCAAGCGCGGAACCGGTGGAGGGGGCCAGTTCGCCGCCTTCACTTTCATCGTCGCCGCCGGCGTCGTCGTCGTCGCTGGCCGCAGCGCCAGCCTCTTCGACATCTTCGTCTTCAATGACGTTGATGCCCATGTCCGAAAGCATGGCCATCGTGTCTTCGATCTGTTCGGACGTCACTTCCTCGGACGGCAGAACGGCATTGAGCTCGTCCATCGTCACGTAGCCGCGCTTCTTCGCGGCCTTGATCATCTTCTTGACCGCGTCGTCGGAAAGATCGAGAAGGGGGCCGTCGGAGGTGCCGTCGCGCTCGACTTCAGCTTCTTCGTTCTCTTTGACCTTTGTTGCCATTTTTATATCGTCGCTTTCCCTGACGCTGCAAACTTTCACGCGGTGAAACAATCACACTGGCTGGCGCGCCCTGCGCCAGCTGCGACTCACCGACGAACACCTAACGGAATGACCTTTAATGCCCGATTAACCACGATCACCGCCACCGGATTGCAAAGCTGGATTGCGTTTGGATTTCCGGCCATGGTATTAGGTGATCCGCTTGATCCAGTTTACCGTTCTTTCCGAAGTTAAACGGTGATTCCCAGAATTTTAGTTCTCGTCAAGCTTTTCCAGCAAAAAAGCCCGTTAAATGTGCGAAAAAGCCTTATCCACAGGCTTCGCACGCAGCAATTTATTGTTTCCCGTATTTAGGAAGTCCCCGCGCGATGACAAGAGCATCCTGAGCAAAGCCTCACATTTCCAGCATCGGCAGGTATTACCGAGGCTGAGAGTGTGGCCGAATGGCATCAATTCCAGTCCATTACGACCTTCCCGGAATTGCCTGACCGCATTGCCTCGAAGCCATCGCGGAAATCATCGATGCCGATACGATGCGTGATGAGGGGCGATACATCGAGACCGCCTTGCACGAAGGCGATCATCTTGTACCAGGTCTCGAACATCTCGCGGCCATAGATACCCTTCAGGTTCAGCATCTTGAAGATGACCTTGTTCCAGTCGATCTCGAAGCCGGCCGGCGCGATGCCGAGAATGGCAATCTTGCCGCCATTGTTCATCTTATCGATCATGTCGCGAAAGGCAGGAGCCGCACCCGACATTTCCAGCCCGACATCGAAACCCTCGGTCATGCCAATGGACTTCATCACATCGGCAAGGTTCTCCTTGGAAGCGTCGACGACATGATCGATGCCGACCTTGCGGGCAAGCGCCAGCCGGGTCGGATTGATATCGGTGATGACAACCTTGCGGGCGCCTGAGCGCTTGGCGACCATCGCCCCCATGATGCCGATCGGCCCCGCGCCGGTCACCAGCACATCTTCACCGACCAGATCGAAGGAAAGCGCCGTATGTACGGCATTGCCGAAGGGGTCGAAGATCGCGGCAATCTCATCCGGGATATCGTCGGGGATCGGCACCACATTGGATTCGGGAATGCAGACGAACTCGCCGAAAGAGCCGGGGCGGTTGACGCCGACACCGAGCGTGTTGCGGCAGAGATGGCCCCTGCCCGCCCGGCAGTTACGACACTTGCCGCAAACGATATGACCTTCGCCCGAGACGCGCTCGCCGACATGATATTTCGTCACCGCCGAACCAATCTCGGCGATCTCACCGCAGAATTCATGGCCGACGACCATCGGTACGGGAATGGTTTTTTGCGCCCATTGATCCCAGTTCCAAATATGGACATCCGTACCGCAGATCGCCGACTTCCTGACCCGGATCAGGACATCGTTTGGCCCGACGTCCGGAACCGGCACATGTTCCATCCACAGCCCGACTTCCGGCCTGGATTTGACCAACGCTTTCATCATGTTCGACATGATCGGCTCTCTCCAACCAATTCAAATGATTCCGAGTTCTTTTCCGGCTTCGGCAAAGGCTGCAATCGCCTTTTCGACATCGGCCTTCGAATGGGCAGCTGACATCTGTGTGCGGATGCGCGCCTGTCCCTTCGGCACCACGGGGAAGGAAAAGCCGATGACGTAGACGCCTTTCTGCAGCATGAGCGCCGCCATGTCCTGCGCGAGTTTTGCATCTCCGAGCATGACGGGAATGATGGGGTGATCGGCGCCGGCAAGCGTGAAGCCGAGCTTGGTCATCTCACGGCGGAAGAGTTCGGCATTGCCTTGAAGGCGTGCACGCAGGTCGGCGCCGTTCTCGATCAGATCGAAGACCTTCAAGGAAGCAGCAGCGATAACCGGCGCCAAGGTGTTCGAGAAGAGATACGGACGCGAGCGCTGCCGAAGCCATTCGACGATCTCGCCTCTCGCCGACGTATAGCCACCCGAGGCACCGCCAAGTGCCTTGCCGAGCGTGCCGGTGATGATATCGATACGGCCTTCGACGCCGCAATATTCGGCCGATCCCCGGCCATGCTCGCCGACGAAGCCGACCGCATGGCTGTCATCGACCATGACCATCGCACCGTATTTCTCCGCCAAATCGCAGACACCGCCGAGGTTGGCGATGATGCCGTCCATCGAGAAGACGCCGTCCGTCGCGATCAGCTTGAAGCGGCTGCCTTCTGCCTTCTTCAGCTCTTCTTCCAAAGCCGCCATGTCATTGTTGGCATAGCGGAAGCGCTTTGCCTTGGAGAGCCGCACACCATCGATGATGGAGGCATGATTGAGGGCATCCGAGATAATGGCATCCTCTTCCGACAGCAGCGTCTCGAACAACCCGCCATTGGCATCGAAGCAGGACGAATAGAGGATCGTCGCCTCCATGCCGAGGAAAGCCGAAATCCGCGCCTCGAGCTGCTTGTGCTCTTCCTGCGTGCCGCAGATAAAGCGCACCGAGGCCATGCCGTAGCCATAGCGATCGAGCGCTTTCTTTGCGGCCTCAGCAAGTTCCTCATTGTCGGCGAGACCGAGATAGTTGTTGGCGCAGAAATTGAGGACGCGCGCGCCGCCGAGCACGGCGATTTCGCCAGCCTGCTTGGAGGTGATGACGCGCTCGGCCTTATAGAGGCCGGCTTCTTTCAGGCCGAGAAGTTCGTTGCGCAGGTGGGAGATGAACGCAGAAGTCATGGTCGCATTCCGATGCTGGTCAAAGGGCCTAATTAATCAAGGAATAACATAGGATCCGGCCACTTACTGCATCCAGCAACGGCAAAAATGCGCAACCCGGTGACGTCAGCGCGACAGAGCGCAGTTTCGATAGCATCTGTCAAAGCAGGGCGGGTTGACGCAATTTCCTGGTCAAGTCTGAGGAGGCTTCATTCCAAAAATTACTTGACTCAGTCCAATATTTTGCAGCAGATTGGCGTTGGTCTGATAATAAGGGAGAACCATGAGCATATTCCATAGATTCTCCCTCGCAGGACAGGTTGCTCTCATTACCGGCGGCGGACGTGGCCTGGGATTTGAGATGGCCCAGGCGCTCGCCGATGCCGGCGCTCACGTCATCATCAACGGACGAACCGCAGCCACACTCAATGCAGCCGTGGAAGCGATCCGAGCAAGAGGCGGCTCGGCGGAAGCCGCCGCCTTCGACATTTCCGATCGCGACGCTCAGCATGCAGCAATAAACAACATCGAGAAAAATCACGGCCGGCTCGACATACTGATCAACAATGTCGGTGCCCGCGACAGGCGCCCGCTGGCCGACTTCGACGACGAGGCGATCCTCGCCCTGCTCAACACGGATCTCGCCGCCTCGATCATGCTCTCCCGCGATGCGGCGCGCCTGATGAAACGAAATAATCACGGGCGGCTGATCTCGGTCACTTCGATCAGCGGACAGGTCGTCATGCCGGGTGACTGCGTCTATCCCGCCGCCAAGCAGGGTCTGACAGGTCTAATGCGCAGCATGGCTGTGGAATTTGGCCCTCACGGCATCACAAGCAACGCCATCGCGCCAGGCTGGTTCGCAACGGAAACCAATGCAGCAATGGTCGCGAACGAAGACCTGATCCCCATCGTGCGTCAGCGCATCCCCGTTCAGCGCTGGGGACGTCCCGACGAGATTGCGGGCGCAGCACTTTTCCTCGCCAGCGATGCCGCTTCTTTCGTTAACGGCCATATCCTGACCGTCGATGGCGGAATGACGGTACGCATGTAGCATGTCGGCGGCCGGGCTTCGATAATGGCGTCAACACGTCACCGATTGGCGAACTCCGAAATCACGGCAAGGAACGCGTCTCCATAGCGGTCCAGCTTCGATTGACCGACCCCCGATATCCCCAGAAGATCTCGGTGATTCCTGGGCCGCTCTGTCGCAAAGGCAATCAGCGTCGTATCCGGAAAAACGACGTAAGGCGGCACGCCCAACTCCTTGGCGATCCGGGTGCGCTCGGCCCGCAGCGCATCGAACAGTGCCTGTGCCTCGCCGGAAAGCCCGTGTGCCTGCTTCTCCGGTCGTCCCGCCTTTTTGCCGCGACGGCCCGTTTCGGGCCGATCCTTGCGGAAAAACACCTGCCGCTCGCGCTTGAAGACGGCCCTCGCCTGTTCCTGGAGCTTCATCGCGCCGAAGGCCGTGTGGTCGATGCTGATAAAGCCGTTCGCCAATAATTGCCGGAAGATCGATTGCCAGGTGCGAGAGGGAATATCCTTGCCTGCGCCGAAAACCGGCATATCGATGTGGCCGAAACGCTCGGTCTTCTCATTGACCGTTCCCATCAGCACATCGATGACATGGCCGGTGCCGAAACGCTCGCCGGTCCGATAGACGGCGGCGAGCGCCTTGATAGCAGCTTCCGTCCCGTCCCAGGTCTCCACAGGCTTCAGGCAGGTATCGCAATTGCCGCAACCGCCGCCATGTGCCTCGCCGAAATGCGAAAGGATCGACTGCCGCCGGCAGCCGGCCGTCTCGCAGATCGCGAGCAGCGCATTGAGCTTTGCCCGCTCGACGCGCTTTATCTCCTCGGACGCGCCGCCTTCGTCGATCATCCGCCCGCGCTGGATGACATCGGCCATGCCATAGGCCATCCAGACATTGGAGGGCAGCCCATCGCGCCCGGCGCGGCCAGTCTCCTGGTAATAAGCCTCCACTGATCCCGGCAGATCGAGATGCGCGACATAGCGCACATTCGGTTTATCGATGCCCATACCGAAGGCAACCGTCGCCACAAGGCACAGGTCTTCCTCTTTCAAGAAGGCATCCTGATTGGCATCGCGAAGCGCTCGATCCATGCCGGCATGATAGGGAAGCGCGCGGATGCCTTGCCCGTTCAGCCACTCCGCCGTGTCCTCGACCTTGGCACGAGAGAGGCAATAGACGATGCCGCTATCGCCACGATGCCCGTCGAGAAAACGGAGCAATTGCTGGCGCGGCTGATCGCGCTCGACAATCTCATAGGTGATGTTCGGTCGGTCGAAGCTCGTGGTGAAGACCTTGGCATCATCGAGCGCCAGCCGCTCGATGATGTCGTCCCGCGTGTGCGGATCGGCCGTTGCCGTTAGCGCGATCCGCGGCACGCCGGGAAAAAGCTCCGCAAGCCTGCCGAGATCGCGATATTCCGGTCGGAAGTCATGGCCCCATTGAGAGACGCAATGCGCTTCGTCGATCGCGAAAAGCGCGATCTTCGCCCGCCCGAGCATCTGGCAGAAGCCTTCTGTCGCGATACGTTCCGGCGTCACATAGAGCAGATCGAGCTTGCCTGCGGAAATGGCGCGATAGACATCGCTCGCCTCCTCGCGCGACAGGGACGAATTCAGGGCGGCAGCCCGGATGCCGAGCTGTTTCATCGCCTCTACCTGATCCCGCATCAGCGCGATCAGCGGCGAAACGACGATGCCGATACCATCGCGGCAAAGCGCGGGAATCTGGAAACACAGCGACTTGCCGGCACCGGTCGGAAACAGCACGACCGCGTCGCCGCCGGAGACGACATGCTCGATCACCTGCTGCTGCTTGCCGCGAAAGGCGGAATAGCCATAGACACGTTTCAACACATCGAGCGGCGCCGGCACACCTGTGCCCTCACCAAACAATGCGTCGTCTACGGAAAATCGCGGCTCTTGTCGTTCAGGCTGAGGCATCTATTCCCTATTTTCCAGCGGCACCTTTGACGCGACCGGAGAGCACGCCGAAGCCATCGATGATCGCTTCCTGATTTTCCAGACGCAGCGCCTCGAGCTGTACTTCCTGCAAGGCGCGAATCAACGGCTCGATCGCTTCACCGTCGCCTTCTTCCGTCGCCTCGGCAATAGCGCCTTCCAGCTCGATCTTGTGCCAGCGCAATGCTTTCGAGCGCTTGTGGAGCGCAAGTGCTTGGCGATAGCCCTCGCGCGCATCCTCCATGGCGGCGGCCTCGGTGGCAGTCCACAGACGGGCATTGCGAATCTGCTGTTCCAAGCTTTTCAGCAGGGCGCCGAAATCCTGTTCTTCCAATTGCTCGAGCAGTCGCTCGCGCACGAGCTGAGGCCCGACCAAGGTTGCAGCCGCCCCGAGGACCGCGGACCAGAGCCGCTGCAGTTCACGGCTGTCATAATCGATCGCGGCGATCTCGTCATATTCGTCCTGTAGCAGTGCCGGATGGTTGACGATGGTCAAAGCGAGCACGCTTTCGCGAAGGCTCGGAATATCCTGATGTCCCTTGATCATGGCCGAACGCTGCAAGCGATCGGATGCGGTCGTCGCCACCGCAGCCCCGGTACGTGCCTGTCCGCCACGACCTGCAAAGTTGCGGCTATTACCGTCGCGGGAAAAATTACGCCCCTGCTGGCCGCCCCGCTGGAACTGCGGCTGGAACAGCCCGTTCAACCGCTCACGCATATTTTGCTGATAATGGCGGCGCACATCTTCGTCGCCGATGACAGACACGATGCGCCGCAACCGCGCTTCCAGCTCCGCCCGCGCCTCCGGCGTCTCGAAGGTGCCGCTGCCGGCCTCCCTCGTCCAGATGAGGTCGGCAAGAGGCTTTGCCTGCGCCAACACCTTGTCGAACGGCGCGCGCCCATCCTGCCGTACGAGATCGTCGGGGTCCTTGCCATCGGGCAGCAAGGCAAAGCGTACGGTGCGGTTCGGTTTGATATGAGGCAGCGCCAGATCGGCGGCACGATTGGCGGCGCGGATGCCGGCGCCATCGCCATCGAAGCAGAGCACCGGCTCCGGCGTCATCTTCCAGAGGAGATCGAGCTGGCTCTCCGTCAGAGCCGTGCCAAGCGGCGCAACGGCATTCTCGACGCCGGCCTGATGCAGCGCGATGACATCCATATAACCTTCGACCGCGATAATGGTCCCCGCGCCATCGGCGCCCTGCGAAGCGCGGCGGGCACGGGTGAAATTGTAGAGCACATTGCCCTTGTGGAAGAGCTCGGTCTCGTTGGAATTCAAGTATTTCGCCGGCGCATCCGGCGACATGGCACGGCCACCAAAGGCAATCACCTTCTCGCGCGAGGACAGGATCGGAAACATGATGCGGTCGCGGAAGCGGTCATAGGAGACCGGCACGTTCTCATGCACGACGAGGCCACAGGCCTCCATCTGCTCCTTCAGCACACCCTTGCTGGCAAGATGCTCTTTCAGGGCGTTGCGGCTATCGGGCGAATATCCCAAACGGAAGGTCTCGATCGTGCGGCCGCTGAGGCCGCGGTCTCTCAGATAGGCCCTTGCCCGCGCTCCATTGGCTGTCTGCAACTGGTCTTGGAAAAACTGGGTCGCCATTTCCATGACGTCGAGCAGCGACGTGCGTTCCTTCTCGCGCTTCGCCTCCATCGGATCGGCAACGGGCATCGGAACGCCTGCCATGTCGGCGATCTGCTGCACGGCCTCCGGAAAGCTCAAGCCCTCCAATTCAGTCAGAAAGCGGAAATGGTCGCCTGTGACGCCACAGCCGAAGCAGTGATAGCGCCCTTTGCGATCCTCACAGTGGAAGCTCGGCGATTTCTCGCCATGAAAGGGGCAGCAGGCCCAGTAATCGCCGCGCGGCACATTGGTCTTGCGCCGATCCCACGTCACGCGACGACCGATCACGTCTGAAATCAAGACGCGGTCGCGAATCTCATCGAGAAACGTATTGGAAAATCGCATGGCTACCTCTGGCTCGCTCCATATAAACAGGAATACGGGGCATTGCCACGACCACCCGGCCGCCTCCCACGCTATTCACAGCCCTTTGCCGGCGATTGCATTTTCGCCCCTCGATCACAACTCCGTGAACATGGCGGCACATTTATTCGTATTCGCCTCGAAATCCACGGCCGCGTTTGACAGGCCCGAAACGCCCAAAAATCGCTTCACTGTGACCGGAACTGGTAGGATTATGTCCATGGGAGTAACTATTTCGTCCGCAAAAATCTGCGGAAAAGCAAAGGCTTGCACAGCCTATGGTCGACAAATGCGAACAAGGGCGACGCCATGAACAATCAATGGCTGCAAAGCAATCGCGCCCGGGCGACACTCCTTGAAGGCACATTTGCGGCATGGTTCGTAAGCCAAACATTATTTTTTTGTAATTTGATTGTTGGTGTGCGTCGCAATAGCGTCCTTCTCACAGGGCGAGACAAGCCGGCGAAGGACTTCTTCGCGACGCGACATGCCGAGACGCCCTGACGAACCGAAGGCCACCAGGTACGGGCTTTCAGTTTAGGAGAGAAAAATGCGCGTTCTTATCGTACCCTTGGCAGCAGCAGCCATCTTTGCCACAGCTACTTATAGCTCGGCTACAATGACCGGCAGCGCCAGCGACAAGAACGTGCTCTATGCCGGTGCAGGATATCAGCTGCCGGCGGATATGAAGGTCCCTGCCCTTTCAGCAGGCGTAAAGATTCAAATGTCCGAACTGCCGCCGCAGGCATTGGCTTTGCCCCAGCAGATCAGGATTCTCCGATAAGTTCAGCAGATACTCAGGTGGGGCACCATCCCTACCCCCGGCGCCGCCCCACCTGAGTGCCTTTGCAAAAGACGTTTGATTTTTGGGCCCCACCCTGCGTCATCAAATGTCAGCAAAGCGCAAGAAGGCAGGAGCTCCCCCAGCTCCTGCCTTCTCTAATTTTGGGCCATTCCCAATTCACGACGGCGCGAGCATCCCGCACATGCTGCGGAACATCTTTGGTTCCTCGCCGCGAATATCTTGACGCAAGGCTGTCGATCGATATCCTTTATTATCTACGTATATGCGATCTTATTAATTATCTCGTCAGACAATTTGAAACTTAGTTCAGTTGATCGGAGACGATTGCATGTCTTTGTCTACAAAGGAACTTACACAAAACCCGAATTTTTTCCCAGAAATCCTCGATTATACACGAGAGATTTTATCAACTTATGATCGGAATCAGCACGTATGCTCCGTCTTTGCTTCACAGCAGCGCTGGCTGATGGCGCTTGCCGGCTTCGCCCTCTATTGTGGCGGCATTGACGGGGAACCGCCCGGCATCCATGCCAATCGTTTCGCCAACTATATTGTCGAGCATGAAATCGCCAGCCACAACACTGCGCTTAGCTTTATTCAGGAGATGCTTGCTCTCGATTTTCTGCGCTACCTGCCCATAGCCAATGATCGGCGCGCTCGGCCGATGCAGCCGACGGAAGAGGCCGCAAAGCAGCTTGCGCTATGGCTGAGCATCCATCTTTCCGTGCTGGATCGATTGGATGGCGGCAAGCGCAACGCCTCATTCGGCAAAAAACCGGAATTCATTGCCCTTATGCAGCCCACGATCTCGGTTGGCATCATTGAAAGCGACGAGCTGCGCAATCCGGGAGAAACCTTCGACCTGTTTACCTGGGCAAACTCGGGCGGCATCATCATGGATTATCTGATCTCCCGCATCGGGACGATCAACACCGCGACTAAAAAAGCGATTATCGGGCCGGTGGCCTTTACCGATATCTGCAACCGCTTTCTGATCTCCAGAACAAACGCAAAGCGACTCATGAACAAGGCCATAAAAATGCAAAGCGTGGGCTGGACGGGATCGCCGGGACGGAGCCAGCTTTGGCTCTCGAGCGCCTTTGTCGAGGAGTATTGCAACTATCAGGCGGGGAAGCTCGCCATCATAGACGCTGCCTGGCAAAACACCCTCGGCACGCGGCCAATCCGCATGCCAAGCGCGAAACAGAATTTTACTTCAGCAGCTCCTTCAAGATAGCCGAAGCCTTAGCAAAATCCATCTGACCGGCATAGCGCTCGCGCAGGGCGGCCACGCACTTGCCCATATCCTTCAGGCCCTGCGCGCCAAGTTCCGCGACAATCGCAACGCAGATCTCACGAACCTTATCTTCGGAAAGCTGCTCCGGCATGAAACCCTGGATGACGGCGATTTCCTCGCGCTCCTTGTCAGCCAACTCTGGACGGCCGCCCTCGATGTAGATCTTCACCGATTCCTCGCGCTGCTTGATCATCTTGGCGAGCAGCTGCAGAATCTCGTCGTCGCTCGCCTGTTCCTTGGCGAGACCGCGATTGGCGATGTCCTTGTCCTTGATGGCTGCAAGGATGAGACGGACGGTCGAAAGCCTCGCCGTGTCCTTGGCTTTCATGGCATCCTTCTGGGCGTTGGAAAGGGTTTCGCGGATCATGTCTTTAACTCCTTGAAGCAGGCCGGCGACGATCGCCCCGGCCACTTATGTCATGTTGCTGTCTCTTAAACCAACAGTGTCGATCAACGCAATTGCGCCCGAGAGCCCGAATTCCTTGAAGGGAAAGCAAACCGCGCATTGACCCGCTCGCCTTGTTTAGCTATGTCCATCACCTGCACATAAGATCG
Organism: Martinezella sp. CNPSo 3959; assembly: GCF_057784355.1. Classification (NCBI taxonomy): domain Bacteria; kingdom Pseudomonadati; phylum Pseudomonadota; class Alphaproteobacteria; order Hyphomicrobiales; family Rhizobiaceae; genus Martinezella; species Martinezella sp. CNPSo 3959. Next base: position 933,282 of record NZ_JBXSOV010000001.1, read on the forward strand.
ATAGGAAGATCTCAAGCCGCGACCTCGGTCGACGGCTGCACCTTGCTACAAACATGGCGGAACCGCCGGTCTCTTCAAGGCCGCGCCCGACGCCGGAAACGGGATGACGACTATGACCGCCACAGCCCCATGGACCACTGAAAAGCCGACTGCCCTCCTCGTTCTCGCGGATGGTACTGTGATCGAAGGCAAGGGTATCGGCGCGACCGGCAAGGTCCAGGCCGAAGTCTGCTTCAACACGGCGCTCACGGGTTACGAGGAGATCCTGACCGACCCCTCCTACCTCGGCCAGATCGTCACCTTCACCTTCCCCCATATCGGCAATGTCGGCACCAACGATGAAGACATCGAAGACCTCACGCCAGCCGCCCGTCACGGCGCCGTCGGCGTCATCTTCAAGGCCGATATCACCGACCCCTCGAACTACCGCGCCGCCAAACACCTCGACCAATGGCTGAAGGCGCGCGGCATCATCGGGCTCTGCGGCATCGACACGCGTGCGCTGACCGCCTGGATCCGCGAGAACGGCATGCCGAACGGCGTGATCGCTCACGATCCGAACGGCGTCTTCGATATCGAGCAGCTGAAGGCGGACGCCAAGGCCTGGAGCGGACTTGAAGGTCTTGATCTCGCCAAGGTCGCCTCTTCCGGCCAGTCCTCGCAATGGTCGCAGACACCCTGGGTCTGGAACGAAGGCTATGGCGAACTCGGCGCCGATGACGCTAAGTACCATGTCGTCTGCCTCGATTACGGCGTCAAGCGCAACATCCTGCGCCTTTTCGCCGGCCTCGATTGCAAGGTCACGGTCCTGCCGGCGACGGCTTCGACGGATGACGTCCTCGGTCTCAAGCCGGATGGCATTTTTCTGTCGAACGGCCCCGGTGACCCGGCAGCGACCGGCGAATATGCCGTGCCCGTCATCAAGGATCTACTGAAGACCGAAATCCCGCTCTTCGGTATCTGCCTCGGCCATCAGATGCTTGGTCTGGCACTCGGCGCCAAGACCGCGAAGATGCATCAGGGCCATCACGGTGCCAACCATCCGGTCAAGGACCATACGACTGGCAAGGTCGAGATCGTCTCGATGAACCACGGCTTCGCAGTCGACTCGAAGTCGCTGCCCGAAGGCGTTGAGGAGACTCATATTTCGCTCTTCGATGGAAGCAATTGCGGTCTTCGCGTTTCCGGCAAGCCGGTCTTCTCCGTGCAGCATCACCCGGAAGCATCGCCCGGCCCGCAGGACAGCCACTATCTCTTCCGCCGCTTCATCAACCTGGTGCGCGAGAAGAAGGGCGAAGCGGCCCTCACCGAACGCGCCTGATAGAATCGACCACCCAATCGCATGAGAAAAGCCCCGGATTGAGATCAATCCGGGGCTTTCTCTTTGTGCGTCAACTTGGGAGGTCTTTCGTCACACGGTATTACTTTATTGCAGGCCTAGAGCAGTTCCAGCAAAAGTGCGAAGCGGTTTTCGCGGCCGGAACTACACCAAAACAAGGAGATAGAGCGTTTTCGCGATTCGAAGAAAAGCGGAAATGCTCTACGCCTGCATGCGGCGCTGCTTCACCACCTCAAGCTCGCTCATCAAGATTTCCTCGAGGAACTCGAAGTCTGATTGCCCGAACTCGACGAGGCCGAATCTCAGTTTGTAGCCCCAATTCTTGTCCTGGGTGAAATCAAGCCAGCCCAGGAGAGGACGAAGCGGCTGTTCGGGCGCGTCCAGCCAGTCCACATCCTTGCGATAGGCTTTTCCGCAGCCCATCTCGCCAAGATAGGGCTCGCCTTCACGGACAAAGCCGATGGCGGTGAAGCTCTGAAACCCGTCCCTTTCGCCCATTTTGACGGAGGGCGAATAGTAGACGATGCCGTCGCCCGGCTTGATCCGCATTAAAGGGGCTCGCTTGCCATGATTTACCTGCATGAAACCATGCCGGCGCCCGATACGCACATGCTCGGCACTCGCTACTGCCAACCAATAGGATTTCTGCTCCGGCTCCTGCCGCCGGGATGAGGTGTTGGCGTGGGGCAGAAGGCGTACAGCCGCCCCCTGATTGATCTGGCCTTCCCGCGGGAAAAGCGCTGCATCACTATGATTGCTTGCCTTGAACATCATGGTCGTCTCCCGTCTCTGGTATGAAACAGTTATAGACGATCATGCTGTCAATTTTTGTCAGTAGTCTCGCGGTGCGAAGATGGCTGCCGCTATCAAGCGGCGGCAGCCTTTTGCGTCCGCACAAGAAGGTAGAACCGGGCGCAAAGCATCGCCGCTGCTGAAGCAAGGCCGAGCAGGAAGCCGAACCAGATACCGATGCCGCCGAAGCTGAGCGGAAACGCCAGCAACCAGGCAAGAAAGAAGCCGATCGGCCAATAGGCGATCAGCGCCATGATCATCGGCACGCGCGCGTCCTTCAGCCCGCGCAGCAAGCCGCTCGCAATCGCCTGCAGCCCATCGACGAGCTGGAATAGGCCGGCGACGACAATCAGCGGTGCGGCGAAGGCAAGCACCTGCGGCGCCTCGGCCGAATGGACGTCAAGGAACCAGCTTGCCAGCCAGGATGGCACGGTTGCAAACAGGATGCTGCCGCAAAGCGCGATACAGCACGAAACGACGAGCACGACGATGGCCGCACGCTTGAGACCGAGATGATCGCCCTGACCGTGGGCGACACCGACGCGCACCGTCGCTGCCTGGCTGAGGCCCAGCGGGATCATGAAGGCGATGGACGCCCACTGCAAAGCGATGCCGTGCGCAGCAAGCTCGATGGTGCCGATCTGGCCCATCAGCAGCGATGCTGCCGTGAATAGGCTGACCTCAGCCAGAACCGTTACGCCGATCGGGAAACCAAGCCGGATGACATCCCATAAAGCATGCCAGTCGGGCCGCCAGAATCGCACAAAGATCTCGTAGCGCCGCGTTTCCTGGTGGGCTTGCACGTAACCAACGATGAAGAGCAAACCGGCGGTCTGCACGGCGACAGAAACAATGGCCGCACCATGCAGACCCATAGCCGGCAGGCCGAAATGACCGAGCACCAGAATATAGGCCAGCACGGCATTCATCACCAACATGGCGATAGTCACCTTGAGGATGATGCCGGCACGACCGATGGCGCTCACCAACGCTCGGATGACATTGTAGAGCAGCCCCGGCAACACGGCGAAGTGGCCGATGTCGATATAGCCGCTTGCCAATTTCGCGACATCGGGCTTCTGCCCCGCAGCGAGCAAAATCTCCTCGGAATAGAAGAAAGCCGGCTGCGCCAGCAGCCAATAAGCCGTTACGACCCATAGGCCCATACGCAGCGCACGGCGCACCGAGGTAACGTCGCCTCTGCCATAGGCTTGCGCCACCAGCGGCATGACCGCGATGGAAAAACCCGAACCGAAAACCAGGATCGTGAACAGAAACTGCGCGGAAAGCACCATTGCAGCCAGCTGCTCGGCACCGAGCCGGCCGACGATCATGACGTCAGTGGTGTTAATCCCGAGCTGCGCCAATTGCGCACCGATCAGCGGAATGCCCAGCGCAAGCGTTGCGCGCACATGTGCTGACCACGAATTATCATTGTCATGCGCGTAAGGGCGCGCAGGTGCCGGCATATCCATAGCGAAGACTCGATCTTTAGAGTCGCGCAAACCGTCCTACCCAAGGGTGCGCGAGCTGCCGCATTAACGCAACCTAGGTTAAAAAGCCAGCAGACAAGTCGATAATGCTAAAGAATTCATCAGAAGATCAAAATATCTGATGATATTTTAGGCCGCTTCGCCCGCCTGGGATTGGGATACCGCTTTCGGCTCGGTCTTGCGGACCTTCGCCACGAGCACGACAAGGCCGGCAACCACCAGGGTTGCGCTCATGATGAAGGGCGCACCAGCAAAAACGACGGGTGCGGTTGGCGCGGTATAATACTGGAATAGATACGGAAACAGCACCGGCCCAATGATGGCGGTTATACTCGTCAGGCTGCCGAGCACTCCCTGCAATTCGCCTTGTGCGGAAGGCGGGACCTTGCTGGCTGCAATGGAACGAAGCGGCGCATCCGCGACATTTTCAATGACAGTCAGGACGATAACTGCGTAAACCATCCAACCTTGCCATGAAAAGGCGTAGCCGATCAGGCCGAGACCGGAAAACACCATTCCGAGCACTGCGGTCTTCCACTCGCCGAGCACAGGCACCAGCCGTGGCAATACGAGACCCATGGCGATGGCGGCACCTATCCCATAGACAGCGAGCGAGAAGCCGATCTGCCCCTCACTCCAGTCATAGCGATAGGAGGTGACGAAAGCCCAGACCGCCGGGTAAACGCCATGCGCCAGCCAGTTCAGGAACATCACGACACAGACCCAGCCGATACCTTGGTAGCGGCGCATGTGCTTCAGCGCGCCGAACGGATTGGCGCGCGTGATCTCGAAGGGCCGGCGGTGTTTCGCGTCGAGCGTTTCCGGCAGCAGGAAATAGGCGCCGACGAAATTCAGGAACGCGAGAGCCGCCGCGCCATAGAAGGGCACGCGGGGACCGAACTCGCCCAGAAAGCCCCCGATGACGGGGCCAAGCACAAAGCCGACACCGAAAGCCATGCCGATCAGGCCGAAATTCTTCGCGCGGTTCTCGTCATTGCTGATATCGGCGATATAGGCGGAGCAGGTCGAGAAACTTGCGCCGCTGATGCCGGCGAGGATGCGGCCGACAAACAGCATCCAGTATGAGCCGGCAATCGCACAGATGAAATTGTCGATCGCGAAGGTCAGCACGGAGGCCAATAGCAGCGGCCGACGGCCATAGCGATCGCTCAGATTGCCGATCAGGGGTGAAAACAGAAACTGCATGCCGGCATAGGCCAGCAACAGCCAGCCGCCCTCGGTCGCCGCCGTGCTGACCGAAGCACCCGTCAACTCCTCAAGATATTTCGGCATCACCGGCATGATGATCGCGATACCGATGACGTCGAGGAAGAGGATGAGGAAGACGAGGAACAGGCCTCGACGGGCGAATTTCTGATCGATCATGGAGATGCCTTCTGGCGGCTCCGCCTCGATGAAAGAGACAGAACGTGAACGAAAAACCGGTGCGTTCCCCATACATAAAGATTTTGGCGGAAACAATACGTGAACGCTTCAATCCTATTGATTTATCGAACGCTTTTTTTGATCCTTGGCACAAAAGCGACTATCTGTCGCGACCGCGCCGCTGTTCTCGATTGAGAAAGTCGACGAAGGCTCTGAGTGGTGTCGGCATATGGCGTCTGCTGGCATAATAGAGAAACGGGCCGGGAAAAACCGTGTCCCATTCTTCCAAAATCGGCACCAATTCTCCGCTGGCAATCTGCGGCGCGAGGAACTCTTTAAATGTTCTGATAATGCCCAATCCAGCCACCGCCGCGCTGCGCTCGATGTCGATCGAATTCGTTGCGACGACCATCGGCGGTGTAATAAAGAGCGTCTCGCCTTTCCTTTCGAACTCCCATGGCAAAGCATATCCGCTCAGGAAGCGATGACGAATACAGCGATGCTCGAGTATATCGCGCGGATGTTGCGGCGTGCTGTTTGCAGCCAGATAGGCCGGCGCCGCGGCTGTGATATAATGCTGTTGCCGAGGCCCGATCGGTACGGCGATCATATCCTTTTCCAGCCGCTCGTCATAGCGAATCCCGGCATCGTAACCGGCCGCCACAACATCGATGAAACTGTCTTCAGCGACGATTTCGACCGAGATCGCGGGATATTCCTTCAGAAAGCGGCTGATGATGTCGGGCATGACCACGATGGCAGCAACGGTCGGCACATTCAGCCGCAAAGTCCCGCCGACGCTGTCGCGAAAGCTGTTGATATCGTCGAGCGCCACAGAGATCTCGCTCATGGCGGGCGTCAGCCGCTCCATCAGCCGCTCTCCCGCCTCCGTCGGCGTCACGCTTCGGGTCGTGCGATTGAGCAGACGGACTGTTAGCCGTTCCTCCAGCCGCCGGACCGCTTCGCTTAATGACGAGGCGGAAACGCCGCGCTTGCGTGCCGCTTCACGAAAGCTGCGCTCGCGGGCAACCGCAGTAAAGGCAACCAGGTCTGCCAGTGGCAAGTCATCCATTGTGCAAAATTCCAAACGACCTGTTTCGATTTACCGGGATTATCGCACAGAGAGCAGCGGAGTAAAACATCATCACAAAGACCTCTGGAAAAGAGGGCGCACCTTCGACCAAGGAGAGTAACGATGGAAAAATATCAACTGGGAAGAACCGGACCGCAGGTATCCACGCTTGGCCTCGGCTGCATGGGCATGTCTGGCATGTATGGGCCGTCCGATCGCGCCGAAAGCATCGCTACCATACATGCCGCGCTCGATGCGGGGATCAACCTGCTCGATACCGGTGATTTCTACGGCATGGGCCATAATGAGATGTTGATCGGCGAAGCCATCAAGGGATTGAAGCGGGACGATTTCCTGCTGAGCGTCAAGTTCGGCGCGCTGCGCGATCCCGCCGGAGCATGGCTCGGCTACGATGCCCGGCCGGCGGCGATCCGGAATTTCGTCGCCTATTCGCTGCAGCGCCTCGGCGTCGATCACATCGATATCTACCGCCCTGCCCGCCTAGACCCGAACGTGCCGATCGAAGATCAGATCGGCGCGATATCGGATCTCATCAAGGCAGGCTACATCAGGCATATCGGCCTGTCTGAAGTCGGCGCGGATACGATCCGCCGCGCCGCCGCCGTCCATCCGATCGTCGACCTGCAGATCGAATATTCGTTGATCTCGCGCGGCATCGAGGACAAGATCCTGCCAGCCTGCCGTGAACTGGGTATCGGCATAACCGCCTATGGCGTGCTGTCGCGCGGCCTCATCAGCGGCCACTGGCAGAAGGATAATGCCAAAAAGGGCGACTTCCGCACGATAAGCCCGCGCTTTCAGGCTGGAAACGTCGAAAAGAATCTGGAGCTGGTGGAAGCTTTACGGGAGATCGCCGAGACGAAGGGCGCGACCGTCGCCCAGATCGCGATTGCCTGGGTCGCAGCCAAGGGCAAGGATATCGTCCCGGTCATCGGCGCCCGTCGCCGCGACCGCTTGACGGAAGCCCTGGGAGCGCTCACGGTTGAATTGTCGCAAGCCGATATGGCCGCGATCGAACGCGCGATCCCGAAAGACGCCGCTGCCGGTGGCCGCTACCCCGAAGCGCAGCTGACGCATCTCGACAGCGAAAAATAACTCGAAAGGCTTGCCCGCTCGCCGATATCCCGGGAGCGGGCAAGCAGGATCAGACCGGGTTGTTCAGCGTATCGCAATCCGAGAGCTTGCCGGAATCGAAACCCTGCTTAAACCACTTCACGCGTTGCGCCGACGTGCCGTGGTTAAAGCTATCGGGAACAATGTAACCTTGCGTGCGCTTCTGCAGCGTGTCATCGCCGATCTGCTGCGCCGCGTTCAGCGCCTCTTCGAGATCACCGGCCTGCAGGATGCCCTTCTGCTGGGTGAACTTGCCCCAGATACCGGCAAAGCAATCCGCCTGCAGTTCGATGCGCACCGACATCTTGTTGGCGTCCACTTCGCTCATGTTACGGCGTGCCTGATTGAATTTCGGCAGAATTCCGAGCAGGTCCTGCACATGGTGGCCGACTTCATGCGCGATCACATAGGCCTGCGCGAAATCGCCGGATGCGCCGAACTGATCCTTCATCTGCTGGAAGAAGGCCATGTCGAGATAGACCTTCTGATCGCTCGGGCAATAGAAGGGGCCGGTCGCCGCCGAAGCCTGACCGCAAGCCGAAGGGAAGCTGCCGGAAAACAGCACGAGCTTCGGATCCGCATAGGTCTGGCCCATCGATTTGAAGATGCCGGTCCAAGTGTCTTCCGTATCGGCAAGCACGGTCGCAACGAACTGCTTCATCTCGTCATTGGCCGGCTGCCCGCCGCTACTACTGTTGGAAGTGCTCTGCTGATATCCGGAGCCGCCGCCCTCCAGCATGCCGCTTTGCTGCAGCAGACCGATGACATCGACGCCCATGGCCCTCAGGATCAGGAAGATCACGATAAGGACGATAATGGTGCGGAAGCTCAAACCGCCGCCGCCAATCCCTCCGCCCGGAAATCGAAAGCCGCCGCCACCGCCGCCGCTCATGGGCGATGAGCCGCGTTCGTCCTCAATATTGTCGGATTGCCGACGCCCCTTCCAATCCATAGTGCACCTCCTGGCGATGCCTAAAATCAAAGTCCCTTGAGGTATTTATATATCCAGGAAGTGTAACAAAGCCAGTTGGCTATCGACAGAACATTAGCTTAAACGCCGCCGCCGCCATATTTCTTTGGACATGGGCCATAAAAGCGCGATCGCTATACCTGCTGCGACCAGAAACGGCGCTATTTCATCGCCATCGAAGGCCACCTTGCTCATGATCCGCCCCGGAAAAAAGGTAAAAGCTCCGGCACCCACGATGCCACCGAAGTAAAGGCCTCTGACGATGCGCTTATGCGCGTCGATATCATGTTTGCGGGCATTGGCGATCGCTCCCCAGCAACCGAAGAGAACGAAAAGGGAGAGCAGATGGATCGGGCTGAAGCCGTAAAACATGTTGATCTGATGAATGAAGAAGCTCGATAGCGCCGTGACGGCCATGAGAGCCAACCATATCTTGCCGAGCACCCGATGTATCGGCGTCCCCTTCGGCCTTGCGAGAAGATAGGCCCCCAGCAAAGCGGCCGGGACGACCGCCGCGACGTGGATCTGAATCGCGATTGGTGCATCAAGAAGCGGCTCGAACGTCATGATTTCTATCCGGTTGAGTTTATCGAGCCTTTCCGTGATAGTGTCGTTCTCTCAACCGAAATTGCGCGAAAGAACGAGACATCTTCGTGGATCACACCTTTCTGCAGTCCACGCTTCGTGAATTGCAGGTCATCCAGCGTTCACCGCGCTTCTGGGCGACCTTCGTCACGATCGTCCTGATCTTTGCCCTGACCGGGCCGTACGGCACGCTTGACCGGCTGATGCCGGGAGCAAGACTGGGCTACTGGCTTGCGCTGCATGCCATGGCGTGGTCGATCGCGATCGTCTTCTCCATCATCGCCGAGATCCTGCTGCGCGGGCAAATAGCAAGCATGTTCGCAAGAATGATGATCGGTTCCGTCACCGCCGCATTGCCGATCGGCTTCGGCATCGCGCTCATCGATTTCGCATTCTTCGGCGCAATGCCCACGGTAGCCGGCAGCCTGCATCAGTCCATCGGATCCATACCCCTCTGCGCCCTCTTCTGCATTCTCTCCTACATGACCATGCATCGGCAGATAGCGATCGCAGCCGCAGGAACAGATCTCGCGGAAGCGAAGACGATATCCGCCTCCGCACCTGAGATTCGGCCCGGAATACCGCAGCCGCCAATTCTCTCGCGCCTGAAACCGGAAAATCGGGGAGCGCTGATAAGGCTTACCGTTCGCGACCACTACACGGAGGTCGTGACGACACGTGGCCGCGAACTCATCCTGCTGCGCTTCAGCGATGCTCTGATGGAAATCGGCAATACCGAGGGTATCCGCCTGCACCGATCGCACTGGGTCGCCGCGGATCATGTTGCCGGCCTCAAACGCGACAACGGCAAGCTTTTCGTCGTCGCACGAGACGGAATGGAGATGCCCGTCAGCCGCTCTTATGCGGAAGCCGTTCGGCGTCGTTTCGGCTGATGGCTGCAAAGTCTGCAGAATTCATGTCGATTCCGCCATTTATGGGGTTCCGTTTGCAAATACATTTGCCTATAAGCCGCTTCTAGCCTGAAAATATTGCCCATGCGCCCCCGACCGGTGATCTCCCACCCTGGCCGGCTTTTTGCGCAACAAAACGGATGAGAGCCCATGCCGAAGCGCCAAGATATCAAATCGATCCTCATTATCGGCGCAGGACCGATTGTTATCGGACAGGCTTGCGAATTCGACTATTCGGGCACGCAGGCCTGTAAAGCACTCAGAGAGGAAGGCTACCGCGTCATCCTCGTCAACTCCAATCCGGCAACGATTATGACCGATCCGGGCCTGGCGGATGCGACCTACGTCGAACCGATCACGCCCGAGGTCGTCGCCAAGATCATCGCCAAGGAGCGTCCGGACGCGCTGCTGCCGACCATGGGCGGCCAGACCGCACTCAACACCGCGCTGTCGCTGAAGCGCATGGGCGTGCTTGACCGCTACAATGTCGAGATGATCGGCGCGAAGCCCGCCGCCATCGACATGGCCGAAGACCGTGCCCTCTTCCGCGAAGCCATGGCCCGCATCGGCCTCGAAACCCCACGCTCGATGCTGGCAAACGCCACAGACATCAAGGATGCTGACCGCAAGACCCACGAAGCCGAGCGCAGCAAGCTGAAGGCGCAGCTTACCGGCACCGAGCTCGACAAGGCACTCGACGAACTGGAAAACCAGTGGAACCTCGGCGAGAGCGACCGCAAGCAGCGCTATATGAGCCATGCGATGGCAATTGCCGCGCAGGCGCTCGACCATGTCGGCCTGCCCGCCATCATCCGTCCGTCCTTCACGCTTGGCGGCACCGGCGGCGGCATCGCCTACAACCGCTCGGAATTCTTCGAGATCGTCGGCGGCGGCCTCGATGCCTCGCCGACCACGGAAGTGCTGATCGAAGAATCGGTGCTCGGCTGGAAGGAATTCGAGATGGAAGTGGTCCGCGACACGGCGGACAACTGCATCATCATCTGCTCCATCGAAAACATCGACCCGATGGGCGTTCATACCGGCGACTCGATCACCGTCGCCCCAGCTCTGACGCTGACGGACAAAGAATACCAGATCATGCGTAACGCCTCGATCGCGGTTCTGCGCGAGATCGGCGTCGAAACCGGCGGCTCGAACGTACAGTTTGCCGTCAATCCGAAGGACGGCCGCCTGGTCGTCATCGAGATGAACCCGCGTGTGTCGCGCTCCTCCGCGCTGGCCTCGAAGGCAACCGGCTTCCCGATCGCCAAGATCGCAGCCAAGCTCGCCGTTGGCTACACCCTGGACGAACTCGAAAACGACATCACCGGCGGCGCGACGCCCGCCTCCTTCGAACCGTCGATCGACTACGTCGTCACCAAGATCCCGCGCTTCGCCTTTGAAAAATTCCCCGGCGCATCCCCGGTTCTGACGACCGCGATGAAGTCGGTCGGCGAAGTCATGGCGATCGGCCGTACCTTCGCGGAATCGCTGCAGAAGGCGCTGCGCGGCCTCGAAACTGGCCTCACAGGTCTGGACGAGATCGAAATTCCCGGCACGGAGGAAGGCGAAGGCAGCCGCAACGCCATCCGCGCCGCCATCGGCACGCCGACGCCCGATCGCCTACGCATGGTCGCCCAGGCGCTGCGCTTGGGGCTCAGCGTCGAAGAAGTGCATGAAGGCTGCAAGATCGACCCCTGGTTCCTTGAGCAGCTGAAGAACATCGTCGACATGGAAAGCCGCATTCGTGAGCACGGCCTGCCGCAGGATGCCGCCAATCTGCGCATGCTGAAGGCCATGGGCTTCTCCGACGCGCGTCTGGCGACCTTGACCGGCAAGCGCCCGAAGGAAGTGGCGGAATTCCGCAATTCGCTGAACGTGCGCCCGGTCTTCAAGCGCATCGATACCTGTGCCGCCGAATTCGCCTCGCCGACGGCCTACATGTACTCGACCTATGAAACGCCCTTCGTCGGCGCTGCCCGCTCCGAGGCCCAGGTTTCCGACCGCAAGAAGGTCGTCATCCTCGGCGGTGGCCCGAACCGTATCGGCCAGGGCATCGAATTCGATTATTGCTGCTGCCATGCCGCCTTCGCGCTGAAGGATGCCGGTTATGAAGCCATCATGATCAACTGCAACCCGGAAACGGTTTCGACCGACTACGACACGTCGGATCGTCTCTATTTCGAGCCGCTGACGGCCGAAGATGTCATCGAAATCCTGCGTGCGGAGCAGGAAAAGGGCGAAGTCGTCGGCGTCATCGTCCAGTTCGGCGGCCAGACCCCGCTGAAGCTCGCCGAAGCGCTGGAAAAGAACGGCATTCCGATCCTCGGCACTGCGCCTGATGCGATCGACCTTGCCGAAGATCGTGACCGCTTCCAGAAGCTCCTGATGAAGCTTGATCTCAACCAGCCGAATAACGGCATTGCCTACTCCGTCGAACAGGCACGCCTCGTCGCCTCCGAAATCGGCTTTCCGCTGGTCGTGCGCCCGTCCTACGTTCTTGGCGGCCGCGCCATGCAGATCCTCCATTCGGAAGGCCAGCTGCAGGGCTACCTGCTCGACACGGTTCCGGAACTGGTGCCTGAGGACATCAAGCAGCGTTATCCGAACGACAAGACCGGCCAGATCAATACGCTCCTCGGCAAGAACCCGCTGCTGTTCGACAGCTATCTGACGAACGCCATCGAAGTCGACGTCGATTGCCTCTCCGACGGCACCGACGTCTACATTGCCGGCATCATGGAGCATATCGAAGAGGCCGGCATTCATTCGGGCGACTCCGCCTGCTCGCTGCCGCCTCGCACGCTTTCTCCTGCGATGATCGACGAGTTGGAGCGTCAGGCGAAAGCCATGGCCAAGGCTCTGAATGTCGGCGGCCTGATGAACGTTCAGTTCGCCATCAAGGACGACACGGTCTACGTGCTCGAAGTCAACCCGCGCGCCTCGCGTACGGTGCCCTTCGTCGCCAAGACCATCGGCGCGCCGATCGCCAAGATCGCTGCCCGCGTCATGGCCGGCGAAAAACTGGATGCGACCTTTGCCGCCTATGGCGAAAAGCCCGATCCGCGCAAGCTGAAGCATATCGCCGTAAAGGAAGCAGTCTTCCCCTTCGCCCGCTTCCCCGGCGTCGACACCCTGCTCGGGCCGGAAATGCGCTCGACCGGCGAAGTCATCGGCCTCGACACGGATTTCGCGCTGGCCTTCGCCAAGTCGCAGCTCGGCGCCGGCGTGGAGCTGCCGCGTGACGGGACGGTCTTCGTCTCGGTTCGCGACGAAGACAAGCCGCGCGTGCTGCCGGCCATCCGCATGCTAGCCGAACAGGGCTTCAAAGTGCTGGCAACCGGCGGAACCCAGCGCTACCTAGCCGAAAACGGCATCGAAGCGACGAAGATCAACAAGGTGCTTGAGGGACGTCCGCATATCGAGGACGCGATCCGCAACCGTCAGGTCCAGCTCGTCATCAACACGACCGACAGCAACAAGGCGATCTCGGACTCGAAGTCGCTGCGCCGCGCGACGCTGATGCAGAAGGTGCCCTATTACACCACCATGGCCGGTGCCGAAGCAGCCGCCATGGCGATCAAGGCACTGAAGGCCGGAAACCTCGAAGTTCAGCCGCTGCAGAGCTATTTCTGAAGCAGCTGATTCGATAATAAGGAGCGTGAGCAGGATAGCCGGCTCACGTTCGTTGCGGCCCCGCCAGCCGATCGAATGGTCAGGGAGCTTCAACAGGACCTTTCCCTAAACCTTCGAATTTTCTGGCTTTCGTCTGCCGCAATCTGCTATAGGTGAGAGAATAATGGCTCTGGATGGTTCCGAAGTACCCCTTCGGGACCTGTTTTCTTTTGTGTCTGCAGCAGAGCAACACAGGGAGTGAAGGACAAGAAAAATGGTTGAAAAGGTACCGATGACGCAGAACGGGTTCGTCAAGCTGCAGGAAGAACTGCGCTGGCGTCAGCAGGAAGAGCGCCCGCGAATCATCGAGGCAATTGCAGAAGCGCGCGCCCATGGCGATCTCTCTGAAAATGCCGAGTACCATGCAGCCAAGGAAGCCCAGAGCCACAATGAAGGCCGCATTAGCGAACTCGAAGACCTGACGGCGCGCGCCGAAGTCATCGATCTCACCAAGATGTCCGGCTCGAAGATCAAGTTCGGCGCAAAGGTCAAGCTGGTCGACGAAGACACCGAAGAAGAGAAGATCTACCAGATCGTCGGCGACCAGGAAGCCGACGTGAAGGCAGGCCGCATCTCCATCTCCTCGCCGATCGCCCGCGCCCTGATCGGCAAGGAAGTCGGCGATTCCATCGAGGTCAATGCACCCGGCGGCGCCAAGGGCTACGAAATTCTCTCCATCACTTGGGGCTGATCGCCCGTGCGCGATCGCGAGACAGCGCATGCGAGCGATCTCCATGAGATCGAAATCATAGCAACGAATTTCAAACGCCGGCTTTCCGGCGTTACATCTACGATCGTGCAGCTCATCCCCAAGCAGGTCGAGCTCGGCTATCATATCGCCACACTCGGCCCCGGCCTGCCGGAGAACCTGCCAAGGCTCGGCTGGCTCCGCCTGCCCGGTCTGTGGATGAAGCCGCGCCGCTATCGCGTCCGCATTTGGCATGCCCGCCGCAACAACGAAATGCTGGCGGGTTTGCTGCTGCGCTCCGTTCTGCGCATGCCGCTCAAGCTCGTCTTTACCTCGGCCGCCCAGCGCCGCCATACCGGCTATACACGCTGGCTGATCCGCCGCATGGATGCCGTGATCGCCACCAGCACCCGCTCGGGCAGCTTTCTCGAGGTGCCGCACACCGTCATCCAGCACGGCGTCGACCTCAACAGCTTCCATCCGCCGGAAAAGCCTGATGACCGCATGGCCGCAACCGGCCTGCCCGGCACCTATCTGATCGGCTGCTTCGGCCGCGTCCGCCATCAGAAGGGCACGGATCTCTTCGTCAAGGCGATGATCGAGCTGTTGCCGCGCTATCCGGACTGGACAGCCGTCGTCTGCGGCCGCGTGACATCAGAACATCGCGGCTTTGGCGAGCAGTTGCAAAAGATGGTGGCGGATGCAGGCCTCACCGATCGCATCCGCTTCATGGGCGAAGTCGACGATATCAAGCCCTGGTATCGCCGCGCCACCCTCTATGTCGCCCCTTCCCGCAACGAAGGTTTCGGTCTGACGCCGCTGGAAGCCATGGCTTCCCGCACCGCCGTCGTCGCCTCGGATGCCGGCGCCTATGCCGAAATGATCGTACCGGGCGAAACCGGCGCCGTGGTGCCGGCGGGCGATGGCGAAGCTCTCACCAGAGCGATCGCCTTCTATCTGGCCAATCCGGGGGAAACCCTTCGCCAGGGAGAAAATGCCGTGCGCCATGTGCGCAGCGAATTCGCCCTGGAAAAGGAAGCGACCGCCATCGGCGACATATACAAGCGGCTGCTGGTCGCCAACAAGTGAGCGGATCGATCAACGGCCGAGATCGATGCGCTCGCGCTCGATGAAATCGATCATCGAACGATCCTCCACCATGTCTTCCTCGATGCTTTTGACGATGGACAGGACCTTGTCCCGATATTTCGTCGCACTCGCGTCATAGGTCCAACCCCGCGCCAGCTTCTCCATCAGCTCCTGCCGGGATTTCGTATAATAGTGGTTCAGCTGCAGAAAACGGTTCGAATAGAACTCGGGCGACTTTCGCGCACGCCGGGTAAACCGCTTGCCCGCGTCATTAGCCGTCAGATCGCCATAGGCCCGCGTCCGGAACTGGTGCACACTAACTTCTGTTACTTCACATGGATCGACGATACACTTGAAATTGCTGACGTTTTCCTTCGTCGTCATCGGATTCGCGCCGCGCATCGTATAATTCAACGTCAACGGTCCGTCCTGCGGCATCTCATGGCCGCTGGTCGCAAACATATGCCAGGGCAGCGAGACATTCGGGAAATCGCCGACGGCTTCCAACGCCTGCTCGACCGTCGCTGCCTCCTTCGGCAGGAGGAATTCGTCCACATCGATAAATGCCATCCAGCGGTAGTCACCGCCGAAATTTAGGATGGCATGCGCGAAGGTAATGACCTGGCCGTTCAGTACCGCCGATGTCGCCGCATCGCGCATGCGCCCGGCCCAGGGAACAATCGTCAACGCATCCTCAGAGAGCAGGCTTCGAAGAAGCGAACAGGTCTCATCCGTCGATCCATTATCATAGATATAGAAGTGACGAATGCCGACCGCTTGGTGGAAGCGCACCCATTCCTCGATATAACGAGCCTCGTTCTTCACACAGGCGGCAATGGCGATGCCATGGCGCCCTGCCCTTGGCTCAGGCGGATCGATGGACAGCTTCTTGGCGTCGGACGCCTTGGGTTTCAGCCAGCGCATAAGCTTCATTCCATCGACCCTAATTTCACAGCAGGCTCGCCGGTTCCGGCAAAGATCAAGCCTGCGGCTTCAACGCAAACCTGTCGTCGTAACCAAAATCATATTTGAGCAACGCCGAAACGCGGGAATAGTTGACGAAAGAGACGCCGCGCTCGGCTGCGATCTGCCGCGCCAGCACCAGATGCTCGATGATGCGGGCTTCAGCGCGTGCAATACCGGAAAAAGCGGTATCTCCGGCGGTCTCATAAAAGCGGGGCTCGCCGGCATTGGAGATATCGATCCCCAAAAAGCCGACCTGATGCTTCGCGCAGTAAAGAGCAAATTGCAGGGCCGAGACGGCAACGGATCCGCCCAGAAAAACTCCGCGATCTGGCGAAAGCGAAAAACCCGCCGAACCCTCAGCATCCAATCGCACATATTGCAGTTTTTTGAGATCCTCGAGGGAGCGGCGGCGCGCGCCATAGGGCTTGCGGATATCGTCGATCAGGATGATCGTCTTGTCCGCCAGCCAGCTTTTGTCGATCTCGCAAAGCGCACGCAGCACCGCCACGGAAAACAGGCAAAGCGAACCGGGAGCCACCTTCTCGCGCAGCATATCAAGATGCCGCCAGACAAAACGCTCGTCCTCGACTGCAATTGCCAAAGGCTCGGAGATTGTGTCGCCTGACAGGCCGATGGCACCATTCAAAAGAATGGCGCTGCGGAATTCCAGGCCGCTCAGATCGTTATCGCGAATCGATGGGCCTGACCCGACGATATAGACCGCATCGCCGCAGCGTTCGCGCAGACGGTCCATGCCCGCAAGGCTCGCGACCTTGACGCCGCGGTAAAGCACCTCGCTGACATTCTGGCTGCGGACGATACTGAGCCCCGGAAACCAGTCCTGCACATGAGCCCGCGAGCCGCCCAGGAAAAGGCGCACGCCGGATTTGATCAGCGACCGATGCCAGGGGCGATCCGCCATTCGCCTAAAGCTCCACCAGGCCCAGCTTCTTGACTTGCCGGATGGTCAGCATGGTGCGCACAGTGTCGACATGCTCATTCGCCGTCAAAACTTCGATGACGAAGTCCTGGAAGCGGGTAAGATTTTCCGCGACGCAGTGCAGCAGGAAATCGCTATCGCCGGACACCATCCATGCCTGCCGAACAAGCGGCCACGCGGAAGTCGCGCTGGCAAAAGCCTTGAGATTCGCTTCCGACTGATGCTTGAGGCCGACCATGCAGAAAGCCACGAGATCGAAGCCCAGTTTCGGGCTGTTCAGCATGGCGTGATAGCCTTCGATGACGCCGGCCTCTTCCAATTTGCGCACGCGGCGCAGACATGGCGGCGCCGAAATGCCGACCCGGTCCGCGAGCTCGACGTTGGTCATGCGTCCGTCCCGCTGGAGTTCCCGCAGAATCTTGATATCGATAGCATCGAGCTCAGCGCGAAGCACTTTTTTGCCTTTCTTTAATTCCCCCTCGCCAGCTTCTATATAAGGCAGGAAAATACGCAAGAAAGTTTCTCCCGCGTAGTTGATTCTAACACAAAGCAGATTTGCTCTGTGTGTAATGCAAGGCTGCCCTTGAATAAATGCATAAGGCAATCATAAATGAAGCGCGGATCGCGAAATCGCCTGTTTTGCGCGCTTGAAGCCGCGGTTTCGCAATCGCCGAATTGAAAGGACTGACTATGCCTGCCCGCCACACGAAGGTGCTCATCATCGGTTCCGGCCCAGCCGGTTACACCGCCGCGGTTTATGCCGCGCGCGCGATGCTGCAGCCCGTTCTGATCGCCGGTCTCGAACAGGGCGGCCAGCTGATGATCACGACCGATGTCGAGAATTATCCGGGCTTTGCCGATCCGATCCAGGGTCCGTGGCTGATGGAGCAGATGCTGCAGCAGGCCCAGCATGTGGGCGCCGAGATCGTCAACGACCTCGTGACCGAAGTCGATACCAGCAAGCGTCCTTTCGTTGCCCATACCGACAGCGGCCAGGTCTGGACCGCCGACACTCTCATCATTGCCACCGGCGCCAAGGCGAAATGGCTGGGTATCGAGAGCGAACAGCATTTTCAGGGCTTCGGCGTCTCCGCCTGCGCCACCTGTGACGGCTTCTTCTATCGCAACAAGGATGTGATCGTGGTCGGCGGCGGCAACAGCGCCGTCGAGGAAGCACTCTATCTCTCCAACATCGCCAAATCGGTGACGGTGGTGCATCGCCGCGATACTTTCCGCTCGGAAAAGATCCTGCAGGAGCGCCTGTTCGCCAAGGAAAACGTTAGGATTCTCTGGAACACTGAGGTCGCGGAGATCACAGGCACGCCGGCCAAGCCGCCGATGCCGCCATCCGTCACGGGCGCGCGCCTGCGCGAGACGCGCACTGGCGCCATCACGGAGATGCCGATCGACGGCGTCTTCGTTGCCATCGGCCATGCGCCGGCGACCGAGCTCTTCAAGGGCAAATTGAAGCTCAAAGACAATGGTTATCTCTGGACCGCACCGGATTCGACTGCGACCAACGTCGAAGGCATCTATGCGGCCGGTGATGTGACCGACGATACGTTCCGGCAGGCGATCACGGCAGCGGGAATGGGCTGCATGGCAGCACTTGAAGCGGAACGCTATCTGACTGGGCACATGCCCGTCGCTGTGGCTGCGGAGTGATGCAGCCGATGAGGGGAAACGGCATGCCATTGGATTGGGACAAGCTGCGTATCTTTCACGCGGCTGCCGAAGCGGGTTCGTTCACGCATGCGGCAGACAAGTTGCATTTGTCCCAATCCGCCATCAGCCGCCAGGTCAGCGCTCTCGAGCAGGATGTCGGCATAAAACTCTTCCACCGCCATGCGCGCGGCCTCATCCTGACGGAACAGGGCGAGCTGCTTTATCGCACGGCCCATGACGTTCTGCTGAAGCTCGAAACGGTCAAGATGCAATTGACCGAGACGACCGACAAGCCGAGCGGCAAGCTGCGCGTGACGACGACCGTTGGCCTCGGCCAGGGCTGGCTCACCGACAAGATCCAGGAATTCCTGCAGCTTTATCCTGACATGTCGATCCAGCTCATCCTCGACAATGAGGAGCTGGACGTGAACATGCGCCACGCCGATTGCGCCATCCGTCTGCGCCAGCCGCAACAATCGGATCTGATCCAGCGTAAGCTCTTTACCGTGCACATGCACGTCTATGCCGCCCCCTCCTATATCAACCGCTACGGCGAGCCGCAGTCGGTCGAGGATCTGGACGAGCATCGCATCATCAGCTTTGGCGAACCGGCACCGAACTACCTGCTGGATGTCAACTGGCTCGAGATTGCCGGCCGCTCATCCGACAACAAGCGCGCTCCGCATCTGCAGATCAACAGCCAGACGTCAATCAAGCGCGCCTGCCTGCTTGGTATTGGCATCGCAGTCCTGCCCGATTATATCGTCGGCCGCGACCCAGGCCTTATTCAACTCGCGATCAATGCAGACGTGCCGTCCTTCGACACCTATTTCTGCTATCCGGACGAAATGAAGAATGCGGCCAAGCTCAAGGTTTTCCGTGATTTTATCGTCGCCAAAGCGCGCAACTGGAATTTCTGACGAAGGTAAGTCACTGATAACCAACTCTTTTTAGGCCAGAAAACGAGCCGCGCATATGATGCATAGCTGATATGCACAAATGAGAGTTGAAGCCTGCACATTTAACTACCATATCGCACATAGCTGATGCACACGGTGGCTTTTCCTCCCAGTTCCACCGCATTGGCTGTTCCCCTCTGGAGGTTTTTGACCTTCATACCTATAGGGCCCTGGTTCATTCCGGAGGCCCTTTTTTTTGCTCTTTTGTCCCAGGCACACCAAACGCATAACTGCCATGCACAAAAAAGCATTGCGCACTGCACAAATTAACATCATAACGCACACAGCTGATGCACACGGTGGCTTTTCCTCCCAGTTCCACCGCATTGGCTGTTCCCCTCTGGAGGTTTTGACCTTCACACCTATAAGGGCCCTGGTTCATACCGGCGGCCCTCTTTTTTTGCCCAATTTCTGAGCACGCACGTCGGCAGCCTTGCCGAAAATAATATTCGGCCTCGCCCTTGATATATCGAAAATCGTCGATACATAAATCGCAATTATTCGATATTGAGTGGCGAACACCATGGACAAGAACGAGATATTGAAGGCCTTGGCCAATCCGGCCCGGCTGGAAATCCTCAACCACTTGAAAGATCCCGAAACACATTTTCCGACGCAAGAACACCCGCTGGAGCTCGGTGTCTGCGCCAGCCAATTTGAGCGGTGCGGTCTCTCGCAGTCCACCGTCTCGGCCCACCTCGGCACGCTTCACCGTGCCGGCCTGGTGACGACCCGGCGCCTCGGCCAGTGGATTTTCTACAAGCGCAACGAGGAGATCATCACAGAATTCCTTGCAGCCATGCAAAAGGAGCTCTGAAAATGTCGGCTGCTCTCCCTGCACACACGCTCACGTCCCTCGCAACCGACGCGACTTTCCCCAAGAAGCGCTGCCTTAAACAGTAGGTTCCTCGGACCCGGCGGTTGCCTCTTCCTGATTTCTCCCTCCCCCAAAAGAAAGGACTACCCATGACCAAACTGTTCGAACCCACGAAGCTTGGTGATATCTCCATCGCCAACCGCATCGTCATGGCGCCCCTGACGCGCAATCGCTCGCCGAATGCTGTGCCGAACGATCTGAACGTCAAATATTATGCCCAGCGCGCGACCGCGGGCCTGATCATCACCGAGGCAACGGCAATCACCCATCAAGGTCAGGGCTACGCCAACGTTCCCGGCCTTTACAGCAAGGAAGCGCTGGACGGCTGGAAGAAAGTGACGGAAGCCGTGCACGCCAATGGCGGCAAGATCGTCGTCCAGATGTGGCATGTCGGTCGTATCTCCCACACGACCCTGCAGCCGAACGGCGGCAAGCCGGTCTCCTCGACCTCCAGGCGCGCTGAAAATTCCAAGACCTATCTCGTCAATAGCGACGGCACCGGCAGTTTTGCCGATGTTTCCGAACCACGCGCCTTGGAAACCGCGGAAATTCCGGGCATTGTTGAAGATTACCGCAAGGCCGCCCGCGCCGCCATCGATGCCGGTTTCGACGGCGTCGAGATCCATGGTGCCAACGGCTATCTGATCGACCAGTTCCTGCGCGGCGATATCAACGATCGCACCGACCAGTATGGCGGCTCGATCGAGAACCGCACCCGCTTCCTGTTCGAAGTGGTCGATGCGGTCTCCAAGGAAGTAGGCGCTGGCCGCACGGCAATCCGCATTTCTCCCGTCACACCCTCTGGCGATGCCAGCGACCCGGCTCCCCAGCAGCTCTTCACCCATGTCGTCGAAGGCCTGGCGAAATACGGCCTTGCCTATATCCATGTCGTCGAAGGCCAGACCGGCGGCAAGCGCGACTTCCTGCCCTTCGACTACGACGCGCTGCACGCGGCCTATAAGGCAGCAGGCGGTAGGGCAGGCTGGATGCTCAACAATGCCTATACCCGCGAAATGGCGATCGAAGCTGTCGAGAGCGGCAAGGCTGATGTCGTTGCCTTCGGCAAGCCGTTCATTTCGAATCCGGATCTTGTCCGTCGCCTGAAGGAAAATGCGCCGCTTGCAACGTGGGACCAGGCAACGCTCTATGGCGGCGGCGCCAAGGGTTACGCCGACTATCCGGCCCTGGACGAAGCGGCTTAAGTAGCGATCCATCTCCCAGGCAGCGCCTTCCCGCGTGGCCAGGCCTATGGAACTATATCAACGCCAACAAAGTGCCCTCGCGACGAACCGTTGCGAGGGTTTTTCTATTTCAGCGCTTGAAAACAGGAATGACACAACCGAGCTAAGCAGGCGTACCTATCGCGAAATCATGATACCCACACATAGCAAAATTGACATATGTTTGATCTCTACATAGACCGTTGGTCACTGACGCCGGACGGCGATCCCATCATCACCCATTCGAGCCATCTTCTTCCGGTCATCTGGCGGGAGAAGCCCGCCATGGTCAAGGTTGCACAAAATGTCGACGAGAAGTTCGGCAATCGCGTGCTGCGTTGGTGGGATGGCGATGGTGCAGCCTTCGTCTACGAACATGATGACGATGCAGCCCTTATGGAGCGGGCGACCGGGGCAGGCTCCCTACTCACCATGGCGATGCAGGGAGAAGACGACGAGGCAAGCCGGATCATGTGTCGGACGGCTGCGAAGCTGCATGCGCGGAAGGCCAAGCCGCTACCGTCGGATCTCGTCCCGCTGGATCGCTGGTTTTGGGAGCTTGAACCGGCGGCGCGCATCCATGGCGGCATGCTCGCTGCCTGTGCCGAAGTGGCCGCGCGGCTTCTGGCGGATCAACGCGACCAGACGATTTTGCACGGGGACATCCATCACGAGAACATTCTCGACTTCGGTCCTCGCGGCTGGCTCGCAATCGATCCCAAGCGGGTCTATGGCGAACGCGGGTTCGATTTCGCCAATATCTTCTGCAATCCCGAGCTGCCCACCGTCACGAAGCCGGGTCGCCTGCAACGGCAATTGCCAATCGTCTGTGCCGAGACGGGCCTCGAACCGAAACGCCTTCTGCGATGGATCATTGCCTATGCGGGGCTTTCGGCAACATGGTTCTTGAGCGATGGCGACACCAGGAATGCAGATTCGGATTTCACCGTCGCCGGTATTGCCTTCGCCGAACTCAATGCCTGACATTAGGCTGATGCCGCCGGCAGGCAACCGATCGACGCCAGGCTGCTGCGAACGGCCTCATCGATCGGCGTATGCGGTTCCTCGTCAAGAACAGCCACCAGCTTGTCGTTCCGCATCTCCAACGGCACATCCCAGAGATAGCTCATCTCGCGCAGTTCCCGCATGAATGTCACGAAGGGAGAGGCTAGCGGTACTATCCACCAGGGAAACGATTTCACCTTCACCTTGTGTCCAACGACGCGCTGCACGGCTTCGATCATCTGTCTGCCGTCTCCATCCCAATGACCGCGCATATGATAGACGGCGAGGGCCGGCAGCTCGTCGCCTTTCTCGATCAGCCGGATCATGGTTTCGGCAACATCGGGCAGATAGGCCCATTGATGGCCGACGCCGCGTTTGCCCGGATAGGTCATCGAAGTGATCGGTTTACCCGGCGTCACCATGGCTTGAGAAAACCAGCTGTTGGCGCGCGCACCCCCGAAGAAATCGCCGGCGCGAACGATGATGACAGGGCTATCGCCCTGCTCTGCCGCTGCCCTCAGACGCCGCTCCATCTGCACGCGGATGGCCCCTTTACGGGTCTTCGGCCGCTGCGCGCTGTCTTCCGTGACAATCGGGAAAACATCGGGACCGAAATTATAGACCGTACCTGGCAGCACGATCCGTGCACCGACCGCCTTGGCCGCGGCAATGGTATTGTCGAGCATCGGCAGGACGACCTTGCCCCAATTGCGATAGCCCGGCGGGTTGACCGCATGCACGATGACATCCGCACCTTGCGCCGCCTTCAGAACATCATCCGCCTGCATGGCATCGCCCTGGAACCAGTCGAATTCCGGCTGGCGGCGAGCCGCGTCGGCCGCATTGCGGTTTAGTGCCCGGATGCGCCAGCCGCGAAGGGCAAGCCCTTCCGCGATAGCACCGCCAATGCCGCCAGTCGCGCCGAGTACCAGGGCTGTCTTCGTGCTTTCCTTGTGGTTGCTCATTGTCATCTCCATCGGTTTCGATGGGCTGACTATGCTTGGTATCGGCGATAAACGAAATTGCCGAAAAATCTGCATATGTTATACATAAATGTATGACAAAACTCACTGAGCCAAGCTGGGATTTCTATCGCACCTTTCTTGCCGTGCTGGAACACGGCTCGCTGTCGGCCGCTGCCCGCGAACTGGGCCTGACACAGCCGACGGTCGGCCGTCATATCCTTGCATTGGAGCAATCGGTCGGCGCAGAACTGTTCACGCGTTCGCAACAGGGGCTGTTGCCGACTGACACCGCCCTCGCTCTGAGGCCTTATGCCGAAACTCTGGCAAGCACGGCCGCGGCTCTGCTGCGCGCAGCCTCCGGCTCGAAGGACAAGGTCAGCGGCACGGTGCGCATCAGCGCGAGCGAAGTCATCGGCGTCGAAGTGCTGCCGCCCATCCTTGCCAAGCTGCAGGCAGGATATCCCGATCTGATCGTAGAGCTTTCAGCCTCCGATACGGTGGAGGATCTGCTGCAGCGTGAGGCCGATATCGCCGTGCGCATGGTCGCGCCCGCGCAAGAAGCATTGCTCGCCCGGCATATCGGCATCATCTCTCTCGGCCTCTTCGCCCATCGCAGCTATATCGAGCGGTACGGCAAGCCCGAAACCGTCGGGGATTTGCGTCGGCACAAGCTCATCGGCTTCGATCGGCAGACGGCCTATATCCGCATGATGACGAAGCGTTATCCGATGCTCGAAGGCATTTCCTTCAGCTTTCGCTCCGATCACAGCATCGCTCTGCACAACGCCCTGCGCGCCGGCATTGGCATCAGCTTCCTTCAAATTCCCCTAGCAAGCCGCGATCCAGCCCTCGTGCAGTTGTTGCCGGAGATCAAGGTCGAGATCGACACTTGGATCGTCATGCATGAAAACCTGAAGACATCGCCACGCTGCCGCGTGACATTCGATGCCCTGGTGACGGGATTGCTTGATTATATCAAGGAAAACAGCGTGGAGAATGGATCCTGACCATGGCAACAGCAGTGGAACTGGTGCCATACGATCCGCGCTGGCCAGAGGATTTCGAGCGCATCAGTGACAAGCTTCAGCGATTGCTGGCGCCCTATGTCATGGCGATCGTTACACCGCCGAAAAGCGTCACTTCGTCGACGCAATCATAGAAAAGGCATCAGACAAGCCGAAAGGCTAAGCGCCAGGAGCGGTATCGATCGGCGGGAAATGCACCTGGCCGTCGATGACTTCCGTTTCCGGTCGGTCACCGCCATCTGCATATTCCTCATGCCACTTGCCGCTCTCGTCCTGCCAGCTGATTTCGGCTGAGTCTCCCCCGATCTGCTGTTCCGCCGCCACGATCCTCGCGGCTTCCACCGCCTCGGAATGTGTTGGAAATGCTTCCGAATAAACATCACGGAAGCGATAAGCCCACCCACCGTCATGCGGCACGATTTCGTAAACGACCTTGACCATTCAGATCCTCCTTCTCATCTGCCAAGACCTTCAAACCGGACGTTGCCGGCAGGATCGCGTGCATCTGAGACGGATTCGAGGATGCCGCGGCGTTGTGGTTGGGCAGACCTATCCGCGCAGTATTCCATTAAACCGCGTTAACTGCAAATTTCGCCCTCTTCCCGCAAGCTTGATGTGCGAACTCCTTGCTTTAGAGTGCAACCGTGAATCGGCGCAGAGGTGGGAAAGTGCTCATAGCAAAGTGGTTTACGCAGGAAAGAAACCTGCTGGTGGCATTGATAGTTGCCGTTTGCGCCTATGTCGGCGAGCATTCCATTCTGGAAATGGGCCAGAGCGCATCAATGATCGCAGCTGCGGCATTGATCGCAACCATTGTGCTGGCCTCCATGCGCGTCGCCCATCATGCCGAGACGCTCGCCGTCAAGGTCGGCGACCCCTACGGCACGATGATCCTCACCCTTTCCGCCGTTGCCGTCGAGGTCATCATCCTCGCCATCATGATGAGCGGCGAGAGCTCGCCGACGCTGGTGCGCGACACGATCTACGCCGCCGTCATGCTCGATATCAACGGCATCCTCGGCCTTGCCGCCCTCCTCGGCGGGCTGAAGCATGGCGAACAGCCCTATAATGATGATTCCAGCCGTACCTATGGCGTGATGATCCTGACTGCCATGGGCATTTCGATGATCGTGCCGGAGTTCATTCCCGATCCGAAATGGCACTATTATTCCGCCTTTACCATCGTCGCGATGATCGCGCTCTACGCGCTATTCCTGCGCATGCAGGTCGGCCGGCACAGCTATTTCTTCAGCTATAGCTATCCGCGCACGGAAAAAAAGCTCGCAACAGCGGAGGCTGAAGAGCATCATGAAGAGGACTCCACGGCGACTTCGATCGTGACAATCCTGATCGGCGTCGTCCTGATCGGTACGCTCGCCGAATTCATGTCGGCCTCCATGGATACCGGCCTCAAGGGCACCGGCGCTCCGCCCGCCATCGCCGCCATCGTCGTCGCCGCCATCTCGGCAGCGCCGGAAATTCTGACGGCGCTACGCGCAGCCCTCAGAAACCGCATGCAGGCGACTGTCAACATCGCTCTCGGCGCGTCTCTTTCGACCGTCATCCTCACTGTGCCGGTCATGGAGGCGATCGCACTTTACACCGGCCAGCCCTTCATCATGGCCATGTCGCCGGTGCAGACGGTCATGGTGATGATCACGCTCATCGTCGCCGCCATCAACCTCAACGACGGCGAAACCAACGCCATCGAAGGCATGACCCATTTCATTCTCTTCGCCACCTTCATCATGCTGACGGCGCTCGGTCTTTGATTCCGATTTCAAGGACTTGCGTCGATTGGCGGATTCAAATTGCAAAGCGCTTGAATCATTTGATGAAGCCGAAACCGTCAGCTTGAATACGAAAAAGCCCGCCATCTCTGGCGGGCTTTCCATGTAAGCTATCGCTAGCCGCTTATTTGCAGGCGCCGCAGAAACGCTGGATGCGGCGGCAAGCTTCTTCGAGCAGTTCTTCCGAGGTCGCGTAAGAGATGCGGAAGTTTGGGCCGAGGCCGAAAGCCGAACCGTGGACGACGGCAACGCCTTCCGATTCCAGCAGCTCGGAGACGAAATCCTCGTCCGTCTCGATGACCTTACCGGTCGGAGCCGTCTTGCCGATCAGGCCGGCGCAGGACGGATAGACGTAGAAGGCGCCTTCCGGAACCGGGCACGAAATGCCCTTCGCCTGGTTCAGCATCGAAACTACAAGATCACGGCGACCTTCGAAGATCTTCTTGTTACGCGGAATGAAGTCCTGCGGACCGTTCAGCGCTTCGACGGCAGCCCACTGCGCGATCGAGGTTGCGCCCGAGGTCTGCTGGCCCTGGATCATGTCCATGGCTTTGATAAGCTGCAGCGGGCCGGCGGCATAACCGATGCGCCAGCCGGTCATGGCATAGGCCTTCGAGACACCGTTCATCGTCAGCGTACGATCATAGAGGCTCGGCTCAACCTCGACCGGGGTGGCGAACTTGAACTCGCCATAGGTCAGGTGCTCGTACATGTCGTCGGTCAGGATCCAGACATGCGGATGCTTGACCAGCACGTCCGTCAGCGCCTTCAGCTCGGCATGCGAATAGGCAGCGCCCGACGGGTTGGACGGCGAATTGAACATGAACCACTTGGTCTTCGGCGTGATCGCCTTTTCGAGGTCAGCAGGCTGCAGCTTGAAGCTGTTGGCCTGCGTCGTCGCGACGAAAACCGGCGTACCGCCGCACAACGCCACCATTTCCGGGTAGGAAACCCAGTAAGGGGTCGGGATGATGACTTCATCGCCCGGGTTCAGCGTCGCCATGAAAGCGTTGAACAGGATCTGCTTGCCACCCGTGCCGACGATGGTCTGCTCGGGAGCATAGTCCAGATTGTTCTCGCGCTTGAACTTGGCGGCGATCGCCTTGCGCAGTTCCGGGATGCCGGAAACCGGCGTGTACTTTGTCTCGCCGCGGTTGATCGCGTCGATGGCCGCCGTCTTGATATTATCGGGCGTATCGAAATCGGGCTCACCGGCGCCGAGGCCGATCACGTCGCGTCCTTTTGCTTTCAGCTCGCGCGCTTTCTGGGAAACGGCGATGGTGGCAGAAGGCTTTACACGGGAAAGAGCGTCGGCAAGAAAGGCCATGATGATCGGTCCTATTCGGTTGAAAATGGCAGAAAGCCTGTGGACCAGATTTCTGCGCTAAGCTCTATGTCGAATATGGACCGACGTTTCAAGCACAAAGGCGTCACAGTGGCTTTATTTCATGGCTTTCCGCGCCGTGCGCGCTAGCTTTTTTATCCGGCTAGAAGCCTGCCCAAGAGACCACACGCCCCTTTCGCCAAGGTTAGATCAGCCGTAGCTCGGCACCTCCAACCCCTCTCAACTTGAATCATCACGCTAAGCACCTGAATCAAACTCTGAAGACGGTGGGAATTTCCTATATGGATCAGACACTTCTTCAACATCGGCTTCTCGCGCCTTCAGTTGGATGCCTCTTGCATGGGAAATGCTTCCGCCTGCAGACGAGATCGGCAGATCCCAAACGTCCTTTCGCCGAAGGCAAGAACACAAAGACGTTATCGGTTCCGCGATCCGCCTTGAATGGTAATCGAACGGTCCCACCTTGCAAAAGCGAGCCTATGGGGAGGTCGAAAAGATGCGCGGCACCAGAACGGGATTAGGCAGAACGGGTTTCTCCATCGCCTTGATGGCCGGCGCTCTGCTCACGGCAACATCGGTGCTTGCCGAACCGGTGCAGACTTTCAAGACGCAAAAGGTTGATGTCAAAGTCGAAACGGTCGCGACGGGGCTTGATCACCCCTGGGCCGTCGAAGTGCTGCCGGATGGCGCCTACCTCGTGACCGAGCGGCCAGTCCGCATGCGCCTTATCCGCGACGGCAAGGTCTCAAGCCCTATATCAGGCGTGCCCGAAGTTTACGCACACGGCCAGGGCGGCCTCCTCGATATAGCCCTTGATCCGAACTTCGCCAGCAACCGCACTCTCTATTTCACCGCCTCCGTGGCGGGTGACGGCGGAAGCGGCACGGCCGTATTCCGCGCCAGACTATCGCCGGACGAGAAGCAGCTGAGCGATGTGAAGCGTATCTTCCTGATGAACAAGCTGTCGCGCGGCAATATCCAGTATGGTTCGCGCATCGCGATTGCCCGCGACGGCAGCCTCTTCGTCAGCCTCGGCGATCGAGGCCAGGAGGACCGAGCTCAGGACTTTCACGACGACGCCGGCTCCATCATCCATATCGGCACGGACGGCAGCATCCCCGCCGACAATCCCTTCAAGAACGGCAGGCATGCCCTGCCCGAAATCTGGTCGAAGGGCCATCGCAATCCGCAGGGCATCACGTTCGACAGCCAGACAAACAGGCTCTATACGGCAGAACATGGCGCCAGGGGCGGCGATGAGATCAACACGCCCGAAGCCGGCAAGAATTACGGCTGGCCAGTCATCTCCTACGGCGTCAATTATTCCGGCACGAAGATCGGCATTGGCACGGCAAAGGCCGGTATGGAGCAGCCCCGCTTCTATTGGGATCCTTCGATCGCGCCCGGCGCCATTGCCGTCTATCGCGGCAAGATGTTTCCCGAGTGGAACGGCGATTTTCTCGTCACGGCGCTGAAGTTCGAGCTGCTCTCACGGGTAAGCCAGGACGGCAAAGGCAAGATCACCGAACAGGAACGTATGTTTGAGGGAAAATTCGGCCGCATGCGCGATGTAATAGTCGCGCCCGATGGTGCCTTGCTGATAACGACGGATGAAAGCGATGGTGCGCTCCTGAGGATTTCGAGGGCTGCAGGCTAGCGGGAGGCATTCCGCTTCTCGCGCCTTTCTGCCTTGCCGCAAGCAAAAGCAGCTGCTAACGGTCGGCCTCGTTTTTCCTCCCCTTTCCGCAGGATGCAGATGTCTCGCATACAGGCGAATTTGTTGTTGTTGCTTGCCGCCGCGATCTGGGGCGGCGGTTTCGTCGCGCAATCGACAGCGATGAAGGCGATCGGCCCCTTCTGGTTCATCGGTCTCAGATTCGCCGTCGCCACCCTGGTCGTCCTGCCCTTCGTCTGGATGGAAAACAGGAAGGCTGCGAAGCCCCTGACGCCTCGCAACTGGCTCTCCTTTTTGCTGATCGGCCTTGCTCTTTTCGGCGGTGCGGCAACGCAGCAGCTTGGCCTTCTGACGACGACCGTCACCAACTCCAGTTTCATAACCGGCCTTTACGTGGTCTTCGTGCCGCTGATCGCCGTTATCTTCCTGCGCCGCTCGCCGCATTGGGTCATCTGGCCTGCAGCCTTGATGGCGCTTTGCGGCATCTACCTGCTCTCGGGCGGCTCCTTCTCGCGCCTTACCGTTGGCGATTTCCTGACTGTGATCTGCGCCCTCTTCTGGGCGGCCCAAATCACGCTTGCCGGCTCCGCCGTCAACGAAACCGGTCGACCGCTCGGTATTTCCGCCACGCAATTTGCCGTCACAGCCGTTCTCGCTCTCGCGGTTGCCGCCGTCATCGAACCAATCAGCATTGCCGATATCAACGCCGCGCTCGGCGAGATCCTCTATGTCGGCATCTTTTCCTCCGGCCTGGCTTTTGCGCTGCAGATCATCGGCCAGCGTTATACGACCGCACCCCAGGCTGCGATCTTCCTGTCTTCGGAAGCACTGTTCGGAGCTTCGCTCGGCGCCTTGCTGCTCGGCGAGACCATCGGCCCACTTGGCTATGCCGGCTGCGCCTTGATGTTTACGGCGATGTTGGCCGTGGAATTGGTGCCGGAATTGACTCGCCGACGCGACGCCACAGCGTAAAAAACGCCGGAAATGCGCGCTTTTAGTCGCTTGACGGCATGGCTCGCCAAAATTTTTCGAACGAGCGAAAACAGCCGTTCAGACCAGCGGATTTGCGGAAATTTTGCCAAAACTATATCGCGAGCGATGCAAAACCCTTAGAAACTTGTTTCAAAGTGGGAAAATTTGCGAATCGCCTTAACATGTTCGCATTACTGTATTGTGCCGGTTGTGCCACGTCAAAAAACTTTTGCTTGCCAATTTCCCCTAAACACAGCACTCTCAACACTGTTCGGGCATTTTTAGAGCATGGGAAGTCCTAATAGAATTGCGAGCCGGAAACGCTAATATTCCGGTCAGCTTGGTCGAGAAGCGGGGTGGCAAACATCGCATCGCGTCCATGCCGAGTTACGGGGACCTTTTCCTTCAAATTTCGAGAACTGCCTGCAAGCGCCCGCAAGGGCAACTGAAGTAATGCTGCCCGTGTGGATGGTGGGCAGAGAGAAAAGGACCTGAGGCATGGCCGAGACTGGCACTGTAAAGTTTTTCAATACCGATAAGGGCTTCGGTTTCATCAAACCGGACAAGGGTGGCGCAGACATCTTTGTACACATTTCTGCAGTTCAGGCTTCTGGTCTGGCAGGATTGTCGGAAAACCAGAAGGTAAGCTTCGACACGGAACCGGATCGCCGCGGCAAGGGACCGAAGGCCGTCAATCTGCAGATTGCTGGCTGAGACACCCTACGGTTATCAAATTCGAGTTGAGGCCCGGCAGCAATGCCGGGTTTTGTCATTCAGTCTGTATTCAGTTTGCCCCATATAATTTGCCTTCCATGAAAGAGCGGGACTGATTTTTATCCCGCCTCCTTTAGAGGACAGGCCAATGACCATACTCGGCAAAACGCTCGTCATGTCTGCCGTCGCCGCGGCGTTGACGGTCACTTCCATGAGTGCTGCTTCCGCCGATGAATATTGGCGCCATCACAACCGCGATGGTTGGGCGCTCGGCGCTGCGGGGCTTGCAACCGGCTTGATCGTCGGCTCCGCCATTGCCAGCCAGCCGCGCTACGTCGAGCCGGCCCCGGCCTATGTCGATCCGGACTACGATGCGCCTCCCCCGGCCTATTATTATCGTCCACCGCCGCGCCGTGTTTATGTCGAGCGTGACGTCAGTTATGACGCGCCGCCGCCGGCATATGGCCTGCGTCCCTGGTCGCCGGCGTGGATGCGTTATTGCTACGACCGTTATAGAAGCTTCGACAGCCGCTCCGGCACCTATGTCGGCTATGACGGCATACGCCATTTCTGCACGGCCGATTGATTTCGACCATACCCCCGCATGAGAATGCAGGAACCAAGGCACCCCTTTCAAATGGGCATCAAGAACTATTTGATCGAAGGTGTTTCAGGAACCGGCAAGACCGCTGTCGCCGCCGAACTGCAGCGGCGCGGCTATCATGTGATCCATGGTGACCGGGAGTTGGCCTATAAGGGCCATCCGGAAACGGGTGAACCGCTGGATGCTTATGCCCTTCGGAAGTACATTGCGGATGTGACCTTCGGGCACAGACATCACCTTTGGGATGTCGACAAGGTCAAATCACTGGCCGCCGATCGAAGCCACCCGATCTCCTTCTTCTGCGGCGGCTCCCGGAATTTCGATCGCTTTATCGATCTGTTCGATAAAATCTTCGTTCTGAATGTCGATCTGGACACGCTGAGGCACCGCCTTGCCAGCAGGCCGGAAGATGAGTTTGGCGGTAGGCCTGCCGAGCGAGATGTCATCATGCGATTGCACGCGACGCAGGAGGATGTTCCGAAAAACGCGGTGACCATTGACGCCACCGCGCCGCCGGCCAGCGTTGTCGATGATATTCTCTCGAAATGTTAGCAAAGCGGCCGGATGGCCGCTAACAAGCGAGAGGAGCTCTCCTCATAATCCGCGCAGAAAGGGATTGGTGCGGCGCTCGTCGCCGATGCGGCTGCCAGGTCCATGGCCGCAGATGAAACCGACCTCATCGCCCAGCGGAAAGACCTTGTCGCGGATCGATTCCAAAAGCTGCTGGTGATTGCCGCCGGGCAGATCCGTTCTGCCGATCGAGCCGTTGAACAGCACGTCGCCGAGATGGGCGAAGCCCTGCTTCCGGTTGACATAGATGACGTGACCCGGTGCATGGCCGGGGCAGTGGAAAACCTCGAACTCATGCTCGCCGAAGGAGACCTTGTCCCCCTCCTTCAAAAAGCGGTCCGGCGTGACGTTGCGCACGCCGCTGATGTTGAACATCTTGCCCTTGCCTTCGATATCCTCGAGCAGGAAGCGGTCGTCTTCATGGGGACCGATCACCTCGATGCCGAGCGCTTCGCGCACCTCGTCGGCACCGCCGGCATGATCGATATGGCCGTGCGTCAGCCAGATGGCCTTCAGAGTAATGCCGTTCTCGCGCACCGTCTGCAGGATGATATCGACATCACCGCCCGGATCGACCACCACGCCCTCCTTCGTCTCCGGATCGAACAGGATGGTGCAGTTCTGTTCGAAAGGGGTCACCGGAATGATGCCGGCCTGGAGCATGCCCATGGAGCGCCTCGTCTGTTTGATCGTCTTGTCGCCGGTATAGCGGCAAACTCCCGGTAAAACAGCCCCTGTAGGCTGCAAAGTGGCGCGGGCAACGAAGACCATCCTCGTGAAATTCGGGAATGGCACGTTATTCCATATGCTTATTCTGATTTTCGACCGATCGTTAGATTGCTCTCGCCTGGCCAACCGGAACACCGAAGCATCCGAAGCGTTGAAGAGAAGTCTTTCAAGACAGAAGGAGAAAACCAATGTCCTTGAAAAGAAATCTGTTGCTGACCGGCTTTGTCCTTCTCGGCAGTGCGGGTCTCGCCCAGGCCGAGATGGCCGCAACGACCGCCACCGACATCGAAGTTCGTTCCGGTCCAGGCGCGGAATTCCCAACAGTCGGCATCGCCACACGAGGGTCCGAAGCCACTCTGGATGGCTGCGTCGAGGGCAGCCGCTGGTGCCGGGTCGATGTCAACGGCATGCGGGGCTGGGTCTATGCGCAATATCTAAGCGTGGAACAGAATGGCGCCTCGGTCGTCGTCCAGGACCATCGGGATGACCTGGGTATTCCCACCATCATCTATGAACAGACAGACCCCGTCCGGACCGGCAGCGTCCAGCGCGTTCAGCCAAGTCCGAACGATCAGTTACTGGGTCCTGTCAATGAGAACGGCACCGATGTGGTCGCCGTCACCCCGCCAGAGGAAGTCCGGACCTATATTGATGACAACCCGGTCGATACGGTTCGGTTGAATGGTGATCTGGTCGTGGGCGCCACCGTCCCGCAAAACGTGGAGGTGCACCGCATTCCGGATTATCAATACAGCTATGTCGAGGTGAACCATCAGCCGGTTCTCGTCGATCCCGGCACGCGCAGGATCGTCTACGTCTACCGCTGATTCGCCTCACAGGACGCATAAAATGGCGAAATTGACATGCGGCGAGACAGCCGCATGTCCAAACCGCGGATTTCCCCTGAAATTATTGCGGAATTCTCCCGTTTGAGTTGCCCTTCTATTTCCAGCGATCCATGCATGATGTAATTCTAATATCAGTAGGGATTATCGCCGCTGCCTGGCATCGAACCTGTTTGCGGCGAGAAGGCATCCGGAAGCGTCTCCGGAATTATGGGAGAAGGGCAGTCATGGAAAGTCTAGGGCCTATTATTACGCAATTGATTGCCGGTGCGATCGGCGGCAACGCCGCGAGCGCCGTTTTGAAGCAGGACGGGATCAATCTCGTTGCGAGAACGATCGCCGGGGCCGTCGGCGGCCTTGGAGGCGGCCTGATCCTGAACCTGATCGGCAGCGAGGCCCTTACCGGCCTTATCGCGCAGGGCATATCCTCGCTGGTTGCCGGCGGCGTACTCTCCGCGATCGTCGGTGCCGTTCTCGGCCGCAAGTCGTAAATAATCGGATCGTGCAGGCCGGGCTTGGCAATGACCCGGCTTGTGCGGATCAATGCGCAATTCTGCTTGGCCATAGCTGCCTCAGCCGTGCTTCTAGCCGGGCGGAGCGGAAAAATATGACATCTCCAGGGTTTTTGCCGTCTTCGACGGTCGGATATGCATCGGCTTTCCAGCCCGAGGCGTCTGTCTCTCGTCTCCACTCGCCCCAGACGATCTGCCGACCGCCATACGGCCAATCGCTGAGTCTCAACACCGGTGGCAGTGCGCGAAAATACAGGATATGTTAGAGTTTTCGTTGGGACCGCGCTTAATTTCCTCATGAAGCAGCGCCATTCGAGCAACATGGCATTGTGCGAAGCCGGGCGGCAACGTAAAAATGCGTCAACAGGCCTGACGTATTTTTGCGAAAGTTTCCCGAATGCTCCATAATAGGAAAGGAAATGCCACGGTGCCACGACAGATGAGCCAGAATGCGGCAAAGACGGAGCTGCTGGCCACGCCGTTGCAGAACGCGGGAAGCATCGATTTCGAGATCATCGAGCTGCTTTTCTTCGCCTACCGCGATTTCGTTTCCGATCCGGACCAGATTCTGCTCAAGAGCGGCTTCGGCCGGGCTCATCATCGCGTCGTCCATTTCGTTAACCGCGAACCCGGCATGACGGTTGCGGACCTTCTGGAAACATTGCAGATCACAAAACAGAGTCTGGCGCGGGTTCTCAAACAATTGATCGATTCGGGTTATATTCGCCAGGTCGCAGGTCCGGAGGACCGGCGGCAGCGCAAGCTGTACCCGACGCAAGCCGGCAGAGACTTGGCGCTGGCTTTGGCCGAGCCCCAATCGCGCCGCATTGAAAGGGCATTCGAAGGCGCGTCCGAAGCGACGCGCGAAAGCGTGAAGCGTTTCCTGAGAGGAATGCAGACCGTAAAATGACAGCATCCAGTCTGCGGGGCCGGAATGGAATGCGTCAACGAAACCGACGGGTAGGACAGGATCGAGATTGATCGAATGACGACAAAAGCAGCAATTTCGGATGACGCAGCACATCTTCTGGTAGTGGACGACGATACCCGTATCCGCGCCCTCCTCAATCGCTACCTTATGGAGAAAGGCTTCCGCGTCACGGCTGCCGCCGATGGCGCCGAAGCCCGCCGCAAGCTGGAAGGGCTCGATTTCGATCTCATCATCATGGATGTGATGATGCCCGGCGAATCCGGCATTGCGTTGACGTCGAGCCTGCGGGCCATCAAGAACATTCCGATCATCATGCTGACCGCGCTGGCCGAAGCCGATTCCCGTATAGCGGGCCTTGAGGCCGGCGCAGATGACTATCTGCCGAAACCCTTCGACCCGCGTGAGCTGGTGCTGCGCATCAACAATATTCTGCGGCGCAATGCGCCCGCCGATTCCCCGAAGATCGAACTGGTCATGTTCGGGCCGTACACCTTTTCGCTCACCCGCAAGGAGCTCAAGAAGGCCGCGGAACTCATCCGGCTTACCGATCGCGAGCAGGAAATCATGCTGCTCTTTGCCAAGCGCGCCGGCGAGACGATCCCGCGACATGAACTCATCGGCAGCGACGCCGAAGTGGGAGAGCGGACGATCGACGTGCAGATCAACCGGCTGCGTCGCAAGATTGAAGATGACCCTGCCAACCCTATCTGGCTGCAGACGGTGCGTGGTATCGGCTATCGCCTGAGCATAGATTGAGATCGGCCCGCGGGACCAGATTATGGTGACATTCGATTCCATCAGACGCGACCAGGATCACACGCCGTCCAACGGATTGCGGTGGCTTTCGCGCTGGATGCGTCGATATATCCTGCCGACCGGCCTCTACGCCCGCTCATTGCTGATCTTCATCCTGCCGATGATCATTCTGCAGGCGGTTGTTACCGTCGTCTTCATGGAGCGCCACTGGCAGATGGTGACGCAGCGGCTGTCGATGGCGACCACGCGCGACATCGCCGCCATCATCACCATTATCCAGACCTATCCGCAGGATGCCGACTACTCTGCCATTACGCAGATGGCGCGGCAAAAGCTCGACCTCAGCATATCGATCGAACCCGGGGGCGAACTACCGGCCCCGCGCGAAAAGCCCTTCTTCTCGATCCTCGATGGCATTTTGAGCGACGAGATAAAGGAACAGATCAATCTACCCTTCTGGATCGATACCGTCGGCAACTCCAGTCTGGTCGAAATCCGCATCAAACTGCCGGACAAGGTGCTGCGCGTCTTCGCCAAACGCAGCCAGACCTATGCCTCGAATACCCATATCTTCATTCTATGGATGGTCGGCACCTCGCTGGTGCTGATCGGCATCGCCGTCCTGTTCCTGCGCGGCCAGATCCGCCCGATCCTGGCGCTGGCTCAGGCGGCGGAAAGCTTCGGCAAGGGCCAGCGCCTGGAAAACTACTCTCCCCGCGGCGCCGACGAAATACGCCGAGCGGGCCTTGCCTTCATCCTGATGCGCGAGCGCATCGAACGGCAGATCGAACAGCGCACGGCTATGCTTTCCGGGGTCAGCCACGACCTACGCACCGTTCTCACCCGCTTCAAGCTGCAGCTGGCCCTTGTAGGCGAAAATCCGGATCTTGTCGGCCTCAGCGAAGACGTAGAAGACATGCAAAGCATGCTCGAGGGCTATATGGCCTTCGCGCGCGGCGAGGCGGAAGAAGATGTCGGACAATTCAAGCTCAGTGATATCCTCGAAAAGATCCGGCAGGACTTCACGCTGCACGACAAGTCCATGAGCTTCTCCATTGAAGGGGATGACGAAATCTCCGTCCGGCCGAATGCATTCAACCGTCTGGTGACGAACCTCGCCACCAATGCACGACGCTATGCCAACAGCCTCCGCGTCGAAGCCAGGCACAGCGCCAAATGGCTGACGATCATCTTTGACGATGACGGCCCCGGCATTCCCGTCGCCGCGCGAGACGACGTCTTCAAACCATTCTTCCGGCTGGATTCAGCCCGCAATCTCGATAAATCCGGCACAGGTCTCGGCCTTGCCATTGCGCGCGACATCGCCCGCAGCCATGGCGGCAACGTCACGCTCGGCGACAGCCCGCTCGGGGGCTTGCGCGCCACCATCCGCATTCCTGCCTGAGGGAGAGAGCATATGCCGATCGATATCGAGGGCATGCATTGGTTGAACACGCCGCCCATGTGGGAAGTGAACCAGGGACGCCTGTTCGTTCAATCCGGCAATAAGACCGATTTCTGGCAGGAAACCTATTACGGCTTCCACCGCGACGACGGTCATTTTCTTGGAACGCCCCGCCGGCGCGATTTTACCGCCGAAGTCACCTTCGTCGGGCATTATCGCGAGCTTTACGATCAGGCCGGCCTGATGATCCGCCATGATGCCAAACACTGGATGAAATGCGGGATAGAATATACCGACGGCGCCAGGCATTTCAGCGTCGTCGTCACCAATGGCAATTCCGATTGGTCAGCCTTCCGCCTCGATCACGAGTTCGATGTCATGTCGGCGCGGGTCACCCGCAACGGCGACGCCCTCTTCATCCAGTATCGCACCGACCGCATGAGCGAATGGCGGATGGCAAGGCTCGCCTGGTTCGATCCGATGCTCGAGGAAGTCTTGGTCGGCCCGGCCTTCTGCTCGCCGCAACGCGAAGGCTTCGAAGCGGAATTCCTCGATTTCAGCCTGACCGACCCGGTAGCACGGGATATTCACTGACGCCGCCCCTCTCCTATTGCGAAAGGAAAAGGCTCACATCATCCGTTTGCCATTCGGCACCGGCTGGGTCACCGCGGCCAGAACGATCGCGCCGGCTTCGTCTTCGAAGCCGAGGGTCAGCACTTCGGAGCGCACCGGCCCGATCTGACGCGGCGGAAAATTGACGACCGCCAGCACCTGCCGGCCGACAAGGGTTTCCGGCGTATAGTGCACGGTGATCTGCGCGGAGGAACGCTTGATTCCGATCTCCGGCCCGAAATCGATCCTGAGCTTGTAAGCGGGCTTGCGCGCTTCCGGAAAAGTTTCCGCCTCGATGATCGTCCCGACACGGATGTCCACCCGCTCGAAATCGCCGTAAGTGATCTCTTCCGCCATGTCCTGCCTTTATAGAAAACTCAGCCGGCCAATTCCTGTGCCCGTTTGCGCGCCGCCTCGAGGGCCGCATCGAACAGCGGCTGCATGCCATCCTCCGCCATCAAGACGCCCAACGCCGCAGCTGTGGTGCCGCCGGGAGAGGTCACGTTCTGGCGCAGACGCGAAGCGTCGTCGGGAGACTGGTGCAACAGTTCACCAGCCCCCGCGACGGTTTCCCGTGCGAGCCGCATGGCGAGGTCCGCCTGCAGGCCAAGCTTTCGGCCCGCCTCCGCCATGCATTCCACGAGATAGAAAACATAGGCCGGACCACTGCCGGAGACGGCGGTTACCGAGTCGATATCGGCTTCGCCGGGCACCCATTCGACCGGACCGGATACCTTCAACAGGTTTTGAACCAGCTGCCGCTGGCGGTCGCTCACGCGTGCATTGGCAAAAGCGCCCGTCACACCACGCCCGACCATAGCGGGCGTGTTCGGCATGGCGCGCACCATGGCCGCTT
The DNA here is from genome assembly GCF_057784355.1 of Martinezella sp. CNPSo 3959. NCBI lineage: Bacteria > Pseudomonadati > Pseudomonadota > Alphaproteobacteria > Hyphomicrobiales > Rhizobiaceae > Martinezella > Martinezella sp. CNPSo 3959. The sequence continues at coordinate 972,354 of NZ_JBXSOV010000001.1, forward strand.
TTCCCAGATGCGTTTCAAGCGCGGACAGCGTCTTGCCGGCCGCGATGGAGACGACGACCGTCGTCTCGCCCACAAGCGGCTTGAACGGCGGCAGGACTGCGTCCATCAGTTGCGGCTTGACGGCGATGAAGAGAACTCCCGCCGTCACGCCTTTCGGAACCTCGGTGACATGGCTTGCGCCGGCATCCGCAATCATTTTGCGCATCGCTTCGGCAGGGTTTGGATCGACAACGATGACGGATGATCCCGGCACGCCGTTTTTCAGCCACCCCGTCAGCAATGCCCCGCCCATGTTACCGGCGCCGATCAGGACGATCGGCCCGGAGGCTGCAAATGCATTGGCGGATTGTTCGCCTGTCATGTCACGCTTCGCCTACCGTTTCAAAAAGTACGGCTTCCATGGCGCGGTTCGCGTCAAGGCCGGACCATACAACGAATTGGAAAGCCTGATAGTAAGCTTCGCAGGTGTCAAGCGCGTTGGAAAGCAGCACTTCCACCTGACGGTTGGTGGGCTCCGCCCCACCCGACAAGAGAAGCGATTGGCGGAAGATAACGATGTCTTCCTGACGCCACAGATCGAAGTGACCCATCAGCACCTGCCCATTGATGCAGGACAAGAGCTTGATCACCTCGTTGACCCGGGGATCCGGAACCTTGACGTCAAACGCGCAGGCTATGTGCAGCGCCTCGAACTCCTCCATCCAGGAAAACGAGACGTGATAGTCGGTCCATCGTCCCTCGACGGTCATGGCGAGTTCGTCCTCGCCGGACCGTTCGAACGACCAATCGTTATTGGCAGCGACGAATTCGATCATGTCGACCGGGTTCGATTGTCGTTCGGCTTCCATTTCCATAAGGCTCATGCAGCACCTTCTTGACCGGATCGGTTGCAGTTTTCCCGTGGCTCGACACTGAAAGAACGCAAACAATTTTACTCCGGAAACATCCTCGGGATGATGTTGAACGGCTGCCAGACTAACGCTTCCACCATGCCCGGGGCTTACCAAGTCCGTTTCGAATCATCATTTAAAATCAGTGTATAGCGGCATGCCCGGCATGCCAGCCCCTGAACGGTGATTTTGGAAACGGCACTGTGGAAAGCTCTTCCGACGTCTATTCAGAAGGGAGTCATAACCGACTCTGGCGATTGGCTTTTTTGCCTATGTCCACAGGTGGAAAAACAAACGCAAATTTTCAGAGGAAAAAGGCACGGCAAACGGGTGCCGTGCCGATCTGCAAACGTAAGACCGGGCTTATTTGCCCTTGGAAGCAAGCTTGGTTTCAAGTGCTTCGATTCTCGCCAGCAGCGCCTCGTTTTCGTCGCGCGCCTTGATCGCCATTTCGCGGACGGCTTCGAATTCCTCGCGCTTGACGATATCCATGCTGTTCAGCCAGCGCTCGGCATGGGCATTGAAGGCGGTCTCGATTTCACGGCGCACGCCTTGGGCAGCACCGGCGGCATCGGTCATCAGCTTGGCGAATTCATCCAAGATTCGGTTCGGTCCAGTGCTCATGGCAATCTCCTTGCAGCCGTCGGCCCTCAACGGTCAGGCATCGATATGGGCCAGATAGTGCTGAGGTAGGATTTCCAAGGGGCCGATGCAAGCAAATTGAGATAGGACTGGACAACCGGAGCCCCATCTCGGCCGGATCAACAATCGACTTGACCGTTTCGACAGCGAACGCCATGTTCCGCGCACATTTAGCTATATAGCATGATCCCCGTTCCGGAATGGCACGGTGCTTTCGGGAACATGCTGAAACGGGCCTGACGATCTTGCTGACATCCGCCAATCTCGCCGCCATCCTGCCGTTCCCGGACATCAACCCTATCGCCGTCTCCCTCGGCCCGATCTCAGTGCATTGGTATGGGCTTGCCTATGTCGCAGGCATCCTGCTCGGCTGGTTCTATGCAAGGCGGCTGGTCGACAATGGCAAGCTCTGGCTGAACGATACTGCACCGATGACGCGTCAGCATCTGGATGACTTCATTCTCTGGGTCGCCTTCGGCATCGTTCTCGGCGGCCGCATCGGCTACATCCTTTTCTACGATCTCGACCCGGTGCTCGCCAATCCGATCCGCGCTATCGAGGTCTGGAATGGCGGCATGTCCTTCCACGGCGGATTAATAGGCACGACTATCGCCATGATCTTGTTCGCAAGGCGCAACCAGATCCCGACCTGGAGCCTGTTCGATATCGTCGCCGCCGTCGCGCCGATCGGCCTATTCTTCGGCCGCATCGCCAATTTCATCAACGGCGAGCTTTGGGGTCGGGCCAGCGACGTTCCGTGGGCGATGGTCTTCTGCAGCCCGCATGTGATCGCCGCCCATAATGGCGTATGCCCTGCAGGCCCAGACCCGCGGCACCCGAGCCAACTTTATGAAGCCGGCATCGAAGGCATCATCCTCTTCCTTATTCTCTTTGTGCTTACGCGCTGGGCGCTGGCATTGAAAAAGCCGGGTACGGTCAGCGGTATTTTCGTCATCGGCTATGCCTTCTCGCGTATTTTTGTCGAATTCTTCCGTCAGCCTGACGAGCAGCTCGGCTATCTGCTCGGCACGAACTGGCTGACGATGGGCATGGTGCTGTCACTTCCGATGGTTGCCATCGGCCTATGGGCTGTCATCCGCGCCCGGCTGGCGGCAGCAAGGCAGATGGCTTGAGGTGGAGTTCAATACGCGCGATCCTTTCAGGAACGGCTCCCAGCCTTTCAGGATCACGCACTAGCGAAAGCAAAGAATGACGACGGCGCTCGGGGAAAAAATCAAAGCCATCATCCGCACCAACGGACCATTGAGCATTACGGATTATTTTTCGTTGTGTCTCGCCGACCCCGTGCATGGTTACTACAAGACGCGTGAACCCTTCGGCCAATCCGGCGATTTCGTGACTGCACCCGAGATCAGCCAACTGTTCGGCGAAATGATCGGCGTCTTCATGGTGCATGCCTGGCAGCGGCACGGAACGCCGGCCGAGGTGCGCCTCGTCGAGATCGGCCCTGGCCGCGGCACGATGATGTCCGACATGCTGCGCGTCATCGGCAAGCTGGCGCCGCCGCTTTACGATGTCATGACGGTGCATCTCGTCGAGACCAGTGAACGCCTGCAAGGCTTCCAGCGCCAAACCCTGGAAGCGTATGGCGCCAAAATTTCCTGGCATACGGATTTCGGCGAGGTGCCTGAGGGTTTCACCTTGCTCGCCGCCAACGAGCTTTTTGACGCCATTCCGATCCGCCAGTTCGTGCGCACCGGCAATGGTTTTCGCGAGCGGATGGTCGGTCTCGACATCAGCGACGAGCTAACCTTCACGACAGGCGTCGCGACTCTCGACCCCTCGCTTCTTCCCGACGGTGGCCTGCCGCCGATCGGCACGATCTTTGAAATTGCGCCCGCCCGTCAGGCCGTCATGACCACAATCTGCGACAGGCTTGCCGCGCATGGCGGCACGGCGCTTGTCATCGACTACGGTCATATGGCGACAAGCTTCGGCGATACGCTGCAGGCCGTCCGCATGCACGAATACGATTCGCCGCTGGAGCACCCCGGCGAAGCCGACCTGACCAGCCATGTCGACTTCCAGCATCTGGCCCAGACGGCGCTCGCCTCCGGCCTCCATATAAACGGCTGCTGTCATCAGGGCGATTTTCTTGTCGGGCTCGGTCTGCTGGAGCGAGCAGCCGCCCTCGGCCGCGACCAGGATGCAGCAACGCAGGAGAATATCAGGGTCGCGGTGGAGCGGCTTGCCGGCGCCGGCGAAGGCAAGATGGGGGAGCTTTTCAAGGTGCTGGCAGTCTCCAGCCCTGCGATCGATCTCCTGCCCTTTCGTCCCGTCAGCTGAGACCTGACCACCAATCCTGCGGATTGACAGCGTGCGTCGGGCTGGGCCAACATCCCCCAATGATCGAACTGCTTCGCCGCGGCTGCGTTATCTCAAGCACGACAGGTCAATCAAGATATCAAGGGACATCTCGTTGCCGACACCACTTGCAAGCACATTGCTGAGCGCCGCCGAGGCTGCGGGCATTCGCCACGGCTATTTCACCCGCGCCGGCGGCGTGTCGGAGGGCCTCTATCGCGGGCTGAATGTTGGGCTCGGTTCGCATGACGATCGCGAGCGCGTGCAGGAAAACCGGCGCCGTGTTGCCGGCTGGTTCGGCTTGCCGGTCGACCGGCTCGCCACCGTGCATCAGATACATTCGCCCGATGTCGTGACCATCGGTGCGCATTACGACGGCAGCCGGCCGCAGGCCGATGCGATGGTGACGGCAACGCCGGGCATCGCCATCGGCGTGCTTGCCGCCGATTGCGGCCCGATCCTTTTTGCCGATCCCGAAAACCGGGTTATCGGCGCCGCCCACGCCGGCTGGAAGGGCGCGCTGACCGGCGTGCTTGAAAACACCATCGACGCGATGGTGACGCTCGGCGCAAGGCGTGACGCCATCATTGCCGGCCTCGGCCCATCGATCAGCCAGGCGAGCTATGAGGTCGGCCCAGAATTCGTCGAACGCTTTCTTGCTCACGATCCCGGTTATGCTAAATATTTCGCCCCTTCTGAGCGCGAAGGCCATGCCATGTTCGATCTGCCGTCCCTCACGGTCGATCGTTTGCGCAAAGCCGGTGTCGCCGCCGAAAGCCTGAACCTCTGCACCTATCCGGATGCGGAGCGTTTCTTCTCCTATCGGCGCACGACGCATGCGAAGGAGCCGGATTACGGACGCCAGATTTCCGCCATCGCTATCGGGGAGGCAAGTTAATATGGCCCTGCATTTCGAACGCAGCGAATTCGATGCTCGTCTGGCACGCCTGCTGGCGAGAATGCAGGAAGAAAAACTGGATGCCATGCTGCTCTTCGCACAGGAGAGCATGTATTGGCTCACCGGCTACGATACGTTCGGCTTTTGCTTTTTCCAGACGCTGGTCGTCAAAGCGGATGGATCTCTGACGCTGATGACGCGCTCGGCCGATCTGCGCCAGGCGCAGCTGACTTCGGTCATCACCGACATCCGCATATGGGTCGATCGCGTCAACGCCGATCCGACGCTGGATCTCAAGGAACTATTGTCGGATCTCGATCTTCTCGGTGCCCGTATCGGGGTCGAATATGACACCCATGGGATGACCGGACGCATCGCCCGGCTGCTCGACCAGCAATTGGCGAGTTTCGGCCAGATCGTCGACGCCTCCTATCTCGTCAGCCAACTGCGGCTGACGAAGAGCCCGGCAGAAATCGCCCATGTCGAACGCGCCGCGGCACTGGCCGACGATGCCCTGGACGCTGCCCTGTCTCTGGTTAGGGCGGGCGCGGATGAGTCAGACATTCTCGAAGCCATGCAGGGAGCCGTCTTTGCCGGCGGCGGCGATTATCCGGCCAATGCATTCATCATAGGCTCTGGCGCGGAGGCCCTGCTCTGCCGCTACAAGTCCGGCCGTCGCAAGCTCGATGCGGACGACCAGCTGACGCTTGAATGGGCCGGTGTCGATGCCCATTATCACGCAGCCATGATGCGCACGGTCGTCATCGGCACTCCCAGCCATCGCCATCGCGAGCTTTACAGCGCCTGCCTTGAAACCCTGCAGGCGATCGAGACAATCCTGATGCCGGGGCACACTTTCGGCGACGTCTTCGACATGCACGCCAAGATCATGGACGAGCGCGGCCTTGCCCGCCACCGGCTGAATGCCTGTGGCTACTCTCTCGGCGCCCGCTTCTCGCCGTCATGGATGGAGCACGAGATGTTCCACATGGGCAATCCGCTTGAGATCCAGGAGAACATGTCGCTCTTCGTGCATATGATCATCATGGATTCCGACAGCGGCACCGCCATGACCCTCGGGCAGACCTATCTAACGACCTCGCAGGCCCCAAAAGCCCTTTCCCGCCACCCTCTCGAATTTCTTAACCGTTAGGGGCGTAAGATAGCGATCCTGGACGGTCAGACCGTCGGGAGAAAGGATCGCGTCAATGGGAGTGGTCAGGATAACGTTGACTGTCGCCGGCTTTTGCCTCGCGCTCTCCGCCTGCAACACCACGGACGCCCTGACGCCGCCCGAAGCGATCGGTGATGCCGGCTCCAGCCCGGTCACCCAACGAGATGTCGAGCGCATGGCCTCGACACCTCAGCGCCGCCAAACCTATCAAAGCGCGCAGGAGAGCTACGGCTATCAGCAGCAGACCTCGCAGCAGGCCTATCAGCCGCAAAACTACGGCGGCAGCGGCACGCTCGACGACCAGGCCTCGGCGCTGAGATCGAACGGCACCAATCCCTATGCGTCTCGCCCGCTCGACGGTTCCCGGACCGCCTCCATCGCTCCATCTAACAATCAATTTTCGGAAGCCGACGAGCAGCGCGAGGCCGACCGGCGCCTGTTAGACGATCCACAGCCGCAGCAGCAGCAACAGACTGCCGAGGCCCCGCAGCCAGATCAACCGCAGCCGGATCAACAGGCGTCTCTGCCGCCCACAGCCGCGGCCGGCGGCAACAGCGTCCGCTTCCTGCCGATCATCGGCGCTCCGGTGGAAGCTGTCACGCCGCTGTCGCGCCAGCTTGGTGCCGACGCCCGCTCGCTCGGCCTGACGATCAAGAGCTCAAGCGATTCCAGTGCCGCCTATATCCTCAAGGGCTATCTTTCCGCCTTTGAAGACGGCCCGCAGATTTCCGTGACCTACGTCTGGGATGTATTGGACAGCAATGGCAACCGCGTCCACCGCATCCAGGGCTCGGAAAGCGCGCCTCTGAAGCGTGGCGATCCCTGGTCGGCCGTTCCTCCAACGGTTATGCAGAAAATTGCCACCAAAACCATGTCGGATTTCAATTCCTGGCGCGAATCCAACGGTGGATAGCTAAAAGCTTTTCAGAAATATGAAGCTAACGGGCCTCTCCCTCTTGCATTCGAGAGCAAGGCGGTTAAAAGCGCGGCTATCAGGTTGGTAATAGGCGGGCCACAATGAAGGTTTTCGCAGGCAATTCGAACCGGCATCTTGCCGAAGCGATCTGCAATTATCTCAACGTTCCCTTGGGAAGAGCTAGCGTCCGCCGGTTCGCCGACCAGGAGATTTTCGTAGAGATCCAGGAAAATGTACGCGGCGAGGATGTGTTCCTCGTGCAGCCGACGTCGTTTCCGACCAACGATCACCTTATGGAACTGCTGATCATGATCGATGCGATGCGCCGCTCGTCGGCGCGGCGCATAACGGCGGTCCTCCCCTATTTCGGTTATGCCCGTCAAGATCGCCGCGCCTCGGGGCGCACGCCGATCTCGGCAAAGCTCGTCGCCAATCTGATCACCGAGGCAGGCGCGGACCGCGTTCTTACGCTCGACCTGCATGCCGGCCAGATTCAGGGCTTCTTCGATATCCCGACGGACAATCTCTACGCACTGCCGATCCTGACGCGCGATATCAAGGCGAACTACGATATCGGCAATGTCATGGTCGTTTCTCCTGATGTCGGCGGCGTCGTACGTGCCCGCGCGCTCGCCAAGCGCCTCGACTGTCTGCTGGCGATCGTGGACAAGCGCCGTGATCGCCCCGGCGAATCCGAAGTCATGAACGTCATTGGTGACGTCTCAGGCAAGGATTGCCTCCTGATCGACGATATCGTCGATTCCGGCGGTACGCTCTGCAACGCTGCCGATGCCCTGCTCGCACGAGGTGCCGCCAGCGTCACCGCCTATATCACCCACGGCGTTCTCTCCGGCGGCGCCGTAACCCGCGTCGCAAATTCGCAGCTGAAGGAACTGGTGATTACCGATTCCATCCAGCCGACGACAGCCGTGCTATCGGCTCCGAATATTCGCGTCATCACGACGGCTGGCCTCATCGGTGAAGCGATCAACCGCACCAGCCAGGAAGAATCGGTCTCGAGCCTCTTCGACTAGAGCCGGATGATTTTAGGTCGAGTCGACCTAAAATCTGAATCCGCTCTAGAATCAAAGAAATAGAGCGTGATGTCGTCCGAAAACCGCTTACACTTTTCGGCATCACGCTGTAAGATGCAGCGCCGCCTCAGCTCGCCTTCGCAGGCGCGGGATGCGCCTGCCTCCATGCGAGCAGGCCGATGCCCAAGAGCCCCGAGATGAAGACGGCCGCCCCCGATCCCATGATCGAAGGTCCGATACCGAACCAAGCAAACAGTGTTGGCGACATCAGATAGGCCAGAAACAGGCCGGTGAAGATCGCGCACATCAATAGACGGTAGACCTGCGCCAGGCGATGCGGTTCGCTGCGCGTCTGCATCAGATGCAGGATGGCAAGGTTTTCGAAGGGTCCGTTGATCGCCGCAAAGCAGGCAACGATCATCAGGCCGATCCGATCATGCATCAGCGGCAACAGGAAAACGCCAGATCCGAAAATGAGCTTCGCCACGATGATCCAGACCACCGGCCGGCGCGGCTTAACGCTGCCGAGGATCAGATTGGTCGTCAGGTTGCCGACGCCGTAAGCCGTCATCATCAGGCTGTAGTCGGTGAGCGGGTCGGCGCTGGTTTCGCGCAAATGCAGGATCATTCCGAGCAGGATGCCCATTGCCCAGGCTACGTTTCCCACCAGGTTGGTGAAGAGGCCATAGAGGATTGCCGCATGGCCCCGCGCCGCGCGCCACCCACCAAGAACGCCGTCCACCACAGCCGCCATCCCGGAGAAATCCCGACGCCGCGACGCCGTCGGGAGTTTCGCCACCGCCAGCCACACGGCAAGCGCCGACAATATGAAAGTAGCAGCCGTGACCATGAAGAACTGAGATTTCGGCAGGAACCCGTTCACGAGCGCGATCAGGCTCGGGCCGAGGATGCGCGCCATGCGGCGGGTTGCATCGAACAGGCCGTTGGTCGCGTGCCGGACTTCGGCATCGACCGCAATCGTCGGCAGGGTCGCCTGCAGCGAAGGGTCGAACGTCGACGTCAGCAATGCGATGCTTCCGGCAAGCACGACCAGCAGTGGCAGGCTCATCAGATGCAGCATTCCTGCCAGTGATAATGTCAGCAACAGAGCTGCGCGCATCAAATCGGCCGTGATCATCGTCGTGCTATGCCGCCAGCGATCCGTGACGATACCGCCGAACAGGCTGCCGAACAGCAGCGAACCGGACTGCAATGCGGAAACATATCCCGCATTGTTGCCGATAAAATCCGCCGCAATCCAGACGACGGCGACCATGTAAAATTCGGAGCCTGTAGCAGCCAGCACCTGGCCGGCCCATAGGAGAGAGATCGAGCGCTGGCTCAGCGGCTTCAGGACAAACATGATCGCATTCTGATTTCAAATTGGCTTACTTCAGGACCTGACCGTTGACCGACACGTGACCATCGTCTGAAAGATCGATATCCCAGCGCGAGCGCCCATCTGCATCCGTCTTGGCAAAGCCCTTGGCCATCATCAGGCCGAAGGAGAGCTGAGACAGATCCTCCTTGGTTTTTGCGGCCTCCTGGATGGCGGCGATCGTCTTGTCGAGATCGCGAGCAAGAACCGTCATCTTCATGGCGACGCGGTCCTTCTCGTTCAGCCAGCCGCGCAGGCTGCCGGATGCCTCGACATCATAGAGACCCGACGCGGCGCTGATCTTCGGGAAGTTGACGGTCATCGTCCCGTCCGGGAACATGGCCTTCTGTAGCTTCTCGTCCATGGCCGTGTCGCTCTCAGGATTCTTCAAATCGGCCTGCTGAAAAACATCCACGAGAGCGGAGAAATTCAGGTTCGGCACTTGCACCTGGATATCGGCCGTATCGGGGATGAAGGCGACATAGTCTTCGGGGATCAGGCCCGTTTCCAGTGCAAGCTTCTCGGCATTCAGCCCGAAGTCCGCATTCATGGCATTGGCTGGCCCGGCTACCTTGAAGAAATAGCCCATCTTCTGCAGGCCGCCATTGCCGAATGGCGTCGTGACCGCGATATCCTTGATGGCGACCGACTCCTCGAAGGAACCGACGATCGGCATGGCATCCAGCAGCAAGGCCTTGATCGCCTTGCTGTCGGCATCGGAAAGCGTCTTCTCATCCTTGTGTTCGGAGACGAACTGCAGCAGCGAATTCAGTGCCTTCAAGGGCAGCTTCGTCGCCCCCATGCTGAAATCGATCGCTGCAATCTTGACTTCCCCGAGCGTCGCATCGTCGGCCGAAATCTTGTCGTAGAGCGATTGCAGGCTGCCGTTCATCTTGAGATCGAGCCTGCCCGGCTCGCCGCTGTCTGCCGACGACACGGTATAGGTGATGCTGTCGGCGGTCGCGTCATTCTTCTGGACGCTTTTATCTTCGTCGGTGGTCTTTGTCGCGATGGTGATGCCGTTGCCCTTCATATCCATGGAACGCAGATAATGAAGTGCGGGATCGAATACGCCCTGAAAGGTCGATGATGCCAAGGCATAGCGAAATTCGGTATCGGGGCCGCTGCCAGGCTTCGAACGGGCCGTCACATCGAAGGCGTTGTTGCCTTCAATGTTCCAAAGGCCGCTATCCAGCGGTGTTGCCAGCATCATCAGCGGCTTGAGGCCACTGATGTCGAAACCGCTCACATTCAACTTATCGAGCAGCTTCTGCAAATCATAGGTGACTTCGTAGTGCGGGCTGACCGGCTTGACCGCGATCGCACCGCTCTTGGCGATATCATCGGGCAGGAAATAGGTCAGATTGCCGTAAAGGTCCTTAGCACCTTGCTCGCTGACATCAGCCGCCTGCACAACGCCGGCCACGCCGACAGCGAGAACAGCCGCCGTGGCAACCGCTTTGAAACGCATAACTCACCCCCAAATATGATGGAAAAGAAACGTGGAAACCTGAAAGGCGCCGACCGGCCTTTTACATGGAACTTTATCATCGCCCTGATACATGGGCTTACCCTCAAACTTCAAGGCTTCTTCATCACCTGTCCGTTGACCGTCACCGTTCGGTCTTCATCCATGGTGACGTCCCAGCGCAGACGACCGTCCGGGTCGGTCTTGGCAAAACCCTTTGCAGCAATCAAGCTGAAGGAAACACCGTTCAAGCGAGGCTGGGTCTTGGCAGCCTCTTGCATGGCAGCGACAGTCTTGTCGAAGTCGCGCGCCAGGATCGTCGCCTGCAGCGAAAAGCCGGAATGCGGCTTGGTCGAGGCCTTCAGCTCACCGGAAACCTCGACGTCGTAGACATCGGATTTTGCACTGATCTTCGGAAGCTCCAGCGTTCCGTAGCCGCTCGGGAACATCGTGCGTTTCAGAGTTTCGCCGGAAACCGGCGTCTCCCGCGCGACAATTGAATCGAGGCCAGCATCGATGAGGCCGGAGAAATTGATATTGGGCACGCCGAGCTGAACATCCACCATCATGGGCAGGAAGGGCATAAAAGTAGCCGGCACAAGACCCGCATCGGGCGTAAATTGCTCGGCCCTAAGCTCCAGATTGACATTGGACGCCTTGGTTAGGCCGTCCATCTTGAAACTGTAATCGATACGCTTGACGCCGACGTTGCCTTTCTCCGTTGCCACCAGCGCGTTGTTCACGGTCACGGTCTTGCCGAGCGAACCGAAAACCGGCAGAGCCTGATGGACCAGCTGCTCGAACTTTTCGCTGCCACTTTGCGAAAGTTGCTTGGCCTTGACGTGTTGAACGAAGAAACGGATGAGCGCGCGCAGATCCTTCACCGGCAGGCTGGTGGCAGTGAGGTTGGTATCGACGCTATCGGCGCTGAAAGTGATCGGCGCCGCATCCGGCCGCAGCGTCACCTGCTCATGCAAGCGTTGCAGCGTACCTTGCAATTGCAGATCGACCTTACCCGCTTCGCTACTGTCGGTGACCGTGTGAGCGAATGAGGCGCTGTCGATGGTCGCATCGATCTTGCGCCCGCTTTTCCGGCCACCACCGGCGCTCGAAAATTTCACGCCGCTGCTCTTGATGCCCATCGACCGCATCATTTCGATGGCAGGATCGAAAACACCGTCAAAAGAGCTGGAAGCGATGGAATAGGCAATGTCCGAGGTTGGCGAATGCAAGGCGACATCGAGACTGTTGTCGCCCGTCAGATGCCACCTTCCCTGCTCGACAGGCTGTGCGAAAAGGGAGAGCGGCTTGAAACCCGTCACCGAAAACGCGCTCGAATTGATCTTGTCGAAGAACTTCGCGAGATCATAGGTGATCTCATATTGATCGCCGGCCGGTTTTACGGTCACGAAATCGCTGCGGGCAAGGTCCTGCGAAAGCGAATGCGTCAGAACATTGCGGAGTTCCTTGGCGCCTTGCTCGTTCACGTCGGCTGCGTGTGAGACACCAGCAAGACCCATGGAAAAAACCGCGGCGGCGATAACCCTGGAACGCATGCCCGATCTCTCCTTTTGATCCGGAACGATTGCATTCGACTGTTGATGGGGCCGAGGATATATGTCAAGCCGTTGATAGAGGCCCCGTCGCAGGCTTGTCGGCGGCAGTTGCAATGTCATCACAAGGCCCCGATTCCGAGGGTGCTTGCACCTTTGGCCGCTTTGTATTATACGCCACGCGTCCGCGTAGACACCCTTGGAGGCAACGCGGATGAGGCAGGGCATGCCCTCCTCCAGTTCAATCGATGCGGCGTAGGCCGACCGACTGAACTCTCCAAATAACCTCGAAAGGAATAGCTATGAGCCACGAAAGCTACGAGCTCAAGGCCGAGGCGCGCGAACGGGTTGGTAAGGGGTCCGCCCGTGAACTTCGCCGCAATGGTCTGATCCCCGCTGTCATCTATGGTGACAAGCAGGCCCCCGTTTCCATCGCTCTCAACACCAATGAGGTGACGAAGCGCATCCACGCCGGTGGTTTCCTCACGACGATCGCCACGATCGACGTCGACGGCAAGAAGATCAAGGTTCTGCCGAAGGACTACCAGCTCGATCCGGTCCGTGACTTCACGCTTCACGTCGATTTCCTGCGCGTTTCCGGCAACACGGCGGTTACCGTCGAAATCCCGGTTCACTTCGAAAACCACGAGAAGTCGCCTGGCCTCAAGGCTGGCGGCGTGCTGAACATCGTTCGCCACGAAGTCGAAGTTCATTGCCCGGCCGATGCGATCCCGGAATTCTTCACCGTTGACCTCACGGGCCTGAAGAGCGGCGACAGCATCCACATCTCCGCCATCAAGCTGCCGAAGAACGTGACCCCGGTCATCACCGACCGCGACTTCACGATCGCAACGATCGTTGCCCCGGCTGCCGGCCTTGCTGAAGACGAAGCTGAAGGCGGCGAAGAAGCCAGCGCCTGATTGGCATCTTCGACTTGAAGCATCGAAACCCGCCTCCTCCCCAGGACGGCGGGTTTTTTCATGTTCGGAAACAAATATTAGAGAAAGTAAAAATAAGAACGTCTTGGATCTATACTATCGTTGATTTCCATTAACCCCACAGTTTCAGCAACATTTAACGGATTCATGAAAATCTGCGCGAAAGAGTTGTAGAAAGCGGCGCCCTCCCAAATCCGCTGGTCTATGACCGGGGAGCTAACGGAACTATGAGCCATTCGGTCGAAAACAGGTTTTTCGCGATCGTTTGCGGTGCGCTACTGATTTTCGTGGCGCCACTCTTCGTCCTATTCCTTTTTCTGTCGTCCGAACGCGCGGAAAAGGAAATCAAGGATCACATAACCGTTCTCCTCGTCGCCAATGCCCAAGCCCTCGCAAAGCCGCTATGGGACCTTGACGAAGACAGCGTCACCCAGATCAGCGCCACCACCGTCGCCGAAGGCGCGATCGTCCGTGTCAACGTCCGTGATCTTTCCGGCCAGCTCGACGTCACGCAATCGACCATCCCGAAATCTTACAAGGGCAATCTGGAGTCCATTGACCGGCCGATCATCTACAACGGCGTCGACGGTGCGAAGCGGCTTGGCACCATCACCGTCTATTATCCTCAGCTCGGCCTGTTCGACGGACTGAAGAGCGAGGAGATCGTCTTCATCTCCATCTTCATCTTCGCCGTCCTGACTGTGTTCGGCGCAGCGCTGATCGGCAATCGCATCTTCGTCATCCAGCCGCTGATGCGGTTGACACATGCCATAGAGGCTACGCGAAGGCTCGGCTCGCGTCATCATGTGGACTGGCAGTCGAATGATGAAATGGGCCGGCTTGCCAGCAGCTTCAACGACATGCAGAGCAAACTCCAGCGCGAGGAAAACGAACTGAAGCTGGCCCATCGCCGCGCGACGGACACCTATAATCTGACGCCCGCCATGCTCTTTTCGCTCGACAAGGACGATTGCATCGCGGCCGTCAGCGACTATTGGCTTGCCACCACGGGCTATGATCGTGCCGAAGTGATCGGACGCGAGTTTGCGAGCCTGGTCTCGCCGGATTCGCGCACGCAATATATCGAGCGCAAACGCGGCAACACCCACAGCGCCGCCCGCATCGACGTCACCGTGAAATTCCTCTGCCGGGACGGGAGGATCATGGATGTCCTGATCCTTGAGACAACCGCGATCCAGGATGGCCTGTCGCTCTCCGTCATGACCGACGTCACCGAACTCAAGCAATCCGAAGACCGTAATCTGCGGCAGGCAATTACCGACCATCTAACTGGCCTTCTCAACCGCCAGGGCTTCGAGAGCGCGCTGGATGCCAAGATCAACGAAGCCGACCTGCGCAAGCGCGAACTCGCCTGCCTCTTCGTCGATCTCGACCGTTTCAAATGGATCAACGACAATATGGGCCATGCTGCCGGCGACGCTGCACTGCGCGAATTGGTATCGCGCCTGCAGAAATGCCTGACGCCGGGCGATATTGCCGCCCGCCTCGGCGGCGATGAATTTGCCATGCTGCTTCTGGCCGAGAATGCCGAAGCAAGAGCAATCGAAATGACTGCCCTCATCGCCGAGGTCTTCGAGGCGCCCTTCGTCGGCGATGCGCGCCTCAGCGCCAGCATCGGGATCGCGATCTACCCGCGTCAAGCCGCCAATGCCGCGGAACTGCTGCTGAAATCCGATATCGCCATGTATGCCAAGAAGCGCGATGGCAAGAACGGCGCACAGATTTTCGACAACGGCATGCTGGACGATTCCCGCCGCCGCGCCGAACTCGAGAGCCATATCGAAACCGGCCTCAACGAAGACTGGTTCGAGGCCTATCTGCAGCCTGTGGTCAATATAGACGACCGCTCCATCGCCGGCTTCGAGGCGCTGATGCGCCTGCATCACCCGCAGAAAGGCATCCTGCCCCCTGGCCGCATCATCGAGGTCGCAGAAGAGACCGGCTCGATCATTCGTATCGGCAACCGCATCATGGAGAAGGCTATTGCCGATTTTGCCCGCCTCTCGCGGATCGAGGGCATGCAGGATACCTATCTCGCCATCAACTTCTCGCCGCTGCAATTCGAATCCGAATTGCCGCTGCGCATTGCGGCTCTCCTGTCACGCTACGAAATCGCGCCTCGGCGCATCGTCGTGGAAATCACCGAGGCCGTGCTCATGGACGACAATCCCGAGACGCGCATGGTCATCAACGAGATCTGCCGCTATGGCTGCCGCATCGCGCTCGACGATTTCGGCACAGGCTATTCCTCGCTGAGCTATATCAACCGCTTCCCGGTCGATATCATCAAGATCGACCAATCCTTCATCCGCGCGATCAACGATACCGCCTCCGATGTCAGCGCCAAGAGCCGCATGCTGGTCGAAAGCATCACCACCCTGTCGCACAAGATGAACTGTACAGTGATTGCCGAAGGCGTGGAAACGGAAGAGGAATGCGCAACCCTACGTACGATGGGTATCGACTACGGCCAAGGCTATCTTTTCTATCGCCCGCTGCATCCCGAAAACCTCATGAAGACGCTGGCGAGCCTGCAGGAAGACCGCTCTTCCCCCGTAGCGCAGGCGTCATAGCGATGGAGGGCCGGATGCGAGGGCTGCTGTTCATAATCGCCACCAGCCTGCTTTCGTTTTCATGTCTCTTTCCGGCCCACGCCGAAAGCGTTCATTTCACCACCGAGGAATATCCACCCTTCAACTATCGTGAAGGCAAGACGCCCGTCGGCGCGGCCACCGAGCAGATACAAAAGCTTATGGCCGATATTGGGGTCGACTATACGATCGATGTCATGCCGTGGGCGAGAGCCTACAATCAGGCTCTGGCGGAGCCGATGACCTGCGTATTCGTCACTGCGCATAACGAGGCGCGCGACAAGCTCTTTAAATGGATACAGCCGCTGCTGATCGATCGCAACGTTCTCATCAAGCATAGCGGCTCGAACGTTGCCGCAACGACCATCGCCGAAGCCAAGAAATATATCGTCGGCACCTGGCGCGAAGACTATACGGAAGCGATCCTGCGCCGGAATAATTTCCCGCGCATCGACATCGGCAGCGATTTCAAGGCTACCCTGAAGAAGCTGATGAGCGATCGTATCGACTTGATGCCGATCTCGGAGTTCTATTTCGACAAGCTGCGCAAAGAAGGCAATGCGGTCGAGAAAGTGACGATCCTTTCTCAGCAGCCCATGGGCATTGCATGCCAGAAGGATTTTCCTGCCGAACTCCAAGGCAGAATGCAGACCGCGCTCGACATGCTGATCGCAAACGGCACGCAGCGCCAGATTTTCCTGAAGTACGGCCTGCACCTTGACGACTGACCGCATGCCGCCTTGACTTTGCCGTCAAATCGCTGTGGTGAAGGGCATCGGTATTTTCCAAGGGGTGAAGCGCATGCTTCTCATCGCGGGCCTCGGCAATCCGGGCGCCAAGTATCAAGGCAACCGCCACAATATCGGCTTCATGGCCGTAGATGCGATCTATCGCCGCCACAGCTTTTCGCCCTGGTCGAAGAAATTCAAGGCGGAGATAGCCGAAGGCGAACTCGGCGGCCAGAAGGTGCTGCTCATCAAGCCGCAGACCTTCATGAACCTCTCCGGCGAAGCCGTCGGCGAAGCTATGCGCTTCTACAAGCTGCAGCCGTCCGATCTCGTTGTGATCTACGATGAACTCGACCTGCCGGCCGGCAAGGCGCGGCTGAAGACCGGCGGCGGCCATGGCGGTCACAACGGCATCAAGTCGATCGATGCCCATTGCGGCAAGGAATACCGCCGTCTGCGGCTGGGCATCGGTCATCCCGGTGCCAAGGAATTGGTGCACAACCACGTTCTTGGCGATTTCGCCAAAGTGGACAGGGACTGGCTGGACCCGTTGTTCGATGCGCTCGCCGACAATGCCGACATGCTGGTGCGCGGCGAGGATTCGCAGCTGATGAACAAGATCGCGCTTGCCCTCGGCGGCAAGCCGGAAGACGACGCACCCAAGCCGGAGAAGAAAGCGCCCGCCAAGTCCCACATCCATCAGGCGCGCAATCAGATCAAGCCGAAGATCCCCGAAACCGGGCCCATGGCGGAAATGCTGAAGAGGATGTTCGGCAAGAAGGACGATTGAGGTGCCGCAGCCAGCAGTCACAGACGCCGCAAATCTCCCCATCCGTTCGGTCGCAATGGCGGACCTTTCGACGCTGCTTGCGCTTTATCGGCATCTGAACACCGAAGACCCGGTGTTGGATCTGCAACTGGCGCAAAGCCGCCTCGCGGAAATCCTCACTCATCCCGGCATGACGATCCTCGCCGCCTTTGACGGCGACAAGGCCGTGTCATCCGTGACGCTGGTCGTCATTCCCAATCTCACGCGCGGCGGTGCGCCCTATGCTTTGATCGAGAACGTGGTAACCCACGCCGATTATCGTCAGCGCGGCCTTGCCGGCGCAGTCATCCGCGCGGCATTCGCAACTGCCTGGGGAAAGAACTGCTACAAAGTGATGCTGCTGACCGGCTCGAAGAACCCGGCAACGCTGCGCTTCTACGCCAATTGCGGCTTCAAGCAGGATAAGACCGGCTTCCATATCCGCCGGCCCGCTTAGCAAGTATTACCGTGCCTATTCCTCAGGCTCGGTCGTGAACATCAGCGGGAAACCGGCGCTTTTAGCAAGATCGATCGCCTCCTGCGCCTTCGTCTCGGCGACATCCCGCGCGCAGACCATGACCACGCAGGTTCCGAGCTTATGTGCAGTCATCATCACCCGGTAGCCGGTCTCCTCGCTCATGCGGAAGACGGCCTTCAGCACCATGATGACGAATTCCCGCGGCGTATAATCGTCGTTCACGAGAATGATCTTATAGAGCTTCGGCCTTTCGACCTTCGGCTTCGTTTTAGGCTTTGGCTTCAGGACAACATCATTGTCACTCATCGGCATCACCGTTGACGACAGAAAAAGAGTTTTGGGCTAACAGCTGAAGATTATAGTGCGGCGCACTAGGTCATTCAAGGACGACAGCGTCTCTCGGACGATGCAAAAGGGGCATTCGAGAGACTTCCGCCTTTCTTTCGGCAGAAAAAAGCCTCCTTGCCCGCACAAGACTTGACCCGCAACGGCCCTTCCCCCATAGGCACTGCAAAGATTTTCAAGATATGGACAAGGTGCCATGGGTTTCAAATGCGGTATCGTCGGGCTGCCGAATGTCGGCAAGTCCACTCTGTTCAACGCGCTGACCAAGACGGCGGCGGCGCAGGCGGCGAACTATCCGTTCTGCACGATCGAGCCGAACACCGGCGAAGTCGCGGTTCCCGATCCCCGTATGCGTAAGCTCGCCGACATCGCCAAGTCGAAGGAACTGATCCCGACGCGCATCTCCTTCGTTGATATTGCCGGTCTCGTCCGTGGCGCCTCGAAGGGCGAAGGCCTCGGCAACCAGTTCCTTGCCAATATCCGCGAAGTCGATGCCATCGTGCATGTGCTGCGCTGCTTCGAAGACAGCGACATCACCCATGTCGAAGGCCGCATCAATCCGGTTGCCGATGCCGAGACGATCGAGACCGAGCTGATGCTCGCCGACCTTGAGAGCCTCGAACGCCGCACCGAGCAGACGCGCAAGCGCGCCACCGGCAAGGACAAGGAATCCATGGCGATGCTGCCGATCATGGATGCGTCGCTCGCATTGCTTCAGGAAGGCAAGCCGGTCCGCACGCTGCTCTCGAAGCTCGATGCCGAAGAGATCCGCATCCTCAAGAGCCTGAACCTTCTGACCTCGCACCCGGTGCTTTACGTTTGCAACGTCGCCGAGGGCGATGCCGCGACCGGCAACGAGCATACCGCGGCAGTCGCTGCCATGGCCAAGGAGCAGAATTCGGAAGTCGTCATCATCTCCGCCGCTATCGAGGCGGAAGTGGCGCAGCTGCCCGACGAAGAGGCGAAGGAATTCCTCTCCGCGCTCGGCCTCGATGAAGCCGGCCTCGACCGCCTGATCCGCGCCGGCTACAAGCTCCTCCACCTCATCACCTACTTCACCGTAGGCCCGAAGGAAACGCGCGCTTGGACGATCGAACAGGGCACGAAGGCGCCGCAGGCAGCCGGCGTGATCCATTCGGATTTCGAACGCGGCTTCATCCGCGCCAACACGATCGCCTACGACGACTACATCGGCTATAACGGCGAAACCGGCGCGAAAGAAGCCGGCAAGGCTCGCGATGAAGGCAAGGAATATGTCGTCCAGGACGGCGACGTCATCCACTTCCGCTTCAATACCTGATTGCTTTTCAGCTGCCGGCGCCTAAGCAATTTCAGGAAAAGTGCGAAGCGGTTTTCCGTCCGGAATTATATTAGAGACGGATGTCGCCCGAAAACCGCGCACACTTTTCGGCATCCCGCTCTAAAACAAAAGGATAGAGCGTTTTCGCGATTCGAAGAAAAGCGGAAAAACTCTATCTGAGCGCCGGCAATCTCGCCTGCACGCCGGCGGGCAGGCGCCGCACGACGATGCCACGCAGATCGGCCCAGCCAATGCCGATCACAAGCACCACCAGCCCGACAATCATCAGCACCAGGAAACCGATTTTGTCGAAGCTGGCATTGTTGTGCCGAAGGATGGCCGCAGTCGCGAGGCCGAGCGAGACGAGGCCGGCCGTCACGAAAGCGCGGCGATCGATCACAAGCCCGATCAGCATCATCGCCAGAACTGCGATCAGCACAGTTACCGCCTGCAGGTAGCCACCGAAGAGCACGTCGGTGAGATTGGTAAAGACGGTGCCGCTGCTGGCAAGCTCCAGGCGCAAGGCCAGAAGGACAGTCGAATAAAGCAGCGCCGGTGCGGTCGCGAGATGCAGCCAGAATGCCACATCCGAGCGGCGCGTAACCCGCTGGGGATCGCTGAGATCGAAGCGCATCGCCAGGACGAAGCTGCCGATTGCCGTCACCAGCAGGATCATGAGCGTCTGGATCGGATAGTCTGCCGGCACATTTGCAGATCCCATCACCGTGCCGGCGATATAGAAGACCCCTGCGAGAAACAGCCCGAATAACGAAAACAGCAATAGCGCCAGCGACAGTGGCACGCGGTAGCGCCAGTAGAACAATGCCAGCGACAGCGGAAATGGTGCCGCTATGACGATTGCGCCGATGGTGAAATTTTCACTCAGTGCAGGCGTGGAGCCGACATAGGTGATCACGGTATGGAAGACCCAGGCTACCAGCGCGACGGTCAGCACGACGGCCGGAAGCGCCAGCCGTTGACGGCGGACAAGAATTTCGGCCAGAACGACGATCGCCAGCAGCGACACATAGCGGTTCGTCAGACCCCATAGCCCAGCGAGAAGCACGATGATGCCGATCGTGATCAGCACGTCGTGGAAGCCACGGATGAAGCGCGGAGCTTCCGTATCCTCCAAAGGATTGGCTTCGCTGAACGATGGCACGCCCAGACGACCCTCGGCTGCCGGCACCGCGCCGATGTTCTTGGCCGCCAGATAGGGCAGCAATCTCTCGGCCTGGATGGAGGAAATAATCCCCTCGCCGGCCGCTTCGTCCAATGCGATCTTGAGTTCCCTCATCTTGCTCTCGTTTCATAGCGCCATGATCCAGCCTCACCATATCATCGTCGCACAATCAAGGGCTGCCGGCATCGATAGACAATCACCCTGAGCAGCGCCTGTAGGGTTATGAAAACGCTTGCGCCGCCACAGCGGGCCATGCGATTGGCGATGAATGAGAGTGGAGGATGAGAGGATATGACGAAACTCGTCTACGAAGACTTCCGGCCGGGACAGGAGTTTCCGCTCGGTCCCAAACTCATGACAGCGGGGGAGATCATCGAATTCGCCAGGGAATTCGATCCGCAGCCGATGCATCTGGATGAGGAAGCCGGCCGCGCCAGCATTCTCGGGGGCCTTGCCGCTTCCGGCTGGCACACCTCGGCGGTGTTCATGCGCATGATGTGCGATTCCTATCTCCTTGCCACCGACGCACAAGGCGCGCCTGGCATCGATTTTATGGAGTGGAAGAAGCCGGTTCTGGCGGACGATACCCTGTCGGGCCGATCGACCGTCGTCGAGGCCCGTCCCATGCGCTCCCGCCCGGGTATCGGCATCGTCAGGTTCCGCCATGAGGTCGAAAACCAGCGCGGCGAACTGGTCTGCCTCGGAGAGAACGCGGTCATGATCCGCATGCGCAGCGTCGCGGAGGTTTCGGCATGAAGATGAGCGAACTCTATGCCGTCGGTGAACGTATCGAAATCGGTGGCCACACCTTCACGCCGGAAGGCATCGTGCACTTTGCCTCGCGCTTCGATCCACAGATCTTCCATATGGATGCGGAAGCGGCCAAGCACTCCCTGTTCGGCGGTCTCTGCGCTTCCGGCTGGCACAGCTGCTCCATGTGGATGCGCAGCTTCGTCGATTTTTGGAAGTCCGAACAGGCCCGGTTGGTTGCCGAAGGCAAGACGCCGCCCATCCTCGGCCCCTCGCCTGGCTTCAAAAACCTGCAATGGCTGCGGCCCGTCTTCGCCGGTGATACGATCAGCTATGGCGTCACGATCCTTGACAGTCGCCCATTGGCCTCGCGCGCCGGCTGGACGCTCTATACGCTCGCCTGCGATGGAGTGAACCAGGACGGTGCTCCGGCCCTGCGCTTCGAAAGCAGCGTTCTGGCTTTTGAATAGCGAGCTGCGGGGCCGTTCGGAGCGGCCCCATCAGTCCTTTCGGCCATTTAGTGGCCGGCGAATTCGACCAGCGTATGTACCGGTACGTCGAGCTCCTCGAGCTTCCTGCGGCCGCCAAGGTCAGGCAGGTCGATGACAAAGCAGGCGGCAACCACTTCGGCCCCAATCTGGCGCAGGAGCTTGGTGGCACCGACGGCAGTGCCGCCGGTCGCGATCAGATCGTCGACCAGGATGACCTTCTCGCCCGGATTGACCGCATCGCGATGCATCTCCATTTCGTCCACGCCATATTCCAGGCTGTAGGCGATGCGAACGATATCATGCGGCAGCTTGCCCTTCTTGCGGATCGGCACGAAACCGGACGACAGCTGATGCGCCACCGCGCCGCCGAGAATGAAGCCGCGCGCTTCCATGCCGGCGACCTTGTCGATCTTGGAGCCGGCATAGGGATGCACCAGCGCATCCACGGCGCGACGAAACGCCCTGGCGTCGCCAAGCATCGTCGTGATGTCGCGGAAGATGATACCGGGCTTGGGATAGTCCGGAATGGAACGGATGCTGGCGGCGAGCTCCGAAGCGATAGTGTTCATGAAATATATACTCTCAGGCTATGATAGGGCCGGCCGCACCCTATCAAGACCCGAGCCCTATACCAACAAAAAAGCCCAACCGCTTTGCGCTCCGCCATTGCGGTGTTGCTATCACCTCAATGACAAACGAGGCCGGAACATCATAACCGATGTCCCGGCCTCTCAATGTATAAGGCGGCCTCGACGGGCCGCCCCTTTCATCGAAACATCGCAGTACTCAGTGAGCGCCTGCCTTGGCATAGACGGAGCGCTTGGTGAGATAGATTAGCGTGGAGAAGATCAGCAGGAACACCATGACCATGAAGCCGAGGTGCTTGCGATCTTCCAGATGCGGCTCGGATGTCCACATCAGGAAGGCAGACACGTCGCGAGCATACTGGTCCACCGTCTGCGGCGAACCGTCGTCATAGGTCACCTGACCATCCGAAAGCGGCTTCGGCATCGCAAAGGTCGCGGCCGCATCGAAATACGGATTGTAGTGCGAGTTCTGCGGCACCTTGAAACCGGCCGGCGGCTCTTCGTAGCCGGTCAGCAGCGAGTAGATATAGTCCGGTCCACCTTCCTGATACTGCGTGAAGATATCGAAGATGAACTGCGGGAAGCCGCGTTCGATTTCACGTGCCTTGGCAAGCAGCGACATGTCGGGCGGCACGGCCCCGTTGTTGGAGGCCGCGGCCGCTTCGTCGTTCGGGAACGGCGAGTTGAAATGGTCGGACGGGAGCGCCTTGCGGGTGAACATCTCACCCTGAGGGTTCGGGCCGTCCTGCACTTCGTAGTTGGCGGCAAAGGCCTTCACCTGGGCTTCCGTATAACCGAGATCTTCCAGCGTGCGGTAAGCCACCAGCTTCATCGAATGGCAGGCGGAACAGACTTCCGTATAGACCTTCAGACCACGCTGCAGCTGTGCCTTGTCATAATAGCCGAACGGGCCGGAGAAGGTCCAATGCTGCTCGCGCGGCTCCTTCAGCGGATAATGCGGCGTCTCGGCTTCTGCGGCAGGCTTCGTTTCCGCAGCGATCGCGGAAACGGTGGCCAAACCGCCGATCAGGGCAAGCGAGAGAAGGCCGGCAACAATCTTTTTCATCGTTTTCTTCCTTCCAACCGCTCAGGCGCTCATCGTGACGGCGTCTTTTTTATTGCCGCCCTGCTTTTCAAGAACCGCCTCCGTAATGGAATTCGGAATGCGCTTCGGTGTCTCGACTATGCCAAGGATCGGCATGATGACCAGGAAGAACAGGAAGTAGAACAGCGTCGCGAACTGCGCGGCCGTGGTATAGATGCCCTCTGCCGGCTGCGAGCCAAGCCAGCCGAGCAGGATGGCATCGGCGATGAACAGCCAGAAGAACAGCTTGTACCAGGGACGATAGACGGCCGAACGGATCTTCGACGTATCGAGCCAAGGCAGGAAGAACAACACGATGATCGCGCCGAACATCGTCAGAACGCCACCAAGCTTGGAGTCGATCGGGCCGATGTTGAAGGTGATCGAGCGCAGCATCGCGTAGAACGGCAGGAAGTACCATTCCGGAACGATGTGAGCCGGCGTCTTCAGCGGGTTGGCCGGAATGTAGTTATCGGCATGACCGAGGAAGTTCGGCAGGTAGAAGACGAAATAGGCGAAGACCAGCAGGAAGACGGAAACGCCAAGCGCATCCTTCAGCGTCGCATAGGGCGTGAAGGCGACCGTGTCGGTCTTCAGCTTGACTTCGACGCCCGTCGGGTTCGTCTGGCCGGTCACATGCAGCGCCCAGATGTGCAGAATGACGACGCCGGCGATCATGAAGGGCAGCAGATAGTGCAGCGAGAAGAAGCGGTTGAGCGTCGGATCGTCAACGGCAAAGCCGCCGAGCAGGAAGGTCTGGATCCAGTCGCCGACCCATGGGAAGGCCGAGAAGAAGCCGGTGATGACGGTTGCACCCCAGAAGGACATCTGACCCCAGGGCAGGACGTAGCCCATGAAGGCAGTCGCCATCATCAGGAGGTAGATGATCACGCCGAGAATCCAGAGGATTTCGCGCGGCGCCTTATAGGAGCCGTAATAAAGGCCGCGGGCGATGTGCAGATAAACGGCTACGAAGAAGAACGACGCGCCGTTGGCATGCATGTAGCGCAGCAGCCATCCATGATTGACGTCACGAACGATCTTTTCGACCGAATTGAAGGCGATCGCCGTATTGGCCGCATAGTGCATGGCCAGCACGACACCGGTCAGGATCTGCAGAACCAGCATCACGGCTAGCATGGCGCCGAAGGTGTAAGCGTAGTTCAGGTTGCGCGGGACCGGATAGGCGATGAAACTATCATAGACCATACGCGGCAGCGGAAGCCGCGCGTCGACCCATTTTTCGAGCCCTGTCGATGGCTCGTAAGACGAATGACCACTCATGTTTCAGCTCCCCCTCAACCGACCTTGATCTTCTTTTCCGACGTGAACGCATATTGCGGTATGAAGAGGTTCTGCGGTGCAGGCCCATGGCGGATGCGACCGGCAGTATCGTAAACCGAACCATGGCAAGGACAGAACCACCCGCCATATTCCCCCGCCTGACCGAGCGGGATGCAGCCGAGATGGGTGCAGACGCCGATCATGACGAGCCAGTTTTCCTTGCCCTCACCGGCCGAACGGGCAACGTCGGTTGCCTGTGCATCGGACGGAAGATTGGCGTTGCGAGCGACCGGATCTTTCAGGTCCGAAAGCTGCGTGCCCTTGGCATCGTCGATTTCTTTCTGCGTGCGGTTACGGATGAAGACAGGCTTACCGCGCCATTTCACCGTCAACGACATGCCGGGCTCAAGGCTCGACACATCGACTTCGATAGATGCAAGAGCGAGTGTCGATGCGTCGGGCCGCATCTGGTCGATAAACGGCCATGCGACGGCAACTGCACCCACCGCACCGGCCATACCTGTCGTCAAATAAAGGAAATCGCGGCGAGTCGGCTCGCCGGTGGACTCAACTGTCGTACTCTGCTCGCTCAAAGCTGCACATCCTCTTCCCGCAAACCACGGCAAAAACCGCGGTACCCCTCTCACCAACGGCGAATCAATGCGACCATAATTCCGCCATAGATTCCTCCGTAACCCGCTGCGTTCTAAGCTTGATCGCAAATTATGTCCAGTCTTGGCAAGGGGTCAGGGCACAATGTCGCGGCAAAACTGCGTTAATGCGTCGCAAGGCCGGAGCTCAATCTTCCCCTTCTCCGGCAGAGAAGTTAAGCACATGAAAAACTAGGGAATTCCGCAGCGTTTTTCTCCGGCGCGACGCAGAATAGGCGATCAGCACAATACCGCACAGCAACAAAAACAATGAAAATTCCTCGAAATTCCGATCTCAATCTCTCCTTTCTCACCTGAACGCAGACCGAATTTCGTGCGCGATTTATCAGTGAACGCCATATTCCCTGCAACCCAACAAGAACTGTAAAACGGAGCCGGGATCGACCGGTCGAGTTGGCAACGGTCGTGAGCGGCGCATTGAGCGTCGAGCGCGAAATGCCGGTTGAACTGCAATTTCATTCAAGACCGGAAAACGCAATGCCTCGATATTGCCGCCAGCCATTATCGAGTGAGAGTCATGCACGCTACCCAAGCCGACGCCATGTATCGACAGCACCTGTGGTCGCTCGACACCTTGCCCGCGACAAACCTACCAGTCGGATATTTCACCGCGCGAAAGCGTGCGGCGACGGCTCTCGTCGTCGAGAAAGCTTTGCCGAGAGTCCATCAGGACACCTTGCGTGGATCAGCCGCCGAAACAAGCACCTCGGCTCAAGCCTTACCGCCGATATTCCCCTCTTCCGTGGGGGCTGCCGCATGAACATCGAGTTTCTGATCACGACCCTCATCATCGTTGCCTCTCCCGGCACCGGCGCGATCTACACGCTTGCCGCCGCATTGTCTGGCGGCACGAGGGCGAGTGTGGTCGCCGCATTCGGCTGCACTCTTGGCATCATCCCGCATTTGCTTGCAGCGATAAGCGGCCTCGCCGCACTCCTGCACACCAGCGCCCTAGCGTTTCAAGCGCTCAAATGGCTCGGGGTGGCCTATCTGCTCTACATGGCCTGGTCGATGTTTTTGGAAAAGGGTGTTTTGCGCATTGACGGCGCACCGACCGACAAAAGCACGCGACAGGTGATAGGCTCGGCAATCCTGATCAATTTGCTTAATCCCAAATTGTCGATCTTTTTCTTCGCCTTCCTGCCTCAATTCGTGACGCCGGATCAGACAAGCCCGATCATGCTGATGCTGAAGCTCAGCCTGGTCTTCATGGCGCTCACCTTCATCATCTTCGCAGCCTATGGCGTATTCGCAGCACACCTGCGCCGCCATATCGTCTCGAATCCAACGGTGCAATCATGGATGCGGCGAAGCTTCGCGACTGCGTTCGGATTGCTCGCGGCGCAACTTGCTCTGGCGAGCCGCTAGTCCGCAGCATCGTCTTCCAGACTTCTTTGTTGCGTTTTGGATTTCTGAAAAATAGCCACTCAGGAAACACAACTGGGGCACCTCGGCGCCCCAGTCGTCCGTCTCATTATTGTGCCGCCGTCTCGACCTCTTCATGGTCGGCGAGGAAACCACCGGACTGGCGGCTCCAGAGTTCGGCATAAATGCCGCCCTGCTGGACCAGCGCCTGATGTGTGCCCATCTCGATGATCCGGCCCTTGTCGAGAACGACGAGGCGGTCCATCTCGGTCAGCGTCGACAGGCGGTGGGCGATGGCGATCACCGTCTTGCCATGCATCAGCGCGAAGAGGTTTTCCTGGATCGCCGCTTCCACTTCGGAATCGAGCGCCGAGGTTGCCTCGTCGAGCACCAGGATCGGCGCGTCCTTCAGGAAGACGCGCGCGATGGCGATACGCTGCCGCTGGCCGCCGGAAAGCTTAACGCCCCGCTCGCCGACCTGCGCATCGAGCCCTGTGCGGCCATACATGTCGACCAGACCCTCAATGAAGTCCCAGGCATTGGCGCGCTTGGCTGCCTGGATGATGTCCTCATCGGTCGCGTCCGGACGGCCATAGGCGATGTTGTCGCGGATGGAACGGTGCAGCAGCGAGGTGTCCTGCGTCACCACACCGATCATCGAGCGAAGGCTGTCCTGCGTGACGCCTGCGATATCGTGGCCGTCGATGGTGATGCGGCCGCCCTCCAGATCGTAAAAGCGCAGCAGCAGGTTCATCAGCGTCGTCTTGCCGGCGCCGGAGCGGCCGACAAGACCAACCTTTTCGCCCGCGCGGATATCGAGGGTCAGATCCTCCATGACACCCTTCGCCTTGCCGTAATGGAAGCGAATGTGGTCGAAGCGGATCGCTCCCTGCTGGGCAACGATCGGCGGTGCCGCCGGCTTGTCGATGATGTCGTGTGGCTTCGTCATCATCTCCATGCCGTCATAGACGGTGCCGATGTTTTCGAAGAGCGCAGAGACTTCCCACATCACCCACTGCGACATGCCGTTGACGCGCATAGCAAGGCCGATGGCAATGGCGATGGAGCCGACCGAGATCGAGCCGCTGAGCCAGAACCAGATCGACAGAGACGAGACGATGAACAGCGCCGCGCAGTTGTTGAAATAGACCGAGGCGTGGAACAGCGTCACCTTGCGCATCTGCTTGTGCACTGTATTGAGGAATTCCTCCATACCGGCCCTGGCATATGTCTCTTCGCGGCCCGCATGCGAGAACAGCTTCACCGTGGCGATGTTGGTGTAGCTGTCGACCACGCGGCCCGTCATCATCGAGCGCGCGTCGGCCTGCTGCGCGGCGATCTTGCGCAGCACCGGCACGAAATAGGCGACGATGGCGACATAGACGCCAAGCCAGACCAGGATCGGAATCATCAGCCGCCAGTCGGCCGCCGCGATGACGAGGATCATCGACAGGAAATAGGTGACGACGTAGACGAAGACATCGAGGATCTTCATGACCGTTTCGCGCACGGCAAGCGAGGTCTGCATCACCTTGGTGGCGACGCGGCCTGCGAACTCATTGGCGAAAAAGGTCATGCTGTGGCGCAGCAGGAAGCGGTGCATCTGCCAACGCGCGATCATCGGATAGTTGCCGAGCAGCACCTGGTGCATGATGAAGCTGTCAAGGATCGCCGCAGCCGGCAAGCCGATCAGCACCATTGCCCCCATCCAGAACAGCTTGTGCCATTCCGTCTGCAGGAAAGTCGCCTTATCCGCATGCGTCAGCCAGTCGACGATATCGCCGAGGAACTGGAACAGCGCCACCTCACCGATCGCGATCGACATGGTGAGAATGCTCATGGCGATCAGCCACGGCAGGGCCGGTTTGGAATAATGCCAGCAGAAGGCGAAGAGGCCACGCGGCGGCGTATCCGGCACCTCGCTCGGAAATGGATCTAGTCGGCGTTCGAACCAGCTAAACATGGAAATGCTCCAAAGACTCGACCCTTCGACCACCCACTGCGCTGAAAGATCGCAGATTCATATGGTGGCCGGGCCGTAAAACGACGAGGCCATAGTGGCCGCGCAATGACTTAAAGAAGGGGGATACTTGCGAATATGCGCCTTGTAGCGCTCTTCAAATCCGTGGGTTCACGGCACCGAGGCGCAGCATCATAAACAAGATATCCATCTGAGCCTCCTTCTTTCGCAAGTTGTAGAGCACGCGTCTTTTAACGCGACTTTTCCTGTTTGAAAAGCGAAATATGCCTGAAAAATGGGCTAAATCCTTCAATTCTGCTGATGGGAGACATCACCGGAATCGAGGGATCCCAGGAAAAACCGGAGACAAATCAGGGCGATTTCGCTAGTTGCAACATATGACCAAGCTCCGCATCGCCCTCTACCAACCCGATATTCCCGGCAACACTGGCACGATCCTGCGGCTTGCCGCCTGCCTCGGCCTTGGCGTCGACATTATCGAGCCGGCCGGCTTCGACATATCCGACCGCAATCTGAAGCGCGCCGGCATGGACTATCTCGCCGCCGTCACTCTGACCAGGCACGTCAATTGGGAGCGCTTCGAGGCATGGAGACAAGAAAGCGGACGACGGCTGGTGCTGGCCTCCACAAAGGCGGCGCAGCGCTACACGGATTTTACTTATCGCGACGACGATATTCTTCTCTTCGGCCGCGAAAGCGCCGGGGTGCCGGACCACGTGCACGAAAAGGCCGATGGCCGCGTCCTGATCCCGATGGTCGAGGGCCATCGCTCCATCAATGTCGCGATGTCGGCGGCCATGATTTCGGGTGAAGCGCTGCGACAGACACAATGGTCTGCACCGGGCCTGAATGTCGCACCCGAATAGCCGTTGGCACGTGGGATAAAGTGTGAGAAGCTTTGCCTTGGAATGCTCTAACTCAGGCGACCTTGGCGAGGTGACCCATGTTCCAGACGGCATTCACGCTTTCCCTGACGCAATTCGCACGCACGCTGAGCCTCCCCGAGCGGCTGCAGCATTCACCGGCGCGCAACCTCGCTCTTGAAGG
The DNA here is from genome assembly GCF_057784355.1 of Martinezella sp. CNPSo 3959. Lineage (NCBI taxonomy): Bacteria > Pseudomonadati > Pseudomonadota > Alphaproteobacteria > Hyphomicrobiales > Rhizobiaceae > Martinezella > Martinezella sp. CNPSo 3959. The sequence goes on from NZ_JBXSOV010000001.1 coordinate 1,002,284, forward strand.
CCTGCGCCAACGCAATCTCGCCCTCGACGCACTATTCTACGACGTCAAGGCTATCACGCCGGAGGAAGCCTTCTATATCAGTGACTCGCTCGCCGCCGAAGGCGCGATCATGCTCATTCCGCCAAGCGGTCTGGGAGCACTCACACTCTGCGAAACCATCGATGAATTCGTCCTGCGCGGCGGCACTAAGGCACGGGCGCTCGCAGTCGCCGGCATCGGTGGTTCGGCACTCGGAGCCGCCGCTTTCGCCCGCAACGTAGCCGATGCGATCGATGCGCCGGCCGCGGTCGTCGTCTCCGGCTACGGCATAGCCGATGTCATCACTGAAGCTTTCGGCGGATTGTTTTTCTTCGGTCACTTGCGAGGCCTGCGGCCTTTTCTTGAAAGTCTGGACGACCTTGCCGGTCGCCCCAAGGTCGGAGCACAGGCTGAGACGGCAGCGGCTCGCACCAGTCTCGACACGAGAACCGCGCAGGCGCTTCTAGCCGACCCCCGCCTCTCCTTCCGTCTGCTGACCGGCCACTCCAAGGGAAACCTCGTGCTGTCAGCTGCACTCCATAACCTCTGTAAACAGGACGAAGCGCGGATCACCGAGCTGGCGCGGCATGCAAAGATCGTGACGATCGGCGCACGCATCGCTATGCCGCCTGTTTTCACGGATGTCGTCGACGTCATGGGGGAATGGGACTGGTTCGGCGAAATCAACTCTCGAGCATTCATTCATGCCGATCGGCGCGTTGCGCAAGCGTGGCATCACACGAACACCGACTTGGGCGGGCATCTGCCTGTAACAACCACGCTCCGGGAAATCCTTGCGGCATCGCCAATCGTCGAGAGCCCCAAAACAGCGATGCGGAACACGGAGGCTCCCTTGCCTGCCGTTCCGGACGGAAGACAAAAGGCAACAAGAGAAACGGTCAAGAAAGCCTTCCCTGTCAGCATCGCGGCAGGCGCCCAGCCGACTGGATTCGGCGCGCCTGATGATGCGCATTAGCCAAGCCGCATTGAGCAATGCCGCAAGCCACTGATGCGCCGCAAGCATGCTGAAATATGCTTCGGCCTCTTCGCCCGTCGTGGCAGGCGGCTGTTTCGTCCAGTTCAATCCGCCGATGGCAGACGCCGCATGGTGAACTCGATGCGATCGCCGTCGACCTGGCGCCAGCTTTCGACTTCGGTCCAATAGGCAGCCTTGGGGAATTCGTTGAACCATTCGCGCGCCTTTTCGCGCGCTTCCGGGCGACTGAGACAAAAGGTCTCGCGAACGAATTCGCTCTTTCCACCGGCGGGATGGTCCTGCCGGTAACGGAATATTCTGTTTCTCAACCCATCCAGGGGCGGCGGTCCGGGTATCTTCATGATAAAACCTCGCCTTTGAGAGAGGGAACATAATACCGCAGTGTGAAATTTGCGAGTCGATTCTCCTGCGGCGTTGCTGCACTGGCTGCGCCGCAATCTTGCTGATATTCCAAATCACGATACATACGGTGCGAATCGCAGGCCGCCGGCTGCTCGCATCGTCGGAGAGCGTGAATGGAACGACCCAATCTTCCCAAGGGATTACCCGAGGATATTGAAGAAAAGAAGGAGGCAGCGCGACACTGGTTCGAAGGCCTGCGCGACACGATCTGCGCGGAGTTCGAGCTGCTGGAAAGCGAGCTGACCGGCCCTCTTTCCGACCAGGAACCGGGCCGCTTCATCGCCAAGGACTGGCAGCGCGACAAGGGCCAGGGCGGCGGTGGCCGCATGTCGATGATGGAGGGCCGCGTCTTCGAAAAGGTCGGCGTCCACACCTCGACAGTCTATGGCGAATTCTCTCCCGACTTTCGCAGCCAGATTCCTGGCGCCGAGGAAGATCCTCGCTTTTGGGCCTCGGGGCTCTCACTGATCGCCCACCCCGTCAATCCGAATGTGCCGGCCGTGCATATGAACACCCGCATGGTGGTGACGACGAGCCAATGGTTCGGCGGCGGCGCCGACCTGACGCCGGTGCTCGATCGCCGCCGCACCCAGGAAGATCCGGACAGCGCCCTCTTCCATCGCGCCATGCAGATCGTCTGTGATCGTCATGCCGTCGCCGACTATCAGCGCTACAAGAGCTGGTGTGACGAATATTTCTTCCTGAAGCACCGCAACGAGCCGCGCGGCATCGGCGGCATCTTCTTCGACTGGCTGCATTCGACAGAGGAAGCCGGTGGCTGGAACGCGGATTTCGCCTTCACCCGCGACGTCGGCCGCGCCTTCGCGATGGTCTATCCGCGCATCGTCCGCTCCAATTTCAACGAAACATGGACGGAAGAAGACCGTGACGAGCAATTAATTCGCCGCGGACGTTATGTGGAGTTCAATTTGCTCTACGATAGGGGTACAATATTCGGGCTGAAGACAGGCGGTAACGTTGAGTCGATCCTATCGTCTCTGCCGCCGGTGGTGCGTTGGCCTTGAAGCGTGTCGCGTAAGCTGGGCGGCAATTTTGCGATCGCGGCATGCGGGAAACCTCAAGCGCAGCAAACGATTGAAAGATCGCGATGCGCTTGAACGTTCAACATTAAATGATCGGACAACGCCCTGAAATCAGCGGGAGGAGTGCCTAAGTGACCTAATGCTCGTTCAATCGGAGGAGGTTGTAATGGCAGCAGAGAAACAAGTCACGGAAGCTTCGAAAGAACAGAAACTGTCGCGCACAGTCGATAGTCCGGAGTTCATTATCCGACTGGCAGAGGATATGCGGACCCGCAGTGGATCCGATCTGCCCCTCTCCTGCTTCCTGGAGCAGGTGAGGATGCAGCTGGCGGGCAAATCTCCAAGCGATATCGCCAGCTTCGCGGCCGATCGTTCGGCCAAGCAGGCGCCTATCACCCAATATCAATCCTCGGATTGCTTCAAATCCTGGGCAATGCCGGATTAATGTCCGGAAGGCCGCCGCCGGGCAGGAGACTTGCCGGATAGCGGAAACCTTTTCTCGTTCGTTGCGTTTAGGTCTTCGGGTCCTTTGTAGGGCGAGAATCCGTTGAAAGATGAGGAGGAAGATATGCGACTGTTCGAATGTGGTACGCTCGTGCCCGGCTGCGCCTGGCACACCCGCGCCAAGGATGACGCCGAGGTGGTGCGCCGCGCGGTCGAGCACATGCGCGAAGCGCATGGCGAAACCATCATCCGCGAAAACATGGTCGACAATATCAAGGCCCGGATTCGCGACGAGGCCAACGCGGCCTGACTGGCGGGCCTGCCAATCAGGCCTCATTATCAGGCATTGGCCAAATCCTTGAGTCGGGCGAGAAGGCTCGCCCGGTTCATCGCAAAATTCGCGTCAAGCCACTCCTGCTCGAGTTTGCCGAGAAGCTCGCCCACACGCGGCCCGGCACCGACGCCCGCTGCGAGTGCATCCGCGCCATTAAGCGGGAAAGCGGGCTTCTTCCAGTTTGCCGTTCGTTCCAGCAATTTCCCGAGCCGCGCCACGCGCGCCATTTCCTCGAAATCGCCCTCCGCCTTGCTGCGGGCAACGGCCAGCGCCAGCTTCAGGCGAGCCGCAACGCCGGTTTGATCATGGCGATAAAGCAGACGATCGAAGGCCGCTTCCGAGATGTCGTCCTTGACGATCGGCGCATTCGCCCAGGCCTGCAGATAGGCGCCTTCCGCTTTCGAGAGGCGCAGCCGCTCGGCAAGCTTGGTGAGCCTTGCCGCATCGGGCGGCACGATAGCAGCGAGACGAAGCAGAGCCTCCGCCGGCCAACCGAAAGCCTGTTCGGCGGCAATCAATCCAGGAATGGCGTCGATCCCCCATTTCTCGGTTTCCGGCAGCACTTCGGTCAAAATGCCGATCTGGCGCATCCAGAGCAGCGCCCTGCCCGGGTCTGGAGCCGCCAGCAGCTTCTTCATTTCCGACCAGACTCGCTCGGCCGAGAGCGTTGAAATCTTTGATTTTGCAGCAGCACAGGCGCGCAAGCCCTCCGCATCGGGGCGGCCGGTGCCGTAATAGGCGAAAAAGCGGAAGAAGCGCAGGATGCGCAAATGATCCTCGGCAATCCGCGTCGCGGCATCGCCGATGAAGCGGATATTGCGGCGCTCCAGATCGGCCAGCCCTCCGACGAGATCCATGACCTCGCCATCGGCAGATGCATAAAGCGCATTGATCGTCAGGTCCCGCCGCTCGGCATCAGCCTGCCAATCCCGGCTGAAGGCCACTACGGCACGGCGCCCGTCGGTTTCAACGTCGCGTCGCAACGTGGTGATTTCGAACGGCTTTCCATCGATGACCAAGGTGACCGTGCCATGCGCGATGCCGGTCGGCACCGCCTTGATTCCGGCGCCCTCGGCCCTTTCGACGACGGTTTCAGGCAACAGCGTCGTTGCTATATCGATATCGGCGACGGGCAGCCCCATCAGGCTGTTGCGGACGGCACCACCGACCACACGCCCCTCGCCGCCATCGGCATCGAGCAGCGCCAGCACCCGCTGCAATGCCTCATCGCGAAACCAGGCCTTATCGGCAACGGACGTCATCTATAGAGCCTTTCATAAAGTGTGCGGACGATACCCGCAGTAATGCCCCAGATCATGCGCTGCCCATAGGGCATGCGATAGAAATGGCGTTCAGTCCCCTGCCAGAGCATCGTGTCGGTCACGTGGTGGTCCGGGTCCATCAGGAAGGAGAGCGGCACCTCGAAGGCATCCTCCACCTCGGTTGGATTGAGGGTCAGATGAAACCCGGGTTTTACCACGGCAAGAATGGGTGTGATGCGAAAGCCGGTCGCCGCCAGATAATGCGGCAGCCGCGCCACCGGCTCGATGAAGATGTCGGCAAGCCCGATTTCCTCCCCCGCTTCGCGCATCGCCGCCATCTCCGGCGACGCGTCTTCCGGATCGATGGCCCCGCCCGGAAAGGCGATCTGGCCGGAATGCTTGCGGAGCGTCGATGTCCGGAGCGTAAAAATGACCCTGGCATCGTCGCCGCTGTCGACGACGGGCACAAGCACCGCGGCATCCTTGAGCTTCAGGTCCGCGACCTGCGATATGGTCTCGGGATTGAGGAGATGATCGCCGTGATCGCGCCAGGCAAGCTCCACCGGCCCACCACTCTGATGAAGGGCGCGACGGCGGAACTCGTCGGCGGAATAGAGAGGGGATTCATTCATCGAGTAAGCGCATCCAATTCGGCAACCGGCATAACCGGAAAGATGGAGCTGCCGGAACGCACGCAGAAGATCTCTCGTCCGGCAATCACGACGGGCTCACCAAGCTCGATGAGATCGTACATGACCGCACGCGTCACCAGAGCCTCGAGCCGCCCGCGGACATGCAGATAAGGCTTCAGCTCGTCGTTCTCGCCGCGTATGACGAAGCGGATCGGATGATCTCTGCCAGCCTCGACGACATCGCCAACATTCGTGCGGAAGGTCAGCACCCGTCTGCCCTCACGCTCCGTCACGCTCATCTCGACGGCCACGAACGGCGCGTCGACGACGCGAATGCCCACCTTTTCCACAGGCGTGACGAGATAGGTCTTTCCATCCTCGTCCTTGCGCAGAACTGTGGAAAACAGCCGCACCAGCGGCGCGCGGCCGATCGGTGTGCCAAGATAGAACCAGGTGCCGTCGGCGCGGATCTCCATGTCGATATCGCCGCAGAATGGCGGATTCCAGCGATCGACTGGCGGCAGACCCTTCTTGGAGCCGCCGCTATCACCTGCCGCGCGCGAAATCAGCGCCGCGAGGCTTGCGGCATCGCCCGTTGTCCTGATTTCCTCGGTTGCCATTCTTCTGTCCCGGTTGGTCGTTAGTCAGGAATATGACAGTTCTCACGAGATAGTCATTTGAAACGTGCTTGTCAGCTATCTTGCTGGCGATAAGTTGTATTGATTATGAGGCAAATGTGTAACGTCTGCGAATCACGCGCACCGTTTTTCTGCCATTGGAGACGCAAATGGGCATGATTAAATCGACCGAAACGAGCCTCGATGAGCAGGCCATCATCGCCTCAGCCGAAAAGGCACTGGGCGATATCGCCCGCGTCCGCGAAGAGGTGTCGAAGGTCATTTTCGGCCAGGAAAGCGTCGTGGAAAACACGCTTCTGGCCGTGCTTGCCGGTGGTCATGCCCTGCTGGTCGGCGTGCCGGGTCTTGCCAAGACGAAGCTCGTGACGACGCTCGGCGCAGTCCTCGGCCTTGCCTCCAATCGTGTGCAGTTCACGCCGGACCTGATGCCCTCGGATATTCTCGGCTCCGAAGTCATGGACCAGGATGAAACCGGCCGACGCTCTTTCCGGTTCGTCAAGGGACCGGTCTTCGCACAATTGCTGATGGCCGACGAAATCAACCGCGCCTCGCCGCGCACACAGTCCGCCCTTCTGCAGTCCATGCAGGAATATCACGTCACCATCGCCGGCCAGCGTTATGACCTACCCGCTCCCTTCCATGTTCTCGCAACGCAGAACCCGCTGGAGCAGGAAGGCACCTATCCGCTGCCGGAAGCCCAGCTCGACCGTTTCCTGCTGCAGGTCGATGTCGATTATCCCGAACTTGCCGACGAGCGCCGCATCCTGCTCGAAACCACAGGCTTGAGCGAAGCGACGCCGCAGGCTGTCATCGACGCCGAACGCTTGCTGGAAATCCAGCAGCTCATCCGCCAGATGCCCGTCAGCGATGGCGTTGTCGATGTGATCCTGTCACTCGTGCGCTCTGCCCGCCCGGGCCAGGGCAATGCCTCCACAGACAAGCATGTCGCCTGGGGTCCAGGCCCGCGTGCCGGCCAGGCGATGATGCTCTGCGCCCGTGCCCGCGCCCTTTACGAGGGCCGGCTTGCCCCGTCGATCGACGACATTCATGCACTTGCCGAACCAGTATTGGAACATCGCATGGCGCTGACTTTTGCAGCCCGCGCCGAAGGCATGTCCGTGCGCGATGTCATTTCAGGGCTGGTCAAGCAGTCGAAATCGTGACCCGGGTGTCGAGGAGAGTATAGCGCGTGGCATCCATCGGACAGACCGTCAGACCCACCTCAGGCAATGATGCCCTCTCCCGAGCCCGCAGCCGTGCCGCCCTCGTGCCGGATTGCCTCGTCGAAGCCAAGCGCATCGCCAACACGGTCATTGCCGGATGGCACGGTCGGCGCAAGCGCGGCATCGGCGAGAATTTCTGGCAGTTCCGCCCCTATACGGAAGGTGAAAGCCTGTCGCGCATCGACTGGCGGCGCTCGGCCCGCGACGATCATACCTATATCCGCGATCATGAATGGGAAGCCGCCCACACGATCTGGCTCTGGGCCGATCTCTCGCCATCCATGATGTATAAATCGACCTACGGCCATGTGTCCAAGGAGGGTCGCGCGCTCGTCCTCATGCTGGCGCTGGCGGAAATTCTGTCCCGCTCCGGTGAGCGCATCGGCTGCCCCGGCATCATGGAACCGGTTTCGACCCGCAATGCTGCCGAGCGCCTGGCCGCGGCGCTGATGCACACGCCGCTCGAGGGCGGCCTGCCGCAGACGGCGATGATCCGCGGCTGGAGCGATATCGTGCTGATCGGCGACTTTCTCGACGATGCCGATAGCGTCATGGGCAGGATCGGGCCGCTGGCCCGTCGTGGCCTGCGCGGCCATGTGATCGAGGTTGCCGACCCCGCCGAAGAACTCTTTCCCTATAGCGGACGCACCGAGTTCAGCGATCCAGAAACGGGCTCGAAGCTGATCGCTGGCCGCGCGGAAAACCTGCGTGACGATTATCAGCGCGCCTATCTCGCGCGGCGCGAAAATCTCGGCCAGTCGCTGCGTCATCTCGGCTGGACCTTCGTCAGCCACCGCACCGACCGGCTGGCTTCCGAAGCCCTGGTCGCCGTGCATATGTATCTCTCAGGCATGCCCGCGAGGGTCGCGTCAGGAGGCCAGCCTTGAGCGGCCTCTCCTTCGCATTCGCTTCGCCGGCCATCTTGGCAGCGCTCATTCTGCTTCCTGCGATCTGGTGGCTGCTGCGCTTGACGCCGCCACAGCCGCGCACGGAGGTGTTCCCGCCGCTGCGCATTCTGGCGAGCATTCTCAAGCGTGAAGAAACGCCGGCGCGCAGCCCGTGGTGGCTGACGCTGCTGCGCATGCTGCTTGCCGCCCTGGTCATTCTCGCCATCGCCAATCCCATGTTCAATCCGCGCACCAATACACTGTCGAGCGGCGGCCCGCTGGTGCTGATGATCGACAATAGCTGGGCGAGCGTCTCCGACTGGGAACGCCGCGTGCGTACCGCCGACGCGCTGATCGACGATGCCGACGCCAAGGGCATTCCCGTCTCAATCACCTTCACCGCCGAGCAGGGCAACGATGCAACCCCGAGTGCGGCAATAGCTGCCCGAGACAGGCTGCATGCCATGAACCCGAGGCCGCTGGTGCCGGATCGGCAACGCGCCGCCGATGCCGTCAAGGCGGCACTCAATGGCAGCAAGCCCGGCACCATCGCTTTCATCTCCGACGGTATCGAGAGCAAGGACAAGGACGATATCGTCAGCCGCCTTGCTGCCCTGCAGCCAAGCGAGCTGCGGCTCATCGAGGGCGATGGCCACGATATCATGGCGCTCACCGGCGCAGCCAATACCGCCAGCAACATGACCGTCACGGCCACACGGCTGGACGGCAGCGGCCCGATGCGCCTCGGGCTGACGGCACAGGACAATCAGGGACGGCCGATTGCCGTCGGTTCGCTCGATTTCGCGAGCGGCCAGACAGTTGCGACCGGGTCCATCGCCGCGCCCTTCGAAATGCGCAATGATTTCGCCCGCATCAGCATCGACCGTCAGGCAAGCGCCGGCAGCGTATACCTATTGGACGACGGTTTTCGCCGCCGCCGCGTGGCGCTCCTCTCCGGACAGGCCGCCGACGAATTCCAGCCGATCCTGTCGCCGCTCTATTATATCCAGCGTGCGCTTCAACCCTATGCCGATCTGACCCAGCCCAACAGCGCCGATCTGGCGAAGTCGATCCCGCAACTGCTCGCGGGCAACCCCTCCGTCATCATCATGGCCGATGTCGGCCGCCTGCCGCAGGAAACCTACGCGCCACTGCAGAAGTGGATCGAAAATGGCGGCACGCTTGTCCGCTTTGCCGGCCCGCGCCTCGCCGCGGCACCCGCCGACGATCCTTTGGTCCCGGTCACATTGCGGCAGGGCGAGCGCACATTCGGCGGCGCTCTTTCCTGGGCCGAACCGCAGCCGCTTGCCGATTTCCCGTCGTTCGGCCCCTTCGCCGGCATGCCGAAGCCGAACAATGTCCTGATCAAGCGGCAGGTTCTGGCGGAGCCGACACCGGATCTGGCCGAGCGCACCTGGGCAAGCCTTGCCGACGGCACGCCACTCGTCACGGAAAAGCAGATGCAGGCCGGCCGCATCGTGCTCTTCCACGTCAGTGCCGAGCCGCAATGGTCTGATCTGCCGATATCAGGCGATTTCGTTGAGATGCTGCGCCGTATCGTCCAGCTCTCGCGCGCCGGCGGCGTTGCGTCGGGACAAGGAGCTGCCAAGGCAAGCGAAGCAATGCCGCCCTACCGGCTCCTGACCGCCAAGGGCGTGTTGACCAGTGAGATCGGCAGTGCCCGCCCGCTGGAACCAGGCAACAAGGGAGCCGCAGTCGCAAGCTTCGACAACCCGCCCGGCCTCTATGGTTCCGAAGAGGGCTTCAGCGCGCTCAATACCCTGCCGAGCGCCACAGCACTCAGGCCGCTGGATGCCTCGGCAGCCGGTGTGGTCGCACGCGAGGGCCTGATCGGCGGCGAGGCCTGGTCGGCAAAGCCGATCCTCTTCACCCTCGCCTTCCTCATCCTGCTGGCAGACAGCATCATCGTCCTGTTCATGAACGGCGCCTTTCCCCGCCTGGGTAGATCGGCCAAGACGATTGCGGGCGGTGTGGCAATGCTGCTGCTGGCCGTCTCGCTCGCCATGTTCTTACATCCGGTAAGCGCCCTGGCCGACGATTCCAAACCGGGCGACGACACCATCTTCTCGCGGCTGGACAAGACACACCTTGCCTATGTCGTGACAGGCGAAACGGATGTCGATCACATTTCGGAGCGCGGGCTTGCAGGTCTCTCCGACTATCTCACCTATCGCACGACACTCGAACCCGGCCCGCCGGTGGGTGTGGATCCTGCAAAGGATGAACTCGCCTTTTATCCGCTGATCTACTGGCCGATTTCCGCAACCGCACCCATGCCGTCCAATGACGCCATCAATCGCATCGACGCTTATATGCGCAATGGCGGCACCGTGCTCTTCGACACCCGCGACGCCATCGACACGATGGGCGACACCTCGTCGCCAAGCCCGAACGGCCAGCGGCTGCAGCAAATCCTTGCCAATCTCGACATCCCTCCCCTGGAGCCGGTGCCTGCGGGCCATGTGCTGACCAAGTCCTTCTATCTGCTGTCGAGCTTCCCAGGGCGCTATGCGGACAGTCCGCTCTGGGTGGAAGCACGCCAGGATGCGCGTCGCGACGCGAATGCAGTCGCCACCTCCGATGGGGTGACGCCGATCATGATCACCGGCAATGATTTTGCCGGCGCCTGGGCCGTGGCCGACAATGGCTCGCCGCTGCTGCCGACCGTGCCGCCGGACGAGACCCAGCGCGAATATGCCTACCGCACGGGCGTCAACATCATGATGTACATGCTGACCGGAAATTATAAGTCCGATCAAGTCCACGTTCCCGATATCCTGCAGCGCTTGGGGCAATAATATGAATATCGGCTTTGCCCCCTTCCTCCCCTGGCCCGTGCTTGCCGCTTTGGCGGTGCTGACGCTCGCCATCGCGGCGCTCGCAATCTACAGGCGCCTGCGCGGCGGCTGGATTCGCACTCTGGCGGGCATCGCTCTGCTTGCGGCACTCGCCAACCCGGTGCTGATGCAGGAAGATCGCGATCAACTGTCGACGATCGTTCCGGTCGTCGTTGACCGCAGCCTCAGCCAGCAGACGCCAGAACGTACCAAAATGACGGACGAAGCCCTGGCGATGCTCAAGGATCGGCTGGCCCAATTCCCCCGCATTGAGCCGCGCATTGTGGAATTCCGCGATCCGGCGGAATCGGAATCACCGTCGACAAGGCTTTTCTCCGCCCTCTCCTCGTCGATCGCCGACGTGCCACCGGCCCGTATCGGCGGTGCTATCTTCCTGACCGACGGCCAGATCCACGACATTCCCGGCGTCAATCAGCAGCTCGGCTTCGATGCGCCCGTCCACGGGCTGATCACAGGCAAGCCGGACGAATTCGATCGCCGCATAGAGATCGTGCGCGCCCCGCGCTTCGGCATCGTCAATGATGAGCAGCAGCTGGTCTTTCGCGTCGTCGACGACGGCAAGAGCCCCGGCGGCACCGCAGCAGTCACGGTCAAGATGAATGGCGACGAGATTGCCACACTACAGGCCACGCCGGGCCAGGACACTCCTTTCAGCTTCAAGGTGCCGCGCGCCGGCAACAATGTCCTCGAATTTGCGGTCGCCGAAGTGCCTGGCGAAGTCACCGGCATCAACAATCAGACGGTCCAAGTGATCGAAGGCATCCGCCAGAACATGCGCGTTCTCCTCGTTTCGGGCGAACCGCATGCCGGCGAGCGCGCCTGGCGCAACCTGTTGAAATCGGACGCATCGGTCGATCTCGTGCATTTCACCATCCTGCGTCCACCGGACAAGCAGGACGGCACGCCGATCAACGAGCTGTCACTGATCGCCTTTCCCACGCGCGAGCTCTTCGTCGATAAGATCAGTTCTTTCGACCTGATCATCTTTGACCGCTATCAGGACCGCCAGAACGTCCTGCCGACGATCTATTATGATTACATGGCGCAATATGTCGAAAATGGCGGCGCGCTGCTGGTGGCGGCCGGTCCCGAACATGCCGGCGGCAGTTCGATCGCGCTGACGCCGCTTGCCTCGGTCCTGCCAGCTGAGCCGACGGGCCAGATGATCGAGAAAGCCTTTTATCCGCGCCTTTCGGATCAGGGCAAGAAACACCCCGTCACGCGCGGACTGGATGGCTCCGAAACCGAGCCGCCGCATTGGGGCCGCTGGTTCCGCAGCGTCGATGTTGAAAGACCTCAAGGCCAGACCGTGATGGTCGGCGCCGATAGCAGTCCCCTGCTGGTGCTGAACCGCGTCGGCCAGGGTCGTGTCGCCATGCTGCTCTCCGATGAGGGCTGGCTATGGGCACGCGGTTTCGAAGGCGGCGGGCCCCATGTGTCGCTCTACCGCCGCATTGCCCATTGGCTGCTCAAGGAGCCGTCGCTGGAAGAAGAAGCCTTGACCGCCAATGCTGCCGGTCGCACGCTGCAGGTAACGCGCCAGACGATCGGCAACGACCCCGGTCCCGCCACGATCAAAACGCCATCAGGCAGGACGGACACCCTACCGCTGAAGCAGACGCAGCCGGGCCTTTATCAGGCAGAGAAGCATATGGGCGAGATCGGCCTCTACCAGATCGCCAGCGGCAATCTGTCGACGCTGGTCCATATCGGCGCCATCGATGCTCCGGAATTCAAGGCGATGATCTCCACCACGGAGACGCTGAAGCCGCTGGCGCAGAAGACCAAGGGTCTCGTCACCCGCGTCGCCGGTGCCAATGGCAGCGTGACGGTGCCGCAGGTTCTGCCGGTGCGCGGCGCCGTTCGCGTCGCCGACGGTCAGCGCCTTACCATCCGCATGACCGACGAAACCGTGCTGAAGGGGATCAATACCCTGCCCTTGTTTGCAGGCTTCGCCGGTCTCGCCGCCCTCCTCTTTGCTTTCTCCGCCACGTGGTGGCGCGAAGGACGATGACTATGAAGATCGACGTGACCGATACGCCATCGGAAGGCGACCTTACAGCCATCAGCGAAGGATTGACGGCGTTCAACACCGCGGATGTCGGGCCGTCCGCTCGGCAATCCCTGGCTGTTCTGATCCGCGATGACGCCGGCAAAACCATCGGCGGCATATCCGGCTATACCGCCTGGGGGTGGCTGTTCACGCAGTTGCTTTTCGTGCCGGAAAGCCTGCGCGGCCAGGGCATGGCCGGAAAGCTTCTGGAGGCGGCGGAAGCGGAAGCAAGCGCGCGTGGCTGTTTCGGCGCGTGGATCGATACCTTCAATCCACAGGCGCTGAAAGCCTATCAGCGGCAGGGCTATGCTGTCTTCGGCGAACTGCCGGATTTCCCCGCCGGTCGCAGCCGGTTCTTTCTGCAGAAGAAATTGTCGCCCCGCTGATATAAGCAGGGCGATTTTTCGTTGATAGCGCCTTTAAAGCCTTTCCGCTTTTCTTCGAATCGCGAAAATGCTCTATCCCTTTGTTTTTACGCAATTCCGGACGGAAAACCGCTTCGCACTTTTCCTGGAATTGCTCTAGACAGCGATCGCCGTGAGCTGCACGACATCATCCAGATCGTCGTCATCTTCGGCTTCCACAGCCGCAGTGGAATCATCGCGCCATGCGATCGAGCCTTGCAGCCGCGCATGCGTGTCTGCCGCGATCGGCACGACCAGCACCCGGTTGGGATCGACAGGCCCCGGGAAGGTCAGTGCGTTATAGGCAACCTTCTCGAAACCGAGCGGGCAATAATAGGGCGGATCGCCGATGAGGATGACGGCTTCCGATCCCTTGCGCTGGGCAGCGGCCACCGCGATCCGCACAAGCTCGCGGCCTATGCCCTTGTTCTTGTGCGAGGGGCGCACGGCGAGCGGGCCGAGGAGATGTCCCTTGACCGATCCGGCCAGCACCGGCGTCATCCGCACAGAGGCGATCGTCTCGCCATCATCGGCGCAGATGAAGGACAGCGAATGGTCATGCGGCCCTTGCTCGCGAATGCGAGCAGCGGCACGGGTAAACCGTCCCGGACCGAAAGCTTCTTCGTTGATGAGTTCGATTGCAGCGTCGTGCGACGCATCCTCAGTGAGGTAGACCAGATCGTGCTTGTACATTAGCCCAGAAAACCAGATAGACGGACGATATTGTTCCCGAAAGCGCTCATCGAGCGTTCAAGATCATCGGCGTCGTCGCAGGCTTCTGGTTACTTTCATGCCAAGGGGTCCTTAAACTGTGAAAAGCCGGATAGCAGGAAATATTCGGCGCGTCCAATGCAAAATGCATCCCGCCGCTCATTCATGCAAGATCGGGTTGGCATCACCTCTTTTATCGAGTTCGGCGCCCCGAATGAGCCTGGTGATAGCACCCATAACGCAGTGTTCATCATTTGCCGTCTCGAAATCCGGCGTGCATACCGTATTTCTGAACATATAGTTCGGCAGTTTCCGGGAAGGATCAAGCAATGGGCATGTTGGTGGACGGCGTCTGGCATGACGTCTGGTACGATACCAAAGAGACGAAGGGCCATTTCAAGCGCGTTGCGTCGCAGTTTCGAAACTGGGTGACCGCAGACGGCAGTGCCGGCCCGACAGGCATCGGCGGCTTCAAGGCAGAAGCCGGACGCTATCATCTTTACGTGTCGCTCGCCTGTCCCTGGGCGCATCGCACTCTGATCTTCCGCAAGCTGAAGAAGCTGGAGGAGCTGATCTCCGTCTCGATCGTCGATCCGCTGATGGTTGAAAATGGCTGGGAATTCAAGGGCACAGACGGCGGCACCGTCGACCATCTCTTTGGCGCGACAAAACTCTGGGAGGTCTACGTCAAAGCCGATCCGCATTATTCCGGCCGTGTGACCGTTCCCGTTCTATGGGACAAGCAGACCGGCACGATCGTCAACAACGAATCGGCCGAAATCATCCGCATGTTCAACACGGCCTTCGACGGCCTGACCGGCTCCACGGCGGATTTCTATCCTAGTGACTTGCGGGCCGACATCGATGCATTGAACGAGCGCGTCTACGATACGGTCAACAACGGCGTCTACAAGGCCGGCTTTGCGACGACGCAGGAAGCCTATCAGGAAAACGCGCTCCGTCTCTTCGAAACCCTCGACATGCTGGACCAACGACTGGCAACGCAGCGCTATCTATTCGGAGATCGCCTGACGGAGGCCGACTGGCGGCTGTTCACGACGCTTATCCGCTTCGATGCCGTCTATGTCGGGCATTTCAAATGCAACATCCGCCGCATCGCCGATTATGCCAACCTCTCGGCCTATCTACGGGATCTCTACCAGGTCGCCGGCGTTGCGGAGACCGTCAATCTCGACCACATCAAGAACCACTACTATCGCAGCCACAAGACCATCAATCCGACAGGCGTCGTGCCCATTGGGCCGGAACTGGATTTCGATCGCCCGCACGGGCGCGAGCGGCTGGCAAAAGTCGCCTGACCCAGGCGTCGAAGACTACCAGTAGCTGGAGGGAGCTTCCGCTCCTTCCAATTCCTTCAGCCGGCGATAGGTTGCCTTCGTCGTGCCCGGCGGCAGCGCATCGACCGGAAAGAAGCCGCTTTCGACGATCTCGCGATCCGGTTTGCGCGGCGCGGTCTGGGTGACCTCCACGCGATAGAAGACGACGTGGTCGCGTTTGCTGGTGTGATTGTTGAAATAGACGTGAAAGAGCTGCGGCTTGCCTGAGATCACCAGATTGCCTTCCTCGCGCAACTCCTTTTCGAGCGCCTGCTCCACAGTCTCATGGCGTTCGACGCCGCCGCCGGGCATGTGCCAGCCGGCGATATAGGAATGCCGAACCAGAAAAATCCGCCCTTCGCCATCGAAGCAGGCGGCGCGCACGCCGATCGTCATGCTGCGGGTCAGCACGAAATAGACATGCAACGCGCGGCCGAACAGACGCACAGCCAAACCCTGCCTTTCATCGCGTCGATTGTCTTCACTCATGCCTGAACCCCGGCATCGTGATCTGCAATCGCATCGGGGATGTATTTGTTTTGACAATAGAGTGGGCTATGTCTCATCCCATGTTCAAGCTCGCGCATATTTCCGATGTTCACCTTGGTCCGCTGCCACGTCTTTCGATCAGAGAACTCGCCTCCAAACGCATTACCGGATTTGTGAACTGGCACCGGAACCGGCGCAAGCATCTTTTTGGCGATACGCTTGATCTCCTTCTTGAGGACATCAAGGCGAAACAGGCCGATCATCTGGCCGTAACCGGCGATCTCGTCAACCTTGCAAGCGGCATGGAGATCCAAACAGCGGCCGCATGGCTGAAGACGGTCGGCGATCCCTTTCACACATCCGTCGTTCCCGGCAACCACGATGCCTACGTGCCCGGTGCCTACGAAAAGGCAATGCGCTCCTGGTATCCCTATGTCCGCGGCGACGAGGCTCCCGCCGAATGGCAGGAGGACAAGCGCATTTTCCCCTATCTGCGCATCCGCGGGCAGGTCGCGCTTGTGGGATGCTCCACAGCCGTCGCCACCCCGCCCTTTGCCGCAAGCGGCTTCTACTCCTCACGCCAGGCCCGCGAGACGGTGAATATCCTGCGCGCAGCGGGCGATGCCGGGCTCTTTCGTGTCGTCATGATCCATCACCCGCCGATTCGCGGCGCGACCAGCTTCTACAAGCGGATGATCGGCATTCGCCGTTTCGCAGCCGTCATCTCCACCGGCGGCGCCGAACTTGTCCTGCACGGCCATACACATCTCAACACCCTGCATTGGCTGCGGGGACACATGGGTTCGGTTCCCGTCGTAGGGATCGCCTCCGCATCGCAAGGGGTCGGCGGATTGAAGCCGCGCGCTGCCTATAATCTCTTCACCATCGCCGGCCGTCCCGGCGCCTGGGAACTGAAAGCGGAGCGTTATAGCCTCAACGACAGTGGCAACGGCGTCGACCCCGAAGGCTTCGATATTCTGGCGACATGACGAGCTTTTTGCGTCGTAGCGCGCATCGTTTCGGTAGCGTTTTCTAAGATACGGAGCTACAATCGAAGCACTGAAATTCCGAAATAAGGAATGCATCGTGAGGAGCGACGCATGCCAGCTTTGGGAACCTGCATCCGACCCGGTTGCTGCTTCTTGGAGGGCTTGGGCCAACGTTGGTGCAGTACGGGTCGGTACATTGTGGGGTAGCGCATTAAGGATGACGGTCAAACGCGCGGGTGCTTTTGAAGACTTGCGAAACGGCAGGAAAATGGTTCATACCAGCACAGGACGATTATTCCGCTCGCATCACCTTTCTTACGGGGAAGGCCGTCGATCGCGGAAGCAAATTGCCGATCTGACAACCTCCAACGCCTTCCTGGAACCATCATGCCAACGCCGGTAGCAGCCATCGATATCAGACGCGATTTGGTCGGTCTTCTTCCGAAGCTTCGCCGCTTTGCGGTGACGCTGACCGGCGATCTTGCCGAGGCGGACGAGCTTGTCCAAAACGTCTGTCAGCGCGGCATAGCCAAGTTCCATCTTTGGAACAGCGGCGGCAAGCTGGAAAGCTGGCTCTACACCATGGCCCGGCACCAATGGGTTGACGAAGCGCGACGTCACAAGCTGCGCCCAGCCGGCAAGGGCAATGCCCTGGAACAGGGCGATCCGGCATCGCAAACCCATTTAAATCCGGTGGAAGCCGGTGAAGCACATCGCCTGGTCACATCTTTGCCTGAAGGACTTGCCAGTGTCTTCCTGCTGGTCGATGTCGAAGGACACAGCTACAAGCAGGCGGCCGATGTTCTCGGCATCCCGTTGGCGGCGGTGACATCAAGGCTCTCCAGCGCACGCCTTTACCTCGCCTCCCAGGGTCATAGCCGCTCGTCCCGAAGGTTTTAAGCATTGCAAGATATGAAGAAAACGCCGCTCGAAGTCCGCTTGTCCGCCTTCATGGATGGCGAGACGAGCCGCGAAGAAAAAGAAGAGCTGGAAAAGCTCATTGCTTCCGACGCGGACGCCCGGCGTATTTTCGATGAGCTGAAACACGGCTCCGATGTCGGCCGCAAGGCTTTCGATGAGGTTCTGAAGGAGCCGGTACCGCTGGCCCTCGTTCGCTCCATCAAGAGTGCTCAGCCCCCGAAGACCCGGGAGCCATCTCCGCGTATTGCCAGGCATCCGCTGAAACTGGCCCCGACGGGCAAGCAATCATTGGCCGCGGCCCTTATCCTGTTCGCCGTCGGCGGCGGCATCGGCTATCTTTTCGGTATGCAGCCCGCTGACGTCCCGGCGAGCCCTCCGCCGACCCCGTCGCAGCTTATGACTCGCAACTGGCTGGACGATATCGCCGCCTACCACCGTATCTATGCGCGCCAGCCGCAGCATATGGTTGAGTTGCAGGCAAGCCAGTTGGACGAGATCGCCAAGTGGCTGGGAAGCACCGCCGGCGTCAAATTCAACTTTCCGGATCTCGCTGCTGATGGTCTCGTCTTCCAGGGTGCGCGCATGTCCATCGCCGCCGGTAAGCCTGTCGGCCAGCTGATCTACAAGAACCTTGATGGCGATGTCGTCGCCATCTGCTTTACCAAGACGGACGGCATCGCCGACGACGATTTCAGCGAAACCATCAAGGACGATATCAGCATCGTATCCTGGCATCGCAACGGCACTACCTATGCGGTCGTCGGCCCCTCCTCGAATGCGATGCTCGATCAGATCGCCAATCGGGTATCCTCGGAGATCTGACTTATATCCCATCCGTTTTGCTGCTTGCAGCCACCAGCCGGTCGATGGATAATGGAGCGCGGTAATCGTGTGGGGTCCGATAGTCTTGCTGGAGTTTCAACATGTCCGACGTTCTGCTGACCATTCCTGAAATCGACAGGCGTATTGCGGCGATCAGGGAAAATCTTCGCGAACTGATTGAGCAGGCAGCAGCCTTTTCCGGCGCCGCCGACGAAGAGCGGGCGTCCGAGCGGATAGCCGAACAGGAAGAAGAGCTCGAGCGTCTGACGAAGCGACGCGATGAACTTGCCAAAGGCCAGGCCTGAGCAAAATTCACCATTGAAACATATATATCCTCGAACAACCTCGCCGCGAGTCGTGTAAAGGACGCTATTCGTTCATCGATGTCGAACGGTCCCCGATACAATTGCTGCTGACATCGGCACCGATACAAGCTATGTAGGTTGCAGCGACCAATGAGGAGAGCACTCTGATGAAAAATCACGGCACAGGAAACCACCGCTGAAAAGCAGTGCCGTGAAGGGCTGCTTTATCGGCCCGACCATCAGATTGATATCTTCGCCCGTGGAGGGCACTCATGTTTCGTCGCTTCGAAGAGCTTGTCGATCCATTTCAGGATCATGACCAGCCGCAACCATCATCCAAGGCCTGGCGCTATCTCCTAACCAACCTTCGTCCGTTTCGCACAGTCATGGCGATGAGCCTCGGCCTGACTGTCATCGGCGCAGTCATCGAAATCTGGCTCATCGGCTATTCCAGCAGGCTGGTGGATAATCTAGCCGTCGCCCGGCGGGAGGACTTTTGGGCATCCGAAGGGTTGGGCTTGCTCGCTGCAGCCGCCCTCGTCCTGATCGGAAGGCCGCTTGCCGGCTATCTCCGCGAAAGCCTGGATGACATCGCATTTCGGCCCAATGCCGAAACCTTGTTCCGTTGGCGGGCTCATCGCCACGTTCTTCGGCAATCAGTCGGCTGGTTTCGTCAGGATTTTTCCGGGCGCATCGCGAGCCAGGTGCGCGACATCGGTACGGCGGCAACAGGCGCCGCCTATGCGGTGCTGCACACCCTGTCTTTCGTGACGATCTATGTGGCCGGTTCGCTCTGGCTGATGGCCTCGATCGACCCGCGCCTGATCTGGCCCCTCGCCGTCTGGCTCCTCTGCTATCTCGGCCTAATGGCCTATGTCATTCCTCGCCTACAGAAAGCCTCCGCGCAATACCAGGGAGCCTATGCCGAGCTGACGGGCATGCTGGTGGACAGCTATGCCAATATCGACCTCATCAAGCTCTTCGCCGATGCCAGGGCGGAAGACAAGGAAGCCCGTCGTCGTTTCGCTCAAACCCGCGAGACATTCGTTCGGGTGCAGAAGCTTGAGGTGCTTGTCAATTCGAGCATGCTGTTCCTCGGCAGTTTCCTCATCGTCGCGCTAGTCGGCTATGCGGTCGTCCTCTGGCAGTCCGGTGGCGCGCCGCTAGGGCTGATCGCGGCATCACTCGCCTTAAGCTTCCGCATAACCGGCATGGCCGAATGGATGCTGGATGCCGTTTCCTCGCTCTTTGCCCATCTCGGCGCCATGCGGCAGTCACTGATGACCGTCTCGCAGCCGCTTGCGATTACCGATGCGCCGGACGCCGAGCCGCTTGCCATCACCAACGGCGAGATCGTCTTCCGGCAGGCCACGCATCACTACGGCAAGGGAGATGGCGGGCTCGACGGAATTTCGCTTCGGATTGCGGCTGGCCAGAAGGTCGGCTTTGTCGGTCGCTCCGGCACCGGCAAATCGACCCTGGTCAATCTGCTGCTTCGTTTCTTCGATCCGGAGGGTGGCATCGTCGAAATCGATGGACAGGATATTCGGCAGGTGACGCAGGATAGCCTGCGCCGGCAGATTGCCGTGGTCGGCCAGGACGCATCGCTCCTTCACCGCTCCATCCGCGATAACATCGCCCATGGCAATCCGCACTTTTCGGAAAATGCGATTCTGGCTGCCGCCGAGAAGGCTGCCGCCAGCGATTTCATAGCAAAGCTGCGGGACCAGGAGGGGCGCACGGGCTTCGACGCGCATGCCGGCGAGCGTGGCGTCCAGCTCTCCGGCGGTCAGCGGCAGCGCGTGGCGATTGCGCGCGCTATCCTGAAGGATGCCCCGATCCTGGTGCTCGATGAAGCAACCTCCGCCCTCGATTCCGAAGTCGAAGCCGAAATCCAGGATACGCTCTACGGCATCATGGAAGACAAGACCGTGATCGCCATCGCCCATCGCCTGTCGACCATCGCACGCATGGACCGCATCGTCGTGCTCGACCACGGCCGCATCGTCGAGGACGGCACGCATGCGGAACTGATCGCCCAAAACGGCATCTACGCAACGCTGTGGTCGCACCAATCCGGCGGCCTTATCGAAGAGGACGAGCCAGCGGCCGACTGATGTGCAATAAAAATGCCCCCTCGAAAACGAGGGGGCTTTCAAACCAGAACTGGAAGCAAGCCGGAGCCTTAGGCCGCCTTGACTGCGAGCACTCGGTTTGCCGCCGATACGATCGCCTCGAGGGATGCGGCAACGATATTGGTGTTGATGCCGGCGCCGAAAAGCTTGCCGCCCGGATAGGAGACCTCGACATAGGAGATCGCTGCAGCGTTGGAGCCGTGCTGGAGCGAATGCTCGGAATAATCCTCGACCGACATCGGAATGCCGAGATAGATCGAGAGCGCATTGATGAAGCCATCGATCGGGCCATTGCCCCTGCCCTCGATGCGCTTTACCTCGCCATTGTCGGTGATTTCGGCCGCGACGATGCGCTGCCCCTTGTGCTCGGGATCGGCAAAAGTGTGGTGATCGACAAAGCGGATCCGCGCGTCCGGCTGCGTCACATAGCGCTCGATGAAATGCTCATAGATGCGCTTGGACGGCAATTCCTTGCCTTCCTCGTCGGTGATGCGCTGGATCTCCTCGCGATATTCCACCTGGAGATTGCGCGGCAGGTTCAAGCCGTAGTCCTGCTGCATGATATAAGCGATGCCGCCCTTGCCGGACTGCGAGTTGATGCGGATGATCGCCTCATAAGTGCGGCCGACATCCTGCGGGTCGATCGGCAGATAGGGCACTTCCCAGACCGGATCGTTGGCGACCTTGGCGGCCTTCATGCCCTTGTTGATCGCATCCTGATGCGAGCCGGAGAAAGCGGTATAGACCAGCTCGCCGACGTAAGGATGACGCTCGCCGATCGCCATCTGGTTGGAATATTCGAAGACTTCCTTCATGCGCTCGATGTTGGAGCAATCCAGCTCCGGATCGACGCCCTGCGTGAACATGTTCAGCGCCATGGTGACGACATCGACATTGCCCGTCCGCTCGCCATTGCCGAACAGCGTGCCTTCGACGCGATCGGCGCCGGCCATCAAGGCCAACTCAGCGGCGGCGATGCCGGTGCCGCGGTCATTGTGCGGATGCAGGGAGATGATCAGGTTTTCGCGGTTGTCGAGATTGCGGCACATCCATTCGATCTGGTCGGCATAGATGTTCGGCGTCGCCATTTCCACCGTCGACGGCAGATTGATGATCAGCTTGTTGTCAGGCGTCGGCTTCATAACGTCGATGACGGCGTTGCAGATCTCCAGCGCCACATCCAGCTCGGTGCCGGTGAAGCTCTCAGGCGAATATTCGAAGCGATAGCCGCCGCCGGCCTTGGCAGCCATGTCGCTAATCATCTTGGCCG
This sequence comes from Martinezella sp. CNPSo 3959, assembly GCF_057784355.1. NCBI lineage: Bacteria > Pseudomonadati > Pseudomonadota > Alphaproteobacteria > Hyphomicrobiales > Rhizobiaceae > Martinezella > Martinezella sp. CNPSo 3959. Next base: position 1,024,479 of record NZ_JBXSOV010000001.1, read on the forward strand.
CATCGACGGCAATCTGCTTGATGCCCTGCACATCCTTGGCAAACACCACGCGGCGCTGCAATTCGCTGGTGGAATTGTAGAAATGCACGATCGGCTTGTTGGCGCCTTCCAGAGCCTCGAAGGTGCGGGTGATCAATTCCGGGCGACACTGGACGAGAACCTGCAGCGATACGTCGGCAGGCACATTGCCCTGTTCGATGCACCAGCGGGCAAAGTCGAAGTCGGTCTGCGAAGCCGACGGGAAGCCGATCTCGATTTCCTTGAAGCCCATATCCAGCAACAGCTGGAACATGCGCGCCTTGCGGTCATGGCCCATCGGGTCGACGAGTGCCTGATTGCCGTCGCGCAGGTCGACGGAGCACCAGATCGGCGCCCTGGTGATGGTCTTGGATGGCCAAGTCCGGTCCGGAATGTTGATCTGGGGATAGGCGCGGTATTTCACCGCTGCTTCGGGCATGCCTTTGGGGGAATGGCTGTTCGCGTCCATGGTCTCGTCTCTTCCTTTCCCGTCATTTTATCCCGCGTCTTAGCCGATCGGATGCGGCTTGGCGATGACAAATGCGGACCCTTTGCGGGTAAGCTATCGATTTTAGGGTAAGTCGCGAGGAGCGATGGCCAGCGGGCTTTTCGGCCGCCGGGCGCTCCTCAAAGGACCCGGCAACCGCGCGTAAGGCCGAGGAGGAGAAGCGAGGTAAGGGCGCGCGTATTGTCACGCAGGGCAACGCGCCCACGTGCAATCTGTTCGGAAATCTTTGCGCCATTCAGCTTCATGGCCGCGCTTATAGCCGCCGGATCAAAAAGAAGCAACCCCTCGCCTACTTCTTTAGCATCTGCACGCCGCGCGACAGCGCCAGCATCAATCCGCCTGCGATCAGCCCCCAGAAGGCGCCGGAGATCCCGCCGAAGGAAACACCCGATGCCGTCACCAGAAAAGTGATGGCGGCCGCCTCGCGCGATTCCGGCTGCTGGAAGGCGTTCAAGGCGGAATTGGAGAGCGCACCGACCAGCGCCAGACCGGCAACCGCCTCGATGAGAACAGGCGGCGCCAGCGCCACGAAAGCCGTAACCGCGCTCGCCAGCAATCCGAGGATCACATAGCCAATGCCGGCGACAATCGCCGCCCAATAACGCCGCGCGGGATCGGCATGCGCATCCTGTCCGGCGCACATGGCGGCGGTGATGGCCGCCAGATTGACGGCATGACCTCCAAAGGGAGCGGCAAGCAGCGAGAACACGCCGGTCACGGCAAACAGCGGACCCGGCTTCGGATCGTAATCATGCACCTTTAGCACCGCAATGCCGGGAATGTTCTGCGACGCCATCGTCACGATGAATAGCGGCAGCGCTATGGACACAATGCCGGCAAGCGTGAAGACTGGCTTCACGAATTCGGCCGTCGGTAGCAGCGAATGTTCAAGCGAGGCAAAGGCGCCATCGGGTACCTTCACGCCGAAGGCCAGCACCAAAGCAAACGCAGCAAGTGCCGCCGGCACCGCCCATAGCCGCTTGAAGGACCCAACGACGATCCAGGCAAGGATGATCGGCAGGCCGAAGGCAGGATTGAAGGCGATCGCCTTCACCGGTGCAAAGCAGAGGCCGAGCAGAACGCCGGCCAGCATGGCATTGGCAAGCGGCGCCGGGATGGATGCGACCGCCCGGCCAAAAGGCCGAAAAAGCCCGGCAATAACGATCAGTATGCCGCAAACGAAAAATGCACCGACAGCTGTCGGGAAGCCGCCCTCGATCGCCCCTGCACTCGCCAGCAGCGCCGCGCCCGGCGTCGACCAGGCAATGCTGATCGGAAGCTTGGTTGCCATGCTGAGAACGATGGCGCAGAGGCCCATCGCAACGGAAAGCGCCGTCAGACCGGAGGCCGCCTGTGCATCCGTGGCGCCTACAACCTGCAGGCCGTGAAAGACCACGGCGAAGGAACTGGCGAAGCCGACAAAAGCCGTAAGGCATCCCATGAACAGGCTTTGAATGGAAAAATCTTTGAGCATGGCGGCGGAGACTCAGGAGCGATGATCGATTGAAACCGCATGGAGCATCACAAGCATCGGGCGTGCAAGTGCAGTTCCGGACGAAGTGACGGCGACAAGGTCGAATCGATCGCTGTCTGTATCAAGCATGATTCAAATCGTGTATAAATATGCAAATTGACTCTCTCGTTTATGCACGTTAATGCATGATTATGAGCAATTCACTCCCCTTGTCCCGCCGGGACGTCATCGAAGCGCGGCTTGCAGAGGGCCGGCAGATCGTGGCCGCATCTCTGGCTGCCGAATTCAACGTGTCCGAAGATGCCGTGCGCCGCGATCTGCGGGCACTTGCCGCAGAGGGCAAATGCCGCCGCGTCTATGGCGGCGCGCTCCCCCTGCTGACACCATCGCAGCCCATGGCCGCCCGCGTCGGACAGGAATCGGGCCGCAAGAGAACCCTGGCCAAAGCCGCCGTCGCCATGATCGAGCCGGGCGAATTCCTGTTTTTCGACAGCGGCAGCACCAATCTCGCAATAGTCGATCTTCTGCCGAAGGATCTGAAAGCGACCATCGCGACGAATTCCATTGATATCGCCAGTGCCATCATGAAGCGCGGCGATATCCCGCTTGTCCTGATCGGCGGCGCAGTCGATCCCGTCGTCGGCGGCAGCGTCGATGCGTCCGCCGTTGCGGCCATCGAAGCCATGAACATCGACCGTTGTTTCCTGGGTGTCTGCGCCGTTTCGGCAAGAATCGGCATCAGCGTGTACGAACATGCAGATGCGATCTTCAAACGGACGCTACTGAAGAGAAGCGCTGCCCGCATCGCCTTGATTACTTCGGAGAAATTTCACGAACGCGCACCGCACCGCATCGGTGGCGCCGATGATATCGACTGGCTCGTTGTCGAGGATGACTTGCCTGCCGCAGACGAAAAAGCGGCCGCCGACGCCGGCTTCTCGATCGTCAAAGCAAGCGACGTCACCTCATCCTCCTGATTTCGAAAGACAAGAAATGACCATGCAATCCACGGATCAGCCGGAAACCCGGCTGGCAACACGACTTGCTTTTCTGGTCGGGGGCTTCGCTCTCGCCTGCTGGGCGCCCCTCGTCCCTTTCGCCAAAGCTCGCCTCAGAGTCGATGACGGCATGCTGGGCATGCTGCTGCTTTGCCTCGGCCTGGGCTCGGTGGCGGCGATGCTGGCGACCGGTATGCTGAGCGCCCGATATGGCAGCAAGCCGATCATCATCGCGAGCGGACTCGGCCTCGCACTCATTTTGCCAACACTAGCCGTGGCGGGCTCGCCGCTCACCCTTGGCCTTGCGTTGGCGGCCTTTGGCGCCTGCCTCGGATCGCTCGACGTTGCCATGAACATCCACGCCGTCGAAGTGGAGAAAGGTGCAGACCGGCCACTAATGTCCGGCTTCCATGCGTTGTTCAGCATCGGCGGCTTCATCGGTTCTCTGCTCGTCACGCTGCTCCTGTCCGTCAAGGCCGGCCCTCTCGCCGCCACGCTTCTAAGCTCGGCCGTGATGGTCGTCGCCATACTCGTCGCATGGCCCCGCCTGCTTCGGACCGTCCCCGCGGAAGACGCGCCGCTTTTCGTCATGCCGCGCGGCTTCGTGCTGCTGCTTGCCGCGCTGGCAGCAATCACCTTCCTCGTCGAAGGCGCGATCCTAGACTGGAGCGCCTTACTCCTCACGACGCAGGAACGGGTCGACGCAAGCCATGGCGGCCTCGGTTACATGCTGTTTGCCATTGCGATGACGACCGGACGGTTGAGTGGCGATGCCATTACAGCAAGGGTCGGAGACAGGGCGGTCATGCTGTGGGGCGGCATCGTCGCGGTAGCGGGCTTCGTTATGCTTCTCCTCAGCCCGATCGCGATCCTCGCCATGAGCGGTTTCATGCTGATCGGTCTTGGCGCCTCCAACATCGTCCCGGTGCTCTTCCGCAAGGGCGGCGCGCAAAAGATCATGCCGCCGGGCCTCGCCGTCGCGGCCATCACCATGACGGGATATGCCGGCGTGCTCGTCGGCCCCGCCGGCGTCGGTTTTGCGGCGGATCATCTTGGCCTGCCCGGCGCCTTCTGGATGCTCGCTCTGTTGCTCTGCGTCGCACCTCTCTGCGCCGGGATCGTCACCCGCAATCAGGAACAGGAACAGGGAGAGACCAATGCGGATCGCTCATACCGCTCTATGGACGCATGATCTCGATGCCGCCGTCGATTTCTGGAAAACCTATTTCGGCGCGACCGTCGGCGAACCCTATCGAAGCCTGCGACGGCCTGGCTTCGTCTCCCGCTTTGTTTCCTTGCCTGGAAGCGACGACCAGATCGAACTGATGACCGGTTCCTGGCTTCCCCGCAACCCGCGAAGCGAACGCATCGGCTGGGACCACATTGCCATATCGCTCGGCAGCAAAGCTGCCGTCGATGCGCTGGCCAAACGATGCAAGGCGGATAACTGCCTGAAATCCGCGCCCCGCACCACCGGCGACGGCTTCTATGAGGCTGTCATCACCATGCCTGAGGGAATACCGGTAGAGATCACCATCTAGGAGGCGCACTCCGCTTGAAACTTGAGCTTTCGAGTTCGCCGCTCCCCGGAAACGTTGCAACTCCAGAGTGGCGAAGGCTGGCGGCGGAGATTTCTGCCGCCAGCTTTGGCTTTCGATCAAAACTGCTTCATCGCAAAAACGCCCCCGCCAGCCTTCCGGCAAGCGAGGGCGCTTAATTCAATCGGGAAAACCCGTCAGATCAGATTTCTGCCTGCGAGGTCACGATGCGCGAGACCAGGCCGTAAGCCTTGGCTTCTTCAGCAGATAGCCAGTAGTCGCGATCCGTGTCCTTGGCGATCTTTTCGATCGGCTGGCCGGTGGCTTCCGAAAAAATCTTGTTCAGGCGCTCGTTCATCTTGATGATCTCGCGTGCCTGGATTTCGATGTCGGAGGCCATACCGCGCGTGCCGCCGGACGGTTGGTGCAGCAGGAAGCGCGTGTTCGGCAGGCAAATTCGGCGCTCCTTGGGAGCGGAGACATAGATCAGCGCCCCGGCGGAGGCGACCCAGCCCGTACCGATCATCCAGACCTTCGGCTTGATGAACTTGATCATGTCGTGGATGGAATCGCCGGACTCGACGTGACCGCCGGGCGAATTCACATAGATGCGGATATCATCGTCGCTGGCAGCGGAAAGCGCCACGAGCTGCGAGCAGACTTTCTGCGCCAGTTCCTGCGTGATGCCGCCATAGATGAAGATCGAACGCGACTTGAAAAGATTCGCCTCCGCGTCCTTGCCCAAGGGCTGCTCGGTCTTCTTGTCTTCCTGTTCGTCTTCGTCGTTCATTCAACTCTCCAGCATGATGCGTCGTTCACCGCACATAGTGCGACTCAATGCGTAAAACAATGCCGGAAAAAGACAAGGCGGGAATAGCGACTGACAACATGGTGTTATGATTGCGGATTACCGAAATGTAACTTGAATGGCTTTGAAAAGCCGAGATTTGATCCTACGTCAGGTCAGCGCGGTTAGAAATCGCGCCCCTAATTTGCAGCACGGATAGCCAAGGAGGCCATCATGTCGCCAGAAGAACGTCAATTGCTCGCTTCTCTCTTCGATCGCGTGCGCGGTGCCGCCAGCACGCCCCGCGACGCCGATGCAGAGGCCTTCATCAACCAGGCGGTCCGCGACCAGCCCTATGCGCCCTATTTCCTGGCGCAGGCCGTCATCATGCAGGAACAGGGCATGAAGGCTGCGGCCGATCGCATCCAGCAGCTCGAAGCCCGCGTGCACGAACTCGAGCAGCAGGGCGCCGACACCCATCCGCAAGGCCAGAGCGGCGGCTTCCTGGGCGGGATCGGCTCGCTCTTCGGTGGCGGCCAGCAGCGCGCCGTAGCTCCACAGGGCGGCAATCCGCAGCAGCAGGGCCGGCTCTATGACGATTATGCCCGCAATGCGCCTCAGCCCGGCCCTTGGGCTGGCCAGCCGCAACCATCCGGCCCGTGGAGCCAACAGGCATCAGCGCCTTCGGCCGGCGGCAGCTTCTTGCGCGGCGCGCTTGGTACGGCGGCCGGCGTGGCTGGCGGTGTGATGCTGGCGGAATCGCTCTCCAGCCTCTTCAGCCCGCATCTGGGCGGTACTGGCGGCGGCCTCTTCGGCGGCAATGCCGGCAGCGGCCTCTTCGGAGGCACGGCGGCCAATGCTGCCGAACAGCCGGTGCAGGAAACGATCATCAACAACAACTATTTCGGCAATGACGATAATAGCGACCAGAATGATCAGAGCGCGGCCGATTACGCCCAGGATGCTGCCCAAGACGCTCAGGACGACGATTATGATGACTCGTCCTATGACAATGGCGACGACAACTCGTTTGCCTGAGCCGCAGCCTCATCGCATCTAGCAGAAAAACCGCCATCTCCGGATGGCGGCTTTTTCATTCAGCCTCGGCCGCGATAGGGCTGCACACCCTGATCCGGCAGCCACACACCCTCCGGCGGCTTGCCGGTCTGCCAGAAGACGTCGATCGGAATGCCGCCGCGCGGATACCAATAAGCACCGATGCGCAGCCACTTCGGCTGCAGCAGATCCACAAGGCGCTTGGCGATGTAGATCGAGCAATCCTCGTGGAAAGCACCATGATTGCGGAAGGAATGCAGGAAAAGCTTCAGCGACTTCGATTCGACCAGCCATTCGTTCGGAATGTAGTCGATGACGATATGGGCGAAATCCGGCTGTCCCGTCATCGGGCAGAGCGAGGTGAATTCGGGCGCTGTGAAGCGCACGACATAATCGGTGCCGGCATGGCCGGACGGCACCTTCTCCAGAACGGCTTCTTCCGGGTTGCTGGCCGTTTCCGTCTGGTTGCCGAGCATCGACAGGCCGGACACATCGGTCTTTGGCATCTCAGGTCTCCTTGATCACTTTGACGCGGATACCATGGGCTTTCTCGCCCTCCGGCTCCACATGAATGGTTATTTCGGCGCCCGCATGGATCGCCCGTATGGCATCTTCAAGGCGGTCGCAGATTCTGTGTGCCTCTCGCACCGGCATGGCGGCGGGCACGACCATATGAAAATCGACGAAGGTCACCGCTCCTGCCCTGCGCGTCTTGAGATCATGCACGCCGAGCGAACCCTCGGCATTCCCCGCGATCGCACTCTTGATAGTCTCCTCCTCTTCCGGCAGGACAGCCTTGTCCATCAATCCGTCGATCGAAGTGGAGATGACCTTCCAGCCCTGGTAGAGAATGTTGATGGCAACGAGAATGGCAAGTACGGGGTCGAAGATCGGCTGCCCGGTGCCGAGCGCCAGCAACAGACCGATGAGCACGCCGATCGAAGTATAGACATCCGACATGATATGCTGGCCGTCCGCCGTCAGTGCCGGCGAGCGATGTGTCCTTCCGGCGCGGATCAGCGTCAGGGCCCATGCGCCGTTGATGACGCCGGCGACTAAGTTGATGGCGAGACCCAGCACAGGCGCTTGCATCGGCTGCGGATTGCCGAGATGCCCGACCGCTTCCTGCACGATCATCAGCGCCGCAACGACAATCATCACGCCTTCGGTAACGGCAGAAAGATATTCCGCCTTGTGATGCCCGAAGGGATGATCGTGATCGGCCGGCTTCTGCGCGTAGCGGATGACGAAAAAGGCGATGAAGGCGGCAACGACATTGACCAGCGATTCAAGTCCATCGGATAGAAGCGCAACAGAGCCCGTCAGCCACCAGGCCAGCATCTTCAGCCCCATGACGCCGAGCGACAGCGGAATGCCCCAAAGGGCGAGCCGCCTGATCGTATCGTTTCCTTGACTGTTCATGCCCGTCTCCAAATGCCTCCACGCCTGCTTATGCGAATGAATTGCAAAAAAGGCGCCGTTGAAATGCAAAACCGCCCGCGCGGATTTTCGCGCAGGCGGCTTATTGACGGTCCATATGGGCCAGGACTTCGCGTTTGTCAAAGGCAGTCACCTTTTCACACGACAATTCGTTGCCGATGTGCGGATTGAAGGAAGCGCCATCCGGGCAGTCCATTCGCGGAACATGAGGAAGACGTTTCCCAAACCGCCGTTCCACGACAATTGGAAGCCGATAATGCGCTCGCCTGTGGAAAATCGTCCTGCTAGTTTGGCTTGCCATCCAGCACTAAGCTGTGCTTCAGCCTGGTGTGCGAGGGTCGGCGATACCGGCCGATACGCCGCCTAATGAAAATCATGGTTGAACATGCCCGCTCCTGAAAAGACTGCCGATGCTACACCGTCCATCGCCGACGCTCCCGCGGGTGTGTCGGACCATCTGGTTACAGCCGGGGCATTTTCGGAGGGGGAACGCAGCGCCGTCTATCGCGCCATCGAGACGCGGCGCGACGTGCGTGACCAGTTCCGGCCCGATCCCCTGCCCGACGATCTTGTCCGGCGCTTGCTCGAGGCTGCTCATTCGGCGCCGTCGGTCGGTTTCATGCAGCCGTGGAATTTCATCCTGATCCGTCAGAGCGAGACGCGCGAGCGCGTGTGGCAGGCCTTCCATCAAGCCAATGAGGAAGCCTGCGTAATGTTCGAAGGCGATCGCCGCGCGCAGTATCAGCGGCTGAAGCTGGAAGGCATCCGCAAGGCGCCGCTTAGCATCTGCATCACCTGCGACACCAAGCGCGGCGGCCCAGTGGTGCTCGGCCGCACGCATAATCCGGATACCGATGTCTATTCGACGGTCTGCGCCGTGCAGAACCTCTGGCTTGCGGCAAGGGCCGAAGGCGTCGGCGTCGGTTGGGTCAGCATCTTCCACGAGAATGCCATCAAGACGATCCTCGGCATACCCGAGCATGTGAAGATCGTCGCATGGCTCTGTGTCGGCTATGTCGACGAACTCTACGACATGCCGGAACTTGCGGTGAAGGGATGGCGCGACCGTCTGCCGCTCGACAAGCTTGTCTTCGAGGAAGGCTGGCAGGATTGCGAGGATATGTGAGGGTGGCTGCTCTGCGGCAATCCTCGACGGATCAAAGTTTTACGACCTGAACGTAACAAACGAGATCACATTTCCATCCGGATCGCGCACGTGAAAATCGGTGCCTCCCCAAGCTTGCTTGGTGAGCGGCTGCGCAAACTTCACGCCTTTCGCCTTGAACTCTTCGAATAATCCCTGGACGTTCGAAACCTCGATCGACGCCAGGATCAGCGCGCCCTCTTTCGCCGCAGCAGCTGCAAAATAGGGTTCATAGACGAGCCGCAAGTGAATCCAGATGCCATCACGCGACACGGCACCGTAGAATGGCGGCAACCCATGCAGAAATTCCTCCACAAAGCCAAGCTTCTCCCTGAAGAAGACTGCGCTGGCCGTCACATCCCGCACGAAAAGGATCGGAACCACACTCTTGAAAATCGGCGGTTCTGCCAATGCGGCCGGCATCTTCGGCGCGTCCGCTGCGACGGACTTCAATTCCGCCCAGCTCCTGTGGCCCGCTTCGACCGCAACGATCTCCTGCGCCAGCGTTAGGGGGAACTTCATCGCCAGGATCTCGCGATCCGTCAGCTCCTTGAAACGATCGAGCATTCGGACTCTTCCGCCAATGGAATAGTCGCGCTCACGGTGCCAGCGCATCAAGAGCTTAGCTTGCTTGCGGTAGGTATCGAGGATTGGCATAGGCAGACTCCTGCTGAGTGATATCAGCGGGCAGGCTTAGCCCTTTCGGCCCGATGCCGATGTGCCCCACAGGAACGACGCAAAGATTAGGATACAACCTGAAGCAAGTCAAACCACCTCAAGGCAGGGCATGGCGTGCTACAAAGCGTTCATCGTCATTATGCAGCCTCAGGGACATTCGCAGCATCCAGGGCAAGGATGTCCAAAGGCCGGAGGTCAATCCCGCCTGCCTCAGCGCGGCAGCCGTCCAGGTGTTGCAACCCATCAAAGCATTGAAATAGCCTCGCGCTTCGAAGAACGCATCGTTGGGTCCGTAGTTGCTGCCAGGCAGAGATATCGGGCCACTGTCAAAGCGATCGAAACTGCCGAGAATGAACTGTTTGAGCCGCTCCGGCCCGGCGGCATCGAGGTTGATCGCAGTGACAGCCGGAGCATCCAGCGGGATATCGCCTGCGAGCTCCACATGAATGACGGAACGGTCGAGCGCGAAGCTCTTCAGCACGGGACCCGCCTTCAAATCAGCCCACGTGCGCGTCTCTGTATAGAAGCTCCTGCCGCCCCAGCCGAAGATGAGATAGCGCAGGTTGGGATTGTCGAGATCGAGCCCGGCCGGCCGCAGGAAGGCGAAGCGGCTCAGGAGATCGGCATCGACGGGAATGGCAATGTCCGTATGGATGGGGTTGCTGAGCATGAGGATTTGCTGGGAGCGTTCGGTGCGGACAGCCGGCCCGTCATGCCAGAGCGGCCGTGGCACGACGATGCCGAGACCGACGAGGAGCACGATAGCAAGAACGACGTAGAGAACGCCCTTGAATATCCTTGAGATCACCGACTGAAAGCCCCCTGCAATACTGAATTTCTTCAGCGGTTTGTTGGCTCTTTCAAGGCATAAAAATAGCCCCATGCACCTTTTCCGAGTGCATGGGGCTAGAAACATCCGAGCTCTAAACGCTCGTCTCAGGCGGCCTTCGTCTTTGCCCGGCGCGCCAGATGCGCCACGACATTCTCGATCATCCGCATGCCGGCATCGCCGCCAAGCGTCATGATCGATTCCGGATGAAACTGCACGGCTGCGATCGGCTCCTTCACATGCTCGATGCCCATGATCGTGCCGTCTTCGCTCTCGGCCGTGATCATGAAGTCGCGCGGCAGGCTCGACGGATCGGCAAAGATCGAGTGATAGCGGCCAACCGTCACTTCGCGGCCAAGACCTGAGAAGACCAGACCGGGCTCCAGCACGCGGATGCGCGAGGGCTTCCCATGCATCGGGATCGCCAGATGGCGCAGCTCGCCACCATAGGCTTCGGCCAGCGCCTGCAAGCCCAAGCAGACGCCGAAGATCGGCAGGTTGCGCGCCCTCGCCTTCTTGATCGTCGCCTTGCAATCGAAATCCTTTGGATTACCAGGACCCGGCGACAGCACGACGAGATCCGGATCGAGCCGGTCGAAGACTTCTTCCGGCACCGGCGTACGTACGGTCGAAACCGTCGCCCCCGTCTGGCGGAAGTAGTTGGCAAGCGTATGGACGAAGCTGTCCTCGTGATCGACGAGCAGGATCTTCACGCCCTTGCCGACGGAAGCGACGTCCCGTTGCTGTTTGCCGGAATTGCCGGTCTTGGCGTCACGGATGGCGGAAAGCATGGCGGAGGCCTTCAGTTCGGTTTCGGCTTCTTCTTCCTCGGGGATCGAATCGTTGAGCAGCGTCGCGCCGGCTCGCACCTCGGCAATGCCGTCCTTGATGCGAACAGTGCGCAGCGTCAGGCCGGTGTTCATGTCGCCGTTGAAGCCGACCATGCCGATCGCGCCGCCGTACCATGCGCGCGGGCTCTTCTCGTGGCTCTCGATGAAACGCATGGCCCAAAGCTTCGGCGCGCCGGTGACGGTGACGGCCCAGGCGTGGCTCAGGAAGCCGTCGAAGGCGTCCATGTCGTCGCGCAGACGGCCCTCGATATGATCGACCGTGTGGATGAGGCGCGAATACATCTCGATCTGCCGGCGGCCGATGACCTTGACCGAACCCGGCTCGCAGACACGGCTCTTGTCGTTTCGATCGACGTCGGAGCACATGGTCAGCTCGGACTCGTCCTTCTTGGAGTTCAAGAGCTTCAGGATCTGCTCGCTGTCGGCAATCGGATCGTCGCCGCGCTTGATCGTGCCCGAAATCGGGCAGGTCTCGATGCGGCGGCCGGACACGCGCACGAACATTTCTGGCGAAGCGCCGACGAGATATTCCTGATTGCCGAGATTGATGAAGAAGGAATAGGGCGACGGATTGATCGCCTTCAACCGCTTGGAAATATCCGACGGCTTGCTCTCGCAGCGCTCCATGAACTTCTGGCCGGGCACCACTTCGAAGAGATCGCCCTTACGGAAGCTCTCCTTCGCTTTGACAACCAGTTCGGCATATTCGCCGGGGCGATGATCGCTCTTCGGCGGAATGGCATCGGTGTGGCGGAACGGCTCGGGCGCGATCTCGCCCGACTTGCCTTCCGTCGATACGCCGCCCTTTGCGAAATCGTATCGGTCGATCCAGGCCTTGGCGGAATAGTTGTCCACCACCAGGATTTCGTCGGGCAGGTAAAGCACCATGTCGCGCTGGTCGTCCGGGCGCTTGAGCTTCAGATCGATCGCGTCGAACTGGAAGGCGAGATCATAGCCGAAGGCACCGTAGAAGCCGATGCTGGCATCCGCCTGCGAATAGAAGAGATCGGTCACGGCGCGCAGCACGGTGAAGACCGTCGGCATTTTCGAGCGCTCTTCCTCGGTAAAGACGCGATCCGGCGTCTTTACGGTCAGATCGAGCCGGCGCGGCGTCGAAGCGCCGAGAACGACCTCCGAAACCGTCTTCAGCTTATCCGCGATGAAGCCGAGAATGATTTCGCCGCGCTCGTTATAGGCTTCGATCCAGACATCGCGCCCATTGCAGGACAAGCCGAGCGGCGGATCGACGATGGCGGTATCCCAACGCGTATAACGGCCGGGATATTCGTAATTGGAGGAGAAGACCGCGCCGCGGCGCTCGTCGAGTTTGTCGATGTAGGACAAAACCGCATCCGCATAGGGCGTCGGCCGACGCTGCCGGGTGACGGTGATGCCGCCCTTCGTCTCGTAGATTTCCGCACCATCATCCCGAAGGATCGTTACCATTGTTCCTCACTCCGTTATCGGGCCCGGACGACAGGCGGCCAATATAACAAAAAAGCCGCCTCGAAATCTCGGGCGGCTCACTCGTCGTCTTTGAACACGATTGGTCGAGGCCGCCTCAGCGTGCCCACCACCAAACCGCAATGTTGTTCAAGGACATGTTCATGGCGGGAATTGTTAGCGTGAGATGCCACGATGCGCAAGCCGCAATCTTGGGGAATGGGCAGAATCGATTTTTCGTCTCTGCCCATCCTTCTCTCATTCCTGCGCTCTCGCCGCCTCGAAGAACTCCTCGGGACCATCCACCTCGACCAGCCGCTTCCGGTCGATCAGCCAGAAGCGATTGCCGATAGATCGCACGAAGCTGCGGTCGTGCGAGACGAGAAGGCAGCTAGCCTCATTTGCCGTCAGCTCGCCCTCCAGCGCCTCCTGGCCATCGATATCCAGATGGTTTGTCGGCTCGTCCAGGAGGTAGAAGTTGGGATTGGTCAGCCGCAGCACCAGCATGGCAAGCCGCGCCTTCTGCCCGCCGGATAGGCGGCCGATCTCTTTGCCCTGCATATCGATATTTATCCCGACCCCGACCAGCAGCGTGCGGGCACGTTGCTCGCCGAGCTCGAACAGGCGCGTGACCATGCCGAGCGGCGTGTCCTTCTGATCAAGATTGGAGAGCCCCTGATCGCTGTAGCCGAGCACGATGGATGGCGTCGGCTTGATCGTACCGCCGACCGCCTGATCGGCAATCGCCCTGCGTATCATCTCCACGAGCCGCGTCTTGCCCGCGCCATTCTGCCCGAGCAGCACGATGCGGTCGCCCTGGCAAATCCACTGCTGACCGGTCTTGAACAGCAGCGTACCGTCAGGCGTGGTCACCGATGCATCCTCCAGCGTCAGCAGCACCTTGGCGTGGATGCCCCGATTGGCGAGCTTGATCGAACCGGAGGAGCGCTCGCGGTAACCCGGCCTCGCGCTATCCTCCAGCTTCTCGGCCCGCGCCTTCAATTGCTTCGTCTTCACCGTCAAAAGATCGCTGCCGGAGTTGACGCCGAGATTGTAGAGCTTGGCCGCCTGCTTGCGCAGCTGCTGCGCCGTCTTCATCTCCTTCTGGTAACGGCGCTCATCCGAGGCATCGACCTCGTCCAGCGCCGCACGCGCCCGGCTATACGGCAAGGCGTAGGTTGGCGACTGGTCCTGGCGCAGGAACAGGGTTCGATTGCAGACGGTATCGAGGAAGGCACGGTCGTGGCTGGCGATGATGACGGGCACGTCGCGCGGCAAGCCATTCAGCCAATCCTCCAGCAGCGCGATCTTGGCGAGATCGAGATGGTTGGTCGGCTCGTCGAGCAGCAACACATCGGGCTCGGTTACCCAGACGCGGGCAAGCATGGCAAGCCGCTGCCAGCCGCCGCTGAGCTGCACCAATGTTCTTTCCCGCATCGCCGCCGGCACGTCGAGCGAATCGAGAGTGACGTCGACACGCCAGCTCTCGCTCTCTACCTGCTCCTTGGGCAAAGCGCGCAGAACGGCGTCATAAAAGGAGACATCCATCAGGGCCGCCGGCACATTCTGTTCGACGTAGCCGACGCGCAAGCCTCGCGCGCGGGTGATCTCGCCCGTGGTCGGCTCCTGCCTACCCGTGATGCAGTTGAGCAGCGTGGTCTTCCCGCGTCCATTCGCGGCGACGATGCCGACGCGGTCACCGGCATCGATGGTGAAGTTGAGATTGGAAAACAGCGGCGCACTCATGGTGACGCCGAGATTGCGGAGATTGATCAGAGTCATGGTCTTTTCCGGTCTCGATCGAGCATCTCAAGGCATTGCCGGCGGCTCCTTTTGCCGCGCTAAACCGATGCCAAAGGCCCAAGCAGGCCAATACTCGAAAACATGTCATGACGCGGCTGCGCAAATACGCCGGCTCACGTCGCCCAAGGGGCAGACCAGGAGGAATGAGTGAGAAACAGCCTCTGATCAGCCCTGCAAACGCATCTGCAGGGCACGAGTCGGACCGAACTGGCGAATATGCCAGACTATCTTGGTCATATGGTCCTCCTCTCTTTTCTCTCGACGGGTTGAAGACTGTGGGCGTCAAATAGCATTGAAGCCTGCGATTTACAATTGCGCAATTTTCCCGATGCCACGCAAGAGGGCAAAAAAAGAGGGCGACGCCGAAGCACCGCCCAAGTTTGCTGCATCGATGAGGTGGCTTAGAACCTCTGCGTCAGCGTCAGCTTGAAGGTCCGGCCAGGCTCGGAATAATAGGATGCGGGTTGGGTCAGCGTGCCACTGTAGGACGGCGCGTTAAGCGCGTCGTAATAGGTCTTGTTGAAGATGTTGTAGACGCCGCCGCGAATGCTGAGGCCCTTCACCTGCTCCGGTTCCCACCAGGCAGTCAGATCGAAGATGCCATAGGCAGGGGTCTGCAGCGTGTCGCCTGTCTTCTTCGCCTCGCGCGCTGCGGTGACGAAGGTCAGGTCCGTCCCCCAGACGTCAGCCGCATAGCCGACGGTGAAGGCCGCCTTGGCCGGAGCGACGGAATTGATCCATTCTCCGGTATCGGAATCCTTGCCGTTCACATAGGCGACCGAGCCCTTTATGTGGATGCCGTTGTCGAACTTCTTGTGCGCGTTGACCTCGACGCCGAACATGCGGACGTTGGCGCGATTGAAGTATTCGGTAATCCCGAGCGGATAGGTGCCTGTGGGATCGCGATAGTTCAGCGTGTCGATGAAGTTCTTGTACTTGTTATAGAACGCACCGATATGGCCGCCGAAATCGTCGTCACCAAGGTTGGTGCCGATTTCGATGCCGTTGCTGGTTTCGGGCTTCAGGTCGGGGTTGCCGTAGGTGACATAACCGCCGGGCACGCCGTAGTTGACGTAGAGTTCGCTGACACTGGGCGCACGGAAGGCCATCGCCCATTGCGCATAGAGCTCGACATTGTCCTGCGGCTGATAGGAGGCGCGCAGCTTCGGCGAGAAGCGGCTGTCGGATTGCCCGGAGGACAGGCCGTTATAGTTGGCGCTCTCGCGATAGGCGGCCGTGTTCTTCGGCGAGTAATCGTACCAGTCGAAGCGAAGACCCGGCGTCAAATAGAAATTGCTGGAGCCCAATTCGATCTTGTCGTCGATGAAGGCGCCGACGCGCTTGCCATCGACATCAGGCATATCGGACTGGTTGGTGTGCAGGAAGGCGCAAGAGGCACGCCAGCGAGGAAGTGCGCAGCTATCCTCACCGGCCGAGTACTGGTGAACCTTGTCGAAGGCAACATCGAGACCAAAAGTGACTTGGTGATGCAGGCTGCCTGTATCGAAAGACTTCGATGCATTGCCGGCGAAGCCGATGCTGCGATCTTCCATTTCATTACGGCGCCAATAGTCGCCGGTGACGGATGTATAGCGATAGCCTTCCACACCGCCTTCACGCAAAAGGTTCTGCCAGTAGAAAACGGCGTTGGCGGTATCGAGCAGCGAATCGGCACTCTCGGCTTCATATTTGTAATCGAGCGACACGCGATTGCGCTCAACATTGTCTGTCCCGTTATAGTTGCCGGGCCGGAAGTTTCCGGTCGCGCTCTGCAGGGTCATGAGATCGGTGGTTTTGTCCTTGTTGTAATGCTCGGCCGCGATGCCGAAGGTGCCGATGTCGGTATATTGACGGATCTTGAACAGGCCACTTCTCTGATTGTAGTCAGCCGGGTTAGCCTCGGTACGCTTGGTGGAATAGCCGCCGATATCGCCGTTGTTCTCAAGCTCATGACCATGCGTGTAGCCGCCCTGGAAGAGAACGGCGGTATTGTCGATGCGCTTGGCAACCGCGGCTGAACCGCCGATGCTGCGGTCGTCGCCATTATAGCCGAACTTGAAAACACCGCCCCAGGTAGAACCAGGCGCAATCAGATCTTCCGGCTCCAGCGTGCGCAGCACGAAGGCACCGCCGAGAGCGCCCGAACCGGCACGACTGGAATCGGCGCCGCGCACGATATCGACGCTCGAAAGCGCGTTGAAATCAAAGCTGTTGACGCCGCCATTGCCACCATTATTGGCGCCATTGGCGTTGCCGCGCGAAGCATCGAGAAGGAAAGGAATTTGAATGCCGTCGACCGTCGTCAGCACACGGTCATCACCGAGGCCGCGAATATTGACACCGCCGGTAGCGCGGTTGAAGCCGACGCCGACCTCGGTGCTGCGGCCGAGATCCTCGATACGTGTGATTTGCTTGTCGTCGATGTCCTGAGCCGTCGTCTCACTTGTGGTCGGAGAGTCGGCAAGCACATCCTTGTTTGCCTTGCCCTTCCCAGTCACCACAATCGGTTTCAGATTGGTGACGCGGTCGCCCTTGGCGGCCTCGCCCGTCGCCTCTTCGTTCTGAGCTGCGGTCTGCGCAAGAGATGTCGTCGCCAGCCCGAGCGCGAGAAACGCAGTGCATGCCAAAAGAACCGAGCGGGATCGCCGGACAACCATAACCATTCCTTTCGAATTGCTCCACCGGGCTGGCTGGTTGCTGCGTCGAATGCAGGCAAGGGGCTGGCTAGGTTATCTTGTTAACGGGCGGAAATATCCCGCCTTCTTTCTGCCGCATAAAAAACATGAGTATTATTGTCAATATATTCGGCGTGCATAATCATGAATAAAATTGTCATCTTTTAAGACAAGAAGCGAACGTTGCTGAATTGCAACGAAATCACAGCTTCGCGCGTTCTATCGGCATCATCATTAGAACTGGCTGAATTACTTGATGCTGTTTAGAATTATCTCATTAGTCTCCGCCGCCGTCCTTCTCATGGCCACGTCTCTCCCTCAGACCGGCCCGATACCCGAGCAAAAACCGAGTCAGGAACAAGTTCAGCCGGATGGCAAAGCGCCGATCCCTGCAGAAAAACCCGCAGCATCACCAAACGGCCCCGTCATTCCGGCGGAAAAACCGACGGCTCAACCGGAGGAAAAGCCGGCGTCACAGCCGGAGGAGCAGACAAGTGGCCAACAGATGCAAGGCCCTCCCCGTCCGCCCCTGACCATCGCTTCCGAACCGGATGACGAACACCAGGCCTGCCTGAAGGCGCTGACCGCCATCGGATCAACCTTCAAAGAGATCGCCCGCATCGATGATGGCAACGGCTGCGGCATCGACAAGCCGATCGCGCTTAACTCCCCACTGCCGGGCATAGAATTCAAGCCCGAAGGGCAAATGCGCTGCGAAGCCGCTCTCGCCTTGGCTCAATGGATGAAGGAAAGTGTCATTCCGTCAGCCGCGGCATTGGACAATGGCAAGATCGTCACGATCAACCAGGCCTCGACCTATGTCTGCCGGCTGCGCAACAATGCTTCCACCGGCAAGATCTCCGAGCATGCCCGCGGCAACGCCATAGATGTCGCGAGCTTCACCTTCGAAAACGGCAAGACCATCGCAATCGAGCCGCGGCGCGAAGATCCGACGCTCACAGGCGCATTCCAGCGCGCAGCCAGCGCCTCGGCCTGCCTTTATTTCACGACCGTTTTGGATCCGGAAAGCGATGCCGCGCACGAGACCCATTTCCATCTCGACGTCATCGAGAGGAATGGCGGCTTTCGCTATTGCCACTAGAAATGCGTCGCGGAATCGACGGGGTGTTGATCTTTAAATTCCGTCATATTCAGAGACCTGCATTTGAGAACCACAGGTCTCTATAGATCGCAACCGCCGTTTCATCCGGCGCTCGATCCTGGGTGAGCCAAACCGACTGGATAGAGCGAGCCTCGCCTCCATTTGGCGTCTTCGTGGTTTGCATGGGATCGGAAGCTCCGATGCAGGGAATGAAATAGGCGGGCATCAAGGCGCGGGCGCTGAACCCCTGCTCTGCGCGTGTGATCAGGACAGCAAGCCCGACCCTATCATTCGCCTGCCAGGGCACGATGATCCGGCCGCCGAGGCGCAGCGCCTGCAACCACGATATCGGCGGCGCCACCACCCCCGCACTCACGTAGATCAGATCCGCTTGCGGAAGCTCCAGCTCGGTCGCATCGGCGCAGATGACGGAGGCGTTCTCGAACGAGGCAAGATTATCGCGGGTGCGGCTGGCCAATGCCTCATCGATCTCGACGGCGTGAACATGGCCGCCCGGTGCCACCAGCGTCGACAGAATGGCCGTGTAATATCCAGTTCCCGTGCCGATCTGGATGACCGTCTCACCGGCCTGCGGCGCGACGGCACCCAAGAAGGCAGCATGGAGAAACGGCTCGCCATTGTTGATGCCCTTGGATTTGTCCAGGGAGACCAAAACATTCTGATAGAGAAAGGCGGGATCGCTGCTTGGTGTTTCGAGATGGCGTCCCTTCACCACGATCTGCCAGGGCCCTGGCCCCATGAATGCCTCGCGCTTGACAAGGCGAAAGGCTCGTTCCAGCCTCTCATCGGAAGAATTGCTGGCCGCTGCCATCATCTTCGCATGGAAGTCCCGTATCTCATCCAAACTTGCGCGGCTGTCGGCAGTCACGATCCGCCTCCATCTTGACGATGCTTGGACCGAGCCGATTTGTTTCGGATTTCGCCAAGGTCAATAGGTTAGATATCCTACCAAAATTGGATGACAATAGTTGCGGGCGAAGCTGCCAAGCCGGCACTTCCCGACCGACAAGTTGAATCGGATTCTGAACTTAAAACAGTCCTTCGATGTATCCATGATCATTGAGAAAAATCCTCTCGGCTGCCGGCGATTTCGGCAGTCCGGGCATGGTCATGATCTCGCCGGTAATGACGACGACGAAGCCGGCCCCGGCCGAAAGTCGCACCTCGCGAACGGATACGATGTGGCCTTCGGGTGCTCCCCGGACATTCGGATCGGTCGAGAAGGAATATTGCGTCTTCGCCATGCAGACCGGCAGATGCCCGTAACCCTGGTCCTCCCAGGACCTGAGCTGATCGCGCACGGCCTTGTCGGCAGTCACCTCGCCGGCATGGTAGATCTTCGAGGCGACGATCTCGATTTTCTCTAGCAAAGGAAGATTGTCGGGATAGAGCGGCTGGAATTTCGCCTGCCCGGATTCGGCAAGCTCCACCACCTTATGTGCGAGGTCGGCAATGCCGGCCGAGCCCTCGGCCCAGTGCCGGCAAAGAATCGCCTCGGCGCCGAGGCGTGCGACATAATTCTTCAGCGCCTCGATTTCGGCTTCCGTATCCGAAACGAAGTGATTGATGGCGACGACGACGGGAACGCCGAACTTGCGGACATTGGCGACATGCCTGCCGAGATTGGCGCAGCCTTTCACCAGGGCTTCAACGTTCTCCCTGCCAAGATCGTCCTTCTTGACGCCGCCGTTCATCTTCAAGGCCCGCACGGTCGCGACAATTACGGCCGCATCCGGCGAAAGCCCGGATTTGCGGCATTTAATGTCGAAGAATTTTTCCGCTCCGAGATCGGCACCGAAGCCGGCTTCCGTGACCACATAATCGGCAAGCTTCAGTGCCGTGCGCGTCGCGATCACCGAATTGCAGCCATGGGCGATATTGGCGAAGGGGCCGCCATGCACCAGCGCCGGATTGTTCTCCAGCGTCTGCACGAGGTTCGGCTGCATGGCGTCCTTCAGGAGCACGGCCATGGCGCCATCGGCCTTCAGATCGCGGGCATAAACCGGCGTGCGGTCGCGGCGATAGCCGATGATGATGTTGCCGAGCCGCTTTTCCAGATCCTTCAGATCGGATGCCAGGCAGAGGATCGCCATCACCTCCGAAGCGACGGTGATGTCGAAGCCGCCTTCGCGCGGAAAACCGTTCGCAACGCCGCCAAGCGACGATACGATATCGCGTAGCGCCCGATCGTTCATGTCCATCGCGCGCCGCCACGTGATGCGCCTGAGGTCGATATTCTGCTCGTTGCCCCAGTAGATGTGATTGTCGATCAGCGCGGCGAGCAGATTGTGGGCCGACGTGATCGCGTGGAAATCGCCGGTGAAATGGAGGTTGATATCCTCCATGGGGATGACCTGCGCATAGCCACCGCCTGCCGCCCCGCCCTTCACGCCGAAACACGGACCGAGCGAGGCCTCGCGCACGCAGACTACCGCCTTCTTGCCGATGCGGTTCAGGCCGTCGCCGAGGCCAACCGTCGTCGTGGTCTTGCCCTCGCCCGCCGGCGTCGGATTGATCGCCGTGACGAGGATCAGCTTGCCATCCTTCTTGTCAGCCTGCGCTGCAATGAACGCGGCACCGATCTTTGCCTTGTCGTAGCCGTAAGGTGCGAGATCTTCCGCCGGAATCCCGAGCTTTGCGCCGATCTCCATAATCGGCAGCTTCTTTGCTGCGCGCGCAATCTCGATATCGGATGCCACGGTCGTCGCCATAAGTCTCGCCCCCAAACATACGGTCATTTCCCTGTCGGGATAAACCAATATCTATCGGGTGTGAATAGTGGCGAAGTACTCTGTTCGTCGAAACGCACCGCCTTGTCTCAGGACGCAGGCATGCCTATTTTCGGCGTCCAATGCAAAGCGAGAAGGAAAGATAAAGATATGAAGTCCCTGGAATTGCTGGTCGAGCGCATCATCCTCTCCAGTCGCTGGCTCCTGGTGATCTTCTATCTCGGCCTTGCCGCTTCACTCGCCGTCTACGCCGTTTCGTTCGCCTATAAGTTCTACAAGGTGGCGATCAACGTCTTCGCCTATGACGAAGCCGACATGATCCTCGCCATTCTCGGCCTCATCGACGCCGCCCTAGTGGCAAGCCTCATCGTCATGGTAATGATTTCCGGCTATGAAAATTTCGTCAGCCGCTTCGACGAGGCCGAAAATGGAGGCGAGGTTTCCTTCATCGGCAAGCTCGATTCAGGCAGCCTAAAGATCAAGGTCGCCTCTTCGATCGTCGCCATTTCCTCGATCCACCTGCTGCAGATCTTCCTGAACGCTACTCAATACGACAACGCCAAGCTGATGTGGTTCACGATTATCCACCTGGCCTTCGTCGTGTCCGCGCTATTGTTGGGCTTTCTGGAAAAGATCATGGCGAAAGCAAAAGCCAAAGATAGCTGAGGCCGGACGAGCGGCTACTTGCCGGCCATTGCCGATGCGCTCGTCATCGGCGCAGCGGTCGTCGACGGTGCCGGCGCGACACAATCGGAAATCGATTGATTTTCCTTGCAGTTGCGCGCCGAGACTAGAGCGTCGGCATCGGCAAGCTCCGTCGTCAGCTTGAGCCTCAACGCGTCCATCTGCGAAAGTAGATGAATGCCGTTCGGGTCAGTTCCAAGCATCAGATCGACAAGTCCCCGGTCCACACCCATTTTGTCAAGGAAGCTCACCAGCCTCGCCCTCTGCGCCTTGTCGAGCTTCGTCGTATCGTATTTACCGACGAATTTGCGGCCGATTTCCTTCTTGGAGATGATCTTGCGCCTGCCGTCCACCATCTCATATTCGGTGCGGTACTGGACGCGCACTTCGCTATAGGTGGTGGTGATCTGATGAACGCCCAGCAGCGCGAAGGGGCTGGAAACGCGCTGAACGCCGCCTGCAAAAAACAGCGGGCAGGCCGAAAAGCAGATTGCGCCGTCGGAAAATGGCTGACCTGTGATCGAACCGTCCTTGGCAAAAGCAGCCGAGCAAATCGGCTCGGCATAGGGACACGCCCGCGAGCGGGTACGGCCGACTGCGATCGAAAGCTTTTGCTTGCGAATGATGCGAGCCATCTCCATCGCTGCCTTGACATCGCCCCCCGGCGAACTGACGACGATGGGCAGTTTACGGTTGCCCACCTGCTTCAGGACTTTCTGCAGCTTCCGCGGCGTATCCGCCATGATCTGCCCTTCAGCGGAGATCCAGTCCGGGCAAGTGCTATCGGCTCGGCATTGGCCCATCTCACCGTGAACGAGCGAAAACTCCATCGGCGCGCCAGCGACAGCGCCGGCAGCTTCAGCCAGCATAGGCGAAACCAGAAAAAGCGAAACGCCGGTGACGAACCACAACAGCGTTTGACAACAGCGCGCCTCAAGCTGCGGAAAGAAGCGAAAATTCATAAGCTATACGCCTGCAAGCGATTACCTTGGCAAGACCGATAGCAACCGCTTTAGGCCTCCGCAAGGCGCACTGACACGGCGACGCATCATTTGAATAAAACTCATGGCCGCCTTCACGGAAAGCCTCGCGTGCAAAGAAGTACGTTTCCAAAAATTGGCTGCCGGCGCACTCAAAAGCGTGAGATTTCATGCCAGCTTATGCCGTGGGCGATAAACTGCGAACGGTACAAAACAGGCATTCCTGAAGCGCCGCCCAAAGCGCAGAACCCAGTTCAAAACCTCGGTTTCAGGCTTAATTTTGACATAGTAGAGAAGCGTCATCAGACCTCTTCGATCGTCCCGGCGATGACGTCAAATGTATGATCGCGTCGAGATCCGGCCAACAAAAGGATGGTCGCGGGCACTTATCGCCCATTTTGGGCGAAGCCTGCGGCAATTGTATGTTTAAATATTAAAATATATGAAAATGAAAATTATTTCTGGCCGTGTGGTATTTTTGCGTCTAGCATTCACTCATAAATCGAGTATTTGATGTCGATACCACGCCGCGGACACCTTAACTCATATGTCCTATATCATTACCGCCGAGAGACAATTGCTGCTTTCTGCCGAGTTGGCTGCCGCTCGGACACAGGCGGCGTTTGCAATGGGCCTGGAACGGACGGGATCGGCTTTTGGTTTCAGCCATGTGGCCCTGATGAACGCGCCGGTTCCCGATGATACGATGATGACGCCGCTGCTTATCGAGGGGACGGTGCCCGCACAGTTCGTGCGTGAGTTCGATCGACATCATCTGGTTCGCCGCTGCCCCATGCTGCTGCGCACGCGTGATTCAGTGATGCCGCGCGCGTGGCATCTGCTGGAAAAAGATGCCGAACCTGACGCCGATGTGCCGGGCGAGCTTCGAGCACTCCTGATTAGCTACAATTGTCCGATGAGCGTCGTAATCCCGGTCAATGCTCCGGATGGCCAGCGCCTCGTTTTCTGGTTCATGGGCAATCGCAACAGCCTCGGCCAGAGTGAAATCAACGAACTCACCTTGATCATGCTGCAGGCGCTCGATTCCTATAACTGCCTCAAGCGCAACGGTGGTGCCGCGCCGCATTCGCTTTCGGCACGCGAGCTGGAAGTGGTCCGCTGGACGGCCCAAGGCAAGACCTCGATCGAGATCGGCCAGATTCTTTCGCTCTCCGACCATACGGTCAACGCCTATATGATGAACGCGATCAAGAAGCTCGATTGCGTCAACCGTACCCAACTCGTCGCAAAAGCTATCCGCCTGAAGCTGATCAGCTAGAGCTTTTCTTCGAATCACGAAAACGCGCTATCTTCTTGTTTTACGCGGTTCCGGACGCAAGACTGCTTCGCACTTTTGCTGGAACTGCTCTCGCCGAACTCCCCTTCAAGTACTCTCTAAATTGAACCCGGCAGCCGGACCCGTTAGCGACCGCCCAGGACCGTGCGGATTTCCACAAGGCTCGAGCGAACCCGCAGAATATGGAAGCCCATGGTTGCAAGATGGCTCGGCATGAAGGAGCTGTCTTCAGGCCCATTGGAAATGATGAAAGGTTGAATGCGCAAAGCCGTCTGCAGCTGCGTCGTGACATCGGCCCAGAGCGTGGCGACATTGCGTTCGGCGATTACCTGCTGGAAATCCGAGCGGGCCGCCATCAGGATACCATAGCTCGCGTAAAGCTGCCCATAGGCAAACCAGAAGCGATCGTCAGCCCGCATATCCAGCCAGCCATAGCTGTGATCCCCCGCCCTCTTGGCCAATATATCCGCCGTGCTGCCGAGATCGTTGGCAATGTGGTCGACGAACTGCAGGAGATTGTCGGCACGCCCGTCAAAAATCGCCTTGCAGTTGCCGACGTCGCTATTGAAGCTGCGCAGATTGCTCATTGCAGCGCGATAATAGCTTGGGCTCGGGGTTTTCGGTCCGAAGGGATGCAGACCAAAATACCAGCTCGACTCGTCGAACTGCAGGTTGCCGCGCGCCTTCTGTAGATCGCTGTTGATGCCGGATGTTCCGCGCACGCGGCCGAGCGTATCGACCAACTCCGCCGAGGTGCGGCGAACGACCGAATTGATGCCCCGCTGGAAGGAAGCCTTGTTGTCGAGGAAGGGCGTGTCATCCCATGAAATGCCGAAGAAACCGAGCTTGTAGAGCAGCATCGAGGAAATCCAGGCATTCTGGTTGACGTTGAAATCGATCAGATCGGTGGCAACGTCGACGACAGCCGAGGTTTGGCAGGTCTTAGGTGCTGTTGCAGCCGCCTGCTGACTGTCCGTCGCAGGCAGCTCCTGTCCGGCGGAATATTTGCGCTCGGAGAATTTGTAGACGTCCGGGTAGGCCGGATTGAACCCGGTCCAGACCTGCGTTTGCCAAACGAAATAGACATAAAGCAGCGCCATCAGCGCCACGAAGGCAGCAAGCGGCAGCTTGATCAGCCAGTTGCGCTGCCGATACCAGCCATGAGCGGCGAGAAATGGCCAGCTTAGCCCGACGAAAACCAATCCCAGCCAGCGTGCGATAGCGGCCCAGATCCGCTTGAAGAACGCAGTGATCGAGTCAAGCATGGACACGCCTCCTAAACCCTACCGTACATCCTGCCGACACGCGAAGGACGCACCACACCAAACTGCGCAATGGACGCCGCGAAAATCGCCGCGGTCCTCGGATCATTAAGTCCTTATCGCCACTCGCGTTCCAGCAAATATGTGTTCTTGGGAAAAACAACAACCGTCCGAACGGAATTTTCCGTGACGGACAGCAATCAACCCTCAGGTTGCGTCTCTGCCGCCACTTCGCCCGGATCTGAGGATGCGTGCAGCGGATGAGGCTCCAACCGTCGTTTGAAGACAGCATCGACATGAGCCTTGCGCACGGCAAGATCATGCCCCGCCAGCACATTCGCCTCGAAGGCCTGGATCAGGCTCTCGACCGCTCCCGTTCGCGAAAGCCTAATCGATGCCGGCTCCACTTCTGACGCCAATGCCTTGAGCAGGGCGATCCGCTGCTCGATATCGACGCTCAGCTTGGCTGCCATCGCGCCGATGGCGGCGATCTGATTGTTCAGGGCAGCCGCCAGCCCTTCGTAAATATCTATGAGGCGCTGCCGCACGGTACGGCGGGATTGAAGCTCCTGTTCTTGCCGCCGAATGTCATCCTGCTCGGTCACCAGAGCGCGATAGTCCGCTTCGAGTTCGGACTGCAGATCGGCATGGCGTGAAGATGGGCGGTTGCGCCTCTGATACATGAGCTTTTCCGCCAGGACGTCGGCCCGGCGCTGCACCTCCTCTATTTCGAAATCGAGCTTCCTCCGCCTCTCGATCACGCCTTCGAGTTGAAGTTCGCATTCACGAAAGCACCGGGAGAATACGGGTCTCGCCTGCTTGAAAAGAAGATCGAGTTCGGCCGATACCGCAAGGGCCGCGTCGACATTGACGATGATCTCATCCGGCCCCATGGGTCTGCGTGCAAGCACCCGGCTGAGCAAGCCTGCATTTTCAAGGCCGATCTTCTCATTGAACAATCGTCGATGCTGCAGATCAGCCTCGTCGGTCGCATGATCCAGCTCTTTGACGAGCGACAGGGCGACTGATTTCCAACGGTCGAGTAATTCGACCGCTTCGCGAACAAATGCCTCTTCGACGGGAAAATTAACGGCTGCGGCGTGCTCGCTGTCCTTGGCGTGGCGGGCGAGCGTCGCTACTGCCGAATTCACGTCATTCATAGCGTCTTCGAGCGTCGTGCGCGCCCTGTCGAGCGTGCCATCGAAGGAATGAGGCCTGAGCATGAAAACATTCCCTCCCCTACCTTTGGCGCAAGACTAGCTGCTTCCGGAGGCGAAGGAAATGCTCGAAAGCTACTGAGCAGCGGCCGGGTTCTTCAGATAGGCGATGAGATTGTCGAGGTCCTTGTCGCTTTTCATGCCTGGAAACGCCATCCGGGTGCCTTTGACGAGGAATTGCGGCGCCGGCAGATATTTCCGAAGCAACGCCTCATCCCAGACCTTGCCATCAGCCCCGAATGCCCTCATCGCCGGCGAGTAGGCGTAATCCGGCTTGCTTGCGACGGCTCGCCCGACGATCCCCATCAGCGAGGGACCGACGCGATTATCAGGGCCGGTCGCCGTGTGACATGCCCCGCATCTCTTGAAAACGGCGGCACCGGCGACCGCGTCGCCATCCGCGAGCACAAAGGAAGCCGAAGCAAACAGGATGACCGCCGACGCCAGACATTGCAGTTTCATCGTCTCTCCCCGTCAGCCTCGACTTCGATAGGCAATTACGTGCCGAAAATAGTCAGAACCGCCATCGAAAGCCTGCACGAGCGGCTGCTTCACTCGCAGGTAATCGCCTCTTCCCAATGACGACGGCATAGCGAGACATATTTGTCGCTGCCGCCGATCTCGATCTGCGCGCCTTCGCGGACGACATTGCCGGCGGCGTCCAAGCGCACCACCATCGTCGCCTTGCGCCCGCAATGGCAGATGGTGCGCACCTCGCGCAATTCGTCGGCGATGGTCAGCAGCTCTTGCGATCCCGGAAACAGATGTCCATGGAAATCCGTGCGCAGCCCGTAGGTCATGACCGGAAGATCGAGGCGGTCGACGATATGGGCAAGCTGCCAGACCTGCTCGCGCGTCAGAAATTGGGCCTCATCGACGAAGACGCAGGCAAGCGGCTCCTTTGCATGCATTTCATCGACCATCGCATAGAGATCGTCGCTGGTTTCGAACGGCAGTGCATCCATCGTCAGTCCGATGCGCGAGGCGATCGTGCCACGCCCGGCGCGATCGTCGAGAGCTGCGATGAAGGCTGCGGTGCGCATGCCGCGCTCCTGATAATTATAGGCGGCCTGCAGCAGCATGGTCGATTTGCCGGCATTCATCGTCGAATAATGGAAGTAGAGCTTGGCCATGACATTCTCCTTGAATGCTTCATGGGAGCTGCGCGACAATAATGAAAGATAGTCTCGGCGAAAACCACAGGATTCAGGCGTGTTTCATCGAAGGACCAAAAGCCTTGGCCAGCGGCGGACAGAAAAAGGCGGGCGTCGCATTCAGCCCCCTCAAACCGCCGCAAATACACTGTGGTCGCTTGAAAATGTCAGTTATTGATGGTTGCTTGGGAACGTTAGACTGGGAGTCACGCAATGATAAAAATGACCCTTACTGCATTCGCTTTCGCTTCAACTCTCTCCGCATTGACATTGGGAGCCACCACAGCCTCCGCAGCCGAACCGGCAAGCTGTGGCACCGTACATTTTGCCGATGTGGGCTGGACCGATATCACCTCCACCACGGCAACCGCCTCCGTTCTTCTGAAGGCACTCGGCTACGACACGGACGTCAAGGTGCTCGCCGTCCCGGTGACCTACCAGTCGCTGAAGAATAAGGACATCGACGTCTTCCTCGGCAACTGGATGCCCTCCATGGCCGAGAACATCAAGCCGTTCGCCGCGGACAAGTCGGTCGAAACCGTGCGCGCCAACCTGGAAGGCGCCAAGTACACGCTCGCGACCAACGAAAAGGGTGCCGCGCTCGGCATCAAGGACTTCAAGGATATCGCCGCTCATAAGGACGATCTCGACGGCAAAATTTACGGCATCGAGCCGGGCAACGACGGCAACCGTCTGGTGATCGACATGGTCGACAAGAACACCTTCGGCCTCAAGGGCTTCGAAGTGGTCGAGTCCTCCGAGCAGGGCATGCTGGCGCAGGTGTCCCGCGCCGATAAGGAAGGCAAGCCGATCATCTTCCTCGGCTGGGCGCCGCATCCGATGAACACCACCTACAAGATGACCTATCTCACCGGCGGTGATGACGTGTTCGGACCGAACTTCGGTGGTGCGACGGTCTATACCAACGTCCGGGCCGGCTACCTGCAGGAATGCCCGAACGTCGGCGCCTTCGTCAAGAATCTCGTCTTCTCGCTGCCGATGGAAAACGAAATCATGGGCAAGATCCTGAACGACAGCAAGGAGCCGGAAGCGGCTGCCACCGAATGGCTGAAGGCCAATCCGTCGGCGATCACGCCCTGGCTTGCCGGCGTCACCACCAAGGATGGCGGTGACGGCCTGGCGGCGGTCAAGGCCAAGCTCGGCCTGTAATACGAGGATGGATGGAGGGGCGGCCAAACCGCCCCTTTCTCTTCCTTGAACGGACTGCTTGCTTTCGCGTCCCGCCATCACTCGGACAATGGTCCGCCTGGCGTGACAGACCGTTATTCTACGGCGGCACCTCCGGCATCATACGCAACCATCGGAAACGCCGCCCCCAATCGTGGGCAAAGATGTGAACTGGTTAACCGATTACCGCATCCCCATCGGGCCGTGGGCCAAAGCCGTCGTCGATTGGCTGACGAGCAATGTCACATGGTTCTTCGATGGCCTTTCCTTCTTGGTCGCGCACGGAATCAAAGGGCTGCTGTTCCTTTTGCAGGCACCGCATCCGCTGATCGTCGTCATCGCCTTCACGGCAATTGCCTATTGGATGCGCCGGAGCGTCACCATCACGGTCCTCACCCTGATCGGCCTGCTGATCACCATCAACCAGGGCTATTGGAAAGAGACGACCGAGACGCTGGCACTGGTATTGGCCTCCACCTTCGTATGCATGCTGGTGGGCGTGCCCCTCGGCATCGCGGCAGCACGCCGTCCCTGGCTTTACTCCATCATGCGGCCGATACTCGATCTGATGCAGACCATCCCGACCTTCGTGTATCTGGTGCCGGCAATGATCCTGCTCGGTCTCGGCATGGTCCCGGGCCTGGTTGCCACAGTCGTCTTTGCTCTTCCCGCACCGATCCGCATGACTCGCCTCGGCATCATTTCCACTCCCCCTTCGCTCGTGGAGGCAGCTGAATCCTTCGGTGCGACGCCTCGCCAGGTTCTGCGCAAGGTCGAGCTGCCCTTTGCCACGCCGCAGATCATGGCTGGCCTGACGCAGACCATCATGCTGTCACTCTCGATGGTCTCGATCGCGGCACTCGTCGGCGCCCCCGGGCTCGGCGTGCCCGTGCTGCGCGCACTGAATAGCGTCAATGTCGCCAAGAGCTTCGATTCTGGCGCCTGCATCGTCATCCTGGCGATCATTCTCGACCGTATGTTCCGCGCGCCCGGCGAAGGAGACCACTCATGACCGTCGCCGTCGATTTCAAAAATGTCAGCATCATCTTCGGCGATCGTCCAGATGCCGCCCTGAAACTCGTCGACGGAGGCAAGTCGCGCGACGAGATCGGTAAATCCACCGGCATGGTGCTCGGTGTAGCCAATGCCTCGCTGCAAATCGAAGAGGGCGAAATTCTCGTGCTCATGGGTCTGTCCGGCTCCGGCAAATCGACGCTGTTGCGCGCCGTCAACGGACTTGCGCCTGTGGTGCGTGGCGAGGTCGTCGTCAACACAAAGACCGGCCCGATCAACCCCTACACCTGCAGCCCCAAGGCGCTGCGTGACCTGCGCATGCACACCGTCTCCATGGTCTTCCAGCAGTTCGCCCTGCTGCCATGGCGGACGGTCGCCGACAATGTCGGCTTCGGGCTCGAGCTTGCCGGCGTGCCGGATGCCGAGCGCAAGAAGCGGGTCGACGAGCAGCTACAGCTCGTCAACCTCACGCAATGGGCCAATCGCAAGGTCAATGAACTTTCGGGCGGCATGCAGCAGCGCGTCGGTCTTGCCCGTGCCTTTGCAACCGGAGCGCCGATCCTGCTCATGGATGAGCCGTTCTCCGCGCTCGACCCGCTGATCCGCACCCGCCTGCAGGACGAACTCCTGGAATTCCAGCGCCGCCTGAAGCGCACGATCCTATTCGTCAGCCACGATCTGGACGAGGCATTCCGCATCGGCAACCGCATCGCCATCATGGAAAGCGGCCATATCATTCAGTGCGGAACGCCACAGGAGATTGTTAAGAATCCTGCCGACCAATATGTTGCCGACTTCGTGCAGCACATGAACCCGATCAGCATGCTGACGGCGCGGGATGTCATGCAGCAAGGCGTCGGACATTCAGCCAATGCAGGTTCCGTCACCGCGACGGCAACCGCCGCGACACCGCTCATCGATATCCTCGACGCCTTGACGCGCCAGCCGGGCAATATCGGCGTTGTTGACAATGGCACGATTATCGGAACGATCTCCGCGCAAGACGTGGTGTCGGGCCTCACCAGCCACCGGCGAAAGGAGTAGTCGTTCGCGACTGCTCCTCAATTCATGGAGCAGGCAATGAACGACAAGCCATCGGTGCTGAGGGAAACGCATGAGGATGCGCGCATTCAAGCGCGCGACCTCATGCGCACTGCCTCACATGCAGCCTTGGCCGTCATCGATCCCGACACCGGCTTTCCCTCCGTCAGCCGCGTCCTGACTGCCATGGATGCCGATGGCGCTCCGGTCATCCTGGTCTCCGGCCTCGCCTCACATACCAAGGCTTTGATGAAGGACAGCCGTGCTTCGGCGCTCTTCGGCGAGCCTGGCAAGGGCGATCCTCTCGCCCATCCTCGCCTGACCCTACGCTGCAGCGCGGAGCGCATCGATCGGCAAAGCCAAGCTCACGATCGCATCCGAACGCTTTTTCTCGATCGCCATCCGAAATCCAAGCTCTATATCGACTTTCCGGACTTCTGCTTCTTCCGCCTCGTTCCTCTGGATGCCAGCCTGAACGGCGGCTTCGGAAGGGCTTATATCTTGTCCTCGCAGGACCTGATGATGCTTTAAACCGAAAACAATGCGCGCCGGCAATAAATCATACAATAGTGCGAGAATTAGTAGTCGGACAGCTCGAAGTAGAAATGGCTGATATTGGCGGGTTGCAAATCTCCGGTGACCAAATTTGGCATATTTGCTGCTCCGAAACGATAAAAATCGACCTATTTTGGTCTAATCGAGCCCTGGATGGGACGTTGGGGACGCTTGCATCATCGCCGGAGCATCATACGTACATATCTAAAACAGCATACTCGATACCTTAAATTTAGGTATATACAATCTTCGACTGGTCTTGGTATTGTTAGATATCGGTAAGGACCGGGTTGGAAATAGCACAGTTTCTGATGTACGCTCCGCATTGGGAAGTTTAAAAGATGAAGACAAGAGATTTGGCCGAACACTCTAATGTTGCGGCAGCATTATTATCAGCAATGGCGAACCCGAAGCGTCTTTTGATCCTTTGCAGTCTCGTTAAAGGCGAAGTTCCAGTTGGCGTTCTTGCCAATCAGGTCGGACTGAGCCAATCAGCACTTTCCCAGCATCTTTCGAAGCTTCGTGCCCAAAAGCTGGTCAAGACGCGTCGTGATGCTCAAACTATTTACTACTCCAGCACATCGGAATCCGTGATCCGTGTTCTCGAAACGCTGGAAGACATTTATTGCGAGCCGGAAAAAAGTAGATCGGCTGCCTAAGAGCTAAGATAGCTCCCGGCCTGTCGACGTATGATCTTTTGGGACAATTTAAATCTCGAAAGATCGACTTGCTTTCATTACCAGGTGTTTTACTGCTTTAACTGGCAAATCCTTGGATTTGCCAGTTTTTTCATATTGGGACTACCTCACGGCGCTTCGTGGTCCGTTTTCCGCCCCGACATGTCGACACGCATTCTTCGACGCTCAACCTGTCGCCCTCACCGTCATCTTTGCCTTGACGCCAAAAAGGCGGCTGATAATTTGACCAAGCAGTAAATATAATAGCGCGGCGTAGGCCGTAGCCGGGAAATGGCCCCCCGAATTGGCCATTGGAGAACAGCATGTCGGACCGTTTGAATGCCGCCCCCAACGATTTGCGCGCCTTCTGGATGCCGTTTACGGCCAACCGCCAGTTCAAGAAGGAACCGCGCCTCTTCGTCAGCGCCAAGGATATGTATTACACCACCCATGACGGTCGGCAGGTGCTGGATGGAACTGCGGGCCTGTGGTGCGTAAACGCCGGGCACTGCCGTCCGAAGATCACCGAGGCCATCCGCCAGCAGGCAGGCGAACTCGACTACGCACCTGCCTTCCAGCTCGGCCACCCCAAGGCTTTCGAGCTGGCGAACCGGCTGGTCGATATTGCCCCTGAGGGTATGGACCACGTTCTTTACACCAACTCCGGTTCGGAATCGGTCGAAACCGCGCTCAAGGTCGCGCTTGCCTATCACCGCGTGAAGGGCAATGGCTCGCGCTTCCGCCTCATCGGCCGCGAGCGCGGCTATCACGGTGTCAATTTCGGCGGCATCTCCGTCGGCGGCATCGTCACCAACCGCAAGATGTTCGGCACGCTGCTGACCGGCGTCGACCACATGCCGCACACCCATGTGCCCGGCAAGAACGCCTTCACGCGCGGCGAGCCAGAGCATGGCGGCGATATTGCCAGCGAACTGGAGCGTATCGTCACTCTGCATGACGCCTCGACGATCGCGGCCGTCATCGTCGAGCCGGTCGCCGGCTCCACCGGTGTGCTGATCCCGCCGAAGGGCTATCTGCAGAAGCTGCGCGAAATCTGCACCAAGCACGGCATCCTGCTGATCTTCGACGAAGTCATCACCGGTTTCGGCCGTCTCGGCACCCCCTTTGCCGCCCAATATTATGATGTGAAGCCGGATATCATCACGACAGCCAAGGGCCTGACCAACGGCGTCATTCCGATGGGCGCGGTCTTCGTCACCTCGGAGATTCACGACGCCTTCATGCAGGGACCCGAGCACATGATCGAGTTCTTCCATGGCTACACCTATTCCGGCAACCCGATCGCCTCGGCCGCGGCATTGGCGACGCTGGACACCTACAAGGAAGAAGGCCTGCTCACGCGCGCAGCCGAACTTTCCGACTACTGGGCCGACGCTCTGCACTCGCTGAAAGACTGCCCGAACGTCATCGACATTAGAAACACCGGCCTGATTGGCGCCATCGAGCTCGATCCCATCGCCGGTGAACCCACCAAACGCGCCTTCACCGCCTTCCTGAAGGCCTATGAAAAGGGCCTCCTGATCCGCACCACCGGCGACATCATCGCGCTGTCGCCGCCGCTGATCATCGAGAAACATCACATCGACGAGCTGTTCGGCAAGCTGAGAGAGATCTTGCAGAATAATATCTGAGGCGAAATATCTCGTTGCCTCTTCTCAATGAGGCACGGTCATATCGGCGCATTCGAGGTATCCCCTCTCCCCGCCTGCGGGGAGAGGGTTAGGGTGAGGGGCCGTTCACAGGGATAACGAGATGCGCGGTCCGGAACCTAAAACGACACAGCGCACAAGAATGCTTCGTCAATCGGACAACGATGCCGCGGCACAACTCTGGTCGGAACTTCGCAACCGTCGGCTGAACGGCTTGAAATTCGTTCGGCAGCTTCCAATCGATCCTTATTTCGCTGACTTTGCCTGCCGAGAGCGATCCCGGTCATCGAGATCGATGGCAGTCAACATGCCGACAGCAAGCACGATACCATTCGCGATGAATTCATGACCAGTGAGGGCTGGTCTGTCGCTCGCTTCTGGAACATTGACGTCCTTACAGCCACGCCAGCAGTTCTCGAAACCATCGTAGCGATCTGCGAAGGAAGGTTGACCGAAGTTATTGCGGCTCGTGACTTCAAGTTTCTTCCTGCAGCGCGTTCGAAATAGCCCCTCACCCCAGCCCTCTCCTCGCACGCGGGGAGAGGGGATCTTAGTTTTCGCAAGGTCGCAAGAAACACCGTTCCATCAACAAATTCGGATAGATCCCCTCTCCCCGTAAAACCGGGAGAGGGCTAGTGTGAGCGACTACACGGAATCACAGCGATTGCAGGAAGAAGCCATGACTACCAAACTCGAACGCTATATCGACCAGGGCGTCGGCCGGGAGCCCGCCGATATCGTGCTGAAAAACGGCCGCTTCTTCGATCTGGTGACGGGAGAGCTGGTCGCTTCGGACATCGCCATTTGCGGCGATCGCATCGTCGGCATTTGCGGCGATTACCAGGGGCATGAAGAGATCGATATTGCCGGCCGGATTATCGTTCCGGGCTTCATCGATACCCATCTTCATATCGAATCCTCGCTGGTGACCCCGCTCGAATTCGACCGCTGCGTCCTGCCCTATGGCGTCACGACGGTCATCTGCGATCCGCATGAGATCGCCAATGTGCTCGGCACGGACGGCATCCGCTACTTTCTCGACTGTTCGCTGGAAACCATCATGGATATCCGCGTCCAGCTTTCCTCCTGCGTCCCGGCGACGCATCTGGAAACCTCCGGCGCTGACCTGCCGATCGAGAAGCTCCTGCCCTTCCGCAATCATCCCAAGGTCATCGGCCTTGCAGAATTCATGAACTTTCCCGGCGTGATCCATAAGGATCCGGTCTGCATGGCGAAGCTCGAGGCCTTCCAGGGCGGCCATATCGATGGCCACGCGCCGCTTTTGCGCGGCAATGACCTCAACGGCTATCTCGCGGCAGGTATCCGTACCGAACATGAATCGACGACATCAGAGGAGGCGCTGGAAAAGATCCGCAAAGGCATGCATATCCTCGTGCGCGAGGGCTCCGTCTCCAAGGATCTGCACGCGCTGATGCCGATCATCACGGAACGGCTGTCCCCTCATCTGGCGCTCTGCACGGACGACCGAAATCCGCTCGACATTGCCGAACAAGGCCATCTCGATTACATGATCCGCACGGCGATTGCCCATGGCGTCGAGCCGCTGGCGATCTACCGCGCCTCCTCGATCTCCGCAGCCCGCGCCTTTGGCCTTCGGGATCGCGGTCTCGTGGCGCCCGGCTGGCGCGCCGATCTCGTGGTTGTCGATAGCCTGGAAAACTGCAAGGCCGAGATTGTCTTCTCCGCAGGCCGCCGCGTTACCGCCGAACTCTTTGCGACCCGCGGTTCGGTCGAGCCGGTCGGTCTCGACAGCGTCAAGGCCCGCCCGATCAATGCCGCCGATTTCGGTGTGCCGGTAGCAGAAGGCGAGAGCTCCGTCATTGGCGTGACGCCTGGCAAGATCATCACCCAACATCGCCGCTATCGCCTGCCGACCAAGGGCAACCAGACCGATATCGACCTCGGCAACGATATCATCAAGGTCGCCGTCATCGAGCGGCACGGCAAGAACGGCAACCATGCCAACGGCTTCGTCCAGGGTTTTGGGCTGAAGAAGGGCGCGATCGCCTCGACCGTCGGCCATGACAGCCACAATATCTGCGTCGTCGGCGTCAATGAGGATGACATGGCGCTGGCCGCCAACCGCCTCAGTGACATCAATGGCGGCTTCGTCGTCGTCGAGGATGGCGTCGTGACTGGTGAAATCGCCTTGCCCGTCGCCGGCCTGATGAGCCTCGAGCCCTATGAAAGCGTGCGCGACACGCTGCATCATCTGCGCCAGGCGGCCTATGCCCTCGGCGCAACGCTGGAAGAACCCTTCCTCCAGCTCGCCTTCCTGCCCCTGCCCGTCATCCCGCATCTGAAGATATCGGACAAGGGCCTGGTCGATGTCGACAAGTTTATGCTGATCGGCTGAAGGCGGCAATCGTCCGTCCTTGTTTCGATCCCCCCACCTGGATTATCCTGTGTGCTTTCCTGCTCGGACGCCGCAGGGAGGGAATGGTGCGAAATCTCGCTTATGCGACGAGTTGGCAGCTACTTGCGCTGCTGTTGACCGCGTCTCTTCCTGCATCTCAGGCCCAGGCCTTCATGCCTGACGATGTCTACACGAGCGTCTGTGTCGTTACCGGCCAGGGACCGGAAAATCGAGCCAAGGGCTTTGCCGATTGTCTGGATAAGGTTCTGCCCCGCGTTTCCGGCAATTCGCGATTGGCTGACAGCCCTCTCATGCGGACCGCTCGCGAGCATGCGGCCGACTACGTCGAGGAATTCACGTATCGCGACAAGCTCGCGGGCCGTCCTATCCATGATGAGCAAGGCACCCACGACCGACCCTTCGACCTCACATGCCGCTTTCGCAAGGAACGCATCGACGATCTGCTCGAGAGGCTAGGCACCCGCCCTTGGCTCGCCAAACGGCCGGTGCTCGAAATCCTGTTGACTGTCCGTCGTGGTGACTTGAGCTATCAGGTAACAGCCGAGAGCGGTCGCGATTTGGCCATGCGCGAAGCATTCACGGCAGCGTCCGATCTCACCGGCATCGACGTCGTTTTCCCTGCTGAGGGGAAGTTCCAAGCCGGTTCGACAGCGGGCGCCATTCCCTTATCAGGCGATTTGGAGTGGAATGAGAGCGCCCTAGGCTGGGTCGCGACATGGACGCTAAGCGATCAGCAAAGCGGTATTGAACCGCATGACGTGGCATGGCAGGTGCGAGGCGTGAGTTTCGACGATGCGTTCCGCACGGCCCTTAAAGGTGCCGCGCAGATTCTATCGGTAAACGGCGAACCCGCCGGCGCCTTGGTCCTTGTCAAACAATAGGCCTTCGGCCAACTTCGATTATTCGACCCGACCGCAATAGACGTCCAGTGCGGCAAGCGCCACCGTCGCTCCGGCATCCGCTGTGCCAAACCCCGGCATGGCGATCGTCTTGCCGAGCTTGATATCCTTCGGAACTGCGACCTTCACCGGCTTGCGGGAGAGATTGAAGACGAACAGCAGCGTCTCGTCGCCCTTGGAGCGCGTGAAGGCGAGAACGTCTTCCTCCGTGTCAAGGAAGGTCATGTCGCCATCGCGCAGGGCCGCATGCTCGGCACGGAAGGCCAACGTCCGCTGGTAGTGATGCAGCACCGAATCCTCGTCGGCTTCCTGCTTGTCGACGGCGAGCGCCGCATGCTGGTAGGGAACCGGCAGCCATGACTTGTCGGCCGTCGTGAAGCCCGCATGAGCACGGCCCGCTTCCCAGGGCATCGGCGTGCGGCATCCGTCACGCCCCTTGAAGGCCGGCCAGAAGCGAATTCCGTAGGGATCGCGCAGATCCTCGAAGGCTAACTCCGCCTCAGGCAAACCGAGTTCTTCGCCCTGATAGAGGCAGATCGAACCGCGCAATGTGGAAAGCAGCGAAATCGCGAGCTTTGCAACGCGCGGCTGCTCCTCCTCCGTTTTGGCAAAGCGGCTGACATGCCGCTGGACATCGTGGTTGGAAAAGGCCCAGCAGACCCAGCCATCAACGACATTGTCCTGAAAATCGCTGACGCAACGGCGGAAATGCGCCGGCGTGAAATCAGGCCCCAAAAGGTCGAAGGTGTAACACATATGCAGCTTGTCGCCGCCGCTGGTATAGGCGGCCACGGTCTGCAGCGAGCGCGCACCATCCCCCACTTCGCCGACGGTCGCGCGATCCTCATATTGGTCGAGCAATGCCCGGAACCGCCGCAGGAAGCTGATATTCTCCGGTTGCGTCTTGTCGTAGAGATGGTTCTGCATCCCGTAAGGGTTGCTCTCGGGGGCATCGAGCCCGCCGGTTGCGACGAGCGCCGGCGGATTGTCGCGAAGCTTCTTGTCGCAGAAATAGTAGTTGACCGTATCCAGACGAAAACCGTCTACGCCGCGATCGAGCCAGAATTTCACGGCCGCCAGCACCGCATCCTGAACCTCAAGATTGTGGAAGTTCAGGTCCGGCTGCGAGGTGAGAAAATTGTGCTGGTAATATTGCCGGCGTACGCCATCCCACTCCCAACCCGGCCCGCCGAAAATCGACAGCCAGTTGTTCGGCGCGGTGCCATCCGGCTTCGGGTCGGCCCAGACATACCAATCCGCCTTGGGATTGTCGCGGCTTGCGCGGCTTTCGACGAACCAGGGATGCCGGTCCGATGTGTGTGAGATAACCTGGTCGATAATGACCTTCAGCCCGAAGTCGTGTGCTGCCGTCATCATCTCGTCGAAATCGGCAAGCGTGCCGAAAATCGGATCGACATCGCAGTAATCGGCGACGTCATAGCCCATATCGGCCATCGGTGAGGTGAAGAACGGCGCCAGCCAGATCGCATCCACTCCCAGTGTGGCAATATGAGGCAGGCGCCGGGTTATCCCCTTGATATCGCCGAGCCCGTTGGCATCCGTGTCCTGAAACGACCGCGGATAGACCTGATAGATCACGGCCCCGCGCCACCAGTCGGCTCCCGCCGCTTTATTCGTCGATTTCATCAAACCGCCTCGATATCGCACAAGGCCTCCCAGTTTGCACACTCATGCGCAGGCGGCAAGCCGCAATCGGCCAAGCTGCCAAACCCAACCTCCGGGCGATAAATTCGCAGTATCAATTTTAGAGTTTTATGAATATGAAAGTTCACACGCTAAGCATGCCCGACTTTTTTTAACTTGAAAGCGACGTCGCTTTCGATAACTTCGCGCATTGACCTGCACGTACAGGTCACCTGCGGATCAAAAACACCCTTGTAAAACAAGGACAAGAACTCCAGAAAGGTGGGAAAACATATGGCGCATATCACCAGAAAATTTATCGCTGCGGCTTTCGTCAGCACGATATTGAGCGTTTCCGCGCATGCCGCGACCCTCAATATCCACAACGGCGGCGACCCGACTTCGCTCGATCCGCAAAAAATTTCCGGCGATTGGGAAAACCGTATCGACGGCGATATCTTCGAAGGGCTGGTGACCGAAGATCCCAAGGACAACCCAATTCCCGGCCAGGCTGCAAGCTGGACCATTTCGCCCGACCAGAAGGTCTATACCTTCAAGCTTCGCGACGGCATCAAGTGGTCCGATGGCCAACCGGTGACGGCTCAGGACTTTGTCTTTGCTTTCCAGCGCCTGATGGATCCGAAGACCGCCGCGCAATACGCCTATCTGCAGTACACGATCCTGAACGCGGAAAAGATCAACAAGGGCGAGATCAAGGATCTGAGCCAGCTCGGCGTCAAGGCGATCGACGACAAGACGCTCGAAATCACGCTTGAAAACCCGACACCCTACTTCCTCAACGCCCTGATGCACTACACGGCCTATCCGCTGCCGAAGCATGTCGTGGAAGCCAAGGGCGACCAGTGGGTCAAGATCGGCAACATCGTCACCAACGGCCCTTACAAGCCCACCGAATGGGTGCCCGGTTCGCACGTCAGCATGGTCAAGAGTGACCAGTATTACGACGCCAAGGACATCAAGATCGACAACGTCAACTATTACACGTTGGAAGATCAGGCCGCTGCCTTGAAGCGCTATCGCGCCGGCGAATTCGATATCCTGACCTCCTTCCCGGCCGACCAGTTCGACTGGATCCAGAAGAACCTGCCCGGCCAGGCGCATGTGGTGCCCTTCCTTGGCACCTACTACTACGTCCTGAACTCTACCAAGCCGCCCTTCAACGACAAGCGCGTGCGCCAGGCTCTCTCCATGGCCGTCAACCGCGAGGTCATCGGCCCGAAGATTCTCGGCACCGGCGAACTGCCATCCTATTCCTGGGTACCGCCGGGTACCGCCAACTACGGTGAGCCGGCCTATGTCAGCTGGAAGGACGAGCCCTACAAGCAGAAGGTCGAAGAAGCCAAGAAGCTCCTGAAGGAAGCCGGCTTCGGTCCCGATCATCCGCTGAAGGCTCAGC
The DNA here is from genome assembly GCF_057784355.1 of Martinezella sp. CNPSo 3959. Lineage (NCBI taxonomy): Bacteria > Pseudomonadati > Pseudomonadota > Alphaproteobacteria > Hyphomicrobiales > Rhizobiaceae > Martinezella > Martinezella sp. CNPSo 3959. The sequence goes on from NZ_JBXSOV010000001.1 coordinate 1,064,670, forward strand.
TGCGCTACAACACCAACGACAACCACAAGCGCATCGCCGTTGCGATCGCCGCCATGTGGAAGCCGCTCGGCGTCGATATCGAGCTCTACAACACCGAAACCAAGGTGCATTACGATGAAATGCAGCGCGGCGAGGTGCAGATTGGCCGTGCCGGCTGGCTCGCCGACTACAACGATCCGATCAACTTCCTGAACCTGCTGTCCACCGGCGTCGAAATGAACTACGGCCGCTGGAGCAACAAGGACTACGATGCTCTGATCAAGCAGGGTAATGAAGAGATCGATCTGAAGAAGCGCGCCGAGATCTACAAGAAGGCCGAGCAGCTGGCCCTCGACGACAGCGCCGCAATCCCGATCTACTACTACGTTTCCCAGAACATCGTCGCCCCGAAGGTCCAGGGCTTCGTCGACAACATCCAGGACATCCACCGTACGCGCTGGCTGTCGGTTAAAGAATAATTGGGAACAGGCTCCCTCCCGGACACAACCGGGAGGGAGCCGTCTAAGATCATGTTTGGCTACGCTCTCCGTCGTTTGCTGTCGACAATCCCCGTTCTGTGGATTGCCGTGACAGTGTGTTTTTTCATTCTGCGCCTCGCTCCCGGCGGCCCCTTCGATGGCGAGAGGCCATTGCCGCCGGAAGTCAAAGCCAACCTCGCGGCTCACTACAACCTCGACAAGCCCCTGGTTGAGCAATACCTGATCTATGTCGGCGATGTCATGAAGGGCGACCTTGGCCCCTCCTTCGCCAATCAGGACTTCACCGTCACCCAGCAGATCATGTCCGGCTTCCCCTATACGTTGACCATCGGCGGCTCCGCCTTCGTGCTCGCGACTGTCGTCGGCGTCTTCATAGGCTGTCTCGGGGCGCTCTATCAGAACCGCGCAGCCGATTACTGGCTGGGCGGCGGTCTCCTCATCGGCCTGGTCATGCCAAGCTTCCTCATCGCCCCCATCCTTCAGCTCATCTTCGGCAATACGCTCGGCTGGCTGCCGGTCGGCGGCTGGGGCGACGGCTCGATCAAGTTCCTGATCCTGCCCATCATCGTCCTGACCCTGCCGCACGCAGCTCGCATCTCTCGCCTGATGCGAGGCTCGATGATCGAAGTGATGAGCCAGAACTTCATTCGCACCGCCAAGGCCAAGGGTATCGGCCCGCGGCTGACGATCATGCGCCACGCGCTAAAGCCGGCCATGATGCCCGTCGTCTCCTATCTCGGACCCGCGGCAAGTTACCTCCTCACCGGCTCGCTGGTGGTCGAAAGCATCTTTGGCCTTCCCGGTGTCGGCCGCTACTTCGTCGGCGCAGCGCTTAACCGCGATTACGGCATGGTCCTCGGCACGGTCGTTTTCTACATGGTCCTGATCGTGGTCCTCAACCTGCTGGTCGACATCGCCTATGCCTGGCTCGACCCGAAAGTGAGAATGCGATGATCCTCAATTCCGCCAAGAGAGAATTGCTGGAAGCGGAATTGCTTTCAGCAGAGGGGCTCGCACCCAAGGGGCGTTCCCTCACCGGCGACGCGATGCGTCGTCTCCTGCGCAACAAGGCGGCGGCACTTTCGCTGGTCATACTGGCCGCGCTGGTTCTGGTCGCCATATTCGGCCCGTATTTCCTGCCTTTCAACTATGAGGATCCGGACTGGACGTCGTTCCGAGGAGCTCCGGACTTCGCCGCCGGCCACTATTTCGGCACCGACGGCAACGGCCGCGATCTGCTGGCGCGCACGCTCTACGGCACTCGCGTCTCGCTGACGGTCGCCCTTGTCGCCACCCTCGTCTCGGTCATCATCGGCGTGCTCTACGGCGCCGTTGCCGGTTATTTCGGCGGTCGCGTCGATGCGATCATGATGCGCTTCGTCGATATCATGTACGCCCTGCCTTACGTCCTCTTCGTCATTCTGCTGATGGTGATCTTCGGCCGCAACGTCTATCTGCTGTTTGCGGCGATCGGCGCACTCGAATGGCTCACCATGGCCCGTATCGTGCGCGGCCAGACCCTGTCGATCAAGCAGCGCGAATTCATCGAGGCCGCCCGCGCGTCGGGGCAGCGATCGTTCAAGATCATCCTGAAACACATCGTGCCGAACCTCGTCGGCCCGGTCGTCATCTACGCCACGCTCACCATCCCGGAAATCATCGCGACGGAGAGCTTCCTCTCCTATCTCGGCTTCGGCGTTCAGGAGCCGCTGACTTCGCTCGGTACCCTAATTGCCGAAGGTTCCGCCGGTATGGAGACGACGCCCTGGCTGCTGTTCTTCCCGGCCGGTTTCCTGGTCGCGCTGCTGATGAGCCTGCTCTTCATCGGCGACGGTCTGCGCGACGCATTCGATCCGAAGGATCGCTGACATGACAGAAACACTTCTCGAACTCAAAGACTATTCGATCACCTTCCGCACGCCTGAAGGCGAAGTGGCCGCGGTCTCGAAGATGAACCTCAAGATCGGCCGCGGCGAACGTATCGCCGTCGTCGGCGAGTCTGGCTCCGGCAAGAGCCAGACCTTCCTCGGCCTGATGGGCTTGCTCGCCAAAAACGGCCGCACCAGCGGCCAGGCACTGCTCGACGGCAAGGATCTGCTGACCTTGAAGCCTCGCGAGCTCGACCATGTGCGCGGCAAGGATATGGCCATGGTCTTCCAGGACCCGATGACCGCGCTTAACCCGTCGCTGCGCATCTCGCGGCAGCTGACGGAGCAGCTGGAAGTCCATGGCGGGCTTTCGGCGCGTGCCGCCTCGGCAGCAGCGCTCGACATGCTGAAACGGGTCGGCATCCCTGATCCGACACGCCGCTTCAACCTCTATCCGCACGAACTTTCGGGCGGCATGCGCCAGCGCATCGTCATCGCCATGGCGCTGCTGACCAAGCCGAAGCTCCTCATCGCCGATGAGCCGACGACGGCACTCGACGTGACGATCCAGGCGCAGATCCTCGATCTCTTCAATGAGCTGACGGCGGAAATGCATACGGCGCTCATCATGATCACCCATGACCTAGGTGTCGTCGCCGGCCTCGCCGACCGAGTGGCCGTCATGTATGCCGGCCGCATCGTTGAGGAAGCGCCGGTGGAAGAGCTATTCGAAAATCCGGCTCATCCCTATACGGCGGCGCTTCACTCCGCGATCCCGCGGCCGGATCAGGATGTCGACGATCTCACGGTCATCCCCGGACGGCCGCCGAACCTGATGCATCTGCCGCGCGGCTGCTCCTTCTCGCCGCGCTGCGCCCATGTACAGGACGACTGTCTTGACGCGGCCCCACCGCTCGATCCGTTGGCGGCACGCCGTTGCGCGGCCTGCTTCCACCCCCTTTCGGTTGATCAGGAACGGAGCCTCGTCCATGGCTGAGCAAACGCTTCTGAAGGTCGAGCATCTGACGACCGAATTCGAACTACCGTCGAAATCCCTCTTCAAGCCGCCCATGATCCTGACTGCGGTCAACGATGTCAGCTTCGAGCTGAAGACCGGTCGCACGCTCGGCATCGTTGGCGAATCGGGTTGCGGCAAGTCCACGCTTGGCCGCTCCATCCTGCGGCTGATCAAGGCGCAGAAAGGCCGCATCCTCTGGCAAGGCGGCAACCTGCTCGATCTCACCGAAGAGGAAATGCGCGCTGCCCGCCGCGATATGCAGATCATCTTCCAGGATCCGATCGCCTCGCTCGATCCGCGCATGACCGTCGGCGACATCATCGCCGAGCCGCTGACCGTCTTCGAACCGAAGCTGAGCCGCGCGCAGCGGCAGGATCGCGTTCGAGAGATCATGGCGGCTGTCGGCCTCGTTCCGGAGATGATCAACCGCTACCCGCACGAATTTTCGGGCGGACAGGCGCAGCGTATCGGCATTGCCCGCGCCGTCATCACCCGGCCGAAGCTCATCATCTGCGACGAGCCGGTTTCGGCCCTCGACGTCTCGATCCAGGGACAGGTCATCACGCTTCTGCGCCGTCTGCGCAAGGAGTTCGGCCTCACCCTGATCTTCATCAGCCACGATCTCTCAGTCGTGCGCCTGATCTCGGACGACGTGCTGGTGCTCTATCTCGGCAAGGTGGTCGAAGCGGGGGAGGCTGCGACGGTCTTCGACCATCCGGCGCATCCCTATACGCAGGCGCTGTTCTCCGCCGCGCCGATCCCCGACCCGAAACTGGCGCGTGGCCGCCAGCGCATCCGCCTGCAGGGCGATCCGCCCTCGCCGCTCAATCCGCCGCCGGGCTGCGTCTTTTCGCCCCGCTGCTGGAAGGCGACCGATGTCTGCCGCACGAAGATGCCGCCGACGGAACAGGTGCGCCCAGGCCAGACGGCCGCCTGCTATCACATGGATCGGCCGTAAATCAGCTCCAGCAAAAGTGGACGGCGGCTGCCGCCGTCCACCTTGCCCCGGCCGCTGCTTGCGCGTATGCAGCAACAAGGCAAATGCAGGAGGCAATCTTGGGCGGGCGTTTTCTATCGATCGGCGAATGCATGGTGGAACTGTCGCAGGCCGATGACGGACACCTGCGCAAAGGCTTTGCCGGCGACACCTTCAACACCGCCTGGTATGCCCGAGCCTGCCTGCCTGAGGACTGGGCGATTGATTATTTCACCGCGCTCGGCGACGATGCCATGTCCGACGAGATGATCGCCTTCATGGGCACGGCCGGCATCGGCACGCAGAGCATCCGCCGCCTTCGCGGCAAGACGCCCGGCCTCTACATGATCAATCTGAAGGACGGCGAACGCTCCTTCAGCTATTGGCGCGACAGCTCTGCCGCCCGCCAGCTTGCAACCGATGGCGATGCGTTACGTGCCGCAATCGAAGCCTCCGACGTCCTTTATTTTTCGGGCATTACCCTGGCAATCCTGTCGCGCGAAGACGCCTTCACCTTGCTCGCAGAGCTGCGCCGCGCCAAGGCTGCCGGCAAGCTGGTCGCCTTCGATCCCAATCTGCGCCCTCGCCTCTGGTCCAGCCTCGACGCGATGCATACGATGATCGCCGAGGGAGCGCGTGCAGCGACGCTCGTCATGCCGAGCTTCGACGATGAAGCCGCGCATTTCAGTGACGATTCGATTGCCGCCACGATCCGCCGCTATCGGCAGTACGGAGCAGCGATGGTCATCGTCAAGAATGGCCCTGATGGCGCGACCATTGGCGACGGCGTTCAGGAGACGCTCGTCCCGGCGGTCAAGGTCGTCAAGGTTATCGACACCACCAGCGCCGGCGACAGTTTTAATGGCGCATTTCTGGCACATTATCTGCAGCACAGAGATGCGGTTACCGCCGCCAGCTTCGCGGCCAAGGTCGCGGCGAAGGTCATTCAGGAATACGGCGCGCTCGTCCCGCACGAGAAGCTCAAAACCGTCAGGTAAGCTGTAATATTTCCATCATGGACACCCCCCACAATAGAGTGGGCGCGGGAATCATGTTTGAAACACCGCAATCGCTGGCACCGTCATCATGAGGATGTGGTGCGGATGGACTGTTTTGGGCATGTTGCAACGCTTGTCAGACATCGATCAAACCACCTGGGCGCAGGCGGCGACACCTGTCGCAATACCCGAGCGGCTGCTCATCGTCAGCGATGCCTGGCATCCGCAGGTTAACGGTGTGGTTCGCTCCATCGAGAACACCAATCGGGAACTGACACGCATGGGCGTCGAGGTGTCGATGATCACGCCGGACGGCTTTCGCAACATCCCCTGCCCGACCTATCCGGAAATCCGGCTCTCGATCGCCAGCTATCGCAAGATTGCCGCCAAAATAGAAGCGCTCCGGCCGACTTATATCCACATTGCTACCGAGGGACCCCTGGGACTCACGGCAAGGCGCTGGTCTCTGAGAAACGGCATGCCGTTTTCCACGAGCTATCATACCCGCTTTCCCGAATATGTCGCTGCTCGCCTGCCGATACCGGAAAGCTGGCTCTACGCCTTCGTCAAATGGTTTCATAATGCGGGCCATGGCTGCATGGTGGCGACGCCAAGTCTGGCAAACGAACTCAGGCAGCGTGGCATCCGCAACCTGCTGCCCTGGAGCCGTGGCATCGACTCCTCACTGTTTCGACCGCAGCCCCAGGACGACGCACCCTTCGACCTGCCCCGTCCGATTTTCATGACTGTAGGTCGCGTGGCGCTGGAAAAGAACTTGCCCGCTTTCCTCGACCTCGACCTGCCCGGATCGAAAGTTGTGGTCGGCGATGGCCCCGCGCGGGCGGAATTGCAGACACTCTATCCGGACGTCCATTTTCTGGGAGCGAAATTCGGCGAGGAACTGGCGCATGCCTATTCGCAGGCGGACGTGTTCGTCTTCCCGTCCAAGACCGACACTTTCGGCAACGCCATTCTGGAAGCATTGGCGAGCGGCGTTCCGGTCGCCGCCTACCCGGTTACCGGCCCTGCGGACATTCTTGGAGGAAACAGGGCGGCCGGCGTCGTGGATGCGGACTTGGCCACCGCCTGCCTCGCCGCGCTCTCATGCTCACGCGAGGCAGCGCGCTCCTTGGCACTCAATTACTCCTGGGAAGCGGCAACAACGCAATTTATCGGCAATGTCCGCATCGCCAATCATCGGGGCAGATTGCAAGCCTACAAGGAGTGAACTCCGGGCCGATGATCCACCCGGAATTCGCTTACTGCGTCTCAACTCGTATGTCTTCGCGGATCAGCGCGCTGCCCTTACAGCATAGCATAAGCCAGCATGCGGGTTGGATAGCTGGGTCTTGTCCAGCACGATGAAACCCGCTTCCAGTAGCGGTGCGATAAGCGTCATTTGGTTCTTGTCCTTGGACCACCATTTGTGCCATTCGATGACCATGGCATTGATCGATCCGAAGAGGCCGTGTCTCGCTAGGGTCTCGAAAATCCCGAACTCGGATCCCTCGCAATCCATTTTGATGACCAGATCCATGCCCGCTCTCCGCGCACGCTCCGCAAGCGGCGCGATGATGCCAGCCGCCTCCTTAATATGGATTGTCTCCGGCTTGCCGGAATCTGCTCCCCTTACGGATATGCCGATCGTTGCATCGGAGCGGACCATGACCTCCATCTGCTCGTCTCTCCCGCCAAGCCCAAATTGGTTCGGCTTGATCTTGGCCGCCACCTTCGGATTTAGTGCGAAATTCTTCAGTGCTCGCGCATGGGGTAAAGCGAAGGGCTCGAATGCGTGTATTTCTCGCACCGAAGAGTCTCTCGCCAAAAAGAGCGACGCAAGACCCGCATTCATGCCGATATCGATGATGATTTTGTCGCGCCCGGTGATGAAATTATATTCGTTGTGAATGAAAATTTCGCTCAGAACCTGGAAATCTTCGGCATTGTTGACATAGAGCCGAGTTCCTGAAAATTCGGCAATTACCTCTTCCGCTCCGACGTGAAAAGTGAAGCCGTTTTTCTCGAGCAACTTGAAATCATAGATATGTGTATTGAAGAATTGATTGGTAATGTCAGGCAATGGGACATCCGACATGCGCCCGCTCTCTTGATCAATTCTTTTCAGGGGCCGATGGGCATAAGCGGCGAATGCTCCAACCCCAGTTGAATCGATCCGGAACTCGAAAACATCCTCTTCCGGCACGTCGAACTGCAAGGTCACACCCTTACCAGACCGCACTATATCCGCGCCCGTTAGCTCCCTTCGTATCAATTGACGGGCGCCAAAACCCGCAGTGACATCGATAGAACAACAGACCTCTTCCGATGGCGCGGAGGGGTCAGCATCGATATGAAATTCGACAACGTAACGTCCTGGGGACAGGGTGACGTAGGGGCCGTAAAGCACCCATCCCGCCTGTCCCTTCTTAACGGACACGCGTTCATTTCCTTGCACCTTCTCAACCTGGCCGATCGCGGAGTAGAACAAAGTCGGTTTCCTTCTTGGCAACAGAGACAAAAGGTCGTCTCATACATAACAAGTCCTGCCGGAAGCTCGGTTCCGGCGCGAGATTGATATCTAAGCCTATGTTTGACAAGGATAAATTTTGTCCTGGGGAAAGATGGGCGCGTTCCGTCCAAACGGGGCGCTATACGTCCTCGATCATGTCCCTGACCGTTACGCCAGTCTCATCGTCGGGGCAGCGTGGCTGGATCCTGGAGAAAGGCAGCGATCATAATCCTACCGATGTCGCTCGCCGTTCCTGCTTTCCGCGTCACACAGCAGAACGCATTCTTGAAAAGTAAATTTCTAGGACATCGGCGATCGTTACGAGAGCAACGGAGATATTGTCCGCTAAGCTGACTTCCTAAAGCAGAAGAAATCCATAGCCCGGGCATAAATTTGGGTGTACAATTATTTATCGCACGATCTACATAAGACCTCTCAGGGAGTTCTTGAGATGACTGACGACCTGTTAAAGCTGGATAACTTCATCTGCTTCGCGCTCTATTCGGCAAACCATGCGATGAACCGGCTCTATAAACCCATGCTGGACGCGCTCAATCTCACCTATCCGCAATATCTTGTCATGGTGACGCTATGGGAAGAAGACGGACAGACCGTCGGCGGTATCGGTGAAAAGCTGTTCCTGGAATCAAGCACGCTGACGCCGCTGTTGAAGCGTCTGGAGGCAGCCGGCTTTATCAAGCGCATCCGCAGCAAGGAAGACGAGCGCCAGGTGTTGATTCAGCTGACCGACGAAGGCAAGGCGCTGAAGAAGAAGGCGGCAACCGTTCCCCCTTGCATTCTCGATGCCACGGAGCAAACACCCGACGAACTGACACGCTTGAAGAGTGAAATCATCACTTTGCGCCAGGCGCTCAGCAGGAACGCAGCCTGACCAGATGCGCCCTCCCCGACCATCCGGTCGTGCAAGGTGCTTCAGGTTCGCTTCTTCTTGTTTTCGTAAGGATTTTCCGACGTCCGGAAATGGATGCGGATCGGTACGCCGGGCATTGCGAAATCTGCGCGCAGACCGTTGATCAGATAACGCACATACGACTCCGGCAGAGCATCCGAGCGAGTGCACGAGATCATGAAGGCCGGAGGCCGCGCCTTCACCTGCGTCATATATTTCAGCTTGATGCGGCGACCGGAAACGGCCGGTGGCGGATGCTGAACCTGCTGCGTCTCGAGCCAACGGTTGAGCCGAGCGGTCGAAACACGCTTGTTCCAGACCTTGTCGGTATCGACGATTGCCTGCATGAGGCGGTCAAGCCCCTCGCCCGTCTGACCGGCAATCGGAATGGCGCGAATGCCGCGTGCCTGCGGCAACAGCCGGTCGGTCTTTTCGCGCAGATCGGCAAGCACGGCCTGGCGATCCTCGATCATGTCCCATTTGTTAAAGGCGAGCACGGCGGCACGTCCTTCGCGGATCACGAGATCGACGATCTGCAAATCCTGCTTCTCGAAGGGAATGGTCGCGTCGAAGACGATGACGACGGTTTCGGCGAAGCGGATCGCGCGCAGCGTGTCGGCGACGGAAAGCTTCTCCAGCTTCTCGATGACCTTCGCCTTGCGGCGCATGCCGGCGGTATCGAACATCTTGACGGTACGACCGCGCCAACTCCAGTCGACGGAGATGGAATCGCGGGTAATCCCGGCTTCCGGCCCGGTCAGTAGCCTGTCTTCGCCAAGAAAGCGGTTGATGAGCGTCGACTTGCCGGCATTCGGGCGGCCGACGATCGCAACACGCAGCGGGCGCGTGTCGTCATAGGCCGGTTCTTCGTCGATCTCCTCGCCATCTTCGCCGACTTCTGAGCGCGGAATACTGACATTCGTCTCAGCCTCGTCTTCGTCCTCCGGGAAGGCGCGTTCGGGCCCGATGGCCTCGACGATAGCGTCGCGCAGATCCATCATGCCCTGGCCATGTTCGGCCGAGATCGGGCAAGGTTCGCCGAGGCCTAGCGTATAGGCATCGTAGAAGCCGCTGTCGGAGCCGCGCGCTTCGGATTTATTGGCGACGAGCACGACAGGCCGGCCGCGCTTACGCAGCATTTCGGCCAAGGTCTTGTCGACATGCGTCAGGCCCATCTTGGCATCGACGACGAAGAGCGTCAGATCGGCTTCATCGATCGCCGCTTCCGTCTGGGCGCGCATGCGGCCCTCCAGCGTCTCTTCGCCAGCTTCTTCGAGGCCGGCGGTATCGACGATGCGAAAGCGGAGATCGATCAGCTTAGCTTCACCCGGGCGGCGGTCACGCGTTACACCCGGCGTATCGTCGACGAGCGCCAGTTTCTTGCCAACCAGACGGTTGAACAGCGTGGACTTGCCGACATTCGGGCGACCGACGATCGCGACCGTAAAACTCATTGGGCGATCCTTCAGCCTTTTGCGACCGGAGCCTTGCCGGATGCAGTGATGAGATCGAGCAGCATCTGGGCACGGTTGGCAACGTTGCGCGGGCTCTGCGGATCGTCGACAATCGCCTGGAACCATTGCCGCGCCTTGGCGAAATCGCCGGCCTTATAGGCGGCAAGGCCAAGAACGTCGCGCGCCGAATGGCGGAAGGCATCAGCCGGCACGGCAAGCTCCTGCGCCTCGGCGGCAACCTGATCGTAGGTGCCGGTATCGATGAGCAGATAGGCAGCCCGCAGGCGCGCCGCATCGCGGATAACGACGGGAAGATCCGTTTGCTTGCCGATCGCCGAGAAGGTGGCGATGGCCGCGGCCTTGTCACCCTTCTGCACTTGCAGCGTCGCGGCGCGCAGGCGCGCCAGCACCGGATAGGAACCAGGGCCGTTCTTTTCGATGGCGGCGAATGCGGCGAGCGCCTCATCCGTCTTGTTCTGATCGGCCAGCGTCAGCGCGGCAATGAACTGATCACCGCCGCTGCCAGCCTGGTTGCCGGCCCAATAGCGATAGCCGCTGTAGGCTGCGGTACCGAGAACGACGAGCACCGCAGCACCGATGATGAGCTTACCGAAACGGCGCCATATGAACCGCAACTGGTCCGAGCGCAGTTCCTCGTTCACCTCGCGGATGAAGCTATCGTCATTGAATGCCATTCTTGTCTCCGGCCCAGGCCAAATAGTTCAAAGCTTAGGGGTTAGAGCATGATGCCGAAAAAGTGTGAGCGGTTTTCGGACGACATCATGCTCTAATTCCATGATGCTAGAGCGGATTCAGATTTTAGGTCTATCGGACCTAAAATCATCCGGCTCTAGTGGGGCCTTCTACTCCATTTTGCAGCTTATGTAAGGGGGAATGGTGGAAATCGTCATATAACGAGCGGCGAAACCCCGATAATCCACGCATGAAGCTTCCAAATGATCAAGGCCCAAGCGACCACACCGATGACGATCGCATAGAGATCGTATTTCGCCGAGACGAAGGGACGCACGGTGATTTCGCCGACCCGCTCGCGCCGTTTGAACGAAATGCGCAGGATCACGCCCCAGGCGAGGAAGGCAGCAAAGAGCAATATGGCAGCGCCGTCGCCATTGGAGAGAAGATGCGCCAGTGCCCAGATCTTCACCGAAAGCACCATCGGATGCTTGGTCCTGGCCGCGATATGCCCCGCCGGCAGCAGCGAGGCAACAAGACAGATGAGAGCGAACAGCATCAGCAGGATGGTGATGTGGCTCATCCAGAACGGCGGCGACCAGACCGGCGTCATGTCGCGCGCCTGACCGAAGCCGTAGATCAGAATGATCAGCGCCACGATGCTCGCAATCGAATAGGCGCCCTTCCAGCCGCCTTCGCCAAGGCTGGCGATCAATGAGGTCCGCAGGCCGGGTGTCACGACGCGGATCAGATGGAGTCCGAGAAAAAGAACAATGCCGAGAATGAGCAATGCCATGGATGAAATCCTCTATGGTCTTGTTGTCACATCCTTATCGGCTGCCGCAAAAAAATGCCAGCATCACCGCAGCTTCGCCGCATTTGCGCGAAAGGAAGGAAGCGACCCTGAGCGCGCCATCCGATAGCGCCAGACGATTCCTGGCGAGCCGTGCTCGATCCAATTAGTATCCGGTGCCCATGTTTCGCTTCGCTACCTGTCTCTCCCTCGCCCTTTCCTTGGGGCTGCCCGCAGCCGCCCAGGCCGATGGCAAGCCCAAGCAGCTCGTCATGATTTCCTTCGATGGCGCTCATGACAATGCACTCTGGACCAGGAGCCGCGAGATCGCTTCGCGCAACGGCGCGCATTTCACCTATTTCCTCTCCTGCACCTTCCTCATGAACAAGGCGCAGGCCAAGGCCTATCAGGGGCCGAAGCAGCGGCCGGGTAAATCCAATGTCGGCTTCGCCAAGAGCGAGGACGATGTCCGCACGCGCATCGCCAACATCTGGGGCGCACATCAGGAAGGCCACGACATCTCAAGCCATGCCTGCGGCCATTTCGACGGCAAGGGCTGGAGTGCTGCCGACTGGAAACAGGAATTCATGAATGCCCGCATTGCCCTTCGCGACGCCTGGAAGAATGTCGGCCTCGCCGACAAGGAACCCCAGGGCTGGGAAGACTTCGCCACAAATGACGTCAAGGGATTTCGCGCACCCTATCTTTCCACCAGCGACGGTCTCGTGCCGGCGGAAAAGGAGATGGGCTTTCAGTATGATGCAAGCCTGGTCACCAAAGGCCCTGCCCTGCCGCAGGTGATCGACGGCATCTATCGCTTCGGTCTGCCATTGATCCCCGAAGGTCCCGAGCATCGTCCGGTCATCGGCATGGACTACAATCTCTATGTCCGCCATTCCAAGGGTGTCGAGGACAAGGCCAACGCCAAGACCTATGAGGACCGCACCTTCGACGCCTTCGAGGCTGCCTTCGCCAAGCAATATGACGGCGAGCGCATTCCGCTGCAGCTCGGTTTCCATTTCGTCGAAATGAATGACGGCGCTTATTGGCGCGCCCTCGACCGCTTCGTCAGCGATGTCTGCCACAGGCAGGATGTTGCCTGCGTCAGCTATTCCGAGGCAATCCCGTTGATTGAGGCGCGCAGCAAGCCGCAGCAGGGGTGAAGAGCGGTCGGGCGGAGCCCGAGCCAAAACGAAGGGCCGGTGATGCGGTAAAGGAAAGCCCTTGCGTTACCCCCAAAGTCTAAAGCCTGAAACCCAGCTCCTCCATTGAAAAAGGCTCCGTTTCCGGAGCCTTACTTCGTCAACCATCCGCGTGAATAACGCCTGCTTCACGCTCCAAATAGCGCTGATCGATCGGCGGCAATGGCTCGTCATAGATAGCGGCCTCGAAAGCCTTCAGACGCTTGTGGATCGACAGAAGCTCGATGATCGTCGTCCAGGAGCTGACGAGATACTGGAAAGAGTTGCTGACCTGACCGAAGGCCGTGGCGATCTGCTGCCAGATGCCGAGCGTGATTTTGTGCGCGACGAAAGTCGGAACCAGCACAAAATAGAGGAAGATCGCATCGAGCTGGCCGTAGGAATAGCGCGCGACATTGAAATAGGCGTAGTGGAAGTACATGCGGAAATAGTTGCGGCGAACGTTTGAGAAGAGTTCCGCCACAGTGGGCGGCTGTGCGCGGTCCTCGCGATCCTCGCCGTAGACAAGCTCTTTTCGATAGGCTGCCTCGACGCGCTGGTTGCGGAAATTCAGCCCCGGAAGCTTGATCCCGAAGAGCGCAAGCAGGAACGTGCCGAATACCGACCAAATCAGCGCCAACCAAACGAGCGAATACGGAATTGCACCGATAATCGGCAGATCGGTCACGTATTTCGACAGTTCCAGCAGAATCGGCAGAAAGACGATGAGCGTCATGACGGAGCCGATCAGGCTGACGCCGAGCCCTTCGAGGTTCGTCGCAAAACGCATCGTATCTTCCTGGACACGCTGCGATGCACCTTCGATGTGCCGAAGCTTCTCCCATTTCGACATATAGAAATTGTTCATCGCCCACCGCCAGCGGAAGAGATAGTGGCTTAGAAAAAACGATGAAATAACGCTGACCGCGACGCCCACGAGACCGAGTTGCGTGAACGCCCATAACAATCCGTAGAAATCCCCATCCGTAACGCCGGGCTTTCCGCCGAGCGCATTTTGCAGGAGGTCAAAGAAGGGCCGGCGCCATACGTTTACTGCTACGTCGATCTGAACACCGAAATAGGTGATGAAGACGATGAAAGCGGAACCCCACACGGACCATACGATCCAGGGGTTGCCCTTCGAAACCACATGCCAAAAACCGCAAAAGACCGCTGCACAGAGAATAAAGTAAAGATAAAACAAGAAATTAGTAGGAGTAACAAAGAACGCAGCCCCGACCGGCTGCTGTTCTTCCGGCAGCGGCGGATAACCCATGGACGCCACGACATGCGCGCCGACAAAATACCATAGGAAGACGCAGACGAGCGCCCAGGCGACTGCTGAGGAAAAAAATAATCTCGGATTCGGGAAGAAAGAATGAAACACGACGGTTAGGCTTCCTGTTGGTTCGAACGACCGCAATGGCGTGAATTTGAGGCGAGCCTAGGACAGTTCGCCGGGAGCGGCAACCGCCAGAAGCCTATTCTTACGTAGATGTAATCGCTTATCCCATGATCGTGATGCAGTTGTTCAGCAGCGAAATTTCACCCATGGGATGAACTCCTTCCCCCACGCGGTCACACTTTCTCCTCCAGCCCATCTCATCCGCAAACCGCCCTCTTGAAGAATGCTATCTTACGATATATATCTTACAACATGACTAACGATATAAACTCTCAACTTCACAAGGAGAAACGATATGAGAGGTTTCAGAGATCGCATGTTCGGAGATGGCTTTGACATGGTTGAGGCATATATCCTACGACATGGTCGAGGCCGTGAATCACGCGGCGAGCATAGGAGAGACTTCATGAGAGGCTTCAAGGGCGGCATGTTCGGCGGCGGGTTTCGCACCGGGCGCAAGTTCGATGCGGCCGACCTGCAGCTCATCATCCTCGCTTTGCTCTCCGAGCAGCCCCGCCACGGCTATGAACTGATCAAGACCTTCGAGGAGCGCTCCGGCGGCTTCTATGTTCCGAGCCCGGGCGTCATCTACCCGGCGCTGACCTATCTCGAGGAGACCGGCCAGGCCGAAGTCGAGGTCAGCGGCACGAAGAAGCTCTACCGCATCACCGAAAGCGGCCAGAAGCGCGTCGACGACAATCGCGATCTTGTCGAGGTGACCCTCGCCAAGCTCACAGCCATCGGCGAGAAGATGGCGCGCGTCCGCGAAGTCTTCGATGGCGGGGATGAGGACGGTCGCGACAATCCATTCGATCGCCATGGCAGCGGCGACGTTCATCGCGCTCGGCACCTGCTGCGTTCCGCACTTCGCTCAAAGTTCCCCTGGAGCAAGGCCGAAGGCGCCCGCATCGCTGATATCCTCGAGCGCGCCGCCGCTGACATTATCCGCGGCGAAGCGAAGGCTGAGGACAGCCCGAAGGCCGACGAATGAGCTACGACATGTTGCGCAAAAGTGCGCAGCGGTTTTGCGATAACGACATGCGCAAATTAGATACCTGAAGCGCAGGGCACGAAACTGAAATATTCGCGAAGCGCTTCAGGACCTCACTTGTCCGGCAATGTCAGAATGACAGGTCCGTTGCGGGTGGCAATGATCGTGTGCTCGTACTGAACCGTGGGCGCCTGCGGATCGGCGTAGAGCGTCCAGGCATCATCGCCGCCCTCTGCCCAGATCGCGCCGAGTGAAAGAAACGGCTCGACGGTAAAGACAAGCCCATCCTCAATGATCCGGCTCTCGGAAGGGTCCGCCCAGGTGGAAACCTCGGCGGGCTCTTCGTGCAGCGAGCGGCCGATGCCATGGCTGGCGAGATTGGCGATCAGCGTGTAGCGGTTCTTCTGGGCGAATGCGCCGACGGCCTGCCCGATCTTCGCAAGCGGCGCACCGCTTTTCACCTGGTTGAGCCCGACCCAGAGCGCCCGCTTGCCGTCTCGGCACAGGCGCTCGATCTTCGGCTTTACCGGCGGCACGGTAAAGGATGCGCCGGTATCGGAGAAGAAACCGTCCTTCTCGGCCGATACATCGAGATTGACCAGATCCCCCGCCTTGATCACGCGTGGACCCGGAATGCCATGCGCCACTTCCTCGTTGACGCTGATACAGGTTGCGCCGGGGAACTTGTAGACCAGTTCAGGCGCCGATTGCGCGCCGGCATCCTCCAGCACCTTGCGGCCGATAACGTCCAGCTCCAGCGTGGTAATGCCCGGCTCCAGGGCCGAGGCCATAGCCTGCAGCGCATTGGCGCAGATGCGGCCGATATCTTTGAGCTTGGTCAGTTCTTCTTCGGTCGAAACGATCATTTACGGCTTCCGGCACTCCCGCTCTCTCAGCAGCGGTTTGGCGAGAGGCTCAAGGTGGCTTTCGCCCCTTCCCTCCCGGCAGTCAACGTTTTTCTAAGGCTTTCTGCCAGATAGCGCGACTTTCCGATTCCGAAAGAGCTCAGGAGCGCGGGTCGTCCGACAGCAATGCCCAGCGCTCGTGGTCGCACCAGACGCCGCCGATCTTCAGATATTTCGGCGAGAACCCTTCCTTGCGGAAACCCAGCCGCTTGACCAGCGCGATCGAGGGATGATTGCCCGGCTGGATATTGGCCTCCAGCCGATGCAGGCCGACCGCGTCGAAGGCGTGGGCGACCGCCAACCGAACGGCCTCCGTCATAAAGCCCTGGCCAGCAAATCCGACCATGCCATGATAGCCGAGAAAGGCGCTGCGGAAGCCTCCCCAAACCATCTGACTGATATTGACGACGCCGACAATCCCGCCGGAGCCCGGATCGCGCGCGACGAGACCTATATTCGGGCCCGTCACCGTCTGGCCGAACCATGCGTCGAAACCGTCGCGATCGAGGAAAGGATAGGCCCAGGGTACATGATGGGCGCGGCTGGCGATATTGGCGGCGATCAGCTCGTCCGCATCCGATTGCCTGACAGGCGCGATGATCACTTGCGGCATGGTTCGCTCCGTCCTTGTTCGGGAGCGAGCCTTAGCAAATCGAATCCGAAATCAAAAGCTTCGCTGAAAGAACGGAATCATTTTCCGAACCGCTTCATAGCGAAGATAAAGTCCGCCCCAGGCGATCACGCCGAGATAAACGCCGAACAGCAGATGCGAGAAGATCGGGCTGCCGACCCTCAGATGCGTCGCAATCGCGCCGCCGAGAAGACCTGTCAGCAGGATGGCGCCAAGGACCGACGTTCTCGGGATCGCGTAGAGAATGGCACACGCGAGCGTAATAACGCCGAGCAGCCGCGCGAGCGCCGGATCGGCGGAATAGCCGAGCCCTGCCATCGTCTCCGTGACAACCGGCAGCGGAACGAGCTTGATCACGCCGTCGAACAGCAGGAAGGCGATGACCAGTCCGCTGAGGATCGTGCCGGCCACGCGCTGAGCCCGCGTGACCGAAGGCAAGGATGAATCGACTGCGTAAGACATTGTCGTATCCCCCGGAATTGAATCGGAAATTCAGATTCTGGCTGCCAGTGCCGCGAGCTGCTCGGCGCACTGGCCCCATCCCTGATGGAAGCCCATCTTCTCATGCGCTTCGCGATCTTCAGTCGACCAATGCAGGACAGTCGCGGTATAGCGGGTCTTGCTAGCGCCGAGATCGTCGAGTTGGATCGTCACCACCATGAAGGGCTTTGCCGACGGCACCCAGGCGCTGGCGAAGGCATCGGTGAAGACGATCCGCTCATTCGGAACGACTTCCAGATAAACGCCGTTGCCCGGATAATCCTCCCCCTCGGGGCTGCGCATGGTAATCGAGCTTGAGCCCCCGGCTCGAACGTCGACGCTGGCGGCCGACACTGTCCATGGCAGCGGCGCGAACCATTGCTTCAGAAGCTCCACTTCGGTCCAACAACGGAAAATCTTCTCGCGCGGCGCATCGATGACGCGGGTCAGGGAAAGCTCATGGCGCTGGGGTTGCTCAGTCATGTCTTGTTTCTCTCTGCTGTTTGACGCGGCCTGTTCGGCCTATACCTTAGTGACGTTCGAGACTGCCGTTTCCCGACAGCACAGACGTAAATTTTTTGATTATTTTGCAGCCGCAAGAGCATCCGCGCTCAGACGATCGAGCTGATAACGAATATGGGCTGCTTCAGCGGGCGAACGGGCGAGTGCGATCGCCCTGTCGAAGGCGACGCGTGCCTCCTGCGAGCGGCCCAGTTGTGCAAGCAGGCCACCCCTGACGCCATGAAAGTAGAAATAGCTGTCGAGCTGTGCTTCCAGCGTCACAACCAGCGCCAGAGCCACCTCCGCCCCCTTCAGTTTGGAGAGCGCGACCGAACGATTGAGCGTGACGACGGGAGAAGGTGTCAGCCGCTCCAGCATCTGATAGAGAAGATCGATCTCCTCCCAATCCGTATCGACGGCGCGCTTCGCCCTTGAATGCAGCGCTGCGATCGCCGCCTGCACCTGATAGGGACCGGGCTTGCGGTGACGGATTGCCTTGTCGAGCAGCGCCAGCGCCTCGTCGATCAACGTCCGGTCCCAAAGCGAGCGATCCTGATCTTCCAGAAGGATGATCTGCCCGTCCGCATCGAACCGCGCATCTTTGCGCGATTGCTGCAGGAGCATCAGCGCCAGCAGCGCCATGGTCTCCGGCTCGGAGGGAAAGATCCGCAACAGCAGTCGGCCAAGCCGGATCGCCTCATCGGCGAAGGCGGCCGCCTCGCGATGCGTCCCGCCGGCCGAATAGCCTTCGTTGTAGATGAGGTAGATCATGGCGCTGACGAGCGCCAGCCTTTCGCTCCGCTCCACCGCGCCCGGCGTCTCAAAAGGAACGCCTGCTGCGGCGACGCGCGCCTTAGCCCTTGTAATGCGCTGCTCCATCGCGCTTTCGCTGACGAGGAAGGCGCGGGCGATCTGCTGCACCGAAAGGCCTGAAACGATGCGCAGCGCCAACGCGATCTGTTGCGTCGCAGGCAGATCCGGATGGCAGCAAATGAACAGCAATCGCAAAATATCATCGCGATATCCGGAGCCATCGAGCCGCTCGGCGAGATCGCTTTCGGCATCGCTCGTATCGGAGATCGTCTCCTCATCCGGCAGGCTCTGCAGTCTCGCCTGTTTGCGCACCGTATCGATGCCGCTGTTGCGGCCGACAAAGATCAGCCACGCGACAGGATCGCGCGGCGGCCCCTTATCGGGCCAGGTCTTCAAGGCCCTGAGGCAGGCCTCCTGAAAGGCCTCCTCAGCGGTGTCGAGATTGCGGAAATAACGCAAGAGCGCACCCATCACCTGTGGCCGGGCATTGGTAAGCGCGATGTCGATCCAGGCAATATCGGTCATGTTGTAACAGCTCCCGGCCGGAAGACGTAAAGCGGACGGATTTCATAGGAGCCGACGCCGGGATTGGCTGCGGCAAGCTCCTTCGAAAAACCGATGGCTTCGTCGAGGGTTTCGAAATCGACCACATAGAAACCGAGCAACTGCTCCTTCGTTTCTGCAAAGGGACCGTCGATCACGATCGGCTCGTTCTTGCCCTTGCGCAGGGTCGTTGCCGCCGTCGTCGGCATCAGCCGTGCCACCGGCCCTAGCTTGCCAGCCTTCGCCAGCGGCTCCTGCACGGCAATCAACCGCGCCATCGTCGCGTCTTCCTGTTCCTTGGACCAGGCAAACACGGTATCTTCGTCGTTGTAGCATAGGATCGCGTAAAGCATTGAGATTCCCTTCTCCCTTTAAAGACGAAGGAATATCACCTGCACCGACAGGCTACGTCAAAAAAATATAGAAGAAGGCGTCAGGAGTTTCCGCGCCGGATCGCCAGGATACTCGCCTTGACATCAAGCTCCGCAATGGCTCCGATAAAAGCGCTTGCCGGGCGATCGCCGTGCCCGAGCGGCAAGCCGCCAAGGATCGGCACCTTCAGTTCGGCCAGATGTTCGCGCAGGATATCGATCACCGAATAAGGGCGATCGAACTCGAAGTTAGTAAACTGGCCGATGGCGACCCCCAGCAGGCCGTTCAGATGCCCCGCCTTGCGCAGCATCGTCATCTGCCGGTCCACCTGGCCGGGGTACAGACCGATGGCCTCAAGCAGCAGAATGGCACCGTGCATATCCGGCAACGCCCAGCCGGCCGACGCCGCCACCATATCGAGATTGCCGCCAATCAGCCGACCCTCGGCCGTTCCGCTTGTCGTCAATCGCGATGTCGGCTCTTCCGGGCGCGCGGCGATGACGAGGTCCTCGGTTGTCATCAACGCTTGTCGCAGCGAGTGATGCGTATAGGGGCTAACGCTCTCTTCACCCGGCCCGATGGAAAATGCGCCGTGAATGCCAACCTGAAGACAATGTTTCAGCAGGCTCAAATGCAATGCTGTGATGTCGCTGAAGCCGATAACGAACTTCGGATCACGCCGGACTGCAGCAAAATCTACTTGATCGGCAATGCGATATGATCCCTTGCCGCCACGTGTGGTGAAGATCGCCCGAACTTCGGGATCGCGAAATGCAGCGTTGAGATCCGCCAGCCGCTCCTCATCAGTACCCGCAAGATAGCTCCATTTGCTAAAGGCATGTTCGCCGAAATCGACGTTCAGCCCCCAGCCTTTCAGAATTTCGGCATGCCTCAGAACCATATCCCTATCGGGTGAACTTGCTGGTGACACAAAGCGCACCTTATCGCCCGGCCGTAGTGGCGGCGGCATCAGCATTGGACTGACCTCTGCGCAATCGAGTGATTCTAGGCTGCGATCTTGGCACGGATTCACGACCAGCGTCAGCCGTAGATTGACCGTTGGCAGGCCCTTAGCTCAGGGATTGATGACGGCCGCAGCCGTTAGCGGTGCCGGCCACTTGGCCTTGGCATCGGCCTCCACCGTCCGACCAACCTTCGTCTTGCCAGTCCATAGCGGCAGACCGACGGATTGCGAGACGCTGGGATCAGTGGTGAACACCGGATAACCTCGTTCGACTAGCCGCTCGAGAACCTCGCGGTCCTTGCGCACATGCAGCCGCGCCAGATTTTCCTGATTATAGACGTGCCCGCCGGAATCGGGATTGATGCCGGTGATGATGACTTCGGTCGCGCCGTTATAGAGCGCGAAGAGCACGGCATTGATGCCGTTCGAGCATTTGTCGTCCGCGCCGAGCTCGCTGCATTTCACCCCGCCGACGCGGTCGAGCAGCGCCATGCGCTTGTAGCGATCGACGATCTCCAGCTTGTCGTAGCTGTAATTGAACTTCCGCAACCCCTCTTCCAGCCGCTCGCGCTCTTTCCGCCAGAGCAGGACGTAGAGCATCTTGGTCCGTTCGCCGTTCAGAACGCGGCGCACCTCGACGGCATTGGTGTTCGTGCCTTCGATCTGGTTGAACTGGACGAGCGTCACGTCGGGCGCGTCTATCCCCCAGCCCTTCGTCACCATCTGCGAACCATTGATGGTGATGACCTTGAAGCTTTCGTCGAAATCCGCCGGCTTGTTCGAAACCGGCGCCGAGCCGACGACGAGAACAGGCCCATCGAACCGCTCGGCCAGCATCGGCGGCTTCGGCCGGGTCAGATGATATTTGATCTGCCGATAGTAATGTTTCTTCAGTTCAGAAAATTGAGCAGCCATTATTCGCTTTATCGTCTCTTGAGAAGGCGTCCGCCCTCAAAGGGCGCGGTCCGGCGAAATGTGACCCGGAAACCTCCCCGAGCCACAATACGAGTATCGCTGCGCGCACTTATATAAGCAAAATAAAGAAATCTTACACGACATAACCTGGGGTGAGCAGCCGATGAGGGCCGATCACCCTTGCCGTGTACTCAAGGTACGCGAGACGGCGTTCTTCCAGCCTTTGAGCTTCGCGTTTCGGGTCTTGTTATCCATGCCGGGCTCAAAACGCTTATCGCGTGCCCAGGCTTTGGCAAAACCGGCACGATCCGGCCAGACGCCGGCGCGACTACCAGCAAGCCAGGCGGCGCCCAGCGCGGTCGTCTCGAGGATCGTCGGGCGATCGACCGGTGCGTCCAGCAGATCGGCAAGCCGCTGCATGGTCCAGTCAGAGGCGACCATGCCACCGTCGACGCGCAATACTGTCCCTTGCCCGTTGCCGTTGCGCCAATCCCTATGCATGGCATCCAGGAGATCGCGAGACTGGTAGCAGACAGCCTCCAGCGCCGCCCGGACGATTTCCTCAGGTCCGGTATTGCGCGTAAGGCCGAAGATCGCGCCGCGTGCATCCGGGTCCCAATGCGGTGCGCCGAGGCCGGTGAAAGCCGGCACCAGATAGACCTCCTGCAGCGGATCGGCCTTGGCCGCCAGCTCGCCGGAATCCGAAGCGCGCTGGATGGCTTTCAGGCCGTCCCGCAGCCACTGTACCGCAGCGCCGGCGATGAAGATCGAGCCTTCGAGGGCATAGGTCGTCTCGCCATTCAGCCGATAGGCGATGGTGGTCAAAAGGCGGTTTTTCGACCGCACCATGTCCGCGCCGGTGTTGAGCAGCGCGAAGCAGCCGGTGCCATAGGTGGATTTCATCATGCCGCGTTCGAAGCAAGCCTGGCCGATCGTCGCCGCCTGCTGATCGCCGGCAACGCCGAGGATTGGGATGTCCGCGCCGAAATGCGTGGCCTCCGTGACGCCGAAATCGGCGGCACAATCCTTCACTTCAGGCAGCATGGCAGCGGGAACGCGCAGGATATCGAGCAGCTCCTCGTCCCATTCGTTCGCGCCGATATTGTACATCAGCGTCCGCGAGGCATTGGTCGCATCGGTGGCGAAGCTCTTGCCGCCAGTCAGACGCCAGATCAGGAAAGTATCGACGGTGCCGAAGCAGAGCGCACCCTTGGCGGCGCGGGCACGCGCGCCCTTCACGTTGGAGAGCAGCCAGGACAGTTTGGTGCCGGAAAAATAGGGATCGAGCAGCAGGCCGGTACGGCGGGTAAAGAGCTTTTCCAGGTCCTGACGCTTCAGTTTCTCACAATAGCTCGCCGTGCGGCGGTCCTGCCAGACGATGGCGTTGTGGATTGGCTTGCCCGTCTCGCGATCCCAGACGACCACAGTCTCGCGCTGGTTGGTAATGCCGAGGGCTGCAATATCCTTGGCGGTGACGCCGGCAGCCTCGATCGCCTTGCGGACGGTGACGAGGACAGAGGACCAGATTTCTTCCGGATCGTGCTCCACCCAGCCGGGCTTCGGATAATGCTGGGTGAATTCCTTCTGTCCGACGCCGGCAACCTTCATCTTGCCGTCGAAAACGATAGCCCGCGTCGACGTCGTTCCCTGATCGATCGCCAAGACATAACCGCTCATGCATTCCTCCCGCCTGTTGCGTCCTGAAGCAACAGATACGCGAGCAAAACGAATGTGAAAAGAAAGCAAAACGAAATTTTTCGCTGAAATATGCGCTTTCCCGTTCACGGCATCGTGGCCAAAGGGCTGGCAGCATTCCGATTGCCATATCCGCGGGTTTGGGACTAGGCTGAAACGGTTTTGCACTGCAGCAGGAAGCTGCGCTGTCCAAGGAGAAGATCATGGCAAGAACAGTTGTCGTCACCGGTTCCACCAGTGGTATCGGCCTCGCCATCGCGGCCGCCTTCGCCGCCAAGGGTGATAACGTCGTCATCAACGGCTTCGGAAAGCCGGAGGAGATCGATGCGATCAAGACGAAGCTGGAAGCCTCCGGCGGCGGCAAGGTGATCTATCATCCGGCCGACATGACGAAGCCCGCCGAGATCGCCGATCTGATCGCGACCGCCAACTCTACCTTCGGCAGCGTCGATGTTCTCGTCAACAATGCCGGCATCCAGCATGTCGAGAAAATCGAGGATTTCCCGATCGAGAAATGGGATCAGATCATCGCGATCAATCTCTCCAGCTCCTTCCACACCATCCGCGCCGCGATCCCGCTGATGAAGGCGAAGAAATACGGGCGGATCATCAACATCGCCTCGGCGCATGGCTTGGTCGCCTCGCCCTTCAAATCCGCCTATGTCGCGGCAAAACATGGTATATTAGGCCTGACCAAGACGGCAGCGCTCGAGCTTGCCGAATTCGGCGTGACGGTAAACGCCATTTGCCCCGGTTACGTCCTGACCCCGCTTGTCGAAAAGCAGATCCCGGATACGGCCAAGGCACGCGGCATGACCGAGGAGCAGGTCAAGAACGAAGTCATCCTCAAGGCCCAGCCGACGCACGAGTTCGTCAAGGCCGAGGAGATCGGCGCCCTGTCGCTCTACCTAGCAAGCGACGAGGCACGCCAGGTGACCGGCACACACGTCTCGATTGACGGTGGCTGGACCGCGGAATAACCATTTGCTGTTAGGGCCGGATTCGTTTGCGCATCCGGCCCGGCCAATAGATAAGACGGGAACGACATGAGCGACAGCATCCGCTTTATCCTCAACGGCGAGGATATCATTCTATCCAGCCTGCGCCCCACCGAGACGCTGCTCGACTTCTTGCGTCTCAACCGGCGGCTGACGGGAACGAAGGAAGGATGCGCGGAGGGCGATTGCGGCGCCTGCACGGTGCTGGTGGGCCGGCTGATCGATGGCGGGCTGTACTATGAATCCGTCAATGCCTGCATCCGCTTCGTCGGCTCGCTGCATGCGACCCACGTCGTCACTGTCGAGCATCTTGCAGCTCAGAACGGCACGCTTCACCCTGTGCAGCAGGCGCTGGTCGATTGCCACGGCTCGCAATGCGGTTTCTGCACGCCGGGCTTCGTCATGTCGCTCTATGGCCTCTGGCTGATGACGGAAAAGCCGAGCCGGGCGCAGATCGAAAAGTCGCTGCAGGGCAATCTCTGTCGATGCACGGGCTACGAGCCGATCGTCAAGGCGGCCGAACAGGTCAGCCAGAAGCGGCCGAGCGCACTCTTCGATCCGCTCGAAAAAACCAGGGCCGATATCATCGCCCGCCTCTGGGCCATGCAGGGCGGCGACACCATCGAGATTTCCGAGGGCGACGATCGCCTCATCGTGCCCGGTTCAGTATCGGCACTGGCGCAGGTGCTTGCCGACGAGCCGACGGCGACCGTCGTTGCCGGCTCGACCGATGTCGGCCTCTGGGTCACCAAGCAGATGCGCCGGCTGAACCCGGTCGTCTTCATCAACCATCTCACCGATCTGCAGAAAATTACCCTTGAAGATGCAGGCCTGACCATCGGCGCCGGCGTCACCTACAGCCGCGCCTTTGCTGTTATCGCCGAAAAGATCCCCGCCTTTGCCAACCTCATCAACCGTATCGGCGGCGAGCAGGTGCGCAACATGGGCACGATCGGCGGCAATATCGCCAACGGCTCGCCAATCGGCGACACGCCGCCGCCGCTGATCGCCCTTGGCGCAACAGTTAGGCTGCGTTCGACGGCGGGGGCGCGCAGCCTGCCGCTCGAAGATTTTTTCATCGATTACGGCAAGCAGGACCGCAATCCCGGCGAATTCGTCGAGAGCATTTTCGTGCCCTATCCGGCCAAGGATGCGCATTTCGCCGTCTACAAGATCTCTAAGCGCCGTGACGAGGATATTTCGGCCGCCTGCGGCGCCTTCCATCTGTCACTGGACGCCGCTGGCAATGTAGCAGATATCGGCATCGCCTTTGGCGGCATGGCCGGTACGCCGAAGCGCGCCCGCACCGTCGAGGCGGAATTGATCGGCAAGCCGTGGACGGAAGCAACCGTTATGGCCGCACGCGACGCCTTCGACGCCGATTACACGCCGCTCACCGATTGGCGCGCCTCGGCCGAATACCGACAACTGACCGCCAAGAACCTCCTCATCCGGTTCTATCTGGAAACATCGGGTGCGCCGCAGGAATTGAAGCGTTTCGCGACGGCGGAGGCCTGAGCCATGGACAAATCCACCTTCGAAGAGCGCAAGGTCATCAACGGCTCGATCCATGGCTCGCTGCGTCATGATTCCGCGCATAAGCACGTGACCGGAGCCGCCGATTATATCGACGACATTCCCGAACCCGCTGACCTGCTGCACGGCGCGCTCGGCCTCTCCGACCGCGCCCATGCCGAGATCGCCGGCATCGATCTCTCGGCCGTCAAAGCCTATCCGGGCGTCGTTTGGGTCTTCACGGGCGCCGATATTCCCGGCGTTAACGATACCAGCTCCAACGGCATGCATGACGAACCGCTGCTTGCCGAAACCAAGGTGGAATTCCACGGACAGCCGATCTTCGCTGTCATCGCCGAGACCCGCGATGCCGCCCGGCGTGCCGCCCGCCTCGCCAAGATCGACTATCGCGACCTGCCGCATTGGAGCGATATCGACGGTGCGCTCGCCAATGGCGCACCGCTCGTCTACGAACCGATGACGCTGAAGCGCGGCGAACCCGAAACCGAAATGGCGAACGCCAAGCATCGCATCAAGGCGCAGATGCGCATCGGCGGTCAGGAGCACTTCTATCTCGAAAGCCATATCGCCATGGCGATCCCCGGCGAAGACGATGAGGTTGCAGTCTGGTCGTCGACGCAGCATCCGAGCGAAATCCAGCACATCGTCGGTCATGTCCTGGGCATCCCGTCCAACGCCGTGACCGTCAATGTACGCCGCATGGGCGGCGGCTTCGGCGGCAAGGAAACGCAGGGCAACCAGTTCGCGGCGCTGGCCGCAGTCGCAGCCAAGAAACTCGGCTGCGCCGTGAAATTCCGGCCCGACCGCGATGAGGACATAAGCGCCACCGGCAAGCGGCACGATTTCCTGGTGGACTACGAAGTCGGTTTCGACGACGAAGGCCGCATCCACGCCGTCGACGCCACCTATGCCGCACGCTGCGGCTTCTCCTCCGATCTTTCCGGCCCGGTGACAGATCGCGCGCTGTTCCATGCGGATTCCAGCTATTTCTACCCGCATGTCCATCTGGTCTCGAAGCCGCTGAAGACGCATACCGTCTCCAATACCGCCTTCCGCGGCTTCGGCGGCCCGCAAGGGATGGTTGGCGGCGAGCGCATGATCGAGGAGATCGCCTATGCGCTCGGCAAGGACCCGCTCGAAATCCGACGCGCCAATTTCTACGGCCAGCCGGGCTCGGGCCGGACGCTGACCCCTTATCATCAGGAGGTGACGGACAACATCGTCAACCGCGTCGTCGACGAGCTCGAACAGAGTTCCGATTATCAGGCGCGGCGCAAGGCCATCATCGAATTCAACCGTTCCAGCCGCTTCATCCGCAAGGGCATCGCGCTGACGCCGGTGAAATTCGGCATCTCCTTCACCATGACCGCCTTCAACCAGGCGGGCGCGCTGGTGCACATCTATCAGGATGGTTCCATCCATCTGAACCACGGCGGCACCGAAATGGGCCAGGGCCTCTATACGAAGGTGGCGCAAGTTCTGGCCGATAGCTTCCAGGTCGATATCGACCGCGTGAAGATCACCGCGACGACTACAGGCAAGGTGCCGAATACATCGGCGACGGCGGCCTCCTCCGGCTCCGACCTGAACGGCATGGCAGCCTATGACGCTGCCCGGCAGATCAAGGAAAGGCTCGTGGCCTTCGCAGCCGAAAAATGGGGTGTCGGCGAAGAGGAGGTACGGTTTCTGCCAAACCGCGTGCGTGTCGGCGAAGAGGAAATCCCCTTCCCCGATTTCGTCAAGCAGGCCTATTTCGCCCGCATCCAGCTCTCGGCTGCCGGCTTTTACAAGACGCCGAAGATCCATTGGGATCGCAAGGCCGGCCGCGGCACGCCCTTCTACTACTTCTCCTATGGCGCTGCCTGCTCGGAAGTGTCGATCGATACGTT
The DNA here is from genome assembly GCF_057784355.1 of Martinezella sp. CNPSo 3959. Taxonomy (NCBI): domain Bacteria; kingdom Pseudomonadati; phylum Pseudomonadota; class Alphaproteobacteria; order Hyphomicrobiales; family Rhizobiaceae; genus Martinezella; species Martinezella sp. CNPSo 3959. The sequence continues at coordinate 1,092,187 of NZ_JBXSOV010000001.1, forward strand.
GACGGGCGAATATCTGATTGACCGCGCCGATGTCCTTCATGACGTCGGTCGCTCCCTCAACCCTGCGATCGATATCGGCCAAGTCGAAGGTGCCTTCGTGCAGGGCATGGGCTGGCTGACGACGGAGGAGCTCTGGTGGGATGCGAAGGGCCGGCTGCGCACCCACGCACCGTCCACCTACAAGATCCCGCTCGCTTCCGACCGTCCGAAGATTTTCAATGTGCGGCTGGCGGAGTGGTCCGAAAACACCGAGGCCACTATCGGCCGCTCGAAGGCCGTGGGCGAGCCGCCCTTCATGCTCAGCATATCTGTGTTGGAGGCACTATCGATGGCGGTCGCCAGCGTCGCGGATTATCGCGTCTGCCCGCGCCTCGATGCGCCGGCAACACCGGAACGGGTGCTCATGGCAGTCGAGCGGCTGAAGGAGATGTGATTGTCCTTCTCTGGGCTTTCACTCCCTACCACCTACAGCAGTCGGCAGTCGGCAGTCTTCATAACGTGGCTCCCGCCCATCAAGAAATCCAAGGTCCCGCTTCAGGCGATCCGGCATCTCATCGAGATCGAGATGCGGCGACGGCTCCGCGTGGCTGACGAAGGCCTGCGTCACCGATTCCAGAAGACGAGCCAGAATCCTTGGCCTTGCGGTTTCCACCTGTTCCACGACATAGCAATCCATGACGATACCTCAGTCAGATCAATGATATGAATTGCAGTCTGGCGCGAAAAATGCTGAAATTCCAATCGAACTATCGTCTGCATGCATAAAGAGAACTTATCCATGAAATTGTCCATGCGCTTTCCGCTGAATGCGCTCCGCGTCTTTGAGGCCGCCGCCCGGCATGGCAGTTTCACGCGGGCCGGCGAAGAGCTTGGCATGACGCAGACGGCGGTCAGCTATCAGATCAAGCTGCTGGAAGAGACTTTGGGCGAGCCGCTATTCCTGCGCCGCCCGCGGCAGATCCTGTTGACCAAGGCCGGAGAGCAGCTTGCACCGAAAGTGTCGGAAGCCTTTGCCATGCTGCAGGAGGCCATGACTTCGATCAGAGGCGAAGTCGAAACGACGCTATGCATCCATTCGACCCCCACCTTCGCCTCGCAATGGCTGGCCCGTCACCTCGGTTCGTTTCAGCTGAAGCATCCCAATATCGCCGTCCGGCTGGATACCTCGGGCTCGATCATAGACTTCGCCCGGGAGTCAGCCGACATCGCCATCCGCACCGGCCGTGGCCAGTGGCCCGGCCTACGCTCGCACCTCCTGATGAAGGTCTATTTTACGCCGATGCTGAGCCCGGCGCTTGCGGAAACGATCGGCGGCGTACATGAACCAGCCGATCTGCTGAAGCTTCGCATCATCGACGCGGGTGACCCATGGTGGGCTCAATGGTTCAAAGAGGCCGGCGTTCCCGATCCCGGCCTTCAGGGCCGGCCGCGAAGCAGATTAGGCGCCCAGTCCTTCGAGGCGAGCGCGGCATTGGCCGGTCAGGGCGTCGCCATCCTGACCCCGGAATTCTATGCGGATGATCTGGCTTCCGGCCGGCTGATCCAGCCTTTCGATATTCTTTCGTCCGACAATACGGACTACTGGATCGCCTATCCGGAAAACAGGCGTCATACGCCGCGAATCCGCGCCTTCAGGGATTGGCTCCTCTGCGAATTCGGCATGCCGCTGGAATAGCGCTCAGTAATCCATGTCGGGCGCATAAAAGCATCGTGGGGTATTCTCGTCCGGAAACAGACAGAGATGATAGGCTCCGTCCGGGGAGCGCATCGTCTTACCCTGCGGCAGATTGAAGATATGCGCGTGCGTTACATAGCGATGGTCGCCAGGATTGAGCGTCACTCGATAGCCGCCGGGTACAATGGTGACAGTACGTGACGGAATCATCTCGCAATCGCCCGTCTTGCTGTCCCCATTGCAGCAATATGGATCATAGGACCAGCCGGAGGGCGCCTCGTGCGCCAGGGCGAAGGCTGCGGGGAGAAGAAAAAATACGAACGCCAGAATACCTCGCATGGGCAATTCTCCGTCGAAAAAATAGACGGCTGCCGCGGACTCGGCCCGCTCCAAGCAGCCAAGAGCATTTTATTAAAAAGCTGCCATAATCTGATCTAATGCGCCCCGGGCGCTAGACAAGGTAGCTGCTTTTTACCGGCACATCAAACACCCCTCTTCCATCCGCTCTCAACATTCTGCAAGGTATCGAGTCGGAGGAAGAAAAAGGGGAACTGAATGTATGAATACGCCATAGCGTGGGAATGGCTGGCCTTTGCCGCCCGCTGGTTCCACGTCATAACCGCCATTGCCTGGATCGGTTCGTCCTTCTACTTCATTGCGCTCGATCTCGGACTGGTGAAGCGCCCGCATCTTCCGCCCGGCGCCTATGGCGAGGAATGGCAGGTTCACGGCGGCGGTTTCTATCACATCCAGAAATATCTCGTGGCTCCCGCGCAGATGCCGGAACACCTGACCTGGTTCAAGTACGAGAGCTATTTCACCTGGCTATCCGGCTTCCTGATGCTGTGCATCGTCTATTACGGCGGCGCCAACCTCTTCCTCATCGACCGGCATGTGCTCGACGTCAGCGTTCCCGTCGCCATCCTGATCTCGCTGGCGTCGCTCGCCATCGGCTGGATCATCTACGATCTGCTCTGTAAGTCGCCGCTCGGCAACAACACCTGGGGGCTGATGATCGTGCTTTATGCCGTCCTGGTCTTCATGGCCTGGGGCTATACGCATCTCTTCACCGGCCGCGCCGCCTTCCTGCATCTCGGTGCTTTTACCGCGACGATCATGTCTGCCAACGTCTTCATGATCATCATTCCCAACCAGAAGATCGTCGTCGCCGACCTCATCGCCGGCCGCACGCCGGACCCGAAATACGGCCGCATTGCCAAGCAGCGCTCACTCCACAACAACTACCTGACGCTGCCCGTCATCTTCTTCATGTTGTCGAACCACTATCCGCTGGCGTTCGGCACGCAGTTCAACTGGATTATCGCAGCGCTGGTGTTCCTGATGGGCGTCACCATCCGTCACTGGTTCAACACCACGCATGCGCGCAAAGGCCGCCCGACCTGGACCTGGATCGTCACGATAGTCCTTTTCATCGTCATCATGTGGCTTTCGACCGTTCCGAAGGTGCTGACCGGCGAGAAGGAAGCCAATGCGATCGCCCCCGCCTTCCAGCAGTTCGCCTCCGATGCGCATTTCCCAGCGGTCAAGCAAATGGTCTCGGCGCGCTGTTCCATGTGCCATGCGGCCGAACCCGTCTATGAGGGGATTGCCCGCCCGCCGAAGGGCGTAACGCTGGAAAATGACGCGGAAATCGCTATGCATGCCCGGGAGATCTATATCCAGGCCGGCCGCAGCCATGCCATGCCGCCCGGCAACGTCACCGACGTCACGCCGGAGGAGCGCAAGCTGCTAGTCGCCTGGTTCGAAAGCTCCATCGGAGAAAAGAGCCAATGACCACCCTTCTGCGCGGCCGCCTGCTTTCCTTCAAGCGCCTGCCGCAAAGTCTCGATGATACCGACAGCTACGCTTATGAAAGCGATGGCGGGCTGCTGATCGAAAACGGCTTGATCGTCGCGACAGGCGCCTATGACGATATCAAGGCACAGGCCCCGAAAGGTGTCGCCGAAATCGACCATCGGCCGCATCTGATCCTGCCCGGCTTCATCGACATGCACCTGCATTTCCCGCAGATGCAGGTAATCGCCTCCTACGCCGCCAACCTCCTGGAATGGCTGAACACCTATACCTTCCCGGAGGAATGCCGCTTCGTCGAAAGCGCACATGCGGAACGTATCGCCAAGCATTTCTATGACGAGATGATCCGCCACGGCACAACGACGGCCGTCGCCTACTGCTCGGTCCATAAAACCTCCGCCGATGCCTATTTTGCCGAAGCCATGCGCCGCAACATGCGCATGGTGGGCGGCAAGGTGATGATGGATCGCCATGCCCCGCAGGGCCTGCTCGATACGCCCGAGATGGGCTACGACGAGACCCGGCAGGTGATATCTGACTGGCACGGCAAGGGCCGCAACCATGTCGCGATCACCCCGCGCTTCGCCATTACCTCCACACCGGCCCAGATGGAGGCGACCGCCGCGCTTGCCCGCGAATTTCCGGATCTGCATATCCAGACGCATCTTTCCGAGAATCACGACGAGATCGCCTTTACCTGCGAGCTCTATCCGGAGGCGATCGACTACACCGATATCTATGCCCGCTACGGACTGCTCGGCCCCAAGAGCCTGTTCGGCCATGCGATCCATCTTTCCGACCGCGAAGCCGATGCGATGAGCGAAGCCGGCGCGGTCGCCGTGCATTGCCCGACCTCGAACCTCTTCCTTGGCTCCGGCCTCTTCCCGCTGAAGGCGCTGGCCCGCCGCGAGAAGCCCGTTCGCATCGGTGTCGCCACCGATATCGGCGGCGGCTCCAGCTATTCCATGCTGCGCACCATGGATGAGGCCTACAAGATCCAGCAGCTGCTCGGCGAGCGCTTGAACCCGTTGGAGAGCTTTTATTACATGACCCGTGGGAATGCCGACTCTCTCTCCCTCGTCGATAAGATCGGCACGCTCGACGCCGGAACCGAAGCCGATCTGATCGTCCTCAACGCCGCCGCGACACCGGCCATGGCGCTGAAGATGGAGGTCACGAAGAGCCTCACCGAAGAGCTGTTTCTGCTGCAGACTATGGGCGACGACCGGGCCATCGTCGAAACCTATGTTGCTGGAAAGCCGATGAAATCGATCCTGCAATGAGGCAATCCGAACCCGCCTCCATGTAACCGTCCAGAAGGCAAAGAGCCATGACCGCGCCGCTTACCATCGCCGAATTGAAGACGCTTGCTCAGCGGCGTGTACCGAAAATGTTCTTCCAATATGCCGATTCCGGTTCGTGGACGGAATCGACCTACCGGGCAAACGAGGCTGATTTCGCCAAGATCAAGCTACGCCAGCGCGTCCTCGTCGACATGTCGAACCGGTCGCTGGCAACCACCATGGTCGGCCAGAAGGCCTCGATGCCGGTGGCGCTGGCGCCGACAGGGATGACCGGCATGCAACATGCGGATGGCGAAATGCTGGCGGCGCGTGCAGCCGAGGAGTTCGGTATTCCCTTCACGCTGTCGACCATGAGCATCTGCTCGATCGAGGATATCGCTTCGGTGACGAAGCAGCCCTTCTGGTTTCAGCTCTACGTCATGAAGGATCGCGATTTCGTCCTGAACCTCATCCAGCGCGCCAAGGCGGCGAAATGCTCGGCGCTGGTGCTGACGGCCGACCTGCAGATCCTCGGGCAGCGCCATAACGATATCCGCAACGGATTGTCGGCACCGCCGAAAATGACAGTGAAAAATCTCTGGCAGATGGCGACGCGGCCGGGCTGGTGCATGGGTATGCTGAAGACCAAGCGCCGCTCCTTCGGCAATATCATCGGCCATGCCAAGGATATTTCCGACATGACGACACTGTCGCACTGGACGCATTCGCAGTTCGACCCCAAGCTCTCCTGGAGCGATGTCGGCTGGATCAAGGAGCAATGGGGTGGCCCGCTGATCATCAAGGGCATTCTCGATGTCGAGGACGCAAAGGCAGCCGTCGATGTCGGCGCCGATGCCATCATCGTCTCCAATCACGGCGGCCGGCAACTTGACGGCGCCCATTCCTCCATCAGCATGCTGCCACGGATTGTCGATGCTGTCGGCGACAAGATCGAGGTGCATATGGATGGCGGCATCCGCTCAGGTCAGGACGTACTCAAGGCCGTAGCACTCGGCGCCAAGGGCACCTTCATCGGCCGCCCCTTCCTCTATGGCCTCGGCGCCATGGGCAAGGAAGGGGTGACGCTCGCACTTGAGATCATCCGCAAGGAGCTGGATATTTCCATGGCACTCTGCGGCAAACGGGATATCAAGGCCGTGGATCGGTCGATTCTGGCTGATTTCTAACGCAGCCAGCCTGTGGCCAGACCGCTCGCCCACTCCTCGCGGCCATTCTGCGCCGCGAGCTTCGCCATCGCCATATGATCGTAGGAGACCTGCCGGAAGACCGGTAGCCAAGTATTCCCGATCTTTTCCAGAATGGCGTAAGAAGCAAAGGGATGACCGGCTTCCACCTTATGAAAATAGGGCAGATCATCGTCGTAGGCGGGGCAGCCGACGCTGCCGGGATTGACGATCAGGCGCCCATCGGAAAGCCTGACGAGACGCGGAATATGGGTATGCCCGCACAGGATCAATGGAAAATCGATGCCGGCAGCCAGCGCCTCGATCTCTTCCAGCGGCTTCAGATAGACCTGACCGTCCGGCGAGACGGATTCGAGCCAATAGACATTGTCATCAGCCGGGGTCGCGTGGCAGAGATAGGCCTCATCCAGATAAACTGTGCTGATCGGTAAGGCGCGCAGCCATTCGAGGTGGCGCTCCGTCAGTTCAGAATGCGCTGCCCGATCTGAAATATGCATCGCCTCGGGCGCCAGTTCGATCAGATGGCGGTCGTGATTGCCGCGCACCGTCGGCGCATTCAATTCCAGCAGCATGTCCGCCGTCTTGCCCGCCGTAAGCGGCCCGCTGAAGCAGTCGCCGAGATTGACGATGTCGGTGATGCCCTGTCTGCGGATATCCGCAAGCACCGCTTCAAGTGCCAGATGATTGCCATGGATGTCCGCAATGGCTGCAAAGCGCATGTCTCAGCTCCCGCGATAGGTGGAATAGCCGTAGGGCGAGATCAGCAGCGGCACGTGGTAATGCGCCGTCGTATCGGCGATGCCGAAGCGGATGGGTACGAGATCGAGGAAAGCCGGCTCCGGCAGCTTGGTGCCAGTGGCACGCAGATAATCCCCGGCCCGAAACAGCAGCTCGTAGGTGCCTGCAACGAAGCTTTCGCCGATGAGAATTGGACCACCATCCACGCGGCCGTCCGAGTTGGTCGTAACCGTCTTCACATGCCTGCGGGCATCGCCCTCGATCCTGAAGAGATCGATCACCAGACCTTCGGCCGGCTTGCCGAGAGCGGTATCGAGCACATGGGTGGTCAGTCCGGTCATAGTGTCGGTGCTCCGATGATGAAGGGCGTGTCGAAGAAGTACTCTTCCAGATTGTTTCCCGGCCCATCGCGATCCACGATAAGGAAATCGCTCGGCTCGTCGAGTGCCATCAAGGGATAATGCCAGACATTGGCCCGGTAATTCACGCCCTGGTCGCCACGCGCCAGGAAAACCTTCGGCCTGCCTGGCTTGCCGCCCTCATCCTCTGCGACGACGACAAGGAACGGACGGCCGTTCAGCGGTACGAAACACTGGCTGCCGAACGGATGGCGCTCCATCATGTCGATCGAGAAGGGAAAGGCACGCGGCTGGCCGCGAAAGAGGTTCAGGATAACCCGAGCGCCCTCTCCGATAGCCTCGGCGCTGGACAAAGCATGAAAACGCTCCGTCGTGCCGCCATTAATGTACCGCATAGTCGCAGGATCGGCCTCGATGACATCGCCGAATGGCGCGAATGCGGCCTTTGTCAAAGAATTGATATCAAGATGCTGTGTCATTGAATGATTATTCGCCTTCCGCTCGCCAGTGGCGAATGGAGTCCAGTTGCAGGAGCAACTCCGGAAGAGATTTGTGAGCGATATCCCACAGGGCCGCCAACTCGATGTCGACATATCCTTGCGCGATCCGATTCCGGAAGTCCTGCATCACATGCCAAGGCAGCTCCGGATGGTCAACGACAAACTCCGGATAGTCCTCGGCAATGCGCGTGGCAACCTCGCCGATCAGCAGAAGATTCATGCCGACGGCGCGCTGTTTCTCGACATTCTTGAAAAAGGCGGCTTGATCGGTTTCGAGGAGGAAATGGCCGGTTTCGGATGCAGCCTGCTGCATGCGTTCGAGGCAGGTAACCAGTCGATCCAAGCTCATGCTGGCTTTCCTCCGCCAGCAATACCCGATTCCGGTGCGATGGCGCGCCTCTTGGCGTCACCAATCATCCATCCGCTTCTATCTCTATCCAATGCTTTTCGTGGCCCCATGGCTCAGTATCCTGCCAAGCGGATACTAAGCCATGAGTAGACCGAAAAATAGCGCGTACCTCAACGGGAAATCAGCCCAGGGACATGATCAGGAAGGATCTCGGTCCTGAGACCAAGCGTCAGGCTTCAGGCAGCATGGATTGCAGACGCAGCAAGGCGATCTTTTCGACCTGCGCCGCCGCAGTCGAGAGTTCCGCATCCCTGCTATTGTCTATCCGCGTCTCGAAGGCGGCAAGAATATCGTCCTTGCCGAGCCCCTTCACTGCGATGATGAAGGGGAAGTCGAATTTCGTCACATAGGCGGCATTGAGTTCGGTAAACCGGGCGTGCTCCTCGGGGCTCAGCCGGTCGAGCCCGGCACCGGCCTGCTCCTTGCGGCTATCCTCGGTCAGCTGGCCGGCAATCGCCAGCCGCCCAGCGAGATCGGGGTGTGCCCGCAGCACGCCAAGCCGCTCCGCCTCGCTGGCGGCGCGGAAGACCCGCACCAGCGCGGCATGCACGCCGCCGGAGGTCAATGGCTCAGCAATGGCACCGTGATCGTAAGCGCGCTCGGCAACGAAAGGCGAATGTTCGAAGACACCGCCGAAGCGGTCGACAAAATCATCCCTCGAGATCATATCAGCGCGCGCCCCCGGGAAGGTGATTTTCATACCAGTGGTTGGCGATCTCGATGCGCTTGGGGATCCAGACCTTGTCGTGCTTCTGGACATATTCGATGAACCGGCGCAGGGCCGCGGCGCGACCGGGGCGGCCGACGAGGCGGCAATGCAGACCGACGGACATCATCTTCGGGCTGCCATGCTTGCCCTCTTCATAGAGTGTGTCGAAGGCATCCTTGAGATAGGTGAAGAACTGGTCACCGGAATTGAAGCCCTGCGGCGTCGCAAAGCGCATATCGTTGGTTTCGAGCGTATAGGGGATGATCAGGAACGGCTTGCCGTTCAGACCATCGACCCAGAAGGGCAGATCGTCGGCATAGGAATCGGAGGAATAGAGGAAACCGCCCTCCTCCATGACGAGCCGCAGCGTATTGTCGGACGGCTTGCCCTGGTACATGCCGTAGGGCCGCTCGCCGGTGAGTTCGGTATGCAGCCGCACGGCTTCGAGAATGTGCTTGCGCTCCAGATCCTCGGAGAAATCCTTGTATTCCAGCCAGCGATAGCCGTGGCTGGCGATTTCCCAGCCGGCTTCCTTCATCGCGGCAACCGCTTCTGGATTGCGCGCCATGGCCAGCGTCACGCCATAGACCGTCGCCTGAACCTTGAGTTCGGTGAACATGCGCCACAGCCGCCAGAAGCCAGCGCGCGAACCGTATTCGTAGATCGATTCCATATTGAGATTGCGCTGGTTCGGCCAGGAGGCCGCGCCAACGATCTCGGACAGCAGGTTTTCCGACCCAGGATCACCGTCGAGAATGCAGCTTTCCCCGCCCTCTTCATAATTGATCACAAACTGCACCGCGATGCGGGCATCGCCAGGCCATTTCGGATCCGGCGTGTGGCGGCCGTAGCCGATGAGATTACGGGGATAGATTTCCGACATTGGATGCACCTTCTCTGATCGAGGAACGGTAGCATCCACGCCGCGAAAGTCGAGACGGAAAGTGGGAAAATCACTTTCGCTTCAAAGCGAGGTATTGGCGTGAACGCCATCCGCTAATCTAGGCGATCTTGCGGGCGCTGACCTTTCCCATAGGATGCAGCGAGTGCACCCGGAAGGGGCCGCCGGCGCCTTCTTCCATCATGAGCGCGATGTTGGAAACGGGGATGGGCGCAGCCAAGGCAGGCTCGAAGAAATCGCGCAGCGCACGCTCGATGCGCGCCATGTCGGCGGGGCTTACCGTACCTGTCAGCATCATCTGGAAACGGAACTCGTCCATGACGTGCGGATGCCCCCAGCGATGCAGATTGGCAAATTGCGTCGCCGACAGGCCATCCGGATCGATGCGCTCTATTTCGGCTTCGCTCAAAGGAGCCCGGTATTGATCGAAGGTCTGCACCAGCGATGCCGCCAGGAAATGCATCTGCTGACTTGGCGCGGAGGGAACGAGGCCCAGCGCGCCGCCGAGCCGCGCGACTTCAAGCCTCGGGATTTCGAAGGGCGCGACCGTGCCCGAGAACCGCATCAGATCGCGCAGCAGCCCCGCCTCGGACATATCCTCGGCCAACCGGAACGGCGCCTTTAAAATTCCCATGAAGCCATAGCGGCGCGGAACCGCGGTGTAGAAGGCGATCTCATGGATACCAAGCCCACGGACCGCCGGCGGATCGACCATCTCGCCGGAATAGACGTTACGGCCGAGCCAATTCGCCGCCACAAGCGTCAGCGGATCGCTCGCAGACGGTGTGAAGCAAATGGCATACCGCATAAAATTCCTCCAGGGCGTAACGTCAGGCAGACCGAACCGGCACCGATGGCCAAGGAGATAGGTGATTTGCGTGACAGATTAACGACCCGAAAGAGGCTTGAATTCACGTTTTATGTGATATGACTGAAATATGACTCGCTAAAGTGAAACTCTGCGGCAAGTTGAAGCGACCGGGCGCGCCCACCGCCTCACGCACGGCCACCTCCGCAAGCCTATGCGCCAGCCCAAAGCTCACCTTGAAGCCACCAGTCAGGGCAATCAGCGAGGGATGATCGGGATGCGTGCCCACCATCGGATCCCGATCCACGGCCTTCGGACGCAGGCCAGCCCAACGCTCAACGACTTCTGCACCAGCGAGCATCGGCGCCATGATACGCGCCGCCTTAAGCAGCTCGTCGAGCTGCCCATCCGTCGATAAGGGATCGTCAAATCGGTTCTCGCTCGTGCTGCCGACCGCGACCAATCCGTTCTCATGCGGAACGATGTAGAGACCATCGCGAAAAATAACCGGCATGCCGCCGTCGACATCAGCCTTCAGCATCGCCGCCTGCCCTTTGACCGGTTGACCGAGCGAGGCTTTGCGTCCCTCGGTCAATTTATCAAGGATTGGAAAGGAGCGGTAGCCGGCAGAAAGGATGCAACGGCCGAAACGAATGTCGCCATCGCTTGAACGTACAATGCCCCGCTCCGGTTCGATACTCTCGACGGTAACGCCCTCGCAAAGCCGGACATGTCGTGCCGCGGCCAGAAACCTCCGCAGGACCTCTAGAAACGCGCGCGGCGCGACGCGGGCCGCCAGCGTATCGTGGACAAATCCGCTTTCGGCAAGGGACGGCTCGATCCAGCCTTCGACGGGCGCCGCATCCAGCACATGCCAGTGAAACTGCCGATCCCCATGCCGCCAATGCGTTTCCGCATCATGGGAATGGCCAAGGGCGATCTGCCTCAGATGCGGCTTCGGCAGTGGAATCAGTCGGCCGGGGCGGCGATAGCCAGCTGAAAGACCGGTCTCCGCTTCCAGGGCCGAGATCTCTTCCTCGAGTGCGACAAGCGCATCGAACTGAAACTGCTTCTTGTCCGACCATTTATCCGGCATGTGCGGCATCAGCGCGCCAAGCAGGCCAGCGCTCGCTCCCTGCCCGAGACGGCCCGCTTCGACAAGCGTTGCCCGGATACCTAGGCGCTCGGCATGAACGGCCGCCCACAGGCCCATGATCCCGCCACCGACAATCAGCAGATCGACGGACGATTGACCGGCAGGTCTTGGAGGATTATCGGCTCTTTCCATGACAGATCCAGTTTCCGATCGGGCCAAGACGCCCGAAACCCATGCGGCAAGCCAGGAGCTTGAATGGCGCGACGGCGATATGCCCTATTCGACCGCATTTGGCGACCATTTTTATTGCCAGACCGACGGCCGGCTGGAATGCGGCCATGTCTTCCTGGCCGGCAATGGCCTTCCCGACCGCTGGCAGGGACGGCAGGATTTTCTCATCGGTGAACTCGGTTTCGGCACCGGCCTGAATTTCTGCGAGACATGGCGCCAGTGGCGGCAGAAGGCTGCCCCCGGTTCGAACCTGCACTTCATGTCCTTCGAACTCTATCCGATGCGGGCCGAGGAAATCGACCGTGCCTTGTCGCACTGGCCCGAAATCGACAGGGAGCGCCAGGCGCTTGCCGCCGCGTGGCCGGACAAGCCGCAGGGTGTCGTGTCCCTGAGGCTAGATGCGCATACGCGCCTCAGCGTCATCTGCGGTCCGGCTCTCGAAGGTGTCAGCCGCGCCGAACAGAGTTTTGATGCCTGGTATCTCGACGGTTTTGCGCCCTCGCGCAATGCCGACATGTGGTCGCCGCAACTGATGCAGGCACTCCACGACAAGACGGTTCCGAACGGTACCTTCGCCACCTATGCAGCGGCTGGCTTCGTGCGACGAAACCTGCAGGCGGCGGGATTTGTGGTGGAACGGCGCCAAGGCTTTGCCGGCAAGCGCGAAATGCTCTGCGGCATCAAGCCCGCCTGAGGCCGGGCCGATGTGCCAGGTCAGTCGGCAACCATATCCAGGGCTCAGATGAGCTCGCCAAGATGCTGGCGAACCCATTTGGCCTCTTCCGAGGCCGTTCGCCGAAAGTGCCGCTTGAAGTCTCGGCTGAACTGAGCAGGACTGGCATAGCCGACTAATGCCGCCACCTCCGCAATCGTTCCATCGTGACGCGCGATCATCAACCGCGCGTCGTGGAGCCGCATCGCCTTCAGATATTGCATCGGACTGCTGCCCGTCAGGGCTTTGAAATGGACGTGGTAGGAGGGAACGCTCATCCCCGCCTCACGCGCCAGCGCGGCAACCGAAATCTCGGAATTGTAGGCTTCGCGCAATCGGGCCAGACTTCGCACGATCTTCCCGGAAATGCCCTGCTGCTGAAGGGCTGAGATCATCGCTCCGCCTTGCGGGCCGACCAGAACCCGGTAGTGCAGCTCGCGCAGGATACCTGCTCCCAGAACCGCAAGCTCGACAGGATCGCTGAGCGCCCGCAGCAAACGGAGCAAGACATCCTCGATCATTGGCTCCATTCTGCTCGATATCAGGCTTCTCACTTTGCCGGTCGCTGCTCCGGACTGTCTCGCCCCTACGTCCGAGGCGATCTCCGCAGCGAGAAGCATGTCGAACTCGAGATAAACGGCAAGCAAAGGACGTTCTACGCTGGCGGACGATTCCATCCGGAACGGAACGGGCACCGACACGGCCAGATAATGCTCCTCATCGTAGAGATAGACCTCGCCTTCCAGCATACCCTGCTTTCTGCCTTGCAGGACGAATACCGCACCGGGCTTGTAGAGCACCGGGACATCGTGAAGGACCGCCTCGGTCCTGAGAATCCGAACACCGGCAAGCGCTGTTGGATTGTATCCCTGGCTGGGAGCAAGAAGCCCCGCCAGCTCTACCAACTCCCGACGCTTTGAACCCTTATCGTTCAGTTTCATAGGATTTGGCAAGATATCCATAGTTTTTGCAATCGAAGGCGATGACTTTGAAGATTATCTGTCATGAACATCAAGCAATCAAGACGAGATTTCGACCATGTCACAGAAGACTTTTTTCATCACCGGAGCGAATTCGGGCTTCGGCTTCGCAATTGCAGCCGCCGCAATCCGGAATGGCCACAAGGTTATCGGCACCATCCGCTCGGAACAGTCGCTGGCAGCCCTGGCGGAACGCTTGCCGGCAGTACAGCCCATCCTATGCGACGTGACGGAATTTGACCGGATAGCCGACGTCGTTCGACAGACGGAAGAAGACCATGGACCGGTCAACGTGCTGATCAACAATGCCGGCTACGGCCACGAGGGAATTCTTGAAGAGTCGCCCCTCGAGGAGATGCGGCGTCAGTTCGACGTGAACGTCTTCGGCGCCGTTGCGGTCGCGAAGGCCTTCTTGCCGCGCTTCCGCGAAAGGCGCAGCGGCTTCATCGTCAACGTCACCTCCATGGGCGGCATGATCACCATGCCCGGCATCGCCTATTATTGCGGAAGCAAATTTGCGCTTCAGGGTATCTCGGAGGTCATGCGAGCAGAGATGGCGCCATTCGGCGTTCGGGTGACCGCCCTCTGCCCCGGCTCCTTCCGGACCGACTGGGCCGGGCGCTCGATGGTCCGGACCGAACGATCAATCGCGGATTATGATGCGCTGTTCGATCCGATCCGGCAGGCGCGGCAATCCAAAAGCGGTAAGCAGCTCGGCGACCCCGACAAACTCGCCGATGCCGTTCTGGGCTTAATCGAGTCCGACACGCCTCCACCGCAACTCTTGCTGGGCAGCGATGCTCTTGGACTTGTGTCGGACAGGATCGAGCGCCTCAAGCAGGAGATCGAAGCCTGGAAATCCGTTACCGTTTCCACCGATGGCTGACGGCTGCGCCCGCGCGCTGGCCGAAAGACGGCATCCAACCATGCGTCCAAGTCTAGATCTGAACACTAGTTCTTCGAGCGATCAGCCGCGACAGCGGTATCGCCCAGATAGCGCTGGATCTTCGTTTCGAGAAGTTCGGGGCTGATCGGCTTGGATATGCAATCGTCCATGCCCGACTGCATGCACATCATGCGATCGACATCCAGGGCCTGCGCGGTCACCCCGACGATGGGAACATGCCATCCCTGCCCGGCCTGCGTCTCGAACTGCCGGATCGTGCGGGTCGCCTGATGACCATTCATGACCGGCATGGACACATCCATGAGGATCAGCGACGGCCGGAGCTGGCGCCATGCGTCCACGGCCGCCTGGCCATTCTCCACGACGAGAAACCGCAGGCCAGTCGCCTGCAGGATCTGCGTGAAGACGATCTGGTTCACCTCATTATCCTCGGCGACGAGGACGTCGATGGCATTGCCTGACTTGGCCGACGTCATCCGATCGGCGGCCTCGATCGCGGCTGCGGCTTCCGCCTCCAGTGGCAGCGAACGTTCAACGGGAGCCAATCGCTCCCCCAGTTTCTTCCGCCGCGACGCGCGCACGACATCGATGATCGTGTTGCGCAGCACATTGGCCCTCACAGGCTTCATAAGATGTGCCTGGCCGTTGACGGCGGCGAATTCCCTATCGCTACCTGCGACGCCCATCGACGTCAGGAACACGATCGGCAGCGTGTCGAAACGCGGATCGGCGCGCAATACGCTCGCGATCTGATAGCCATTCATGCCGGGCATGCTGTAGTCGACGATAATCGCATCGACCGACACGCCCATATCGAAGGCAGCGTCCAGAATGGCGAGCGCGGTCTCGCCATCCTCGGCGACATGCCCGTCGAAACCCCATTGCAGCAACTGTTCGCTCAAGATACACCGATGGATCGCGTCGTCTTCCACGATCAGGACGCGGGCATCCCTGACATTGGCCGGCAGCTCCGCGACTTTGCCGCGCGCGGCGACCATCGGTATCGGCAGATGGACGGTGAAAGCCGATCCCTTGCCCCATTCGCTCTCTACCGACAGCGAACCGCCGAACAGATCGACGAGGCCAGCCGTGATGGCGAGACCAAGACCCGAGCCCTCAAGCCGCCGCGCAAAGGACGAATCCGCCAATGAGAATTTGTCGAAGATCGTATCGAGCTTTTCTTCCGGAATGCCAATTCCGGTGTCTTCGACGCGCAGCATGAGCAATATAGTGTCGTCTGCTGCCGGCCGGCTATCCAGTTCGACCAGCACGTGACCTCGCTCCGTGAACTTGATCGCATTGCCGACGAGATTGGTCACGATCTGCCGAAAGCGGCCGGCATCGCCTAATATCGCCGCCGGCACGCCGGGAGCGATACGCGCCATCAGCTCGATATTCTTTTCCGATGCCGCGGCAGCCAACAAGGTCACGATATCCTCGGCGGCCTCGGCGGGATCGAATGCCATCTTGCGCAGATGCATTTCGCCGGTATCGATGCGGGAAAAATCGAGAATGTCGTTGATGATGGTCAGCAGCGCATTGCCCGACTTGACGATGATATCGACAAAGGTCTTCTGCCTCGCATCGAGATCAGTCTTGCCAAGCAGTTCCGCCATGCCGAGAACGCCGTTCATCGGCGTGCGGATTTCATGGCTCATATGGGTCAGAAACTCGGATTTCGCCCGGTCCGCAGCATTGCTGCGCGCCAGGAGCAGCTGCAAATCCGCCTCGCGCTCCTTCATCTCGGTGACATCGGTCAGCGCCACGGTCCAACGGCGATGCTCGCCGAGGGCGGCATCAAGCCGCATCCAGCGGTCGCCCTTGATCTGGAACACGCAGGAGATCGGCTTGCCGTCAGCAATGCTTTCCCCCCAGGACGCCCGCAAAGCCTCGGCACCCTCACCGAAGTCTCCGCGTTGCGCGCAATAATCGAAGGCCGCAGACCAGTTTTTACCGACCTCGAGGAAATCGGCTGGCAGCTTCAACATATCCTTCAGCCGGTCGTTGGCCAGCATGATCGTACCGTCCTGAACGATCAGCAGGCCTTGGGACATGGCCTGCATGGCATCGGCCATGAGTTCGCCGAGGCGTTCCAACGCCAGCCGGGCTTCGGTGATCTCGCGGAATTGCTGCTTGACGGCGGAGATGTCCGTATAAGACATCAGCGTCCGCCCATTGGCGATGCGGCGCGCATCGATGATGACGGATTTGCCGTCGGCAAAATTCACTTCCGTCTGCAGATGCTCGCCCGCCTTGCGCAGTGCCGCCAGGCGCGCCTGATAGATATCGTCAAGGCTGCGGCCGTCGGAGCCGAAGCGCGCCAGATCATAGTGTTTGGCGATGAGATCCCGATAGGGACGGCCTTCGAAGCGCTCATCCTTCGAGAATTCGAAAATGTCGTAGAAGGCGTCATTCACGTATTCGACGACGTAGTCGCTGTCGTAGATCAGAACACCGATCGGCATAGAGCGAAGAATATTGTCGAGATCCTGATGCAGTCTCCTCGCAGGCGCTTCCAGAAACACACCGAAGATATAGACGCGATCTTCCGAAGGGGAAAAGCTCTCGATCTGGATACGCGATCGCTCATGACCCGATGCGTCGAAGCAGAGCGCTACCTCTTCCGAACCGAAGACGAGTGCCCGGCGCTCCCTGTCTTCCCTGTCGGCGCTCTCCCCGGCATCGAGGAGATCATGACTGCGATTGCCGATGAAATCGGAAATATCGTGCCCGAAGAACCGCGCATAGGCATCGTTGACGGCGACGTAACGAAGCTCGCTGTTCTTGATGTAGGCGGGCCTGTCCAGACTGGCGATCCGGCGGCACGCTATGTCGAGCAGTTCACCGTCCAAAGTCAAACGGAGCCTCTCTTTTCACCGCGCATGATAGTTCATGGAACGACGCTCTAGCACAATTGGCTTTAACAAGGCGTTAACCATGTTTAAACCACCGCGCCGACGTCGCGTTCAGACCATGCACTGTCCTATAACGGTCATGCCTTGGTCGCAAACGACGGCGGCACACCGGAGGAAACTCTGCCAAGAATCCGTCAACGGATCATTGGGAGCGAGCGCCATGAGCGACGAAGAAAGCCTGACCTTGAACGAAGCGCAGATCGCAACGGCAACGGGCGAACGGCGGCGGCGGGCTGGAGGACGTGGGGCCGAGCGCAGCCGCAAACCGAGCGGCACGAAATATCTCAACCTCGTCAACAATCTCGCTCGCACGGAACTGCTGTCGCCCGAAGCGCTCGACGATATCCACGAGGCGTCGCTGACCATTCTCGAAGAGATCGGCATGGATATCATCCTGCCGGAAGCGCGCGAGCGCATGAAGGCTGCCGGCGCGGACGTTACGCCCGGCAGGGAACGCGTTCGTTTCGACCGCAACATGATCATGGAGCTGATCGCTTCGATCCCCTCGAACTTCACGCTGCACGCCCGCAATCCCCTTAGAAACGTTGAAATCGGGGGCCGCAATCTCGTCTTCGCGCAGGTTGCCTCCGCCCCCTTCGTCGCCGACCGCGACGGCGGCAGGAGAGCCGGCAATCAGGAGGACTTCCGCAAGCTTATCAAGCTCGCCCAGTCCTTCGACGTCATCCATATGACCGGTGGCTACCCGGTCGAACCTATCGACATCCATGCCTCTGTACGCCATCTCGATTGCCTTTCCGACATCGTGAAGCTCACCGACAAGGCCTTTCATTGCTATTCGCTCGGCCAGCAGCGCAATCTCGATGCCATCGAGATCGCCCGCATCGGCCGCGGCATCACAATGGAACAGATGGAGCGCGAGCCCTCGCTCTTTACCATCATCAACTCCTCCTCGCCGCTGCGTCTCGACGGGCCGATGCTGCAGGGGATCATCGAAATGTCCTCGCGCGGTCAAGTGGTCGTGGTGACGCCGTTCACGCTGGCGGGCGCCATGGCGCCGGTGACGATCGCCGGCGCGCTGGTGCAGCAGAATGCCGAGGCGCTCTGCGGCCTCGCCTTCACCCAGATGGTGCGCAAGGGCGCACCGGTCATGTATGGCGGCTTCACCTCGAACGTCGACATGAAGACGGGCGCACCCGCCTTCGGCACGCCGGAATATATGAAGGCGGTCATCGCGGGCGGCCAGCTCGCCCGCCGCTACGGCATCCCCTACCGCACTTCGAACACGAACGCTTCGAATACGCTCGATGCGCAGGCCGCCTACGAATCGGCGCTGTCATTGTGGGCCTTGACCCAGGGCGGCGGCAATTTCGTGCTGCATGCGGCCGGCTGGAGCGAAGGCGGGCTGACCGCCTCCTTCGAGAAATTCATCCTCGATGTCGACATGCTGCAGATGGTCGCGGAATTCCTGAAGCCGCTCGATGTCAGCGCCGACGCCCTGGCGCTGGATGCCGTGCGCGATGTCGGCCCCGGCGGCCACTATTTCGGCACGGCGCACACGCTCGCCCGCTACGAAACCGCCTTCTATTCGCCGATCCTGTCGGACTGGCGAAACAACGAGACATGGACGGAAGCCGGGAGCCCTACGACTTACGATCACGCCAATCGCGTCTATAAGGAAACGCTCGAGCGTTATGAACGGCCTCCACTCGATCCGGCAATCGAGGAGGAACTCAATGCCTTTGTCGCGAAGCGCAAGGCAGAGGGCGGCGTCCCTACAGATTTCTAATTGAAAATCAAAGGCTTTACGCCTCAAATCATGAACGAAATTTAATGTCGCGAACCTATTTTTGGCCGCGACTTCGCCCCCTTTCCTGCACAACGTCAAACTCGGCTTAGGCTAAGGAGCCAGCCTGTGTTTTGGGAAAGGGATGTCAATGTCTGTGCTTCGCACATTAACGACGGCCGGTTTGATCGCGCTGACGCTTGGCAGCGCCGCCACCGCAACCGCCACTACCGCCAACGCGTCCGACCGCGGGGCCTTCTTCGGCGGTCTTGCCGCCGGTGTTGTGGGCGGCGCCTTGATCGCCGGGGCTGCGCGGCCCGCCTACCCGGCTTATTATCCGGCATATCCGGCCTACTACGGCGGCCCAGCCTATGAGCGCGTCTATGTACGCCCCTACCCCAGCTGCTACTGGGCATGGCGTCACGATGGCTGGGGCCGTCCTTATCGCGTCGAGGTTTGCCGCTAGAGCAATTCCAGGAAAAGTGCGCAGCGGTTTTCCGTCCGGAATTGCGAGAAAACAAAGAGATAGAGCCATTTCGCGATTCGAAGAAAAGCGAAATGGCTCTAGGATCAGCAATCTCTGCATTGAGCGCAGGCGCCCACATCAGATCTCGGATGCCGCCGGATTTCGGCGGCATTTTTGTATGCCTGGTGAAAAGCTTTCGCTTACACCTCTTGACATTCCTCGCATTTAAGACCAAATGCGCCTCAGCTTTCACCTTCCGGCCGCCGCGTGAGCGTGCCCTGCGGGACAATCTGTACGCAAGAGAAGGACAAAAGCGCTTTTATGAATGAGGCCGCGCCAAGCGCTGCGGCCGATGCGCTGGGAAAGCTATTTCCAACTTACAAGTTCCCACTTCACGCGGGGTTCTTGACGCCAGAGACAGACCGGACCGCATGGTGCGATCCGGCCTATTTGCTTTGGCGCCCCGAAAGGTATTGAATTGACCGATTTTCACTCGCTTGGTCTCTCCAAGCAGATCGTCGATACACTGTCGCAGAACAACTTTGCGACGCCAACGCCCATCCAGGCTCAGGCCATCCCGCTCGTTCTCCAGGGCCGTGATCTCATCGGCCTCGCCCAGACCGGCACCGGC
Organism: Martinezella sp. CNPSo 3959; assembly: GCF_057784355.1. Classification (NCBI taxonomy): domain Bacteria; kingdom Pseudomonadati; phylum Pseudomonadota; class Alphaproteobacteria; order Hyphomicrobiales; family Rhizobiaceae; genus Martinezella; species Martinezella sp. CNPSo 3959. The sequence continues at coordinate 1,112,271 of NZ_JBXSOV010000001.1, forward strand.
AAGACGGCCGCTTTTGGCCTGCCGATCATCGAGATGCTGCTGAAGGAAGCCAAGCGTCCCGACAACCGCACCGTCCGCACGCTGATCCTCGCTCCGACCCGCGAACTGGTAAACCAGATCGCTGATAACCTCCGTCTCTTCATGCGCAAGACGCAGCTGCGGATCAACCTCGTGGTCGGCGGCGCGTCGATCAACAAACAGCAGCTTCAACTCGAGCGCGGCACCGATATTCTGGTCGCAACGCCCGGCCGCCTCCTCGATCTCATCAACCGCCGCGCCCTCTCGCTCGGCCATGTCACCCACCTCGTCCTCGACGAAGCCGACCAGATGCTCGATCTCGGCTTCATCCACGACCTGCGCAAGATCGCCAAGATGGTTCCGGCCAAGCGCCAGACCCTGCTCTTCTCGGCCACCATGCCGAAGGCAATCGCTGACCTCGCATCCGATTACCTGACCAATCCGGTCAAGGTCGAAGTCTCGCCTCCGGGCAAGGCGGCCGACAAGGTGGAGCAATATGTCCACTTCGTCGCCGGCCAGAATCACAAGACCGAAATCCTCAAGGAAACGATCTCGGCCAATCCGGATGGCCGCGCCATCGTCTTCCTGCGCACCAAGCACGGCGCCGAGAAGCTGATGAAGCACCTCGATCACGTTGGCTTTGCCGCTGCCTCCATTCACGGCAACAAGAGCCAGGGTCAGCGCGAGCGCGCGCTCAAGGGCTTCCGTGATGGCGATGTCCGCGTTCTCGTCGCAACCGACGTCGCCGCCCGCGGCATCGACATCCCCGGCGTTTCGCATGTCTACAACTTCGATCTGCCGGAAGTGCCCGACGCCTACGTTCACCGCATCGGCCGCACCGCCCGTGCGGGCCGCGACGGCATCGCCATCGCCTTCTGCGCGCCCGATGAAATCCGTCTGCTGCGCGACATCGAGCGCCTGATGGGCATCGAAATCGCCGTTGCCAGTGGCGAAGCGCCCGCCGATCGCGGTCGCCCCGTTCGCGGTAAGGGTCGCGGTGGTCAGGGTCAGGGTCAGGGCCGTGGCGCAGGCCAGGGTCGCGCCGAAGGCCGCCCGGCTCGTCCGGCCCGCCGTCCGTTCTTCGACAAGGAAAACGGCGAGGCTCGTGGTGAGGCTGGCGATCGCCAGGATCGTCGCCCGCGCAATGATCGCCCGCAGCGAGAAAACAATCGCAATGCCGATTTCCGTGGCCAGCGTCGCAACGAACCGACACCGCGTCCGGAACCCGACAACGACCTCGCTTCGACCTCGGACTTCCGTCCCGCTCGCAAGCAGCACAACGGCCAGTCCAACGGCAACAGTGCCGCGCATGAGGGCGGAGCCCATCGCGGCCAACGCCATTCCCATGGCCGTCCCGCAGGCCGCCACAACGAAGAGCGCGGCGCCCAGGGCGAACAGCGCAATGGCGGCAACGGCCGCATGAAGCGTCGTGGCCCAGGCAATGGCGGCCAGCGCCGCGAACGTGCTTAATAAAGTTCAAGGGGGCCCACCGGCCCCCTTTTTTACGCCTCACACATCTACCCAAATGACTACCGATTCAGTCATGAGCGTAAATTCGAAACTTCGACGCTACCCGACATTCCATTTCGCTTGGCGACCAATGTTTGGATAACTGTTTCCTGCCTGCAGACACTTCCCGGCATAGCTTGGAGCATGTCTGGAGGCTTGGGAGACGGTGCATTGCAAACGACGGCAACACAGCCAATGTCGGCAAGCGACTGGGGGCAGCTCCTGCTTCTCGGCGCGCTGTGGGGCGGATCATTCTTCTTTGCCCGTGTTGCAGTGGCAGAAATCCCGCCGCTGGCGCTGGTCCTCTATAGGGTTTCGATTGCCGCGCTTGTCCTGCATCTCTGGTTGCGCCTGCGCAACATTTCCTTTGCGCCCGCCATTGCCAGATCAGCATCGTTCCTGGGGCTGGCGCTGCTCAACAACATCATCCCGTTTTCGCTGATATTCAGCGGTCAAATGGAGATCGGAGCGGGTCTTGCCTCGGTGCTCTATGCGACCACGCCCCTGTGGACAGTCCTGGTCGCAAATCTGCTGACGAAAGACGAAAAGCTTTCCGCCAGCAAACTTGCCGGCGTGGCTCTCGGCATCGGCGGCGCCGCCATCATGATCGGCCCAGGGCTCCTCGCCAATCTCGGCGGACCGACATGGGCAAAGCTTGCGGTCATCGGAGCGGCAGTTTCCTATGCGTTTGCAGCCGTTTTCGCGAAGCGATTTCGGGATATGAAGCCGGTCATTGTCGCGACCGGTCAACTGAGTGCCTCGACCATCGTTATGATCCCGATCGTCCTTCTTCTCTACAATCCGAGCGAAATCGTCAGCACGAATATCTCGATCTGGCTGGCCGTCGGCACTCTCGCAATCGTGACGACCGCCTTCGCCTTCATTCTCTATTTCAATCTCATCGCCTCTGCCGGGGCGACAAATGCGTCGCTGGTGACGCTGCTCGTGCCGGCAAGCGCAATCATCTTGAGTACAGCATTCCTTGGAGAGCGTCTGGAACCTTACGAGTTCCTCGGATTGGCCCTGATCGTCTCTAGCCTAGTGGTTGTCGATGGCAGGCTTCTGCGATGGCGGCAACGGATCGATGCCCACAAGAAGCCATAGAGCCTATTCCGGCACGACTTCCGCCTGACGTCGGTTGGTGAGATAAATACCGATCACCACAATCACCGTGCCAACGATAATCGGCAGTGTCAGCGGCTCGCCGAAGGCGATGGTCGCCTCGATGGCGACGGCAGGCGGCATCAGGTAGATCAGCGATGCAGCGCGCGACACCTGCCCGCGGCGGATGAGATAGAGAAGCAGACCGACGGCGCCCATGGACAGGCCGAAGACCGACCAGAGCAGCGACAGGATCGCCGTCTGCGTGCCGTCGAAGCGCAGGCCTTCGAAAATGAAGGCGAGCGGCACTGTGACGATCAGCGCGCCGACATATTGCAAGGTCGCAATGGTTCTGAGGTCGCCGGTCTGCAGGTGCCGCTTCTGGTAGAGCGTACCGTAAGTCACAGAAACCATAGCCAACAGATTGACGACGAGTGGCACCGCCGATTGCCAGAGATTGGCCGTATCCGTCGCCAAGAGTTTCGGCGAGATCGCGATGGCAATGCCGAGGAAGCCGAGCAGCAAGCCGACCTTTTGGATCTGCCGCAGCCGCTCACCGACAAGAAATGGTGCGGCCATGGCGGTCATCAGCGGCTGCAGCGCCGCAATGATCCCGGAAATGCCGGCCGGCACGCCCTCGGCAATCGCCCACCAAAGCCCCGCCAGATAAATGCCATGTAGGAAAATCCCGGAATAGATGGCGCGAAACACGCTCGACCAGTCGCGCGGCCATTTGGCGCCTGAGATCGAACAGAGCAGCACGAAAGCGAGCGCCGACAGGCTGTGGCGAATCATCAGGAAGGTGAAGGGGCCCGCGTGCAGCGAGGCATATTTGGCGACGATCCAGCCGGTGGACCAGAGGAGGACGAAAATCGCCGGCGCGAGTTTATCGAGGGACATGAAAACCGGACCGATATATTTGGCGCTTCGGATCCGGAATCCTGATCGGCTCGGGGTGTCGCGCGGAGGGGTTGAAGGCTGATAGCCGATGGCGGTGGCGCGGTCAAAATCGATCTGCTCAACACAGCAATCAATTTTTCTTCACGTCCGGCAAGCTACCGCCCAGGCTTCAGAAGCCTCAGCCACTACCCAGGCGCTCAGTCCGCAAAAGAAGCAGATGCTTAAATTTTGATCCGAACATTGCGACAAGAGCCGGCAGGCAACAGCGCCATTACTCTTAAATGCCTGTAAATCCGGCATTTTTCGATATTCAGAAATTCGCTATGGCAACTGCGCATAGTTCTTGCATTGTAAAAACCGTTGTATTCAAATGGGTAAAAACACGGGGACCGCACCTTTGGCATTTGATGAAATGATTACTGCGGATGAAAGTCCGCGCGCGCCTTACGAGAAATACTTCGAGTGGTACTCAGGCCAGGACAGGGGCCACCTCATTGCCAAATCCCGCGATGCGGAAACCATCTTCCGAAAAACGGGCATTACCTTCGCGGTCTACGGACACGCAGACTCCTCCGAAAAACTCATTCCCTTCGACATCATCCCCCGCATCATATCAGGCCGCGAATGGCGCAAGCTCGCCCAGGGCATCGAACAGCGGGTCGTCGCCCTCAACGCCTTCCTCGACGACATCTACCACAAGCAGGAAATCATCCGCGCCGGCCGCATCCCGCGCGAACTGATCGAAAAGAACGACGCCTTCCTGCCTGAAATGATCGGCTTTCGTCCGCCGGGCGGTGTCTACACCCATATCGTCGGCACCGACATCGTGCGCACCGGCGAAGACCAGTTCTATGTGCTCGAGGACAATGCCCGTACCCCTTCCGGCGTCAGCTACATGCTGGAAAACCGCGAAACGATGATGCAGATGTTCCCCGAACTGTTTCACCAGAACAAGGTGCAGCGCGTCGAGGACTATCCGCTGCTGCTACGCCAGAGCCTGGCATCGCTCGCCCCTCCCGGATGCAAGGGCAAGCCGCGCGTCGCCGTGCTGACGCCGGGCATCTATAACTCCGCCTATTACGAGCATTCCTTCCTCGCCGACATGATGGGCGTGGAGCTGGTGGAAGGCTCCGATCTGCGTGTCATCGACGGCAAGGTGAAGATGCGCACGACACGTGGCTACGAGGCGATCGACGTGCTCTACCGCCGCGTCGACGACGATTTCCTCGATCCCCTCACCTTCCGCCCGGATTCCGCGCTCGGTATTCCCGGCATTATGGATGTCTACCGCGCCGGCAACATCACCATCGCCAATGCGCCCGGCACCGGCATTTCCGACGACAAGGCGATCTATTCCTACATGCCTGAAATCGTCGAATTCTACACCGGCCGCAAGCCGATCCTCGAGAACGTGCCGACATGGCGCTGTTCTGAGCCCGACAGCCTGCAATATGTGCTCGACAATCTTGCCGATCTCGTCGTCAAGGAAGTTCACGGCTCCGGCGGCTATGGCATGCTCGTCGGACCGACGGCCACGAAAAAAGAGCGGACGGCCTTTGCCGAAAAGCTCAAGAGCAAGCCGAACAACTACATCGCGCAGCCGACCCTTTCGCTCTCGACCGTGCCGATCCTGGTCAACAAGGGCATTGCGCCAAGGCATGTCGATTTGCGGCCCTATGTCCTCGTCTCCGACAAGGTGCGGATCATCCCAGGCGGGCTGACCCGCGTGGCGCTGAAGGAAGGCTCGCTGGTGGTCAACTCCAGCCAGGGCGGCGGCACCAAAGACACCTGGGTTCTGGAGGACTGATCGGACATGCTGGGAAGAACCGCGAATGGCCTCTACTGGATGTTCCGTTACATCGAGCGCGCCGAAAACATAGCCCGCCTGGTCGACGCCGGCCAGCGCATGTCGCTGACCCGCAGCGACGCCGTCGATGATGACTGGGACGGTGTCCTGCAAAGCGCCGGAGTGCGCGAAGCCTACGATGAGGTGCACAACAAGCTGACCGGGACCGACGCGATCGATTATCTGATGCGCGACCGCTCCAATCCGTCGAGCGTCATGTCCTGCATCGAATATGGCCGCAACAATGCCCGCATGGTGCGCACGGCGCTGACCCGCGACACCTGGGAGGCGACCAACGAATGCTGGATCGAGCTGAAGTCGCTGCTCGGCAGGAAGCTGAAGACGGCAGAGCTGCCCGAGACGATCGACGTCATCAAGCGGCGCGCCGGATTGATCCGCGGCGCCTTCCACGGCTCGATGCTGCGCAACGAGCTCTATAACTTTGCCCGCATCGGCACCTTCATCGAGCGCGCCGACAACACGGCCCGCATTCTCGACGTGAAGTATTACGTCCTGCTGCCATCCGTCTCGCATGTCGGCTCCTCGCTCGACAATGCGCAATGGGAGTCTATCCTCAGATCGGTCTCCGCGCACCGGGCCTATAAATGGGCTTACGATCCCGAATACAAGCCGGCCAACATTGCCGACTTCCTGATCCTCAACGGGCAAATGCCGCGCTCGCTTGCCTATTGCTATGAGAAGATCGTCAGCAATATCGGCTATCTCAGCGCCGAACATGAAAAACGGCTGCCGGCGCACGATACCGCGGAGGCCATCCGCCAGTCGCTGCAGAAGCTGACGATCAAGCGCATCATGGACCAGGGCCTGCATGAGTTCCTCGAGGATTTCGTAGCCCACAACAACAAGCTGGGCGCCGAGATCTCCGACGGCTACCGGTTCTACGAATAGGCGGGCGATATCATGAGACTGACGATCAGCCATATCACGGAATATCGCTACGACGAGCCGACGCAGTTTTCCCTGCAACGGCTTCACCTGACGCCGCTGACGGGCGTGGGACAGACGGTTATCGACTGGAAGCTTTCGGTCGAAGGGGCCAAGCCGGAAGTGGAATATGACGACCAGTTCGGCAATCGCGCCACGCTGGTTTCCCTCGACGGGCAGCAGGACGCAACAAAGATCATTGCCTCAGGCGAAGTCGAGACGCAGGACCTCAACGGCGTCGTCGGGCCGCATGAGGGCTTCAGCCCGCTCTGGCTCTTTCTGCGGGACTCGCCGCGCACTAAGGCGGGCAAGCTGACGAAGGAACTGCTGCGCAGCGTTTCAGGCGACAACGAACTCGGCAAGATGCATGCGCTGATGAAAGCGATCCACGAGACCGTGGAATACAAGCCAGGCACCAGCAATACCGAGACAACGGCGGAACAGGCATTGGAGGCAAAGAGCGGAGTCTGCCAGGACCATGCGCACATCTTTCTAGCCGGCGCCCGTGCATTGCAGATCCCTGCCCGTTACGTTTCCGGCTACCTGATGATGGAAGGCAAGAACGAGCAGGCTGCTACCCATGCCTGGGCAGAGGCGCATATTGCCGGCCTCGGCTGGGTCGGCTTCGATCCGGCCAATGACGTCTGCCCCGACGCCCGCTACGTCCGCATCGCGACCGGCCTCTGCTATCGCGACGCCGCTCCCGTGTCCGGCATGCGGATCGGCACGCCGGGCGAAACCCTTATGGTCAAGGTATCAGTGGCAAGCCAGGGGCAGAGTCAGAGCCAGAGCTGATACCGGCATCTCCGGGAAGAAAAGCCGGACGTCTTTATCGTTAGCCAGGCATCTCGACGCCGGAACTACAGTTGATTTTCTCTATTCTACCCTGTGCGCGACAAGGTAGGAACGAAACATAATTGTCAATTGCCTTTCCGCTTCGATGCCATCACCAAGGCTCAAGACTTTATGGCAAAAGGCCGGAACGGTTCCATAAAGGGTTGCGATCAGTGTTTGTGCAATCAGACCTGCATCGGCAAAGCGGCCATCAACGGTACCGGACAGGGTTGCCTCGATAGCCCTTGTACTGCGCTGGATCGCCGATTCAATTAGCTTTCGAGCATCAAGTTCCAAACCGATACGGTAGAGCGCGGGAGAAACCTCGGCCCGCGCTATTTGCACCTGGAGGTAAGCTTTCACCACGGCTTCAGCTATCGTCTCGACGGTAGCATGACGAGCTTCGTCACACGCCTTTTCTATCGCCTCGGCAAGCATCACAAGATGCCGCTCCAGCACCGCAAAAAGCAAAGCCTGCTTATTGGGGAAATACTGATAGAGCGTCCCGACCGAAACGCCCGCACGACGTGCCACACGCGTGGTGTTGAAACGAATTAGACCATCACTCAACAAAACCTGAATGGTTGCTTCGAAAATCGCGTCCACGGTTGCGATGGAGCGGCCCTGACGCGGGGATTTCCGGGGGGTTAGCGGTGGTTGGAGACCGTTTTCCATAAGCGAATCCAAAACCTGAATGATGCTTCATATATAACTTCCGGCCCCGCTACTCCAGCAATAATGCGGTTTACGTCGGGCGCATTCAGAGACGTATTGGAGATGAATATGGGTAAATTGGACGATAAGATCGCCGTCATCACCGGCGGCAATTCCGGAATAGGACTGGCGACGGCTAAGCTGTTTGCACGCGAAGGCGCGAAGGTCGTCATTACCGGTCGCGATCAGGCAACACTTGATGCCGCGGCACAAAGCATCGGTAATGGTACTGATGCGGTCCGCAGCGATATTTCCAGGATGTCTGATATTGAAGCCCTTCGTGACTATGTCGAGAACAAGCATGGTCGGGTCGATATCGTCTTTGCGAATGCTGGCGGCGCGCGACCTAACATGTTTGAATACATGTCGGAGGAGGAATTCGATTTCACGATCGTTAACACGTTCAAGGGAACTTACTTTACGGTGCAGAAGCTTCTGCCGCTCATGACCTCCGGCGGCTCGATAATCCTGAACACCTCAACCCTGAGCACGCAGGGTCGTCCATATGTCAGCGTCTATTCGGCGGGGAAAGCCGCGATCCGCTCGCTGGCACGGTCGCTTACTGTCGAGCTGACCGGAAAGGGTATCCGCGTGAATGCCGTGGCACCTGGCTATATCGATACCGATCAAGCGCGGAAAGCGGGAGTGAGCGAGGAGATGATCGAGCAGACGAAGACCCAGGTGCACGCTCAAATTCCGATGCACCGCAGCGGCACAGTCGACGAGATCGCAAAAGCCGTCCTGTTTCTCGCCTCCGATGACTCGTCCTACGTGACGGGTAGCGAACTGTGCGTCGATGGCGGCTGGGCTCAAGTATAATAGCAATCCCGGCACTCCTTGTGAGTGCCGGGATTACCTATGCGTAACGAATTTGCAAGTTCAAGGCCTAGTGGCTGTCGCGGTTGTTCGGGATTTCCGAGCCGCGCGGGCCGACGAGGAAGTCCAGGTCGGCGCCGGTGTCGGCCTGCATGACCGACTTCACATAGAGACCGCCATAGCCGCCGGTGAGCGGCTTGACCGGAGAAACCCAGGCGGCGCGGCGCTTCGCCAGTTCCTCGTCCGAAACCTCCAGCTGGATCGTGCGGGCGGGAACATCGACGGCGATGATGTCGCCGTTCTGGACCAGCGCCAGCGGGCCACCATCGGCAGCTTCCGGAGCCGTGTGCAGGATGACGGTGCCGTAAGCGGTGCCGGACATGCGCGCATCAGAAATGCGGATCATGTCGGTGATGCCCTTCTTCAGCACCTTCGGCGGCAGGCCCATGTTGCCGACTTCGGCCATGCCCGGATAACCCTTCGGGCCGCAATATTTCAGCACCATGACGCAGTTCTCGTCGATGTCGAGATCGTCACGGTTGATACGGGCGTGATAGTCCTCGATGCTTTCGAAAACGACAGCGCGGCCCTTGTGCTGCATCAGATGCGGCGAAGCGGCCGATGGCTTCAGGACAGCGCCCTTCGGCGCGAGATTGCCGCGCAGGACAGCGATGCCGCCCGACTGCGTCAGCGCCTTTTCGCGCGGGACGATAACGTCGTCATTGTAGTTGACAACATCCTTGACGCCTGCCCAGATCGTGTCGCCCGTGACGGTGATGGCGTCCTTGTGCAGCAGGCCCATCTCGCCGACTGCCTTGATGACGACGGGCAGACCGCCGGCATAGTAGAACTCTTCCATCAGGTGCTTGCCCGAAGGCTGCAGGTTGACGATGGTCGGCACTTCGCGGCCCAGACGATCCCAATCGTCAAGCGACAGGTCGACGCCGATGCGGCCCGCGAGCGCGAGGAGGTGCAGAACGGCGTTGGTCGAGCCGCCGACGGCGCCGTTGACGCGGATAGCGTTTTCGAAGGCTTCCTTGGTCAGAATGTCCGATGGTTTCAGGTCTTCCTTGACCATGTCGACGATGCGGCGGCCGGAAAGTTGCGAGATAACACGACGGCGCGCATCGACAGCCGGGATCGCGGCATTGCCGGGCAAGGTCATGCCGAGCGCTTCGGCCATAGACGCCATGGTCGAGGCCGTACCCATGGTCATGCAGCTGCCGGCCGAGCGAGCCATGCCCTGCTCAGCATCCATGAATTCATCCAGCGACATCTCGCCGGACTTCACCATTTCCGAGAACTGCCAGATCGCCGTGCCGGAGCCGACATCCTTGCCGCGCCACTTGCCGTTCAGCATCGGTCCACCGGAAACGAGGATGACCGGAATGTCGACGGAAGCCGCGCCCATCAACAGGCTCGGCGTGGTCTTGTCGCAGCCGCCGAGCAGCACGACGCCATCGACCGGATTGCCGCGGATCGCTTCTTCCACGTCCATGGCAGCGAGGTTGCGGAACATCATGGCCGTCGGGCGCAGCGTGCTTTCGCCGACGGAGAAGACGGGGAATTCGACGGGGAAGCCGCCCGCCTCGTAGACACCGCGCTTCACGCGCTCCGCAAGATCGCGCAGATGCGCGTTGCAGGGCGTCAGCTCCGACCAGGTGTTACAGATGCCGATGATCGGACGGCCGTCGAACGTATCGGCCGGCAGGCCCTGGTTCTTCATCCAGGAGCGATGCATGATCGCATTCTTGCCGGTGCCGCCGAACCAATCGTAGGAGCGCAGCTTGCGCGGCCATTCAGCTTTCTTTTTCATGTCTCAGTACCCTTTGCGTCGCCCAGGCCGCCTCGTTCGCGCCTGGACTTTGAAATCGATGATCAGGCGAGCGTGTAAGCCGTCTTGACGGTGGTGAAGAATTCGGCGGCATATTTGCCCTGCTCGCGCGGACCGAAGGACGAGCCCTTGCGGCCGCCGAACGGCACGTGGAAGTCGACGCCGGCCGTCGGCAGGTTGACCATCACCATACCCGCTTCCGCATTGCGCTTGAAATGCGTCGCATGCTTCAGGCTCGTCGTGGCAATGCCCGAGGACAGGCCGAACGGCGTGTCGTTGGCTGTTGCCAAGGCTTCTTCGTAATCCTTGACGCGGATGACGGAGGCCACCGGCCCGAAGATCTCTTCGCGGCTGATGCGCATCTGGTTCGTCGCTTCCGTGAACAGCGTCGGCTGCAGATAGAAGCCGGGCGTGTCGCGGCTGACGAGTTCGCCGCCGAAGGCAAGCTTGGCGCCTTCTTGGCGGCCGATCTCGATATAGTCCGTATCCGTCTTCAGTTGCTTGGCATCGACGACGGGGCCGATATGCGTGCCCGACTTCATGGCATTGTCGACGTTGAGCGTCTTCAGCTTTTCCGTCAGGGCCGCCACGAACCGGTCGTGAATGCCCTCGGTGACGATGAGACGCGACGAGGCCGTGCAGCGCTGGCCGGTCGAGAAGAAGGCGGAATTGGCAGCCGCTTCGACGGCGACCGTCAGATCGGCATCGTCAAGCACGACCATCGGGTTCTTGCCGCCCATTTCGAGCTGGTACTTACGACCGTGCTCGACGGAGGAAAGCGCGACGCGCTTGCCGGTGCCGACCGAGCCGGTGAAGGTGATACCCGAAAGAACCGGGCTGTCGAGCATAGCCTGACCGACGACCGAGCCCTTGCCCATGACGAGGTTCAGCACGCCCTTAGGCAGACCGGCGCGGTTCAGAATATCGACGATTGCCCACGAGCAGCCGGGCACGAGATCGGCCGGCTTGAAGACGATGGTGTTGCCATAGCAAAGCGCCGGCGCGATCTTCCAGGCAGGAATGGCGATCGGGAAGTTCCAGGGGGTGATAACGCCGATGACGCCGAGCGGCTCGCGAGTGATCTCGACGCCGATGTTCGGGCGCACGGAGGGCACCACCTCGCCTGCCAGGCGCAGCGCCTCGCCAGCGAAGAATTCGAAGATCTGCGCGGCGCGGATGGTCTCGCCGATCGCTTCCGGCAGCGTCTTGCCCTCTTCGCGGGCGAGCAGCGCGCCGAGTTCATCCTTGCGTGCCAGGATCTCGTCGCCGGCCTTCTTCAGGATCGTGTGGCGCTCCAGAATACCAGAACGCGACCATGCTGGAAAAGCGGCCTTGGCGGCAGCGATCGCATCCGTGACATCCTGCGCGCTTGCGCTCGCATAGAGGCCGACGACCTCGTTCGTATCAGACGGGTTGATGTTCTCGGTGCCGTTCGTCCCCGTCCACTCCCCGGCGATCAAGTTCTGATGAATGGTCATGGCGTCATGCCTTCCTGGATCGTATTGGAAATGCCCGGCCGATCCCTTGCGGCCGGGCTCGATGCATTACAGCTGGCGAACAGCCACTTCTTCCTCGGCATCGATCGCCAGCGGATTGCGCAGCGGCAGGCCAAATTCGCCAACTTCGATTTCAAAGACGTCACCGACTTCGGGCTTGATGCCTTCCGCGAAGGAAAGCGTCGCCGTGCCGAACATGTGCACATGCACATCGCCGGGAACACGGAAGATGCCATACTTGAAGTGGTGATATTCAAGGTTCGCAAAGGTATGCGACATGTTCGCTTCGCCCGATAGGAACGGCTTTTCGAAGATCACCTTGTCGCCGCGCTTGATGCGCGAGGTGCCGCGAATATCTTCTGGCGCCACACCAACGCGGATTTCCGGCCCGAAGCTTGCCGGACGGAGCTTGGAATGGGCGAGATAAAGATAGTTGATCCGCTCGGTGACGTGATCGGAAAATTCGTTCGACAGCGCAAAGCCGATGCGGAACGGCGTGCCGTCCTTGGCGATGACATAGATGCCAGCCATTTCGGGCTCTTCGCCCCCATCGAGCGCAAAGGACGGAGACACGAGTGCTGCACCCGGGGCCGCTGCGCCATAGCCGTTGCCCTTGTAGAACCATTCGGGCTGCACGCCCTTCTCTCCCGCCTTCGGCTTGCCGCCCTCGATGCCCATCTTGAACATCTTCATGGAGTCGGTCAGCGTCTCCTCGGCGGCTTCCGTCGTCTTCTTGTGCATGGAATCGCGCGTGGCAGCGGAGCCAAGATGCGTCAGGCCGGTGCCTGTCAGGTGCAGGTGAGCTGCGTCGGGATGCGTGATCGGCGGCAGGAAGCGGCCTTCGGCATAGGCCTTGTCGAGATCGATTGACTCGCCGAGACCATGGGCCTCGATGACTGAAGCGAGCGACTTGCCGCTATCGGCGGCTTCCATTGCAAGCTTGTAGACGCTGCCGCCATTGACGACGGCCTTGGCAGCTTCGCCGGGTCCATTGCGGACCGCAACGACGATCTCGCCGTTCGAACCCTTGATCTGCGAGATGAGCATGTCTTTCATCCTTTCCTAACAGACAGAGATCGGATGCGTTCTACCGTTCCGGCTCTCAGCGAGAGCCGGACTCTGTCATGGATTTGGTTTTAAAAGCTGGGTTGATCGCTAAACGATCAGCCCTTGTTCTTGTTGTAGACGTCGATGAATACGGCAGCGAGCAACACCGCCCCCTTGATCATCTTCTGGGAGTCCGTCTGGTAGCCGAGGATCGACATGCCTTGGTTCAAGACACCCATGATCAAGGCGCCAATGACGGCACCCGTTACCTTGCCAACGCCGCCGGAGGCTGAAGCGCCACCGATGAAGCAGGCTGCGATGACGTCGAGTTCGAGGCCGTCACCGCCCTTTGCGGTTGCCGAATTCAGGCGCGTCGCGATGATGATGCCGGCGATGCTCGCCAGGATGCCCATGTTGATGAAGGTGTAGAAGGTCAGGCGGCGGGTATCGATACCCGAGAGCTTCGTCGCCTTTTCATTGCCGCCCATGGCATAGATGCGGCGGCCGATCGTCGTGCGCTGTGTGGCGAAGCTGTAGAGCGCGATCAAAAGCAGCATGAGAACTAGAACGTTCGGCAAGCCCCTGTAGGAGGAGATCTGGTAGCCGATGAAGATGGCGGCGGCAGCAACCACCAGATTCTGGGCGACGAAGAAGCTGAATGGTTCGACATCGATGCCGTGCTTTTCGTTAACGGTGCGGCGGCGCCATGACAGGAAGAACATGACGATCGGGATGGCGACCGTCAGCAAGATCGATGTCGAATGGATACCGCCCATATCGACGAAATCCGGAATGAAGCCCGTTGCGACGATCTGGAATGTCGGCGGGAACGGACCGATGCTGCTACCGTTGCCGGTCGTGTTGATGATTGTATAGGTCAGGCCGCGGAAAACCAGCATGCCCGACAATGTCACGATGAACGACGGAATGCGGTGATAGGCGATGAAATATCCATGCCAGGCGCCGACCGCGGCCCCCATCAGCAGACAAATGACCGTCGCGAGTGCGAGATTCATATGCATCTGCACGACAAGAACGCCGGCGACCGCCCCGACGAAACCGACGACGGAGCCGACGGAAAGATCGATATGGCCGGCCACAATAACAAGCAGCATGCCGAGCGCCATGATGACGATGAACGAGTTCTGCAGCACGATGTTGGTCAGGTTCTGCGGCCTGAACAGAACGCCGTTCGTCAAGTACTGGAACAGCAACATGATGACGACGAGCGCGATCAACATGCCGTATTCACGGATGTTGTTGCGGATATGGTCGCCGATGGAAACGACGTGGCTGCTTTCTGTGGCTGGGTTGGCCGAACTCATTGTTGTTTCTCCCCTGAGCGCATGATAGCGCGCATGATGCTCTCCTGGCTTGCCTCTGCCTTCGGCAGTTCGGCGACGATGCGACCTTCGTTCATGACGTAGATGCGGTCGCAGGTGCCGAGAAGCTCGGGCATTTCCGATGAAATCATCAGAACGCCCTTTCCGTCAGCGGCAAGCTGGTTGATGATGGAATAGATTTCGTATTTGGCGCCGACGTCGATACCGCGCGTCGGCTCATCGAGGATCAGCACTTCCGGATCCGAGAACAGCCATTTCGACAGCACTACCTTCTGCTGGTTGCCGCCGGAAAGATTGCCCGCTTCCTGGAAGACGCCGGCCGAACGGATGCGCAGCTTGGAACGATAGTTCGTCGCCACCTGCAGTTCCCGCACGTCATCGATGACGGTTGCCTTGGAAACGCCAAGCAGATTGGCAAGCGTCGTGTTGTGCAGGATGCTGTTGGTCAGAACCAGGCCGAGCTGCTTGCGGTCCTCGGTCACATAGGCAAGACCGGCATCGATCGCCCTGCGCACCGTGCTGGTATCGACCGGCTTGCCGTCAAGGAGGACTTCGCCGCTGATCTTGTGGCCATAGGACTTGCCGAAGACGCTCATAGCGAATTCGGTACGGCCTGCGCCCATCAGACCGGCAATGCCGACCACTTCGCCCTTGCGCACATTGATGTTGATATCGTGCAGCACCTGACGATCGCGATGTTGCTGGTGGAAGGCGTTCCAGTTCCTGACTTCGAAGATCGTTTCGCCGATCGGCACCGAGCGTGGCGGATAGCGATCAGCCAGCTCACGCCCGACCATGTTGCGAATGATAATGTCTTCGCTGATCTCTTCCTCGTGACAGTCGAGTGCCTTCACCGTCATGCCGTCGCGCAACACCGTGATCTGGTCGGCCACCTTGCGCACTTCGTTGAGCTTGTGCGTGATGATGATCGAGGTGATGCCTTGATTGCGGAACTCCATGAGGAGATTGAGCAGCGCATCGGAATCGTTTTCGTTCAGCGATGCCGTCGGCTCGTCGAGGATGAGCAGCTTGACGCTCTTCGATAGAGCCTTGGCGATCTCGACGAGTTGCTGCTTGCCGACACCGATGTCGGTTACGAGCGTATTCGGAGATTCCTTAAGGCCCACCTTGGAAAGAAGCTGTTTGGTTCGGCTGAAGGTTTCCTGCCAATTGATCATGCCATTGGTGACGACCTCGTTGCCGAGGAAGATATTTTCGGCAATCGACAGAAGCGGAACGAGCGCCAGCTCCTGGTGAATGATGATGATGCCGACGTCTTCGGAATCCTTGATGGTCTTAAACTGGCGGACCGCGCCATCGTAATAGATATCGCCGTCGTACGTGCCGGCCGGGTAGACGCCCGACAGCACCTTCATGAGGGTGGATTTGCCGGCTCCGTTTTCGCCGACCAAAGCATGAATCTCGCCCTGACGGACTTTCAAATTGACATTTTCCAAAGCGTTCACACCGGGGAACGACTTGGTGATGGTCCGCATTTCGAGGATGGTATTGTCCATTGTCCGTATCCAACGCCGCGATCAAACATAGCAGACCGCGCGATCGTCTTAAATATCAAAGCCAGGGCTCGCATTGAGCGAGCCCTGACCGCTATGTCGGAAGATTACTTCAGCTGATCAGCCTTGTAGTAACCGCCCTCGACGAGAACCTTTTCGTAGTTGGTCTTGTCGACTGCGACCGGGGTCAGCAGGTAGGACGGAACAACCTTGACACCGTTGTCGTAGGTCTTCGTGTCGTTGACTTCGGGCGTCTTGCCTTCCATCAGAGCGTTGACCATACCGACTGTGACCTTTGCGAGGTCGCGGGTGTCCTTGAAGATCGTGGAGTGCTGCTCGCCAGCGATGATCGACTTCACCGACGGGATTTCGGAGTCCTGACCGGTAACGATCGGAAGCTTCACGCCGCCGGAACCATAGCCGACGCCCTTGAGCGCGGAGAGGATGCCGATCGACAGGCCATCATACGGAGACAGAACGGCGTCGACGTGGCTGTCGGTGTAGTAGGCCGAGAGCAGGTTGTCCATACGGGCCTGGGCCGTTGCCGGATCCCAACGCAGCGTACCGACCTTGTCCATGCCCATCTGGCCGGACTTTACGACCAGCTTGCCGCTGTCGATGTAGGGCTTCAGGACCGACATTGCGCCGTCATAGAAGAAGAAGGCGTTGTTGTCGTCCGGAGAACCGCCGAACAGCTCGATGTTGAACGGGCCCTTGCCGTCCTTGAGGCCGAGGGCGTCGACGATCGAGTTTGCCTGCAGAACGCCCACCTTGAAGTTGTCGAACGTCGCATAATAGTCGACGTTGCCGCTGTTGCGGATCAGGCGGTCATAGGCGATGACCTTGATGCCCGCATCGTGAGCCTTCTGCAGGACGTCGGACAGCGTCGTGCCGTCGATCGAAGCGATGACGAGGACCTTATCGCCCTTGGTGACCATGTTCTCGATCTGCGAGAGCTGGTTCGGGATGTCGTCGTCGCCATACTGAAGGTCGGTGCCGTAACCAGCAGCCTGGAGCTGCTTGACGATGTTGTTGCCGTCATCGATCCAGCGCGCCGAAGCCTTGGTCGGCATGGCGATGCCTACCGTGCCCTTATCCGCCGCGAAGGCAGGTACCACCAGCGTAGCGACGCCGAACGCAGCGCCGGCCATCAATGAGATAATGGATTTCATTACTCTCTCCCTTGTTGTTAAATGCGGCGGACAAAAAATGCCCGCCCGAAACTGCGGCAGGTTCCGTAGAAGGAATGATTTACTTCTAATTGTGAGAAACGAAGTAGGTCTCCTCCACGCTCTCACGGTTTATGAGCTGTACCCAGCGCACAATCGGCAAACTCGTACGATTTCGTATAACTGTCAAATAGAATAACTGGCAAAACATATACCAAATTTGGTATAATGTTAAAAAATAGTACTTTTTTGCCGGCGAAGGGGAAAATTGGCCGTTATGGAGAAAATATATAACGATTATTTGAGCGAAGGCATTGAGATTCATTCCGACAATTTTCGCGACGACGCGTTGTTGAAAGCTGGTTTGAAGCTCAATCACCTACGGATGATCGTCACGATCGAGGATCACGGGCAAATTTCCGCGGCCGCTGAGTCCATGAACATGTCACAACCTGCGGCTTCACGCATGCTCTCAGAAATGGAGTCGATTGTCAAAAGCCCGCTTTACGAGCGTGTCGCCAGAGGCGTCGTTTTGACCCCTTTCGGGCTCGCTTTGGCCAAGCGGGCACGCAAGATCCTGCTGGAGCTGCGCGAGGCAGGCCGGGAGCTTGGCGCCTTGCGAACCGGCAGGGGTGGCTCGGTCTTTCTGGGGGCGGTGACCGCGCCGGCAATCAGCCTTGTCGTCCCGGCCATCCAGCGCGTGACGCGCACTTATCCCGGCATAGAGATCAATATCGAAGTCGAGAACAGCAATGTGCTCGCGCGCGAGCTGCTAGCGGCCCGCCATGACTTCATCATCAGCCGCATCCCGGACGACCTCGATCCGCGCCTGTTCACTGCCCATGAGATCGGCGTCGAAAAGGCCTGCCTGGTGGTTCGCAACGGCCATCCGCTGCTTGAAAGAGGTGTAGCCAGCCTGCCCGATCTGGCCGGCTACGACTGGGTATTCCAACCGCCGGGCACATTGCTTCGCCGCAAGGTGGAAGACATTTTCCTCGCTGCCGGCGTGCCCTTGCCGGAAAATGTCGTCAACACCTCATCCTTGCTGCTGACGCTGGCGGTGGTCTGCAAGACGGATGCGATCGCGCCGATTGCGCTCGACATGGCGCAATTCATCTGCGGGCAGACGTCTCAGGCGGGCGAATCCTCCATCCTGCCGATTGATTTCGACATCGACGTCAGGCCCTATAGCCTCATCACCGCCCGCGAACGCGCCATGCCGCCGAGCGCGCGGCTGCTGCATGACATGATCCTGGAAGAGAGCCGGCATCTCTCGCCGACATGAACGAAGAACCCTTGCCGCCATAAGCTCCACGCCAACTTGCGCTCCTATGAAGCTTGGCGTGGAGACCACTCATGCTGTTCAAGCAATCATTGTTTCAATCCGTGCTCGATCGCCTCGATAGCGAAGAGGAGCCCGCGGAACAGGAAGAGGCCGCGCACCGCATCCGCGGCTTGAACGTCAGCTTTGCCGCAACGGTGCTGGGCGGTGAGACGCCGGACGCCCATCGGCCAGACGAAGCCTACCGCGACAATCTCGGCGACCCTAACATTCTGCCGGAGCCGGAACCTGCTCCGCAAGAACCGGCACTGCCGGTCATGCCCGAGCATCTGGCACGAACATCGCGGGAAGAAGTCGCCGCCGAGCTCGCAATTACCTCTGACCTCACGCGCGAAGCCCTGCAGGAAAAACGCCGCAGCTTCGCGAAAGCCAATCACCCCGACGGCGTCGCCGCCCTCTTCCGCGAACAGGCGACGATCCGCATGACGCTCGCCAATCAGCTGATCGACGAAGCCATACGTCGCCTCAGACGATGATTATTTCTTGTCTTCGGAGGGCGGCTCATCATCCTCGGCAGCATCGTCCTGCGCCGGCGCATCGCTGGTCGTTGCGGGCGGTTGCGGCTTGAAATTCAAGAGCAGCATCCACGCCGAATAGGCGCCGAGCGCGCCAGACAGCATTGCCCAGAACGGCTGCGAGCCCAGCGTTTCGACGGCTGCCCAGCCAAAGCAGACGGCCACGATGAGAATGCGCACCCAAAGCGGCTTGTAGATGGGATGGCTGGGATCGATCAGTTGCATGGGTCACTTTTGCCTGTTTAAGAAGACATGTCTTTAGCGCATCCTCAGGAAAATTGTGAAGTCGTCCGCATAAAATAAGGTTTCGCGTCCGGATTTCGGCTAAGTGGAGAGCCGGAATTTTCAGAATTGTGAAGTCCAGGCTGCTTGACGCCGTCGCCGGAAAATGGAATGAAAATTCCAGAGCAATTGATATTCGGTCCATTTATTCCGAATTCAGGGAGGTAATAATGACTGTCAGATTTGGTCTGCTCGGCGCCGGACGCATTGGCAAGGTGCATGCGAAAGCCGTCAGCGGCGATGCCAACGCCGAGCTCGTCGCCGTCGCGGATGCCTTTCCGGCGGCGGCGGAAGCAATCGCGTCCGCCTATGGCTGCGAAGTCCGCACGATCGAGGCGATCGAGGCCGCCAAGGATATCGATGCTGTCGTCATCTGCACGCCGACGGATACCCATGCCGATCTGATCGAGCGCTTTTCCCGCGCCGGTAAGGCCATCTTCTGCGAAAAGCCTGTCGATCTCGACGTCGCGCGCGTCCAGGCCTGCATCAAGGTTGTCAATGAGACCAAGGGCAAGCTGATGGTCGGCTTCAACCGCCGCTTCGACCCACATTTCATGGCTGTCAAGAAAGCCATCGACGAAGGCCGCATCGGCACGGTCGAAATGGTGACGATCACCTCGCGCGATCCGGGCGCCCCGCCGGTCGATTACATCAAGCGCTCCGGCGGCATCTTCCGCGACATGACGATCCATGACTTCGACATGGCGCGCTTCCTGCTCGGCGAAGAACCGGTTGCCGTCACCGCGACTGCCGCAGTTCTGGTCGACAAGGCGATCGGCGAAGCCGGCGATTACGACAGCGTTTCGGTCATCCTTCAGACGGCATCGGGCAAGCAGGCAATCATCTCCAACTCGCGCCGCGCCACCTACGGCTACGATCAGCGGATCGAAATCCATGGCTCGAAGGGCCTGGTTTCGGCTGAAAACCAACGCCCCTTCTCCATCGAAGTCGCCAACGGCGATGGCTACACCCGCCCGCCGCTGCATGATTTCTTCATGACGCGCTACACCGAAGCCTATGCCAACGAGATCGCAAGCTTCATCGCCGCGATCGAAAAGGGCGCCACCATCACACCATCGGGCGCCGATGGTCTTGCCGCACTGAAGCTGGCGGATGCCGCCTTGCAGTCGGTCAAGGAAGGCCGCCTCGTCAAGATCGACTGAGCCGTCTCCATTCCTCCAGCAATGCGATCCTCCCAAAAGTCCGCCGCGATTTCCATTCGCGGCGGACTTTTTCTTTGGCGCGATCCAGAGCTCCCGAAGAGACTTCGATAAAAACCTCTTGCGAATCACATAAGTCCGTGCTTATCTATTTCCATGATAGAGAATGAGATATTCCGGGCCTTGGCCGATCCGACCCGCCGCGCCATCTTCGAGAAGCTGGCGACAGGCGGCATGAATGCCAGCGCCCTACGAGACGGTATCGACATCAGCCAGCCGGCCATGTCCCAGCATCTCGCGGTTCTGCGGAGCGCCGGGCTGGTCAGGGAAGAACGACAGGGGCGTTTCGTGAATTACGAAGTCGATCCGGAGGGACTTGCCCTCATCGCCCAATGGCTAGCGAAATACCGTGCATATTGGCCGGCCCGCATCGAAGCTCTCAAGGTGTTGCTGAAGGATATGGATCAATGAACAATCCCGAGATCGCCGAGCGAAAGAACGGCATCAAGCTGGAATACCAGCTCGACGAACCGCCGCAGAAAGTCTGGCGTGCAATCAGCACCCCTGAGCTTCGCCAAAACTGGCTGCCGCAGGAGGCCTTGGCCAATCCCGAGGCTATATCGGTCACGCCGGGCAAGGAAGTCACCTACAGGCTGCGGGACGACGCAACGCCCTTCCTCGAAAGCACCGTGACTTTCAAAATATCTTCGAATGCAAACGGCGGCACCAGCCTGCGGATCATCCACGAGCTCGATGACATTCGGCTTCGCGAAACGGAAAGAGCTGCAGCAAACAATAACAGCCTGACCGTCATGCGCGCCGCCTGACGCGCTAGATCTATCAACAATTTCAATAACATTGGAGTTCGCCGATGCGCGAAGCGATGCAACTCGTCCCTATGGTCGTTGAGCAGTCCAGCAGAGGGGAGCGATCTTTCGACATCTACTCCCGCCTGCTGCGCGAGAGAATCATCTTCCTGAATGGCGAGGTGAACGACGACGTCTCGGCCCTCGTCTGCGCGCAACTGCTGTTTCTCGAGGCCGAAAATCCGAAGAGACCGATCCACCTTTATATCAATTCGCCCGGTGGCGTCGTAACCAGCGGTCTCGCGATGTATGACACCATGCGTTACGTTCGTGCTCCGGTGCATACGCTTTGCATGGGAACCGCCCGTTCGATGGGCTCCTTCCTCTTGATGTCTGGTCAGCCGGGTGAACGCACCGCGCTTCCAAATGCCAGCATCCATATTCACCAGCCATTGGGCGGTTTCCAGGGACAGGCATCGGACATCTTTATCCATGCCGAAGAAATGAGGCGAACGAAGCATCGCATGACGCGGCTTTATGCCGAGCATTGCGGACGCTCCTATGAGGAGTTCGAACGCGCCATGGACCGCGATCACTTCATGACGGCGGAAGAGGCTCTGGAATGGGGGCTGATCGACCGTATTCTTCAGGTCCGCGAAGACGAACAGCCTTTGGGCTTGGCGGATTGATTGGGATGACAATCCTGCGGCCAAGCGCATGGCCACAGCTTGCGGCGCCCTCGCCTCTCAACCCGCCTGGTCGCGCAACTCGACGACCGAGGCTCCCCTCTTCACGATATCATTATCGATGATCGAAAATGCGCGGTTCAGATGCCCTTCGAAAACGAGCGTCGGCTCGTCGGCGATGACGCGCAGCTCCGGCATGCCCTCCATGCGCACGACATGCGATTCCGCCAGGCCCTCGGTTATGCCCTCGATCAGCAGATCGTAGTACCTTACGCCAGGACCGGTGATGACGATCGGCATCCGCTCGTGCAGGCTCAAGACACGCGAAAGGCCGTTGCCGAGCGCCAGGCCCGCCTGGCGGAAGGCCAGTACGTTGCGGCGCCCGCCCTGGCGCGCACTCGCAGCGATCTTGTCGAGCTCGGCAATCGGCACGAACTTCGCCGGGATCGTGTCCAGCGGCACGTCGAAAGCCGTCCGCAGCATGGCGTAGAAACCGGCATAGGCCTCGATACATCCCCGCGCGCCGCAGCGACAAAGACCGCCGCCGGGCACATGCATCATATGCCCGAAATTGGGCGCCGATATATGATGGCCGCCTTCATGTTCCCGGCGCACGATGCCAAGCCCGATACTATGGCCGAGCGACAGCGCCGCCAGCGAGCGGAAGTCGCCGTGGGTGTTGATTTCCTCCTGCCGCCCAAGGGCTGCAGCCACAAGCAGGGTTTCGTTGCCGAGAATGATTTGCGCCGTCCATTCATCGCGCAGCACGTCAGCGAAGTCGATCTCGTCACGCCCGAAGATCGGAGACCAGCGCAGCACAGGCGCCGAAGTATCGACGAGCCCCTTGCTGCTGATCGAGATCATCAGCACCTTATCGCGCGGCAATCGCGATCGGGTGACAATGCGGTTCAAGGCATCGCGCAAGGCTGCCACGAAGCGCTCGACGCCCGCAACGTTCTGCTGCCTATCCTCGGCAAAGCGGTCGATCAGGCGGCCGGTATAATCGACGAGAGAATATTGCACCGCATCCGACGAGATGACGACGACGATGAGATAGCCGCATTCGCGCCGCTGCGAAAACAAAACACGCGGGCGCCCGCGGCCGCTGGCCGGCTGCTGCTCCGCCTTTTCGATGATCTGCGCCCGCTCGAGATCGGCAGTGATGACCGATACGGTCGCGGAAGAGAGCCTGGTGAAATCAGAGAGCTCGGTATGGGCGAGCGGGCCGTGCCGGCGCAGCGCCGACAAGACCAAGGCGCTGTTCTTCTGACGGACCAATTCGGTGCTCGATTTGGCCAGCATCGGCAAACTCCCTGCTCATTCAACCCTCCTCCTGCGCAGCCCCTGATAGCTTTTTCGGACGACCGATGAAACCTGGCGGCGCGGGTGTTGACAGCTGAAAAAATCTCTGACACTAAATTTCTCGACTGTCGAGAAAAAAGTCCAAGACTTTTCTTGTCAGCATTTCGCCGCGGCCGACGGGAGTTCAGGATACGTGCGGTCGCATTCACTCGGGAGGATCACATGAAAGCTTTCATCAAGCTGGCTGCGGGCGCGGCCATCGTTTTGACCATGCAGACGGCCGCCTTCGCCAAGGATCTCGTCGTCGGCGTTTCCTGGTCGAATTTCCAGGAAGAACGTTGGAAGACCGATGAGGCAGCCATCAAGAAGGCTCTGGCAGCCGTCGGGGCCAAATACATTTCCGCCGACGCCCAGTCGTCCGCTTCCAAGCAGCTGACAGACGTCGAGTCGCTGATTTCGCAGGGCGCCAACGCCCTCATCATTCTCGCCCAGGATTCCGATGCCATCGGCCCGGCCGTTGAAAAGGCTGCCGACGAAGGCATTCCGGTTGTCGGCTATGACCGCCTGATCGAAAATCCGGCAGCCTTCTACATCACCTTCGACAACAAG
The DNA here is from genome assembly GCF_057784355.1 of Martinezella sp. CNPSo 3959. NCBI lineage: Bacteria > Pseudomonadati > Pseudomonadota > Alphaproteobacteria > Hyphomicrobiales > Rhizobiaceae > Martinezella > Martinezella sp. CNPSo 3959. Next base: position 1,136,059 of record NZ_JBXSOV010000001.1, read on the forward strand.
GAAGTGGGCCGCATGCAGGCTCGCGAAGTCCTGAAGGCAAAGCCGGAAGGCAACTATGTCTTCATCAAGGGTTCGTCGTCCGACCCGAACGCTGACTTCCTGTTCTCCGGCCAGATTGAGGTGCTGAAGTCCGCCATCGACGCCGGCAAGATTAAGAACGTCGGCGAAGCCTATACGGACGGCTGGCTGCCGCAGAACGCGCAGCGCAACATGGAACAGTTCCTGACCGCCAACAACAACAAGGTTGACGCGGTCGTCGCCTCCAACGACGGCACCGCCGGCGGCGCTGTTGCTGCACTCGACGCCCAGGGCCTTGCAGGTTCCGTTCCGGTTTCCGGCCAGGACGCCGACAAGGCAGCGCTCAACCGCATCGCGCTTGGCACGCAGACCGTTTCCATCTGGAAGGACTCGCGCGAACTCGGCAAGCGTGCCGCTGAAATCGCCATCGATCTTGCCAAGGGCAAGAAGCTGGACGAGATCTCCGGCGTTCAGACCTTCAACGGCGGCCCGAAGCACGTCGCCATGAAGTCGGTCTTCCTGACCCCGGTTGCTATCACCAAGGACAATCTGAACGTCGTCATCGACGCCGGCTGGATTTCCAAGGCTGAAGCCTGCCAGGGTGTCAAGGCAGGCGCTGTCGCGGCCTGCAAATAAACCGACTTTAGAACGAGCTTACTCATCGAAAGAGCGACGCCGCAGCGGCACACCGTTGCGGCGTCGAATGCGGATTGGAAGCCGACAACCCTCCCTTGCAGCTGGAGGCGGAGCTTCCCCGCAGTGTGGTATGCCGCCGCATCCCTTTGTCCGTCGGACGGCGGTCATCGGGACCGGATAAAGGCCGGGTTGCAGGCGATGGCAGACATTTTTGAGATTGGCGCGATTGCCAGCGACTGCCAGAATGCGTCGCCGGCCGCGCCCGACAGAGGGAGAACGGCAAAGCGATGGCCGACATGACACAGTCCACTACATCGAGCGGGCCTAGGAACGCGGATGCCGGCGCGATCACCCGGTTTCTGCGCGCCACGGAAATCGATACCCGCCTGCTCGGCATGATAGGAGCGCTACTGATCATCTGGATCGGTTTTGATCTCTATCTCAGGGTCTTCGACGGCCGGGAATTTCTGACGGCGAGAAACCTTTGGAACCTTTCGGTGCAGACCTGCGAAATCGCGGTTCTCGCCACGGGCATGGTGTTGGTCATCGTCACGCGCAACATCGACCTGTCGGTAGGCTCCGTGCTCGGTTTCGTCGCCATGATCATGGGCGTCATGCAGGCAAAATGGCTGCCGCAATATCTCGGCTTCGACAGCTCCTGGACGTGGATCATCACCCTCCTCTGCGGCCTGGCGATCGGCACGGCCATCGGCACCTTCCAGGGCGCGATCATCGCCTTCATGAACGTTCCCTCCTTCATCGTGACGCTTGGCGGCCTTCTCGTCTGGCGCGGCCTTGCGTGGTACGTCACCAGCGGTCAGACCGTGGCGCCGATGGATTCCACCTTCGTTATCATGGGCGGCAGCGGCGCCACCGGCTCGATCGGCGCCACCTGGAGCTGGGTGGTCGGCGTGATTTCCTGCCTGCTAATCATTGTCGGCATCGTCGGCTCACGCCAGCAAAGAAAGCGCTTCCACTTTCCGCGCCGCCCCCTCTGGGCGGAATACTTCCTGGCCGGCCTTGGCTCCCTGCTCGTCCTCGGTACCGTCTATCTCTTCAATAGTTATGACTGGCCGGTCGGCATCGCCAAGCGCTACGCCACCGAGCACAATATCACGTGGCCCGAGAACGGCCTCGATATCCCCTATGGCATCGCGGTGCCGGTCCTTATCGCCGTTCTCATCGGCATCGCGATGACTTTCATCGCGACCCGCCTGCGCTTCGGCCGCTACGTCTTCGCGATCGGCGGCAATCCGGAAGCGGCAGAGCTTGCCGGCATCAAGACCCGCTGGGTCATCGTGAAGATCTTCGCGCTGATGGGCCTGCTCGCCGCCGTCGCCGCCGCGATTTCGACCGCCCGCCTCAATTCGGCTGTGAACTCACAGGGAACCACCTACGAACTCTTCACCATCGCTGCTGCCGTCATCGGCGGCACGTCGCTCGCCGGCGGCAGCGGCACGGTCGCCGGCGCCATGCTTGGCGCGCTGGTCATGCAGTCGCTGCAATCGGGCATGGGGCTCGCCAATGTCGACACACCGATTCAAAACGTCGTCGTCGGGGTCGTTTTGGTGGTCGCCGTCTGGCTCGACATCGTCTACCGCTCGCGCGCCAAGTAAAAGGAATTCTGAACCATGACGGATCAAACCACTCCGCTTGTGGAAATGAAGAACATTTCCATCTCCTTCGGCGGCATCCACGCGGTCGACAACGCCTCGGTGGACCTTTATCCCGGCGAAGTCGTCGCCCTTCTCGGCCATAACGGCGCCGGCAAATCGACGCTGATCAAGATTCTCTCCGGCGCCTACAAGCGCGACAGCGGCGATATCCTGATCAACGGCGAGCCCGCCGATATCCGCACCCCGCGCGACGCCAAGAAATACGGCATCGAGACGATCTACCAGACGCTCGCCGTCGCCGATAATGTCGACGCCGCCGCCAACCTCTATCTTGGCCGCGAACTGCAGACCCGCTGGGGTACGCTCGACGACGTCGCGATGGAAGCGAAGGCCCGCGAAGTGATGGGACGCCTCAACCCCAACTTCAAGCGCTTCAAAGAGCCGGTGAAGGCGCTTTCCGGCGGCCAGCGCCAGTCGGTGGCGATTGCCCGCGCCATCCTCTTCGACGCCCGCATCCTGATCATGGACGAGCCGACGGCGGCGCTTGGCCCGCAGGAGACGGCGCAGGTCGGCGAGCTCATAAAGCAGTTGAAGAAGGAAGGCATCGGCATCTTCCTCATCAGCCACGACATCCACGACGTCTTCGACCTTGCCGACCGCGTCTCGGTCATGAAGAACGGCCAGGTCGTCGGCCACGCCCGCACCGAAGACGTCACCAAGGACGAAGTGCTGGGCATGATCATCCTCGGCAAGGTGCCGCCCAAAGCCATCCCCGGCCCCGGCGCGATGAAGGAATGAGCCGGAACGGCCGATGACACCAAGGCCGCGCGCTCAAAGCCCGCGGCCTTATCCCAACAAAACGTCCGATCTCACGCTTTCCTGAATTTTCCGCATTGAAGCCAAGCCTTTCCTGGGCTAAGAACCAGCCATCGGACAGGCGATTCAAACCGCCACGGCATGCACCCGTAGCTCAGCTGGATAGAGTGTTGGATTCCGATTCCAAAGGTCACAGGTTCGAATCCTGTCGGGTGCGCCATTTTCTCCGGGGTCCGTGCCAATGCAGAATAAGTTGGACCTCAATGCTACCTCCCGGCAATCGCAAAGGCTCGGCGCCGAGATAGCCATTCCGTTGCGCCACCAGCAAACGCCCGCCTACATAAAGCCCGGATTTCGCGGCAGATATTGCGTCCAGTCGCCATAGCCGGGCGATGCCATCAGTAGCATGGGGAAGGTGATCCGCATGCCTTGATCGATCGCAAGGCTCAAGGCGCCGTCGCATGTGCCTGGCAGGAACGCCGATATCTTCTCGGCGGAGCCATCTGCCGCCAGCGTCAACGCCGTCGCAAAGGCATCGCGGAGAAAGTCGGGCCGCATGACCGCTAGGGGACCGATGTGCCCGTTGAAACCGATATAGCCGTAGCCGGCGATATCGTTGCCGGCGTAGAGCAAAAACCCTTTGGTCGCCGGGTCGTCGAGCAGATAGCGGTGATGTTTCTCCCGCGAGACGCCAATGGCGCGGGAATCGATCCGGACGAGATTTTCCATAGTCACAGCGCCGTTGTCGATCGCGATGGCGCGCAATGGCGGTGCTGGCAAGGTCTGCTTTATCCGTTCGCGCTCGACATTGAAAAAGTAAATCGGCATCTTGGGAAAGAGGCCGTGCCGCATGTAAAGGCCCTGCGAGACACGATTGAAGGTGAAGGTAATCAGTGCCTTATGAGCCGCTCCCGATTTCCGGGCGTGCTCCATGGTCCGCTCCAACAGTTCATTTCCGATGCCCTGCCCCTGTCGGGCGGGGTCGACGAACAGCTGGGCGAGGAACCAAACATCGCCGCAAACCCAACTCCAGGCAAAGCCGAGAATTTCTCCCTCGTCTTCTGCGACCCATAGCCCATCAGGGTCGTCCTTCAGCGAAAACAGCTGAAAGCCGGGAGGGCTTGCCGTCGCCATCGCGCCGAAGCCATGCCGGACGGTAAGATCGTTGATGCTGGCAACCACCAGAGTATCGGTCGCGGCCAAATCTTCCGCGCAAGCAGGTCTGTAAACAAGCGGCATTGGATAACCCCGCAAATGTTTCCGCGACAGAGCGCGCCGCGAAGCTGATCGTGTCAGCCATTCATGGGTGCGATAATAACACACCCGTTGTCGCTTTCATCCTGCCGAATGCGCGGCGAGAGGCACTTTATCCGGCGATTTCGACCTGAAAGCGTAACAGGAACGTCAGACGGCAGGAGCTTTCCTGCCGCACCGATATTACGATCCGAGAAGGTCTGGTGGCGGCTGAGCCATGGTGACAGCCAGCCTTGCTTTCAGTTCAGTGGTTCTTGTTCGGCCCTTTGCCCGTCGCGAAGCTGCAGGTCTTGATCTTGCAGCTGGGGTCGTCGCTGGTGGGAACGCTGGCGCTGGCCATCGAGCCTTGCCCCAGGCAAGCCATCGAATTCGAAACGGTCCGATGGTACATCATCAGGCCCGGATGGTGCGAGGGATATCTCAGCACGATCGAGCCTTCCCGGGCCATCTTTTCATGCACGGCGGCGCAGGTCATCGACTTGGAATTATAGGCCGACATGGCCATCGCGTTCGTGGAGAACAGTCCAATTGCGGCAAGTATGATGATCGTCTTCATGGGGCTTCCTTTGGTCGCGCCGAAGGGCGCTATCGAAAATGAGATAGTCGTTGATTAGCATTGGATTTATGACAGTGAACCGACTTCCCTTTATCGGCTGTTTGACCACTGCCAAGGGTGACCTGGCGCCCGTTTGGGTGCGATTGCGCTGGAGGTCACGATGCATCGCATGGTGCCTGTCGGCAGGATGCGGTGCGAACGGAGATTTAGAAATCGTCCGTCACGACAGATAGGGCCCGATATGAAGACCGGGCCTCATTTCTGCGAAGATCAGCCGAGACCAAAAGCCTCAGAAAGTCCGTTCGAAGCGCAGGATACCCGAGAAGGTATCGTCACTCGGCAGATCGTAGTGAACGTAGGTGAATTCCGGCTCGACCAGCAGGTTCTTGACCGGATTGAATTTGACGTTCGTGGTCGCCTCGAAGATCTTGGAGTCGGTATAGGCAAGCTGCAGGTTCCACTTCAGCTTGTCGTTGATCGGAACGCCGACGCCACCCCAGACGGCCCAGTCGCCCCAGCCGCAATCCGCGCCGTGAACGACGCCGTCGGAAGTCGTGCAGGCCGAGACGTTCTGGTTCGAGCCGGCATATTGGTTGAGCTTGTCGCCATCAGTGTTCCAGCCGCCCATCAGGAAGGCGGAGAAGACGCCGAAGTCGGCATCGATACGAGCCTTGATGGCACCTTCTTCGACGATAGAGTCATAACCGCCGACCACGCGGAACTGCCATGCGCCAGCCTTGTAGCCGAGACCGGCCACTACATTCGGAGCGTAGTGATCGCTCTTGGAGAGCTGCCAGCTGCCGCCATAGGCGCTTGTGGTCGTGCCGGAATTGCTGTCTTCGAGCGAGATGACACCAGTAAAGCCCGTGCCGCTGTCATAGTTGTAGGTCAGCTGGTTCAATTCATACGGACCGTCATAGATAACGTCGTCCTGGATCACATCGCCGGCATAGCCGATGAACTGGTTGTACTGCGAGTCCGTCTTACCCACGCTGAAGCCGCCGAGGGTAATGTAGGCCCACAGCAAGTTCGTGCCGGTGGAGCCACCATCGTTCCAGTCCCAACGCACGATGGTCTCGGTCTTCAGCGGGCCATATTCGGTGTCAGTTGCGGTATTCAGATTGAGCTCGGCGCGAGTATGCCACTTGGTGCCGAAGTTGCTGGCGCGATTGTAGGGATCTTTCCACTGGCCTTCGGTACGGACCTTGCCGCCGATCCTCAGACAGGTCTCCGTACCGGGAATGAAGAAGTAGCCGGCGCCGAACGCGTCGCAGATGCGGACATACTCCAGCGGCTCCGGTTCGGCGGCAACGATAGCATCGGCAGCATGCGCGCCGGATACGACGCATAGCGCAGCAGCAGAACCGATAAGCAAGCTCTTGATGTTCATGGTAACTCCATCCGTCGAATGAACTTGCGCGATGGACGAACCTGGGGGTCGCTCGACATCAAGTTCCAGTGCCAAATTCGAAGCACAAGGCTTCGCTTCCGATTAGTAAGCTGCATTTACTATTTTGCTTTTACAAGGGCGTGGAGAGGTCCCAAAACATATATGACAGCAGCTTCATATGGCGTGTTGCGCAAACGACGCACATGTGTATGAGCGATGACAACCGGGTGACAATTAGATGACAAAGCAAGGCAATTAAGCCCCGTGTGCTATGCTCTGCCGAGATACATCGCTTGGCTGACAGCGATAAGTCTTGCTAGACTTCAAACTACAAGCAGCACACACATCCATCGGAAATCGCAGGCAGGATCATCATGCCGAGGATCGATATTGCAGCTATACCTGAAATCAAGGGCACGCGCTATCCAGCGCCCTTCAATGAACCCTGCGCCGAGCGCATACGCCAGCGTCTGGGTGATGCCGGCGGCCTCACGGATTTCGGGGTCAACCTCATGCGGCTGCCGCCGGGCAATTGGTCGAGTCAGCGGCACTGGCATTCGGAGGAGGACGAATTCGTTTATGTGCTGAAGGGCGAACTGACGCTCATCGAGGATGGCGGCGAGACCGTGCTGCGCGCTGGCGATTGTGCCGCCTTCCCGAAAAGCTCGGGCAACGGCCATCACATGATCAACAAGTCGAGTACCACGGCTGTCTATCTCGAGGTCGGAACGCGCTCTCCGACCGACCTCATCACCTGTTCCGATGTCGATATGATGAGCTCGAGCACCGATGGCCGCTTCGTGCATAAGGACGGCATGCCTTATCCGGACGGCTAAGTCGGCTCATCGATATCAGCGACGGCCCGCGGATGGGAAAGCAGATGCGTCGGCGCTCCATGCAGCATGACTTCGCGCTCGAAATGGAATCCACATTTTTCCAGCACGCGCCGGGAGGCGAGATTGACGGGACGTACAAGCCCGATAACGCGCTTCGCCTGCAGATCGTTATGGGCGAAAGCCAGCGCCTCCTTCACCAGCTCCGTCGCGTAGCCGCTTCCCCAATGATCGGGATGCAGATGATAAGAAAGATTGAGCCCCTCAAATTCCGTCGAAACGGTAACGCCTCCGAAACCGATCAGCTGTCCCTGCGTTTCGATCGCCCAGCGCCCGAACCCATGCAGGCGCCAATGCGTCCGGTCACGGGCGAGACGCCGAGCACTCTCTTCGGGAGAATCCGGTCTCGGATCCGGCCTGTGGGCGACCAGTTCGGGCCGCTGGAACAAGGCCGCCAGAAAGTCGATATCGAGCTCTTCCGGCATCCGCAGGGAAAGGCGTGAGGTACGACGGATCATGGCGTCTCCGCTCGAAGGATCAAACAGCTTCCGCGAGTTCAGGCGGATCATAGCAGCAGGCATCCGTGGAAACGCCCATGCGGCACCCGCTGGCTTCGAGCGCTTCCTTGACAACCTCAACGAAAAGCCGGCGGAACCATACCGAGCGGCTGTCGGCCTGATCGACGCGACGATAGAGCATCGTCACAGGGTCGGCAGGCAGCTCGAACGGCGGCTCCGAAATCGTCAGGTCATGCAGTTGCGCCATGCAGCGCGCAATCGCTTCGGGAACAGTCGCAATAGCTGGAATGGCGCGTAGCGTCGTCGGCAGTGCGGAAAAGCGGGGAACCGTCGCCACGACCTGCCGGCGATGGCCGAGGCGCGCGAGAGCGACATCGACGCCGGTGGATATGGCGCCTTCGAGCGAAACGGTGACATGCGGCGCATTGGCGAAATGCTTCAGGCTCAGCGGCGCCGCACATTTGAGATGCCGGCCATCGTAGATGCAGAGCGATGCCTGTTGGAACAGTGGCGCACGAACATGCCAGGAGGCCGGTTCGTCATGCACCGAGATGCTGAAGTCAAAGGCGCCCTCGTCCAGCAGACGCACGGCGTCGCGCCGGTCAAACGCCACGCTGGTCAGCCGCGCATTCGGCGCAAGGTGACGCAACCGCGCCACCAGCGGTCCGAAGAAGGAGGATTCGAGATTGTCGCAGAGCCCGATGCGGAACTCGCCGTGCCAGTTTTCAGGATCGAAGGCTGCGGGCGGGCGGATGGCGCGCTCGATGCCGGAGAGCGCATCCTCGATCGCCGGCGCGATGGACAGCGCCCGCGGCGTGGGCTGCAGGCCGCGCCCTACGCGCACGAACAATTCATCATCCAGCGTCTCGCGCAGCCGGCGGAGTGCGGCAGAAAGACCAGGCTGACCGAGCAGCAGCCGCTCGGCCGCACGGCTCACATTCCGCTCCTGCATCAGCACGGAGAAGGCGAGCAGCAGATTGAGATCGATTTTTCGAAGCGTGGCATCATTCATCATTATGAGTAATACCTGACATGGTTACTATCAATTTGCAATAGGGTTTGAAGATGTACATTTTCTCGTTCCCTGCCGCTTTCACCCTCCCAAGAGGTGGCAGCCTAGAAAGGAACGATCCCGATGACTTCTTCCCAAACCCGAAGCGGGGCGGGATTGGCGTTGCTGCTGCTATGCGCCGCCAATTTCCTCGACGCCATGGACGTCTCCACCATTGGCGTGGCCCTGCCCGCAATCCAGAAAGAGCTCGGCATGCAGGCGACCTCGCTGCAATGGGCCGTCAGCGCCTATGTGCTCGGCTATGGCGGCTTCCTGCTGCTCGGCGGTCGTGTTGCCGATCTCTTCGGCCACCGCCGCGTCTTCCTCTGGTCGCTCGGCGTCTTCGCCGCCGCCAGCATTGCCGGCGGTTTCGTCGATAGCGCCCCGACCCTGATCGCCGCTCGTCTGATCAAGGGCATTGCCGCTGCCTTCACAGCACCTGCAGCCCTCGCCCTCCTTCTCTCCGTCTTTGGGGAAGGCAATGCTCGCGCGAAGGCCCTAGGCGTCTTCTCCTCCACCGGTGCTGCCGGCTTCGTGCTCGGCATGGTGCTGGGCGGAGCGGCAACGCTTATCAGCTGGCGCGCGACGCTCGTCATGGGGGCGCCCGTCGCCATCCTGGCGCTGATCGTCGCCCCGCTCGTCCTGCCGGCCGACCACAAGCGAAACGGCCCACGCGCCCGCTTCGATTGGGCCGGCGCCCTGACGATCACGCCCGGCCTGCTGCTCTTCGTCTTCGGCGTCACCAATGCCGCCGCCGATGGCTGGCAGGCCTTTGCGACTTGGGGTTCGCTCCTCGCCGCATTGATCCTGATCGTGCTGTTCCTGATCGTGGAATCGCGCCATCATGATCCGATGGTGCCGCTTGCCATGTTCCGCCGCACCAAGCTCAGCCATGCCAATGCCATCGCTGCGCTGTATCAGGGAGCCTATGTTGGCTTCCAGTTCATCGCGACACTCTATTATCAGACCGTTGTCGGCTGGTCGGCCTTTGCAACCGGCTTCGCCTTCGCCATAGGCGGCACCTGCGTCATGTTCCTGGCACCACGCTTTGCGACGATCGGCCAGAACCGCGGCACGACACTTCTCATGACCTTCGGCGTGGGACTGCAGGCCATCAGCTATCTCTTCTGGGTGCTGTCGGCTGGGCATATTGATACGGTAGTGCTCGTCGCCATCTCGCAGCTCCTGCTCGGCATCGGTTATGCCATGACCTATCCGTCGATCCAGGTCGCGGCCCTTTCTGACGTCGGCGACGACGAATCCGGCCTGGCCTCGGGCATGCTGTTTGCCTCCTTCCAGATCGGCGGCGGCATCATTCTGGCGGCGGCATCGGCCGTCTTCAGCGCAGCTCCGAACTTCGGCTGGAATCCCTATGTCGCTGGCATCGGTTTCGTGACGATCCTTGCTGCCGCCATCACGCTGCTCGCAGCGGTCGGCCCGCGTTCGTCCGCCGCTAAGGCCGCAAATTATCAGGCTGCAGAATAGCTCGAAGCAAGATGGCCCGCCTCTCCGGCGGGTCAATCCTTCTCGGCGCCAGCGGCTTCGGCGGCGCGGCGCAGGAGGAGATCACGCTCCCTCTGATTTTCAGCAAGCGCGGCTGCCGTCTCGAAGGCTTGCCGCGCTTCATCATATCGGCGGAGCTTGTAAAGAAGATCGCCGAGAACGCTCGGCAGAAGATGATAATCCTTCAATGCTGGCTCGTCGCGGAGGTTTTCGATGATCTCCAATGCCATCTCGGGACCTACGGCCATGCCGACCGCGACAGCGCGATTGAGTTGGACGATCGGGGAAGGAACAAGCAAGGCAAGCTCCGCATAGAGATCGGCAATCCGCCTCCAGTCGGTTTCATCGGCCGTTCCCGCTCTTGCGTGACATGCGATGATCGCGGCTTGCAACGCGTAAACTCCACCGGCACCGCCGAGCTCATGCACCCGCATCAGCGCTTTCAGGCCGCGCCGGATCTGCAGCCGATCCCAGCGGTCACGATTTTGATCGAGCAGCAAAATCGGATTACCGTCGGCATCCGTCCTAGCCGCCGCTCGGGACGCATTCAGCTCCATCAGCGCCAGCAAAGCATGCGCCTCCGGCTCCTGCGGTGCCACGGACGTCAATATTCGCCCGAGCCGCAGCGCCTCGCCGCACAATTGCAGCCGCATCCAATTCTCGCCGCGCGCAGCCGTATATCCCTCGTTGAAGATCAGATAGACGACCTCCAGCACCGAGGCGAGGCGCTGCGAGAGCTCCTCGCCGTGCGGCGTCTCGTAGGAAAGCCCGGATTCCGACAAGGTCTTCTTGGCGCGGACAATGCGCTGGGCAATCGTTGCCTCAGACACCAGAAACGCCCGGGCGATTTCCTCGGTCGTCAAGCCGCAGATCATTCGCAGGGCAAGTGCCACCCGTGCCTCGCGCGAGATCAGCGGGTGACATGCCGTGAAGATCAAGCGCAGCATTTCATCGCCGATATCGTCGTCGAGAGAAGTATCTAGATCGGGCATGATCTGCTCGTCCTCCTCCATCTCCCGAACGATCATCTCGTGTTTGTGGTCCAGCATCCGACGCCGCCGCAAATGGTCGAGCGCCCGGCGCTTAGCTGTGGTCATAAGCCATGCGCCAGGTCGCTCGGGGATGCCCGTCTTCGGCCATCGTTCCAAGGCGACAATCAACGCCTCCTGCGTCAGATCCTCAGCCAGCGGCACGTCGCGCAGCAACCGCGCGAGACTGGTGATCAGCCGCGGCTGTTCGATCCGCCAGACGGCCAGGATCGCCTGATGGGCGCCGGCGGCTTTCAAGGCCGCCCGCCCCGATGACAGATCGAGAGCATCATGCCCTTGCTTCAGCGAGCGGGTCGCACACACCTTCGACATTTGGTTCGAAGTAAGCGCGCACTTCACATGTGCCTTCCCAGCCGGGCATGAAATCCTTGTGCAACTGCATGAACTCGACCGCCAGCGCCACGGCCTCTTCCTTGCTCTGCAGCTCGAAGATCGCATAGCCGCCGACGACCTCCTTGGCCTCGACGAAAGGGCCGTCGACGACGTTTAATTTGCCGGCCTTGATCGTGACGCGGGCGCCCGTCGCAAGCGGCATCAGTCCCGCCGTATCGATCATGCGGCCGGCCTTAATTTCCCGATCGGCGAGCTTGTGCATGGCTTCTAACAGCTCCGGCGTCGGATGCATGTGGTCGCTAGAGGTGACGATAGACATGAAACGCATGGGAAGTATCCTCCGGAAGCGAGGTGCCGGCACCATTGCCGCTCAACAAACCCGCTCATATTGACGACGAAGCAGCGCTCTGGAAATCGACAGTCGTTGCAAAAAAATCAGATCGCAGCCGCACAGCGGTAAATTCTACACCCATCCGTTTATCTCAGCGGTGCGGCGGCACCGGACCGCCTCATAGAAGAAGCAGCCAAGCGACCAGACAAACCCTCCCCTCGTTTTGTTGACTTCCCATGATCGTTGCAAGATGGTGAGACGAAATCGATCCGCGGAGTTTGAAAGCCGACGTTTCCCCTGGAGCGGGCCTTCCGTAAAGCTTCGCAGACAACACGGCAGGAGCTTGTTTCATGTTCGACCATATTTCGATCGGCGTCAAAGACCTGGCGCGGGCGCAGAAATTTTATGACGCGGCCCTTTCTCCTCTCGGCTATGAGCGCGTCACCAACTTCGACGGTACGGTCGGATATGGCGCGGAACGCGCGCAATTCTGGGTGAGCGAGGTGGAACGTCCCGTACCGGCCGATCGCGGCTCCGGGCTGCATTTCTGTTTCGTGGCCCCGAGCCAGGCAGCCGTGGACGCCTTCTATGCCGCAGGCATCGCCAATGGCGGTGAAGACAACGGCAAGCCGGGCATCAGGCCGGACTATAGCCAATTCTACTATGCCGCCTTCGTCATCGATCCCGACGGCTACCGGCTGGAAGCCTATTTCAAGACCGGCGAATAGATCGCCGCCCGGGACAAAGGTGAACGCGAACACTTTGCCGCATGCATCCGGCGCGGTTGTGCGGCCTTGATAGGCCTTCCCGATCATTGCCTTTCAGCCTGGCTTAAGGCTTCTGTCATAATAGTCGCCGATTGTAGTTTCCTGACGCCTTCACAACGCGGGCGGGCATTCATTTTGAACGTGTTTAGACAGCGGCCAGCTTTTAGATGTGCGACAACTCCATTGCTTCCACAAAACGGAATGCGCCGGTAAGCAGATACTTTTTTGTGTTTCTCGCGCTGTTCGTGCTCTGGTGGACGCTGCTGTTTGTCTTCTATCGATTTCCGGGCATCGATCTCGCTGTTGCTAAAAGCGTCTTCACGGCGGAGCCTTGCACATCGGCCACCACCATCGGTAACGTCTGCGGTACCTTTGCCCTCGCCAAAAATCCTATCCTTCGCATGGTGCGAAACGTGACGCTCGCCCTGCCATACATCGCCATTCTTGTCCTGTTCGCCGCACTGATTTCATCTCGGTATAAATACGGCGCAGGCTGGCGGACATTGAAAGCGGATCGGTATATCGCCGCACTGATATCGCTTGGCGTCGGCTGTGGCCTCATCGTCAACGCGCTGCTCAAAACCTATGGCGGCAGGCCAAGACCGCGCACCACGGATCTCTTCGGCGGTTCGCTGGATTTCGTTCAGGCAGGTTCGTTCGCCGGTCGATGTCTTGCAAACTGCTCCTTCGTCTCGGGCGAAGCGTCGTCTGGCGGCTGGCTGCTTTGCCTGGTGCTGCTTCTGCCGCAGCGGCTGCGCTTCTCCGTGGGTATCCCGCTCGCCATCATCTCGATCATGATGCCGGTCATGCGCGTGATGACAGGAGCCCATTATCTGTCCGACGCGGTGCTCGGCTGGCTCTTGTCTTTGGTGCTCTTTGCAGCGGCCATAGCGATCATCGATTTCCTGCGGTCGGGAACGCGAGCCTGATCCTGGAGCTGGCTCGGCTCAGCCGGCATTGCGCATGCGGATCAACCGGCCGCGCCTTGCCGCCTTGCGAACACGAACCGCCATTTCGCTCAGCGCAAATGGCTTCACCAGATAATCGACGGCGCCGATGTCCATGGCTCTCATCTGATCCGACAGCTGATCATAGGCCGACATGACAATGATCGGGGTCGCATCCCCGCGCGCTTCCATGAGTTTGAGCAGATCGAGGCCGCTGCCATCGGGCAATCGAAGATCGAGAAGCATCACGTCGTGCGCTTCGGCCGCAATGACAAGCTTGGCAGACTCCAAATCCATGGACCAATCGACCGACCAGCCATCGGCGTTCAGATGATCCTGCACGGCGTTGCCTATCAGTGTGTTGTCTTCGACCAATAGAAGCCGCACGATTGCATCCCCAATTGCAATCGGGAACCTATGGGACGTATTTCTGACGACAACCTGAACTTTCGACACAACATCGACAAAAAGGAAAGACAGCCTGAATTCGAGCCAACCGGCTCCGCGCGGCAAATCGCCGTTCAGGTAAATGTCAGGATTGATCACCATGGTGGCGTGCTTTGACCGCCAAAGCACACCTGTAGTGATGGGCTTTTCTGCGTCAACCGCCAGCCCATGCCTCGGAGACAATCATTGACCAACGAAAAAGTAGAACCTGGCCGACAAAAATTCGCGCCAGCAATCGGCAGTATCACGCTGTGCCTTGTAGCGACGCTTTATGTACTCCTTGTGACAAACCGGATGTTCTGGACCAAGGCTTACGGCTATTTCATCGCCGAGCCGGCCGCCTTTGCCGCTTTCGTCATTGGTATCTCCGCGGCGATCATGGCGCTCTTCACATTCTTCTCCGCCAAATACGTCACGAAGCCGGTTCTTATCTTCTTCGTGCTGGTGGCTTCGGTATCTTCCTGGTTCAACGACCAGTTCGGCGTCATTATCGACAAGGAGATGATCCGCAACGCGGCTGTTTCGACAGGCGCGGAAAGCAGCCATCTGATCACGACGCGCTTCATCACCTATGTTTTGCTGACGGGTGTCTTGCCGTCTCTGCTCATCGTGTGGGTCCGGATCGTCCATCGCCCGATCCTCAAGAAGCTCGCCTACAATACCGCCGTCATCCTCGCCTGCTCGGCGATCTTCGTCGCCGCCGGAACGACGTTCTATAAGACCTACGCCGGCATCGGCCGTGCTCACCGAGACATGATGGATACGCTCAATCCTGTGATGCCGATCACAAGCGCGGTGCGGTACGTCATCGATGCGCAAAGGAATGCAAATGTCGTGGCTGAGCCACTGGGCACGGATGCCCGCAGGGTCGGCGCCGTCGACAACGGCAAGCCGCGTGTGACGATCATCGTTGCCGGAGAGACGGCCCGTGCGCAGAACTTCTCGCTCGGCGGCTATGCCAAGATGACCAATCCGGAGCTGGCAAAGCGCAACGTCGTCTATTTCCCGAATACGAGTAGCTGCGGTACCGCGACGGCCACCTCGATACCTTGCCTGTTCTCGGTCTACACGCGCCAAGAATATAGCCATCGCAAGGGGCTGGAGACGGAAAACCTGCTCGATGTGCTGACCCACGCCAAGGTCGATGTGACCTGGCTTGACAACGACACAGGCAGCTACGACGTCACCAATCGCGTTTCATATACCTTCCTGCCGCACTCTGCCGATCCGCGCTTCTGCCAGGACGGCGAATGCAAGGACGAGATCCTCGTCGATAAGGTTGACGGCTGGCTGGACAAGGTGAAGGGCGACAGCGTGTTGGTGCTGCACCAGCTCGGCAGCCATGGCCCGGCCTACTATCAGCGCTACCCCGACGAATTCCGCCGGTTTCAGCCGGATTGCCGCTCCAACGATTTCAGCTCCTGCTCGCAGGAGGAAATCACCAATGCCTATGACAACACGATCCTCTACACGGATCACATCGTCGCGATGGTCATCGACAAGCTGAAGCAGCGCTCGAACTCGATATCCGGCTCCGTGCTCTATTTCTCCGATCACGGCGAGTCGCTTGGCGAAAACGGCATCTATCTGCACGGCACACCCTATATCATCGCGCCCTCACAGCAGACGCATGTGCCGATGCTGGTATGGATGGCCGACGATCTGGCCAAGGCTGCCGGTTTCGACATGGCCTGCCTTGCCAAGCGCGCTGCCGAAGGCACCTACTCTCACGACAACATCTTCCACAGCGTTCTCGGCATGATGGACGTCTCGACGAAGGTCTATGATCCGAGCCTCGACGTGTTCGCCGCCTGCCGGACGCCATCGAACAAGCTGGCATTGAAATGATGGACTAGACGATGTCCGGCAGCTTCTTTTCTGAAGGAGCCGCCGGACCATCGCATCACTCAGAGACGTTTTGGTTGGCGGATCGTCCGCTCATTTTCGACATTACCGGTATTCAGCGTCGTATTGCGCTCAAACAGCACGACTTCGCAGGTCGGCTCGGCGACCGGGCAATGCTCCACCCCATGCGGAACAATGATGTATTCGCCCGGCCCGAGCACGACATCGCCGCCGTTTTCCTCGCGCAGCTTCATGCGCAGCGTGCCTTTGACGACCAGAAAGAGCTCGTCCTCTTCCTCATGATGGTGCCAATGGAATGCGCCTTCCAGCTTCACGAGCTTGATCTGGAAATCGTTGATGTCGCCGCCGACGCGCGGGCTCCACGTCTCATCGAAAGCTGCAAAAGCTTTGGTAAGATTGACCTTTTTAAGTGCGACCATGTGTTTTGTCCTTGATTCAACTGCGCTCACGTCGGAGCTAATATTGGCGTGAGTACCGCCGATCGCAACGCCGGTGTTGCTGATTATCGCCGGTTGCCATCCGCATATCGAATTCTTCGAAGATTTCAGCCGAAACTTTCCGGGTAGTGGATGGTCGGGAGCGACACTACATGCTGTCTCAACATTATCATTTCGACACATGACAGGAAAAATCATGACGACAAACAATGTCGAATTCGGCCTGGATACTTTCGGCGACGTCACCTTTGACGACACGGGCGCGCCGCTGCCGCATGCGCAGGTGCTGCGCAATGTCGTCGAGGAAGGCGTATTGGCCGACCAGCTCGGAATAGACTTCTTCGGTATCGGCGAGCATCACCGCGAGGATTTCGCGGTCTCCTCGCCCGAAACGATCCTGGCCGCTATTGCCAGCCGCACATCGAAAATCCATCTCGGTTCGGCGGTAACGGTACTGAGCTCAGATGACCCGATCCGCGTGTTCCAGCGCTTCTCCAGCCTGAACGCTGTTTCGAACGGTCGGGCCGAGGTCATTCTCGGCCGCGGCTCGTTTACGGAATCCTTCCCGCTGTTCGGCTTCGAGCTCTCGCAATACGAGCAGCTCTTCGAGGAAAAGCTGGATCTGTTCGCAGCTCTCCTTAAAAACGAGCCTGTAAACTGGCAGGGCAGCATCCGCCCGCCCCTGCGCAACCAGAAGGTCTTCCCGACCATCGAAAGCGGTCAGCTGAAGACCTGGATCGGCGTCGGCGGCAGCCCGGAATCGGTGGTGCGCGCTGCGCACTACGATCTGCCGCTGATGCTGGCGATCATCGGCGGAAGCCCCTATCGCTTCCAGCCCTATGTCGACCTCTATCACCGCGCCTATGAGCAGCTCGGCAAGCCCGTGCAGCCGATCGGTATCCATTCGCCGGGCTACATCGCCGAAACGGACGAACAGGCGCGCGAGGAACTGTGGCCTTGCTATAAGGCGATGCGCGACCGCATCGGCCGCGAACGCGGCTGGCCGCCCATGACGCGCGCGGAGTTCGACAACGAGATCGAAAAGGGTTCGCTCTATGTCGGCTCGCCGGAAACGGTCGCCGCCAAACTTGCTCCAGTGGTCAAGACACTCGGCATCAGCCGCTTCCAGCTGAAATACAGCGCCGGCGCACTCGGCCATGACAAGATGCTGCGTTGTATCGAACTCTACGGCCAGAAGGTGATCCCGGCCGTACGCGCAGCTTTGGCGGAATAGTCGCAACAAGCTCTCTGCGCTTGCCTTACAACGCGATCAAAAAGGGCGCTTTGCAATACAGCGAAGCGCCCATCGTTTTGCGCTGTCATTCTTTTGCAGCAAATGCTACAGAAATATAATTGGTAGCATTTACTACAGAAGATATCCAATGGCAGAAACGACGCAGAACCCTCGCACTTTCGAAGACCGCGTCCTCAATGTGATCGAGACACTTGCACCTGCAGAGCAGCGCATCGCCCGCTTTTTCGTCGATCAGAAGCAGGCTGTTCTGTTGAATTCGGCCGCCCAGATCGCACAACTCGCCGGTACCAGCGACGCCACGGTCGTCCGCACGGCGCGCAACCTCGGCTTCGAAAGCCTCTCGACGCTGCGGGCCGCCCTGCTTGAGGAACTGACCGGTACGCCATCCCCCGGAACGCGGATGCAACGCACACTGGCTGAAACGGGTAGCCAGGCCAGCGACGCGCTTCACCATGTCATCAGGATACACGAGCAGGCTTTGGAGATTCTGCGGCGCGAGGAATTCGCCGTAAGCTTCGAACGCTGTGTCGATAGTCTTGCCAAGGCAGAGCGACGTCACGTCTTCGGCATCGGCCCCTCGGGCGCCATTGCGGACTATGCCAGCCTGCAGTTCAACCGCATCGGCCTGCCGACTAGCGCGCTCTCGGCCTCCGGCATCGCGCTCGCCGATCGCCTGCTCTGGATCGGCAAGGGTGACGTGGTGCTGATGATCGCCTATGCGCCACTCTACCGCGAAGTCGATGTGCTGCTTGAGCAGGTCGGTAAACATGGCGTTCCGGTCATTCTGATCAGCGACGATCTCGGCCTATCGCTTGCCGACAAGGTGGCTGAAGTCCTACCCGTGCCGCGCGGCAATGCCGGCCACCTCGCCATGCATGCCGGCACGCTGGTCCTGGTCGAATCCCTGATCGTCGCACTCGCCGCCAAGGGGAAGGACGTCGCCATCGATAGCCTTGACCGGCTCAGCCAGCTGCGCGGCGCCATCGACAAGACATGGAGCAAGCGCGGCACGAGGAAACGCAAGTGACGACGCCGAAGTGCAGTGCGCACGCAATATCGGCATTTGGCCAAGCCTCGGCTCATCCAAGACATGAAGAATAATCGTCCGGAAAATACCATTCGCATTCAACGCCCTAACCGTCATTCGGGAATCAGTTCATGAACAGCCTCACACCCATACTCTCCACTGTGACGGCATCTTTCCTCGGTTCGTTTGTCGAAGTCGTGGAAGCCTTCACCATCGTCCTTGCCGTCGGCGTCACGCGAAGCTGGCGCCCAGCCCTCACGGGTGCCGCGCTCGCCCTTGCAGTGCTGGCCGTCCTCGTCCTCATCTTCGGACCGCTGCTGGCGCTGATCCCAATCGAAATCCTGCAATTCGTCGTCGGCGTTCTGCTGATCCTCTTCGGCATGCGCTGGCTGCGCAAAGCCATCCTCCGCTCGCTCGGCGTCATCGCCTTGCACGACGAGGAAGCGGCCTTCTCGAAGGAGACGGCCGCTCTGCAGGCACAGTCAACCGATCGCCGGGCCGATTATCTCGCCGGCCTTGCCGCCTTCAAGGCGGTGCTGCTCGAAGGTGTCGAAGTGGTATTCATCGTGATTGCCGTCGGCGGTGCGCATGGCCTGACGCTCTATGCCGGCCTCGGCGCGCTCGCCGCCTTCGTGCTGGTCATGCTGATCGGGCTGCTGGTCCATCGCCCGCTCTCGACCGTGCCCGAAAATACCCTGAAATTCGTCGTTGGCCTGATGCTCACCAGCTTCGGCATCTTCTGGACCGGTGAAGGTATCGGCGCGCATTGGCCGGGCGAGGATCTCGCGCTGATCGCCATCTTCGCGATCGTCTCGCTCGCCTCCTACGTCATCATCCGCGCCATGCGCGGCAACCCGACAGCAAAGGCAACCCAATGACCGTGCTTCGCATCGCCCTCTCCGAGCTCATCGGCATGTTCATCGATGATGGCAGTCTCGCCACGCTCTGCCTCATCCTTATCCTCGCTATTGCCGCAGCGGTGGAGTTTCTCGCTATGCCACCGCTCGCGGGCGGCCTTCTGCTATTGGTCGGCTGCCTCGCCATCTTGCTCTACAGCGTCCGCCGCGCCGTGAAACGATGAGATTCACAACTCTCTGCAAGAGCTTGGATTTGCAGAGGGTTGTCGCGACACTTACCAAACAGCCTTAACTCTCGACAGAACCCTTCGCAGATGCGAAGAATCTCGCACGCGAGAGCGCCCTGCGTCCGTACGGACGCAGGGCGCTCTCAATGTTTGAATCTACACATCAGGCTTTCCGAAAATCGATCCCGATTTTCGGGCCGATGCTGTAGCGAAAAGGAGAAACGGCATGAGCAGCGCCTATCCCGAAGTCTATCTGGTACGCCACGGACAGACGGAGTGGAGCCTCTCCGGCAGGCATACCGGCCGGACCGATATTCCCCTGACTGCTCCAGGCGAGGAAGCCGCCCGCAAACTCGCGAGCCGCCTGCCCGCCATCGATTTCGCCGCCGTCTGGTCGAGCCCCTCGCAGCGCGCGCAAAACACCTGCGCGCTGGCTGGCTTCGGTGATCGCCGCGTCGTCAAGGAGGATCTGGCGGAGTGGGATTACGGCGCCTATGAGGGCATCACCACGAAGGCGATCCTTGCCGAACGCCCCGGCTGGCAGGTCTTTCGCGACGGCTGCCCGAACGGCGAATCTGCCGCCGATGTCGGCGCGCGTGCCGACCGGATCATCGGCGAACTTCGCGGCATCGACGGCTCCGTCCTGATCTTCTCTAGCGCCCATTTCCTGCGCGTCTTCGCCGCCCGCTGGGTCGGCCTGCCGCCGGAAGGTGGCGCGCATCTGGTTCTCGATACCACGAGCATCAGCGTGCTTGGCTATGAGCACGACCTGACCGAGCCGGTCATCCGCCGCTGGAACGAGATCTGACGGCCGCGCACTGATCCCCGCATCGGCATAACTAAATCGAGCGGCCACGAGCCGCTCGATATTTTTGAGAAGTTAGTCGCGGTCGCTCACCAGCGCTTGAGACCCAGCAGCTTCTCGCCGAGCGGCGTCAGTTCGGCCGTCGTCGCGTTGTGTTTTTCCCATTCACGAGGATCGCCGGGAAAGGCATCGCGTTTCGGGGAATCCAGTTCCCTCCATAGACGGATACGTTCCTCGCGCTCGGCAACATTGTCGTATTCGGCCGGATGCATGGAGATATATTGCGCCATGCGAACGCGGTTGTCCGAATGGTTGGGGCGGACACCGTGCGCCAGCAGCGAATTGAATATCATCAGATCGCCCGGCTCCATGTCGATATTGACGACCGAGAGGCCGGTCATGTCAGGATGCATCGGATCGCGGTCCGCCGGCTGCGTCTTTTCCCATTCCTCGAAATGCTCGAAGAGTTCCGGCACGCACTGGAATCCACCGACATCGCCATCCTGCTTCTTCAGGCTCAGAACACCCTGTACGCCGATCGGCAGCGGGCGGATCGAAGTGTCGACATCCCAATGAATGAAGCCGTGGGGGTTGCCCTTCACCTTCTTCGGCGGATTGAGATTGGCGCGATCGATGGTGACCCAGAGATCCTCGCGATCCCAGATGTCGACGAAGACATCGTAGATCCGCTTTTCCATGCGGTTGTCCCAGAGATACTGGTGATTATAGATCTCCAGCATCCCGGTATTGTTGAGCTCCTTCATCTTGTGCTCGCGCCGCTGCGGCGCATACCAGGTGGAAGGGTCGTTCGGATCCTTCTCGTCAAAGCGCCACAAGAGGTCGACAAGCCGCTCGACATTGACAGGCGGCACAGCCTGTCGCACGATCACATAGCCCCTCGTGATCCAATGCTGCCAATCTTCCTTCGACAGCACCCTGAGCGGCAATGTCTTCTGGATATCCTTCAGTTGCGTCGTGACTGCGGATGCGGTCGGGTGCGCGTCTCGTTTCAAGGCAGGCTGCATAAGTTTCCTCCATCTTGGCTACCCTTTTGCTTTCGGGTGACGGGAAAGATGTAACTTTAGTTGGCGCGGCGATGTTGCTCGGCTCTGGCCAATTCTGATACTATTCTGGCTCCTATAGAACTATGGACGCCCCATGAGGCCCTATCTCGAAGTTTTGCCCCGTTCGCCGGAGGCATCCTGGAGCATGCTGAACCGCCGGCTTGACGACTGCATTCCGTTCCAATGGCACCACCATCCCGAATTTGAGCTGACGCTGACGCTGAATTCCATCGGCCAGCGCTTCATCGGCGATCACAGTGGCGACTATTGCGATGGCGATCTCGTTCTCGTCGGCCCCAACCTGCCGCACAGCTGGGTTTCGCGCGCCAAGATCGAGGAAGAAAAGCCGCATATCGCGCTCGTGCTCTGGTTCAATCGCGACTGGCTTTTGCAGATAACAGGCGGCGCCATCGAATTCCGATCGATCGAAGCGATGCTGCAGCGCGGAGACAACGGCCTTCGCTTTTCGGAGGCGACCTCGACCGCCGTCCGCTCCTCGTTCGAAACCATTTTCGAAAAGCCGCCCGTCGAGCGCCTCCTGGCTTTGCTCGGCATTCTGGTGAAAGTCGCGGAAGACCGGCACGCGACGCCGCTCGCAAGCGCGCCGGCGCAGGCTCCCGACCTCAAGGAAAGCCGCGAGCGCATCGACCGCGTGCTGACGCATATGCATCTTCACTATGCCCGCGCGATCAGCCTTGATGAGCTGGCCGATATCGCGGCACTCAGCGTCTCCGGCCTGCACCGCATGTTCCGCCGCCATACCGGCGGGACGATATCGGATTACCTCATGCGCATGCGCATCGGCGACGCCTGCGCCCGCCTCTCCTCTACCGACCAGGCGATCCATCATATCAGCGATGCCGTCGGCTATCTCTCGCTTGCCAATTTCAACAGGCAATTCAGGGCGCTGAAAGGCATGACGCCACGGGAATACCGGGCGATGTTCCTCAGGCGTTGACGGGCATCGTCGCAAGCAGCCTGGCAATCCTTGCCGCTGCAGCATCTGCAGCCTGAGCTTCCATGCGCGCGATACCAAGCAGCAGCCCAGGTTGCGCTGAGCCGAGATACAGCGCCGATATTGGCCGCACAGCGAAACCATTGGAATTAATTGCGCGCGCGACGGCAACATCATCGGTCTTTGCGTCCCGGAACCAGCTCGCCACTTGCAATCCGCCTGCCCCCTCGCCAACATCGAGCCAATCGCTGCAATGGCGACGAAGCGCCTCGACAGTTGCCGCCATGCGCTCCGCATAGATGGCGTTCATGCGCCTCAGATGCGCACGAAACCGCCCCTCACGCATGAAATCGGCCAAGGCCGCCTGGACATGAACGGGCACGACGGCGCCTCTCAGCCGCTGGGCCGCTTCGGTCGCCGCCAGAAGCCGCAAGGGAATGACGGCGTAAGCGACGCGCAGACCGGGCGCGAGAGTCTTCGAAAAGGTGCCGATATAGGCGACCACTTCGCCGTGATCGATGCCCTGCAGGGCGGCGATCGGGCGCGACGCATATTGGAACTCGCTGTCATAGTCGTCTTCCAGCACGATCGCGCCATTGGCGCGAGCGAATTCAAGCAACGCAAGACGACGCTGCAGGCTCATGGTCACGCCGGTCGGATATTGATGCGAGGGCGTGACATAGATGAGGCGCGGCGACGGCTCGGCCCCTTGCGCGATATCGATGCCCTCGGCATCGCAAGGCACCGGCACGAGGCTGGCCCCAGCCATCCGCAGGATCGCCTGCGCGCTGGCATAGCCCGGGTCCTCCATCCAAACGATGTCGCCTGGATGATCGGGCTGAAGCAACACGCTCGCTAGCAGCCCGATTGCAGCGCCCGTCGACGGCACGATCACGATCTGCTCGGGCCGGGCAACCACGCCACGCGTCGCCGAGACGTGTTCGAGGATCGCCTCGCGCAACTCGCGAATGCCGCCATGATCGCTGTAGCCGAGATCATGCACCCGCAGCGACCGGCCCCGAGCACCGAGACAGCGCGCCCAGGCGGCGTGGGGAAAGGTCGAGACATCGGGCACCCCCGGCTCGAACAATCCTCCTCTTTTGAATTCCGTAACGCGCGGCAGATTTGGTGGCGGTGGTGCGGCCTGCCCCGACAATGGCGTCGTCGGGAATGCCGCGACGCGTGTCGCCGCGCCAGATGTCGAGTGAAGATAGCCTTCCGCTTTGAGCCGATCATAGGCGTTGACCACGGTCGAGCGCGCAACGCCGAACGAGATTGCCATTGCCCGCGTCGATGGCACGCGCTGCCCCGCCGGCATCTGCCCGCGCAGGATACGATCGCGCATTAAGCGGTAGACTTGCCCCTCCAGATCGCCCGAAGACCGGTCCAGTGCCGGCCACTGCGCCACCGATGCCATGAAACCTCAACTGGTCTGCTAAAAATCAATAAACTGGCTGTTTATAGCCTACCTCTTTGCTGGCAGAGATCAACGCCCGATCTGTGAGGAAGACATGGCCGATCACTATCCGCCTGATACCAGCACCTACCCGACTACCGAGCGCACCCGCGTGCGGCGCAGCCCGAAGCGCGGCAGCCACGCCCACGCCGATGTCCACGCCATTCTGGATGCCTCCCCGCTCTGTCATGTCGGCTATGTCATCGACGGTGCGCCCTATGTGACGCCGACCCTGCATTGGCGTGAGGACGACTACGTCTATTGGCACGGCTCGTCCGCCAGCCGCTTCCTGCGCGCGGCCGAGGATATGCCGGTCTGTCTGACCTGCAGCATCATCGACGGCTATGTGCTTGCCCGCTCGGCCTTCAACCATTCCGTCAACTATCGCTCAGCCATGGTTTTCGGCGCGGCCCGTCTCGTCGATGATGTCGAGGAAAAGACCGATGCACTGCGCCGCCTGATCGAAGACCTGTTTCCCGGCCGCTGGGATAGCCTCAGATCGATGACCAAGCAGGAGGTCAAGGCGACTTCGGTCATGCGGATGAAAATCGACGAGGCCTCGGCCAAGGTCCGCAACGGACCGCCGGGCGATATGGACGAGGCGAGCCATCCGGTCTGGGCCGGCATCCTGCCCATCGAAAGCCGCCTGGTATCACCACAGCCCGCCCCCGGCTTGCCCGATGGAATGGAGCTGCCACAATCTCTTGCGGACCTGATACAATCCGGCCGGCTTCGCTGAACTACATTTGATGACCAAAGGACTTTGATATGGATCTGACGAACTGGAAGGGCGTCGCCCGCCCCGAGCGCATCGCCCTTGAAGGCCGCTACACCCAAATCGAGCCGCTCGACGCCGCCCGTCATGGCGACGATCTCCTTGCCTCGGCCCGCGCACCCGGCGCGGAAGATCGCTTTCGCTATCTTTTCGAGGATGCCCCAGCCGATCGCGCCGCCTTTTCGCCCTGGCTCGAGAAAGCCGCATCCAGCGCCGATCCGCTCTTCTTCGCGACGATCGACAAGCGGACCGGACGCGCCGAGGGCCGGCAGGCATTGATGCGCATCGACAACGCGCATGGGGTCATCGAAATCGGAAGCATCCTGTGGGGACCTGCCATTGCCCGCAGCCGCGTGACGACCGAAACGCTCTATCTGTTCGCATCCTACGTCTTCGACACGCTCGGCTATCGCCGCTTCGAATGGAAATGCAACAATCTCAATGAGCCTTCGAAGCGGGCAGCCGAGCGTTTCGGCTTCCTTTTCGAAGGCATTTTCCGACAGCACATGGTCGCAAAGGGCCAGAATCGCGACACGGCCTGGTTCGCGATGATCGACGCCGACTGGCCGCGCCTTAAGGCCGGCTACGAGCGCTGGTTGAGCCCGGAGAATTTCGACGAGGCTGGCCAGCAGAAGACGAAATTGACATTCGGCTAGGCACAGTCCGGTAGCTCGGGCCTAAAGCAGCTTTCGGAAGTAGACCACGCGTCTGGTTTCGACGAAACCGAGCGCGGCATGAAAGGCGTGGCTCGCAAGATTGTCGATCAGTGCATCCGAGGCAAACTCAGTGCAGCCAGCTTCCCGCCCCCATGCGGCGACAGCCTGGCAAAGCGCCCGCGCCGTCCCTCCGCGCCGATCTTTGGGACGCACATAGATGCCCTCCAGGAACAGGACCGGCGAAGTCTCGCAGCCATTGACGTAATCGTGCCGCAATGTCGCTTCGGCAAAACTGACGACATGACCGGCAGAATCGATCGCGACAAACGCAGAAGCATTTTCATGAGCGCGAAATTGCGCCAGTTCCGCCCGATGATGTTCGAGCGAACTATGGGGCCAAAGCTCGAAGCGCAACCGCGCCCACGCCTCCAGATGTTCGTCTGCCGCCTGCTCTATGCGCATGTCTTGATCTCCTATCGAACTGCCTGTTGCCGGCCAACGGAAAAATTTCGCTTTCGACTCCACAATCATCGCGCTACATATCGCGCATATTCACGCGCTATTTCGCCGATCAGAATCTGAGGATGATGGAATGACATTTCAAAGCAGTTCGCGTCTTTACGCTGCTGTTTCCTCCCTGTTGTGGCCAGCCATCCTATGCGGTGGACTAACGGGAGCCTATTTCGCCTTCCGGTCGGATATGCATCTTCTCTGGTTCAATGTCGTCTATCTTTCGACGGTAGCCATCATTGCCCTCTTCGAGCGGTTGATGCCTTACGAGAAGACTTGGCAGAAGCGCGATGGCGAGACCTTCAACGATATCGCCCATACGCTGCTGAGCAAAGGCGGCGTGCAGATCGCCGCTGCGATCGGGACCTCCTTCCCGATGGCCGTCGCGACAGTCGCGCAGCCGGCGCTCAGTTACCATTCTCACTTCTGGCCGGATCAATGGCCGATGGCCTTCCAGGTGGTGCTCGGCCTCGTTATCGCCGAGTTCGGTCTCTATATGGCGCATCGCCTGGCGCATGAGCATCTGTCGCTGTGGCGCTTCCATGCCCTTCATCACAGCGTCGAGCGCCTTTGGGTCATCAACACCGGCCGTTTCCACTTCATCGATACACTCTTCAAGATCGCGCTCGGCCAGATCCCGCTTTATTTGCTCGGTGCGCCGTTGCCGGTCTTCCTCTGGATCGGCGCGGTCACGGCCTTCATCGGCCTCTTGACGCATTGCAATGTCGATATGCGCACCGGCCCGCTCGATCTCATATTCTCGACTCCCCGCCTGCATCGCTGGCATCACTCCAAGGTGCTTGCCGAAGGCAATACGAATTATGGGGAAAACCTCGTGATCTGGGATCAGCTTCTCGGCACCTTCCATAACCCGCCGCGCCCCTCCTCCACGGATATCGGCATCACCGGTAAGGTCGCCAAGGGTTTCCTCGCCCAGCTCGCGCAGCCCTTCTCCCGGCAAGGCCGCAAGGAGATCATCGGCAAGAAGCCGAAGGAACTGATCCTTCAGGAAGAACAGGCCGCAAAGGCCGCTGCGGCAAGGCGGAACGCCAACGCTAGGATCCGCAAATCAGGCTAGGATCGCTTTCGATAAACGGTGCCAATCGCGCGGCGCGCGGACGGGTGCGTTTACCGGCGCGTGGCCATGGATAGAAACATCGCGAAAATTTGCAGCCTGACAATTTACTTATTTCCGTTTCAAACCGAGAAAATATTGTCATTTAACGTGTATTGAAAAAGGCAGCCTAGGGGTCTACCTAGGTCCCTTCAGCGGTTTTAGACGAAAGATTAGGAAAATCATTGAGATGGAAGGGAGGTTTACAACAGAATACCTCAAGCAACTTCACAGAATATTTTTCGTTTCCAGAGAAATAGACCGTCTTGAGCGAGAATTCATCAAGCAGGGCATAGCACATTTCCATGTTTCCGGCGCCGGACACGAGTCCACGGCGCTTCTCAACGAATTCCTTCAGGACGACGACTGGCTGCATCTGCATTATCGCGACAAAGCCCTGATGCTGGCACGCGGCATGCCCATTCGTGAGTTCTTCTCCAGCCTGCTTGCGACAGCCAATTCCCATTCCGCCGGCCGGCAGATGAGCGCGCATCTTTCCTCCCGCGCCCTCAATATCACATCGATCGTCGGACCGGTCGGCAACAATGCTCTGCATGCCGTTGGCGTCGCGGCATCCCTGAAGCACAAGCCGGGAATGCCGATCGCCATCTGTTGCGTTGGCGACGGCACCACGCAGCAGGGTGAGTTCCTCGAAGCCGTCGCCGAAGCCGTGCGCAGCCAGTATCCTGTCGTCTTCGTCATCGAGGACAATAGCTTTTCCATCTCGACGCGCACGGGCAAACAGACCTTCTTCGACCTGCCCGCCGGCCCTGCCTCCTCTTTCTACGGCATCGATATCATCCGCACGGATGGCGACGATCTCACCGCATCGCGCGACGCCTTCCACAAGGCCGTGCGCCATAGCCGCAACAACCGCACTCCCAGCATCGTGCTGTTGAACGTCGAGCGCCTTTCCGATCATACCAACGCCGACGATCAGAAGACCTACCGCACCCTGCTCGAAATCGAGGCAGGCTCATCGCGCGACCCGCTGCCGAACCTGCGGGCAATGCTGCGCAAAGCCGGTGTCGATGCCGATGCGCTGCAGAAGATCGAACAGGAACTGATTGCGGAAGTGCAGGCGGAAGCCGCCCTTGCCCGCAAGGAAGACGCTCCGAAGGTGGAGCCGGAAGCTAAGGCTCCCTACCCCGCATCGTTCAATGGCAAGGCGGAATATCGCGGCAACGAGACCGCATCGACGCTGACGATGCGCGAGGCGCTGAATGTCGTTCTCGACAAGCAGCTGGCCGCCAATCCCGACGTCGTCCTGTTCGGCCAGGATATCGAGGATCCGAAGGGCGACGTTTTCGGTGTGACACGCGGCCTCAGCACGAAATATCCCGACCGCGTGCGCAACGCCGCCCTCACCGAATCGACAATCGTCGGCACCGCCGTCGGCCGCGCATTGGCGGGCCAGCGCCCTGTCGCCTTCCTGCAGTTCGCAGATTTCCTGCCGCTTGCCTATAACCAGATCGTCTCGGAAATGGGCAGCATGTTCTGGCGCAGCAATGGCGCCTGGGAAGCACCCGTCATCCTGATGGTGAGCTGCGGCGGCTACAAGCCCGGTCTCGGCCCCTTCCACGCCCAGAGCTTCGAGGGAATGCTGGCGCATACGCCCGGCATCGACGTCGTCATGCCCTCCAGCGCCGGCGATGCCGCCGGTCTGCTGAATGCCGCCTTCGAGTCGCGACGCCCGACGGTCTTCCTCTATCCGAAGGCCGTGCTCAATAATTCTGACGGCCGCACTTCCGAGGATCTGCACAAGCATTTCGTCCATCCCGGCCTGTCGCGCCATGTTACCCGCGGCCGCGACATTACCCTCGTCAGCTACGGCAACACGGTTTCGCTCTGTGCCAACGCCGCAAGCGCTTTCGAGGCTCAGGGCTTCTCCGTCGAGGTGATCGATCTGCGCTCGATCTCGCCCTGGGACGAGAAGGAAGTGCTGGCGAGTGCACGGCGCACCCGCCGCCTGATCGTCGTGCATGAAGACAACCGCACCGTCGGCATGGGTGCGGAAATCATCGCAACCGTTACCGAAAAGACCGACGTGCCTGTCGTCGTGCGCCGACTTGCCCGCTCGGACGCTCATATCCCCTTCAATTTCCGCAATCAGCTCGAGACCCTGCCCTCCTACCGCAAGCTGGTGGACCTGATGGCAGAGGTTCTCGAATGCGAGGTCACCTGGCACGAAGAGGACGACAGCGGCCCGACAGCAGCGATCAAGGCGATCGGCTCCGGCCCCGCCGACGAAAACGTCCTGGTGACCGATATGCTCGTCAAGCCCGGCGACAAGATCGAAGTCGGCCAGCTGGTGGCCGTCGTCGAGGCGACGAAAGCCTCGGTCGAGATCTGCGCCAATATCGGCGGCGTCGTGCAGGAAGTCTTTGCCAAAATCGGCGACCAGATCGCCACGGACAGCCCGCTTCTGACTGTCGATGCCAATC
This sequence comes from Martinezella sp. CNPSo 3959, assembly GCF_057784355.1. Taxonomy (NCBI): domain Bacteria; kingdom Pseudomonadati; phylum Pseudomonadota; class Alphaproteobacteria; order Hyphomicrobiales; family Rhizobiaceae; genus Martinezella; species Martinezella sp. CNPSo 3959. The sequence continues at coordinate 1,165,572 of NZ_JBXSOV010000001.1, forward strand.
GCGACCTGAGCGAGCAGAACTTCGCGCTCGCCTCCGAAATCCAGAACAAGTTCGTGCTGCGGCGCTTGAAGTCGCATGTCATCCCGGCGCTGCGCCGCCATACCGGCAGCTTCTCGGAAGTCGTCATCAACGGTATTGGCATCGCCACCGGCGCCCGCCGCGTCACCAACGAAGAAATCATCCATAACTGGCCGAACCGACGGGCCGACGAAATCCTCGCGCTGACGGGCATCAAGAGCCGTTTTTGGATCGGACCCGACGAAGGCACGCTGAGCCTAGCCACGAAGGCTGCGCGCGATCTCCTCAGGCAGAACCAGATGTCGATCCATGATGTCGATCTGGTGATCGCCGCCACCGGAACGCCTGACATCGCCACGCCGTCGCTCGCAAGCCGAGTCGCGGTTGCCGTGGCCGAAGACGGCGTGCGGCCTTCGCTTGCAGCCTATGACATGGGTGCGGCCTGTTCCGGCTATCTCTACGCGCTGCAGCAAGCCTATGATTTCATTGCGCAGCAGAACGACGCCAAGGTGCTCATCATCACCTCGGAAGTCCTGTCGCCGCTGCTCGACATGAATGATTTCTCCACCGCGATCCTCTTCGGCGACGCCGCGACCGCCAGCCTTGTGACCAGCCGCGACATGGCGCGCAACCCGCTCTTCACCGCGAGCCGCCCGATCGTCAGCGGCCGGCCGGAACCGGGGGACCTGCTCTACGTTCCGCTGCCGGACGATGGCGTCATTGCCATGAACGGCCGCTCGGTCTTCACCGAAGCCGTACATTCGATGACCCGCTCGATCGAAAACGCCTGCGTCGATGCCGGCATCGAGCTTGCCAACCTCGATCTTCTGGTGCCGCACCAGGCCAACCAGCGCATCATCGATACGATCGCCAAGCGCAGCGGCCGCCCGGCCCTCAGCGTCATCGAGACCTATGGCAACACCAGTTCGTCAAGCATTCCGCTTGCCATGCTGCATGTCGCCAATGAGCGCTCCGAGCCCTTGAACCTTGGGCTCGTGGCCTTCGGCGGCGGCATGACGGCAGGCGCTGCAATCGTACGGACAGTGAAGTAGCCACGGTTTCACTCTCTGGACGCCTCCCCGCGGCTGCGCGTAACTGAATAAAACAAAACCCCGGCCTCCCTCAGAGAGACCGGGGTTTATGAAGCTAAACAGTCGATGCGATCAGGGTTTCGGGCGGTTTCTGAACGCCTCGGCTTCGGCGTAGAACTTCTTTTCCCATTCCTTGTGATTATCGAGACCTTCCTTGATGAAGGGCGTGAAGATCGCCAGGTTCATCAGGGCCCAGTTGACGAAACGGGCCGGGAATTTCAGTGGCTTGACGAAATCGACGAAAAGCACCACGCGGGTCTTGTCGGTGTGGTTCCAGGCTTCGTGCTCATAGGCGTCGTCGAAAATCAGCGCCTTGCCTTCCTGCCAATGGCAAACCTGCTTGTCGACGCGGATGGCGAGCTTGTCATTCGGCTCCGGTACGATGAGGCCGAGATGCAGGCGCAGCACGCCATTATAGGGGCCGCGATGCGCAGGCAGATGCTTGCCCGGCTCGAAGATCGAGAACATCGCCGTCGTCAGCCCGGGAATCTTCTGCACGGCCGCCCAGGTATTCGGGCACGCCTTGATGTTCTGCTCGGATTTCACGCCGAAACCGAGAAGGAAGAACGTCTTCCAGCGCGTATCGGTGGAAATGGTCTTCACGTCGGTGGAGATGTCCTGGAAGGTCGGCAGCTCGCTCTGGCGCAGCAGAACCTTTTCGAGCTCGGCGCGGATGGCCGGATAATCCTTCTCGATCTCGGCCGCCCAGGGGAAAGTCGCGGTGTCATAGACCGGCGGATTGCCGAGCTTGGCATATTTCAGGTTGAGGCTTTCGGCCCATGCAACAATGCCCATGAAAAAGCGGGTCATAGCGCTCGGGCGGTCCATCGGCGCGATGCCGGCGGTGCCGAAGGTCTGTTCCGGAGCAGAAGATTGGTTGGAAGTGGGAGCAGGTGCGCTCAAGGGACTCTCCGTCATGTCTGTCTTTTGGGGCGGTGCGGTCCGGGAGGAAGTTGCCCGGGGAATCCGCATGCGAATCCCGGAGCGAGAACAGGCTTGTCATTGGGAATGCTTTGCCGGTGCTTATCCTGATCGACGCCCGACTCCTTGTGTTATGCGGTGATCTTAATAGGCGATTATATGAGTTGATTAGTCGAATTTCGCAAGAGAGTCCGTTCGCAACGAGCGGTGGTTTGTCGTGGAATAAATCTCCGCGATTCTCGAGAGGGATTCACCTCCGAATCGGCAAAAATGCGGCGAAATCTGCCGATCTCCAATCACTATGCCGTTTGAGCCTGAATTATTAGCCGGACAATTGCAAGTCCTGCCATCGGAGCCTCGATCGACAGGAAAACGGACGGCCGATATAGGCGATGGCCGGCATCCATCGGCCGGCTCCCAGAGAGGGCACGACAACCTCCAGCCGTCCTTGCGTCAAACCTCTTCGGTCTTGTTGGCATTTCCCCGCCGCGTCTTCACACGGTGTTCGCGAATATGGCGAATCGGCATATCGGCTGGGATATTATCGGAAGCACTTTTGGCGATGCCGAGACGCTGGGACAGATAGATGCTGGTATGGCCGCTGCAGATATAGGCAAGGAAGCACGCGACAGCGAGGTAGACCGTGTGCGTCGCGCCGAAGAGCTCGATACCCATGATCATGCAGGCAAGCGGCGTATTGGTCGCGCCAGCAAAAACGGCGACAAAGCCCAACGCGGCAAAAAGATCGGCCGGCGCACCGAGAATGGCGGCAAGCGCATTGCCGAGCGCGGCACCGATGAAGAACAAGGGCGTCACCTCGCCGCCCTTGAAGCCGGCGCTCAGCGTTACGATCGTGAAGACTGCCTTCCAGAACCAGCTCCAGTAATCGACGCGAGCCGGATCGAAGAAGCCGAGGATCGTCGCTTCGTCTGGGTTGGGCGACCAGACGCCAAGCCCGAGATATTGCCGGGTGCCGAGCAGGTAAACGAGGCCGATCAGGACCGCGCTGGCGATGACCGGTCGCAGCGGCGCGTAGGCGCAGAACCGCTTGAATGCCGCCGACGCAGCATGCGAGAGCTCGCTGAAGCAACGTGCTGTCAAGCCGAAGATGACGCCGGCAAGCCCGACCTTGATGAGCAGCAGCGCATCGAGATGGAAGGTGCTGGCCGGAGTGCCGGTGAGATAGCCGATGTGGTACTGAATATGCTCGATGCCCCAGACATGGCAGGTCCAGTCGGCCGCGATTGCCGCTGCCAGGCTCGGGATCAGCGCCTCATATTGCATCCGCCCGATCGTCAGGACTTCGAGAGCGAAGACGGCGCCGGCGATCGGTGTGCCGAAGACCGCGCCAAAACCAGCGGCGATACCCGCCATGAGGAGAATGCGGATCTCGCCATGGCTGAGCCGGAAAACTCTCGCAAAGGCGCTGGCAATGCTGCCGCCAAGCTGCACCGCCGTCCCTTCGCGTCCCGCAGAACCACCCACTAGATGCGTCAGAACCGTCGAAACCAGGATGAAGGGCGCCATGCGCAGCGGCACGCCGCCGCCGGGCTCATGGATCTGATCGACGATCAGATTGTTGCCGCCCTCCGAACCCCGGCCGAAGTGCTGGTAGACCAGCACCATCAGGAAACCCGCAACGGGCATAAGAAAGATCAGCCGGGGATGATCGAAGCGCGCGGCTGTCGCCTTGTCCAGGCTCCAGAGGAACAGCGCGCAGAGCGAGCCGACGACCACAGCCATCGGCACCACGAGAACGATCCACTTGAACAGGCTGCGGAATTGCTGAAAACGATGATGAAAATAGGCGGATGCGGACATCAGTTTGCCCCTCCCGCGAAGCCAGCATACGGTCTTCCGGGGTCGGTGAACAAGAAACATTGGGATAACGGTAAGATAACGGGCATGACTCTACTCCTTCGCCTTTCAGGCGTGCTGAGTAGGAGTCATCAGCTTCTCTGGAAAAATCAGAGCAGCGGTTCGGCCACCATGGCCCGGCAGAAATCCATTACCGTTGTATTTTCCATACAGAAACAGGCCCGCCGCTGTCAACGGGCAGCAACCGTCACACCGCTCGGGCAATCATCTCGATCGGCGCAAGCAGGCCGCCCTCGACCGACACGTTGACGTTGCTCATGCGCTCGCCAGCCCGGGGACCCATCAGCGTACGGACACTCTGGTCTCGCACCTCCCCAGCCGCAGCGGCCCTGGCGCGCGCTTCATGCGCCAGCCGGATTACGAGAGCACTGCGGTCCTGCTCGAGCTCAACCGTGAAGCCGGCTTCGGCGAGCAGATGGCGATAGATATCGGGGCTGCGGACGAAGCTCGTCTCCTGCTCCATAGCCCAGGGCATGGGAAAGGGGAGCGTTCCCTCCCGCATCTGCATGATCTCATAAAGCCCGAAACGGCCGCCCAGCTTGAGGATGCGCCTGATTTCCCAAAACAGTCTCGCCTTGTCCTCTATATTCATGCCGACGTGAATGAGCGTCGCCCGATCGAAACTGCCGCTCTCGAAGGGCAGCGCCAAGGCGCTCCCCTGCCGAAAGGAGACTTGGTCCGCGAGACCGCAGCGAGCCGTCAGCGAATTGGCGACCTGAACGAATTCTTCGGTGAGATCGATGCCAGATACGATGCATCCGTAGGAATCGGCAAAATGGCGGGCAGGCCCGCCGAGCCCGGAGCCGATATCGGCGAGGCGCAGGCCGGCGGAAAGATCCAGATCCCTCGCGAAATCCACCGTCGCCGCATGTCGCCCCAGATGGAATTCATCGACATCGGCCAGGTCGCGGATGCGCAAGTTGTCGACATCCTTGCCGTCGGCCGCAAGGCTTTGCAGGATCGCCGCTTCCAGCGATCCGTGCGTATAGTGGCTGGCCACTTTTTCCTCGGTAGACATGCGTGCACTCCCAAGGCCTTGTCTGAAAGCTGACTGTGGTATCAGACCTTCAGTTCGCGCCGTTCAACTTCAGTCACCATGGCAAGATCCAGCACGCGCTGCAAGTTGGCTGCGTGACGGAAGCTCGGATCCTGGCTGCTGCCCGCCATGACAGCATCAGCGAAGCGCTGATAGTTGGTCGGAACCAGCGGTACTTCAAGCACCCTCCACGTCGCCGTTTCCGTATCATCTCCCAGGCAACCGCGCAGTTCGGAACCGTTCGGGCTATGGGACACTTCCAGGCCGCCGCGCTCGCCATAGATGCGGAGCTTCAGCTCGTTCAGGTGTCCCGTCGCCCAGCGGCTTGCATGCACGACGCCAAGCGCGCCGTTGGCGAAATCGACCGACATCGAGAAGCTGTCGTTTGCATCGAGCGTATATTCGCCGATACGCTCGCCGGGAGCCTTCGCGAAGGTCTTGAGACGAGCAAAGACGTGATCGATATCGGTCGCGGCGCCATAAGCGGCGAAATCGAGGATATGAATGCCGATATCGCCGAGAACGCCGTTCGAGCCATGCCCGGTCGACAGGCGCCAAAGCCACTTGGACTCGCTGCGCCAGTCGCCCCAGGCCTTGGAGACGAGCCAACTCTGGAGGTAGGACGCCTCCACGTGCTTGACCGTGCCGATCTCGCCCGAAATCACCATCTCGCGCGCCTTCTGCAGCTGCGCGACATTGCGATAGGTCAGGTTGACCATGTTGACGACCCCTGCCCTTTCGGCAGCTTCCGTCATCTCGAGCGCCTTTTCGTAATTCTCCGCAAGCGGCTTTTCGCAGAGAACATGCTTGCCGGCGGCAAGCAGCGGCAGGGTCGTCGGGTGGTGCGCCTTGTCCGGCGTGACATTCGTCGCCGCATCGAACTCGCCCCAGGTGAGCGCCTCATCGAGCGACGAGAAGCGCTTTTTGATATCGAACGTGTCGCAGAAGGCGGTGAGCCTCGTCGCATCCGTATCGACGGCGCCGATGATTTCGACGCCAGGAATGCGGGCGAAATGCTCCACATGGTTCTTCGCCATGCCGCCCGTGCCAACTACTATGAGACGCATCTGATACCTCAGCGATAACCGGCTTCGCCGGCCTGGTGCAGTTTCGGGCCGCGTTCGACGATCGGCTCCAGTGCCTTTTCGACCGGCACGTTCGGCGCATCATGGATGCTAGCCTGAGTGCCGAGCGGGTTGTGAGCCCACTTCACGGAATTGATCAGAACCTTCTGAACGGTACCGTTGTGATAAGTCGGATAGGTCTCGTGGCCTGGACGGAAATAGAAGATGTTGCCGGCGCCGCGGCGCCAGGTCATGCCCGAGCGGAAGACTTCACCGCCCTGGAACCAGGAGATGAACACGGTTTCCAGCGGCTCCGGAACGGAGAACTGCTCACCGTACATTTCCTCATTCTCAAGCTCGAAATGTTCGCCGAGGCCGGCGGCGATCGGATGACGGGGATTGATGACCCAGAGGCGCTCGCGCTCGCCGGCTTCGCGCCACTTCAGCGCACAAGGGGTCCCCATCAGGCGCTTGAAGACCTTGGAGAAGTGGCCGGAATGCAGGACGATGAGGCCCATGCCTTCCCACACGCGCTTTGCCACGCGCTCGACGATTTCGTCCTCGACGGCGCCATGGTCCTTGTGTCCCCACCACAACAGGACGTCGGTATCCTTCAGACGGGCTTCGCTGAGACCGTGCTCCGGCTCCTGCAGCGTCGCCGTGGTTGCCTCGATGCCCGCATCGGCATTCAGTGCCTTGGCGATGGTGTTGTGCATGCCTTCCGGATAGATCTCGGCGACGACCTTGTTTGTTTGTTCATGAATGTTCTCGCCCCAAACGACGGCACGAATAGTCATTACGGCACTCCTCTTATACCATTGAAATTGAATGGGTTACGCGATCCAAAGCGCTTTGGGAAAGCGCCGTACTTCAAGCCTCCATCAGCCCGTTCGGGGCAAGAGATAAAGCCTCCCCGAGAATTTGACAAAGACAAAAACGACCATAGACAACACCTGTGTTTTCAGTGCGACACGGATTTTGAAAAGAGATTGACGACGAGCACGCCGGCAATGATCAGACCCAGGCCGATGACGGCAGCAAGGTCGAGTTTCTGGCGGAAAAGCACGACCCCCACCATCGAAATCAGCACGATGCCGAGCGCGCTCCAGATAGCATAGGCGATACCCACCGGGATGACCCGCAACGTCACCGAAAGACAATAGAAGGCGGCCGTATAGCAGATCACCAGAACGACCGTCGGGCCGAGGCGGGTGAACTGCTGCGACATCTGCAACGCCGTCGTGCCGATCACTTCCAGCACGATCGCAACCAGCAGCATTGCATAGACCGATGCGTTCGCCATTCCATTGTCTCCGATAAGTTAGAGCTGCGTCAGCTCGATCAGCCGGTCGATCAGCCTTTGGCGGGCGCTTTCGTCCAACTCGTGGCTGCCGAGCAGGTCGGCAAGCCATATCCCGTCGGCCGCCAATCTGACGATTGCCGCATCCACCGAGGAGTCCGTACCGACATATTCCTCGCTGCGCTCGCGCACCCACTCGTGCCACCGCTGCCGCAATTGCGGTTCGGTGAGCAGCACCATCGTCACCTGCGCCCAATCCTTGGCGCCCTGCGGCTGGTCCCGCAGCGCCAGACAGGCATGCAGATAAGCGCGGGTAAAGCGGCCATGCGGCAGCGGATCGGCGCGCATCGCTTCCTCGATCGCAGCGTCCAGCCGCTCCAGCAGGCTGTCGAATAGCGCTTCCAGCAGCATGTGCTTGCTGGGGAAGTGATGCAGCAATCCACCCTTGCTGACACCGGAGGCGCCGGAAACGGCATCCAGCGTCACCGCCGTCATCCCCTTTTCGGAAGCAAGCCGCGCCGCGACCTCCAGCAACTGCTGGCGGACGAACAAAGGCTGCTTCTTTCTATGGTGCGCAGTGGACATGATGCCATAACATACCAGTTGGACGGTTTCGTCAACGACGTACTTGATCGCCTCTGAAGCTTATCGAAAATGGCTGATCTTTGTGTCCTCCCTCCTTAGTTTACGGAATGATGGGCGGCATCGTTCTCATCGAAGATGCTGACCTTTGTTGCATCGACGGTGAAGGCGATCGGCGAACCGGTCGTGATCGTCGTCATGCCGGGATCCGTGCCGATGATCTTCGAGCCATCCTTGAGCCGGACGTGAACGAGCGAACGATCGCCCAAACGTTCGATGGTCTCGACCTGACCACCGATATCACCCTTCTCCGCCGCCGTAACGACCAGATGCTCCGGGCGGATGCCGAGCGTCAGTCCGGAATTCGCAAGGCCATTGAGCGCAACCGCCGTTTTGATGACAGAGCCATCCGGCAGCGTTGCCGTTGCCAGCCCGCCTGCCTCGCCAACACCAGCTATGTTGATAAAGTTCATACCGGGTGAGCCGACGAACTGGGCGACGTACCGGGTCGCAGGGCGCGTATATATCTCGACTGGGGTCGCCACTTGTTCGATCTTCTTATTGTTCAAGAGCACGATACGGTCGGCGAGCGTCATCGCCTCCACCTGGTCATGGGTGACGAAGACCATGGTCGCACCCAGCCGCTCGTGAAGCTGTGCCAGCTCGACGCGCGTGCGGGTGCGCAGGCCGGCATCGAGGTTGGAGAGCGGCTCGTCGAAAAGGAAGACGTCGGGCTCTCGCACGATGGCGCGGCCGATCGCGACACGCTGGCGCTGACCGCCGGAGAGAGCCGAAGGTTTGCGATCCAAGAGATGCGGCATTTCGAGGATCTTTGCGGCTTCTTCGATGCGCCTGGCAATCTCGTGCTTGGGCGTTTTGATATTTTTCAGGCCGAAGGACATGTTGTCGCGAACCGTCATGTGCGGATAGAGCGCATAGGACTGAAAGACCATCGACACGCCGCGCTCGCCGGGCGGCAGTTGGTCGACCCGCTTTCCGCCGATCCAGATTTCGCCGCTGGTGATCGTCTCGAGACCCGCAATCATGCGCAGCAAGGTCGACTTGCCGCAGCCAGAGCCGCCGAGGAAGACGACGAACTCACCGCGCTCGATCGTCAGATCGATGTCGTTCAGAACCTGCACGGCACCGAAATGCTTGGTGAGGGATTTGATATTGATACCTGCCACTTTACGCCTCCTGCGGAAAAATCGAATTTATCGAACTTGCCATTCATCGCGCCCCGCCCGGCGGCTTTCGCCGAACGGGGCTTCCGCATTGGTTATTTGACGGCACCAACCGCGACACCGCGCGTCAGGGTCCGCTGGAAAATAAGGAAGAAGATAATCGTCGGCGTTATGCCAAGCAGCGAGGCCGCGGCAATTGCCGTCGGGTCCTGGGTATTGGCACCCGACAGCACACCCATGGCGACCGAGACCGTCTGATTGTTGTTGGAAACGAGGAATACCAGCGGGATCAGGAATTCGTTCCAAGTCCAGATGAAGAAGAAGGTCGCCAGCACCGCGAGTGTCGGGCGCAGCACCGGCACGATCACCATCCAGAGGATCTGCCAGCGGCTGGCATTGTCGATCTGCGCCGCCTCGATGATCTCGCGCGGGAAGGTCGCCAGCACCGAAGACAAAAGATAGGTCCCGAATGCCGTATGCAGCACGCCGATGATCAGGATAACCGACAGCATCGAGTCGAACAGGCCGACCTGCTTCGACATATAGTAGAGCGGATAGACCAAAGCCTCCTGCGGCGCCATGATGGATATCAGCAACAATACGAGAAGACCTTGGCCGCCGCGCACCCGGCCTATGCCGATGGCATATGCATTCAGCAAGCTGAGAACGACGGCCAGAATTGCGGTGCATCCGCTGATGAGAATGCTGTTGAAGAGCTTGCGGGGGAAATCGACGGTCGCCCAGAAGTTCTTGAGCGCCGTCAGATCGAAGCTGTGCGGAAGAGCAAGCGGACCATTGGCGGCATAGTCGGAGGGCGTCTTGATAGCGTTGACTGCCGCGAGAAAGAACGGGAACAGCGTGCCTGCAAGGAAAACCAGCAGGATGCCCAGAACGACCCAGCGGCCGAAGCCCCCTCTTGCGCGATGTTCCGTCGAAACGATGTGTGTGGAAATCGAGGATGCCGTTGCCATCTCAATGCCCTCCTTCGGCCTGCTTCGACTGCATACGCAGGAAGAGGATGCCGAGTATGATGGTCATGACCGTCTGCAGCGTCGCGATGGCTGCCGCATATCCGACGCGGTTTGTCGTGAAGAAATGATAGTATGACAGATAGGATGGGACCGTCGTTGCATTGTCCGGTCCGCCCGACGTCAGAACATAGATCGGCGCGAAGACCTTGAGCGCCGCAATCAGCGTCGTCAGCGCGACGACGAAAATTTCCGGCATCAGCATCGGGATGGTGATGGCGCGGAAACGCGCGAACCAGCTCGCATTGTCGAGCTCGGCGGCCTCGTAGAGCGAAGGATCGACGCGTGCCAATCCGGACATGAACACGACCAGGCAATAGCCCACCTGCACCCAGACGATGACGGCCGAAACCGCCCAGAGCGCATAGCTTGCATCCCCCAGCCAGTTTTTCGCCATGAAATCGAGGCCGATCGCCTTCAGCACCGCATTGATGATGCCGATGGGATTGAGAATCCATGCCCATAGTACGCCGGCGGCTGTCAGCGGCAGGATCTGCGGCAGGTAGAAGCCTGCGCGAAAAAAGCTCGACCACGTCTGGCTGAATTGCGCACTGATATAGTCGAATAGCACCGCCGCTAGCACCAGCCCTAATATGATGGGCACGATCGTCATCGAGATGATGAACAGCAGCGTATGCTGGATGGAACCCCAGAAAGCCGCATCGTGAAGCAGCCGCTGATAATTCTCAAAGCCAACATATCGCGGCGGAATGACGCCGCCCTTCCATGTCGTGAAGCTGATGACGAAATTGGCAATCAGCGGAACGAGCACGACGAGAAAAAACCCGAGCACGCCGGGGATCATGTAGAAATAGTACCCCGCCCTGCCGGCGCTCTTCGACTTATCCATCGAAATCCTCCAGTCCGATACGGCAAGGCGGCATCAAAGCCGTCTTGCCGTTGTGATTGTCGCCGATGGTGTTACTGCGCTGCCTGCACGTCGTCGTAGGCCTTCTTCAGGCGCGCCGCGAACTGATCAGGCGTGGTCGAACCGTTGACAAGACCCGTGGTCGCCTGGATCAGCAGTTCGTAGTAACCAGGCACCGGCCAGTCCGGGTAGAAGCCGAGGCCGCCCTTGCTGGAGATCTGGTTGAAGAGCTCGACGTTGCGCTTGCCGACTTCGTCGGTGACTGAGGCCGGATCGGCGGCGATGGCAACACCACCGAGATTGGCCTGCTGGTTCTGGTTTTCCTTGCTCAGAACAAGATCGATGAACTCGTAGGAGAGATCCTTGTTCTTCGCGCTCTTCGGCACCATGAACAGGTTACCGGTCGAACCCACACTGTACTTCGTGGTCGGGAAGATGAACTGGCTCCACTTGAAGGTCTTGATCGAGCTCGCGAAGTTGCCGTTGTTCCAGGTGCCGCTGACAAACATCGGAGCTGTGCCCGACGAGAAGAGATTGTCAGCGCCGCCGGTACCCTTAAGGCCCGTCGAATCCTTCGAAATATAACCCTTGCTCACCCAGTCGGCGATCTTCTGGGCGGCGAACAGGAAGGGTTTGGTATCAAGCGGTGCCTTCAGCCCCTGATAATTCTTGACCCAGGTATCGTCAGCCTGCGTCAGAGCAAGCGTATAGACCAGGTGCTGTGCGTTGGAATCCACCGTACCATAGGCAAGCGGCGTAATGCCCTTCTTCTTGAAAGTGTCGAGCGCAGCTTCGAATTCGTCCAGCGTGGTCGGCACTTTCACGCCATTGGCCTGGAACATGTCGATATTGTAGAAAACCGAAACGAATTCGCCATAGACGGGAATACCGATAATCGGACCGGAACCGTAGATGCCGTTGCCGTCGTATTTGCTGAGCTGGCTATTCGTTTCGTTGAGGATCTTGTCCCATCCGCGCGATTTGAATTGATCGTCGAGCGGTGTCAGCAGGCCCTGCGAGGCGACGAGGCCAGCCGTGGCATTGCCCTTGTTATACTCCAGAACATCCGGGGCCTGATCCGAATTGAGGATGAGGCTGCCTGCCTTCTGCAACTGCTCGAAAGTCTTCTGCTCGAAATTGATCGTAACGTCAGGATGCTTGGCTTTCAGCTCTTCGAGCGCCTTGGTCCATGCCTTGGCCTGCGAAGTATCCGGCAGTTCGAACCACCAGACGTTAAATGTCTTGCTCTGCGCTTGCGCCACACCGGCAGCAAGCAGAAGCGACATGCCGGCGGAGATCGCCAGCTTCGAAAAAATATTCATACATTCTCCTCCACCATGCGAACCGTGACGGTATCTGTCCGATGACATGGCCCGCGCTGCCATCGGCGTTTTCCTCTTACCTGCGCCAAGCGCCCGCCTGTCCCATGGGGTAAGGTGCGGACGCTCGGGTTCCTCCGTTCGGGTTTCCGTCATGCCCTAAGCGTCGATCACTCAGGGCATTTCATTAACGCACAACTTGCCTCCTAAATCGATGCAGTTCTGCAAATGCATGCATTACTCGACGAAGTCCCCACCCCGGCTTGCCTTGAGATAGTTCAGGCCGTGAACCTGGCCAGTCATTTCGAGTGCATCACGATAGACCGGGTCATGCCAGCCCTCGATGTCGATGGAGCCGGACCAGCCGGCCAAGCGCAGCTCGGAGATGATGTCCGTCCAGTTGCTGTCACCAAAGCCCGGCGTGCGCATGAAGACGAACTTCTCCTTGCCGAAGATGCCATGCTCCTTGATGACATCCCAGCGGATCGTCGCATCCTTGCCGTGGACATGGAAAATCTTTTTCGCCCATTTGCGGATCTGCGGCAGCGGCTCGATCAGATAGACCATCTGATGGCACGGCTCCCATTCCAGGCCGAGATTGTCATCCGGAGTTTCATTGAACATCAGCTCCCACGCATCGGGGTTATGCGCGATGTTCCAATCGCCGGTCGCCCAATTGCCGTCCATGGCGCAATTTTCGAAGGCGATCTTGATGCCCTTGTCGGCCGCACGCTTGGCAAGCTCGCCCCAGATCTGCTTGTAACGCGGCAGGCTGTCTGTGAGCGGCTGGTTGCGGATGCGGCCGGTGAAGCCGGCAACGCAGGTCGCGCCAAAATGATGGGCGTTGTCGATGCAATCCTTCCAGCCCTGCAACGTCTGCAGGTCCATCTCGCGCTCTTCGAGCGGATTGCCGAACATGCCGAGGGTAGAGATCGTGATGTCGCGATCGCCGATGGCCTCGCGGCAGCGCTTGCCGAGTTCCGCAAGATTCTGACCGTTGGTGCTCTGCCAGAAGAAGGGCTCGAAGCTCTCGAAGCCCAGATCGGCGATCTTGGCGATGTTCTGGGCGGCATCCTCGTTCGTCGCCCTGATCATCGTGCCGATGCGGATGGCCTTTGCCGGATTTGTCATGATGTCATTGTCCTTGTGCTGAAATGTCGACGCGCCGGCCGGTCTTGGCGCTCTCAATGGCGCCTAGAACCATGGCAAGGCTGCGAATATTGTCAGAGCTCGCCGTCTCGGGCGGCTTGCCGGTTTTGATCGCTTCGATGAAGGATGCGATGACGCTCGCGTGGCCATGCGTCTCTTCTTCGTGCTTCGGTCCGGGAACCTCGATCGGCGTGAAACCATGCAGCAGCCCCGGCTCGTTACCGGCGACAGCCGCTTCGAAATTCTCTTCCCCGTCCCAGGTCAGCATGCCCTTGCTGCCGGTGAGCCGCCACTCACTTTCCCAGCTCGTGCGACGACCCTCGGCGCACCAGGAACCGCGATAGCTGAAGACGACATCATCGGAAAAGTCGAAGAGCGCATGGGCTGATGCGCCATGCTTGTACCAGGAGCCCACCGGGTTCTTTTCAAGGCAATAGACTGAGAGCGGCACCTTGCCGGACACGAAGCGAGCGGCATCGAAGGTGTGGATTGCCATGTCGAGCAGCAGCACATTGTCCATCTCCTCGCGGAAGCCGCCGAAATGCGGACCGAGGAAGAAATCGCAATGGACGCCCGTCAGCTCACCGATTGCCCCCTCCTCCACGAAACGTCGCAGACGACGGATGCCGGAGATGAAGCGGCGGTTCTGGATGATGGCATGGACTTTACCCACAGCTGCCGCGAGGTTGATCAAGGCAGCGCCCTCGGCGAGCGACGTCGCCATCGGCTTCTCGCTCAACACATGGCAGCCGGCCTTCAATGCCGTCGAAACCACGCCAAAGCGTGCAGCCGGAATGACGATATCGAAGACCAGATCCGCCTTGGTGATCGCAATGACCTCAGCGAGATCGGAGCCGATGACGGCACCATCCAGGGAGAATTCTTTCGCAAGGTTTTCGGCGGTCGCCCGATTGAGATCGACCAGACCGACAATCTGAATGGATTCGGCAAGCGCCGGCGTCGAGGCGATGGCCCTGAGCCAGCCCTTGGACATAGCTCCGCACCCGCACAAAATGGCATTAAATTTCACGATGTCCTCCTGCGGGCGGTGCGTAACCCCTCATGACACGCGCTCCGTAAACGTTTACGATACTATGCGAAAAGATTTTCCTGTGTCAATAGAGGAGGACAGCGGAAAATGGAGCAGGGAGGAAAACCGCGGCCGATGAAGGGAATTCGTCAGCTTGCCGAGCATCTCGATATCTCGATCGGCACAGTATCACGCGCATTGAACGGCAAGCCTGATGTCAACGAGGAGACCCGCAAGCGCGTGCTCGCCGCTGCCGAGCAGCTCGGCTATGTCGCCAACCAGTCCGGCCGCAGCCTGCGGCAGGGCACGACCAATGTCATCGGTCTGATGATCCAGTCCAGCCGGGAAACGGTTGAAAACAGCGACAATTTCTTCCTGACGGTAACGGGCGGGCTGCAGAGCGTGTTCTCCCGCTACAAGCTCGATCTCATCATGCTGCCCTGCCCGCATGACGAGGACCCTTATGAATATCTGAAGCGCATGGTGGCGAGACGGATCGTGGATGCGCTCATCATCTCGGAGACGCAGCGCGTCGACAAGCGCTTCGACCTGCTTGCCAAGGCCAAAATCCCTTTCGCAGCGCTTGGCCGCAGCCTGTCAGGCACGCAGCACCCCTGGGCCGACCTCGATTTTGACGGCGTCGCCAATGCCGCCGTCGACCGGCTCGTTGCGCATGGACATCGCCGCATCGCGGTCAGCGCACCCTCAAGCGACATCAATCTCGGCTTCATCTTCGTTGACGGCTATCGCCGGGCGCTGGAGCGGCATGGCATCGCCTATGATCCCGCCCTCGTCATTCGTGCCAAATCGAGCGAACAAGGCGGCTATCAGGTTGCCGACGAGTTACTGGGCCTCGAAAGCGGGCCGACGGCTGTGATCCTGATCTACGAATTGATGGCGATCGGCTTCTATCGGCGCGTGATGGAAGCCGGCATCATCCCTGGGCGCGATATAGCGGTCGTCAGCTTCCGCGAGGCGCCGCGCGCCAAATTCCTGCAGCCGGCGCTGACCTGCTTCCGCACGTCCGTACACGATCTTGGCGTCGAATTGGCGGAAATCCTGCTTTCCAGCATGCCCGCCTACAGCCACGAGTATCCAAGAAAGGCACGTCAGACCGTTTGGCCGCTCGAGCTCATCCCTGGGGAAAGCGATGCTTTCCAGCTGACTGCCAAAAAATAGTAGCGCCGAAACGCCGCACCGGCCGCTTGGACAGTTGCGACAGCGCTCCTGAGTTGCCATCTAGGACATCGCAAACAGGGGCCTGGGCTTGAGCGAAGAAACCATCACACTCTACGAAGCGATCGGCGGCGACCGAACTGTGCGGGCGCTGACATCACGCTTTTACGAATTGATGGATACGCTGCCGGAGGCCGCAAATTGCCGCGCCGTGCACCCGCCGAGTCTCGAAGGCTCACAGGAGAAATTCTACGAATATCTGACCGGCTATCTCGGCGGGCCGCAACTCTACATCGAAAAGCGCGGCCACCCGCGCCTGCGCAGCCGGCATTTCGTCGCCGCCATTGGTCCAAAGGAGCGCGACGAATGGCTGCTGTGCTTCCGCCGCGCCATGGACGAGACCATCGAAAACGAAAAGCTGCGGGCCGTCATCTGGGAGCCGGTCGAGCGTCTGGCCTTTCATATGCAGAACAGGGAATGAGGAAAACATGAGCATCGGCGCCATAATCCGTCCGGCCACCCTGTTTATCGCCGGCATCCTCGGGGGCGGCGGTGTTGCGCTGGCCGCAGCCGCAACTCATGGCGGCGACACGCATTTCCTCGGCGCAGCCTCCACTATGAGTCTCGCCCACGCCCCTGCTCTCCTGGCACTCTATGCCGGCTATGACCGTATCCGCACAGCGCCTATTGCTGCAATCTTGCTCGGATTGGGAACGCTGATCTTTGCCGGCGATCTCATCAACAGGCATTTCGGCGGCAGCTCGCTCTTCCCGATGGCCGCTCCGACGGGCGGAATGGGCATGATTGCCGGCTGGGCGGCGATAGCGCTCGGCGCCTTTTTCAGAACCGATACGGCCAAGGCCTGAGAGAAAACTATTTTACCAGGGTAAGGGACGCTGCTTCAAATCCCCGGAACGACAGCGAAGCCTTCGAATTGCGGCGGCCCCCAATAGAGCCGCTTGTTCTCGCCGGCATTGCGATGCGCCATGCGAAAATGCTCGGATTTCGTCCAGTTGATGAAATCATCTTCGCTGTGCCAGGTCGTGTGCGAGGAAAACAGCGTATAGCCCTCCTCCACGCTCGATTTTCCGCGCAGAAGGCGGAATTCGAGAAAACCCGGCACGTCCGATAGGCGGGAATCGCGCCCTCTCCAAACCTCTTCGAATTCGCCCTCCAAACCGATGACGACCTTGAAGCGGTTCATGGCGATATACATGGCAACCTCGTTCGACGATCAGACCTTCTTGCGACGGGCGACAGTCTTATCCGCGTCGGGCGCAAAGGCAACGACATTTGCGCCATTGCGGCTCGCTGCGTCGAGCGGTTGCTCCGGCGCCTCTCCCGGCTGCCGCGTCTTCCAGGCGGGAAATGTCGCGACATTGGCGGCCCGCCGTTGGTCATTGGCGCGGCGCATCAGCAATTCATAGAGTTCGGGCACAAGCCCATCACCATTCTGTGCGGCCAGCTTGTGCAGGCCGATCAGCGCAAACCCGTCAGGGCCATTATCGATCATCTTGAAGCGTCTCGTTCTTTCATGGTCTGCAGCGCCCGCTCGAGGCTGGATTTGCTGCCATTGCGCAAGGGAATGAACGCCTTGCCAAACTTCTTGCAGCCCGTCTTCACGCGCAGGCAGGCGTCATGGCTGATGCAATCGATCGGGCAGAACACACAGTCGACCGATGGCAGCACGGTGTCGATGCGCGAAACCGCCTCGCGCAGGCCGCCATCATGATGGATGAGTTCGGCGCCGAAATTGCTGGCGATCTGCCGCAGATGCGCCACCTGGCAATCGCGGCCGCCGACATAGAGGAAGCTGCGTCCATCGAGAGTGGATTTCCCGGAAGCCTGCGCCGTTGCCTGCACTTCGCGGCTCTCGCGACCCGAACCCCTCTTCCCCTTACGCGCCATACATCACCCGTTTGCTGGTTGCTCTTCCACGCTCGATTCCACCGAGCGTGAGACGACCTTAATAAACATGATTTTTGTAGTAAAGTATAAAGTTGAGAGTTTTCATCATATTTTAAAGCGCTTGGCAGATGTCCGGCATTTGCCCTTCCAGAACCGGCAAACGGCATCTGGTTGCACCTAACCGACTGTCCTTAGGACCTATCGGCCCGTCACTTGCACTTCTTGCGTGAAAGACCAATTCGGCTTGCCCCATTCCGAGGGCAATGGCGGGAACGGTGCCGCCCTGCGGATACCGCTGGTAACTGCTTCGTCCAACTCCGGGAAGCCCGAGCTCCGCGCGATCGACAGGGAGGTCAGATCACCGCTCGAACCAATCGTGAGGCGGACACGCACAGTAATGCCAGGCTCGTACTTCGATGAGAGGCGCACAGCTCGCCGGATGCGCGATTGCACCTTGCCCGGATAATTCGCGACGGCAGCACTACCCGCACCGGTCCGACGAGCATTTGCCTGTGAATTGGTATCGGACTGTGCCGTTTCGGTGCCGTCGACAGACCCCCTCTTCGAATTGTCCTGATTTTCGCCGCGTGAACCTGACTTTGCCTTGGCGACTTTTGCGACCGGCTTCTTCACTTCCTTCGGCCGTTCAACTGGCTTCGGCTTCTCCACCGGTGTCACAACCTCAGGCGGAGGCTCTGCCGGCTGAGCTTCGGCAACCTCACTATCAACAGACTGCACCGGTTCGGCGGGCTGGATGACCGTCATCTCGGCCGGCGCCTGCGTCGCCAAAATCTGCGGCTGCTCAGGCGCGACTGCGGTGGGCTGGGTCCGCTCCACGGGCTCAACCGTTTGAAGCTGCTGCGTCTCTACTGTCTGCGGTTGAACGACATCCGGTTGGGGCGGTTGCGCCTGTTCGGGCGTGACTTCAGTCGGCCGCACCGTCTGCGGCTGCACGGCCTCGGCGGTCACCTGCTCCGGCTCCGTCTGCGGGTTTTCCTCGCCCGTAGCCATCTGATCGGCATCGGAATTGCCGATCATGATGACACTGATGGTATCGCCCGCCTCCTCCTGCGCTTCTTCCGGCGTGGCAAGAAAGGTAAACAACAGCGCAATAACGATAGCGGCATGGAACAGGCAGGATCCCACGCCGGAGAAAAGCAGCGACGTCTTGCGCCCAGAAGCCGTTTCTCGCGCCCTCTCAGGCAGCGCGTCCATCGGCAGATGCTCCGCCGCCTCATCTGGGGCGGCATCGCTCGGATGGTCTGGATAGGAGCTGATTTGCGTAAAGCGGCTGTAATGCACCACAGCCTCGCCGGCCGGCGGTCGCGGCACACCCTCGAGGCCGGTCAGTTCGTGGCCGGGCAACACACTCGGATAGTTGTCATTCAAGCCGCCATTGGCGCGGCGCTCCATGGAAACTTTCGCCGAGCGTATTGCCATGGCTTCAGCCCTCGAAGGGAACTGCGGTCTGCGAGCGGGTCGTCAATGCGGCCTTGCATTCGCCGGCGGCCGGGCCGTCACAGACCGGCGTGTCGTTGATGATGATGCGCGAGACCGTTTCGCATTTGACGCCCGGCATATCGAATTGCCGCACCCGCTTCTTGCCGAGCGGCAGGTCGCGGAAATCAAGCACCGTAACGCGGTCGACGGCATTCTTGTCGTTGAAGAAGGCAAGCTCGAACGAGATCTTGTTGATCGGCGCTGCCATATCGTTTTCGGCAACGAAGGTCATCAGGCATCCCTTCTGCGAGGGAGCCAATGCATTGAGTTCGACGGTGAGCTTGTGCGCAGCCGATGCGAGTGCCGCGGAATTCGCATCCTGAGCGAAAGCAGAAACAGAAGATGCCGCAGCAAACAGCCCCGAGGCGGCGAGCGCCAAGATCGTTTTCGTCAGCATCGGCATGTCTCCTGTATGTGCTTGACGCCGCTCGCCCGACCAGCGCGGCCTTGGCGTGTATCGTCGAAAATTTTAAACTTGACTCTATAGGTATCCTATTGTGTGTTTATGAAACCATGAGTAAGAGAGTCAAGATAAATTTGGCCGTACAACAGTTCGACCCCAGATGAATTTCAGGCAAAGCTAAACAGGATGATTGCTGAGAAGACCCCTACGCCGCCGGTGCAATGCATGGCCGCACCACAGATACGAATTGTCGAGAGCACGGATATTTTCCGGGGCCAGACCGAAATCATGATCAAGCATGAGGGCGTCATCTACCGCATGAAGATTACGCGCCAAGGCAAACTCATACTCAACAAATAGGCATGACAGATGAATAAGATGAGCCGCCCGACCCCCGCCGAAATCCGCGCCTTCCGCGCCGATAACCCGAAGATGCGCGAGCGCGACATCGCGGCCCGCCTGAATATTTCCGAAGCGGCGCTCGTCGCGGCCGAAGTCGGCATTTCGGCCACCCGCATCGATGCCAGCGTCGATCGCTTCCTGAAGCGGATCGCCTCGCTCGGCGAGATCATGGCGCTGTCGCGCAACGAAAGCGCGGTGCATGAGAAAATTGGCGTCTATGAGAACATGAAATTCGGCGCGCAGGCGGCGATCGTGCTCGGCGAGAATATCGACCTGCGCATCTTCCCGAAGCGCTGGGTTCATGGCTTTGCCGTCACCAAGACAGATGGCGACCAGAAGAGGCTGAGCCTGCAGTTCTTCGACAAGGCCGGCGATGCCGTCCACAAGGTGCATCTGCGCCCCGATTCGAATGTCGAGGCCTATCACGCCATGGTCGCCGAGCTGCGCATTGAAGACCAGTCGCAGGAATTCGCCGAGGATCGTTCAGGTTACGACAATGGCGCGACGGACGGCGATGTCAGCCGCGACGAGCTGCGCGACCATTGGAGCCGCATGACCGATACGCACGAATTCTTCGGCATGCTGAAAAAGCTGAAGATCGGCCGCCAGGACGCGATCCGCACCGTCGGCGATGATTACGCATGGAAACTGGATGCCGGTGCCGTCACTGAAATGATGCATGCCTGCGTGCGCGGGGGCCTGCCGATCATGTGCTTCGTCGCCAACGAAGGCACCGTGCAGATCCATTCCGGCCCGATCTACAACGTGCAGACCATGGGTCCCTGGATCAACGTCATGGACCCGACCTTCCACCTGCATCTGCGCCAGGACCACATCGCCGAGGCATGGGTTGTGCGCAAGCCGACCAAGGACGGCCACGTCACCTCGCTTGAGGCCTATAATGCCAAGGGCGAGATGATCATCCAGTTCTTCGGCAAGCGGAAGGAAGGCTTCGATGAGCGCCGCGATTGGCGCGCTATCCTGGAAAACCTGACGAGATCGGGCGCCAGCGTCGCCGCATAAGAGATGCTCATGACGATGTTTAAGAACTTGAAGCACATCAGGCCGTGGGAAATCGCCCTGACCATGGTGGTGATGGCCCTGCCGCTCGTGCCTGCCAATCCGATCGCCGGGCTCGGCAGCTTCGTGCGGCACGCACACGCTGCCGAGGCGGCACCGAAGATCGATGCGTCACGCCTCGTCTCCATCGGCGGCGATGTCACGGAAATCGTCTATGCGCTCGGTGAAGAAAAGCGGCTCATCGCCCGTGACTCCACCAGCCTTTATCCAAAGGAAGCGACCAAACTTCCCGATGTCGGCTATATGCGCGCTTTGTCGCCGGAAGGCATCCTGGCCGTCAATCCCACAGCCATCATCGCGGTGGAAGGTTCCGGCCCGCCGGAAGCCTTGGCCGTGCTGCGCAATGCCAGCTTGCCCTTCGAGACCGTACCGCAGACCTACGATCGCGACGGCATCCTGAAGAAGATCGAAGTCGTTGGCGCGCTGCTTGGCGTGCCGGACAAGGCAAAGGCCCTGGAAGACAAGGTCGCCGCCGATCTCGATGCCGCGATCAGCGATTCCGCCAAGCGCCCGGAGGCCGAGCGCAAGCGCGTACTCTTCGTGCTCAGCAACCAGAACGGCAAGATCATGGCTTCGGGCAGCGCCACGGCCGCCGACGGCATCATCAAGCTGACCGGCGCCACCAATGCGATCAACGGCTTCTCCGGCTACAAGTCGGTGACGGACGAAGCGATCATCGAAGCCAAGCCTGACGTCATCCTGATCATGGATCGCGAGGGCCCGCTGTCGATGTCGAACGAAGATCTTCTCAAGCAATCCGCCATTTCGCTGACGCCGGCCGCGAGCCACAAGGCAGTCGTGCGCATGGACGGCCTGCATTTGCTCGGTTTCGGACCACGCACGGCCAGCGCCATCCGCGAGCTGAACGCGGCGATCTACGGAGGCTGACGTGGCATTCAACGATGCCATGGCAGGGCTGAAGCAAATGTCGCAAGCCACGGCACACCGCCACCAAGGGGATCGCACCGCACTTGCGATCCTCGTCATCGCCGGTTTGGTCTTGGTTTCGGCCGTTGCCTTTCTCTTTTCGATCACGACAGGCGCGTCGAACGCTTCGGTCATCGACGTGATAACGGGCATGCTGAGCGGCAGCGCGGACAGCACTCTCAGCATCCGCGACCGCATCGTCATTTTCGATATCCGCCTGCCCCGCGCCGTCCTCGGCTTCCTGATCGGCGGTGGGCTGGCGGTTTCGGGTGCGGTCATGCAGGGCCTCTTCCGCAATCCGCTCGCCGATCCCGGCCTGATCGGCGTCTCCGCTGGTTCGAGCCTCGGTGCGGTCGCCATGATCGTCCTCGGAGGCGGCGTGCTCGCCCCTCTCGCACATCTCTTCGGGATCTTTTCCCTGCCGATCGCCGCCTTCATCGGCGGTCTGGCAACGACGATATTGCTTTATAAGGTCGCGACCCGGTACGGACAGACATCGATCGCAACCATGCTGCTGGCCGGCATTGCGCTCGGTTCGCTTGCGCTGGCGGCAACCGGAATCCTCATCTACATGGCCGACGACCGGCAGCTGCGGGACCTCACCTTCTGGAGCATGGGATCGCTGGCGGGCTCGACTTGGAGCAAGGTCGCAGGTGCCGGCCCGATCATCCTCCTTTCAGTTCTTCCCCTTCCCTTCATGGCGCGCGGACTGAACGCACTGACACTCGGCGAGGCGGCCGCTTTCCACATGGGGATATCAGTGCAGCGGCTGAAGAATATCGCCATCGTCAGCGTCGCTGCGGCGGTCGGCGCCTCCGTCGCCGTTAGTGGCGGCATCGGCTTTGTCGGCATCGTCGTCCCGCACATTCTGCGCATGATCATTGGCCCGGACCATCGTTTCCTGCTTCCGGCTTCAGCCTTGCTCGGTGGCTCGCTGCTTGTCATTGCCGATGTCGTCGCCCGCATCCTCGTTTCTCCGGCCGAGCTGCCGATCGGCATTCTGACGGCCGGCGTCGGCGGTCCGTTCTTCCTGTGGATGCTGCTCAGGCAGCGCTCGCGCCTCAGCCTGTGAGCCTGCGATGATCGACGTTTCCAATCTGAGCGTATGGCTTGCCGGCAAACCGGTCGTTGAGGACATATCCTTCACGGCCGAGGCCGGAGCGCTGACGGCGATCTGCGGGCCGAACGGTTCCGGCAAGACCACGACCATGAAAGCCATTTCCGGCGAACTCGCCTATCGCGGCAGCGCCCGAATGAACGGCACTGAGATTGCCGGCCTCAAGGCCTGGCAACTTGCCGAAATGCGGGGCGTGCTGCCGCAGGCAAGCTCGATCTCCTTCCCCTTTACGGTCCGCGAGATTGTCCGCATGGGCCTGACAAGCGGCCGCAACCGTCATCCGGAGCAGGCTGACCGCACCGCGACAGAGGCGCTCGCCGCCGTCGATCTCGACGGCTTCGAAGGGCGCTTCTATCAGGAGCTTTCCGGCGGCGAACAGCAACGCGTGCAGCTCGCCCGGGTGCTCTGTCAGATTTCCGAGCCCATCATAGACGGCAGGCCGTGCTGGCTGCTTCTCGATGAGCCGGTCTCCAGCCTCGACATCAGCCATCAGCTCACCATCATGACGCTTGCCCGGCAATTCTGCCGACGCGGCGGCGGGGTCATTGCCGTCATGCATGACCTCAATCTCACTGCACTTTTTGCCGACCGGATGGTTCTGCTGAAGACCGGCCGGCTACAGGCCGAGGGTTCGGTCAAGGACGTGCTGACCGACCGGCATCTTCAGGACGTATTCGGCTGCAACTTGCAGGTCAATCGCGTTCCCGCCGATGGTGCTCCATTCGTCCTTGCCCATAGCGCGCTCGGCGGCTGAGAACTCCCGACCCGGCGGCTTCTGGAACCTTTTGTTGCATCCGCGCGTTGAGAGCGAGTGATCGGAAATGATATTCCGAACACTATCGGTGTGTCAAAAGACCTCCGATTATCGCGAATAAGAGGTGCCTTCGGGCGCCGAAGCAAAGCGAAAGGGAGCTGAACATGGCTACATCCATCCTTCATTCGGCGCGCGGCAAGCGTAATGGCAGCAGCCTGCACGATGTCGAGGCAAGCATCGAAGATCAAATCGAGTCGCTACGCGAAGAAGTTGCAGCCTTTGCCAAGCTGATTGGTGAAAGCGGCGCGAGGCATGGTAAGAAATTGCGCGCGACCGCCGAATCCAATTTGGACGATCTGACGGTTCGCGGCGAGGAGCTGCTGCGCGATCTGCAGCGCGGCTATACGAGAGGTTCGCGCGAAGTGCGCAGGACCGTGCGTCAGCATCCCGTCGCCACCATCGGCGCGGCGGCTGCATTCGGCCTGGCCGTCGCTCTGCTTCTGTCTCGCCGCTAGGGTGGCGGGATGATCGCCCCGATTCTCGGCCTGCTCCTGTCAGGCACATTCAACCGCACCGTTGCGCGAACCAAGCGCAACGGCATTTTCATCGTGATCGCGGCTCTCCTCCTGCTGACGGCCTATGCCTTCGCGCTTATAGCGGCAGCCATCTGGCTGGCAACGATCTATGGCGGGGCGGTTTCTGCTCTGCTGATTGCCGCAGGTGCCCTGTTGCTAGGGCTGATCGTCCTCGTCGTTATGGCCATCATCAATCAGCAGGAGAAACGGCAGGCCCGAGAACGTTTGCTGGCGATGGAATCGATGGCGGCAGCAGCGCTCGGCCTCGTGCGCAAGCAACCGCTAATGACTGCGGCCATCGCCGCCGCTCTTCTTTTCGGAAATCTGTTCGGCGCGCGCGACGAAGACGATTGATCCGGCATTTCCAAATCGACAAACGCCGCAAAGCGAAATCGTCGCCTTGCCGAGAAATTGGCGCGAAGCTCGTGAAGCCATAAATAAGTTGTAACGATAAAAGGCCCGGTCGATAGCGCCGGGCCTTTTCTTAGAGCATTTCCGCTTTTCTTCGAATCACGAAAACGCTCTATCTTCTTGTTTTTACGCAGTTCCGGACGCAAAACCGCTTCGCACTTTTGCTGGAACTGCTCTAGAAAGCGAATGCCTTTGATGTCAGCGGTGCCGAGGTGGCGTCCGGACCGAAATCTGCCTCGCCGGAAATATCCAGCAATTCCTGCAGGCGCTGGCGCGCGCGATTGACGCGGCTCTTGATGGTGCCGACCGCGCAACCGCAGATCTCGGCAGCTTCCTCATAGGAAAATCCCGACGCCCCCACAAGGATGATGGCTTCGCGCTGATCCGGGGGCAGCTGATCCAGGGCCTTGCGGAAGTCCTGCAGGTCGACAGCGCCATATTGCGGCGGGTGCGTCGCCATCGATTCCGTGAACACGCCGTCGCTGTCCTGCACCTCACGGCCGCTCTTGCGCATCTGGCTGTAAAGCTCGTTGCGCAAGATGGTGAAGAGCCAGGCCTTCATGTTGGTGCCCATTTCGAAATGATCCTGCTTGGCCCACGCCTTCATGATCGTATCCTGAACAAGATCGTCCGCCCGGTCGTGACGGCCGGTCAGCGAAATGGCGAAGGCCCGGAGGCTCGGAAGGGCTGCGAGAAGTTCGCGCTTGAAGCTCGTTTGCGTTTCCATGGCGCGCCCTCCTATTCGGAGACCTTTGCCGAGGCCATGCTTTCCGCCCGATCGAGCTTCTCTAAGAGGTCGAGAAAGCGATCGGGAATAGCCTCATCCTGCACGGCGGCATAAAACGAGCGCAATCGGTTGCCGATCTGGTTATTGGGATCGAGGATATCCACCGCGCGCAGGTCCGATGTCTTCTTGTCTGCGTCCTCGTGATTCTGGATAGTCATTTAACCTGCTCGCTTTTCACTTTTCTCGCGTTCATGGATAAGACGCCCTAATCTCCCGTCCGGAAGACCGATCGACCCCAATCAAAACAATGCCTAACGAATCGTAAAGGTTGAAGTCCACTGATTGTAAGCATTGTAATGCGACTGCCTAAAAAAAGTTCCGACAAAGAGGAACTTTTTTACTCAACTGACGTTTTCTTAGTTGTTGCGGCCTTTAGGCTGTATTTAATTAGAATGTTATAAAAGGCGGGAGCCATTGATGACACTTTCCACACGCATTGCGCCGCATCTTCCTTACTTGCGGCGCTATTCACGTGCCTTGACCGGAACGCAGACGTCGGGGGACGCCTATGTTGCTGCGGTTTTGGAAGCCATCATCGCCGACATATCCATCTTTCCGGACACGGACAGCGATCGTGTCGCACTCTATAAACTGTTCACCAAGCTGTTCGGTTCCGTAACACTTCAGATTACTGAACCGGCCTCTCCCTTTGCCTGGGAACAGCGCGCCACCGTGAACCTCTCCAAGGTTTCGCCGCTCGCACGACAGGCATTCCTGCTTGCCTCCGTTGAAAGTTTCCGCCTCGGCGAGATCGCCGATATCCTCGACGTTTCGGAAAGCGACGCGATGCACCTGCTTGACACTGCCTCCCAGGAAATCTCCCGCCAGGTGGCGACTGATATCATGATCATCGAGGACGAACCGCTGATCGCGATGGATATCGAGCAGATGGTGGAAAGCCTCGGCCATCGCGTCACCGGCATCGCCCGTACACACGCGGAAGCGGTCGCGCTCTACAATGCAACGAAACCGAGCATGGTGCTTGCCGACATCCAACTTGCCGACGGCAGCTCCGGCATCGATGCCGTCAACGACATCCTCAAGACTGCCAGCATCCCGGTGATCTTTATCACCGCCTTCCCGGAGCGGCTGCTCACGGGCGAACGGCCGGAGCCGACCTTCCTTGTGACCAAGCCTTTCAATCCAGACATGGTGAAGGCCCTCATCAGCCAGGCACTGTTCTTTAACGAAACCACAAAGGTGGCTGCCTGATTCAAGTGAAACCCCTACGGCGGAACAAAGACCCTGACCGGGCGTTTGTGTGCGAAGCGGCCGGTTTACCGACTATTATCCGGGATGATTCTATAGGTCGGTTCAGGTTGTTACGAGTGGGAACGCCCTATCGGCGGGGTTCCCGAAATGCGTGTGAAAGGCAAGCCGGTGAATACGTCTGAACCATTACCCGGCGCGCCTTTGAGTTTGGAAGGCAAGGCCGCTCTGATGGAGCGGGCGCTTGCGAGCGCCAGTGTGTCCGTCCTGTTTCAGGATGTAAATCTCTCGATCCGTTATGCCGACAATCTGCCGGATCACCTACAGCCGTCTGTCGTCATAGGCGGGAATGATTCACATCTCTTCGGCGAAAAGGACGGCGAGCATCTTTCCCGATTGAAGCGCGGCGTGCTCGACAGCGGCAGGCCGGCAACCGCCGAGGTCGAGATCGCCAGCGGCGACGGCATACGCATCTATGAACTGAAAATGGAGCGAGTCGGCGGGCGCAAGCCGCAAGGCGTGCTGTCGGTCATCTCGGAGATCACCGAAAGCCGCCACCGCGAGAAAGTGCTGAAGTCGCTGCTGCGCGAACTGTCGCACCGCTCCAAGAACCTGCTCGCCATCATTCAGGGCATCGCCACGCAGACCGCCCGCCACACGCTTTCCGTCGATAATTTCCTGATCAAGTTCCGCGGCCGCCTGCAATCCCTGTCGAATTCGCAGGATCTCATCACCGATTCCAGCTGGCGGGGCGCCTATCTTTTCGAACTGGCGGAAAAGCAGTTCGCACCCTATTGGCCCGATGCCGGCGTTCCCATGCCGATCTATGGCATCAACGCTCATCTGACGCCCAATGCGGCCGTGCATCTGGGCCTCGCTCTGCATGAGCTCATCGTCAATTCCGCATCTCACGGCGCCATCTCGACCGGTGCAACCAGCATCACGCTGAACTGCAGGGAAGCCGAACTCGACGGCAAGAAGGCGATCGAAGTGGCATGGTCGGAACGGTTCTACACACCCTCCGATCACGAGTTCGAAGACAACAGCTTTAGCCGAACGGTGCTTGAGCGCGTCGTACCGACATCCATGAACGGCCGCGCCGACTTCGCCATTGACGACGGAAGCATCGGCTATCGGATCACCATTCCCGAAACTGAATATGAAATCCTGAGACGCCGCTAAGGCTGATAACAGCGACAAAATAAAACAGCCAGTGCGAGGGCGACGCACTGGCTGCTTTGCACTCATCGGGAGGGGACCGTGAGTAAAAGTCCTGAGACGTATTGGGCGTGCATCGGGAGATGCGATCATCGTCAGGACATCGACATAACGATGCTGCACGGCCTTGGTTCCATGCAGACCCAAAAAAATTCATCGGTCTTTCACATTTCAGCGCGACCGCAGAGATGACGCTTATCGGCCCATAGGCGGGTGCTCGTCATCCTCATTGCACCCCGATCTCTTTGGGCGCCTGCTCCAAGAAAGTAAAAAACCTATTTAAATCACATGCTTAAAGCAATGATCGGGCGCCCTCCTGAATTAGCCCTTCCAGGCTGAAGAATACCCAGCGGCACGCTTTGCCTCCAAAATTTTACCATTTGATAAATTTTTTAAGCTGAGTTACCGTTCCAGTACTAGCCGTTTACTATAAGAGGGAACTTCAATGGGACGACTGGAAACTGGGATTCATAAAGGCAGGCTCACGCCCGCTGAATATGATGCAAACTTTTCCGATCTTCATCCGCGCCTCACCAAGCATGAGGCGCTGGTCGCATCCGACCGCTGTTATTTCTGCTACGACGCGCCGTGCATGACGGCCTGTCCCACCTCCATCGACATTCCGATGTTCATCCGCCAGATCTCGACGGGTAATCCGATCGGCTCTGCCAAAACGATCTTCGATCAGAACATCCTCGGCGGCATGTGCGCCCGCGTCTGTCCCACCGAACAGCTCTGCGAGCAGGCTTGCGTGCGCAACACTGCCGAAGAGCGCCCGGTCGAGATCGGCCGGCTGCAGCGCTACGCAACCGACACGGCGATGGCTGAGAACAAGCAGTTCTATTCGCGCGCCGCTTCAACCGGCAAGAAGATCGCCGTCATCGGCGCCGGCCCGGCAGGCCTCGCCTGCGCCCACCGCCTCGCGGTCAACGGCCATGACGTCACCATTTTCGACGCCCGAGAAAAGGCCGGCGGCCTCAACGAATACGGCATCGCCACCTATAAGGCGGTCGACGATTTCGCTCAGAAGGAAGTCGATTACGTGCTTGCGATCGGCGGCATCGAGGTGAAGAACGGCCAGGCGCTCGGCCGCGATTTCAGCCTTTCCGACCTCTCTCAGCAATATGACGCCGTCTTCCTCGGCCTCGGCCTTGCCGGCGTCAACGCGCTGCGTGCCGAAGGCGAGGATCTCGATGGTGTTGCCGATGCGGTTGCCTATATCGCCGACCTTCGTCAGGCCGGCAACAAAGCCGATATTGCCATCGGCCGCCGCGTCGTCGTTCTCGGCGGCGGCATGACCGCAATCGACGCGGCTGTGCAGGCAAAACTGCTTGGCGCCGAAGAAGTAACGATCTGCTATCGCCGCGGCAAGGAACACATGAACGCCTCGGAATTCGAGCAGAACTTGGCCGCTTCCAAGGGCGTCATCATCCGTCATTGGCTCGCGCCTAAGCGCATCCTCGACAAGGACGGCAAAGTCGCCGGTATCGAGGTCGAATATACCGAGCTGCGTGACGGCAAGCTCGTTGGTACCGGCGATGTCGGCGTCATCGCCGCCGACCAGATTTTCAAGGCGATCGGCCAGACGTTCGAAGCCTCAGGCCTCGGCGCACTGCGCATGGAATCCGGCCGCATCGCCATTGATGGCGAAGGCCGAACCTCGATCGAAGGCGTATGGGCCGGCGGCGACTGCGTGCTTGGTGGCGATGACCTGACGGTCTCGGCCGTGGCACAGGGTCGCGACGCGGCCGAATCCATCAACCGTGCGCTCGCTGCCGCCAAGGCGGCCGCTGCAGTCGCCTGAAAGGAGAACCGACATGGCAGATCTCCGCAATAATTTCGTTGGCATCAAATCCCCGAACCCGTTCTGGCTGGCTTCCGCGCCGCCGACCGACAAGGCCTATAACGTCGAGCGCGCTTTCAAGGCGGGCTGGGGCGGCGTAGTCTGGAAGACGCTCGGCGAAGAAGGCCCGCCTGTCGTCAACGTCAACGGCCCGCGCTACGGCGCGATCTGGGGCGCCGACCGCCGTCTGCTCGGCCTCAATAACATCGAGCTGATCACCGACCGCGACCTCTACACCAACCTGCGCGAAATGAAGCAGGTGAAGATGAACTGGCCGGATCGCGCGCTCATCGCCTCGATCATGGTGCCCTGTGAGGAACAGGCTTGGAAGGCGATCCTGCCGCTGGTCGAGGAAACCGGCGCCGACGGCATCGAGCTCAATTTCGGCTGTCCCCACGGCATGTCCGAACGCGGCATGGGTTCCGCAGTCGGACAGGTGCCGGAATATATCGAAATGGTCGTGCGCTGGTGCAAGCAATACACCCGCATGCCGGTCATCACCAAGCTGACGCCGAATATCACCGATATCCGCAAGCCCGCACGCGCCGCCAAGGCCGGCGGTACCGATGCGGTGTCGCTGATCAACACGATCAACTCGATCGTCTCCGTCGATCTCGACAATTTCGCTCCGAACCCGACTGTCGGCGGCAAGGGCAGCCATGGCGGCTATTGCGGCCCGGCCGTCAAGCCAATCGCGCTCAACATGGTGGCCGAAATCGCCCGCGATCCGGAAACCTACGGCCTGCCGATATCGGGAATCGGCGGCATCACCACCTGGCGCGATGCGGCGGAATTCCTGGTGCTCGGCGCCGGCAACGTGCAGGTGTGCACGGCGGCTATGACCTACGGCTTCAAGATCGTCGAGGAGATGATCACGGGCCTCTCCGACTGGATGGACGAGAAGGGGCATCGCACCCTGGACGATGTTATCGCTCGCGCCGTACCGAATGTCTCCGACTGGCAATATCTGAACCTCAACTACATCGCCAAAGCGAAGATCGACCAGGACGCCTGCATCAAGTGCGGCCGCTGTCACATTGCCTGCGAGGACACCTCGCACCAGGCGATCACCAACTTCGTCGATGGCGTCAGGCGCTTCGAGGTGATGGAAGAGGAATGCGTCGGCTGCAATCTCTGCGTCAACGTCTGCCCCGTCGAGAACTGCATCACCATGGAAGAACTGCCGGCAGGCAGCCTCGACAAGCGCACCGGCAAGCTCGTTGACCCGAACTACGCCAACTGGACGACCCATCCGAACAATCCGATGGCTCGCCAGGCGGCGGAATAATAACGGTAAAGTCCGCAAGCATTCAAAAGGCGGTCGCGGCTTGCAGCGGCCGCCTTTTTCGTAACCAAGGTCCGTCGGGTCGAATTAGGGAACTTTAACTTGTTCACCTGCGATATGCAGCGCTATGCTTCCGGGATCGCGCTGCCGCTTAGCTATGACGAATCCGAAGCCCATCGACGAAAAGCTGCTCCAGATAGCGGGCGGCATCCTCGAAGCGCCCCTCGCCTGAGTGCTCGTCACCAAGCACGGCGCGCACCTGCACGTCGAAATCCGCGTAATGCTGCGTGGTCGACCAGATCGAAAAGATCAGGTGATAGGGATCGCATTTGGCGATCTTGCCGGCCTTCGCCCAGGCACGGATAACTTCCACCTTCTCGTCGACGAGGGCCTTCAGAGGTCCGCGCAGCTCGTCCTCCACATGCGGCGCGCCCTGCAGCATTTCATTGGCAAAAAGCCGGCTTTCGCGCGGAAAATCCCGGGCCATTTCGAGCTTGCGGCGGATATAGGAGCGGATCTCGCTTTCGGGGTTGCCGTTGGCATCGAAAGCGCGCAGCGGCTCCAGCCAGGTAAACAGCACCCGGTCGATCAAGGCCCGATGCATCGCCTCCTTGGTACGGAAATAATAAAGGAGATTGGGCTTCGACATGCCGGCGACCTCGGCGATCTGGTCGATGGTCGAGCCACGAAAACCGCTGACGGAAAATACGTCGAGCGCGGCTTCCAGTATGATTTCCTCTTTCTCTTCCTGAATACGGGTGCGGCGCTGCGTCCTGGCGGCTCTGGGGATGGCCATATCTGCTCTGTTTCTCCTTGAAATCCAAGCCTTTCGGCCGTTCCCTCATTCACCCTGTCGATGCATCGGATTTCGGCAATTGCCTGAAATTTTATCGGAATTTTTCGTGCTTTTCGTCTTGAGCCGCGCCACGGAAGTTGTAATGTTTACCAATCGGTCAAATTATCTGTCAGATGTCTTCTAAAGGCAACTGGCGATTTCCGGGCAAGAAAAACAAGACGACGCTCCGGAATTTGAAATAAGACCAACGGGAACAATTTCGGGCATGCACCTTGCGTGCCCCAGGACAAACAGGTGAGGATTGCATCATGGTGGCAGCGCCAGGAGAAAACATGCGTATCAATGGCGATCGCCTTTGGGATACGCTGATGGACATGGCGAAAATCGGCCCCGGCATTGCCGGCGGCAACAATCGCCAAACGCTGACCGATGCCGATGCCGAAGGACGCAGCCTTTTCAAGACCTGGTGCGACAAGGCCGGCCTGACGGTCGGCGTCGACAAGATGGGTACGATGTTCGCCACCCGCGCCGGCACCGACCCGGCTGCGCTCCCCGTCTATGTCGGTTCGCATCTCGACACCCAGCCGACAGGCGGCAAGTATGACGGTGTACTTGGCGTGCTCGCAGCGCTCGAAGTCGTCCGCACGATGAACGACCTCGGCATCAAGACCAAGCACCCGATCGTCGTCACCAACTGGGCCAACGAGGAAGGGGCGCGCTTTGCACCCGCGATGCTCGCCTCCGGCGTCTTTGCCGGCGTGCACACATTGGACTATGCCTATGGCCGCAAGGATCCGGACGGCAAGACCTACGGCGAAGAGCTGAAGCGCATCGGCTGGCTTGGCGACGAAGAGGTCGGCGCCCGCAAGATGCATGCCTATTTCGAATATCATATCGAGCAGGGCCCGATCCTCGAAGCCGAAGAGAAGACCATCGGCGTCGTCACGCACTGTCAGGGCCTGTGGTGGCTGGAATTCACGCTGACCGGCAAGGAAGCCCATACCGGTTCGACGCCGATGAACCTCCGCGTCAACGCCGGCCTTGCCATGTCGCGGATCATCGAGATGGTGCAGAGCGTCGCGATGGAAAACCAGCCGGGTGCCGTCGGCGGCGTCGGCCAGGTCTTCTTCTCGCCGAATTCGCGCAACGTCCTGCCGGGTAAGGTGGTCTTCACCGTCGACATCCGCACGCCCGATAAGGAAAAGCTCGATCGCATGCGTGCCAAGATCGAAGCCGAAGGCAAGAAGATCGCCGATGCCCTCGGCGTCGGCTGCTCGGTCGAAGCCATCGGCCATTTCGAACCGGTAACCTTCGATCCGAAGCTCGTCACTTCCGTGCGCAACGCGGCCGAGAAACTCGGCTACAGCCACATGAACATCATCTCCGGTGCCGGTCACGATGCCTGCTGGGCTGCCAAGGTCGCCCCCGCCACCATGGTCATGTGCCCCTGCGTCGGCGGCCTCTCCCACAACGAGGCGGAAGAAATATCCAAGGAATGGGCGACCGCCGGCGCGGATGTGCTGTTCCACGCAGTCGTCGAGACGGCGGAGATCGTGGCTTGACGGCCACGATTCCCAGCATCGGAACCTAACACATCTGGAGCATGCGCCATGAGCACAGTCATCAAGGGTGGAACCATCGTCACGGCCGACCTGACCTATAAGGCGGACGTGAAGGTCGAAGGCGGCAAGATCGTGGAAATCGGGCAGAATCTCTCGGGCAGCGAAGTGCTCGATGCCTCCGGCTGTTATGTGATGCCCGGCGGCATCGATCCGCACACGCATCTCGAAATGCCGTTCATGGGAACCTATTCCTCCGACGACTTCGAGAGCGGCACCCGCGCTGCCCTTGCCGGCGGCACGACCATGGTCGTCGACTTCGCGCTCCCCTCACCCGGCCAGTCGCTGCTCGAGGCGCTGACCATGTGGGACAACAAGTCCACCCGCGCCACCTGCGACTATTCCTTCCACATGGCGATCACCTGGTGGGGCGAGCAGGTCTTCAACGAGATGGAAGCCATCGTCCGCGACAAGGGCATCAACACCTTCAAGCATTTCATGGCCTATAAGGGCGCGCTGATGGTGGATGACGACGAGATGTTCTCTTCCTTCCAGCGCTGCGCCGAACTTGGTGCCCTGCCGCTCGTCCACGCCGAAAATGGCGATGTGGTCGCGCAGATGCAGGCAAAGCTGCTGGCCGAAGGCAATAACGGTCCAGAGGCGCATGCCTATTCCCGCCCGGCCGAGGTCGAAGGTGAGGCAACGAACCGCGCCATCATGATCGCCGATATGGCCGGCTCGCCCGTCTACATCGTCCATACCTCCTGCGAACAGGCGCACGAAGCCATCCGCCGCGCCCGTCAGAAGGGCATGCGCGTCTATGGCGAGCCGCTAATCCAGCACCTGACGCTCGACGAAAGCGAATATGCCAATCCGGATTGGGACCATGCCGCCCGCCGTGTCATGTCGCCGCCCTTCCGTAACAAGCAGCATCAGGACAGCCTCTGGGCCGGCCTTGCCTCCGGCTCGCTGCAGGTGGTCGCGACCGACCACTGCGCCTTTACCACCGAGCAGAAGCGCTTCGGCCTCAACGACTTCACCAAGATCCCGAACGGCACCGGAGGCCTCGAGGATCGCCTGCCGATGCTCTGGACCTACGGCGTCAACACCGGCCGCCTGACGATGAACGAATTCGTCGCCGTCACATCGACCAACATCGCCAAGATCCTCAACGTCTATCCGAAGAAGGGCGCGATCCTTGTCGGCGCCGATGCCGATATCGTCGTCTGGGATCCGAAGCGCTCGAAGACCATTGCCGCCAAGACGCAGCAGTCGGCGATCGACTACAACGTCTTCGAGGGCAAGGAAGTAACCGGCCTGCCGCGTTATACGCTGACGCGGGGCGTGGTTGCCATCGAGGAAGGTACGGTGAAGACGAAGGAGGGCCATGGCGAGTTCGTCAGGCGCGATCCTTTCACCGCCGTCAACCGCGCGCTTTCGACCTGGAAAGAAGTCACTGCGCCGCGCAAGGTGCAGCGCAGCGGCATCCCCGCCAGCGGGGTATGACGCTTGGGTACGGCGCTTCGGCTCATCGGCCGCCTAGAGCAATTCCAGGAAAAGTGCGTAGCGGTTTTCCGTCCGGAATTTCGTAAAAACAAAGAGATAGAGCATTTTCGCGATTCGAAGAAAAGCGAAACGGCTCTAGCGCGGCACGTACAGCTCCAGATCCGGCAGCAGGACGACGCTTTCCTGCTCGTTCGGGTCGGTGCGGGCGATAACCGCCGTCGCGGGCCGGTCGCTGAGATTGGCCGGAAGATGCGGAACGCCGGCCGGAATATAAAACATCTCACCCTCTCGCACGATGACGTGCTCTTCCAGCCGTTCGCCGAACCAGCAATGCGTCTCCCCGGAAATCGCGTAGATCGCCGTCTCATGCGAGGCGTGGAGATGCGCCTTGGCGCGGGCGCCGGGCGGAATCGTCAGGAGATGCATGCAGATCCCCGTCGAGCCCACTGTCTCGGCGGCAATCCCTTCGAAATAGCTGAAGCCCTGCTTTCCGGCATAGGTGTTGCCGGGCCGCACGACATGGCAGGTGGGCTTCGATGAGACATTCATGGCATTGCTCCCCTCGGTCCAGCAGCCACAAGGCGCCCTCGCCTCTCCGGACTGCGGCAATGCCAGACAGGATAACACGCAATCCGCCTCAAACATGCGGCGAAAACAGGACTGGTAGGTGTTAATGACGTCATCCGCTTCCTCCGTCGTCTCCGCGCGGAATCTCTGTCTCACCTACGATACGAATGACGGGCCGGTGCATGCGTTAAGCAATGTCGATCTCGATGTTCGCAAGGGCGATTTCGTCTCCTTCATCGGCCCCTCCGGCTGCGGCAAGACCACCTTTCTGCGGGTGATTGCCGATCTCGAGCGAAAGACCTCAGGCGATATCAGCGTCAACGGCATGTCGCCGGAAGACGCCCGCAAGGCCCGCGCCTACGGTTATGTCTTTCAGGCCGCAGCCCTCTATCCTTGGCGCACGATCGAGAAGAACATCGCTTTGCCGCTTGAGATCATGGGTTATGACAAGCAAGAGCAGGCCAAGCGCATCGCGCGGACGCTGGAACTGGTCAATCTCAACGGCTTCGAGCACAAGTTCCCCTGGCAGCTTTCAGGCGGTATGCAACAGCGTGCCTCGATCGCCCGCGCGCTGGCCTTCGATGCCGACCTGCTATTGATGGATGAGCCCTTCGGCGCGCTGGACGAAATCGTCCGCGATCACCTGAACGAACAGCTTTTGAAACTCTGGAAGCAGACGAACAAGACCATCTGCTTCGTCACCCACTCCATTCCGGAAGCGGTTTATCTCTCGACGAAGATCGTGGTCATGTCGCCTCGCCCGGGCCGCGTCACCGATGTCATCGAATCGACGCTTCCGGCAGAGCGGCCACTCGATATTCGCGAAACGCCGGAATTCCTGGAAATCGCTCACCGCGTCCGGGAAGGACTGAGAGCGGGGCACAGCTATGAGGAATAGGATGATGGATAGCTCCGTCGCGCGACGGCCCCTCACCCTAAACCTGTCCCCGTGCACGGGGAGGGCATGAACATGGAAAAGGAACAGTTCTTCAAGCACAAGTTCCTGCCGGTCACAACGATCGTCCTGGCGATCATCCTGCTCTGGTATGTCTTCGCCGTCGCTCTCAACGCACCGTTCCAGCGCGATATGGATCGGCGCGGAAACGTGACGCCGACGATGGTGGAATTCATCGGCAAAACCCTCGCCCAGCCCAAGCCCATCCTGCCGGCACCGCATCAAGTGGCGCAGAATGTCTTCGAAAACACTTTTCTTCGCGCCCTGACCAGCAATCGAAGTCTCGTTTACAATGCCTGGGTGACCCTGTCCTCCACGGCTGTCGGCTTCGCATTCGGGACGATCCTGGGCATCCTCATTGCCGTCGGCATCGTCCATGTCGTCGCCCTCGATCGCAGCCTCATGCCGTGGATCATCGCGTCACAGACGATCCCGATCCTTGCCATCGCGCCTATGGTCGTTGTCGTATTGGGCTCCATCGGTGTGACCGGCCTTATCCCGAAGGCGCTGGTCTCGACTTACCTATCCTTCTTTCCCGTCGCCGTCGGCATGGTGAAGGGATTGCGCTCGCCAGAGGTCATGCATCTCGATCTGATGCGCACCTATAATGCCAGCGCGATGCAGACTTTCTGGAAGCTGCGCATCCCCGCATCCGTCCCATTCCTCTTCACCTCGATGAAGGTTGCGATTGCGGCCAGCCTGACCGGAACGATCGTCGGCGAGCTGCCGACGGGCGCGGTCGCCGGCATCGGTGCGAAATTGCTCGCCGGCTCCTATCAGAGCCTTACAATCGAAATCTGGGCGGCACTCGTGGCCGGCTCGATCCTCGCCGCAGTGCTTATCGCCATGGTCAGCATTATCGCGCGGATCGTCGATCGTGCAATGGGGGGCCGGCCAGCATGAAGACCTTCCATTTTTCCTGGCAATGCACCCTCGCATTGCTCCTCTGTCTTGCGGCAATCGCGACGCTACCATTGTTTTCAGCCGATACCGCGGCCCCTGTCAGCAGCGGCACGACCTTCGTCGTTTTCATTCTCATCGCCGGTGCAGCCACTATTTCATTGACGAATTTGTCGGCGGACCTCGGTGCCGCGATTCTCTTCTTTGCCGCTCACGCCGCCGCATGGCTGCTGCTTGCCGGACTATCGGGCAACGAAGGCAATGCGGAGGCAGCGTTTTTCATTCTGCTCGCGGCTGCCTGGCTGCTCGCCTGGCGTTGCGTCTCCATCCTCTCCGGCATTCCCGCGCATTCGTCAGCCGGCAGCTATATGCTGCGATTGCTGATCCCTGCGATTTTCGGCGCCTGGATCATCATTGTCTGGGAGGCGGTGACGCGCGGCGCCGGCATACCTTTCATCCTTCTGCCACCGCCAAGCGCAATCGGCGCCCGCATTGCCGGTTCCGTCTCGACGCTGTGGATCGATGTGCAGCAGACGATCTTTCGATCGGTCCTGATAGGCTACACCATCGGCTGCGCCA
Organism: Martinezella sp. CNPSo 3959; assembly: GCF_057784355.1. Classification (NCBI taxonomy): domain Bacteria; kingdom Pseudomonadati; phylum Pseudomonadota; class Alphaproteobacteria; order Hyphomicrobiales; family Rhizobiaceae; genus Martinezella; species Martinezella sp. CNPSo 3959. The sequence goes on from NZ_JBXSOV010000001.1 coordinate 1,203,497, forward strand.
GCGGCTTCATCGTCGCCATTCTCGCAGACCGCTTCGCCTTCCTGCGCCGGGGCTTGCTGCCGATTGGCAACCTGGTCTCGGCCCTGCCGATCATCGGCATCGCACCGATCATGGTCATGTGGTTCGGCTTCGACTGGCAGTCCAAGGCAGCCGTCGTCGTCGTCATGACCTTCTTCCCAATGCTGGTGAATACGGTGACTGGCCTTGCTGCCGCCGGTAACATGGAACGCGACCTGATGCGCACCTACGCATCGGGCTACTGGCAGACACTCTTCAAGCTGCGGCTTCCGGCTGCCGCGCCCTTTATTTTCAACGCGCTGAAGATCAACTCGACCCTGGCTCTGATTGGTGCCATCGTGGCGGAGTTCTTCGGCACACCCATGTCGGGCATGGGCTTTCGCATTTCAACCGAAAATGGCCGGTTGAACCTCGATATGGTCTGGGCTGAGATCGCAGTGGCCGCGATCTCCGGCTCGGTCTTTTACGGTATCGTCGCCATCATCGAACGAATGGTGACGTTCTGGCATCCGTCTATCCGTGGTGGGCAGGCGTAATCCAGGATCTCTTCAAAGGGATCAAGGCATAACTTCAGAGGGAAAGGGTGAAGACATGAAAAAAATAATGTTTGCATTGATGGCAAGTGCCATGACGCTTGCCGCCACCCAGGGCGCGATGGCGGCGGATAAATTGACGCTGCAGCTGAAATGGGTAGCCCAGGCTCAGTTCGGCGGCTATTTCGTCGCCAAGGACAAGGGCTTCTACAAGGAAGAAGGTCTCGATGTTGATATCAAGGCGGGCGGCCCTGATATCGCTCCAGAACAGGTGATCGCCGGCGGCGGCGCCGATGTCATCGTCGACTGGATGGGCGGTGCGCTGGTTGCCCGCGAAAAAGGCGTGCCGCTCATCAACATCGCGCAGCCCTTCGAAAAATCCGGTCTGGAGCTGATCTGCCCGAAGGATGGCCCGGTCAAGACGGAGAAGGATTTCAAGGGGCATACCCTCGGCGTCTGGTTCTACGGCAACGAATATCCCTTCTTCGCCTGGATGCACAAACTCGGCCTGAAGACCGACGGCGGCAAGGATGGCGTCAACGTTCTGAAGCAGAGCTTCGATGTGCAGCCGCTCGTCCAGAAGCAGGCCGACTGCATCTCCGTCATGACCTATAACGAGTACTGGCAGGCGATCGATGCCGGCTTCAAGGCTGAAGACCTGACCGTCTTCAACTATACCAAGCTCGGCAACGACCTTCTGGAAGATGGCCTCTACGTCAAGGAAGACAAGCTGAAGGATGCGAAATTCAAGGCCGATATGGTGAAGTTCGTCCGCGCTTCGCTGAAGGGCTGGAAATATGCCGTCGAGCATCCGGACGAAGCCGCCGAAATCGTCATGGACAATGGCGGCCAGGATGAAAACCATCAGAAGCGCATGGCAGGCGAAGTCGCCAAGCTCATCGGCAACGGTAAGCTCGACATGAAGACTTACGATCGTACGGTCGAAGCCTTGCTCAATCAGAAGATCATCAGCAAGAAGCCATCCGGCGCCTATACGCATGAGATCACGGACGCTGCTTTGAAATAATATTAGATCATCTCAAACCATCGAACGCGCGAGGTTGCCGGCCTCGCGCGTTTTTTTCATTTTGTAACAGCAGCCACAAAAGGCTGGCTTTCTCGCAGGAATTGCCTGAAAAGCCTTCGCCTATCAATTATTCGAATGCTGACATCACAATGCCGTGATTGCTTCGCATGGTTGTAGACGATAGAAATGCCCGCGAAATCATTTTCTCGTGATCTTGCGAGAATTGAAAACCGCTCCCATCTACAAGGGCGATTTTAGGATGAGGACCTGTAAGGCATGACAGACGGATATTACAGCGCCGCGCGTCAAATATGACGCGCAAAGGTCGCTGTAACACTTTAAATCTGCTGCATAATTTTATCCTTAGATCGATTCGATTTAAGGAATTATGCAGTCATCCGCCGGGGAAGCCGGCTCGCATGCAGTGATCTCCCGTGCTCGCGACGGAAAACAGCGAAATCCCTTTGACCAATGCCGAACTGGAACCGGACGCATGGCCTTCACGCCGTTTAGACTTCTGAGCACGACTGCCATTCTGCTTTCCCTGCTGGCCGCTCCCGCTGCCATGGCAGAGCAGGCTGCCGTTACCACGCCGAAGCAAAATCTGCCCGCAATCGTCATCACCACAGCCGCAATGCGCCACCTAACCGACAAGGTCGTCGCGACCGGCACGGTGAAGGCCGTTGAGGAGGTCTACATGCAGCCGCAGGTGGACGGTCTCTCGATCCGCTCTCTCAACGCAGATGTAGGCGACAAGGTGACGGCGAACAGCACGCTTGCCACGCTGAACGACGACGCGCTGGTCCTGCAGAAGAGCCAAATGCAGGCGACGCGGGCCAAGGGCGAGGCAAGCCTGGCACAATTGCACGCACAGCTCGCCGAAGCCCGCGCCAACGCCGAAGAGGCCGAATTGCAGCGCGTGCGCGCCGTTGCCATGGGCGCCAAAGGCACCATGTCGACCTCCTCGGTGGAACAGGCCAATGCTTCGGCTGCCGCCAACAAGGCGCGCGTGGTCTCCGCCGAACAGGCGATCGCCGTTGCGGAGGCCGATCTCAAGGTCACGGATAGCCAGATCGCCGATACGGATCTGAAACTTGCCCGCACCGGCATCAAAACCCCGGTGGCAGGCACCGTCGCATCGCGCAATGCCCGTGTCGGGGCTATCGCGAACGGCAATGGCGATCCGCTATTCACCATCATCCGCGACAGCCAACTCGAACTGGTGGTCGATGTCTCCGAGAGTGATATCACCAAGATCACGATCGGCCAGAAGGCGGCCATCGCGCTCTCCGGCAGCCGCGAGAAGCTTGCCGGAACTGTCCGTCTCGTCGCGCCGATCGTTGACCCCGTCACCCGCCTCGGCGCGGTGCATATCACGATCGACGATGGCGAGAAGGCGCGCGCCGGCATGTATGGCAGCGCCGAGATCATCATTCGCCAGGAAGATGGCGTCGCCCTGCCACTGACGGCCGTCAATAGCGAGGAAAACGGCTCGTCCGTCCGCAAGGTCGAGAATGGCGTGGTCAAGTTCGTGACTGTCGAGACAGGCATTCAGGACGCTGGCTATGTCGAGATCCTCAAAGGCCTGAAAGCGGGCGATGACGTCGTCGCCAAGGCCGGTGCCTATGTTCGCGACGGCGACCATATCACGCCTGTGCGCGACGCGTCGCAAGCCTCCAACTGAGCGAGAACGGCAAGATGAACTTCTCCGCCTGGTCCATTCGAAATCCGGTCGCCCCGCTCCTCGGCTTCTTTCTGCTGATGGTGGTGGGCGCGCACGCCTTCTTCAATCTGCCCATCACCCGCTTCCCGAACATCGACGTGCCGATCGTCAATGTCACCGTGACGCAGAGCGGCGCCTCGCCCGCCGAGCTCGAAATGCAGGTGACGAAGGAGATCGAAGACGCCGTCGCCAGCATCAACGGCATCGATGAAATCCAATCCACCGTCACGGACGGCCAATCGCAGACCGTCGTCGTCTTCCGCCTGGAAGTGCCGACCGAACAGGCCGTTCAGGATACCAAGGATGCGATCGACCGCATCCGCGGCAATCTGCCGTCGACCATCGACGAGCCGATCGTCTCCAAGGTCGATGTCGTCGGCCAAGCGATTCAGAGCTTTGCCGTATCCTCGCCGAACATGACGCTTGAGGAGCTGTCCTGGTACGTGGACGATACGGTCAAGCGCGCGCTGCAGGGCAAGGCAGGCATCGGCCGCGTCGACCGCTATGGCGGCGCCGACCGTGAAGTGCGCATCGAGCTCGATCCGAACAAGCTGAACGCCTATGGCATAACAGCGCTTTCGGTGAGCCAGCAGCTTCGCGGCACCAATATCGATCTCGGCTCCGGCCGCGGCCAGGTTGCCGGCAGTGAGCAGGCAATCCGCGTGCTCGGCGACGCCCGCAATGTCGCCCAGCTCGCCGATACGACGATCGCTCTGACCAACGGCCGCTTCGTCAAGCTCTCCGATCTCGGCGCCATCAAGGACACCTATCAGGAACCGAAGTCCTTTTCGCGCTTCAACAGCGCCCCCGTTGTCACCTTCGGCGTATTCCGCGCCAAGGGCGCCAGCGAGGTGACGGTCGCAAAGACAGTGGCCGACACGCTCGACAAAGTGCGTGCCGAGAACCCGAACGTCTCGATCGAGATGATCGACGACTCCGTCTACTACACCTATGGTAACTACGAATCGGCGATGCACACGCTGATCGAAGGCGCCATACTGGCCGTCATCGTCGTCTTCCTGTTCCTGCGGAACTGGCGCGCAACGCTGATATCGGCGGTTGCTCTGCCCCTCTCCGCGATCCCGACATTCTGGATCATGAACCAGATCGGCTTCTCGCTGAACCTCGTCAGCTTCCTGGCATTGACGCTGGCGACCGGTATTCTCGTCGACGACGCCATCGTCGAAATCGAGAACATCGCCCGCCACATCAAGATGGGCAAGACGCCCTATCGCGCCGCCATCGATGCTGCAGACGAAATCGGTCTCGCCGTTATTGCAACGACCTTCACCATCATCGCGGTCTTTGTGCCGGTCTCCTTCATGCCGGGCATTCCGGGCCAGTACTTCATTCAATTCGGTCTGACGGTCGCCTTCTCGGTGTTCTTCTCGCTGCTCGTAGCGCGTCTGATCACGCCGATGATGGCCGCCTATCTGATGCGCGCCGAAGATGGCGTCGACGATCATCACGACAATGACGGCCGCTTCATGCGTGGCTATAGCTGGCTGGTGCGGCTGACGACGAAGAAGTGGTACACACGTTATCCGACGCTGCTTGCCGCCTTCGCCTTCTCGATCGCCTCGGTCTTCGCTCTCATCATGTTCGTTCCCGGCAGCTTCATCCCGCCGGAAGACGCCTCGCGCATCGTTCTGTCGGCGGAACTGCCGCCGAACGCCCGGCTCGATGATACCGAACAGGCAACCAACGAAATCTATCGGCGCGTGAAAAGCATAGATGGTGTCGAAAGCGTCTTCGTGCTCGGCGGCGCCTCGCCGAAGGGCGATCTGGAACTGCGCCGCGCCACTGTGACGCTGACGCTCGGCAAGCTCGATCAGTCGCTGGTGAAGAAGCTGGTGAACGACGTCCTCGGCTCGCTCCCTGTCATCGGCCCTCACCTGCCGAAGGTCACCGTCCACGGGCGCGTACGCCCGCAATGGGACATCGAGAAGGAAGTCTTTGCAAAGCTGAGCTCCATTCCCGACGTCCGCATCACCAAGCTGAACGATCGTGGCGACCGCGACCTGACCTATAACTTCCTCTCGCGCAGCGAGAAGGATCTCAACCAGGCCGTCGGCATCCTGGAAGCCAAGCTGCGTACCGACCCGGCGCTCGCCAATGTCAGCGCCGACGGCGCCCTGCCGCGGCCGGAACTGCAGATCTATCCGCGCAAGGACGAGGCCGCGCGCCTCGGCATCACGCCGCAGATGATTTCCGACACGATCCGCGTTGCCACCATCGGCGACATCGACGCTTCGCTCGCGAAGATCTCGCTCGACGACCGTCAGATTCCGATCCGCGTTCAGGCCTCGCTCGGCATGCGCCGAGACCTGGCGGCGATCCGCGCCTTGCGTATCAAGACTGCTACCGGCAATACCGTACCTCTGTCGAGCGTGGCCGACATCGACTATTCCGAAGGCCTGTCGTCCATCAAGCGCAACAATCGCTTCCGCGTGGTCGCCATCGGCGCCGACCTGCCGCAAGGTGTGGCATTGGATACGGCATCCGAGCATTTCCTCGAAATCGTCAACAACGCCAAGATCCCGGCAACCGTGCATCTGGCGGAAAGCGGCGATACAAAAGTCCAGAAGGAAATGCAGCAGAGCTTCGGCAACGCCATGCTGCTCGGCCTCATGCTTGTTCTGACCGTGCTGATCCTGCTGTTCAAGGATGTGATCCAGCCCTTCACCATTCTGCTCTCGCTGCCACTAGCGATCGGCGGCGTGGCACTGGCCTTGATCATAACCGGCAACGCGCTGTCCATGCCCGTCATGATCGGCATTCTGATGCTGATGGGCATTGTGACGAAGAACGCTATTCTGCTGGTCGATTTCGCCATCGAGATGATGCATCAGGGCATGCCGAGGCTGGAAGCGGTGGTCGAAGCCGGCCGCAAGCGCGCCCGTCCGATTATCATGACCTCGATCGCCATGTCGGCCGGCATGTTGCCATCTGCCCTCGGCGTCGGCGAAGGCGGCTCCTTCCGCGCACCGATGGCGATTGCCGTGATTGGTGGCATCATCGTTTCCACGGTGCTCAGCCTGGTGGTCGTGCCGTCCTTCTTCCTCATTATGAACGACCTGTCGCGCCTGCTCGGCTATCTCTTCGGCAGACTTGTCGGCAGGAAGGATGTGGATGACGAGGTCATCACCAAGGAAGGCTTGGCCGTCGCCGTCAACGAAAACCGCCGGTCGCTCGCCAATCTGGAAGAGCGGCTTGAAACCATCGAGAACAAGGATGGCAGAAGCAGGTCCGTGGGCACGAATGTGCTAAAGCTGCCGCCCTTCGCGGCAGAATAAATCAGTCTCAGCGGATATGGAAATAAGGACGGGGCGGCTCAAAGGCCGCCCTGTTCCTTTAGGAAATCGACGATCTTGCTGACGCCGTCGCCGCGCTTCATGTCTGAAAACACGAAGGGGCGAGCTTGGCGCATCCGGGTCGCATCACGGTCCATCACCTCGAGATCGACATCGACGAAGGGCGCCAGATCCTTCTTGTTGATGACCAGAAGGTCGGATTTGGTGATGCCGGGACCGCCCTTGCGCGGGATTTCCTCACCCTGACACACCGAGATCACATAGATGGTGATATCGGCGAGATCGGGCGAAAAGGTTGCCGCCAGATTGTCACCGCCGGATTCGATGAAGACGACGTCGAGGTCAGGGAGACGCTCGTTGAGGCTGGCGATAGCCTGCAGATTAATCGTCGCATCCTCGCGGATGGCCGTGTGCGGGCAGCCACCGGTTTCGACGCCGACGATACGATCCGATGGCAGCGCCTGCATCCGCACTAACGCTTCCGCATCCTCGGTCGTATAGATGTCGTTGGTAACGACGGCGACGGAATAGTCCTCACGCATCGCCTTGCACAACTTCTCCGTCAGCGCCGTCTTGCCGGAACCGACGGGCCCGCCGATCCCAACGCGCAAGGGTCCATGTCTCGATTTCATGCTCGCAACTCCGATAAAGTGATAGCATAGCCAAGCGTCCCGCCGTCGCACAGCGGCGAATGACGTAGGCGATGTTTCGATTTCAATATTTTCCTGATGACGCCCCTCATGACCGGAAAAGCCGCGTGCTCTGGGTTTCGTGCCGCAGGCTCGCAATATCCGCTTGCACGGTCGCAGCTCCGAGATCGTCAAGGCTGGATTGGGCGGCACGTCGCGCGACATCCGCAAAGAGACCTTCACGTCGCGCCAGAATGGCAACGCCGTCTTTCTGGCCGCTGACGCCGAGGCGAATGCCGGCGGATACCATCTGCGAGGCCAGCGCATGCAGGAAGGCGGCAACCGCCTTCTCGGCGGCGATGCCATGCGCACCTGCGATGGCACCAACAGCAACCGGATAGGCCGTCTTTGCCGGGAGCATGGAAAAGATCGCATGCGGCCAAGCAGCGGCGGCCGAAAGAAAGGCATCTCCGAGCAGCATGGTCTCGTTATGGCGCTCCTTCGAACCGGCCAGTGCCTCGGCAAGCCCCGCAACGGCCGCAAGCCGCGGCCCATCCGCGTCAGCCCGATGCGCCTCGACTAGCAGCACCGCATCATTCCAAGCGGAGCCATGCTCAATGAGCGCAGCAATCCACTCGCTGAGGCCGGAGCTGTCGCGCACCAGGCCGTCATGTACCGCACGCTCCAGGCCGCCGGAATAGGCGAACGATCCTACGGGAAACGCCGGCGATAGCCATGCCATCAGCCGCAGCAGCGCCTGCAGGTCGCCATCGTCCGAAACCGCAGTGTTGGTCATCACGGTTCAATCGTGCGAATGGTGGTGATGATCCTGGCCAGGATGATGGTGGTCGTGGCCATGCGAATGGTTGCCATGGGAGTGATAGGCGCCGCGTGCCGGCTGGAAAGGCTCGCTGACTTCCGTCACAGTTGCACCCAACCCTTCGAGCATAGCGCGGATCACATGATCGCGCAGGATCAGGATACGCTCTTCCTCGATCTGAGCGGAAAGATGCCGGTTGCCGAGATGCCAGGCAAGTTCGATCAGATGCAGGCGGTTGCGTGGGCGGATTTCGAAAAGCTTTTCGTCCGCGGCGACGATCTCGATCAACTCGCCATCCTCGCGCACCAGCAGATCGCCGCTCGCAAAAAGCACCGGCTCCTTGAGGTCGAGCATGACCATCTCGCCATTTTCAAGATGCAGGAGCTTGCGGCGCAGATGCCTGAGATCATGCGGCAGGACGACACGATCGATCGGATTGGAGGAAGGGGTGCCGGCCGGCAGATAGGAAGTGACGCGTAGCATGGCTGTTCCAATTTATACTTTGGCAGACCATGCAAAATTGTCGCCGCCCGCGCAAGCATCAATGACGTGTGGAAGCCTCACATCCGCTGCACATAGCGTTGTAGTTCCCTGACATCCGTCGTTGCCACCTGCTCCTGCTCGGAGGCGCAACGATTCCAGACCTGCGACAGACGCTCGCGCTCGTGCATGACACGGTTGCGGCCAAGCGTCTTGGCAAGATAAAGCGCCTTATCGGCGGCGGCATAGACGGCCTCCGCCTTACGATCCCCGCCGATGTCGGCAATCCCGGCAGAAATGGTGATCTTCACCGACCCGCCTTCAATGGCGATCGACTGTTCGGCGATCTGCTCCTTGATCTCCTCAACGCGCGCGATACGCTCGGCCGTATCGCCGCCATGGATGATGACGCCGAACTCCTCACCGCCAAGTCGCGCAATCACGTCTTCTCCGGTGAAGGCACCCGAAAATAGCCGCGACACCGCAACGATCACCGCATCACCGGATGAATGCCCGAAACGATCGTTGATCGCCTTGAACCGATCCAGATCGAAAATCGCCAGCGAGGCGCCATCTCCGGCCATATTCAACGCCTCGGTGAAAGCACGGCGATTGAGCAGACCGGACAGCATATCGGTGCGGCTCAACCGCTCGAATTCGGCACGGGAGACCGCGAGCCTATGGATGGAAAAGCCTGCCAGCACCGCGAGCGCCCCGGACACGGGGCCGCCGATGATCCATGCCAGCAGGACACCAAAGCGCATCGCCTCGAAAATCGGCACCGGCAGAAGATCAAGCCATTGCATCACAAAAAGCAGCACCAGGATGATGGCAAGCGACATGATGACCGCGACGAAACTCATCCTAAGCGCGAAAATAAAAATCGCACGTCGCTGCTGAAAGTTACCGAGTTCGGCCTGCAGCGAAATCCATTGCTTCATGCGATTCACCTTCCTCAGCCCACTATTTCCATCATGTGAGATAGGGGTGAAGGCGCTTCCAGGTCTTTAATGGAATGATTAAAAAGCGGTATATTTCCCAAGTTGTGAACAGCCGGAGACTACATCCGTAAGATCCAACTTGCCGAGAAAAATGCGCGATGGCACCACCACCACGTCATGTCATTGATATTGCTGCGCCTAGTACGCAGCATATGAAAACCCCGGAAAACCGGGGCTTTCATCTCTGCCTGATGATCGGCGTCCGAAATATCCTCAGAAAAGAAAATATCGCTGCGCCATCGGCAGCACGGTTGCCGGTTCGCAGGTCAAAAGCTCGCCATCGGCACGCACTTCATAGGTTTCCGGGTCCACCTCGATATGCGGCGTCAGGCTGTTATGAATCATCGATGCCTTGGAAATGCCGCCGCGCGTGTTCCGAACGGGCAGCAGCGTCTTGGCGACGCCAAGCTTGCCGGCAAGCCCCGCATCGAAAGCCGCCTGGGAAACGAAGGTCACCGACGAATTCGTGCGATTCTTGCCATAGGCACCGAACATCGGCCGGTAGTGCATCGGCTGCGGCGTCGGAATCGAGGCATTCGGGTCGCCCATCGGTGCTGCGGCGATCGAGCCGCCGATCAGCACCATCTCTGGCTTCACGCCGAAGAAAGCCGGGTTCCAGAGCACCAGATCGGCGCGCTTGCCGACCTCGATCGAACCGACCTCATGGCTGACGCCATGCGCGATCGCCGGGTTGATCGTATATTTGGCGATGTAGCGCTTCGCGCGGAAATTATCGTTGTCGCCTACCTCCTGTGCCAGGCGGCCGCGCTGGCGCTTCATCTTATCGGCAGTCTGCCAGGTACGGATCGCCACTTCGCCGACACGGCCCATCGCCTGGCTGTCGGAGGAAATGATCGAAAAGGCGCCGATGTCGTGCAGAATATCCTCAGCGGCGATCGTCTCCTTGCGGATGCGGCTTTCGGCAAAGGCGATATCCTCCGGGATCGACGGCGACAGGTGATGGCAGACCATCAGCATATCCAGATGCTCGGCGATCGTATTAACCGTATAAGGCCGCGTCGGGTTGGTCGAAGACGGGATGACGTTCGACTGCCCGCAGATCTTGATGATATCAGGCGCATGGCCGCCGCCCGCGCCTTCCGTGTGGAAGGCGTGAATGGTGCGACCCTTGATGGCACCGATCGTATCCTCCACGAAGCCACTTTCATTCAATGTATCCGTGTGGATCATTACTTGTACATCATATTCGTCCGCAACGCTGAGGCAGCAGTCGATCGCCGCCGGCGTCGTGCCCCAATCCTCATGCAGCTTGAGCGCGCAGGCTCCGCCAAGCACCATTTCCTCCAGTGCGGCGGGAACGGAGGCATTGCCCTTGGCGGAAAGGCCGATATTCATCGGAAAGGCGTCAAAGGATTCGATCATGCGCGCCAGATGCCACGGCCCAGGCGTGCAGGTCGTTGCCAGCGTGCCGTGCGCCGGCCCCGTGCCTCCGCCAAGCATGGTGGTGACGCCCGACATCAGCGCCTCCTCGATCTGCTGCGGGCAGATGAAATGAATATGGCTGTCCATGCCGCCGGCGGTGACGATCTTCCCCTCGCCCGCAATCGCCTCCGTGCCGGGTCCGACGATAATATTGACATTGGGCTGCATATCCGGATTTCCGGCCTTGCCGATTGCAACAATGCGGCCGTCCTTTAGGCCGATATCCGCCTTGACGATTCCCCAATGATCAAGGATGAGCGCATTCGTAATGACTGTATCGACAGCGCCGCCGGCGCGCGTCACCTGGCTCTGTCCCATGCCGTCACGGATGACTTTGCCGCCGCCGAACTTCACCTCCTCGCCATAGGTGGTGAAATCCTTCTCCACTTCGATGAACAATTCGGTGTCTGCCAGACGAACCTTGTCGCCAACAGTCGGTCCGAACATGTTGGCATAGGCGGGACGAGAAATCTTGTAGGGCATGATTCAGTCTCCTTCGGAGGCAGAGATGAGGTTCGTGGCGGCAAGGCGCCTGAGGCGACCGAGGGAAACATAGGCATCCACCAGCTGTTTCTCGGCGGCAAACGGATGTTCCTCCCAGCCTGTGTGGCTGAAACCGGTAATGGCAATATCGTCGTCAGGATGGCGTGACATCACATCGGCGATCACGATCATGCCGCTGCTCGGCACGATGTAGGAGCCGGGATCGTAATCCGCCAGCGCCGTATCGACGCCTTCGTGAATGGCTCGGTCGATCACCATATGCTGTTTACCTGTGGCCTGGCAGAACGCGGTGAACTGATCTGTATAATCGTCGCAGAAATCGTCGAGCTCGGGATGCGAGATCGCCAAAGATGCGCGCAGCTCAGAGAATTTGTCTGAATCACGCACGCTCCAGATTTCCGATGCGGCAGCGACAGCAGGGCTCTTGCGCCACTCCGCCGAGCCGAGCATGGCACGGGCCGGCCGGCCTGTGTTGCAGACAGCGATGACATCGGTTCGGCTGCCGCCGGCTCCCATCGATCGGCAATCGTTGAAACGGATCACGAGATCGGCGGCATCAATGACAGCGGCTGCACCGGCCGCAATCTCACCATTGCCGACGATCATCACGTGGCGCCTGGAATTCACTGACCACCCTCCGACCCATCAGCGAGATCCTTCAATTCCTTGGTCCGCGTCTTGGTCAGCTCCGCCTTGCAGCCGGAGACGAGCATGGGCTCCATCGAGCCGCCGCGGGCCTGAAAGCCTTGTGCCTCACACTCGCCGTCGCGATAATCCACCCAGGCGCGCTGCGCTTTAACCAGTGCCTTTTCAGCGCCCTTCATATCGTTATCGAGATCCGCATCGATGGCGACCATCGCAGCGCGCGTTTTCTTATATTGCGCGTTCAACGCCTTGTCGGCCGTGTCGAACTCGAGAGCGGCGCAGATGTTGAGGTCCGTCTGCGCCTCGGCTTTGGCGCAATCGATCTTCGGCTCATCCGGATTGTTCTGCGCAAAGGTAGGGCCGCAGATCAGGGCTGCAGCAAGAGCGACGGCAGCGGGCGCAAGCAATTTCATCGACACCCCCAGAAGCTAGAGCTTGCCCATGACCTGCTGGCGGAAGCCATAGACTTCACGCTTGCCCGACAGCGGAATCAAGGTGACCGAGCGTGTCTGCCCCGGTTCGAAGCGCACGGCGGTGCCGGCGGGAATGTCGAGCCGCATGCCCCTTGCCTTATCGCGGTCGAAAGACAGCCCGGCATTGGTCTCGGCGAAATGATAGTGGCTGCCGACCTGAACCGGCCGATCGCCCGTATTGGAAACCTCAAGCGTTGTGGTCGGCGCTCCGACGTTGAGTTCGATGTCGCCGCTTGCGGCAATAATTTCACCTGGAATCATGGTTCTCTCCTCATGCGGCCTGGACGGGCGCACATCCCTCAGCTTTCAGAACACGTTTTGTCGAAGCGGGATATTTGGCGAGCAAGGCCGCCGGGCGGATTGGACGCTGCGCGAAGTCACCGCCGCAGTTCGGGCAGACGCCACCTAATACGGTATCGACGCACTCAGCACAGAAGGTGCACTCGAAGGTGCAGATCATAGCGTCTTGGCTTTCCGGCGGCAGATCCCTGTCGCAGCATTCGCAATTTGGCCTCAGCTCCAGCATGGCAACCTCATCGGATGGGTTCGTGGACCGTGACGAGCTTGGTGCCGTCGGGAAATGTCGCCTCGACCTGAACGTCATGGATCATCTCGGCGACGCCCTCCATCACCTGATCGCGCGTGATGACATGGGCGCCGGTCTCCATCAACTCAGCGACCGGGCGGCCATCGCGTGCTCCTTCGACCACGAAATCGGTAATCAGCGCAATGGCTTCGGGATGATTGAGCTTCACGCCGCGCTCAAGCCGCCGCCGCGCCACCATCGCCGCCATCGAAATCAGCAGCTTGTCTTTTTCTCTCGGAGTGAGGTTCATCGCCTACCTATGTGATTGCTGTTTGCTCAATTTACAGATTCCAGACTTTCGGCACAGGCGCTCCGTCGCGCAAGGCGGAAATGATCGGGATGAGGATTTTTCTGAGCGCGAAGCCATCGGCGGCAACAAGCCGCACGACAAGCTTCTCACCCCAGTGGCTGGCGCCCCCCATATGGGTTTCGAGGAGCGGCCTGATCCGGCCGAGATAAGTCTCGGCCAGCGGCCCGACATAAAGCAAGGTCGCAAAGGCGACCTGACCATCCAGCACAGCCATCTTCGCCGTCAATGCAGCCACATCACCGTCCAGCCGCAGCTCCTCGGCATGAACCAGCCGTCCGCCGCGGCGGATGCGCCAGCGATCGCGAAACAGTCCCTGCTCCATCGTCTCGCCCATGGCTTTGCGCCCAAGCAGGATCGCCTCGACGGCAAGGAATTCGGCCGCATCGTCAAGTTCGGCATTCAACATACGAGAAAGCGAGGCGCGGTCGAAGAGGATGGTCTCCTGCGGCAGCCAATCGACACGGGCGCCGTGGCCAACCTTGATGGACGTTTCGACCTCTGCCGTACCGGCCGAAGCCTTGTAGATCTTCTCGCAGGCTTGCGTGGTCACATCGATGCGTGTGCCCGGCGCGGCGGAAATACTCCAATCCATGCGGTCGCCGCCCGTCAAGCCGCCGGCCGTGTTGATAATGACGGCCTCCATGGAATGATCGAAAGTTTCCGGCAGCCTGATCTTGGCCGCGCCCTCCTGAAAGAGCTCGGAAAGGCGCGTGCGGCCGCCAAGCGACTTCGCCGCAAGATGGCCGCGACCCCGCGCCCTCTGCGGTCTTGTCCCTGCCACCGTCATTGCCATCAGCCTCTCCACGCATCGCACATGCCAAGCCCGGCCATTGAAGCCCGGCGAGCAATAAACGCAAGCAATTCCTGTGCCTTATTCGACACCGTGCAATATTGGCCCTATATCAGCCGCATCAGCTGCATTTTTCGTCAAACGCTCAAAAGAAAGGCAAGCCTCTGCAACGGATCTGTTTGATCCTTGGCGCGGAGACAATGCGCGTCAGTCTGGAGCAGTTCCAGCAAGGTGCGAAGCGGTTTTGCGCCCAGAACTACATGAAGCAAGAAGATAGAGCGTTTCCGCGATTCCAAGAAAAGCGGAAATGCTCTAGATCACACGATCCGGTGGCTCGCGCCCGGCAAAGAAGGCGGTGACATTGTCCACCACCTTCATCCCCATGGCGGTGCGCGTTTCTTCCGTGGCGCTGCCGAGATGCGGCAGAAGCACGACATTGTCCATCGCCCTTAACCGCTCGGGAACATGCGGTTCAGCCTCATAAACGTCGAGGCCGGCGCCGCGGATCGTCCCCTGCTCCAGTGCCGAAATCAGCGCCGCTTCGTCGACGACATCGCCCCTTGCGGTATTGATCAGGAAGGCCTCCGGTTTCATGGCCACGAAACGGCCCGCATTCATCAGGTGCCGGTTCTCGGCACCGCCTGGACAATGCAGCGAGACAAAATCGGAGACTTCCAGAACATCTTCTACGGTCTGCAACTGGACGGCGCCATAGCGAGCCGCCTCCATGGGATCGATGGCGGAGCGATTGTAGAAGACGACATCCATACCGAAGCCAAAATGGCAGCGCTGCGCGAAGGCGCGGCCAATGCGGCCGAAGCCGATAATGCCGACGGTCTTGCCGGTGACCTTGGTGCCGACCAGATGTGTTGGCCGCCAGCCGCTCCAGGCGCCGGCCCTGACTTCACGCTCGCCTTCGCCGCCGCGGCGCGCAACGGAAAGAAGGAGCAGCATGGCAATATCGGCCGTGCAATCAGTCAGCACACCGGGCGTGTTGGTGACGACCACGCCCTTCTGTTTTGCCGCGGCAATATCGATATGGTTGAACCCGACGCCGAAATTGCCAAGAATCTTCGTCCTGATCGCCTGACCTTCGAAAAGCGCTGCAGGAAGCTTGTCGGAAACGGTCGGCAGGACTGCATCATAGGCGAGCAGCGCCTCGCGCAGCTGCCCTGCGTCGAGCGCGATGTCATCCTTGTTCAACGTCGTGTCGAAACGCTCGGAAAGCACGGATTCGACCGCGGCCGGCCAGCGTCGGGTCACAAGAATACGGGGTTTGCTCATGCGGTCATCCTCCTGCCGATATCAGGCAGATTTAAAGCAGCCTTGGCTTGAAGAAAATGGCGAACCGATATCGCGAATATGAAAAAGCCCGGCCGGTGGCCGGGCTTCTCAGGTCTTGCTCATGCCGGAAAACCGGCATCACAAAGCTTACTTCGAGATTTCGTCGTAGTTGTACTTGCCGTCGGAACCCTTGGACCACTTGTACATGACGTAGTCCGGACGGGTGATGTCGCCCTTGGCGTTGAAGCCCAGATCGCCGATAGCGGTCTTGAACGGACCCTTTGCCTTCAGCGCATCGGCAACAGCCATCGGATCGTTGGAACCGGCAGCCTTGGCGGCGGCAGCGATAACCTGCAGAGCCGAGTAGGAGTAGAGCGTGTAGCCTTCCGGCTCGTAGCCGGCAGCGCGGAACTTGGCGACGAGGTCGGCGGAAGCCGGGTTCTTGCGCGGATCCGGTGCGAAGGTCATCAACGTGCCGTCGACGGCGTCGCCGGCGATCGATGCCAGCTCGTTCGAGACGATACCGTCACCCGACATGAAGTGAGCCTTCACGCCCTGGTCGGCCATCTGGCGCATGATGAGGCCAGCTTCCGTGTGCAGACCACCGTAGTAGACGAAATCGACGCCAGCCTGCTTCATCTTGGCGATCAGGGCCGAGTAGTCCTTATCGCCGGGGGTGATGCCCTCATAAACGACTTCCGTCACGCCGGCGGCGTTGAGGTTCTTCTTGGTTTCATCGGCCAGACCCTGACCATAAGGGGTCTTGTCGTGAACGACGGCAACCTTGGCGCCCTTGAAATTGTCGGCGATGTACTTGCCGGCAACTTCGCCCTGCTGGTCGTCACGGCCGCAAGTACGGAACGTGTTCCACAGGCCGCGTTCGGTGAACTTCGGGTTCGTCGAAGCGGGAGTGATCTGCAGGATGCCGTTTTCAGCGTAGACTTCCGAAGCCGGAATGGAAACGCCCGAGTTGAAGTGACCAACGACGAACTTCACACCGTCAGCAACAAACTTGTTGGCGACCGAAACGCCCTGCTTGGCGTCGGAGACGTCGTCGCCGAGTTCGATCTTGATCTTTTCCCCATTGATGCCGCCTGCAGCATTGATGTCGGCTGCTGCCTGTTCCGCACCCTTCTGAAGCTGCGCGCCAAACGCAGCATTCGGGCCCGTCAACGGACCGCCAACGCCAACAATGATATCGGCCTTCGCAGCGCCGCCGAAAGCGATCATCGCCGACAAAGCCACCGCCGACAGAAGATACTTCTTCATATTATTACTCCCAATTTTTAAGCGGGTTCCGTTTAATCTGCCCTGCGCGATACCCACCAATCATCACGCCGGTAACGCTTGCATTCCGAACTCTGGAAGCATGACCCGGCCCGTTCCCGTCTGTTTTTATGGGCTGGATGACGCTCTTGGTTGTACGCAGACTGTGCCTAGTTTAGGCCCAGTGTCAATTCTTCTTCTTCCAAGAAAAGGCCGAGGTCTTTTCGTAGAGCCAATAGTAATTATTCACCATCTGATCGGTACGACGATACCGGTATCCCGCCGTCGCAAAAACAAGCAGAAGCACGACGTCGATGATGTAGATGGTGAGGTCGAATACCGGGCCGTTGAACAGCGCATGGTGCAGAAACTGCAGCCCAAGGCCGATCAGAAAGCTGTAGACGACGACAATCGGATAGTTTTCCCAGCTGGAAGCGACGGCGCGGCCTGCGCGCCACGCGGTCCAGAAACCCAGGATGACGATAACGGCACGGATGACCATGCGGCCGCCGGTATCGCTGTCGAAGAAAAGTCCCTGCATCTCAAATTCCCCGCGAAACGAAAATCAATGATGTCCGCCTTCGAGATAGGCGGCGCGCACTTCCGGATTGGCGAGCAGTTCCTTGCCGGAACCACTCATCGTCACCCGGCCGTTGACCATCACATAGGCGCGGTCCGAAAGCTTCAGCGCCGCAAAGGCATTCTGCTCGACGAGGAAGACGGTCAGCCCCTGGCTCTGGTTCAGAACCTTGATCGCTTCGAAAATGCCCTTGACGATCAGGGGTGCCAGGCCAAGCGAGGGCTCGTCCAGCAGCAGCAGCTTCGGGCGCGCCATCAATGCACGGCCGATCGACAGCATCTGCTGCTCGCCGCCGGAAAGCGTGCCGCCGCGCTGCGACTGACGCTCCTTCAGGCGCGGGAAGAGCGTGAAGATCTTCTCGACGTCCTCGTTGAAGTATTTGAGCTTATCGAGGCTCGCACCCATCTGCAGGTTTTCGTAGACGGTCATGCGCGGAAAGATGCGCCGCCCCTCCGGCGATTGCGCGATGCGAAGCCGCGCGATCTCGTGCGTCGGCATGCGCGTAATATCCTGGCCGTCGAAAGTGACCGATCCGGTACGAGCCTGAGGGCTGCCGCAGATCGTCATCATCAGCGTCGACTTGCCGGCGCCGTTGGCACCGATCAGGCTGACGATCTCGCCACGGTTGACTTCGATGTCGACCCCGGCAAGGGCGCGGATATTGCCGTAATAGGTTTCCACGCCCGCAACTTTGAGAAGTGGCTGCCCCGTCATCAATGTTCACCTTCCTGGAGGTGTTCGACTTCGGCAATCACCTCTTCCACTTCCTCATCCTCAACGCCTAGATAGGCAGCGATCACGCGAGGATCGTTCTTCACCTCATCCGGCGTGCCATCGGCAATCTTCTGCCCATATTCGAGGACGATGACATGGTCGGAAATCTCCATGACCACCGACATATCGTGCTCGATCAGCAGGATAGACGTGCCGGTATCCTTGCGGATACTGC
Source organism: Martinezella sp. CNPSo 3959 (assembly GCF_057784355.1). Taxonomy (NCBI): domain Bacteria; kingdom Pseudomonadati; phylum Pseudomonadota; class Alphaproteobacteria; order Hyphomicrobiales; family Rhizobiaceae; genus Martinezella; species Martinezella sp. CNPSo 3959. The sequence continues at coordinate 1,221,872 of NZ_JBXSOV010000001.1, forward strand.
GCAGGAATTCGTTGAGAACCAGGGATTCGCGAGGATTGAGACCGGCAGCCGGCTCGTCCAGGCAAAGCAGCTCCGGCCCCGTGCACATTGCGCGAGCGATTTCCAGGCGACGTTGCGCGCCGTAGGGAAGATCGCCGGCCGGATCGTCGGCGCGATCGATGAGATCGGCTTTCTCGAGCCAGAAGCGCGCAAGTTCGATCGCATTCTTGGCTTCGGAACGATACGGCCCGATGCCGAGCAGACCGAGGATCGTATAGCCGGAGGCGCGCATCAGCTTGTTGTGCTGCGCCACCAGCAGGTTTTCCAGCACGGTGAGGCCCGAAAACAGACGGATATTCTGGAAGGTGCGCGCCACCTTGGCTTCACGCGTGATCCGGAAATCCGGAAGCCGTTCCAGGAGATATTCCTTACCGGTCTTCTGATGCAGGCTGATCATACCCATCGTCGGCTTGTAGAAGCCGGTGATGCAATTGAACACTGTCGTCTTGCCGGCGCCGTTCGGGCCGATGAGGGCGGTAATGTCGCCGCGCTTCGCCTCGAAGGAGAAATCGTTGATCGCCATCAGGCCGCCGAATTTCATCGACAGATGATCGACCTTCAACAGAACGTCATTGGGGTTTGCGGTCACAGCGTTCATCAGCCGTGGCCCTCCTTGGTAAAGCTGCCGGAGACCGCTTTTCGCTCCTTGAGGAAGGCGGTCGGCTCACGCGTGCCGACAAAGCCGCGCGGCTTGAAGATCATGACGACCACCATGGCGAGACCGAAGATCAGCATGCGGTAGAGTTCCGGAGTGAAATCCGGGCCGAAGCCGGGAATAATTGTCGTGTCGCCCCAAACCAGGCCAGTCTTCAGGAAGCTCATATTACGCAGCGCTTCCGTGCCGCCGATCATGGCGATCGCCGCGATAGCGATACCCTTCAACGACCCCATGCCGCCCAGGACCACGATCGCCAAAATGATTGCGGATTCGAGGAAGACGAAGGATTCCGGCGAGACGAAGCCCTGGCGCGCCGCGAAGAAGGAGCCGGCAAAGCCGCCAAACATCGCGCCGGTGGCAAAAGCCGTGAGCTTCGTCGTTACCGTATTGATTCCGAGCGAACGGCAGGCGATTTCATCCTCGCGCAACGCTTCCCACGCACGTCCGATCGGCATGCGGCGCAGCCTGATGGTGACATAGGCCGTCAGCATGCAGAGCAGCAGGATCACATAGAACAGGAAAATCTTATACCAGGCAGACGAGATCGGCAGACCGAAACTACGCACGAAATTGTGCGGGTCCTTCATATCGAAAGTATAGAGGCCAAAGAGCGATGCCTTGGTGATGTTGGAGATACCGAAGCTTCCCTGCGTCACATCGGTCCAGTTGGTCAGCACGATGCGGATGATTTCACCGAAGGCAAGCGTGACGATCGCCAGATAATCACCCCTGAGGCGCAGCACCGGAAAGCCGAGGACCATCCCCCAAAGCGCTGCCAGAAGGCCCGAAATCGGCAGAAGCAGCCAGAAGGATAGGCCGAAATGCATCGACAAAAGTGCATAGGAATAGGCACCGACCGCATAGAAGGCGACATATCCCAAGTCGAGCAGACCGGCGAGGCCGACGACGATGTTCAGACCCCAGGCAAGCATCACATAGATGAGGATCTGGATGCCGAAATTGTCGACATAGGTCAGCGCCCCTTGCGGCCCGAGGATTGTCACCGCCGCCAGCGGATAAATCAGCAGAAACACAAGGGCGATCTTGTTGAAATACTTGGAGACGAAGCTTTGTTCGCCCTCTACCTGCACGACCTTGGCCTTGGCTGCCTTTCGCGCCGCCAGATAAGGCTGGACGAAGACCGTCATGATGAAGCGGCCGACGGTAGCGATCGCAACGATGGTCGCCAGAAGGCCCCAGCGCTGCACGATGATCAGCTTGTTGTCCATATTCTGATCGGTCTTGAGACCGATATAGAGGACGAACATGCCAAAGGATATGACAGCGGTCCAGAGGGCGTCCGTAATCCCTTTCTGGACAAGGCCGGGTGCGGTCTTGCCTGCAACGAAGTTTGAATTTGCCATGGCGTTATACCTTTTCGACTTCCGGCCGGCCGAGAATACCCGTCGGCTTGAAGATCAGCACGTAGGCCAGGATACCGTATGTCGCGACATCCTTATACGCGATGGGAAAATTGCCCGACCAGAACGACTCGATGAAGCCGATCATCAGACCACCGAGAACAGCGCCCGGCAGCGAGCCGATGCCCCCCAGAACCGCGGCGGTGAACGCCTTGACACCAGGCACGAAGCCATCCGTGAAGTTCGCGACGCCATAATACATCAGATACATCGTGCCGGCGACGGCAGCGAGCGCCGCCCCCATGATGAAGGTGATGGAGATGGTCCGGTCGACGTTGATGCCGAGCAGCGCCGCCATCTTGCGGTCTTGCTCGGTGGCACGCTGCGCACGCCCAAGCGCCGTCTTGTTGACGATGTACCAGAAGGCGGCCAGCAGCACGACGGTGATGATGAAGATGATGATCTGCTTCAGCGACAGCGAGACGCCGCCGAAATTGTAGACATCACCCACCAGTGTCGGGATCGGCTTGTTGCGCGGACCCTGTGCGACCTGGATGAAGTTCGACAGAACGATCGACATGCCGATTGCCGTGATCAGCGGCGCGAGGCGGAACGATCCGCGCAAGGGCCGATAGGCGACGCGCTCGATCACCCAGTTCCAGAGGCTCGTCATCAGCATGGCGACAATCAGCATCACCAAAAGCAAGATGGCGACCGGCAGGCCGGCAAACAGCGAAATGAGAACGAGATAGGCGATAAGAGCGGCAAAACCGCCAAGCATAAACACGTCACCGTGGGCAAAATTGATCATGCCGATGATGCCGTAGACCATGGTGTAACCAATGGCGATCAGGCCGTAGATCGACCCGAGAGTCAGCCCGTTTAAGAGCTGCTGGATAAAATAATCCATATATCATTTCCCCTGGATGCGGCGTCATACGATCGCATCTCTTATTACTTTTTTAGGTTCCTTCTGGAGGCCTATGGCCGCGATTCCATACTGGTTTCGAAAGAAATGTGAAGCCAAAAAGGCAAGAAATTGACAAATTCTTTTCAAATCGCGGTGCGCTGATGCGAATTCGACCAAAAATGACACGAAAGCGGCAGTCCGTGGCTCAAAATTAGCCAAAGCCGCCTCCTGTCGCTCCCAAATTGAAAAGCTCTCGTCAGCGGCAGGTCATCGTGATCCACCGCCGCCTTGTGAAGGCGCTCTTCAGGCGCGCATGCGGGCGCCGTCTGCGTCGAACAGCGGTTCGACCTGAAGCCTTGCCGGCAGAAGCTCGCCGAGCAATTCGATCGCCCAGCCCTGCGTCTCGTCGGCAATTTCCTTCGGAACATAGCCGACTGCAACGGAAAGACCGGAAGCGTGCGCATAGCCGCCCGAGGTGACCCAGCCGCAAACCGCGCCCTTGTGATAAATGGGCTCGTCGCCGATGACGTCGGCATCCCTTGCGCTCAGAATGAACGTGCACAGCCGCAAGGTTCCGCCTTCCGCCTTCTCCTTGGCAGCCGCAGCCTTGCCAATGAAATCGGCTTCCTTGGACAGCGCGACGAACCGGTTGAGCCCGGCCTCGAACGGACCATATAGCGGCCGGTATTCGCGCGCCCAACTGCCGTAGGATTTGTCGAGACGCAGTGCATTGAGCGCTCTCAACCCAAAGAGCCGGATGTCGAACTCGGCGCCCTCCTGCATCAGAAGATCGAAAATATAGCGCTGGTATTCCGGCTTCATCCAGATCTCATAGCCGAGGTCGCCCGTATAGGAGACGCGGCCGACGATGGCAGGCGCCATGCCGATATCCATGCGGCGGATCGACATGAAGGGGAAGGCGGCCGTGGAAAGATCCTCATGGGTCAGCTTCTGCAGCAGTTTGCGGGCATTCGGGCCGGCGATCGAAAGGCCGAGAAGCGAAAGACCGAGTGCATTCAGTTCGACCGAACCGTCCTTGGGCAGGAGGCTTTCGAACCAGCGCATGTGATAGGCTTCGGCAATGCCGGAACCGATGAGAAGGAAATCTTCCTCACCGAGCTTGGCAAGCGTGAAATCGCCGATCAGCTTGCCGTCATGCTTCAGCATCGGCGCCAGTGTCATTCGGCCCACGGCCGGAATGCGGCAGGTCAGCAGCGTGTCGAGGAAAGCTTCCGCTCCCGGCCCCTTGACTGAATATTTGGCAAAACCCGACGTTTCCATCAGGCCGACGCTTTCGCGCACCGCCTTGGCTTCCGCGCCAACGACGTCGAAATCGTTGGAACGCCGCCACGAGAATTGATCCACTTCGCCCTGCGGAGCAAACCATAGCGCCTGCTCAAGGCCATAGTAAGCGCCGAAGACGCCCCCGGCTTGCTTCAGCTTGTCGTAGATCGGCGTCGTCAGCAGCGGACGTGCAGCCGGAAGTTCCTCGTTCGGATAGCGGATCGAGAAGCGGCGGGTATAGTTCTCGCGCACCTTGGCATTGGTATAGGCGAGCGTCGCATAGTCGCCGTAGCGGGAGACGTCCATGGCGAAGACGTCGAAGCCCGGATCGCCATAGATCATCCAGTTGGCCAGCGCCAATCCGACGCCGCCGCCCTGGCTGAAGCCGGCCATGACGGCACAGGCCGACCAATAGTTCCTCAACCCACGGACAGGGCCGACAAGCGGGTTGCCGTCGGGCGAGAAAGTAAACGGACCGTTGATGATCTTCTTGATGCCGGCATTGTTGAAGGCCGGGAAGTGGCGGAAGCCGACCTCCAGTTCCGGCGTGATGCGCTCGATATCCTCGGCCAGCAGCTCGTGACCGAAATCCCAAGGGGTCGTTAGCGGCGACCATGGACGGCAGGCCTTTTCATAGGTGCCCATCAACATGCCCTGCCGCTCCTGGCGCAGATAGATCTCGCCATCGAAATCCACGCAGTGCATCAGTTCCTTGCCCGTAGTCTTGTTGAAGTCGATGACCTCAGGCATGTCCTCGGTAATGAGGTACATATGCTCCATGGCGAGCACCGGCAGCTCCAGCCCCACCATACGGCCGACTTCGCGCGCCCAAAGACCGGCGGCGTTGACCACATGCTCGGCGATGATCTCGCCCTGATTGGTGATAACTAGCCAGGAGCCGTCTTCGCGCTGCACCAGCTCTTCCACCTTGGTGTGAAGGTAGATTTCCGCGCCATTCTTCTTGGCGGAGCGGGCATAGGCATGCGTCGTACCATAGGGGTCGAGATGGCCTTCGACGGGATCGTAAAGCGCGCCGACGAACTGATCGGGATCAAGGAGCGGCATCATCTCGTGCGCTTCCTTCGGCGTCAGCAGCGTCGCTTCCAGGCCGTTGTAGCGACCCTTGGCGAGAATGGATTTCAGCCAGTCGAAGCGCTGCGGGGTTGCCGCCAGCATCAGGCCGGAGGTGAGGTGCAGGCCGATATCCTGGCCGGAATATTCCTCGATCTCCTTATAGAGCTCGACCGTATATTTCTGCAGCTTGGCGACGTTCGGATCGCCGTTGATCGTATGCATGCCGCCGGCGGCATGCCAGGTCGATCCGGATGTCAGCTCGGAACGCTCGAGTAGCACCACATCCGTCCAGCCGAATTTCGTCAGGTGATAGAGCACCGAACATCCGACGACACCGCCACCGATGACGACGACCTTGGCATGGCTTTTCATTGGGGATCCCCTGTTTTCGGCACGAAGCCGCGGGGTGTCTTCCCGCGCGACCGACCGTATTTGAGAGGAACCCTAGAGGCTATCCGATAGCCCAAATAGCCCGAACTGCGAAACCGATATGTCTGTTTGCGCCATCGCAATTGTTCGGATCGCGCCATCGGCTATGGGCAGCGCAAGCCGGCTGACACGCCATCCGACATCAGACGATATAAGGATTTTCAATCGGCGAAACCGGCCGTGAGCGCGAACTCCCGTCCCATCTCCATGATCTCTTCGAAGACGCTGCCGGCATAGGAGCGCGGCACGATGATTTCGAAACGATCGGGGCCGGTGCGGGCAACATTGACGCTGACATGGCAGCACAGCATGTTGGCAGACTGCCCCTCGGCAAAGAGCTGCGGATGCAGATCAACGGCCACGCATTTGGCAAGGATGCGACGAACGTTGGGGCCGGAGATGCGAAGCAGCACGCGGCCATCACTCTGCTCGAGGAAGGAGGCGCTAGCCGGATCGAGCGTAAAGAGATCCCGCGCAACGCTATCGGCGCCGAGCGTGTCCGACACAACGAACCATTCCCTCGGCCCGACATTGCGAACCGATACATCCTTCAGCACCTTCAGGCTCGTCAGAACACCATTCTGATCGCCGGCCTTCGCGAGCACGGAGAAGATAGCCGGACGACGCACGACGGCGAGATGGTTCGGATTTGCGGCAGCCTCGAAGCCGGAAATATGATCTTCCAGCACATGCCTGTTCTGAAACGCGACGCTCATCGATCCCTCACCCCAAAAGCTTCTTGTTGTCGGGATCGACGAAGATGGGGCTGCAGACCTCTGCCGCCACTTCGTCACCCCGCAATCCGTCCCAGACGACCACATGCTCGCCGATGCGCTCCCGGCCGGATTTCAGGAAAGCCAGCGCAATGGAATGGCCAAGGACGGGCGAGAAGCAGGCCGAAGAGACGTGCCCCTGGTCGTTCACGGTCGAAGGTCTCGCACCCTCCTTCAAAATATGTGCGCCCGCCTGAATTTCCTTCGTTGTATCCAACGGCTTCAGACCGACGAGCTGGCCGCGGTCGGCGGCAGTCAGACCAAAACGGGTGGACAGCCGCTTGCCGATGAAATCCGGCTTCTGCGTCGACATCATGCGGCCAAGCCCGACATCATCAGGCGTGGTGCGGCCATCGAGCTCGTTATGCGTGACGTGCCCCTTCTCGATACGCAGCACGTTGAGCGCCTCGACGCCATAGGGGCAGATACCATGCGCCTTGCCGGCTTCCATGATGGCATCGGCGACCGCCTCTCCATAGCCGGCCGGCACCGCCAGTTCATAGGCGAGCTCACCCGAGAAGGAAATGCGGAACAGGCGCGCCCTGAGCCCACCCTTCAGCATGACCTCGGCTGCGGCAAGAAACGGGAAAAACGCGTCGGAAATATCGTCCTCGACGATCCGCTCCAGCACCAACCGCGCCTTCGGACCGGCAATCGCCATCTGCGCCCACTGATCGGACGAGGATACGAAGCGAACGTCGAGCTGCGGCCAGAGCGTCTGCGCTGCGAATTCCATATGCGTCATCACCTCGCCGGCCATCGCCGTCGTGGTTGTCATGAAGAAATGATCAGGCGTCAGCCGGCTCGTCGTGCCGTCGTCGAAGACCATGCCGTCTTCGCGCAGCATCAAGCCGTAACGCGCCTTGCCGATCGGCAGTTTCAGAAAGGCGTTGGAATAGAGGCGATTGAGAAACTCCGCCGCATCCTTGCCGAAAATCTCGATCTTGCCGAGCGTCGACACGTCGCAGATCCCGACATTGTTGCGGACGGTCAGAACTTCGCGGTCGACGCTGTCGCGCCAGCCCTTCTCGCCCGGCCGGGCAAACCAGGACGAGCGATACCAGAGGCCGGCTTCGACAAAACTTGCGCCGTTTTTCTTCGCCCATCCATGCAGCGGCGATTCCCGAACCGGCTGCGCATGCTTGTCGCGTGCGGTTCCCGCCAGTGCACCAAAGGATACCGGCGTATAGAACGGTCTGAATGTCGTCGTGCCGACGGCCGCCGGGCTGACGCCGCGCATGCCGGCGATAATGCCAGCGGCGTTGACATTGCCGAGCTTGCCCTGGTCCGTGGCCATGCCGCTCGTCGTATAGCGCTTGGCATGTTCCACATGGCCGAAGCCTTCGCGCAAAGCGAGGCCAAGATCCTTGGTGTGGACATCGTTCTGGAAGTCGACGAATGCCTTGTCCTTCGCGCCCGGCACATGCCAGATCGCCGCGAAAGACGGGGCATATTCGCCCTCCACTTCGGGCAGTTCGGCCCCATGCACCTTGCGGCCGAAGCCTTCAACGATTTTTCGCGCCTTTTCCGCCCCGTCGGCAAGACAGCCGGAAACGCTCTCGATGCCCGCAGCCGAGCCGGCAATCTCCAGCTCGCCGGAGACGATCGGCGCCATGAAGGCCTGATTCTCGTCCGACCAGACTGGCTTGGCGCCTCGCTGGCAGGCAAGATGGATAATCGGCGACCAGCCGCCCGACATGGCCAGCGCATCGCAGGCGATCAACTCATCCAGGCCGCCGCGGTCTGCAATGACGCCGCTGATGCGATATTTGCCTTTGGTCGCGTGGACGCTTGCCGCATGAACCACGCGCACGCCTCGAGGGGCGGCATCGGCCGACGCGGCGCGCGTGTCGAGGATTGCCGAAATCTCGACGCCCACAGCGGCGAGGTCAGCCGCGGTGCGGTAGCCCGAGCCGCCATTGGTAAAGACCGCCACCTTCTGCCCAGCAACCACGCCATAGCGGTTGAGATAGCTGCGCATGGCGCCCGCCATCATCACGCCGGGACGATCGTTACCGCCGAACACCAGCGGCCGCTCTTCGGCGCCGGAGGCGAGGATGGCGCGCTTGGCGGCAATGCGCCACAGACGCTCGGCCGGTAAGTCGCGTGATGGCATCGCCACATGTTTCTGCACCTTCTCGACAGCACCGAAAACATTGTCGTCATACCAGCCGAACACGGTGGTACGCGGCATCAGGGTGACGTTCTCGAAGGTCTGCAGCTCCTCAAGGGTCGCCTGCACGAAAACGTCGGCGGAAGCGCCGCCGATCGTCAGTTTTTCCGACAATAGCGAGCCGCCAAGTCTAAAACCCTCGTCGGCCAATACGATACGCAGGCCGGCGCGGGCAGCGGTCAGAGCCGCCATGAGCCCCGCCGGACCGGAGCCGATCACAAGCAGATCGCAATGCGCCCAGGCCTTCTCGTAACGGTCCGGATCCGCCTGCATGACCGCCTTGCCGAGGCCGGCAGCGCGACGGATGATCGGCTCATAGACCTTCTCCCAGAAGGCAGCCGGCCACATGAAAGTCTTGTAGTAGAAGCCGGCCCCCAGGAAGGGCGAGAGCAAACTGTTGACCGAGCCAAAATCATACTTCAGCGACGGCCAGCGGTTCTGACTCACCGCACTCATGCCCTGATAAAGCTCGGCGACAGTGGCGCGCGTATTCGGCTCTGTACGCCCGTCCTTGCCGATGGTGACGAGCGCGTTCGGCTCGGCCGAACCCGCCGTCAAAATGCCGCGCGGCCGGTGATATTTGAAACTGCGCCCGACCAGCATCTGGTCATTGGCAAGCAGAGCCGCGGCGAGTGTGTCGCCTTCCAGCCCCTTCATTTCCTTGCCATCGAACTGGAAGGAAAGCGGGCGACTGCGATTGACGAGACCACCGGTCGATAGACGATACGCCGTCATCGCACCGCCTCCTTCGCCTTGTCTTCGGCGTCGATAACGGAAAAGACCTCATGGGTGACATTGCTGCGCTCGACGACGAGCCAGCGGCGACATCCGGCACTATGATGCCAATATTCCTCAATCCGGCCGCGCTCGTTGTCGCGGATGAAGACATAGCGATTCCAGTCCTCATCCGGCGCCGTCGGCGCGGGACGGACGACGGAGGCGCCGCGAATGGAGAATTCTTCCTTGGGTCGCACGCCGCAATGCGGGCAGTTGATCAAGCTTGCCATTGGTATTGTGCCCTCAATGCAGGTTCGGCTGCGGACCCTTGCCGCCTTCGTCAATCGCAAAGCCGCGCTCGAAGCGGTCAAGACGCAGAAGGCGGCTGACATCGTGGCTTTCGCCCTTGGCAATCAGATGCGCGAAGCAGAAGCCCGAGGCCGGCGTCGCTTTGAAGCCGCCATAATTCCAGCCGCAGTTCAGATAAAGATTTTCGATGGGCGTGCGATCGATGATCGGCGAACCGTCCATGCTCATATCCATGACGCCGCCCCAGGTACGCAGCACGCGCACGCGCGACAGACCGGGGATAAGCGCCACCCCCTCCTCCATCGTGTGCTCGACGGTCGCAAGATTGCCGCGCTGCGCATAGGAGCTGTAGTAATCGATATCGGCGCCGAAGACCAAACCGCCCTTGTCCGACTGTGAGATATAGAAGTGGCCGGCACCGTAGGTGATGACGTTGTCGATGACAGGCTTCAGCCCCTCAGAAACGAAAGCCTGCAGCACATGCGTTTCGATCGGCAGTTCCAGATCGGCCATATTGCCGAGGATCGACGTATGGCCGGCGGCCGCAAGCGCCAGCTTGTTGCAGCCGATGAAGCCACGATTGGTCTCGACGCCGGTGACGATGCCGTTTTCACGGCGGATACCGATCACCTCGCATTGCTGGATGAGATCGACACCGCGCCTGTCGGCGCCGCGCGCATAACCCCAGGCGACGGCATCGTGCCGCGCCGTGCCGCCGCGCCGCTGCAGGAGACCTCCGAGGATCGGGAAGCGCGCATGGTCGAAGTTGAGGTAAGGCATCATCCGGCGGACCTGCTCGCGGTTGAGCAGTTCCGCATCGACGCCGTGCATGCGCATGGCATTGCCGCGCCGGGCATAGGCATCGCGCTGGCCATCGGAATGGAACAGGTTGACGATACCGCGCTGGGACACCATGGCGTTATAATTGAAGTCCTGCTCCAGCCCTTCCCAGAGCTTCATCGAAAACTCGTAGAAGGGTTCGTTGCCGGGCAGCAGATAGTTGGAACGGATGATCGTCGTGTTGCGGCCGACATTGCCGGAGCCGATGTAGCTCTTTTCCAGCACGGCGACATTGGTAATGCCGAATTCCTTGGCGAGGTAATAGGCCGTTGCCAGCCCATGCCCGCCGCCACCGACGATGATCACGTCATAATGTGGTTTCGGCTCCGGCGTCCGCCACACCGGCTGCCAATGGCGATTGCCTGAAAACGCCTGTTTTAGAAGCTGATAAGCCGAATAACGCATGCATTCATCCCGATACTACCCGGCGGCACATTCGCATATGCAATAAAAACGACAAGACCCGAAAGAGCGAAAAAGCTTCGCAAACAGAACATGTTCTTTTCCGAATGCGCAGTGATGGACGGTGTCTGCTCTGAGAGGAATGCACTGCCAACCCGCGAAAAAGCCTGCATGTGAAACCCGCCACATGGAGCACTGTTGCTAAGCCCTCGCGCAAGCGCTAAGGCAAACAAGTCGGCGCATCGGAAATCTAAACTTCGCAATCGCAACTTCCTATATATAATGTCCGGAGAATTCAGGCGCGGATCGCGCGCGGAAGACGAAGAAGCACATGCTTGCAACATTTGAAAAGGCAGCGCTCGAAGCAGGAAAGGCCATTCTGGAGGTCTATCGTGCCGGCTATGCTGTTGCCTTGAAGCAGGACATGAGCCCCGTCACTCTGGCCGACGAACGCGCCGAAAACATCATCCTCAGGCACCTCGAACGCGATTTTCCCCATATCCCCGCCATTGCCGAGGAGCAGGTTTCAGCCGGCAAGATTCCGGACGTACGCGGCCGCGCCTTCTTTCTGGTGGACCCGCTCGACGGCACCCGGGAATTCATCGAACATCGTGACGAGTTCACCGTCAATATCGCCTATGTCGAGAACGGTATTCCCATCATTGGCATCGTCTACGCACCGGCGCTCGGTGTCGCTTTTACCGGCGAGCCCGGCCGAGCCCGCAAACTGATCGTCGATGAGCAATTTTCCATTGCCGACCGCCTGACCATCGCCGTGCGCGAACCTCCGGCCAAGCTGACCGCGCTCGCCAGCCGCTGCAACAGCAACGCCAAGACCGAAGGCTTCCTCACCGACAATGCGGTTTCCGGCTGCACATCGATCGGTTCGTCGCTAAAATTCTGCCTGCTCGCCGAGGGCAAGGCCGATGTCTATCCGCGCTTCGGCCGGACCATGGAATGGGATACCGCAGCCGGCGATGCCGTGTTGCGGGCAGCCGGCGGCAAGACGGTCACGATCGAGGGCCGCCTTTTGACCTACGGCAAGACTGACCAGAGCGAGGATGCCGATTTCGCCAATCCGCACTTCATCTGCTGGGGCGGACAGAAGCACAGCGTCTCGGCGTAAGTTTATTTTTGCAAGTAAAAACAGTTCTGGGCCTCGCTTCCGAGCCGGAGAACAGTAGAGCGCGTGCCGAGATTTCGGCCCCAAAGCGTAAGTTTTCACTGACGAAAAATCATAGAATGAATGCAATTTCCCCTGAAATAACAGGGGCTTTTGCCCGTTTTGCTCAGGCGCAACATACGCAAATCAGCACTTCGCCACATTGATTAAAATTATTAGCAAAGTCTTACCATGTGCTTAGGCAATTTTTAAATGTGGCAAGCTAGAGTGCCACACGTGGTCTTGAGTGTGTGTAGAGAGTCCAATGACCGAAATGATACGTCCCCGAGTGAAGTATGTCATCGGCCCCGATGGCAGCCCGCTGACGATAGCAGACCTTCCGCCGCCGAATACGCGCCGCTGGGTCATTCGTCGTAAGGCAGAGGTTGTCGCCGCCGTGCGTGGTGGTTTGCTGAGCTTGGAAGAAGCCTGCGAACGTTATACGTTGACCGTCGAAGAGTTCCTCTCCTGGCAGTCGTCCATCAATACCCATGGCCTCGCTGGCCTCCGGACGACCCGCATACAGCAGTATCGCCACTGACAGCAGCGACAGTACCACCTTTATTCTATTTTGTGTTCGGGCCTCTTTTCTGAAAAAGAGGCCCGAATTATTTGTTGAAGTGCCGCCCCTAGCGTCCAGCTGCCTAGCGCTAAGGACTTGCCGGATCCGTATTTCCGACATCGACTTAAACGAAGACGATCCGTTAACAATCTCGAAGGTTGGCAGATGTCGGAGCACATGCAATCCTTATTGCATAAGACGCAACAAGGGAGAAAATCATGGATATCCGCAACGAAAATAATGCATCCGGCGGCCGTTATGTCGCAACCGTCGAAGGCCACGAGGCGGAGATGACCTTTTCCCGCACGTCCCCCAAGCTGATCATTATCGATCACACCGGTGTACCGGACGCGCTGCGTGGCAAGGGGGTGGGCCAGGCGCTATCGCTTCACGCCGTCGAGGAAGCGCGGCGCGGCGGCTGGAAGATCATCCCGCTCTGCCCCTTCTTCAAGGCTCAGGCACAACGCCATGAAGATTGGCGCGACGTCGTCAATCTCTGACGCACGGGCAATAATCCGTCCAATCGGCCGGATTATTGCCGAAAATGCAAAAGCTGCGCATGGCCGGCCCCGTCACGGCCAGTCATGCGCAGCTTTCAGTACCGCCGCTATACCTTTCACACTCCGAAGATGGACCCTGCACCGCAACATCTGGATGCATGATCCGAAGGAGCGACGGAATTGCGATCTCAGGCGCGTGCCCGTGCTGGACCATCCCGCTCTTCGAGAGCTGCAGCCTTGGCATATTCGGCCTGTATTTCCTCAAGCGAATTTTCCAGCGCTTCTTCCTGAACCTGCAGCTCTCGGATCGACACCTGCAGATTGTCCGCACGCTGGCGAGCAGCCTTGGCAAAGGTCGGATAGGCGAAGTGGCTCGGATCGGAAATGCCGGACTTCTTCTCCTCCACGACGATCTGGCTTTCCAGCTCCTTCGTCATGCGGTCAAATTCCGCCATCATCATCTGCAGTTGCTGCAGCTGACGGCGTTTTTCGTTCACCTGAAACTCTTTCAGGCGAACAAGGCTCTCACGTGACTTCATACGCATTACTCCCGTGATGCGAGACCCCGGCTCTCGATATTCCCGTTTGCCGAACCGCTTTGGGACGGCTTGGTTAAAAAAATTTCCAGCGATCTTAATAAAAGCCTACCGCTGGTAACCTTTCGTTTACGGGCATCGTTAATGATAGGCGCAATGATTTAAGGCTCGGTAAATGTCGTGGTCGGAATTCGGCATATCGGCATTGGTGAGTCGGATGAATCACTTGGCGTTGGTTGTTAATGCGATACTTTAGGAGTCGATTTTACTGATTGTCGTTGGAAAACAGTGCAATGGAAAAATTATTTAATAAATTCGATACGACTTGCCAGAGTGAATCAGAATTTGTTAACCATTACATGGCAGCTTCCAAATCAAGCAGTGATTTGATCGGTATCGCGTTAAGGGGCTGACGACCTTTCGGCGGCGGTAAAGGGGACAATTATGCGGGTTCTACTCATTGAAGACGATAGCGCGACAGCGCAGAGCATCGAGCTGATGCTGAAATCCGAAAGTTTCAACGTCTATACCACCGATCTCGGTGAGGAAGGCGTGGATCTCGGAAAGCTCTACGACTACGACATCATTCTTCTCGATCTCAATCTTCCCGATATGTCTGGCTACGAAGTGCTGCGCACGCTGCGCCTCTCGAAGGTCAAGACGCCGATCCTCATCCTCTCCGGTATGGCCGGCATCGAGGACAAGGTTCGCGGCCTCGGCTTCGGCGCCGACGACTACATGACCAAGCCATTCCACAAGGATGAACTGGTCGCCCGCATTCACGCCATCGTCCGCCGCTCCAAGGGCCATGCCCAGTCGGTGATCATGACTGGCGAACTCATCGTCAACCTCGACGCCAAGACCGTCGAAGTCGGCGGCCAGCGCGTGCATCTGACCGGCAAGGAATATCAGATGCTGGAGCTGCTCTCGCTGCGCAAGGGCACGACGCTCACCAAGGAAATGTTCCTCAACCACCTTTATGGCGGCATGGACGAGCCGGAGCTGAAGATCATCGACGTCTTCATCTGCAAGCTCCGCAAGAAGCTCGCAAACGCCGCCGGCGGCGCCAACTACATCGAAACCGTTTGGGGCCGCGGCTATGTGCTGCGCGAGCCCGACAGCAACGATTTCGCCGAAAGCGCCTGAGCCGCCTCCCCGCCTTTACCGCCGACACACAGAAATCCCGCCTCTTCAGGCGGGATTTTTATTGGCTTCAATGGAGCGCAAAATAATAGCCGTCTCGAAGGGCGGCTATCCTTGTCTCGATGTGTCTCGTTGAAATCAGGCGGCGGCGGCGCGATTGCCGAAGATGGCCGTCAGGATCTTGCGATCGAAGGGCTTCAGCAGAAAATCCGTCGCGCCCGCGCGCTTTCCGGCCATCAGCTTGCGAAGATCGGCCTCGATTACGCAGTAATAGATCTTCACGTCCTTGCCATCAGGCATGGCGCGGATGCTTGCGATGAGCTCAAGCGCCCCTTCCATGCCGGCATCGACGATCAGATAGTCAGGCATTTCGGCCTGGCAGCGCATCAGCGCTTCACGCGAATCTCCGGCTTCGCTCACGAGAAAATCCAGCTCGGACAGGATTCGTTTGCCGACCTTGCGTACGACATCCGACGTGTCCGTTATCATGAACCGCTGCATGTGTGAGCTCCCCTGGCACCAGCCGCCATCATCGATGTCGGCTTCAAATTGAAACGATAGGAGCAGCAAGCTAAGGATTCGTTACCGTTACATTATCAATTGCGCGAACAACCTCAAGATTGCACAGAATTTTCGATACACGAAATAATAAACCCGCAGCCGATGACCGACTGCGGGCGAAAACGTCGATGGATCGACCCGCTTATTGCGCGGCTTGAGCAGCCATGGTCGCAACGAAGGTCAGTTCCTCCGGCGTCGCATTGTAGGAAAGTTCCATGCCGCTCTCCTCGGCAAGAAGCACCGTGTAATAGGGCTGGATCGAATGTGCGTCGATCGCCTCCTCCAGCGTGCCTGAGCAGATCTCGGCGAATTTCGGCGGCACGCGCATCAGCCGGCCCTTGACGGCGATCGTGAACTTGGCGTCGAACTCAGGATTTTCGAGTGTCACCTCGATATTGCCGCCGCGCGGAATGGCGCCATAGGCAACCAGGAAGAGATTGAGCAGCAGCTTCACGCGGTTCTTGGCGATGATCGCACGCGGGCCGATCCAGGTGACCTCGGTCTTCTTCTCGGCCGCGGCGAAATCCTTGGCGGCCCGCTCCGCTTCGCCGGTGTCGATCGAGGCGCCGACCGAACCGGACGCACCGAAGGCCAGACGGGCGAATTTGAGGCGGACGGACGCGTTGAGCGCACTGGTGCGGATTAGATCCATCGCGTCGGCGTCGGCACCACCCTCGTCGAGCAGCTCCAGGCCATTGTTGATCGCCCCGACCGGCGAGATCACATCATGGCAGACGCGGCTGCACAGCAGCGCGGCCAGATCCGGTCCGGTCAGAGCGAGATTGGGATTTTTCGACATTCATTGTCTCCTGAATGCTGACAGGGCAAAGCGAATAGGTCCACCTTGCCACGGTAAGGTTGCTCGAGGGTTTCGCAGCCAGTGTACCGCGCGCCATAATGACACCATATTTGGTAAACCGATTGTTAAGACCATCGACGCAAAATGCATTCATCACCATCAGACTTTTTCGCACGCGAATCGTCCGGCGATGGAGGGGTGGAAAGTCTGAGATAAGGGGTGCGCAGTGCTTGGCGCAATTTTTCGAATGCGTCGTGCTTACCTGCCCCGACTACCGACCATGATGAACGGAAGACTTCCATGCGCTATGAAATCCTGAAGAGAATGCCAAGCCCCGGCACCAGAACGCTCGGCCTCGGCCTGATTCTGGCCATTGTCGCATTCGTGAGTTTCGCGTTGCCGGTCCGTCAGGCTGCGGCCGCGCCCACCAATCAGTATTCGGCCCAGGAAATCGTCGATGCCGGCCACTCCTTCTTCGGCTCCACCAGCGGCGGCCTTGCCAAGGTGGTCGAACGTGCCTTCCAGCAATATGGCCTGCCAAACGGCTACATCCTCGGCCAAGAAGGCTCAGGCGCCTTCCTGGCGGGCCTCACCTACGGCGAAGGCCAGTTGAACACGAAAAATGCCGGCGAGCATCCGCTCTACTGGCAGGGACCTTCGCTCGGCTTCGACTATGGCGGCCAGGGCACTCGCGTCATGATGCTGGTCTACGATCTGCCGAGCATCAACAGCGTTTATACGCGCTTCGGCGGCGTCAGCGGCCAGGCCTTCGTGGTTGCCGGCTTTGGCATGACGGTCCTCAAGAACAACAATATCGTGCTCGTTCCGATCCGCACCGGCCTTGGCGCACGCCTCGGCATCAACATGGGTTATCTGAAGGTCACGCCGAACCCGACCTGGAATCCTTTCTGAACCGATCTCTGATACGATCTCCCAAGCAGCGCACGCCTTGGCCCGCTTCAGTTGCGGGCCTTTTCTTTCCGTAAATTCGTCCCCGCGCCGATAAACCATATCCGCGTTAAATGCTTGCCCGCATGGCTAACCCATGATTAATCATTTTACCAAGATCGAACATAACTCCAGGATACTGGCTGCGTCGTGATTCAATTTGCTCTCTTGTTCGGATTGGGCTTTCTGACGGCCGCTCTACTGGTCTTTCTCATAGCGCCGGCAATCCATCGTCGCATCGTCTGGTTCACCGAGAAACGTCTGAAGGCGACCATGCCCTTGAGCCCGCAGGAAGTGCGCGCGCAGAAGGACATGGCACGCGCGCTCTTCGCGGCCGAAAACGCGCGGACAGAACATGCTCTGACGCAGGAACGCGATAAGACCGTTGCGCTGCAGATTCAGAACGGCAAGCTTCAGCAGGAAGCAAGCCGTCTTTCCGCCGCAAGCTCGGAATTACAGACACGCATCGACGATCTGGAAGTGCAGGCAGGCGAACTGCGCTCGCGCCTGCGCCATGAAGAGAGCTATATCAGCCAGCTGAAATCGAGCATCCACGCCGCCGAGCAGGCCAACGCGGAGAAGGAAGCAGATATCGACAGCTTGCGCAAACGGATGACGAAAATGGGTGCCGATGCCGATAATCTCAGGATCGATCTGGCAGCCCGCGAAACCGAAATCGAGAGCCTGAAGCTGCGCATCAACACATTGCGCGACGAGCGCGATACGCTGCGCCAGGATCTGAATGCGGCAAAACTGCGCGCTACGGATGCCGAACAATCGCTGCGTCAGGAAAGCGACAAGAACAAGCGTCTCGAAGAACGACTCAACCGCGAGATCGCCGGCAATGCCGACAAGGAAACCGCGATCGAGCGCCACGCGCAGGACGTCGTCCGCCTCAGGGAGCGATTGGAAGCAGCCATCAAGGAATCGAAGGAAGCCGGCAAGGCGCTGCGTTCCGCCGGCCTCACGCCGCCGAAGAAGACGGCAAAAACACCGAAACTCGCTGCCGCATCGATAGTCGAGAGTAAAGCAGATGAACAGCGTGCCATAACCGAGCCGCCGCAGGCAATGGAACCGGAACGAACAGTGGAAGACGAAATCGCTCAGATGACAGAAGAGGTTCGCAATCGAGCCGCCGCCTTGTCGGACCGCCTGCTGAAAGCCCGCACGCCGGCCCATGACGATGCCATGCGCGAGGAAATCGCCAAGATCGCCGCCAACATGGTCGCCCTGACGGCGCTCAAGGAAGGCGATGGCTCGCCGATCTTCAATCTGCTGCCCAAGGATCGGGAGCCCGCGGAATCCGGCGCCCGCATCAGCCTCGCCGACCGCGTCGCCGCCATACTGCCGAAGCACCCCTGAGCTATGGGGAGCAACCTGCTCAGATGCGCCCGTTCTTCGCGGCCATCTCGAAAAGGGCTATACCACTCGCCGTTGCGACATTGAGGCTATCCAATCCCGGCGCCTGCGGAATCCGCACGCTGCCGAAAGCGGAGAGAATGCTTTCGGGCAAGCCATCCCCTTCCGTGCCGACCACGAGCGCCATGCGCTCCGAAGCCGGGACATCGCGAATATCGACCGCACCTCGCGGCGACAGGCTCCAGATCGCAAAACCGCGCTCGGCAAGCCCCGCAAGCAACTGAACGCTGCCTGATTGCCGCCGATAGGGCACGGTGAGGATCGAGCCGACCGAAACCCGCAAAGCCTTGCGATAGAGCGGATCGCAACAGCTTTCGTCCAGCAGCACGGCAGCGGCGCCGAAGGCGGCGGCATTGCGAAACATCGAGCCCATATTGTCATGATTGGAAATGCCGCAGCCGACGAGCACGAGCGATTGCTTTGGAAGGCGATCGAATAGACCGCTCATCCCATCTTCCGCTGTTCTACGCCCCAGCGCCAGAACACCGCGATGGAGATGGAAGCCGACAATACCGTCGAGTACCTCAGCTTCGGCGACATAGATCGGGACGTCCGATGGGAAGGTGTCGATGATATCGCTCAAGCCAGCTACGCGGTTTTTGAGCAACAGCACTTTCTCAGCGAGGAAATCTCCGGCCGCCGCATGCACGCCGGCGAGAAGCCGCAGCACGACGGTCCCTTCTGCTATGAAGCGGTTCTCTCGACCCGTCAGATCGCGTTCGCGGATATTGCGGAATTCGGCGATACGCGGATCGTCGGGATGCGTAATCTCGATCAGCCGCTCGCCCGTCATCACGAAGCCGTCAGTTCGATAGCGATATGGTCGCCACGATGCGGCCGATACCGTAGTCGAAGACGATGGCCTGGCGCTGGCCGCTGGCAAGCGTGCCGTAGAACAGCACCTGATTGCCCGACAGCGCCGTAGACTGCACCGTAAAGCCCGCCGGCAATAGAGCCGTCACGGCAACCGGGGCATCGGACGGGATGCTGGACGCCGCCTGGCCCGCAGGCTTGGCCGCCGGTTTCATCGTCTTGTAGACAACGGCGCCGAAGACGGCCATAAGGCTCACCACCATGACGGCCGCAGAGACGATCTGCAGGCGGATCATCTTGCGTCGGACTTTCTCCAGGGCCGGATCGAGGGGCTTTTCCTCTTGATCGTCTGGCTCGAGATTCGTCATCGATGCGTCCTTGCTTCCAGTAGAGCGCTTTGTGCGCCGGAGAATATGTTTGAGCGACCCCTTTAAAGAAGCCGCGGACAATAGAAAAGTCCTAACCGCCGATGAAAATGCCGAAGGACGGCTGGATTCCTGGTTGACGGCCGAGATCGGCGAGGAATTTTCCCGCAGCCGCGTGCAGGCGCTGATCAAGGACGGTGCCGTTTTGCTCAATGGCGCCCCGGTGACGGACGCCAAGCGCAAGGTGCGCCCCGGTGACATCTACGAGATCACCCTGCCCGAGCCGGAAGACCCGACACCGCAGGGCGAAGATATCCCGCTCGACGTGCTCTACGAGGATGAGGATGTCATCGTCATCTCCAAGCCCGCCGGGCTGGTTGTTCATCCCGGCGCAGGCAATTGGACCGGAACATTGGTCAACGCGCTGATCCATCATTGCGGCGACAGCCTTTCCGGCATCGGCGGCGTCCGCCGCCCGGGCATCGTTCATAGGCTGGACAAGGATACCACCGGTGTCATGGTCGTCGCCAAGAATGACGTGGCTCACCGGCATCTCTCTTTACAATTTGCCGATCACGGCCGCACGACTTCGCTCGAGCGTGCCTATCAGGCGATCGTCTGGGGACGCCCTCGCCAACTCGTCGGCACCATCGATGCCCCTCTCGGCCGGTCAAGCAGCGACCGCACGCGCCGCGCCGTCAAGCGTCCGGATTCGCAGGATGCCGACGAGGCGATCACGCATTACGAGGTGCTGGAGCGCTTTCACGAGACACCGGATGCCACGGCGCTTGCCTCACTGATCGAGTGCCATCTGGAAACCGGCCGAACGCACCAGATCCGCGTGCATATGGCGCATATCGGCCACCCGCTGCTCGGCGACGCCGTTTACGGTGGTGGCTTCAAGACCAAGGCCAATCTCCTGCCAGAAGCCGCAAAACAGGCCGTCCATCGCTTCACGCGCCAGGCACTGCACGCCTATATGCTGCAATTCGAGCATCCCCGCACCGGCGAGGTCATGCGTTTCGAAGCGCCGCTGCCTGAGGATATGGAAGAGCTGGTCGAGGCGCTCAGGGGATAGGTGCCGAACATCACAATGACTGGACGCCCGCCCCCTTCCGCCCTATAATATCGCGTATGAAGGACCGATGTCCGAGCGCCTGTGCTGACCGAAAACGCGACTGCGTTTGGGAGGTCGACATGGTCATGCCGCGTGGCGCTGGATTGTTCGGGAGGATAATCCCAAGGGCGATGTTCCGGCGAGACCTGCGGTCACGCCGAGATAACACTTGTGTGACCATATCCTTGAATCACCGTTTCGCCGTACTTATCTTTACATTGGTTAAGTGCGGGGTCCCAGGACCCGTACGCCTTGGTCCGCTTCGCAGAAGGCGCTCAAAATACGCCCCCAGAAGGAACCAAATCTCGAATAGGAGGGTGCAAGATCATGGCCCGTAATACCTTACCGTCCATCGCTGCCGGAGAAGCCGGCCTCAATCGTTATCTCGACGAGATCCGCAAGTTCCCGATGCTGGAGCCGCAGGAAGAGTATATGCTCGCCAAGCGCTACGCGGAACATGCCGACCGTCAGGCTGCGCATAAGCTCGTCACCAGCCATCTGCGCCTCGTGGCGAAGATTGCTATGGGCTATCGCGGCTATGGCCTGCCGATTGGCGAAGTCGTGTCTGAAGGCAATGTTGGCCTGATGCAGGCCGTCAAGAAGTTCGACCCGGAACGCGGTTTCCGTTTAGCAACCTATGCCATGTGGTGGATCAAGGCCTCGATCCAGGAGTATATCCTGCGCTCGTGGTCGCTGGTGAAGATGGGCACGACGGCCAACCAGAAACGCCTGTTCTTCAACCTGCGCCGCCTGAAGGGCCGCATCCAGGCCATCGATGACGGCGATTTGAAGCCGGAGCATGTCACTGAGATCGCCACCAAGCTGAACGTCTCGGAGGAAGAGGTCGTTTCGATGAACCGCCGCCTGTCCGGCGACGCTTCGCTGAACGCGCCGATCAAGGCCTCCGAAGGTGATTCCGGCCAGTGGCAGGATTGGCTCGTCGATGATCACGACAGCCAGGAAGACGTGCTGATCGAACAGGACGAGCTCGATACGCGCCGCCGCATGCTGGCGCGCGCCATGGGCGTGCTGAACGACCGTGAACGCCGGATCTTCGAGGCACGCCGCCTCGCCGAGGAACCGGTAACGCTGGAGGACCTGTCGTCCGAGTTCGACATCAGCCGCGAACGCGTGCGCCAGATCGAGGTTCGCGCCTTCGAAAAGGTGCAGGAAGCCGTCCAGAAGGATGCGCTGGAACGTGCCAAGGCCCTGCGCGTCGTCGAAGCAACAGCGTAACGTTTCCTTCACAGAAGATTTTGACCGATAAAAGAAAGGCGGGCCAAAAGCCCGCCTTTTCCATATCCATAGATGTCCGCTGGCTTACTGGCCGCTCGAGGCAACGCCGCCAAGCGCCTGCCACTCCGAAATCGCCTTGTTGAAGGCATCCGTTCCGGTCGGGCCTTTTTCCATGGTCAACAGCGCCCGGCGACCGTTACGATAGACCACCGGAATATCGATCCAGTTGCGGCTCTTCAAAAGGTCGAGATTGGTCTTGCGCGCATCCGGGAAATCGTTGAGCGCCACCATGTAGACATCGTCAGTGACCTTGGCCGGAACCGCGATCAGCGCATCGCCGCGATCCTGCTCGGTCGCCTTCAATGCGACGCGCTGGACGTTGTCGATCGCCCCACCTTCGAAATTCGGCGGCACCTGGAAGGCAAGCTCGATCAGATGGCTGGCCGGCAGCGAGGAATCCGAGTTCCGCGAAACTGTGATCGTCGCTGTCAGGCCGCGATCCGGAACGGTAATGAGACCCTGCACCGAAGGCTCCGGCCGGCCGTCGGCCCCCTTGCCTTCCTGCAGCGACCAGCTGACCGTACCCTGGAAGGCCGTGGGCGACGTCTGGCCGAGGCGCTCCTCATAGAGGAAAACCTTCTGTCCGTCTGTTGCCGGAGCCGTCTGCTGCGTCACGGGCGGCGGCTGGTTGGCGGCTGCCTGCTGCTGGTTGGCGGCAGGCGCCTGCTGATCCGTCGAGGCGGATGGCGTATTCGGTGCAGCGGTTGCGGGCGCCTGGGTCTGTGGAGCAGCCGCGCCGGCATTGTTGGCGGCCGGGTTGCCGGCCGGCGGCGTTGCCATAGCGGCAGGTGCCGCAGAGGCAACATTCTGTTCAGCTACGGACTTGCCTTCAACGACGCCGGGCTGCCCGGTTGGAGCGGGGCCTTTATCCTCTTCGGTACCATTCGCCAGGAGACGCTGCGTGAACTTCGTATTGACCGTATTCGGATCGCTGGCCAATGCTGCGGTATCCGTTTTGCCGGCAGCGGCACCCGGCTGCTGAACGGCGGTATTGGGGTGCTGGGGCGCGGTCGCCGGCTGGGCAGGGGCTGCAGCATTGCCGTTGTTCGGCGTATTGCTGCTGGCCGTATCCGAGGTCGAGGGTGCCGTCGCATTCTTCGGTGCGGAACTGACGAGCTTCGTCACCATATTGTTGAGTGCGTCGCGGTTCAGCCAAGCTGCGTAGCCACCGCCTCCAACAACGGCAAGACCGACGAGCGTGACGATGATACCGGTAACATTGATCCGGCGACGCTTCGGCTCCATGCGGAAGCTGCGGCCCTGCAGCTTCGCCGCCATCGCCTGATCGAGATCGGGCGGAACGGCGGGGCCATCGCCACGGTCGTCTTCAGCGCGTTTGTCGAAGCCGGCAAGCTCCTTGAGTTCGCGCCAGCCGTCATTGGTTGCATCGGCTTCGGACGCCGCTTTCCTGGACGGATGCACATCCGCAAAGAGATCGACGTCATCGAAGGCATTTTCGGGCATTTGCCGAGCTGGCTGCTGCGCGGGCTTGGAAACCGCCGATGCCGGCTGCATTTCCTCGAAAACATCCGCGTCCCAGGTAAAGCCCGTGTTGACGGCGGGTGCCTTGGAATTGACCGGACCTTCGACCGGTTGGCCAAAGGGCGCTTCCGTAAAAGCTGCGGCCGGCATGACCGGGTCGGTATGACGGGCCGTCTCCAGTTCGGGCGCGGTGTGGGAGGCAGGCGCATCCACTTCCGCCCAGATCTGCTCGACCTGGCTTATGACATCGTCAACCGGCTTTGGCGGCACATGCGGCGCGGTTGCTGTAGCGACTGCCGGCGCTTCTTCCACATGGTGCGGCTCCGCATGCTGTTGCGGCTCTTCCCAGTGTCTCTGCGGCTCCTCATGGTAAACCGGCTCAGGGGCCGGTTCCTCGTGAGTCTCGGCATGATGTTCCGCGCCGGCATGCTCGGCAGCCGGAGCAAAAGGCTCGTCTGATGGCTGCGGCTCGCTCCATTCCTCGACGGGCTGGTGTTCCTGCGCATGCCCCTCTTCGACGTGCGCGGCCGGCGCATCATAAGCTGGCTCTTCTTCGACCGGAGCAACAGCGTCCGGCTCCTCATGGGCATGAACCTCGGCCGGTGCCGGCGCAGGCTCTTCCTCATGCGGCTCGGCATGGACTTCCTCAGGCTCATGATGGTCGTGAGCGGGCTCGGAAGCGACTTCTTCATGCGGCGCGGGCGCTTCCGCAACCGGCGGCTCCTCGCTGCCCGGCAAAGCCTCGGCATGTTCGGCCTCGACCTCGACGATGGCTGCCTCAAGCTTATCGAGCTGGCGACGCAGCATTTCCTCGGGCGGGCGCGGCTTCATGCTCTCGAGCTGCCGTTGCACGGCACCACGAGCTCGATCGTAAACCTTGACCCGCATTTCGGGAGTATTGTCCGTCAGGCCGTCAACGGCCCGTCGAATAACTGCTACAAAATCCGCCATCAGTACTTTCTCATGATGCCCGGTGTGCAGCCGGGCCGGGATTCGTCATAGATACGCAACTCTAGCCCTCAAAGGGGTCGGTCACAAGTATGGTGTCCTCGCGCTCCGGACTGGTCGAAAGCAGCGCCACAGGCGCGCCGATCAGCTCTTCCACCTGGCGGACATATTTGATCGCCTG
Source organism: Martinezella sp. CNPSo 3959 (assembly GCF_057784355.1). Classification (NCBI taxonomy): domain Bacteria; kingdom Pseudomonadati; phylum Pseudomonadota; class Alphaproteobacteria; order Hyphomicrobiales; family Rhizobiaceae; genus Martinezella; species Martinezella sp. CNPSo 3959. The sequence continues at coordinate 1,246,673 of NZ_JBXSOV010000001.1, forward strand.
CGCCGGCAGATCAGCCCACTTGCGGGCGCCGACAGTCGATTCCTTCCAGCCCTCGAGCGTGATGTAGACCGGCTCGACGCGGGCCTGCGCTGCCTGGCTTGCCGGCAGATAATCGATTTCCTTGCCGTCCAGCTTGTAACCGACGCAGATCTTCAGCTCGTCCAGACCGTCGAGCACGTCGAGCTTGGTAAGCGCAATGCCGGTAATGCCAGAAGTCTTCACGGTCTGGCGCACCAGTACGGCATCGAACCAACCGCAGCGGCGCGGACGGCCGGTATTAACGCCCACTTCGCGGCCGACGGTCGACAAATGCTTGCCAATCTCGTCATGCAATTCGCAAGGGAAAGGCCCCTCGCCGACGCGGGTCGTATAGGCCTTGGTAATGCCAAGCACATAGCCGAGCGCTGTCGGGCCGAGACCCGAGCCGGCAGCGGCCTGACCGGCGACCGTGTTGGACGAGGTCACGAACGGATAGGTGCCGTGATCATTGTCCAGGAGCGCGCCCTGCGCTCCTTCGAAAAGGATGCGGGCACCAGCCTTGCGCTGCTCGTCGAGCAAGCGCCAGACCTGATCGATATAGGGAAGAATATGCTCAGTAACGGAGCTCAGTTCCTCGTGCAGGGCGTCAAAGGAGATTTCATCGACGCCCATGCCGCGGCGCAGCGCGTTGTGATGCGTCAGCAGCCGGTCGATCTTGGCAGGCAGCGTTTCCGGTTCGGCAAGGTCGATGACGCGAATGGCGCGGCGGCCGACCTTGTCCTCATAGGCCGGGCCAATGCCGCGGCGCGTCGTGCCGATCTTCGTACCGCTATTGGAAGCAGCGTCTTCGCGCATGGCATCGAGATCGCGGTGCAGCGACAGGATCAGCGGCGCGTTTTCGGCAATACGCAGCACGTCGGGGGTAACGGCAACGCCCTGGGCGCGCAGCTTTTCCACTTCGGCGACGAAGTGATGGGGATCGACGACCACGCCGTTGCCGATGACGCTGAGCTTGCCGCGCACGAGCCCGGAGGGCAGTAGCGCAAGCTTGTAGCTGACACCGTCGACAACAAGCGTATGACCGGCATTATGACCGCCCTGAAAGCGTACAATCACATCGGCGCGTTCCGAAAGCCAGTCGACAATCTTGCCCTTGCCTTCGTCACCCCATTGCGAGCCGATCACTACAACATTCGTCATTTATCCAATCCCGCTTCCTGCGCGCGGCGGCGCGCCTTGCTCAAACCCGCGCATCTATAAAGCTTTGTTTTTGGGAAAGCGACCCTGTTGTCTCAGGAGATTCGGCTTTTTGCATGACGAATCAGCGCCTCCAACAGGATTTTTCCCCTGTCGCGGTTCCGATGGCCTTTCAACGGCCCTCTCCGAAGGCGATACCTGCCCATCAAAACTCGGCTTGACTGTTAGGGCAACGCCATCGTTCGGGCCCCGTTCGGAACTGGATCAAGAGCAGCTAACCAAGCTCGAGCGTGGTGACACCGAAGACACGATCAAGCGGGATTCCCGGCGCCTTGCCGCGATACATGCGCGCCGTCTCAAATACCGGAGCCAGACCGCAATCTTCCGCAAGCCTGATCGCCTGGGCATTATCAACAGGCACATCAAGATAGACCGGCTGCCCATTGGTCTTGGCAAGCAGCTTGCTCATCAATGCAAGCGCGACCTCCGGCTTGTTGGCAAACAGCGGACCGATCTTGTAACCCTCGAAACAGCGGCGGATCGTGCCGTAACCGCGAACCCTGCTACCACCCCCGACGATGAATGATGCCCGTCTTTGGGGAGCGCCGCACCAGGCCCGGATGAAGGAGTGACGCAAGCCGGGGAAAATTTCCGCGTCATAGTGCACTAGCGCCTCGAGCTTGCCGTCCGCGACGGGCATCACCTGCCTTGCCTGCGCTTCATCCACCTCAGGTACTTTGGGGATACCGCCATAGCGGAGCGTCCGATAGGCCATCTCGAAACCGTGCCGCCTGTAATTTTCCTGTTGTGCGACGACCCCATCCAGCCCAACGACGCGATTGCCGGCAAGCGTCATGCCCTTGTTCCAGAGCTGCTTGCCATATCCCCGCCCGCGAAACTCGGGATGAAGCATATAAAGACCGAGGAAAGCGAAAGCCTCGCCATAGCGGACGACGGATATGCAGCCGACGGGGATCTCGCCGATGGCGCCGATCAGAAAGCCGGCCGGGTCCGCCTCCCAGAAGGCCTGTGCGTCGTCAATGCCGGGATTCCAGCCTTCTTGCCGAGCCCATTCCAGAGCAAGCTCCAGCTCGCCAGCCCGCATTGTCCGCACGGCAAAAGTCGATTTCATGCAAAAGTCCCGAACCGCCCATTGTATCGCCGCCGCCCTGCCGCACGACCGCACCCAATTCATCATGTGGCAACATGCTGCCAATCACAAGCAATAGGCTATCATAGATTTAAAGTGCAAAGGCTTCGTTTCACTTGAAAAACAAGATGATCGCCCATGCAGGAGGTCGACGAAGCTTCCGTGATACTTCTGTTGCAATCCTCTTAAAGCCGGCATCGCATATAGGCGCCGCTCACGATCCTGTGTATATACGCAGATGATCGCCCATGCCGCCGTTGCATTTCAACGCGACGCCCGGCGCCAGCAAAAGGATTGAAGTTTCATGCGCATCACGATGATCGGCTCAGGTTATGTGGGGCTTGTATCGGGTGTCTGCTTTGCCGATTTTGGACACGATGTCATTTGCGTCGACAAGGACGCCAACAAGATCGACGCGCTGCAACGTGGCGAGATACCGATCTTCGAGCCGGGCCTCGAACAGCTCGTTGCCGACAATGTGCGCGCCGGCCGCCTCTCCTTCACAACTGATGTAGAGACGAGCGTTGCCGCAAGCGATGTCGTCTTCATTGCCGTCGGCACCCCTTCCCGGCGCGGCGATGGCCATGCCGATCTCTCCTATGTCTATGCCGCTGCTCGCGAAATTGCCGAGCACGTCAAGGACTTCACCGTCATCGTCACCAAGTCGACCGTACCGGTCGGCACCGGCGATGAAGTGGAGCGCATCGTCCGCGAAACCAATCCGCAAGCCGATGTCGCCGTCGTCTCCAATCCGGAATTCCTGCGAGAAGGTGCGGCCATCGAGGATTTCAAGCGTCCCGACCGCATCGTCATCGGGCTCAATGACGAGCGTGCCCGTGGCGTCATGACCGAAGTCTATCGCCCCCTCTATCTCAACCAGGCGCCGCTGCTCTTTACCTCCCGCCGCACGTCGGAGCTGATCAAATACGCCGCCAACGCCTTCCTCGCCATGAAGATCACCTTCATCAACGAGATGGCCGATCTCTGCGAGAAGGTCGGCGCCAATGTGCAGGAAGTCTCGCGCGGCATCGGTCTCGACGGCCGCATCGGCTCAAAATTCCTGCATGCCGGCCCGGGCTACGGCGGCTCCTGCTTCCCGAAAGATACGCTGGCCCTCGCCAAGACGGCTCAGGATTACGACAGCCCCGTGCGCCTGATCGAAACGACCGTATCGATCAACGACAACCGCAAGCGCGCCATGGGGCGCAAGGTCGTCACGGCCATGGGCGGCGATATCAGAGGCAAGTCGGTAGCCGTCCTCGGTCTGACCTTCAAGCCGAATACCGACGACATGCGTGACAGCCCGGCCATCTCGATCATCCAGACGCTGCAGGACGCCGGCGCCACGGTGACCGGCTACGATCCCGAAGGCATGGAGAATGCCCGCCAGGTGATCGACAACATCGCCTATGCCGAGGATGCCTATAGCGCCGCACGCGGCGCCGATGCGCTCGTCATCGTGACGGAATGGAACCAGTTCCGCGCGCTCGATTTTGTCCGGCTCAAATCCATCATGAAGGCTCCGGTCCTCGTCGACCTCAGAAACATCTACCGCCATGACGAGGTCGCAAAGCACGGCTTTGCCTATACAAGTGTCGGCAGACCCTCGAGCGACGACACACTTTAGAGCGTCTACGCATTCCGAACGGAAACCCCCTACGCACCTTTCCTCGAAATGCTTTAAACAAAGGCCGATCAATGCGTTATCTCATCACCGGCACCGCCGGCTTTATCGGATTCCACCTTGCCAGGCGCCTGCTTGACGAGGGACATTTCGTCGTCGGTTTCGACGGCATGACGCCCTATTACGACGTCAAGCTCAAAGAAAAGCGTACAGCCATTCTCGCCCGCTCCAACGGCTTCAAGGCCGTCACTGGCATGCTGGAAGACAAGGCGGCGCTGGATCGCGCCGCCGAACTCGCCGAACCTGATGTGATCGTCCATCTCGCCGCACAGGCCGGCGTCCGCTACAGCCTTGAAAATCCGCGTTCCTATGTCGATTCCAATCTTGTCGGTTCGTTCAACATCCTGGAATTGGCGAGAAACCTGCAGCCGAAGCACCTGCTGCTTGCCTCCACCTCGTCGGTCTATGGCGCCAACGAAAAGATTCCCTTTGCCGAAAGCGACAAGGCCGACGAGCAGATGACGATCTATGCGGCGACCAAGAAGAGCATGGAGCTGATGGCGCACAGCTACGCCCATCTCTTCAACATACCAACGACCGCTTTCCGTTTCTTCACGGTCTATGGCCCTTGGGGCCGTCCGGACATGGCGCTGTTCAAATTCGTCGATGCCATCCGCAACGACAGGCCGATCGAAATCTACGGCGAAGGCAAGATGAGCCGTGATTTCACCTATATCGACGATCTCGTCGAAGGCATCGTGCGTCTCATCGGCGTTGTACCATCGGAGGAAAACCGCGTGGTGTCGGATACGGTCATCGACACCCTATCGAAGAACGCTCCCTTCCGCGTCGTCAATATCGGCGGCGGCCAGCCAGTGGGACTGATGAGTTTCGTCGAAACCATCGAGGCCATGCTTGGCAAGCAGGCGATCCGCAAGATGCTGCCCATGCAGCCCGGAGACGTGCACAACACCTATGCCGTACCGGATCTGCTGGTGGCGCTGACCGGCTTCAGGCCGCAGATCGAAGTCGATGAAGGCGTGAAGCGCTTCGTCGAGTGGTATCAGGAAAACTATTGAGCGAAATGGCAGGCATCGTCGAAACGGAACATTGGATCGAAAGCCCCGGCGGGCGCCTCTATGCCAAATCATGGAAACCGCATGCCGAGACCTTCCTGCCGCCGATCATCCTGTTTCATGATTCCCTTGGATGCATCGCGCTCTGGAGGGATTTCCCGCGACAGCTCGCTCATTCCCTCGGCCGTCAGGTGATCGCCTATGATCGACTGGGCTTCGGTCGCTCCGACGCCCGCATCGACATTTTGCAGCAGAATTTCGTGGCCCTGGAGGCCGAGCAGGCCGTTCCGTTGCTATGCGAGCAGTTTTCCGTTCAAGAGTTCGTCGCCTGCGGGCACAGCGTCGGCGGCGGCATGGCGGTGGAAGCAGGAGCCCGCTTTGGCGACCGCTGCCAGGCCGTCATCACCATCGCAGCGCAGGCTTTCGTGGAAGAGAGAACCCTGCAAGGCATCAGGATCGCACAGCAGGATTTCAGATCGGCCGAGACCTTCGCCCGGCTTGAAAAATATCACGGCAGTAAGACCGATTGGGTGCTGCATGCATGGATCGATACGTGGCTTGCTCCCGAACGCGCCGGCTGGTCGCTCGATCCGGCCCTCGAAAAACTCCGCTGCCCGGTGCTTGCCATTCACGGCGAACGTGACGAGTATGGCTCCGAGGCTCATCCCCACCGGATCGCGGCCGGACGCGGATCGGCCTATATCATGCCGGATACCGGACATGTGCCGCATCGCGAGCGCCCTGCCCAGGTTCTGCAGGCGATCGAAAACTTTCTGATGTGAAGCGGCGAGAAAGTCGGTTACTCGGCTGGACCCGCAGAATGATAGGTCCGGTCGAAGTAGATAAGCCCCTGCCCCTCATCACGTTGACGGATAGCATCGACTTCACAGAGCAGGATATCATGCGTCCCGCCGTCGGCCTGGCGGACGATGCGGCAATCGAAGGAGACAAGAGCATCCTCAAGTACCGGCGAGCCTGTCGATAGTTCCGACCAGGAGGCACCGGCGAAGCGTTCGGCAACCGGGGTCTTGCCGCCGAAAAGCCGCGACAGGTCCTGATGCGCTTCCGACAGCACATTGACGCAGAGCACGCCGTTTTGCGTGACGGCGGGATGAACCGAAGCGCCACGATTGAGGCAAACGAGCAGGGTCGGCGGGTTATCGGTAACGCTGCAGACGGCGGTCGCGGCAAAGCCGGCGATCCCCGCAGGGCCATTGGTCGTGACAATGTTCACTGCCGCTGCCATTCGCGCCATAGCATTGCGAAACTCGGTGCGCGCAATGTCGGGATCGGCGACAGGCACCGCCTTCTCGATTGCCACGGAAGTTTTCATGTTCATCGCACTCTTCCTTAACTCGCGCAGACAGCCTCACATTATCGATGGGGAGCATGCGCCTCAAGAAACGACATTTTGCGGAAGTAGCCCTTCGCGAGCAATTAATTTTCTATAAAATCTATCAACAAAAAGAAAAACAGATCGCCTCGGGCTTCTACGCTGCGACGACATGCTGGGGATGCCTCAGGGCCGAGTGGAAATCAGAAGAAACATCGGCCGCTCGCGCTCGATTGCCCATTCCGGATGGGCTGCAAGATCCTCATCGCTCGGCGACCATTCTTCGACATGGGCAATGATGAAGCCGGACTCGATCAACAGGTTGAGCGTCGTACCCATAGTGCGATGCTGCTTGACGACGCCCTCGGCGAGCCAGTTCGTCACGCGTGGCCCCTCGATTTGATAGGCACTGAGCGGCCAGATTTTACCGCCGTCGGCGTCATCGAGCCATTCCGGTCGCCGGGGCGCCATATAGATCGGATGCTCGATTGAAAAGATCAGGCGCCCACCCGGCTTCAGCGCCTGGCGGATCGTCGTCAGCAGTCCGGCAAAGCCTTCGATATAATGGAAGGCGAGCGAACTGTAGACGAGATCGAAGCTCGCTTTTGGAAGCTGAAGCTTCTCGAGGTCCGCCCGATCGTAGCGAACCCGCTCATCCGCCGTCTCCGCCCGGGCACGTTCCAGCATGTTCTCGGAGACATCCAGCCCAAGCACGCTGGTTGCGCCCTGCTCTGCCGCCCAGCGGCAGAACCATCCGAAACCGCAGCCGAGATCCACGACGTCGAGGTTCTCAATGCCCGGCATCAAGGCACGGATCGCCGGCCACTCTGCGGCACCCGCCAACCCGTTGATGGAACGCTGTAGCCGGCTATAGCCCTCGAAGAAGCCCGGATCGTCGTAGATGTTCTGCGTCATATTTGTCTTCCATGCCTCTCCGCAACCTGCAATTGGATCGGCAATATCGGTGGCATCTCTTCACATAGACAATACAGAGGCAGGCGAAAGGTCGATCACCAGGAAGCCTCGACCAGTGCCTATCATGCTAACGGTTTCGGCCGCGACAACCATTCCGAATACGGCTTTACACCGAAATCCGGATCGACCGCCTCCTCAAGCACATGGATGAATTCGATCGAATGCCCGTCAGGATCCGAAAAATATTGCGAGACGGCCGGCATCCAACCGAGGACGACGGGTTCATCCAGCGGCTCGCCATTGAAACCTTTCGGCTGAACACCATGAGCCTTCAATGCAGCGGCGGAGCCGACTACATCGGCGAGAGAGGTTCTGAAGGCAATATGGAGACGCATCTTGAGAGGGGAGCTGCCCGTTTCCCAGAGGCCGAGCATGCCCATCCGTTTATCGTCGATCCAGAGGAAAGCAACATTCCTGCTCTCGATGACCGTCCCGACTTCGAGCTTCAGGACGTCGCGATAGAAGCTCAAGGAGCGTTGGAGATTGGCAACCGTCAGATGCGTCTCGTAGAGTCCTAGAATACGCGGCATCGACGGATCGGCCAAACGCTCGGCATAACCGATCGTCATCACATCACCTTTGCCGCCATAACCTCGACCTCGACCAGAAACTCGGACCGCGTAAACCCGCCGACGATCAGCAAGGTGGAGACCGGTGCGGGATTTTGGACATAGCGATCGCGCACGGCCATATAGGCGGGAAAATCCTCGCGCGTGGTGACGAAACCGCCGATGCGGATGACGTCGGCAAACCCCATGCCGGCCTCTTCGAGGATGGCGCCGATCGCCTTGAAACACAGTTCGGCCTGGCCGGTAACATCAGGCGGAATGCGATCGTCGATACCGATGCCGAGCTGCCCCGACGTGACCAGCAGGCTGGCGCCCGGCGGCACCAGCAGGCCGTGATTGTAATTGCCGAAAGGGCGGCGGACAGATGCGGGATTGAAGACCTTTTTCATCGATTCCGACTCCTGATGACCATGCCGATATCAGCATTTTGTGATGAAAGGGGCAAGGCGGTCAGTGGGCCTGAGCCGATGTCACCGCTCGATTCCGCCGCACTTCCAACAGGATATGTCCGAAAAGTGCTGCAAGCACGATCGGCCCGCCGATGAGTGTCGCCGTCGAAGGGTGCTCGGCAAAGATCATCCAGACCCAGAGCGGCGTCAGCGGCACTTCGAGCGCTGTCAGCAAGGCGGCATCCGACGCCGGAACCAGCCGCGAGCCGAAGGTATAGAGGCTGAGGCCCATGGCGTTCTGGATAATGCCGAAGGCGATGATCAGCCCGAGATCCCGCCCGGAGATCGAAAGCGGCGAGGCGAACCAGAAGGTGATGGAGGAACACAACCAGGCGGAAAGCGCCATGGCCGGCAGCATCGGCACATTGCGATGCTGGCGCATGACGACGGCAAGGCAGGCGACGGTCAGCGTCATGACGGCGGCAAGCCCCTTGCCGAGCCAGCTGCCGCCATCGCTTGCATGGCCGGAAAGCATGACGAGCACGCCGATGAAGGCAACGCCACTGGCAATCAGCGTCGTCATGTTGGGACGTTCGCGGATGAAGAGAAAAGCAACGCCCGCGGTGACAAAGGGCACGGTCGCATAGATGACCATGGCATCGGCGACCGACGTATAATAGATCGAGCCGATGCCGCTGATCATCGACGCGGTGGAAAAGATCGTCGCCGCCAGCGAAGGACCACGCATGGAGCGCAGGATGCGAAAGGCGTTGCGGCGCTCGATATAGAAGAACAGCGCGAAAACGCCGAGGCCGGAGACGATGCCGCGGCAGAACAGAATGGTCATGAGATCGGCATGGATCGCCCGCACGAAGAGACCGGAAGTCGACCAGGCGAGCGCCGAAAGCGCCACATAGACAACGCCCAGCCTGTATTGCTGCTGTTCCGCCAGCGTCACGATAAAATCCCCTGCCCCATCGAGGCAGATCATTAGCGGGTGGCCATGATGCCTACAAGCTAAGCTTGCGTCGCAGCGTGTCGCTGACGCGGGAAGATGACGATGGTTGCAGGAACGCCACGCCAGACCCTGCCGTGAGCAAGCAAAGGGCGCCGTCTCACCGTTATTATTGGCAGGATCGCTTTGATCTTGCACATCTTTGCGATCGCTCTACGGTTCTGGCGGCTTCATCGAAGGAGAATCAATTGCGCTTACTGTCGGCCACCTTGTTTGCGTGCGGCTGCGTCAGCCTGATCGACGGTCCGCTATGGCCGCCAGCGCAAACCTATGTCGACAAGACGGTGCAATGCAGCCAAAGCGGCAATCCCGCCCGCTGCGAACACACACGCGACAGCTGGAAGGCCGATTATGAGGAAGCGATCGCAGGCGGGTATCGCGCGCAGAAGCATGTCGCCCTATGCCTGAGCACAGGCTGCGATCAGGCAATCCAGCCTGACAAAATGCTCGGTTGCGCCTGGCGCATGGTCATTATTGAAACAAGGCATGCGCTGCCGGACAGTATGGATTTCGCCAATCTCAACCGCTTTTGCGGAACAGGCTATCTCGATGAGAACGGAAAACTCGCAGCCGCCTCGCAAGCAAAGGCGATGCTGCGCCTCATCGGCAAATAGTAGGCCACGCGGCAGGAGCTGTCTGCCGCGTGGCTTGGTCATTTTTCGAGCTTACGCGTACGGGACGAGGAATTTGCCAATAGCCTCGATCTCGTTGGGACGAATATCGTGGCCGCCCGGATGCCATTCGAGCGTAACCTCCGCATCCTGCCGCGCAAAATAATCGGCGAGCGCCTTGGTGACCGGCGCCGGCGCAATCGGATCGCGCTCACCCGCGGTGATCAGCACGCGCTTTCCAGCCAACCTGGCATTGTCCTTCGGCTGGAAGGGGATCAGCGGATGCATCAACACGGCCGCATCGAACAGATCGCCATGCTCGATAAGCACGTTGGCAAGGATGTTGGCGCCATTGGAAAAGCCGAGGCCCACCACCTGCGATGCGCCATATTCGGCCGCTAGCTCCGAGACATAGGCCGCCATCTTCGCCGTGGCGCGGGCAAGATCGGCCATGTCATAGACACCCTCGCCCGTGCGACGGAAGAAGCGCGCCGCGCCATATTCCGAGACATCGCCGCGCGGCGAGATAATGGTGGCGTCCGGCAACAGGCGGGTGGCGAAATCGAAGAACTGGTTCTCGTCGCCGCCGGTGCCATGGAAGGTAAAGAAAATCGGCTTCCCGGATGCACCGGCCTTCAGCCGGTGCACATAAGTCTTGTCCGTCATCGTTTTCTCCTCGATTAACCTTCCAGCGGTTCGAGATGCTGCTCGATCAGGCCGCGCAGATGCGCATGCTGTTCAGGCAGTTTCAGCGCCTCGCCGAGATGAGCCGTATCCTCGTCGCGGTTGAAACCGGGTTCGTTGGTGGCGACTTCGAACAGCACGCCGCCCGGCGTACGGAAGTAGATCGCCCAGAAGTAATCACGGTCGATGACCGGGGTCACCTGATAGCCCGTATCCATCAGCGCCTTGCGCACTTCGAGCTGTTTTGCGCGGTTTTCGACGGCAAAGGCGACATGGTGGACGGAGCCCGCACCCGGAAGCGCGCGGTTGATGTTCGGCATCGTCTCAAGGTCGACATAGTCGGCACCGTTGCCGCCGGGAATGGCAAGCCGCTTGATGCCATCATGGGTATCGACAACTTCGTAGCCCATATACTTCAAAAGCTCGGCAGTAGCGCCTTCATCCCTGAGCCGCATGGCAACGGAATGGAAGCCCCTGATGGCATGCTCGGCATCGACCCCGTTATGCGTCCAGGGCTGACGCTTGTCATCCTTGACCTCGACGAGCGCGAAACCATCGCCATCCGGACCGGCAAAATGCAGGCGCTTCTGGCCAAAGGATTCGTCGGCCTTCAAGCCCTCGACACCATGTTGGCCGAGCCGTTCGGTCCAGTAGCCGATGGCCCCTTCCGGAACTGAGTAGACCGTATTGCCGACTTCACCAGTACCCGGGCGGCCGCGCGCCATCTTCGGGAACGGGAAGTAGGTCATGATCGTGCCGGGAGTGCCGACCTCGTCACCATAGTAGAGGTGATAGACATCGGGAGCGTCGAAATTGACCGTCTTCTTGACGCGGCGCAGGCCGAGCGTATCCGTGAAGAACTTGTTGTTGGTCCGGGCGTCTTCCGCCATCGAGGTAACGTGGTGAAGACCTTTGATCTGGTTAAGCATCTTAAACCCCTTTCTCGCCTGCACCGACAGGCGTTTCTCATGGGCAGAAAATGGTCTTGTGGGCGGTATTCCGATAGCCCTCAATAGCCAAACGGATTGTCTTCAATCAGTGAACGATAAAATCAAATCGTTCACATCAGGGAGAAAATCATTCGATGGGGTTGTTTCCAAATACCAGCGGCATTAAATCAATCTAGACAGTCTAGCCAGAAAGGATTTTCGATGGATTGGCCGTTGCAGGATGCAAAGAACCAGTTTTCAAAAGTCGTGCAGAAAGCGCGTAGCGAGGGTCCGCAAATCGTCACCTTGCGCGGCGAACGTGCGGCTGTCGTCCTATCTGCCGAAGATTATGATGCCCTCTCAGCCGGCAAACCAAGCCTCGCCGACGATCTGCTGTCTGGGCCGGCTTGGGACGATGAAATGGCCGAGGCCGTATCTAAACGAGATAAAACGCCAAGCCGGAATATCCTCTTCTGATGTACCTCGTCGATACCAATGTCATCTCGGAAATTAGGCGCGGTAATTCCCAAGCGATTGCATGGATGCGCTCGGTCGATCCCTCCACCATCTATCTGAGCGTCATCACACTTGGAGAGATCATGCGCGGGATTGCGCTCAAGCGAAAATCGGATCCGCGTACCGCAACACATCTGGAGGAATGGTTGCGTAAGCTGCGGCACGATCATCGCAATCGCATCCTTCCCATTACCGATCAGATTGCCGTCGAATGGGGCCGCATCGCGGCACAGCGCCCGCGCGGCGACGCCGATGGTTTGATCGCGGCAACGGCGATCGTTCATGACCTTATCGTCGTCACCCGCAACGTCGGAGATTTCGACGACACCGGCGCTTCAATCAGCAACCCGTGGGATCAGGCACCTTACTGAACCTCAGGATTGCTCGGCAGCGCCCAGTCGATCGGATCCCGGCCATGCTCGGCGAGATAGGTATTGGCCTTGGAGAAATGCCGGCAGCCGAGGAAGCCGTTATGTGCCGATAGCGGCGACGGGTGCGCCGCCTTCAGCACCAGATGGCGTTCGGTATCGACGAAGGCAGCCTTCTTCTGCGCATAGGAACCCCAGAGCATGAAGACGACGCCGTCGCATTCGTCGTTGACTTGGCGGATGACGGCGTCGGTGAAACGCTCCCAACCCTTGCCTTGATGTGAGGCAGCCTGCGACTCCTCGACGGTCAGCACGCTGTTAAGCAGGAGCACGCCCTGCTTCGCCCAGCTTTCCAGAAAACCGTGGCGCGCCGGCGGGATGCCGAGATCGGTTTCCAGTTCCTTGTAGATATTGACCAGAGATGGCGGAATGCGCACGCCGGGGCGTACGCTGAAGCAGAGCCCATGCGCCTGCCCGAAGCCGTGATACGGATCCTGACCAAGAATGACGACCTGCACCTCGTCGAGGGGGGTCAGATCCAGAGCCCGGAAATACTCGCTGCCACGGGGAAATATCACCTTGCCGCGCTGCTTTTCCTCAACGAGAAAAGCCTTGAGCTGCTGCATGTAGGGGCTTTCGAACTCCGAAGACAGCGCCTCTTTCCAGCTCTCCTCCAGCTTGATGTTCGCCTCAGCCATCGCCCTTCGCCTCCGTCAGTTGTCAGCCTGTCGATTGAGGATGAAAGCGCCGGCGTGTCAAGAAAATGGCTGGGACAACAGGGGACAGATCACAGTTTTCGGCAGATGGCGCGGCTTGGTTCCAATCTTCACGTAAATGGCGCAATGATGAAAATACGACACGCAAGCGTTGACAAGGTGGTTCGCTTCGGCCATTGGAAAACCATCCCAATTTTCCGACCGGTGCCCCATGCTTCCCTTGCATTCCCTTGGCGAGCGCATTGTCGTGCTCGGCCCTTCCAATGCCGGTAAGTCAACCCTGGCGGTTGCACTTTCCAAAAAACTTGGCTTTCCAACGATCCATCTCGATCAGCTTCATCATCTGCCCCATACCGATTGGCAACAGCGCCCGGAAGCAGAATTCGCAGCACTTCATGATGCGGCCATTCTTGGCGAGCAGTGGATCATGGAAGGCAATTATACGCGCCTGATGCCGCAGCGTTTGGCTCGTGCTACCGGTGCCATCCTCATCACCTCCAATCATTGGCTGCGCTTTTCCCGCTACCTCAAGCGGACCCTGATCAACCGCTCAGATCGAGCAGGCCATCTCGAAGGCGCCAAGGACAGCATCAAATGGGAGATGATTCACTGGATACTCGTGAAGACCCGCAACAGCGGCGCCAAATACGCAAATATCCTACGGGAAGCAGAATTGCCGATGGTGGAATGCCACACGGCCGAGGCTCTCAATAACCTTTATCGTGCATGGGATCTGCCAAGCAGACGATAGGCTTCATACCGAAATGCTCGCGTTGAGTTAACGCACGTGCGCCCCCAATCACCCCTTGATCCGCTCCATCTGCGGATCATAAAGCGGCTTCAGCGACACCTGACATGGGACACGTTGCTGCGCGACATCGAGCTCATAGCGCCCCGAAAGCACGAAATCCTCCGTGACACCCTCGGGATTGCGGATATAACCGTAGCCGATGGCCTTGCCGATCGTGTAGCCATAGCCGCCGCTCGACAGCCAGCCGACGCGCTTGCCGTCACGATAGATCGTCTCGCGGCCCAGAAGCACGATCTCGGGATCATCGGGCACGAAGCAGGCGAGCATCTTCTTGACGCCGGAGGCCAGCTGCCGCTCTACAGCCTCCCTGCCGCGGAATGCGACATCCTTCCTCGTCTTCACCGCCCACGCAAGCCCGGCTTCGACCGGCGTATGATCCGGCCCGATGTCCGAGCCCCAGGCGCGATAACCCTTCTCCAGCCGGCAGCTTTCGATGGCGCGATAGCCGGCATTGACGAGGCTATGCTCGCGGCCGGCCGCCATCAGCACGTCGTAGACGGTAGCGGCATATTCCACCGGCACATGCAGCTCATAGCCGAGTTCGCCGACATAGGTGATGCGTAGCGCCCGTACAGGGCAGCCGGCGATACCGACGGTCTTCACCTTGCCGAACGGGAATGCGGCGTTCGAAACGTCGGCCGAGGTCACGGCCTGCAAGATCGAACGCGACTTCGGCCCCATCAGCGACAGCACGGAATAGGCCGAGGTTACATCCACCAACTCCGCATGCATCTCGGATGGAATATTCCGGGCGATCCAGTCGAAATCATGGGTGGCGAAGCCGGTACCGGTGGTGATGTAGAATTCGTTCTCGGCGATGCGGGCGACGGTGACATCGCATTCGATGCCGCCGCGGTCGTTGAGCATCTGGGTATAGGTCAGGGCGCCAACTGGCTTGGCGACGTCGTTGGAAGCGATCCAAGATATCGCCGCCTCGGCGTCCCTGCCCTTTAGCACGAATTTGGCGAAGGATGTCTGGTCGAAAATGACGGCCGCTTCGCGCACAGCCTTATGCTCCCGGCCGACGGCGCCGAACCAGTTCTGCCGTCCATACGTGTACTCATCCTTCGGTTCCTCGCCGGCAAAGAGATCGGCAAACCAGTTCGGCCGCTCCCAGCCGAGCTTTTCGCCGAAGCATGCACCCTGCGCCTTCAGGCGATCGTAAAGCGGCGACTTGCGGCAAGGCCGACCGCTGGAATGCTCTTCAAAGGGCCACGCCATGGTGTAGTGCTTGCCATAGGCCTCCAGCGTGCGGGTGTGCACCCAGTCGGTGTCGAAATGCGGACGACCGAAACGCCTGATATCGACCGGCCAGAGATCGTAGGGCGGTTCGCCCTTGGCGACCCATTCGGCGAGCGCCATGCCGGCCCCGCCGGCGGAGGCGATGCCGAAAGCATTGAAGCCAGCGCCAATGAAGAAACTCTTCAGCTCCGGCGCCTCGCCGAGAATGAAATTGCCATCAGGGGTAAAGCTCTCCGGCCCGCATAGCAGCTGCTTGACGCCGGCCGTCTGCAGCGCCGGCACGCGCACCAGCGCCTGCTCCATGATCTGCTCGAAATGATCGAAATTGCTGTCGAGCAGCGTGTAGTGAAAATCCTTCGGAATGCCATCGAGCGCCCAGGGAATGGGATTGGGCTCATAGCCGCCCATGACAAGCCCGCCGACCTCCTCCTTGTAATAGGTCAGCCGATCGGGATCGCGCAGCGTCGGCAGATTGGAGGGGACGCCGAAGGATTCGGTGATGAGATATTGATGCTCGACGGAGACAAGCGGGACATTGACACCGAAGCGGCCGGCAAAGGTCCGCGTCCATTGCCCGGCGCAGACAACGACGCGCTCGCATTCGATGCGGCCCTTCTCGGTGATGACGGCGCGGATTCGGCCCTTGTCGATCTCCAGATCGAGAACTTCCGTATCCTCGAAGATCGACACACCGCTCATGCGGGCGCCCTTTGCCAGCGCCTGGGTGATATCGGAAGGATTGGCCTGTCCATCCGTCGGCAGGAAGGCCGCGCCGACGAGGTCGTCGATATCCATCAGCGGCCAGAGATCGAAAGCCTCCTTGGGCGTCAGCAGATGCATTTGCAAGCCAAAGGACTGTGCCGTCGTCGCCTGCCGCTTCACCTCCGTCCAGCGCTCCTCATTGCAGGCGAGACGCAAACCGCCATTCATCTTCCAGCCAGTGGCAAGCCCCGTCTCTGCCTCGAGCTTCTTGTAGAGATCGACGGAATAGCCGAGCATCTGCGTGATGTTGGCGCTTGTCCGCAGCTGGCCGACGAGACCGGCGGCATGGAAGGTCGTGCCCGAGGTTAGCTTCTTGCGCTCCAGAAGCACGGTATCAGTGAAGCCGAGCTTGCCGAGATGATAGGCGGTCGAGCAACCGATGATGCCGCCGCCGATGACGACGGTCTTTGCTGTAGCGGGCAATTCCTTCATCGTGTCACCTCAAGAATTGCGAAAATCCTGCCAGGCGCTCTCGAACCGCCGCAGATTTTCAGCTGTATAGGAAGAATAATCGAAATCGATGTCGGAATGGATTTCCGAAACCATGCTCCACATCGTCTCGCGCAGGAGCGAGGCGCATTTCATCGCCTGATAGCGCCGGCGCAGATCGTCACCGACGGGAGCCTCGAAATAGGCCTCCAGCATCGCCTCTTCCTGCGCCTCGGAGAATTCATTGTTGGAGGCAAGGCCGCCAAGATCGAAAAGCGGCGTGTTGAAGCCGGCATAATCCCAATCGATCAGCCATAGCCGCTTGCCGTCATCGAGGAAATTCGCCGCCAGCAGATCGTTGTGTCCGAAGGCGATTTCGAAAGGACCGGCTTCGCGTTCGAGCCGCTCGGCAATCTCCAGAAAGGAAGGCAGCAACCGCTTGTGGCGACTATCGCCGGCCTCCAGGAGAGCCGCATAATCCCGGACTACATGAAAGACCCAGAAGATCGCCGCCGGTCCGCGAAAGTGCCGGGCGACGTCCCGGTGACAGGACCGGACGAGCGGCACGACGCGGCTCATCATTGCCGGCTTTCTTATATCATCGGCCGATAGCGGTTTTGCATCGATATAGTCGAGCACCAATATGCCGGGCTCGTGATGTATGACGGCAGGCGAAAGACCGGCGGCATGCGCAGCCCTGCTCGCAGCCACCTCGTTTGCGCGGCTGATATGATGAACGGGAATGTCCGATCCAAGCCGCACCACGAAGCGGCGACCATCATTGCCGACCAGATAGTTGCGATTGGTAATGCCGCCGACAAGCGGTTCGATGTCGATCGGCCCGCGCCAGATGCTGAGAGAATGTATCCTGTCTTCCGCTGTCGCAGTCATTCCCCCTCCGGTCCTGCTGCTGAGCATCCTTCGGATGTGAAAGGTTCCCCACAAACGTAAGGCTGTCAAGAACCGGCCCACAAAATGAAACGAATATTTGGTTTTTTGTTGGAATTGATCAGCCATCCCCAATAGGATGAGCTATGGATATTCTGAAGACTACGCTTCACCGTAGGTGAGATTTGTCTTAAAAACTCAGGCGCGAAGCAGCCGGATAAAGGCTGTACGCATTATGGCCCCGGCGGCAGTAGGACAGCCAGTTGGAGCCACAGAAGTTTGGGATCAATACCCACAACAGGATCAGGAACCATGCCGGGCACATCCCAGCCACCGCAGCACTCCAACCATCGCGAACGCGAGATTCTCGAGGAATTGCGGTTAGCCGGCGGCGCCAGCCGCATACAATTCCTGGCCGAACGGCTCGGCGTTTCCGAAGAAACCATCCGACGCAACATCCGCAGCCTTGAGGCCAATGGCCTCGTGACCAAGGTGCATGGCGGGGTCCATATCAAGGACTCGATGATCGAGCCGCCGCTGCATCTGCGGATGAACGAGAATGCCGAGGCCAAGCGGATGATCGCCGCCTCGGTCGCCGCGATGATCGAGGATGGCGATGCCCTCTTCCTCGATGTCGGCTCGACCACTGCCTTCATCGCCGTCGCGCTGCAGAAGCATCAGAACCTCTTCGTCGTCACCAACGCCGTCGCGGTTGCCCATGCGCTTGCCACCCGCAACGGCAATCGGGTCTTCTTTGCGGGCGGCGAACTGCGGGGCCATGATGGCGGCACCTTCGGCATGGAAGCCGCCAATTTCCTGCGCCGATTCAATGTACGCCACGCGATCCTCTCGGTCGGCGCCATCAACGCCGCCTCGGGCTTCATGCTGCATGATCTGGAAGAAGCGGAATATTCGCGGGAAGCGGCCAGCCGCGCCGAAAACTGCATCATCGTTGCCGACAGCGCCAAGTTCGGCCGCAGCGCGCCGATCGTTTTGAATGAACCGGAAAACTTCAACGTTCTGGTCACGGACGAACAACCGCCGGCAGACATTCGCGCCATGCTGGAGCGCAACGAGATCGAGCTCATCATCGCCAACCGGCAACGGAACGAACGGCGTTAAACTAAGATGCGTCAGTTTCATGGGATTATCGTGACGCGACAGCACCGATAAGCTTCTGTCAGGCAAGAGGAAGAAGCCTCCCAATCGATCCTGGTAGGAGCTATCAGGCAGCTTGATCTTGGTCTCGCTCGATTGCGGGTTCTCCAGAAGACTCTGGCGGAATCCAATGCGGCACCGCCGGACCTGCAAATTCGACGGCTAGCCGAAGGGTTCCACTGTAACCTTCCCAAAGCGAGGAAGGCAGACGCGCGCGTCCGGTGGTCCAGCGCCGACGACCGTCTTCGACATGGTGGAAACCATCATTCAGCCGATTATCGTCAGCGAAAATATGCCTAGGCTCCGCTACGCCATCCTCAATGACCAATTTCGAAAAGCAGACGCCGAGCCGGCGACTATCACCGGAAGAGCTAACGAGATCTGGCGCACCCCATTCCGAGACAAGCCATAGTTCCGATACCGACGGCGGGACACGGAACTCTGCCTTGCCATTATCGATAACGGGATCGATGCGTTGCCCATTGGCAAGGAGATGTATGTCGGCAAAGGGATCGTCACTCAAGGTCCACCCCATGTCGAGAGCGCGTGCACGGACTTGCATTCGTACGGCCTCGATCAGCGGCCCACCCGAGACATAGGTCAGGCATCTTTGTTCGTCGTCATTCACCAGCCGGATCGAAGCGCCCATCGTCCGAGAAAAAAAGCTCCGATTGCCGTGATCAACGTAGCTTTCAGTCGACAACCCATTCGTCACGAGAATGTCGTGCTCATCCAGCTCGACATGCCAATATGTAACCTTTTCGCATTCGATATGATCGATTGTTGCTCCATTCACGAGCGCTGAGGCGGGTATCAGAACATCGGTTAAGACGGTAACGCAAATTCCGTGGGCCGGAGAGACGAAGAGGGCATGTGAAGGTTTATTCGGCCCCAGAGCCCCGGCGGCAATCCGGATCGGCCAACAAGCCCGGGGATCGGCCGCTTTGCCGCAATCAAGCTCCGTACTTCCGATCCATCGGATCAGGCGGAGTTGCGACGATGCCGTAACCGCAACATCGCCAATCCGCAAATCCTCGACCGGGATATCTCCTCGTGTGGTGCGTACGAGCGTGCCTGTAACGAGACAAACGACGATCGTTCCGGTGGCGGCATCAAGTACAAACGTCGACGGGTCGAGATCATTAGCGAAGTTGAGCGTATAGTTGCCCGCGGACGTCACGAATGTCGCCGTCTGGCCGTCGACCGAAATGTTCGAGACCACTCCCGGCCCATTATAGGTTATGGTTGCTGAATTGGTTTGGCTGTACTTCTCGATAGTCCCCCCGAATTGAGTGGAAAAATTGAACTGGCCGCCATTGCCCAGCGTTACCACCTGAGAGGAGCCCGACCCGCCCCATTGATAGCTCCCCGCAACGAAGACCCAGCCGACGGCAGAGGTAACCCCGCTGCCCGCTTCGAGGTGGGATAGGGAGCTAACGGAGATACCGCCGCCACCGGTGATCGGTCCGTCTATCTTTATCCAGGTTTGGCGGAAGCCGGCATAAAGGCTCAGGGTGCTTGTGGGCGAAAGAAAGAGGCTACCGATGTCAGGCTGATGTCCATAGGGAGGGGTAATCGTGCCGCCATTATCAACGACAATGGAATCTCCAAAATCGGGAAGAGCGTTCGGTGACCAATTGGCGGGATCAATCCAAAGACCGTTGCCGTCGTGGTTTGTCCAGGTGAACGTTGTCATCGATATCCCCTCGGATCATGACGCCGTCTGAATAAGCCGTAGAGGCGCCTATCGGTTACCGAGCATTACGGTAACGCCCACTCGCTTATTAGTCGAGTAAAATATACGGATTCTTAACTCTAACGTTTACACATCGTCTCAAGCGTCTGCGCGGCTTTGCTTGCATGGCGCTCCTTGTGGCGAAGCAGCCGGAAGCTCCGGGCGGGCAGATCGAATTTTGCCTGAACCAGCAGCCCCTGCCCGAGATAGGCGCTCGCCGCAGCACTGGAAACGGCCGCAGCACTTTGCCCGGCGCAGACTGCGGAGAGCACTGCCTCATTCGAGGGAAGGACCAGCGCCACATCGAGATCACGCGGTGAAGCACCAAGCTTGGCAACTGCATTCTCGAATTCCGAGCGCGTGCCCGACCCCTCCTCCCGCATCACCCAGGACGTGCCGCTGATAAGATCGGCGGCCGTCAATTGCCGGCCGTCCGCCCAGGGATGTTGCGGTGGCACGACGATGACGAGCGCATCCTGTGCAACGATCTTCATCGACAATGCCGGCGCATCCACCTCGCCCTCGATGAAACCCAGCTCGGCCGCACCGTCGATAACCGCTTCGGTGACGGTTCTGGTATTGCCGATCGTAAGGTCCAGGTCGATGCCGGGATATTCGCGACGAAACTGCATCAGCAAGGGGGGCAACCAATAACTGGCGATGGTCTGGCTGGCATAGAGGCCAAGGCGGCCGCGCTGCAGCCCGCCCAATTCCGAAAGCATGAGTTCCGCCGCACGTACGCGTGCGAGAGTCGCCTTGGCTTCTCCGAGGAAGGATCGTCCCGTCTCCGTCAGCTCGATCCGCCGACCGACGCGGTGAAACAGCTCCACGCCGTAATAGGCTTCAAGATTCTTGATCGCAGAGCTGACGGCGGAAGGCGTCAGGTTGATGGCTTCAGCGGCATTGGTCAGATGCTCTCGCTCGGCGACGGCGACGAAGATTGCGAGCTGTTCGAACGTCATGGGAAATCATTCTAATTTAT
The DNA here is from genome assembly GCF_057784355.1 of Martinezella sp. CNPSo 3959. Classification (NCBI taxonomy): domain Bacteria; kingdom Pseudomonadati; phylum Pseudomonadota; class Alphaproteobacteria; order Hyphomicrobiales; family Rhizobiaceae; genus Martinezella; species Martinezella sp. CNPSo 3959. The sequence continues at coordinate 1,267,811 of NZ_JBXSOV010000001.1, forward strand.
CGAACAAAACATAGGATAATATTCGATGGATGTCGACATCGACAGATGAGACTTTCCAGCCGTCAGCAATCATCAGAAACGAATGACGGCACGCGATGTCTCTCGCTCAACGCGCAAACAAAATTCTCCCCGGCCTCGCGCTTAGCTCGGCCGTTGCTCTTCTGGCCTTTGTTGCAGAGCATGTGGAAACCGGTCTTCTCGGTGCGCGCTGGATCGAAAGCCTCGTGCTTGCCATTGCCCTCGGCATTGCGGTTTGTACGATCAAGCCGCTAAAACCGGCCATGAAGCCAGGCATCGATTTCAGCGCCAAGTTCCTTCTGGAAATCGCTATCGTCCTTCTCGGCGCCTCCATCAGCCTTTCGGCCATCCGCGGCGCCGGCGTCTGGCTGATCGCCGGCATTGCCATTGTCGTCGTGCTGTCGATCGCCACCACCTATCTCATCGGCCGGGCGCTCGGCCTGCCGCCGAAGCTCGCGACCTTGATCGCCTGCGGTAACTCGATCTGTGGCAATTCCGCCATCGTCGCCGTTGCGCCGGTGATCGAGGCTGACTCGCAGGAGATCGCCGCCGCACTGGCCTTCACCGCTGTGCTTGGCATTGCCGCCGTATTTCTCCTGCCGCTTTTCTATTTTCACTTCGGCATGAGCGTACCGCAATATGGGACCCTCGCCGGACTGACGGTCTATGCTGTACCGCAGGTGCTGGCGGCGACAGCCCCTGTCGGGATGCTCGCCGTCCAAACCGGCACGCTCGTCAAACTCGTCCGCGTTCTGATGCTAGGCCCGGTCATCTTTCTGCTCGGCATCCTCACCAAGACCGAGACGACAGCGCCGGATGGACGCAGCGGACATCATTCGCTGGTTCCCTGGTTCATCTGCGGCTTTCTCGGGCTGATGGCACTTCGCTCCTTCGGGCTCATTCCCGATTCGCTGGTGGCCTCGATGCAAACGGCTTCCGGCGTTCTCACTGTCGTTGCGATGGCGGCTCTAGGCCTGTCGGTGAACATTCGCTCGGTCGCCCATGCCGGCGGCAAGGTGATCGCTGCGGCGACGCTATCGCTTTTGGCTCTCGGCGCCATCAGTTATGGTCTGATCGTCGCCCTGCAGATCCAGTAGCATAGGACGCATTCCTGACAGAGGATCAGCTTGGGCTCAATGCTTCGGCTGATTTCAGCAAAGCAGCGGTCTCGCTTTCGCAAGACGGATAGCCGATGGCATAGCCCTGAAGTTCATCGCATCCGACCTCGGCCAGAACACGCGCGTGGTCCTCGGTCTCGACCCCCTCGGCGACCACCTCGACATTCAATGCGCGTGCGATTTCAACGATGGAGCCGACGAGACGCCGCTGCTCTTCGGATACCGTTACGGCGGTCACCAGCTGCCGATCTATCTTCAGCCGCTTCGGCTTCAGCTTGACGAGCCCGATCAACGACGCGTGACCCGAGCCGAAGTCGTCGATCTCGATATCGATCCCCATCGCCTTGATAGCAGCGATATTGGCAAGCACCACCTCGTCCGGCTCATCCAGAAAGATGGTCTCCACCAGCTCGAAGGCTATGGCGCCGCGCGGTATTCTGAGCGCACGCAATCCATCGATCAGATCGGGGTCAGCAAGCCGGCGGCCGGAGATATTGACGGCAATGCGCGGCGGCGAAAGCCCCCGCGAAACCCAAGCTGCCCGATCTGCCAGCGCCCGTTTCAACACGGCCGCATCGATTTCTGCTGTAACCCCATATTCGTCTGCGACCTTGAGGAAGGCGACGGGACTGAGCAATCCCCTCACCGGGTGGCGCCAGCGTGCCAGCGCCTCCAGTCCGACGATGTGCCGGGTCTGCGCATTCACTTGGATCTGATAGAAAGGTTCGATCTGCCGCAGCATAGGCGCCAATCGCAGCTCGTCGGCCAGACGGCGTTCCGCATGCAGATCGGACTGGAGCTGCGGCGTGAAAAACTCCACCCGGTTGCGGCCGAGTTTCTTGGCCTGGAAAAGAGCGACATCGGATTCTGCCAAAAGATTGCCGGTGCCGCTCGTCTTACCTACCGCCACGCCGATGGATGCGCGGATCCGCAACATCTCGTTGCCGAAACGCACTTCTCGGCGTAAGCGCGATAAAATATCGTCAGCGATCACCTGAATCCGTTCGATACTGCCGATATTGACCAGCACGGCGACGAACTCGTCGCCCCCGATGCGGGCAACGACATCGTTGGCGGTGATCGCTCCGGAAATGCGGGCGGCAGCGCTTTGCAGCGTAGCATCACCGGCTGCATGGCCCCATTTGTCGTTGATCTCCTTGAATCCATCGAGATCGATATGGAGTATCGCCAAAGTTTCGATAGAGGCGTCTTTGCGCAGCTCGGCCAGACGCCGGTCGAAATAGCGGCGGTTCGGAAGACCCGTAAGATAATCGTGATCGGCGGCATGCTCTATTCGCGCGCGGCTATGCTCCAAGGCGACGGCGCGTGCTTCGGCGATAGCCTTTTGGCCGGACAATTCGCGATTGAGCAGGACGTCGGCAGTGACGTCCCATTCCGCGCCGATGAAGGAAGGTGCCCCCTCGGCGTCCTCATAGTAATGCGCGCGCGAACGCAGATGACGCACCTCGCCTCCTGGCAGGATGATGCGGAATTGGGAATTATAGAAACCCTTCGTGGCCAGCGCGGCATCGAAGTCTTGGATGGCCCCTTCGACATCCTCCGGATGCAACGCATTCATCCAGACGTCGGAGGAAACCTTGCGCTCTTGGAGCCCGGTTTCGTAGAGCTTATGCATCTGCTGGTCCCAGAGCAGTTGCTGCTCATTGACGTTATGCTGCCACACGCCGATTTGAGACGCCTCCAGCGCCAGCTCCAGCCTCCTCAAAAGGTCCTGGAACTCTTCTTCGCTTCGCCCTGATATCGTCTCTGCCAAAGAGCTCCACCCCCTTCGGAAACTGAAGAGACTAGCTAACCGCAGCCAATGATAGTTGCACTACTCCCTTTCGCGAACTTTAATGGCTGCGCAAGCTACCCAAATTAACAGCAACGCCGCAATCCCTGCCGCCGGCCATGCCCCGTCAATGATTATGCCGCGGCGGATTGGCGGCGATGTCGCGGAAATCGGCGGCCCCATCGAGCACGGCTCCATCGGAAAGCTGCGTGACCGAACGACGATAGATTCGCTGCCATGGCGTCGCGTCCGGCGGCACCGGCGGAATTCCATCGCCCTTGCGGCGGGCAATCTCTGCCTCTTCCACTAGCATGTCGCACCGCCCTTGATTGAAGTCGATGCGGATGATGTCGCCGGTCCTGAGCCAGGCAAGGCCGCCACCGGCCGCGCTTTCCGGCGAGGCGTTGAGGATCGAAGGGCTGTCGGCCGTACCCGATTGACGTCCGTCGCCGATCGTTGGCAGGCTGCGGATGCCGCGCTTCAGGAGCGCATCGGGCGGCTGCATGTTCACGACTTCCGCCGATCCCGGCCAGCCGATCGGCCCCGCGCCACGAATGACGAGAATGGTCTTTTCGTCGATACCGAGATCGGGATCGTTGATGCGCTTGTGATAATCCTCCGATCCGTCGAAGACGACCGCCCTGCCCTCGAACACGCCCTCGTGCCCCGGCTCCTGCAGGTAGCGGCTGCGGAAGTCTTCCGAGACGACGCTCATCTTCATGATGGCGAAGTCAAAGAGATTGCCTTTGAGCACCAGGAAGCCGGCGCGCTCCTTCAGCGGATCGGCAAAGGGGCGGATCACCTCGCGATCGGTCGCTTCCTTGCCCTTCAAATTCTCCGCCATCGTCCGCCCTGTGACCGTCGGACAGCTGCCATCGAGCTTGCCGGCCTGCAGCAGCTCCCACATGATAGCCGGAACGCCACCGGCGCGATGGAAACGCTCGCCGAGATAGGCGCCTGCCGGCTGCACATTGGCAAGCAGCGGAATGTCGAAGCCGTGCACCTGCCAGTCGTCCGGAAAAAGCTCGACGCCGGCATGCTTGGCCATGGCGGCCAGATGCGGCTGTGCATTGGTCGAGCCGCCGATGGCGGAATTGACCCTGATGGCATTGAGGAAGGCCTCGCGCGTCAGCACATCCGAAGGCTTGATATCCTCCAGCACCAGTTCCACGGCCCGCCGTCCGGTGCGGTAGGCCATCTGGCCGCGCTCACGATAGGCACCGGGAATGGCGGCGCAGCCGGTGAGCGACATGCCGAGCGCTTCGGCCATGGCGTTCATCGTCGAGGCCGTCCCCATCGTATTGCAATGACCGATGGAGGGCGCCGAGGCAAGCGAGGCCCCCATGAACTCCTCCTCATCGATCTCGCCTGCCGCCAGCTTGCGGCGCGAACGCCAGATCACCGTGCCGGAGCCGGCAAGCTCGCCCTCATGCCAGCCATCGAGCATCGGGCCGCCGGACAGAACAATCGCCGGAATATTGACGGTCGAAGCCGCCATCAGCGCCGAGGGTGTGGTCTTGTCGCAGCCGGTGGTCAGCACGACGCCATCGAGCGGATAGCCATAGAGCACTTCCACCAGGCCGAGATAGGCGAGATTGCGATCGAGCGCGGCCGTCGGGCGCTTGCAGTTCTCGAAGATCGGATGGGTCGGAAATTCAATCGGAATGCCGCCCGCATCGCGGATGCCGTCGCGCACGCGCTTTGCAAGATCGAGGTGATGGCGGTTACAGGGCGTAAGATCGCTACCGCTCTGGGCAATGCCAATGATCGGCTTGCCCGACCGCAGCTCCTCCGGCGTGATCCCGTAATTCATGAAGCGTTCGAGATAAAGCGCCGTCATATCGATATGATCGGGATTGTCGAACCAGTCCTGCGAACGCAGACGACGCTTGGATGCACCCTTATCGCTCATCTCTTCCTCAAGCCTTTCCTCGGGCATTCTTGTCTTCCAGATGTTGCAGCAAACCGCTGTGATCCTGCTCACCGCCGCCATTCTCGACGAATTCGGCAAACTCGGCACGGACGGCTTCGGTCAGCGGCAGATGAAGCGACAGGTTCTGTGCCGCCGCCAGGACCGTATCGAGATCCTTCAATTGATTGCGAGCAGTGCCGCCCGGCTCGAAGTTGCGCTCAATCATACGCTGACCATGCAGCTCCAGAATCCGGCTTTCCGCAAAGCCGCCGCGAATGGCATCCCGAAACGCCTCACGCGAACCGCCACCGGCCTCGACCAGCAGCATCGCTTCCGCAACGGCCCCGATGGTTACTGCGACGATCTGCTGATTGCCGAGCTTTGCGAGCTGGCCTGTTCCGCTCGGACCAACGCGAGTTACACGCCCGAGCGGCGCCATGATATCGCGGACGCTGTCGATGATCGTGGCATCGCCGCCGGCCATGATTGCGAGCGTCCCGGCAGCCGCCCCGACCACACCGCCGGAGACCGGCGCATCGATGTGCCGGATGCCACGCTCTGCAAGTTTGAAGGCGTGTTCGCGGGCGGCGGCCGGCGATATCGAGCTATGGTCGATTACGATCGTCCCAGCCTCCAGCACATCGGCGACACCGCTGCCGAACAGGACTTCACCAACGGCGCCGCCGTTTGTCAGCATGGTGAAAAGAACAGACGCTCCTCGAGCAGCCTCTACGGCAGTATCGGCGACCGTCGCACCATCTGCCGCCAGAGGCTCGGCCTTGCTCCGGTCGCGATTCCAGACCGTCACCGCAAAACCAGCAGCAAGCAGCCGCCGTGCCATCGGTGCGCCCATCAATCCCGTTCCGAGAAAAGCGATCTTCCTGCCCTGCATAAACTATCCTCCGAATAGGACCGCATCGGACACCGAAACAGAACAACGGAGCATTTTCGCCGTGCGAATGCGGCGACGGTCTTCCGGCTGCGGTGGCCTCAACTCCCATATTCCACGGGCGCCTCCACGCCCGATGTACGTCAATCAACTGTTCCCAAAGCTTGATAAACCTCTGGTGCCATCATGCAAAGGAAATCAGCGACCACCCAGCAAATTCTTCGAAATAAGGGTAAATTAGCTAAGGCGAAAATATGAACATAGAAAAGGCGGGACCTTTCGGCCCCGCCTGGCATGTCGAGTACTGAAGTTAAGTCTCGGCACGGCCCCTATTCGGCGGCGATCGGGAGTACCTCCGCCGAATGTTCGTTGTCGTTGTGGTGATGCTGCTTGAGCGGACGGTTGCCTGTCAGCCTGCGAATCAGCACGTAGAAGACCGGCGTCATGAAGATGCCGAAGAAGGTGACACCAATCATGCCCGAGAACACCGCGATACCCATGGCAGCACGCATTTCGGAACCGGCACCGGTCGAGGTGACCAGCGGCACGACACCCATGATGAAGGCCATGGAGGTCATCAGGATCGGGCGCAGACGCAGGCGGCTGGCTTCGATCGCAGCCTGAACCGGCGTGCGACCCTCGAATTCCAGCTCGCGGGCGAATTCCACGATCAGGATCGCGTTCTTGGCTGATAGACCGACGAGCACCACCAGGCCGATCTGAGTGAAGATGTTGTTGTCTCCACCCGTGAGCCAGACGCCGGTCAGCGCCGCCAAGACGCCCATCGGCACGATCATGACAATGGCGAGCGGCAAGGTCAGGCTCTCGTATTGGGCGGCCAGCACGAGGAAGACCAGGAGCAGCGCCAGCGGGAAGACAACGACGCTAGAATTACCGGCCAGGATCTGCTGGTAGGTCAAATCAGTCCATTCGAAGTCTATACCGGGGGGCAACGTCTCATGCAGAATCTTCTCGATCGCTGCCTGTGCCTGGCCGGACGAGAAACCGGGCGCCGGGCCGCCGTTGATGTCAGCCGCCAGGAAGCCGTTATAGCGGTTGGTGCGTTCTGGACCTGTCGTGGCATCCACCTTCAGCAGGGCTGAAAGCGGGATCATCTGACCCGATGCCGAACGAACCTTCAACTGGCCGATATCTTCCGGCTGAGCGCGGAACTTGGCATCGGCCTGCACGCGGACGCTGTAGGTGCGGCCGAAGGCGTTGAAGTCGTTCACATAGAACGAACCGAGATAGATCTGCAGCGTCTGGAAGACGTCGGTGACGGAGACTCCGAGCTGCTCGGCCTTGGCGCGGTCAAGATCGGCAAAGAGCTGCGGCACGTTGATCTGGAAGCTCGAAAAGATCCCGGTGAGTTCCGGTGTCTGGTAGGCCTTGCCGATCACCGCCTTGGCCGCCTGGTCGAGCGCATGGTTGCCGAGGCCGGCGCGATCTTCGATCTGCAGCTTGAAGCCGCCTGTCGTACCGAGACCGTTGACCGGCGGCGGCGGGAACATGGCGATGAAGGCATCCTGGATGGCGCCGAACTTCTGGTTCAGTGCCATGGCGATCGCCCCGCCCGAAAGGTCCGGCGTCTTGCGCTCGTCGAAGTCCTTCAGCGTCACGAAAACGATGCCGGCATTCGACGAATTGGTGAAGCCGTTGATCGACAGGCCCGGGAAGGCGATCGCATTGGCGACGCCCGGCTGCTTCAGCGCGATGTCCGTCATGCGCTTAATCACGTCTTCCGTACGGTCGAGGCTTGCGGCATCCGGCAACTGTGCGAAGCCGATCAGATACTGCTTGTCCTGCGACGGCACGAAACCGCCTGGAACCGTTGTGAACAGGCTATAGGTCGCTCCCACCAGCGCGAGATAGACCACCATGACGATGCTCTTGCGTGACAGCAGGCCGCCGACGCCCTTGCCATAGTATTTCGAACCGGCTCCGAACGCTCGGTTGAAGCCGCGGAAGAACCAGCCGAAGATCGCGTCCATGATCCGCGTCAACCCATCCTTCGGCGCATGATGACCCTTCAGGAGCAGGGATGCCAGTGCCGGAGACAGGGTGAGCGAGTTGAAGGCCGAGATGACGGTCGAGATGGCGATCGTCAGCGCGAACTGGCGGTAGAACTGGCCGGACAGGCCGGAGATGAAGGCGAGAGGCACAAAGACCGCGACGAGAACCAGCGCGATCGCGATGATCGGACCGGAGACTTCCTTCATGGCCTTGTAGGTGGCGTCTCGCGGACTGAGTCCGTTCTCGATATTGCGTTCGACGTTCTCGACCACCACGATCGCGTCGTCCACGACGATGCCGATCGCCAGCACCAGGCCGAACAGACTAAGCGCGTTGATCGAGAAGCCGAAGACATACATCACCGCAAAGGTGCCGATGATCGACACCGGAACGGCGATCAGCGGGATGATCGAGGCACGCCATGTCTGCAGGAACAGGATGACGACGAGGACGACGAGCGCGATGGCTTCGAGCAGTGTGTCGATCACCTTCTCGATCGAGGCGCGGACGAATTTCGTCGTGTCGTAGACGATCTCGTACTTAACGCCCGCAGGCATGGCCTGCTGCAGCACGTCCATGGTCGAGCGCACATTGTTCGCGATCTCGATCGCGTTCGAACCGGGCGCCTGGAGAACGGCGACGGCGACGGCCGGCTTGCCGTCGAGCAGCGAACGCAGCGTATAGTCTTCCGCGCCGAGCTCGACGCGGGCGACGTCGCGAAGACGGGTGATTTCGCCATTGGCGCCCGTCTTGACGATGATGTTGCCGAACTCCTCAGGTGTGCGCAGTCGGCCCTGGGCGTTGACGTTAAGCTGCAGATCCACGCCCGGCCGGCTGGGTGAGGCACCAATGATGCCGGCCGCAGCCTGGACGTTCTGGGAGCTGATCGCATTGCTGATGTCGCTGGCCGCAAGATTATGCTCGGCGGCCTTCTGCGGATCGATCCATACGCGCATGGAATAGTCGCCGGCGCCGAAGACCTGCACCTGCCCGACGCCTTCGATCCGGGCAAGTCGATCCTTGATGTTCAGGGTCGCATAGTTTCGCAGATAGGTGATGTCGTGGTCGGCTCCGTCCGAGACGAGGTTGACGACCACGATGAAGTTGGGCGAGCTTTTGATGGTCGTGATGCCGAGAGCACGGACTTCCGCGGGCAGGCGCGGCTCGGCCTGCGAAACGCGGTTCTGTACGAGCTGCTGCGCCTTGTCCGGATCGGTGCCGAGCTTGAAAGTGACCGTCACGTTGAGAGCGCCGTCTGATGTCGCCTGGCTGGACATGTAGAGCATGCCCTCGACGCCGTTGATCTGCTCTTCGAGCGGCGTCGCCACCGTTTCGGCGATGACGGTCGGGTTGGCGCCGGGATAGGTGGCGTGCACGACAATCGAGGGAGGCACGACCTCTGGATATTCGGAGATCGGCAGCGCTCTGAGGCCGATCAGGCCGGCGACCACGATGAGGACCGAAAGAACACCGGCAAAGACCGGACGGTCGACAAAGAATCTGGAGATGTTCATATCAAAGCCCCCTCTGGGGTGAGAACGGATGCAAAATTCCTGTCCGACGATTTGAGAGCCGCCGGCGGATCATGTGATTTCGGAATGTCGGCCTTCTGCCCACGGGCAGAAGGCGAAGTTTTACTGAGCGGTCGCGACCTTCTCGGCCAACTGCGGCGCGACGACTGCACCGGGACGGATGCGCTGCAACCCGTTGACGACGATCTTTTCGCCGGCTTTCAAGCCGTTCTCGATCACCCGCTGGCCATCGACCAGCGATCCGAGCTGGACCTGCCGGTAATTGACCTTGTTCTCACCATCCACGACGAAGACGAACTTCTTGTCCTGGTCGGTGCCGACTGCACGATCGTCGATGACGATCTTATTCTCAGCCTTCGGCTGACCCATACGGACCCGTACGAACTGACCGGGGATAAGACGGCCGCCTGGATTATCAAAGACGGCGCGAACGCTGACGGTGCCGCTCGCCGCATCGACCTCGTTGTCGATCAACTGCAATTTGCCCTTGATCGGCGTGCCATTGTCGCTTGCCGTACCGATCTGAACCGGGATCTGCTCGACCGGCGGAAAAGCGCCTCCGGTTGCCGGCAGTTCGGCCAGAGCCTGGGTGACGGTCTGCTCGTTGGCGCTGAAGCTCGCATAGATCGGATCGACCGAAACCAGCGTCGTCAATGCCGGCGACGTCGAGCCGGCCGCCACAAGATTGCCGACAGTAACGGCGATCTTGCCGACGCGGCCGGCGATCGGGGCGCGGACCTGCGTATAGTCGAGGTTCAGCTGCGCGGTCTGAAGGGCCGCTTGCGCTGCCTTCAGATTGGCTTCTGCCTCGGCAGAGTTGCTGGTGCGTGTATCCATGTCGCTCTGCGAAATCGTCTTGTTGTCGAAGAGCTTCCGGCCGCGATCGATTTCGACTTTGGCGAGATCGAGCTTGGCTTTTGCCGCCCCCACCTGCGCCTGAGCTTGGGCAACCACCGCCTCATAGGGCGCCGGATCGATCGTCACAAGCAGATCGCCTTGCTTGACCAGCGCGCCTTCGCGGAAATGCACTGATTGAATCGCCCCGGCGACACGCGGACGGATCTCGACACGGTCGATAGCCTCCAGACGGCCGGAAAATTCCTGCCAGGATGTGACGTCACGCGGCTCGACAGCCGCGACCGTAACAGGGATAGCCGGCTTCGCAGCCTGGCTTGCCGCCTCGGTCGCCTGGGCGCCGCGCGGCAGATCCAGATAGAAGGCCGCGCCTGCAACAGCCGCAGCAACACCCATGCCGGCGCCCCACAGGGCCCAGCGCTTATCGTTGGACTTCATGTCAGTCTCTCCTTTGGCCCCGTCTTGGGATACGGGACCGCAAATTCCTATCGTCTCAACAAAATCAGGGGCCGAAGCACCGCGCATTCGCGTGACCATCGCTCCGGTCTCATGCCTTCGACATCAGTCCAATCCGCGCTCATTCCTCGCAAACGGGATACTCTAGTCGATCAAGCCTGCACGTCTTCGACAAAACCCTTGAAACAACAACAGATATCCTGCTGCCATGAAGGCCTGTCCTTCGACTGCCCGCCATAGAGGGTGGGCCAGCCTGTCCCGGCGGGAAGGACTTGCTGGCGAACACGGACGCCAGCCGCTTTCAGCCGACTGCCGTATTCCATGCTCTCGTCGCGGAGCGGGTCGTCCTCGGCCGTGAGCACCAATGCCGGCGCGAGGCCCGAAAGCCGCGAACAGTATCGAGGCGCTGCATAGGGGTGACAGACACCGCCCAGGAAACCCAGGTAACGGTTCCAACCCTCCGTCCAGCGCTCGCGCATGCCGCTTTCCTCCGCCTGGAGGAAAGATTTCGACCCCATGAAGGGATCAAGCAAAGGCGATATCAAAACCTGTCCGTCCAACGAACCGGGTATCTGATCGCGCGCCTTTAAAGCAACGCCCGCTGCGACATTGCCACCCGATTCCTCTCCGGCGACAAACAGCAGCGATTTTTTCGCCCCGCCCAGCGCAAGCATGTTCCGCTTGTTGCTGAGATAGGCGAGAAGTCCGTAGGCGCATTCCAGCACCTTCGGAAAAGCATTCTGATTGCAGCTCGTATAATCCGCTGCAACCACGATGGCGCCGGCCTCAGCGAGGCTTGCCGCCACCGGTCTGTTGGTCGCGTGGTCGGTATCAAGAAAGGCCCCCCCATGCAGGTAAAGCACCAGCGGCGCAGCCTTCTTCAAACCATCACCGTTGTAGATCCGAGCTGCCACCGGCCCCGTAGGCACGTTTTCCAGCACAACATCTTTCCACGGCGCACTCATCGACCCAAATCCCTGTCTGCTCGAGCGAATATGTCCCAATCCAAAAAGCGGTTTACTACGCTTTGTGACCATATTCTCGAAATGCGGTCTTTGGCGCCCCCATGCCGCATTGCAACAACTTACGAAACAACATATTGTTATTCCGCTCTGAGAATAAGTAGCCTACATTCGATCAGACTATTCAGAATAACAAACAATCGGCCTCTTCATTTTCGGCCGAGGGGCATCATGGAATGGACCAGTTGTCAGCAATGCGGGCATTCGCGCGTGTGGTGGAGACGGGTAACTTTACCCGCGCCGCGGCAGCCCTTTCCATGCCGAAGGCGACGGTGACGACGCTCATCCAGTCGCTTGAGGCGCATCTGCACGCCAAGCTTCTCAATCGTACCACACGGCGCGTCATGGTGACGACCGATGGCGCTCTCTATTACGAGCGCGCCATTCAGATCCTCTCCGAGATAGAAGAGCTGGACGGCAGCATCAGCAATTCGCAGAGCCTGCCAAGCGGCCGCCTGCGCGTGGAAATGGCCGGCGCCTTTGCCGAAAAAATCGTCATGCCGGCGCTTTGCGATTTCCACCAGCGCTATCCCGATATCCATATCGATCTCGGTGTCGGCGACCGGCTCGTCGACTATCTCGCCGAAAATGTCGATTGCGCGCTGCGCGCCGGCATGCCGAGCGACCAGTCGCTGATCGCCCGCCGCGTCGGCGAGATCCACCTCATCACCTGTGCGGCTCCGCTTTACATCGAGAAGCACGGCTTCCCGGAACGGCCGGAGGATCTGGAAACCAGCCATTATGCGGTCAGCTATTTTCGCGCGCAAACCGGTCGCACGATTCCGTTCCTGTTCGAACACGGCAACGAGGCGTTGGAAATCAGCCCGCGCTATATCCTTTCGGTGAATGACAGCCGCAGCTATCTCCAGGCGGCGTTGATGGGCCTCGGCATCGCGCAAGTTCCGAGCTTCATGGCTCGGGACGCGCTCGCAAGCGGCGAGCTCGTTCCCATTCTTTCCGGCTGGACCCGGCCATCGCTGCCCCTTCATATCGTCTATCCGCCCAACCGACACCTCAGCAACAAGGTGCGTGTCTTCGTGGACTGGATGGCGAAACTGCTGGTGACCTCGCGAGTAGGCGAGGCTTAAGAATGCGGGCCACCTTCTTCCCCATACTGTGAGAAGAAGGTGGCGCTCACTGCGGATGATCAGTTCCAGGACGCACCGGCCTGCTGACGAACCGTCGAGTTCAGCCGGTTCCAGACATTGTCGATCGCAATGGCAACGATGAGGGCAGAGAGTGCCTTTTCGTCGTAGTGTCTTTCGGCCTCGTTCCAGATTTCGTCTGTGACGGCATCCGGCCGGTCGGCGAGCCGGGTAACGGCTTCCCCGAGTGCCAGAGCGGCGCGTTCGGCATCGGAAAAATAGGGCATCTCCCGCCAGGCGGAGACGCCGACGATGCGCTCCATCGTCTCACCTGCCTTCTGCAGCTTGCGAAAGCCCATATCGGTGCAGACGCTGCAGCCGTTGATCTGGCTGACCCGCAGATGGACGAGGTCCATGGTATTTTCCGACAGGCCGCGATCTTTAATCGAATTGCTGACGGCCAAGAGCACCTGCAGCGTTTCGGGCAGAACGAGGACTGGGTTCTTCATACGAGCTTGCATGTTTCTTTCCTCTGGTTGTGAGAGCCCTGTTGCGGCTCATCTCCCGACGATGCACTTTCCTGCCGATCCGATGTCACACCGGCCGGATTTCGTTCGTCATGGGTTTGACGGATGAGGATGAGGAGATGTGACCGATGGACGAAAAAAAGTGGCAGGCAGAGAAATTCGAGGCGAACCGGCCGCATCTGCGCGCCGTCGCCTACCGCATGCTCGGCTCGCGCGCTGAGGCCGAAGATGCGGTGCAGGAAACGTGGCTGCGCCTTGTCCGGAGCGACACATCGGAGATTGAAAATCTCAGCGGCTGGCTAACGACTGTCACCGCGCGCATCTGTCTTGATCTGCTGCGGTCGCGCAAATCCCGTCGCGAGGAGCCGCTGACCGTCCATGTTCCAGAGCCGATCGTGGTGCATGAGGCTGGTAACGGCACCGACCCTGAGCAGGATGCCTTGCTCGCGGACTCCGTCGGCCTCGCTCTTCTGGTCGTGTTGGAAAAGCTGAACCCGGCCGAGCGGCTTGCCTTCGTCCTGCACGATATGTTCGACGTCCCTTTCGATGACATTGCCCCGATTCTGGGACGCACGGCGGTCGCGACACGCCAGCTTGCGAGCCGCGCCCGCCGTCGCGTGCAGGACACGCCATCAACGACAGAGGCCGATCTCACCCATCAGCGCCATGTCGTCGACGCCTTCTTCACAGCCTCGCGTGACGGCGACCTGCAGGCGCTGCTCGCTGTCCTCGATCCCGAAGCCGTCTTCCGTCCGGATGCGGTTGCCGCACGCATGGGGGCCGCTGGCGAAATCCGCGGGCGCATGGATGTCGCCAAGACCTTCCAGGGCCGTGCGCGGGGAGCCCGGTTGGCAGTCATCAACGGCGCGGTCGGTGCCATCGTCGTCATCGGCGGACAGCTACGCATCGCGCTTCGTTGCACCCTCAATGCAGATGGCATGATTACCGTCATCGACGCGATGGCCGATCCGGAAGAACTGCGCAAGCTGGAGATCGTTTTGATTGAAACCTGAAATTAGCGCATCTGTGTCGGGCTCGTGCCTGTCAGCCGGCGGAACATGGCAATGAAGGCCGACGCGTTGCTGTAACCCAGCTCCGTTGCAATCCGGTGCACGGGCTCTCCGGCCTCGATCATCGACAGTGCAGCAACGAGTTTCAGTCTCTGCCGCCACGCGTTGAAGGAAAGACCGAGATCATCCTGGCACCGGCGCGACAGCGTGCGCTCGGTCGTCCCCATCCGGTGCGCCCATTCCGCAAGGGAATGCCGGTCGCCGGGATCGGCTTGCAAGGCGCTCAGTAGCGGGCCGAGCAGCGGATCGTCGGAAAGCGGCAAGTAGCTCTCGCACCGCGGCGCCAGTCGAATCTGATCGACCAGAACCTGTGCAAGCCGCAAATCTTCGGCTGTTTCAGGTATGGTGACATCACGCGCAGCAAAATCCGCCAGAATTGCCTTCAGCAGCGGACTGATGCTGAGCGTCGACGGCTTGTCAGGCAGGTTCGCGCAAAGAGCGCGTTCGACATAGACGGTCGCATAGCGCAGATCGTGCTGGATCGCGGCGCCGTGCATCGTCTGCGGCGGCAGCCAGATGGCATAATGTGGCGGCGAGAGATAGCGCATGCCTTCGATATCGAACTCGCAGATGCCGGTAATCGCATAATTAAGCTCGCCCCATGGCTGGCTCTTTTTGGGGAAAACCGTACCCGCTCTGTAATTCTCGGTTCGGAAGGAAACCGGGTTGGGCGGATCACCCTCGATGCGTGGAGGCCTGCTGGACATGTCTTCATTTCGCTACTGACTGTCTTATTCTCGCTATATACCAGAATTCGGACAGGCAGTACAAAGTCTTTGGGATGGCGAACTCAATGCGCCCTCCTCCGTTTCGCCCCAAGCCACAAGACGACGAGAGACCATTCACATGAGCACCGAGCAGAATGCTTCCGCATCCATCGTCAGCACGGCCGGCTTTGCGCCCTTGCTGACGGTGCTGATCTGGTCCGGCAACACCGTCGTCACCAAGGCATCCGCGGGCGTGATTTCGCCAGGCTCGATTTCCTTCTATCGCTGGCTGCTGGCCTTTCTCGTGCTCCTACCCTTTGTCGGCCGCGCGGCATGGCGCAATCGTTCCCTGCTGCGGCAGCACTGGCTGAAGCTCGCCATCCTCGGCGCCCTCGGCATGGTGATCTATCAGAGCCTCGCCTACGAGGCGGCCAAGACGACATCGGCCGTCAATATGGGTGTGACGATCGCCCTAATGCCGCTTCTCTCGACGGTGCTAGCCGGCCTGCTGGCGGGCGAAAAGCTCACCGTGGCGAGCCTGGCAGGCGGAGCCATCTCGCTGATTGGGCTCGTCTATTTGACCTCGCAGGGTGATCCGATGCGCCTTGTGAATGGCGGCTTCCACATTGGCGACGGCCTGATGATCATCGCTGTTCTCTCAAATGCGCTCTATGGGGTCATGCTGAGACGCTGGGCGATGCCGATTCCAATGTGGCAGCAGCTTTTCTGGCAGATCGGCTTTTCAACCCTGTTGCTGATCCCGATTTTCCTGATGGGCGATATCTCGCCGCTCACCACGGCCAACCTGCCGCTGATCCTTTATGCTGCAATCCCGACCTCCCTCCTCGCGCCGCTCTGCTGGATGATCGGCATCCAGAGGCTCGGCGCGAGCCGCACCTCGCTGCTGATCAATCTCCTGCCAATCGTCGTTGCAGCGCTGGCCTGGGCGCTGCTTGGAGAACAGCTGCATTCCTATCATGCTATCGGCGGTGCGCTTGCCCTCATCGGCGTTGGGCTCGGCTTACACAAGCCTCGGGAGAAGAATGATCCGGCCGCTGATGAAAGCTGGGAAACCGAAGAAGCCTGACCGCGGCTCCGGGGCCCTTTCCTTTCGCCCACCCTTCGTTCTACCATGAACGAGTCCCGAGAGCGGAGAGGAAACAAGCGTGCGCATAGCCCTGGAACCGGTGTCCTCCAGAACGACGATCCAGGAGAGCGTCTATCAGCAGCTGCGGAACGCGCTCATGGTAGGCAATTTCGATCCTGGCCAGACCCTGACCATCGCCTCGCTCGCTGAAACCTTCGGAACCAGCAATATGCCAGTGCGCGAGGCTCTGCGCCGTCTGGCGGCTGAAAATGCTTTAGAGGTCGCAGCCAACGGCTCTGCCCGCATCCCGATCGTTACTCTTGCCCGGCTGAACGATCTTTGCCGCGCCCGCATCGCCGTCGAAGGTCTGGCCGCAGAGCTCGGTTTTCCCAACCTCACTGTCAGCGACATAGCGACGCTCGATCGCATCGCCGGGGAGCAGTATGTGATCGGCCGCGGCGCTAATGTCTATGATCTCATGGCCAAGAACCAGCAGTTCCACTTCACCATCTATCGCGCCTCGGGCTCCGAGGTGCTGCTGCAGTTGATCGAGACCCTGTGGCTGCGCTTCGGTCCCTATATGCGCATGCTCTCCGCCTCGGCAGAACCTTTGATGCGCAGCGGCGAACTCGATCCCGCCGGCGAGCATGTTGCCATTGTCGATGCTTTGAAGGCGGGGGACTTCGCCGCCGCCCGCGACGGTATTGTCGCCGATATCAGCCGCACCCACGAAATCCTGCAGGATTATTGTCCGGCCACGCAGGACGAGCACCGCAAGGGCTCAAGCTCTAGCCGCCGTTAGCCGTCAGAAAGAGACGGAGGAATTTGGTTGAACCTTAAAGTATTTTGTGATCAAATGATCAAAATAAGATTTCAATCCCAATATTCAGAGCGAGATCCCATGAGCTCCGCCGCTTCCGTATCGCAATTCGCCGGCCACAACAGCTTCCCGGTTGACGAGATCCGCGCCATGTTCCCGGCCATCCGGAAGGCTGGCGATTTCGTCTTTCTCGATAATGCGGGCGGCGCGCAGGTGCCGCAGGCGGTCGTCGATGCGGTTGCCAATCACCTCATCGATTTCAACGTCCAGCGCATGGCGAAATACCAGCACAGCCAGGGCGTCGACCGCAATCTGGAAGAAGCGCGTGAAAGCGTCGCCATGCTGGTGAACGCCTATCGCCCGGAAGAAATCTCCTTCGGCCAGAACGCCACCTCTTTCATCCGCCTTGTCAGCCTCGGCATCGCTAAGCTGCTCGGCGAGCGCAACGAGATCGTCGTCACCGACATGGATCACGATGCCAACATCGCCACCTGGATGGCACTGGAAGCCGATGGCGCCAAGATCGTCTGGTGGCGCATGCGCGAGGACGGCACGCTGCATGTGGAAGACCTGAAGCCGCTGCTGAACGACAGGACTCGCCTCGTCGCCTGCACCGTCACGGCGCATTCGATCGGCACGATCGTCGATGTCGCCGCCGTCTGCAAACTGGCGCAGGCCGCCGGTGCTGAAACCTTCCTTGATTGCGTTCATTACGGCCCGCATGGCCTGATCGACGTGCAGGCCTGGGGCTGCGACTACCTTGTCTGCTCCGGCTACAAGAACTTCTCGCCGCATATGGGCTTCCTCTGGGGCCGCTACGACGCACTGGTCAAGCTTCCCACCTTCAAGGAAGACTTCATTCCGGACGTACCGCCCTACAAGATCGAGGTCGGCACCTTCACCTATGAGAACGTCGCCGGCATGAACGCGGCGGTCAAATACCTCGAAGGCCTTGGCCGCCGTTTCCTGCCGACCGGTGACCATAGTCGCCGTGAGGCGCTTGCCGCCGCCATGGGCGCGATCCGTCAGTACGAACTTATGCTCTCGCGCGAGATGATCGCGATTCTAAAGCGCCATGGCGCCACCATCTACGGCATCTCCGACGAAAACCGCCTGGAGCAGCGTGTGCCCACGATCTGCTTCAACATGCCTGATATCACGCCGCAGGAATTTGCCGACGAGATGGGCAAGCGGCGCATCGGCCTGCGTGACGGCCACATGTTCGCGCCGCGCCTGATGAAGCGCCTTGGCTTGTCCATGGAAACGGGTGCCATCCGCGTGTCGCTGGTGCATTATAACAAGGTCGAGGAGATCGCCCGGTTTGACGCGGTCCTGACCGAGATCATGGCGCGGCGCAAGTAAGCCGTGCCTCTGAGCGGTGGCGGCGCCCGAACAACTCCGCCACCGCAATGTCCCCGTGCCGGTGCCGGATCGGTACGGAAAACTGTTCTGAGCACGGAGCAGATAGCCGTTTCGCAGTTGTATCTTTCCACCTACCCCTCGTTGAGAGACCGCCAGAATGAGGAAGACGATGAGCGATTTCCGCCGGAATTGTATCGAGCAGAAGCTGCTCGTCGGTACATTTGCGGCCATTCCGCATCCCGTCGCCATCGAAGTCGCGGCAGCCTCAGGCGTCGATTTCCTCTGCATCGACTGGGAGCATTCGCAGATCAGCCGCGAGCGCATCGAGGATCTGATCCGGGCCGCCGATATCCATTGCGTTCCGGCCATGGTCCGCGTCCCCGGCCATGCGGCGGAGGATATTGCAGCCGTTCTGGATGCAGGTGCGGCAGGCGTTCTCGTGCCCCGTGTTTCGACGGCGGAGCAGGCGCGCTCAGTCGTCACGGCCACCCGCTATCCCCCGCTCGGCGCCCGCGGCGTCGGTCCGGGTCGTGCGGCCGCCTATGGCTACCGCATTCCGGACTATCTGGCTAAGGCCAACAAGGAGTTGGTACTCGCCATCCAGGTCGAGACAGCCGAAGGGCTTGCCAATATCGCCGAGATCGCGGCCGTCGATGGCGTCGACCTCATTTTCATCGGTCCTGGCGACCTCTCGGTTTCGATCGACGCCATGGGTCCTGCAGGCAAGGACAAGCTCGATGCGGCGATCAGAACCATCACGCAAGCCGCTCTGTCCGCCGGTCGCGCGGTCGGTATCTTTCGACCTTCGGCAGACGATGTCGGAGCATGGTCGGAAGCCGGCATCAGCTTCTTCATACTGGCAAGCGATACGATGTTTCTGGGCGCCAGCCTGGCTGCCGGCGTCGATGCCGCAAAGCAAGGCAAGCATGCGCCAGGGAACAAGGAAAGCTGATGTCTATCAGTGTGTTACCATTTCAAAGGGCAAAGCGAAATTGAGCAGGAAGGTAGACTTTTTAAGCTTAAAATTTGTCCTTGAAATGCCGTTGTTTTTGGATAACCATTCGAAATTGAGGGGTTGCAAAAGCGAAAGTTGCCGCAGCCGTTTGAACCCTCCAATGCAGAATTCCCAGGGGAAATTTCTTGTCTCTTCTACCGCAGCATAACCTGCCGAACGCGATGACGGGCCGCGATGCTCTCGAAGGCATTCGCGCCCAGATCCGCGACATGCGCACCGACAATATCGCCGTGCTTGCCAAGCGCGCCCGCGAACTCGGCGGCGTCATTCCGCTCTGGTTCGGCGAAGGGGATATCGTGACCCCCGAGTTCATCCGGGATGCTGCGAAGAAGGCGCTCGACGATGGCGCAACCTTCTACGTTCCGAATATGCGCGGATTGGCGACGCTGAACGAAGCGCTGTCCGACTATCAGACGCACTGGCATAAGCGCCCCATTCCGATCGAGCGCACCACGGTTGCCCCCGGCGGCATGCAGGCACTCTATATGGCGCTTGAATTGCTCGTCGATGTCGGCACCAATGTTGTCTACCTCGCCCCGCAATGGCCGAATATCCATAACGCCATCCACCTGATCGGCGGCGAGCCGCGCGCCGTGTCACTCGATTTCGATACCGACTGGCGCCTCGACCTCGACAAGCTTTTCGCCCGCTGCGATGCCCGCACCCGAGCCATCTTCCTGTCGACACCCTCCAACCCGACGGGCTGGACCGCCTCGCGCGAAGAGATGCAGGCGCTGCTCGATTTCAGCCGCCGCACCGGCATCTGGATCATCTCCGACGAGGTCTATGCCCGCCTCTATTTCGATGGCGACATCGCCCCGTCGATCCTGCAGGTGGCCGAAGACGGCGATCGCGTGATCGCGATCAACAGCTTCTCGAAAGCCTGGGCCATGACCGGCTGGCGCGTTGGCTGGCTGACGCACCCATCGGCCGTCGCCGACCAGCTCGGCGCCATGACGCAATATATCAACAGCGGCACCTCGGCCATGGTTCAGGCGGGTGCCGCTGCCGCTCTGCGCGAAGGCGAGCCGCTGGTTTCAGAAATCCGCGAACGTATCAAGGCCGGCCTCGATCTGGCCTATGAGAAGCTGCCGAAGATACCGGGCATCATCCTGCCGGAAAAGCCGCGCGGCGGCATGTATGCCTTCTTCGCGCTGCAGGGCGAGCCCGATGCGACGGCACTCTGCGAGCGCATCCTGGAGACAGCCCGCGTCGGCCTGGCGCCAGGATATCACTTCGGCGAGGCATCACGCGCCTTCCTGCGCATGTGCACCTTCCACGAAACCGAACAGATGCGCATTGCACTCGATCGCATGGTCAACGCGATGACATGAGACGGCCGCCGGTCGGGCGGACGGAATACCCCCGCGGGTGAGAGGAAAAGCCCGCAGTCATAACCAGAGGGAGACCAAGAAAATGCCCATTACTCGTCGCAGTCTGCTGATCCTGGCGACCGCCGTCGGCTTCGCCGGCGGAAGCCATTTTGCCTATGCCGCCGATGTGCTGAATGTCGGTTCCTATCCCAACAACCCGCCCTTCGAATATAAGACCGCGAATGGCGGCTTCGAAGGCTTCGAGGTCGATATCGTCAACGAAGCGGCCAAGCGCGCGGGCATGACGACCAATATCGCAGACTACGGCTTTCAGGCCCTGTTTGCGGCAACCAGTTCCAAGCGCATCGATGTGGCGATCTCGTCCATCACGATTACGCCGGAACGCCTGAAATCGCAGTCTTTCACCCAGCCCTATTACGATTCCGATATGGGCGTCGCCGCCAAGGACGGCAGCTCGATCAAGGCGCTTGCCGATCTCAAAGGCAAAACTATTGGCGTGCTTTCGGGTTCGACGGGTGAAAAATGGGCCAACGACAACAAGGCCGCTCAGGGCTTTGCCGACGTCAAGGGCTACAACTCGCAGCAGGATATGTTCCTCGATCTCGGCGCCGGCCGTATCGATGCCGTCGTCAGCGATATTCCGGGCATGCAGTATCTCTTCGTCAAGACCAAGGGCTTTGCCATCAAGGATCGCATCAAGACAGGCGAACAATACGGCCTGATGATGACCAAGGATTCGCCGCTCATCGCCAAGATCAACGATGCGATCACCGCGATGAAGAAGGACGGCACGCTGGAAAAGATCCACGAGAAGTGGTTCGGCGGCGAGGCGCCGGCAGGCTCCTCCACCGTCACCGAACTGCCTATCCCCAAAGCGTGATCAAAAGATCATTATCGAAATAAAACCACGCCGGTCGCAACGACCGGCGTGGATGCAAGAAACCTCGTCTTCGTTTCGCACGCGGGAGTGCCAATGTCTTTCGTCGACACCTTCCTTAACTCCGACGTCATGATCTCGGCCTTTCCGCAGCTGCTACGCGGGCTTTGGATGACCATCGCGCTCGGCGTGGTAAGCATCCTGATCGGCGTGACCGGCGGCCTCGTCATCAGCCTGATCCGCCTCTATGCTCCCAAACCTTTGCAGCTCCTGACGATCGCCTATATCGACATCATGCGCGCCATGCCCATGCTGGTCGTGCTGATCCTGATTTATTACGCATTACCCTTCGTCGGCATCAGCTTTTCCGCGTGGTGGTCGGCGATCCTCGGCTTCTCGATCGTGCTTGCCGCCTATTCGGCCGAAGTCTTTCGCTCAGGGATCGAAAGTGTGCCGCGCGGGCAATTCGAGGCGGCCGCAGCCCTCGGCATCCCCTTCCTGATCACCCTCTACAAGGTTGTGCTGCCGCAGGCGGTGCGTATCGTCATTCCGCCGACGACGAGCAACTGCGTGTCGATGTTCAAGGATACGTCGCTCGCTTCGACCGTCGCCCTTCCCGAATTGCTCAAGGAAGGACAGAACGCTCAAGGCTTCTACGCCAACCCCTCGCCGCTCATCATGGCCGCGTTGATCTACATCATCCTGCTCTGGCCAATGGTCCGCCTCGTCAGCGTGCTCGAAAAGAAGTTCAAGGACGAGCGGGCGAGATAGTTCCTCGTTGACGCATGTCGTTACCGCAAAACCGCTACACACTTTTGCGCGACATGCTTTACCATCAATCGAAATCGGTGCCTGAAAGATGATTGCTTACCGATGACTTCACCGCGCCGATATCCCGCCACAGCTCGCTGACGATCGCGGGTTCTACATCCGCCATCATGTCGCGCAGCCAGCCTTCATGGGCGGCGGCCATGGCGCTGAACTGGGTCTCGCCCTTTTCCGTCAGCTTCGCGACCGTGACGCGCCGGTCGCCATCGGGTGTTACGCGCAGCACAAGACCATCCGCCTCCAACCGCTCGACAAGACCGGTGACGTTGCCATTGGTGACCATGGTGCGCTTCGAGAGCTCTCCGAGGCGCAAGCCCTCCCGCTCGCGATAAAGCTGCGCCATCAGGTCGAACTGCGGCAAGGTCGCCCCGAACTCGTTACGCAGCCGGCGACGGATTTCCTGCGAGATCAACTTGGTCGTCGACAGCATGCGCAGCCAGAGCCGCAGTTCGAGCTTCTTGCCTTCTTGCGCGCCCTGAACGATGATCTCCAGATCAACGCTTGCACTCTCGGACTCTGTCATAACGTCGCCTCGGCCTATCGTTCCGCATCGCTAATCCCAGCGATCTAGGGGACGATATTTGAAATGTCAAAGGTTTGAACGTCAAGTCATATGGCGTTCACTTGGCCAGCATTTTCCCCAGCATGAAACCGGAACCTGCGCCCGTTCCTGCACCAGGCCATGTCGAGGCCCCACACATGTAGAGCGATGCCACGGGCGTCTTATATCGCGAATAGCCGGCAACCGGGCGGAACAGGAAATTCTGGTCGAGATGATGGCTGCCGGAGAGATTGTCGCCGCCGATGAGATTCGGGTTCTCGCGCTCCAGGTCGACGGGCGAAAAGACCGAGCGCCCCAATATCTTGCTGCGCAAGCCGGGCGCATAACGTTCGACGATATCGAGAACGCGCTCGGCATAACTATCCTTGATCTCATCCCAGCCCGCGCCGCTGATTTGACCGGCGGCATCCCCATGGAATTCTGCCGGCAGGACACGCACCTGTATCCAAAGCACATGCTGCCCGGCGGGCGCGCGCGACGGATCGATGGCTGTCGGCTGGCCTACCACCAGGGCAGGTTCAGCCGGCAGCAGCCCGCCCATGGCCTCGGCATAGACACGCGACATCATTTCGAGATCCGGCGCGATATGCACATAGGCAAAATTCTGGAGCGCCCTGCCCGCCGTCCAATCCGGAAGGCCCGACAGCGCCAGATGGATCATCATCGTACCCGGTCCGGCGCGGAAGCGCTTGATCTTGCCGTCAAACTCCTGGCGCGCCGGATCTTGATCCAGAAGCTTGCCGAACAGGATCTGCGGATGGACATTGGCGATGACCGCACGCTTCGCTTCGTAACGTCTTCCATCGGCCAGCACAACGCCCGTCGCTTCGCCGCCCGAGGTCGTGATCTTGTCCACGCGCGTGCCAAGCATCAGCTCGCCGCCCTTGTTTTTCAGCACGGCCGCCATCGCCTTGATGATCGTATCGGCACCGCCCTTGCCAATCACCATGCCGAATGCCTGATTGGCCATGGATTCGAGATAGGGAAACAGCGCACCGCCGGCGACATCGGGCGCGAAGTCGAGATGCAGCCCCCAGGCGGCCATCATCGTCTTGAGCTTCGCATTCTGAAAGCGGGCGTCGAGAAAATCGCGCGGCGAGGCAAAGAGCATGCGCGCGGTATCGTAGACCCAACCCATCCCCTTCTCGCGCCAGGCTTTCCAGACAACCTTGGCGGTAGCCATCGAAGGCATGGGCGAACCGAGCAGGCCGAAAATATGCGGGGCATCCGCACCGAACTGCGAGAGCATATTGCGCCAGGCGGCAGCATCCTGCGGCGACATCTCGTCGATAGCGCCTGCTGTCTTTTCCAGATCGGTATTGACGCCGAGATAGGTGTTGTCACGAAAGACGCTGGCGAAACAATCCACTGCAGGCACGAAGCCTAGCCCTTCCGCCGATAGCTCGTTCTTATACTGCGCGAAGAAGGCCGAGCCGGCAAACATGGAGAGGTTCATGGCACAGAGGTCATGCCGGAAGCCGGGCAGCGTCACCTCACGCGTCTTGACCGCACCGCCGGGCTCCGCATTTCCCTCGATGACGGCAACCTTCCAGCCCTTGGCAGACAGATGCACCGCCGCCGCCAAGCCATTGTGACCGGCCCCCACTATGATCGCATCATAGCTCATCATCTGCCCCTTTTTGATTTGTGATTATTATTATCACATGCATACATTTTGAGTTTTAAGCTTCAAGTATATGTCGGCGCGAATCACAAGATACACAAGCAACCATTGATGGCATTTCACCGAATTACGTCGATGAATGCCGTTTTACTTCAGTAGCTTACAAACTCATGAGGGCCGCCGATTTTATGTCAAAAATGGCGCCGCGAACCCCAGCCGAATGCTTGCAATATCATATATTGTGACATAGGCTCCCTTCATTCCGCCGCCGCGCGGACCCGGCGCCAGGAGGAAAGGCACCCGCGTCTGGCGATGTCGATTTCATGCCTGATCCTGAACAAAAGACCTGCAGAAAGGCTCTTCGCACGGGATCCTGCAACAACAGGGGAACTCAAAAAATGACCGCTACCACACTCGCCAGCCTCGCCTCGGCTCTGCTTTCGGGCTCCGTCAAGGTCGTCGATCTCACCGCGCCGCTCGGACCCGACACACCGGTGCTCTACCTGCCGCCACAGTTCGGTAAGAACACACCCAACGTCAAGGTCCATACGATCTCCGAATACAACCAGGACGGCCCGTTCTGGGCCTGGAACTGGCTGGAGCTCGGCGAGCACACCGGCACACATTTCGATGCGCCCTGCCACTGGATCACCGGCAAGGATAATCCGAACAACACGACGGACACCATCCCCCCGCAGAACTTCGTGGCGCCGGTCAATGTCATCGACCGCTCCAAGGAAGCCGCCGCGAATCCCGATTATTTGCTGACGGTCGAGAGCATCAAGGAATGGGAATCACAGCACGGCGCAATCGAGCCAGGCAGCTGGGTGCTACTGCGTACCGACTGGTACAAGCGCAACGGCTCGACCGAAACCTTCCTGAATGCCGATGAAAACGGCCCGCATTCTCCCGGCCCGACGGCCGAGGCGATCGAATATCTGCTCACCAAGGGCATCATCGGCTGGGGTTCCGAAACGATCGGCACCGATGCCGGATCTGCCGGCGGCATGAGCCCGCCTTTCCCGGCACACAACCTCATGCACAAGGCCAACCGGTACGGCCTCGCTAGCCTCTCGAACCTTGATCAGCTTCCTGCCAAGGGCGCCGTGCTGATCGCTGCCCCACTGAAGTTCGTCAAGGGCACCGGCTCGCCGGTTCGCGCACTGGCATTGATTGCATGATTGGCTGGAAAGGTGGGGCCTTGAGGGCAGGCTCCACCTTTCCGTTCATCTTGTCAGCGAGGGGCGGCAGCAATGGGCGAACATGATTACATCATTGTCGGCAGTGGCATAAATGCACTTGTCGCAGCAGCAATGCTTGGCAAGAAGGGCTACAAGGTACTCATCCTCGAGCGCAACGACCGCATCGGCGGTTGCCTGCGCACCGAGGAGATCACCGAGCCCGGATTCATCCATGATCTCATGGCAACGACCATGGTGCTGTTCCTCACCTCGCCGGCCTATGGCGCCATCGGCAAGGATCTTGAGGCGCGAGGCCTGGAATTCGCCCATGCCGACCTTCCCACGGGCGTGCTCCGTCCCGACGGTTCGCATGTGATCTTTTCCAAGAACAGGCAGCGCAATATCGCCGCTTTCGACAAATTGTCGCCTGGTGACGGGCAAACCTTTTCCCGTGAGATGGAAGCCCTTGCGGCCGACGCGCCATTCCTGTTTTCCCTGCTTGGCGGTGCGCTATGGTCGGGATCGACCCTGAAGACCGTTGCAAAGCAAGGCTGGAACCGCAGGCTCCGGAAGCTAGCGGCGTGGTTTGGCGAGGCCCTGACGCCAGCGCGCGGCTATCTCGAAACCAGTTACAAGTCAGATGATATTCATGCCCTCTGGGCGCCTTGGGTGCTCCACTGCGGCCTCGGCCCGGAAAGCGCCTATTCCGCCGAGATGCTGAAGGTGATCGGTTTCGCGCTGGAACTCGGCGGCGCGCCGATCGTCAAGGGCGGCGCCGACAAACTGCTCACGGCCTTCGAACGGTTGATTACCGATCATGGCGGTGAAATTCGTGTGAACGCGGATGTCGCGGCCATCATTCCGGACCACAATCGCAGCGCCGATGGCGTGCGTCTTGCGAATGGCGAAACATTGAAGGCGAAGGCGGGGGTAATCTGCTCAACAACGCCCAACCAGCTTTACGAACGGCTGATGAAGGATTGGCCGGATCCGCTGCCGCCGGAGGTCAAATCGGGCGTTGCCAGCTATCGCTACGGCAAGGGCGACATGCAGATACACTACGCGCTTTCCGAGCCGCCGCGCTGGAAAGCCAATGCCGAACTCGGCAAAGTGGCGCTGCTGCACCTGACCCCAGGTCTCGACGGCGTCTCGCGCGCCGCCAATGAATGCGAACGCGGGCTTCTGCCCGCCGAACCCACCATCTGTGTGGGCCAGCCCGTCGCACTCGATCCCACCCGCGCCCCGCAAGGTAAATCGATCCTCTGGCTGCAACTTCCCGAAGCACCACGCCGCATCAAGGGCGATGCCGCGGGCGAAATCGAAACGCCTGAAGACGGCCGCTGGACGGAAGAGGTGCGCGAGCGCTACGCCGACCGCATCGAAGCTCTGCTTGCGAGCCATATCGAGGATTTTGCAAGCATCAAGCTCGCGCGCCGCGCCTATTCTCCGGCGGACCTAGAAGCGATGAACATGAACCTCGTCGGTGGCGACCCCTACGGGGGCTATTGCGGCCTCGACCAGTTTTTCATCTGGCGTCCCTTCAAGTCATCTGTTAACCACCGCACCCACATATCCGGCCTTTACCACATCGGCGCTTCCGCGCATCCCGGTCCAGGCCTTGGTGGGGGCTCCGGCTTCCTGCTCGCTGCATCGCTGAAATAACAAGTTTCCGGAGGAACATCGTCGATGGAGGAGCGGTTTTCAGGCACCGTTTTGCGGCGCAATCGAGATGAGAACGCAAAACGTCCAACCATGGGCGAAATCGGCCTCAATCACTTCGCGCCCTATCTGATGAACCGGCTGATGGCGCGCTGGAACGCCAATCTGCTGGAGGAGCTGCGCGAATACGATATGACGACTGCGAAGATGCGGACGCTCGCCGTTCTCAGCGTCTCTTCCAGCCTTACGATCAACGAGCTCTCCGTCTTCGCCGTGACCGAGCAGTCGACCATGAGCCGCACCTTGGACTCGCTCGAACAGCAGGGCTACATCCGCCGCCAACCCCGCGCCGAAGACATGCGCATCCGCGACGTCTCGATCACCGAGGAAGGCCGAGCCGCCTTCGAGAAGGTGTGGCCGACCATGTACGACCTCTTCCTGCAGATGTTCGATGGCGTCGACGAGGCCGAATATCGCACCTTCATCTCGACCCTGCATAAGGTGCTGCAGAATATCAGGAAGCACGAGATCTGAGGCAACGCTTATCCCGCCAAGGGCGAGATGAGATTCCGCGCTCGCGGGAACCTCAAAGCGTCGCTACAGTCTTCAATGCGCCATCAAGCGCCGTACCCTGCTCATCCAGCAACGCCGCCTGGCGCAGCCGCTTCATCCACGCAGCTCCATCCTCGCGGTCGCGAAGAAGCGGCAGCGCCGACATGACGCGATCGAACTTGGATAGCCCGCGCGCATGCGTATCGGAATAACCTTTGACGAGGCGGCGATTGCCCAACACCTCGACAGCGAGATCGTAATTCACGGCCAGCAGATTGGAGGCCGCCGCAAGCCAGGCCTCGCGATGCTCGACTTCGCGGGCATGCCGCAATGTGCCGCGACGGATGCGGCGTAGCGCCGAGACCATATAGAGGCCGAGGAACCAGAACAGCGTACCCGTCTGAACGCGACGCCCCTTGTTGACGAAGCGGTCGAGCCGGGCAAACAGGCGCGGCCGGTTTTCGATCCAGAGACCCATGCCTTTCGGCAGCGTGCCACAGATCTCCTCCATGCGCGGATGCATATATTCGGTCATGTAGACGATCTGATCGTCCTTGGCGCCGACCTCCTTGCGAACGCGCTCGAAGCGCGAGCCACGCACCTTCAGATCGGCAACGCGAATGACGTCGTCATAGGCCATGGCGACTGCGACATACTTCGCCGCCTGCACGGTGAAGGCAAAATCCTTGCTTGCGCCGCCAGCCTTGCGATCCAGCGCATGAAGTGCCGCGACACGGCTCAGATATTCGTCTGCATAGGCCGGGTCCTGATAATCGGTCAGCTTCTTGACGCCCGCAAACAGCAACGGCCAGGCAACTTCCGGA
Source organism: Martinezella sp. CNPSo 3959 (assembly GCF_057784355.1). Classification (NCBI taxonomy): domain Bacteria; kingdom Pseudomonadati; phylum Pseudomonadota; class Alphaproteobacteria; order Hyphomicrobiales; family Rhizobiaceae; genus Martinezella; species Martinezella sp. CNPSo 3959. Next base: position 1,296,532 of record NZ_JBXSOV010000001.1, read on the forward strand.
AATTCGGCGCGAAGACGATTGACCAGTCGGTCGAGTGCCGGATGACCGGCCGTCTCTGGCAGCGCGTCGAAATGCTTCGGCGGCGTTGCGGAAACCGCATCGCGCGGCTTCTCCTTGACGCGGTCGAAGGCGGCATTGAACGCCTTCAGGCTAGGCTCGATGCCCTTGCCGCCGGCGCGGATCATCGCTTCGAAAGCCTGCTTGCCGAACGGCAGCGCACCGGAGCCGGCCAGCGCGCCGAACATGGAGGCCGAAATCACGCTGCCGTTCCTGACGGCCATCGTTTCCATGTCGAAAGCGATGGTGCGCTTGGCGGCGAAATCCGTAGCATCGACCACCACCTCGGCATTGCCGATGCCATCACCCGGCTTTTCCTTTTCCGCAACCGCAAAGGAACGGTGCGTCGAGGCGATCAGCAGCGTCTTGTCCGGGGTGACGAGGCCGCGCAGCACAGAGCGGCCAGCCTCCATCAGCTCTGCCGCCATGACGACATCGACATCACCCGGCGTCGGCATCAGAGAGAAGATCGGCTCGTGAGCATCCTTCGCCGGCAGCATCTCGATATAGTAGATTGTCGCGCCCGTGCGCTGGGCAACGCCCGGCACAGACGTCGTCTGCGCCATCCAGCCTTCGGCTTCCGCAAGTCCGACGATCCAGTCGGCCAGGACGCCGCCGCCCTGCCCGCCCATGGCGAGGATGGCAAGCGACAGCGGCTTGTCCGTCGAAAGCCTGGCAGCGCCGAGATCACTCATGCTCACATGCTCGTTCATCTCGCCCTCTCAATCTGAAAAGACGATGCGGCCGGCGCGGCGGCGTGCCTGCAGCCAACCGATGACGCCGGAACGCATGCGAGCGACAAAGCGATCCCAGCCCGTCGGGTTATGGATGATATCGGCCCGGTAGAAGGAGGGACAGAGCACCGCCGCCTCCGAGACCTCACCGCAATTGCCGCAGCCGACGCAGTTATTATCGATCGCCGCCACCGGATCGTCCTTCAGCGGATCGTCGGTATGCTTGACCGACAGCGAAGGACAGCCGGAAAGGCGGATGCAGGCGTGATCGCCGGTGCAGACGTCCTCATCCACGCCGAAACGCTCCTTGACCATGCGCTTGCCGTCCTTCACCGCCTTGGCGAATTGCGGCTTCACGCGACGCTGCTTGTTGAGCATGCATTCCGAGGAAGCGACGATGATCTTCGGCCCCGGCTCCTTCGAGGTCAGAGCCTCGCGCAGCGTGTCGCGCATCTTGGCGACGTCATAAGTCCGGTCGATCTGGCGCACCCAGGTCGCGCCGATGCCCTTGACGGCATTGACGATCGAATTGTTGGTCTTGCGGCGTGGGTTGAGGGCACGCGAGGACGGTATATCCTGCCCGCCGGTCGCGGCCGAATAATAGTTGTCGACGACGAGGATGACGCCATCCTGCTTGTTGAAGACGGCATTGCCGACAGAGGTCGCAAGGCCATTGTGCCAGAAGCCGCCATCGCCCATGACCGAAATCACGCGCTTGTCAGCCGCGACATTGAAGGCCGAGGCCGCTGCCGGCCCGAGCCCGTAGCCCATGGTCGTGCTGCCGATATTGAAGGGCGGCAGGATCGAGAAGAGGTGACAACCAATATCGCCTGATATGTGATGCTGGCCGAGCTCGCTCTCCACCATCTTCATGGCGGCGAAGATCGGCCGCTCGGGGCAGCCGATGCAGAAGCCGGGCGGCCGCGGCGGCACCACTTCGGCCAACGCCTTGATCTTGGGATCGTTGAGGATCGGCGTCGGATCCGGCAGCGGTGGCTGGTTGCCGAGCAGCACGCGCTGATGGATCTCCAGAAAATTCTTGATGCCCTTCATCAGCACAGGTGCTGTATATTCGCCGCCCATCGGCAGCACGTCTTTGCCCGCGACCTTGGTCTGGATATCGCGGCGGCGCAGGATGGTATTGAGGGACTGCTCGATATACTCAGGCGCCCCCTCCTCCACCATCAGCACGGCCTTCTTGCCGGCGCAGAATTCGGCGATCTGGTCATCCACAAGCGGATAGGCGACGTTGAGGACGTAAAGCGGCACGGCGGAATTGCCGTAGACATCGGCAAGCCCAAGCTGCTGCAGCGCGCGCAGCACGCCATTATACATGCCGCCGAGCAGGATGATGCCGACATCGCCCTCGGAGGGTCCGAAATACTCGTTGAGCTGGCGCTTCCTGATGAAATCGACGGCAGCGGGCCAGCGCTTCTCCAGCTTCTCCTTCTCGTGCAGGAAGGATGCTGGCGGCAGCACGATGCGGTTGACATCGCGGACAGGATTTTCAAGCGCCTGCTTCAGCGTATAGGCCGGCCGCTTATTGTCCTTGGCGACGAACTGGCCATGCACATGACAGCTGCGGATCCCCACCTGCAGCATGACCGGCGTGTTCGACACTTCCGAAAGCTCGAATCCCTCTTCCACCGCCTGCACGATCGACGGCAGGTTCGGGCGCGGATTGAGGAGCCACATCTGCGATTTCATCGCATAGGCATGGCTGCGCTCCTGCATGATCGAGGAGCCCTCGCCGTAATCCTCACCGATGATGATGAGTGCGCCGCCGGTGACACCGCCGGAAGACAGGTTGGAAAGCGCATCGGAGGCTACATTGGTACCAGCCGTCGATTTCCAGGTGACGGCGCCGCGCACCGGATACATGACGGAGGCAGACAGCATGGCGGCGGCCGCCGCCTCCGAAGCCGATGTTTCGAAGTGGACACCCAGATCCTGCATCACATCCTTGGCGTCGGCCAATACATCCATGAGATGGGAAATCGGCGAACCCTGATAGCCGCCGACGTAGGAGACGCCGGATTGCAGAAGTGCCTTGGTGATCGCGAGAATACCCTCGCCGCGGAAGATGTCGCCTTCCCCGAGCTTCAGATCCTCGACCTCGCGCGCAAACGATCGCTCGGCCATGACGTTACCCCTTTGCCCTTGTGGGCTTGTTTTAAATCATTTGCAAAATCATATTTTGAACTTCCTTAAGCTGTCAACGAACAAATATGAAATCCAGCTGGATGGAGTAAGCTCGAAGCGGTAAGCCATTGCCTTCCTTCTTCCGCATCGGAATCTTCGCTCCCTGGGTTGCAGCGCAGATATATGCGTACGCATTTAATATGGATGCCAAAAAAGCATCGGATTCTTTACAAGCACCAGAGAAAGCGCTTGCCGCTCCAAAATATGTATTTTAAGATTAAAACATTCCGACAATAAATCGCCAGCGGCAGTTGGGCGTCATGCTTTTCTGTCGCTTAACAGGGGAACGGAGTGACCATGACAACGCTTACTCGGCGCGAGGCCCTGAGCCTCGGCGCAGCAGCATTCATGACTGGGATTCTAGCCGGCAGAACGCCGGTGGAAGCTGCCGAAGCCGGCACGCTGACCATCGCCTTCAACGTCAATTTGCCCTCTTTCGATCCGACGACCGGCCCATCCGCCGTCAACCCGACGATCCAGGCAATCTATCGCTCCGTCTTCGACCAGTTCATCGGCCAGGGACCGGACCTGAAATTCCAGCCGGGCCTGCTGACGGCCTGGGGTTGGAACGACGACAAGACTAAGGTCTGGATGGACGTCCGCGAAGGTGTGACCTGGCATGACGGCTCCAAGTTCACGCCTGATGACGTCGTCTGGTCGCTGGAGCGCGCCGCCAAGCAGGACACTGGCAACCCGATCCAGTTCATCTGGTCGACCGCCAATAATTACAAAGTGGAAGGCAACCGCATCACCGGCGATGTCGTCCGCTTCGAGCCGACTTTCTTCAAATGGATGGCCTTCCTCACCGGCTATGTCCTGCCGAAAGACTATTATACCAAGGTAGGCGCGCAGGGCTTCGAAAAGAAGCCGATCGGCACCGGCCCCTATATGGTCGACGCCTATGAGGGCAATTCCTATCTGCGCCTGAAGGCAAACCCGAACTATTTCGGCGGCAAGCCCGCCTTCGACACGGTCATCTTCAAGTTCGTGCCGGATACGACGAGCCGCGTGGCCGAAATCGAGTCCGGTTCTTCCGACGTGACGCTGGAAATACCCTATGAGGATTTCGACCGGCTGAAGAAGAAGTCCGGTCTTGCCGGCGTCGCCACGCCGATCTCCGACATCGGCATGATCTTCATCAGCAATGTCGATCCGATGCTCGACAAGAATGTCCGTCTCGCCGCCAACATGGCGATCGACAAGGAAGCGATCATCAAGCGGCTCCTGCGCGGCTACGGCAACGCCCTGTCGACGCTGGAAGCGCCGGAATATGAGGCCTACGACGCGTCAGTCAAAACCCCTTACGATCCGGAACAGGCCAAGAAGCTCCTGGCGGCCAGCGGCTATTCGCCGGAAAAGCCGGTGAAATTCACCATCAAGACGACCCGCGGTTTCAAGCCGAAGGATTACGAGATGATCCAGGCGATCGTCGGCATGTGGCGCAAGGTCGGCATTGAGGCTGAAATCGAAGTCTACGAAATCGCCAAGCACTACGAGCTGCGCGCCGCCCACCAACTCGGACCGGCTGCCTTCTACAACTGGGGCAACGCCATCGGCGATCCGACGACCTCGACCGGCTTTGCCATGTTCGGCCCCTCGCCGCACTCTGCCTGGAAGACCAAGGATGTCGACGACATGCTGGGGCCGCTCTGGGGCGAAAAGGACGAGGCAAAGCGCATTGCCGGCTGGAAGGCGGCGATCAAATACATCGCCGAACAGGGCTATGTGATCCCGCTGCTGCAATATGCCCAGCCGATCGTCTACAAATCGAGCCTCAAGGTCACGCCAAACGTCTCCGGCGCCCTGCAGCCGACGCTGGTGTCGAAGGCTTGATGCGTCAGGCTTTGAGTATGTGGCTGCCCCTCACCCTTGCCCTCTCCCCGTTTTGACGGGGAGAGGGGACGACCTCTGTACCCTCGTCTGGAAAGACGCTCGGAAGGAAGGCTGTGGGTGCTTCTATCCCCTTCTCCCAGTCAACACGGGGAGAAGGTGGCCGATAGGCCGGATGAGGGGCCTGTACTCTCTATGTTACAGTCAGCGCATGCGATCGGAACTCATAACGCATGATAGCAGTCTCCATATTGAACCGCCTCATCATGGCCGCAATCACCCTCTTCGGCGTGGCGGTGATCGTCTTCGTCCTGCTGCGCGTCGTGCCGGGCGATCCGATCGCGATGATGATCTCGCCGGGCGCTAGCCCTGCCGATATCGCAGCACTGCGCGCCCATTACGGGCTCGATGCGAGCCTGACCACGCAATTCTGGCTCTGGCTGAAATCGGTTCTGATAGGCGATTTCGGCACATCGATTTCCTTGAAGCGCGATGTATTGTCCCTGCTTGGAGAGCGCCTCCCCGCAACGCTGGAACTCGCTTTCGCCGCGCTGATACTCGCGGTTCTTCTCGGCGGCGCAGTCGCCATCGTCGGCACGCTTGCCCGCCGCACGATTTTCGAGCCTGTGATCGACAGCTTCAATGGCCTTTTTCTTGCCGTTCCGGATTTCGTCTGGGCGCTTGCGCTGGTCCTCGTCCTCGGCGTCCTCTTTCCGCTTTTTCCGCTCTCCGGCCGTATCGATCCCAGCATCGACGCACAATTCGCGACCCCCTTCTATCTCCTCGAAAGCCTGCTGACGCTTCGCTTTGCGATCTTCGCCGATATCTGCGCCCATATGGTCATGCCGGTCCTGGCGCTCGGTCTGCCGCTCGCCGCCATCATCGCCCGCGTGCTGAAAGCCGCACTCTCCGAGGCCATGGTGCAGGACTATATCCTGCTCGCCAAATTGAAAGGAATGTCCGAGCTGCGACTGGTATTGCAGGAAGCGCTACGCAATGCCGTCGGCCCGACGATCGCGCTGACCGGCGTACAATTTACCTTCCTGATCGGCGGCACCGTCATCGTCGAGCGCATCTTCGCCTATCCCGGCATTGGCAACATGGCGATCGATGCGGTCATCAACCGCGACCTGCCGCTGATCCAGGGGCTTGTCCTGGTCTTCGGCGCCATCTTCATTCTCGTCAATCTGGCGGTCGATCTCCTGGTCGCAGCCTTCAATCCGAGGCTCGCCCATGGCTAACGTCACCTCGTCTGCCGTGCCGCGACCATCCTCCAGAATGGCGAAGCGCGTCCGGGTACTGCTTTCCGAGCCGAAGGTGATCTTCGGCGGCGGTTTCATTCTCATCCTCATCATCCTCGCAATCTTTGCGCCTTACATCGCGCCGAAGGACCCGCTGGAGCAGGATCTGATGTCCGGCACCCTGCCGCCGGCATGGATCGAAGGCTCCGATCCGGGCTTCCTGCTCGGCACGGACGATCTCGGCCGCGACGTGCTCTCCCGCGCCATCTTCGGCACACGCATCGCGCTTACTGTCGCCTTCGTCGCCGCCGGCCTCGCAGCCTTGATCGGCACGCTGCTCGGCCTTCTCGCTGGCTGGTACGGCGGTTGGATCGACAAGGTGATCTCCCGCCTTGTCGATATCTGGATGGCCTTCCCGCCCGTATTGCTGTCGATCCTGCTCGTCGCCGTCTTCGGCTCCGGCGTGCATTCGGTCATCGCGGCCATCGTCATCATCGACTGGACACGCTTCTGTCGCGTCGTGCGCTCGGAAACACAGGCGCAGGCGCGGATGGATTATGTGACCGCCGCCCACACGATCGGCTTTTCGCGGGTGCGAATCCTTTTCAGCGAAATCCTGCCCAACGTGACGCCGGTGCTGATCGCCCTTGTCAGCCTGGAAATGGGCATCGCCGTCATCGTCGAAGCCATTCTGTCCTTCGTCGGCCTGTCGGTCGCCTCCGACACGCCGACCTGGGGCGGCATGATCGCGGAGGGACGGCAGATGATCTATCAGGGCTGGTGGGTGCTGGTCGTGCCGCTGATCGCGTTGTTCGCAACGGTGCTTGCCTTCAATCAACTCGGCGATGGCTTGCGCCGCGCCCTCGATCCGGTTATGCGCCGATGACATCTCCACTCCTCTCCATTACCGGCCTCAACGCCGTATCCGACCGCGACGGCGGCACACCGATCCTGCGAGATGTTTCCCTGACATTGGAACGCGGCGAAGTGCGCGGGCTGGTCGGCGAAAGTGGCGCCGGAAAATCGACCATCGCCAAGGCTCTGCTCGGCATCTTGCCGCGCAGCGTGCGCATCACGAGCGGCTCGATATTGTTCGACAACCGCAACCTCCTCACCCTCTCCGCCAGGGAATTGCGAGACATCATGGGCAGCGAAATCTCGCTGATCCCGCAGGACCCGCAAACCGCACTCAATCCAGGTCGACGCATTGAGGCGCAGCTGACCGATGGCCTGCGGTTGAAGCGGGGCATGTCATCGGGCGATGCACGGCGGCGCGCGCTGAAGCTGCTGGAAGAAGTGCATATCCGCGATCCCGAACGCGTGCTGCGCGCCTATCCCCATGAACTGTCCGGCGGCATGCGCCAGCGCATCTTGATTGCCGCCGCCTTCGCGCTGGAGCCGAAATTGGTCGTCGCCGACGAGCCCACTACCGCGCTCGACGTCACCGTGCAGAAGCAGATCCTGCGGCTCATCCGCGGCCTGCAGGAAGCGCACGGCACCGCCGTCATCTTCGTCACCCACGATCTCGGCGTCGTCGCGCAGATCTGCGACAGCGTAACCTTGCTTTACGCCGGCAAGGTGATCGAAGAGGGGCGTACAAGCGACGTGCTTGCGCATCCACGGCACGTCTACACGAAATCGCTCCTTGCCGCTGGCCCCCGCTACGACCGGCCGGATGCCGGGCTGACGCCGGTCCCGCAGGCTGTCTTCGAGCAATTGCGCCGCGAAATCGGCATTTCGGAGGGCGGCCGATGAGCGTTTCCGATCATCTGCTGTCCGCTAAGGGCATCGAAGTCATCTATGGTGCCAAGCGACATCTTTTCGGGCCGCCGGGCCACGGCATTAAGGTGCTGCACGGCGTCGATATCGATATCCGCCGCGGCGAAACCGTCGGCATCGTCGGCGAAAGCGGCTCGGGCAAGACGACCCTCGGCCGCGCCCTGCTGCGGCTGGTCGATGTGACGGCAGGCAGCATCCATTTCGATGGCCGAGATATCACGCGCCTGCCGGCTACAGACATGCGGCCGCTGCGTCGGCGCATGCAGATGATCTTTCAGGACCCGATGGCCTCACTCAACCCACGCCACACGATCCGCCGCATCCTCGTCGAACCGTTGCTTCTGCACAAACTTGCTTCGGACAGGAAAGAGGCCGAGCGGCAGGTTGCCGAAATCCTTGAACGGGTGACGCTCCCTCAGGCATGCCTCGAGCGCAATCCGCACGAGCTTTCCGGCGGCCAGCGCCAGCGCATCGGCATCGCCCGCGCTGCGTTGCTCAAGCCGGACTTCGTGCTCGCCGACGAGATCGTCTCCGGCCTCGACGTGTCGACGCAGGCGCAGGTTTTGAATCTGCTGAAGGAGCTTTCGCGCGATCTCGGCCTCTCCATGGCCTTCATCAGCCACGACCTCTCGGTCATCCGCGCCGTCTGCGACCGGGTCTATGTCATGCGCCACGGCCGCGTCGAGGAGGAAGGCGATTGCGAGCGCGTCTTCACCGCACCCGCCTCCGCCTACACCCGCATGCTGCTCGACGCCATTCCCCTGCCGGAAGTCGACCCGCATTGGCTCGGTCGCGAAAACCTGATGGAAGAAGCGCCCGTTGCGTGATGGTTATCTAGAGCAATTCAAGGAAAAGTGCGTAGCGGTTTTCCGTCCGGAATTGCGTGAAAACAAAGAGATAGAGCGGTTCAGAGATTCTATGAAAAGCTGAACCGCTCTATTGTGCAGCAGGTGTTAGCGAGACTGCAACAACATCGGCATATGGAAAGGGAAGACCCTATGAAGGATCCTGTTTCAGCAGCAACAAAGACAACGGGCTTGCCCGGTCTTCGCGGTCACGACCATACGGGACTGACGGTGCCGGATATGAAGCAGGCGGTCGATTTCTTCGAAAACGTGCTCGGCTGCGAGGTCATCATGTCGTTCGGCCCGTTTGCCGACGACAAGGGCACCTTCATGGCCGATCTGCTCGGTGTCGATCCCAAGGCTCAAATAAAACAGATAACCCAGGTGCGGTGTGGTTTCGGATCGAACATCGAACTGTTCGAATATTCAGCGCCCGACCAGCGGGACCTCAAGCAGAAGAATAGCGATATCGGTGCGTTTCACATCTCGCTCTATGTGGACGACATCGACGCAGCAAAGGCTTATCTGGACAGCAGGAACGTCGCGACGCGGTTAGGACCGCTGCCAATTACAGACGGTCCGGCGGCCGGCCAGTCGATCCTCTATTTCCAGGCACCCTGGGGCCTGCAGTTCGAGGCTATCAGCTATCCCAAGGGTATGGCGTACGAAAAGGACGCCGAAACCGTGCTGTGGAGCCCGAAAGATCCGGGTAAGTGAAGCGAGATGTCGCCTGACGGTATCCTCAGTTACGCAGGCGAAAGCGCTGTATCTTGCCGGATTCCGTCTTCGGCAAGGCTTCGGTGAAGACGATGGAACGCGGATATTTATAAGGCGCGATGACGGCCTTCACATGATCCTGCAGCGCCTTGACCAACAGATCCGATCCCGTGACTCCGGGCGCCAGCACGACATGGGCCTGCACGATATGGCCCCGTTCCTCGTCCGGCTTGCCGATCACAGCGCATTCAAGCACATCGGCATGCGAAAGTAGAGCAGCCTCGACTTCCGGCCCGGCAATATTGTAACCGGCCGAAAGAATGATGTCGTCGGAGCGGGCGGCGAAGTGGAAATAGCCCTCCTCGTCCTGAATGAAGCTGTCGCCGGTCACATTCCAGCCATCTCGTACATAATCGGCTTGCCTGCGATCGGCGAGATAACGGCAGCCGATCGGCCCGCGAACGACGAGTTTGCCGATGGTGCCGCGCGGAACCTCGTTCATTTCTTCATCGACGACACGGGCCTCATAGCCCTTCAGCGGCCTGCCCGTGCAGTTCGGCCTGGCATCGGAGAGATGGTTGGAGATGAAGATATGCAGCATCTCGGTCGAGCCGATGCCGTCGAGGATCGGCTTGCCGGTCTTGCGTGTCCACTCCTCGAAGATCGGCCCCGGCAACGTCTCGCCGGCAGAAACCGCGATGCGAAGCGAGGAAAGATCCGCCCCCTCCTCCATCGCCGCCAGCATGGCGCGATAGGCCGTCGGTGCGGTGAAGCTGATGGTCGCGCCATACTCCTGGATAATCTCGACCATGTTCTTCGGCGACGCGTTTTCCAACAGCGCCGTCGACGCGCCGAAGCGCAAGGGGAAGACGACCAAACCGCCGAGCCCGAAGGTGAAGGCAATCGGCGGCGAACCGATAAAGACGTCATCCGGCGTCACCTGCAGGACTTCCTTGGCATAGCCGTCGGCGATGATCAGAATATCGCGATGGAAATGCATCGTCGCCTTCGGCACACCCGTCGAACCAGAGGTGAAGCCGAGCAGCGCCACGTCATCCCGCCCGGTTTTGACCGCTTCAAAGCGCACCGGCTTGTTGAGCGCGATGCGGTCAAGCTCGGCATCATGGTTGGCGGTGCCGTCGAAGCCCACCACCTGCTTCAGGAAGCGGCTATCCTTGGCTGCAGTGACGAGTTCTTCGAGCAGTCTCGTATCGCAAAGCGCAAACGAGATTTCCGCCTTGTCGATAATCTTCGAAAGCTCGCCTGCCCTGAGCATCGGCATGGTATTGACTGCAACGGCGCCGACCTTCGTCACCGCCAGCCAGCAGGCGATCATGGCGGGGTTGTTGCCGGAGCGGATAAGAACGCGGTTGCCCGGCTTCACGCCGAAATCCTCGATCAGCGCGTGTGCGATGCGGTTGGTCCAGTCCGCCAGCTCCTTGTAGGTGCGGCGGCGGCCGTTGCCGATCAGGGCAACGTGATCGGCGAAACCCTTCTCCACCATTCGGTCACTCAGCTCGAAGCTGGCATTCAGCCATTCCGGATAGTCGAAACCCTCCATCCGCAGCTCGGGCCATTCGTCGAAAGGCGGCAGATTGTCTCGCGTGAATGTATCGGTATGGCCAGTCGGTCCCAGCATCGCCTTGCTCCCGCATTCTTATCGACCAATCGCCACGACAGCCGTTTCCCCGCGGCGCATGTGGCATTGCTAAAAAAGATCGCACCGAAGCCCGCAATGTTCAAGTAAGAAATTTTAAGCCTAAACTATTTTTGATTTCTGATTGATTCAAAAGACCTATTTTCTATTTTCCCGCGATTATGAGTGCCCACAGACCGCATATCGGAGTAGGAAAAGCCTTGACGAATGGCTCCAACAAGATATTTTAAACTTAAATTATTTTGAGGTCGGTTCCAGTCGAACGAGGGGGGAAAAGCGATGCGCATCGTCTGTATCGGCGGCGGCCCCGCAGGGCTTTACTTCGCGCTTCTGATGAAGAAGCTCCATCCGGAGCACTCCATCCGCGTCGTCGAGCGCAATCGCCCCTATGATACTTTCGGCTGGGGCGTCGTCTTCTCCGATGCAACCATGGTTTCGATGCGGGAATGGGACCCGGAAAGTGCCGCCGAAATCGAGGACGCCTTCAACCATTGGGACGATATCGAAGTCCTCTTCAAGGGCACGCGCCAGCGCACATCGGGCCACGGTTTCGTCGGTATCGGCCGCAAGAAGCTTTTGAACATCCTGCAGCGCCGCTGCGAGGCGCTCGGCGTGGAGCTTATCTTCGAAACGGACGTCAATTCCGATCTCGACTATCCCGATGCCGATCTGGTCATCGGATCGGACGGCCTCAATTCGCGCATTCGCAACCGTTATCCGGAGGTCTTCCAGCCGGATATGATCACCCGGCCGAACCGCTATATCTGGCTCGGCACCAACAAGCTTTTCGACGCCTTCACCTTCGATTTCCGCCGCACCGATCACGGCTGGTTCCAGGCGCATATCTACAAGTTCGATGACAAGACCTCGACCTTCATCGTCGAGACGACGGAAGAGGCCTATCTTGCCCATGGCCTAGACAGGATGGACCAGGACGGCTCCATCGCCTTCTGCGAAAACCTGTTTTCCGAAGTGCTCGAAGGCGCTTCGCTGATGACCAATGCCCGCCACATCCGCGGCTCGGCCTGGCTGAACTTCAACCGCCTGATCTGCGGCAAGTGGAGCCATTTCAACGGCAATTCGCATGTCGTGCTGATGGGTGACGCCGCCCACACCGCGCATTTCGCCATCGGCTCCGGCACGAAGCTTGCCATCGACGACGCCATCGAGCTCACCCACCAGTTCCAGATCCACGGGCACGAGAAGGACAAAATCCCGGCAGTCCTCGAGACCTATGAAGAAATCCGCCGCGTCGACGTCGCCCGTATCCAGAACGCCGCCCGTAACGCGATGGAATGGTTCGAGGTCGTCGGCCGTCGCTACGCCGACACGCTCGAGCCGCCGCAATTCATGTATTCGATGCTGACCCGCTCTCAGCGCATCAGCCACGAAAATCTGCGGCTTCGCGACAAGACCTGGCTTGAAGGCTATGAGCGCTGGTTCGCCGAAAAATCCGGCCTCGCCGTCGGTAACGACCGCTGCCTGCCGCCGATGTTCACGCCCTATCGTCTGCGCGAGGTCCAGCTCGTCAACCGTATCGTCGTGTCGCCGATGGCCATGTATTCGGCTGAGAATGGCGTGATGAACGATTTCCATATCGTCCATCTCGGTTCGCGCGCGCTTGGCGGCGCGGGGCTGATCTTCGCGGAAATGACCTGCGTCACGCCCGATGCCCGCATCACGCCCGGCTGCCTCGGCCTCTGGAATGAGGAGCAGGCGGCGCAATGGAAACGCCTTGTCGATTTCGTTCACACGAACAGCGCCGCCAAAGTCGGCATCCAGCTCGGCCATGCCGGCCGCAAGGGTGCGACGAAACTTGCCTGGGAAGGCATCGACCAGCCACTCCCCGAAGGCGACTGGCCGTTGATCTCCGCTTCGGCTGTTCCCTATCTCCAGAATAGCCAGGTGCCAAAGGCCATGGATCGCGCCGATATGGACCGCGTCAAGGCCGACTTCATCCGCTCGACGGAACTGGCGATCGAGGCCGGCGCCGACTGGCTGGAACTGCATTGCGCCCACGGCTATCTGCTGTCGAGCTTCCTGTCGCCGCTCACAAATCTGCGCGACGACGAATATGGCGGCAGCCATGAAAACCGCGCCCGCTATCCCCTGGAGATCTTCAGGGCAATGCGCGCGATCTGGCCGGCGGGCAAGCCGATCTCGATCCGCCTCTCCTGCCATGACTGGACTGACGGCGGCAACACACCGGAAGATGCGGCGATCTTCGCGCGCATGTTCAAGGAAGCCGGCGCCGACCTGATCGACTGCTCCTCAGGCCAGGTATCGAAACAGGAAAAGCCGGTTTACGGCCGCCTGTTCCAGACGCCCTTCTCCGACAAGATCCGCAACGAGATCGGCATCCCGACGATCGCCGTCGGCGCGATTTCCGAGGCCGATCACGCCAATTCGATCATCGCCGCCGGCCGTGCTGATCTCTGTGCCATCGCCCGTCCGCATCTGGCCGATCCGGCCTGGTCACTGCATGAAGCCGCCAAGATCGGCCTGACTTCCATTCCCTGGCCGAAGCAATATCTTTCCGGCAAGACGCAATATGAAACCAACCTCGCCCGTGCGACCACGACAGCACCGGCGAAATGAGGATGATATGACGACTTCGGGCAAACTCGCCGGCCGTCACGCCCTCGTCACCGGGGCCGGCAGCGGCATAGGTGCGGCGATCGCCAAGGCGCTTGCCGTTGAGGGTGCGCGCGTCAGTCTCGCCGGTCGCCGCCGCGAGCCGCTGGAATCGGTTGCCGCCGAAATCGGCGTGCACGCTTTTGTCGTCGATGGCTTCGATGTCACCAGCCCCGATGCCGTTGCCCAAGGCCTTGGCAAGGCACGCGAAAAATTCGGTCCTGTCGATATCCTCATCAACAATGCCGGCGAAGCGCCAAGCGCGCCCTTCGAGAAGACGACCTTGGAGGCTTGGAACCACGTCCTCTCGGTCGACCTGACGGGTGTTTTCGTGGTGACGCAGGCGGTCCTTCCCGACCTAAAGGCTCGTGGCTACGGCGCACGCATCATCAACATCGCCTCGACAGCCGGCCTGAAGGGTTACGCTTACGTCTCGGCTTACGTGGCCGCCAAGCATGGCGTCGTCGGCCTCACTCGCTCGCTGGCGTTCGAATTGGCGAAAACCGGTATCACCGTCAACGCCGTCTGCCCCGGCTTCACCGATACGCCGATCATCCAGCGCTCGATCGAGACGATCGTCGCCAAGACCGGTCGGACGGCCGAGCAGGCCCTTGCCGAGTTCACGAGATCCAATCCGCAGGGACGTCTCGTCAAGCCGGAAGAGGTCGCCGATACCGTGCTCTGGCTGGCCTCGCCAGCCGCGGCATCGATCAATGGACAGGCAATCGCGGTTGCCGGTGGGGAGATTTGAGGGATGAGCGATCGGGATATGACGATGAAGGGGCATCTGAAGCCCTTCAAGGACTACAAGCCGGAGCACTTCCTTTGGGACGTCAGCGAAGACGGCCGTGTCGCCACCATCCGCCTCAACCGTCCCGAACGTAAGAATCCACTGACCTTCGATAGCTATGCCGAACTGCGCGATCTCTTCCGCGATCTCGTCTATGCATCCGATATCCGCGCCATCGTGCTGACCGGCGCCGGCGGCAATTTCTCCTCCGGCGGCGATGTTTTCGAGATCATCGAGCCGCTGACCCGCATGGCAATGCCCGAGCTTCTGGCCTTCACCCGCATGACCGGCGATCTCGTCAAGGCAATACGCAAATGTCCGCAGCCGATCATTGCGGCAGTCGACGGCATCTGCGCCGGCGCCGGCGCTATCCTCGCCATGGCCTCCGATCTGCGGCTCGCGACGCCAGAGGCAAAGACAGCCTTCCTCTTCACCCGTGTCGGCCTTGCCGGTGCCGATATGGGCGCCTGCGGCATCCTTCCCCGCATCATCGGCCAGGGCCGCGCCGCCGAACTCCTCTTCACCGGCCGATCGATGACGGCAGCGGAAGGACAGGCCTGGGGCTTCTATAACGGTCTTCACGCAAGCGCCGATCTGGAGCAGGAAGCGGTCAAGCTCGCCCGCTCGCTGGCCGACGGCCCATGGTTCGCCCATGGCATGACCAAGACCATGCTGAACCAGGAATGGGCGATGGGCATCGACGAAATGATCGAATCCGAAGCGCAGGCGCAGGCGATCTGCATGGCGACGCAGGATTTCCGCCGCGCCTTTGAAGCCTTCGCGGCCAAGCGCCGGCCGGAATTCCAGGGGGATTGAGGGATGTCCACGGCAAGCAGCCTCCCCGGCCCGACACGCGATCATCTGGATTGGCCCTTCTTCGAAGAGCGCCACCACCGGTTTGCCGCCGAGGTCGATGCCTTCGCAAGGTCGGGCATCATGGCTTCGATCGATCACACCGATGTCGATGGTGCGTGCCGGAAGCTGGTCAAGGCGCTGGGCGAAGCCGGGCTGTTAACCGCCGCCACTGGGTCTTCCGACAGCGAGCCGCTGATCGATTCCCGCATGGTCTGCCTCGCCCGCGAAACGCTCGCCTGGCATGACGGCCTGGCCGATTTCGCCTTTGCCATGCAGGGGCTTGGCACCGGTGCAATCGGCCTCTCCGGCTCGCCCGCGTTGCGCTCGGCCGTTCTGCCCAAAGTTCGCTCGGGCAACTGGCTTGCCGCCTTCGCGCTGTCGGAAAAGGATGCCGGCTCCGATGTGGCGGCAATGAGCTGTGCCGCGCGTCTCGACGACGATCACTATGTTCTCGACGGTGAGAAGACATGGATTTCCAATGGCGGTATTGCAGACGTCTACACCGTGTTTGCTCGCACCGGCGAAGCGCCGGGCACCCGCGGCATCTCTGCCTTCATCGTCTTTGCCGATGATCCCGGTTTTTCGATTGCTGAGCGCATCGAGGTGATCGCACCGCATCCACTGGCAACGATCTGTTTTGAGAACTGCCGCATTCCCGCTTCCCGCCGCCTCGGCGCGCCCGGCGAAGGCTTCAAGATCGCCATGCGCACGCTCGATATCTTCCGCGCCTCGGTCGCCGCTGCCGGCCTGGGTTTCGCCCGCCGCGCGCTTGATGAATCGCTTGCCCATGCGCGGTCACGTCCGATGTTCGGCGCGGCGCTGGCCGACCTTCAGTTGACGCAGGCCGCCCTCGGCGATATGGCGACCGGCATCGACGCGGCGGCATTGCTCACCTACCGGGCAGCCTGGCGTCGCGACGTGCAGCGATTGCCGACGACGCGCGAGGCGGCCATGGCGAAGAT
Organism: Martinezella sp. CNPSo 3959; assembly: GCF_057784355.1. NCBI lineage: Bacteria > Pseudomonadati > Pseudomonadota > Alphaproteobacteria > Hyphomicrobiales > Rhizobiaceae > Martinezella > Martinezella sp. CNPSo 3959. The sequence continues at coordinate 1,312,835 of NZ_JBXSOV010000001.1, forward strand.
GACGGCGACGGAAACCGCGCAGAGTGTCATCGACCGCGCCGTCCAGCTCTTTGGCGGGCGCGGCGTGAAATCGGGCGAGATAACGGAAAAACTCTATCGGGAGATCCGCGCGCTTCGCATCTATGAAGGTGCGACGGAAGTTCAGAAACTCATCGTCGCGCGCGAACTTTTGAAGACCTAGAGCAATTCCAGGAAAAGTGCGAAGCGGTTTTCCGCCCGGAATTGCGTGAACAAAAAACTTGAGCGGTTCAGTGCTAACTGGAAACACTGAAACGCTCTAATGGGAGATACCAGCATGAGCCGCGAGATTTTCGACTGGGCCGACCCGTTCCGGCTGACGGAGCAGCTGAGCGACGACGAACGAATGGTGCTGGATACCGCCCATTCCTATGCGCAGGAAAAGCTCGCGCCCCGCGTCCTCGAAGCCTTCCGCCACGAAAAGACCGATCCGGCGATCTTCCGCGAAATGGGTGAACTCGGCCTACTAGGCCCGACGATCTCCCCGGAATATGGCGGCGCCGGCCTCAGCTACGTCGCCTATGGTCTCATCGCCCGCGAAGTCGAGCGCGTCGACAGCGGCTATCGCTCGATGATGAGCGTTCAGTCTTCCCTCGTCATGGTGCCGATAGAGACCTTCGGCTCGAACGCTCAGAAGCAGAAATATCTTCCGAAGCTTGCGACTGGCGAATGGATCGGCTGCTTCGGCCTCACCGAGCCGAACCATGGCTCGGATCCCGGCTCGATGGTGACCCGCGCAAAGAAAGTCGATGGCGGCTACAGCCTGACTGGCGCCAAGACCTGGATTTCGAACGCGCCGATCGCCGATGTCTTCGTCGTCTGGGCAAAGACCGAGGATGGCCTCATCCGTGGCTTCATCCTTGAAAAAGGTTGGAAGGGCCTATCGGCACCCGCCATCCACGGCAAAGTAGGCCTGCGTGCTTCCATCACCGGCGAAGTCGTGATGGAGAATGTCTTCGTGCCGGAAGAAAACCTGATGCCGAACGTATCCGGCCTCAAGGGCCCCTTCACCTGCCTCAACTCCGCACGCTTCGGCATCGCCTGGGGTGCGCTCGGCGCGGCGGAGGATTGCTATGCCAGGGCACGCCAGTATGTGCTCGACCGCAAGCAGTTTGGCCGTCCCCTTGCCGCCAATCAGCTGATCCAGAAGAAGCTTGCCGACATGGTGACCGAGATCACGCTCGGCCTGCAGGGTTGCCTGCGCCTCGGCCGCATGAAGGAAGAGGGCCATCCGCCAGTCGAGCTCACCTCCATCCTCAAGCGCAACAGCTGCGGCAAGGCGCTGGATATCGCCCGCGCTGCCCGCGACATGCTTGGTGGTAACGGCATCTCGGACGAGTTCGGCGTCGCGCGTCATCTCGTCAACCTTGAGGTGGTCAACACCTATGAGGGCACGCACGACATCCACGCCCTCATCCTCGGCCGCGCCATAACAGGCATCGCCGCCTTTTCGAACTGAGGCTTACCTTGGCATTCAAGACCACCAGACCCCTGCGCTTCGGAGATTGCGATCCCTCCGGGATCGCCTATTTCCCGTCCTATCTGAACATCCTCGTCGGGGTGCTGGAAGACTATTTCGCCTCGATCGGCTTTTCCTGGCGAAAATTGATCGACGACCGCCGCATCGGTGTCCCCACCGTGCGGCTCGATCTGACCTTCATGAAGCCGGGCCTGCAGGGTGACGATCTCGAATTCGCGCTTTCGGTCCATGGTGTCGGCCGCTCCTCGCTCGATCTCGAACATCAGGTTTCGACAAACGGCCATGTGCTGTGGACGGCCAAACACCGCGTCGTCGCCACCTCGCTCGATACGCATAGATCCATTGAATGGCCGGATGACCTCCGCGCCGCACTGACCTCTCATCTGGAGACGACCGATGCACACCATCCTGCAACCTGAGGGCTGGGCCAAGCCGATCGGCTATGCCAATGGCATGGCGGCGACGGGCCGTATGGTGTTCGTCGGCGGCCAGGTCGGCTGGAATGCCGCATGCGAATTCGAAAGCGACGATTTCGTCGAGCAGGTGCGCCAGACATTGAAGAATGTCGTCGCCATTCTTGCCGAGGGTGGCGCCGAGCCGAAGCACATCACATCGATGACCTGGTATTTCACCGATAAGACCGAGTATCTCGGCAACCTTAAAGGCATAGGCCAGGCCTACCGTGAGATCATTGGCCGGCACTTCCCCGCCATGGCCGCCGTACAAGTCGTCGCCCTAGTCGAGGATCGTGCCAAGATCGAGATCCAGGCCACGGCCGTGATCCCGGAATAACACCAGACAGGCAGGGAACATCATGTCGGCATTGCGCTTTTCGGACACCATCTCGGCGGCGCTGGCCGATGGGATCCTCGTCGTCACCATAGACAACGCACCGGTCAACGCGCTCTCCGCCGATGTCCGGGCCGGCCTCATGGCGGCGCTTGATCACGCTGAAAAAGACGGCGCGGTTAAGGGCGTCGTGCTCACCGGTGCGGGCAACAGCTTCATCGGCGGCGCCGATATCAAGGAATTCGGCAAGCCGCCGGTCCAGCCGCATCTACCTGATATCATCTCCCGCATCGAATCCTCTCCGAAACCCGTTGTCGCCGCGATCAACGGTGTTGCGCTTGGCGGCGGCCTGGAAGTGGCGCTCGCCTGCCATCGTCGCCTTGCCGCGCCGACCGCGAAGCTCGGCCTTCCTGAAGTCAAGCTCGGCATCGTGCCGGGTGCCGGCGGCACACAGCGCCTGCCGCGTCTGACAGGCAGCGCCGCCGCCATCGACATGATCGCCAATGCACGCATCGTATCCGCCGCCGAAACTCTCAAGCTCGGCATCGTCGATGGCGTCGCCAAAGGCGAATTGATCGCTGAAGCTATCACCGACGCCAAGATGACCAACGCCGCATCGTTGCGCCGCACGGGATCGCTGACGGTTCCTCCGGAAGCTACAGATGCGATCGACAAGGCGGCATCGGACGCATTGCGCAAGGCACGCGGCCAACGTGCACCGGCCGAAGCCATCCGCCTCGTGCGCCTAGCGGCGACCGTCTCTTTATCAGAAGGATTGGCCGAGGAACGCCGCACATTTATTGCCCTCCGCGACAGCGAAGAGGCCGCAGCCCTGCGTCATGTCTTTTTCGCGGAACGCGCCGCGGGCAAGGTCGACGGGCTGGAGACCGTCGCTCCGCGCAAGATCGAAACCATCGGCATCGTCGGCACCGGCCTGATGGGATCGGGCATTGCCGTCTCCGCCCTCAATGGCGGCTACCGGGTCATCGGCGTCGAGCAGAGTGCCGAGGTCGCGGAAAAGGGACGCGAGCGCATCACCGGCCTCCTCGACAAGGCCGTGCAATCCGGCCGCCTCGATGCGGCGGAGCGAGAAGATCGCTTGGGCCGGCTGACCGTCACCGCCGACATGCAGCAGCTGCTGCGGGCCGATCTCGTCATCGAAGCTGTCTTCGACGATCTCACCGTCAAGACCGAGCTGTTCCAGCGCCTCGATACGATCGTTCGTGCCGACGCGATTCTTGCCACCAATACGAGCTATCTCGACCCCGACGTGATCGCTGCCGCAACACAACGGCCAGAGCGTGTCGTCGGGCTGCACTTCTTCTCGCCCGCCAATATCATGCGGCTCCTGGAGGTGGTGAATTGCAAGCAGACGGCGCCGGATGTGCTGGCGACAGCCATTGCCTTGGCAAAGCGGCTCGGCAAGCTGCCTGTGGTGTCTGGCGTCACCGAAGGCTTCATCGGCAACCGCATCTTTTCCGCCTATCGCCGCGAAGCGGAATACATGGTCGAGGATGGCGCTTCGCCGCAGGAAATCGACGCAGCACTGGAGGCCTACGGCTTTCCGATGGGGCCCTTTGCGGTGTTCGACATGGCGGGTCTGGAAATCGCCTGGGCACGCCGCAAGCGGCAGGCCGCGACGCGCGATCCGGCGGAACGATACGTCGTCATCGCCGACCAGCTCTGCGAAGCCGGTCGCTTCGGCCAGAAGACCGGCCGCGGCTGGTATGCCTACCCCGACGGCAAACGGACTGTTGATCCCGAGGTAACGGCCATGATCGAAGCCGCGCGCGCCGAAAAAGGCATCGTCCCGAAGAGCTTCACCGCGGAAGAGATCGTCAGCCGCTTACTGAAAGCCATGATGGACGAAGGCGATGCCCTACTTTCGGAAGGCATCGCCGATCGCGCCAGCGATATCGATCTTGTCATGATCAATGGCTATGGCTTTCCGGCAAGCAAAGGCGGCCCGATGTTTGCGGCCGGCCGTCGCTGAAAGCGGTCACTGCCAACGGGTCAGGCCGCCGAGGAGAGCAGCGTGAACAATTCCTGCGGCCGGTTGACGCCACGCAGCGCATAGCGGCCGACGGAAACGAGATCGTTGCTCTGCTGGCCTGACAGCGCCTCGACGAAATTCGACGACATCAGGACGTTGCGGTCGGCCGACCGGCACATCGAAGCGATGCGGCTGACCTCATTGACGGCCGGGCCGATCACCGTGAAATCCAGCCGGTCCATACTGCCGATATTCCCGTAGAAGACATCGCCGATATGCAGGCCGAGATAGACGTCCGTCACGGGCCGGCCTTCGATCTGCCGCTGCGCGTTGAGGTCGCGCAGCCGCTGACGCAGCAGCGATTCCGCCATCAGGGCGGCAGCGCAGGCATCGGCGGAATTACGAGCCTTGAAGATCGCCAGCGTGCCATCGCCGATCAGCTTCAGCACGTTGCCGCCCGCCTCATGGATCGAGGAGATGACCGCGTCGGCATAGGCATTCAGCATAGGGATGATTTCATCCGGCTCGGCCGTATCGGAAATGCGCGTGTAATTGGCGAGATCGGAAAACCAGAGTGCGGCCGAAATCCGCTCGGTCTTGCCGCGGGTAATCTTGCCCTCAAGCACATGCCGGGCGGCATCCTCGCCGAGATAGACTTCGGCGATGGTGCGGGCGATGCGGCTCATGCCGGTACATTTGATCGCCAAAGCCAGCGCGGGCGTCAGCTTGCGCAGCACGCGCAGATCTTCCTCCGGAAAACCGACCTCGTGCGCGGTGGCAAAGTTGGAATAGAAGCAATCCATCTCGCCGATCGTGCCGCCCTCTTCGAAACGGTGGATCATGGCGATGTAGTCCGTGTGACCATCGGCCAGTAGCGTATCGAGCCCGTAAAAATCGGTCGGGTCGCCAAAGCCGATACGCCGGCGCACCTCGTCTCCGCCCGTTGTCAGCATGTGATAGAAGGCGGAACGCTGCCAGTTTTCAGAGGCGATCCCCTGTTGCGTCGGGCCATATTCGAACTCGCGCTCGATGATCTGATTGCCGTCCCAGCGGAAGGCGCGTCCTTCATAGACCGGATGCAGCGTATCCATCAGCGCCATGGCCCGATCGATGTTGAGACCATGCTGACGGCACTGCTCGCAGAAACCAGAGAGGATATCGACTTCCGTCATTCCCTTAAGGCCGGCCTGCATGAGCCAGCTGGCAATTTCGCCAATGTCCTTCGCGTCCATGGATATCTCCCGACCCTCTGAAGGATTCGCTTTAGTACGAAACTCTAAGGCTTGGAATGCCGTCCTGCACAAAATAGTTTCGATGCACGTCAGTCATCGCCGCTCCTGTGGCACAGAAGCGGCGATTTGACGCTGGGAGATAGCAATGCGGTCTCAGCCTTTGACGACAGGTCTCAGCAAATCCTCCAAGCCGATGCGCCGGAAGAGTTCTGCCCTCACCCGATCGGCAACGCCATTGACGATTTCCGCACCATCTTCCGAGGGGTCTATATGGGTGCGGAACGGGCGTGTGCCAAACGGCATGTCGATCACATCGACGATCGCGGTCGCAACCGAGGCTGCATCTGCGTCGGCCGGCTCCAGCGAGGCGAGCCCCTTCAGTGCCTGATCGGGAACACCTGCATAAGGACCATTGTCGTATTCGGCGGCACGAGCCTTGTCGGCCGGCGAGCCGGAATGGGCAAAATGGTTGGTGCCTTTCGTAAAGGCGCCGGGAACGATGATGGCGGTCTCGATGCCCCAGCGTGTCAATTCAGACGCATAGGACACGGCAAGCGAGTCCATGGCCGCCTTGGCAGCGAAGTAAGGCGAGAGATAGGGCGGCGTGCCGCCCCGCGTGCTGGACGAGGAGACCCAGACCACCAGCCCCTTCCCTTCTTTGCGCATATGAGGCAGCACGGCTCGATTGACGCGCTGGGTGCTGAGCACGTTGATGTCGTAGAGTTCGGCGAACTGTTCGGGCGTGAAGGCTTCTGCCGGGCCGAAGGACATGTGGCCGGCATTGTGGATGATGGTGTCGATGCGGCTCTGCTCGGCGATGACGGCGGCAATGCCGGCTTCGACGGAAGCATCCGAGGCGACATCGAGTTCGACGGTTCTGAGATCGACGCCGTTCTCCTTGGCGAAAGCCGCCGCTGCCTCGACCTGCGCCGCATTACGCCCATTGGTTTCGCGGATGCCGGCATAGACCGTATGGCCTGCCTTGGCGAGCGCGCGTGCCGTCAGAGCCCCGAAGCCGCTCGATGCGCCAGTGATGACGATGACTTGCTTGCTCATGATCTTGTTCCTTCAGAGGATTGGCTGTTATTGACGATGAATTGGAGAGCGGCAGGAATAGCCCTGCCGCCAAGTTGGCTCAGATCATGCCGCCATTGGCGCGTAGCGTCTGGCCGTTGATCCAGCCGCCGTCCGGGCCGACGAGGAAGGAGACGGCGGCGGCGATATCCTGCGGCGTGCCCAGGCGCTCCAGCGGGTTCATCTTGGCCATACGATCGATGAGTTCGTCGCTCTTGCCGTTCAAAAAGAGATCGGTGGCCGTCGGGCCGGGTGCGACGGCATTGACCGTTATCGAGCGGCCGCGCAGCTCCTTCGCCATGATGCCGGTCAGAAGCTCGACCGCCGCCTTCGTTGCGGCATAGACGCCGTAGGTTTCGAGCTTGAGGCCGACGATGCTGGTCGAGAAATTGACGATACGCCCGCCGTCACGCAGGCGCCTGCCGGCTTCGCGCAGCGTATTGAACGTGCCCTTGAGGTTGATGGCGATATGGCGGTCGAAATGCGCGTCGTCGGCATCGGCAATCCTGGCCAGTTGCATAATGCCGGCATTGTTGACGAGGACATCGACACCGCCGAAGGCAGTTTCTGCCGCATCGAACATGCGGCGCACGGCATCCACATCAGAGACATCAGCTTTCGCGGTCAGCGCCTTGCCGCCCTTTTCCTCGATCTTGCGAGCGAGTTCCTCGGCGGCTGCTTCGCTGCCGGAATAGTTGATGACAACGGTGAAGCCGTCTTCGGCCAGACGCTCGGCGATCGCGGCGCCGATGCCGCGGGATGCGCCGGTAACGATTGCTATTTTGTTGGAATTGCTGCTCATTTTCCTCATCCTTCGTTGCTTTGCGCCGTAGCGCCTTTCGATGAGGAGAAGATGCCTCTTTTCATGAGGCGGATAATCGACCATTAATCGGCATCACTATCCGAAATCAGCGAACAAATAATATGGACAGATTCGATGCCATGCGGGTGTTTTGCCGGGTCGTGGAACGGCGCAGCTTCACGCTGGCGTCCGAAGACACCGGCCTGCCCCGCTCGACGGTGACGGACGCAATCAAGCAGCTCGAGACCCGCCTTGGCGTGCGCCTGCTGCAGCGCACGACGCGGCATGTGAGCCCGACACTCGACGGCGAAGCCTATTACCAGCGCTGCCTGCGCATCCTCTCCGATGTTGAGGATGCCGAAGGCGCCTTTGCCGGGGCAAAGCCAAAGGGCGTGCTACGAGTTGATGTGCACGGCACGCTTGCGCGGCACTTCGTCCTGCCGAATCTTCCTTCCTTCCTCGAAACCTATCCCGATATCGAACTGCAGATCACCGAGGGCGACCGGTTCGTCGATCTGATCCGCGAGGGCATCGACTGCGTGCTGCGCGTCGGCACGCTGCAGGATAGCGACATGATCGGCCGCCGCGTCACGATGCTGGAAGAGGTGACGCTTGCGGCGCCCGCCTATGTCGAACGGTTCGGCATGCCCGCCCATCCGGAGAAGCTCGACGGGCATCGGATGATCGGCTTCCGCTCTTCCGCAACGGGCGGATTGCTGCCGCTGGAATTCCAGATCGATGGCGCCGCGCGCGAAATCACCCTGCCGGCCACCATCTCCGTCAACGCGGCTGAGAGTTACTTCGCGGCGGCCAAGCTCGGTCTCGGCCTGATCCAGGTCCCGCGCTACCACGCAGAGGAAGCCTTACGATCGGGCGAGCTGCTGCATGTCCTTGAGGATTATCCACCGACCCGAACACCCGTCTCGATGCTCTATCCGCGCAGCCGCCAGCTTTCGCCGCGGGTCCGCGTCTTCATAGATTGGCTTGTGAAGGTTTTTGCCGGATAGAACGTGGCTGAAAGCCCGGCCGGATGAATATTCCGCGAAAGCGATCAAATAAATGAAATCGGCTCTTTGAATGCGCGACCGGCACGCCTACGTCGTAGTGCATTGCCTTACGGGCAATGCCGTTGCTACTTCACGACAGCCTGGCGATTTTCGAGAGAGAGCCCATGACCGAACAGAAGCAATTGAAGCTCGGGGCCTTCATGCGTCCCGTCAGCCTGCATACCGGCGCCTGGCGTTATCCCGGCGCCTATCCGGACGCCAACTTCAATTTCCAGCATATCAAGAGCTTCGCGCAGGAACTGGAAAAGGCGAAGTTCGACGCCTTCTTCATGGCCGATCACCTGGCGGTTCTCAACATGCCGATCGAAGCTTTGAAGCGCAGCCACACTGTGACCTCCTTCGAGCCCTTCACCCTACTTTCGGCGCTCGCCGCCGTGACTGACAGGATCGGCCTCGTCGCCACCGCTTCCACTACCTTTGATCTGCCCTATCACATCGCCCGTCGCTTCGCCTCCCTCGATCACATCAGCGGCGGTCGTGCCGGCTGGAACATCGTCACTACGTCCAATCCCGATGCCGCGCTTAATTTCGGCCTCGAAGAACATATGGAACATGGCGAGCGCTATCATCGCGCCCGCGAATTCTATGATGTCGTCACTGGCCTCTGGGACAGCTTCGCCGACGATGCCTTTCTCCGCGATCCCGAAAGCGGCATCTTCTTCGATCCCGAGCGGATGCATGTTCTCGGGCACAAGGGCGAGGAACTGAGCGTCCGCGGACCCCTTAACATCGCGCGACCGCCGCAAGGCTGGCCCGTCATCGTCCAAGCCGGGCAATCGGATGCCGGCCGCCAGCTTGCCGCAGAAACGGCCGAGGCCGTCTTCGCAGCTCCGCGCAACCTCGCAGACGGCAAGTCGATCTTTGCCGATATCAAGGGGCGGATGAAGGCGATCGGTCGCAATCCGGATCATCTGAAGATCCTGCCCGCCGCCTTCATCGTCGTCGGCGACACGATTGAGGAAGCAAAGGCCAAGCGGGCAAAGCTCGATAGCCTCGTTCATTATGACAGCGCTATTGCATCGCTCTCGATCGCGTTAGGGCATGACGCTTCCAAGTTTGATCCCGATGGCCCGCTGCCGGAGATTCCGGAGACCAATGCCAGCAAGAGCGGCCGCGAACGCGTCATCGCGCTTGCCGAATCGGAGAAGCTGACCGTGCGCCAGCTTGCCCAGCGCCTCGGCGGCTATGCCGGCCTCGCCTTTGTCGGCACGCCTGAGAGTATCGCTGACGAGATGGAGCAATGGCTGCATGAGGAAGGCTCTGACGGTTTCAATGTCGTCTTCCCCTTCCTGCCGCAAGGCCTGCTTGACGTGACCACCCGCGTCGTTCCAGAGCTGCAGCGCCGCGGCATCTTCCGCCGCGACTATGAAGGCACGACATTGCGCGAACACCTCGGCCTGCCGCGCCCGGAAAACCGCTTCTTCACGAAATCGGCTGCGGCAGCGCAGTAACAGAGCCCGCGATAAGAGACTGATATGAGCCATATCACGCCGATCGATTACGAGACTGCTTCCGAGGCCGTGCGAGCCGAACACGATCGCGAAATACAATTGCGCGGCCGCATGACGAATATGAAGCGGACATTGCTGCACTCACCGGTGGCGCATCGCATCTATGCCGAATGGTTTCCCCTGCGCGAAGAACTGCGCCCGGCGCTGGACGATCGCGCCGTCTGGCTGCTCTGCCATGCCATTGCGATCGAATGCCGCTCGATCATCCCGGTCGGCTTCTTCCGGCGTGCGCTGATCAATGCCGGCCTGACGCCGGAAACGATCGTGCCGAGCGAAGACGAGGCTCTCTTGATCGAATTCGGCAAGGCGATCGTCAGGGATTCCAACGCCATTCCGGAGGGGATTTGGGATCGATTGAAGGCCCGCTACGATGAGCCGACGCTTGCTAACCTCGTCGCTTTCGCCGGCATCATGATCGCAACGGCGATCTACAGCAATGCCGTGAAGGTTGATATCGATCCGGAGCTTGGGCCTTATCTTGAGGGATTTGAGTTTCCGTCGGAGTGACGAAATTGCCCCTCACCCTAACCCTCTCCTCGCACGCGGGGAGAGGGAATGACCTCGGTAACCTCACCCAACTTAGCATCCCGAGAGGGAACTGTGACGGTGCGGCCATCCCCTTCTCCCTGTCAAAACGGGGAGAAGGTGCCCGACAGGGCGGATGAGGGGCTTTTGGGCCCTACCCCGAAATCGTCGTCTCGAACTGCGGATTGCCGCGGATCGTGTTGCTCACGGTGCAGATCTCATCCTCGGCGGCATGCGCGATGGCATTCCGGATCTCGTCGCCGAAATCGCCTTTGATGGTGAAAGCGATGTTGAATTTCTCCACGCGCGAAAGGCCTTCGGTTGCCTTTTCCCCTGTCACGACAGCAGTCACTTCCGTGAGCTTGTCGAGCACGCCGAGGCTGCTGGCCGCCATGCGGGCGCTCAAGACCAGGCAGGCCGAGAGCGACGAATAGAGCAGATCAAGCGGATTGAAACCCGGCTGCGACGGCGAAGTGACGATGTCGATCTCACCGCCGGTCACCGACGTCACATGCGGAAAGCCGGTGCGGCCGACCGTAGCGGTCGCGCCCGTCTGCCTCGTCTTCACTTTCAGTTCGGCCATGTCGAAAATCCTTGAAATAAAAGCGGGAAACCCTTTCCTTCTACATAGGGATTCATCGCGCAGGACACAATTGCAGTTCGTGGCCCTTGCGTCTTCCAGCCAGTTAAGCCACCAAATGGTTACAGGCTCTGAGAAGCAATTTCAGGAAAAGTGCGTGGCGGTTTTCCGTCCGGAATTGCGTATAAACGCTCTAGCAGACAGGCAATTCGATATGACCGTTACCGATCCCCGCGCCTTCCTGACCTCGCTGTTCGATGCCGCGGTTCGCGCAGCCGATCCGCTGACCGGCATTCGCGCGCATCTGCCTGCCAAACCGAAGGGTCGCACGATCGTTATCGGCGCCGGCAAAGGATCTGCACAGATGGCGGCCGCGCTGGAGCAATGCTGGGATGGCCCACTGGAAGGCCTTGTCGTGACGCGATACGGATTTTCCGCCCCCTGCCGCCGGATCGAGATCATCGAAGCTGCCCATCCTGTGCCGGATGAAGCGGGCCTCGTTGCCTCCCGTCGATTGTTGAAACTCGTCGGGGGCCTGACTGAGGACGATCTGGTGATCGCACTGATATCAGGCGGCGGCTCGGCGCTGCTTCCCTCGCCGGCGGACGGCCTGAGCCTTGCGGACGAAATCGCGGTCAACAAGGCGCTGCTCGCCTCCGGCGCGCCGATCTCGGCGATGAATGTCATTCGCAAACACCTGTCGACCATCAAGGGTGGCAGGTTGGCTGCCGCGGCCTATCCGGCCAAGGTCCTCTCGCTCGTCGTCTCGGACATTCCCGGCGACGACCCTGCCCTGGTGGCCTCCGGCCCGACCGTACCCGGCCTCGGGACGCGCGCCGAAGCGCTCGATCTCATCCGCCTCTACCACATCGAACTGCCGCCGGCCGTTCTCGCCCATATCGAGAAAGTTGAGGCGGATGCGCCGCGCCCGGATGATCCTCGTTTTGCCGGCAATGAAGTGCATGTCATCGCCTCTGCCGGCGTCTCGCTGGAAGCTGCCGCCGAGGTGGCGCGTTCCGCCGGCATCGAGGCGGCCATCCTCTCCGATGCCATCGAGGGCGAGGCCCGCGAAGCTGCGCATGTCCACGCCGCGATTGCCCGCGAGGTGCTTCATCGCAACCGGCCCTTCGCCAAGCCGATCGTGCTACTGTCAGGCGGCGAAACCACGGTGACCTTGAAAGGCAACGGCAAGGGCGGGCGAAACTCGGAGTTCCTGCTGTCGCTGGCCATCGATATCGACGGCCATGCCGGCATTCACGCCATGGCCGCCGACACAGATGGCATCGACGGCAGCGAGGACAATGCCGGCGCTTTTACAGATGCGAGCACCGTGGCACGGCTGCGCAAGGCTGGAATGGTTCCGGCTGAGATGCTGGCAAACAACGATGCGTGGACGGCCTTCAACGCGATCGGAGATCTCTTCGTCCCAGGCCCCACGGGAACGAACGTCAACGACTTCCGCGCCATCCTGATCGCGTAACGGAACGGGTAGCTTAAATAATTGTGGTGCAATCGTCACAGCGCCAATAGGCGGCTGCCGTCGATGCCCATCGAAGAAAACGTCGGCTGCAATGGTCGCATTCGATTTCCACGACATGCGTCCTTTCGCCAACGATGAATGGCCTGGTCTTGATCCTGCGCTCGCTCTTCCATTGCTCGAGCTTCGTCACGGCCATGATCACCCTCCACGCAATACTCGCCTCGACAAGCAACAATCTAAAATAGATTCAACTAATAAAAGAAATATTGCAAGTGCGAAGCGATTTTCCGCGCGGCAGGCGGACCGAAATTATCCGTAGTAGTGCATGGAAGACATAGTGCGCCGGCTTTCGGCCGCGGCGGGATCGCTCCATTAAAAAATTGTGACGGCGGATATCGCCATTTTCGCGCACGACGCCATGTCATTCGTTGGCGATTTTCCATCAAGATAACAATGGGAGGCATATTCATCATGCGCCACTTCCGCCAGCGGGCGATTTCGTCGGTAACCCTGGTCACATTTGCTCTCTTTTCCGTCACCGCCAGAGCTGCCGCGCCGCCACCGGTCGAGGCAGAGCATGGCATGGTGGTCACTGCTCAACATCTCGCCACCGATGTCGGCGTCGAAGTGCTGAAGAATGGCGGCAATGCCGTCGATGCAGCCGTTGCGGTCGGCTATGCGCTGGCCGTGGTCTACCCGACCGCCGGCAATATCGGCGGCGGCGGCTTCATGACCATCCGCATGCGCGACGGCAAGACGACCTTCCTCGACTTCCGCGAGCGCGCGCCCCTGGCGGCGACCAAAGGCATGTATCTCGACGACAAGGGCAATATCGTCAAAGGCGCCAGTACGGACGGCTATCTCGCCGTCGGCGTTCCGGGCTCAGTCATGGGCTTCGAGACGGCCCGCGAGAAATACGGCACCAAGTCCCGCCAGGATCTAATCGCGCCGGCCATTCGCTATGCCAAGGAAGGCTTCACGCTGAACCAGGCCGATGCCGCCGAACTGAACGAGGGCAAGAAGTGGCTTTCTCGCGATCCGGCCACCGCCGCAATCTTCACCAAGTCAGACGGCAAGCCCTTTGCCACGGGCGACAAGCTGGTGCAGCCGGATCTCGCCAACGCCCTATCCGGCATTTCCGATCAGGGACCGGATGGCTTCTACAAGGGGCCGGTCGCCAACGCTATCGTCAAGGCAAGCCAGGACAAGGGCGGCATTCTCGCAAACCAGGATTTCGAACAATACAAAGTCCGCGAGCTCGAGCCCGTGAAGTGCAATTATCGCGGCTATGAGATCATCTCCTCGCCGCCGCCCTCCTCCGGCGGCGTCATCATCTGCGAAATCCTCAATGTGCTGGAAGGCTATCCGCTCTCCTATACAGGTTATGCCTCGGCCGACACGGTCCACTACATGGTCGAAGCCATGCGCTATGCCTATGTCGACCGCAACTCGGCACTCGGCGATCCCGACTTCGTCGACAACCCCGTCAGCAAGCTGCTGGATAAGGCCTATGCCCAGAAGATCCGCGACGGCATCTCTCCGTACAAGGCCGGCGTTTCCAAGGACCTGATGCCGAAAGGCCTCGGTGAAAGCCACGAGACCACGCATTATTCGATCATCGACAATGACGGCAATGCCGTCGCCGTTACCTATACGCTGAACGGCTCCTTCGGTGCCGGCGTCGTTGCGCCTGGCACTGGCATCCTCTTGAACAACGAGATGGATGATTTCACCTCCAAGCCCGGCGTGCCCAACCTTTACGGCCTGGTGCAGGGCGAGGCCAATGCCATCCAGCCGAAGAAGACGCCGCTCTCCTCCATGAGCCCGACGATCGTCACCAAGGATGGCAAGCCCTTCATGGTAATCGGCAGCCCCGGCGGCTCGCGCATCATCACCATCACGCTGGAAGCGATCATCAACGTCATCGATTTCGGCATGAACATTCAGGAGGCGATCGACGCGCCGCGCATCCATCACCAATGGCTGCCGGATAAGGTCTACATGGAGCCGCGCGCGCTCTCGCCCGATACGATCAAGCTTCTGACCGGCATGGGCTACACGGTTCAGGTGGACAACAGCTGGCCGATCTGGGGCCAGGCGGCCGGCATCCTTGTCGGGGGCAAGAGCCTCAGCGACATCGCCAAGGGCGGTGGCGCCCGCTATAACGGCGCCGTGGACAGCCGTGCCGGCTCAGGGCTTGCCGAAGGCTACTGATCGCCTCGGTGCCTGCTGAAAACGACGCCTCGGACCGGTGCCACCACCAATTGGCACCGGTCTTTTCGCCTTTGGCATCCGGCTCAAACGAGCACATTATCTTACGCGAAAAAACCAAGCGTGAGCATTTCGGCGCGATATCGCGCCTATTCATTCACCTCACGTTTATTTGATGCCGTTTGCCCCTGCATGTGCGTCATTTTTTCATCCCATGAATGGGATTTGCGATTTCTGATATAGCAATCGCGTGCAAGCAGGAGTATACAAACCGCCGTTCAAATAGGCCTCCGCGCCATGACCAGACTTGCGGTTCTGTCTTACGACCCCACCGCACCATCGAGAGCGATCCCCGACAATGTCGGATCAGATATTCCAGGCCGCCCCGACCCGGCGGGCCGCACCGAATTTTCGTGTAGTAGCGCTTATCGTAGCAAGCGCGATGTTCATGGAACAGCTCGACGCGACCGTGCTCGCAACAGCCCTTCCGACCATGGCGAGAGACTTCGGCGTCAGTGCACCGGCTATGAGTATCTCGCTGACTTCATACCTTCTCAGCCTCGCAATCTTCATTCCCGCCAGCGGCGCCATAGCCGATCGCTTCGGGTCGCGCACCGTCTTCCGATCCGCCATCGCGGTCTTCGTTGTCGGCTCGCTTCTCTGCGCGCAGGCGCCGAACCTGTTCTTCCTCGTGATCGCGCGGCTACTACAGGGTCTCGGCGGCGCCATGATGCTGCCCGTCGGTCGCCTCGTGCTGATGCGCAGCGTTGCCCGCAAGGACATGGTCAACGCCATGTCCTGGTTGCTGATCCCGGCGCTCGTTGGCCCTATCCTCGGCCCGCCGGTCGGCGGTTTGTTCGTGACCTACCTCGACTGGCGCTGGATCTTCTACATCAACGTGCCGATCGGCATCATCGGCTTCATCCTCGTGACCATGTTCATCGAGGAGGTAAAGGGCCCGCGCACCGGCCGCTTCGATCTCTCCGGCTTCATCCTCTCGGGCATTTCGCTGGGATCGCTGCTCTTCGGCTTCGAAATGTCGAGCCGCGAGGGCGAGGGCTATATGGCGGTCTTCCTGATCTCCATCGGCCTCTTGTTCGGCATCGCCTATCTGCGCCATGCGCGCAAGCACCCCTCGCCGATCATGGATTTCTCCTTGATGAAGGTGCCGACGTTCCGCACATCAGTGATCGCCGGCTCGCTGACGCGCATCAGCCAGGGCGCCCATCCCTTCCTGATCCCGCTGATGCTGCAGCTCGGCTTTGGTCTTTCGGCCGCTGCCGCCGGCCAGATCGCCATTGCGACGGCACTCGGCTCGATGGCCATGAAGCCACTGCAGGTCCGCATCCTGCGCACGCTCGGCTTCCGCACCGCCCTCATCATCTTCGGCCTGATCGGCACGCTCGGCTATGGCATGTGCGCTATCTTCAAGCCGGATTGGCCGTTGCCCGTCATCTTCGTGATCCTGTTCTTCTGCGGCTTCTTCATGTCGTTCCAGTTCACGGCCTACAACACGATCGCCTATGACGAGATCGAGCGCGACCGCATGAGTATTGCGACGAGCTTCTACTCGACCTTCCAACAGCTGATGCTCTCCCTCGGCATCTGCGTCGCAGCCCTTGCTCTCCATGGCTCGACGCAGTTCCTCGGCCATGGCAAGCCCGAAATGGTCGACTTTTCCGTCGCCTTCATCGTTGTGACGGCCATTGCGCTTCTCGCGGTCATCTGGAACGCCAGCTTCTCGCGCACTGCCGGCTCCGAGATCAGCGGCCACCGCCGCAGATCGCCGGAAGACAGCCTTGGCGAGCACTGATGCTCGCCTCCCGCCCACTCCGGCAATAGCGGCTTTTGTGAACAGTGCCTTCACGGGCGGCGCATTGCATTGAACAATGACCTCGACCTAAATAGCGACCAGAACGAAGTAACAGTCTGGAGCATCCCATGGTCGCCGGCATCCATCACATCACGCTGATCACCCGCAAGGTCCAGGCGAATGTCGATTTCTACGTCGGCTTCCTCGGCCTGCGCCTCGTCAAGCGCACCGGCGGCTTTGAAGACGCCACCCAGCTTCATCTCCTCTATGGCGACGCCAAGGGTTCGCCCGGCTCGCTGATTACTTTCCTTGTCTGGGAGGATGGTTCGCCCGGCCGCGCCGGCGTCGGCCAGATCGGCGAAATCTCTCTCGCCATCGATCCGGCAAGCATCGGTTTCTGGCTGACGCGTGCACTGAGCGCCGGCCTCAAGCCCGAAGGCCCCTCCGACGAATTCGGTGAGCCGGTGCTTCGATTGAAGGATCCGGACGGCGTCATCGTCAAGCTTGTCGGGACCAATGCCCTCCAGGCAACGGCGCCGTGGGTGAGCGATGCCATTCCGCAGGAGCACGCGGTCCGCCGCATCCGCGGCGCGACGCTGTTCAGCGAAACGCCCGAGGAGACACAGGCCATTTTGGTCGACCATTTCGACTACCGGCCGCTTACTACCAGCGGGGCGATCAGCCGACTCGTCTCGGAGCCTGGCGATATCCTCGACATCCGCGATGCCCGCGGCTTCTGGGCGAGCGCCCCGGGTACGGGTACGGTCGATCATGTCGCCTTTCGCGCCGCCGACGATGCGGAATTGCAGTCGGTCCACACCGCCCTGCAGGCGATCGATTCCGGGCCGACGACGATGCATGACCGCAAATATTTCCGCTCGCTCTATGTCCGCGAACCTGGCCAGATCCTGCTCGAACTCGCCACGGATGCGCCTGGCATGTTGATCGACGAGGATGAAGCAACACTTGGCACGCGCCTCTTCGCTCCCGGCGACAGTCCGAAGCTTTTGGCCGAGCTGAACGTGATCCTGCCGCAGTTCTCCATGCCCGGAGAGCCGCGCGTCATCTATCGCGATCTGCCCTTCATCCATCGCTTCTTCACGCCCGATGAGCCGAACGACAATGTCTTCATTCTGCTGCACGGTTCCGGCGCCAACGAAACGACGATGTTGCCGCTTGGTCACGAGATCGATCCCAATGCGACCTTGCTCAGCGTGCGTGGCCGTGCGCTAGAGGAAGGAGTGCCGCGCTGGTTCCGTCGCAATGGACCGATGTCCTTCGATCAGGCGGATATCGCCAGCGAGGCCGAAGCCTTCGCCGCCTTTATCGACGGCGCGATCCACGCCTACGGGCTGGATCCCGATTGCATCGTCTATATCGGCTATTCGAACGGCGCCAACTTGCTGAACGCCATGCTCTCGCTGCACCCGCATCTCATCCGCCGGGCTGTGCTGCTGCGCTCCATGGCCGTGCTCGAAAATCCGCCGGCGGCTGATATGTCGGATGCCGATGTGCTGGTGGTCGCCGGGGAAAAGGATCTGTACGGGCCATATGCCCAACCGCTGACGGACCGCTTGCGCGAAGGCGGCGCAAAGGTCGAACTGGCAACAGTGCCGGGCGGCCACGAGTTTGACGATGCCGATGCATCCGTCGTTCAGGCTTGGCTCAAGCGCACAACTAAATCGTCCTAGCGTCTCGGGATTTGCTTCACCAAATCCGTAAAGCTCTATCTCGATAACCGCGATGCGAAGAAATCGACGACGCTCTGGTGAGCAGCCTTAGCCTGCTCACCAGATTTCAGAAAAAAGTTATGTGGCCCGTCCTTGTAGACATTGAAGCCGACAGACCCGCCCAGACCTAGAGCCATCTGGCGCAGGTTCTGCGCGGTCGAGACGGGGAAGGTCCGATCGGCACCGCCCCAGACGATGTAAAGCGGCGGCAGGGAGCGCACCGGCTTCGAATAACCGTCCGGAAATGCGCCGTCCACAAGCACGAGCGCAGCGATATCGCTATTGTCAGCCGAGGCGGCAGCGGCGGCCTGTGCACCGAGGGATAAGCCAAACAGGCCGACCTTGCCGGTATGGTGGGGCTGGCCCTTGATATAGGAAACCATACCGTGAACCGTTGCGATCCAGTCCTGCCACCGCGTCGCATAATAGGCGATACGAGCGGGTGAACTGCCAGCACGGGCGATAGCAGCCTGATCGGCGGGTGTGAGCAGGTAAACGAGATATGCGTCCAGACCTGCTGCATTCAAGCTCTGCCCAAGCTCGCCATAGCTGGGCGAAGCAAAACCATGACTGCCGCTCAGGACGATTACCGCCGGACGTGATGGGCCTGAGCTATTCGTAAAGCTCTCGACCAGAACATTGCCGCCCGGTGTCGCGACGCTGAACTGTCGACCACTGGCGGCTACAGCGTTTCCGAATGCGAGCGAGGACAAAAGTGTCAGGACAACAGCAAAAATCACTCGCATGCATCGATACTCCGACAGAAGTGCGCAGCTATCGCACAGCTTCTGCCCTTGATAAAGTACCCGCACATCGACAATGCCGACCTACGCTAAACCTCAGCCCTTGAATGTATATTCCTTAATCGATTCCGGCTTCATCTCGATCGAGAAGCCCGGCAGGCTCGGCGGCATGTAAGCCGCGTCGCGGATGATGCAGGGGTCGATGAAATGCTCGTGCAGGTGATCGACATACTCGATCACGCGACCATCCTTGGTGCCGGATACGGCGATATAGTCGATCATCGACAGGTGCTGCACATATTCGCAGAGGCCGACACCGCCGGCATGCGGCCAGACCGGCAACCCATATTTGGCGGCGATCAGCAAAACCGCCAGCACTTCGTTGAGACCGCCCATGCGGCAGGAATCGATCTGCACGATGTCGATCGCGCCCTCCGCGATGAACTGCTTGAACATGATGCGGTTCTGGCACATCTCGCCGGTGGCGACCTTCACCGGGCCGATGGCCTGGCGGATCTTGCGGTGTCCGGCAACATCGTCCGGGCTTGTGGGTTCTTCGATGAAGAAAGGCTTGGCGAAGGCAAGCTTTTTCACCCAGTCGATCGCCTGATTGACCTCCCAGACCTGATTGGCGTCGATCATGAGGTAACGATCGGGGCCAATCACCTCGCGGGCAATGGTGAGACGGCGGATATCGTCTTCGAGATCGCGGCCGACCTTCATCTTCACATGGTTGAAGCCGGCATCGATCGCCTCCTGGCACAGGCGGCGCAGCTTGGCGTCGTCATAGCCGAGCCAGCCGGCCGATGTCGTGTAGCAGGCATAGCCTTCGCGCTCGAGCGTGGCGATACGGTCGGCCTTGCCGGCTTCCGCCTTCTTCAAGATGGCGACGGCCTCATCGCGGGTGAGCACATCGGTCAGGTAACGATAGTCGACGATATCGGCGATCCGCTCGGCATCCATCTCAGCCACCAGCCGCCAAACCGGCTTGCCGGCTTCCTTCGCGAGCAGATCCCAGACGGCGTTGACGACAGCGCCGGTTGCCAGATGCATCGCGCCCTTCTCAGGGCCGATCCAGCGCAGCTGGCTGTCGCTGGTCAGATGCCGCCAGTATTTGCCGGGGTTTTCCAGAACCGCCGCAAGCTCCGTGCCGACCACCAGATGCCGCATCGCCTCGATCGCCATGCAGCAGATGTCGTTGCCGCGGCCGATGGTGAAGGTCAGGCCGTGGCCGGTAAGGCCCGGCTTGTCGGTGTCGAGGATGACATAGGCTGCCGAATAATCCGGATCCGGATTCATCGCATCCGAACCGTCGAGGCTCTGCGACGTCGGGAAGCGCAAATCGAAAACGCGAAGATTGGTGATGCGCGTCATTGGAAAACTCCTTCTAAATCCATCGCGACCTCTCGACCTCTAACCCGAAGTCGAACTCCTCCCAGAGCGCCGCATTATGCTCGCCAATATGCGAGCTGCACGTTCGAATTTCAGCAATCGCCTGCCGATGCGGATAGTCGGATGCGTCCTCAAAGCGCCTCTCCTCCTAACCCTGCCGACGTTTCTGCAGAGAGCTCTACTTTTCTTATGTGAATAGTTTTTTCACATATGCATGATTTTTGCAATCGAAAAGACAGCATGAATTCGCGCTCTACGCTGCCGCCAGCGCCATAAAATGCGCTATTGTCCGACCCAAATGGATTTGCTGAAGGAGATGTAGGGAATGGCAACGGTTAAATTGCTCGATGATGCGGAGGCAGAGGCGATCCCGGCCGTGAAGGCGGTGTTCGACGATATTCGCGCAGTGAGAAAATCCGATTTCGTCAATAATTTCTGGCGCGGCCTGGCAAACGACCCGGCACTGCTGAAGCGCACCTGGGAAGGGCTGAAAGCGGTGATGATGACGGACGGCGCGCTCGATCCGCTGGTGCGCGAGATGATCTACATTGCCGTCTCCACCGCCAATGGCTGCAGCTATTGCATCCATTCCCACACCGCCGCCGCGAAGGCGAAAGGGATGACCGATGCCCAGCACGCCGAACTACTGGCGGTCATCGGCCTTGCCGGACAGACGAACCATCTGGTCACGGCGATGCAGATCCCTGTCGATCCGGAATTCGATGTCGGCGGCCGCTGAAAATGCGGAAGGCCCGCGGGCGTGCCGGCGGGCCTTCCTTAAACGGTCTTTCGCTTTTCAGCGGTCAGATTTTTCCGTCGCCTGAGCGTCTGCAGCGAGGGCGGCAACGTTGAGGCCGTTGTTCACGGCGAGCAGCCTTTTACGAACCAGAACGCCCATCACGCGGGCAGCCGTCGAAAAGGTCATCGTGTCAAGCGGACCTTCGCCCTCCCAGGGCTTGGTCAGCCGCTCGGTCACAGCCGAAACGATATTGTTGGGCACGATGTCTGTGCACTCGCGCATGGCTTCGAACACGACGCTGATGGGATGGATGCGTCCTTCGAACGTCACGATCGGTTCGGTTACTTCGCTGTCCCATTCCTCGAAGGCATAGAGCGCTTCGCGGAAGAGCTGCTGCAGGGTGATGGGTGCATGACCCTCATGAAGGGGCGGCAAGGCATTCGACATGTCTGTCTCCTTTCAATTGGAAGTCCGGCGCATGTATGAAAATGGATGGTCTCTCCTCCGAGACCCAAGCGCTGCTTCGTCGGCTTGGCGCGCCGAAAGAACGGGGCGTGGCGCGGCAAACCATCTCGTGACCGGCGCAACGCGGGACACACGAAATGTTCCCACCGGTCATTTAACTTGATCAAGTCTATAGATTAATCTCGACTTGAAAAGCCTCTTTAAGAATTTTCTGTAATTCTCTTTATTTTTGAATGACTTCGCGTAGTATGAAATTGCCGCGTGCCGACGAAAGGCGCGCGAATCTCTCTCCCAAGAGCAAAGGGAACCCCATGTGCGGCGATCATGAACATCAGCATCACGACGGGCACGATCACGATCCTCAGCCCATCGATTGGCGCGAACAGGGCATCAAGATCATTCCCGGCAATGCGCTGGATCCGAATACCGCACAAACGCCCGGCATGAACCGCGCGACCGCGATCAATCATGCGCGCGCCGGCGCTGAAAAGATCTGGGCGGGAACCGTGACAATCCACGCCAATGCCAAGACTGGCGCTCACCATCACGGCGACCTCGAAAGCATCATCTATGTCGTAAAGGGCAAGGCGCGCATGCGCTGGGGTGACAACCTCGAATTCGTCGCCGAAGCCGGCCCCGGCGACTTCATCTTCGTGCCGCCCTATGTGCCGCATCAGGAGATCAATGCCAGCCGTGACGAAACGCTGGAATGTGTTCTCGTTCGCTCCGGGCAGGAACCAGTCGTTGTCAATCTCGACATCGAACCAGTGGAAAAACCGGAAGAAGTCCTCTGGAAGGACCCGATCCATCGTTAATCTGCACATTTATCAGGCAAAATCTCATTTGCCGCATAAATAATCTACAATATTTATAGAAAATTAGTTTGCGCTTTGCGCCGCACTGAAAAGAGTTTTTCAGAAGTGCGGCGCGCAACGCATGATCCTGCTTGGCTATACGAACACGCGCCTGAGATGATTAAGCCGTCAACGAGATATTGATCTCGATCATCAGGAACAGGATTTCCCATGACTGAAAAGCTTTCTAGAGGTTTTGACGCGCTGCGCCTTTCCCGCCGCGCCGGCCTTGCTGCCATCCTCGCCTCCGCTGTCGCCGTTTTCGGCTGGACGGCGACTTCCACGCCATCTTTCGCGGCAGACAAGACAATCAAGGTCGGCATCATCAGCGGTGAAGACGAAGATGTCTGGCGTGTCGTGACTGCTGAAGCCGCCAAGAAAGGATTGAAGATCGAGACGGTCGTCTTCAACGACTATACCCAGCCGAACGAAGCCCTCGAGCGCGGCGAAATCGATGCCAACGCTTTCCAGCACAAGCCGTACCTCGACAATCAGATCAAGCAGCACGGCTACCATATCGTCAGCGTCGGCTATACCGGCGTCTGGCCGATCGGCCTCTACACCAAGAAATACAAGACCGTGGCAGAGCTTCCGAAGGGTGCGATCATCGGCGTACCGAACGATCCGTCCAACGAGGGCCGTGCACTGCGCGTGCTGCAGAACGAAGGCGTGATCAAGCTCAAGGATGGCACCGGCATTCTCGCCACGACCGCCGACATCGTTGAAAACCCCAAGAACGTCGAGATCAAGGAACTGGACGCCGGCATCGTCGGCCGCTCGATCGACGACCTGGACGCAGCCGTCGTCAACACCGACTGGGCGCTGAAGAGCGGCCTGACGCCGAAGCAACGCATTGCACAGGAGCCGATCGACGGCAATCCTTATCGCAACTTCATCGCCGTCAAGCAGGGCAGCGAGAACGAGGCTTGGGTTAAGACGCTGGTTGCTGCTTACCAGAATGACGCCGTCAAGGCAGAGTTCGACAAGGTTTACAAGGGAACGGGCATCAGCGCCTATTGATGTCAGGACCGCGCTGAGCGGCGAGGCGGCCGGGGTATCTTGCCCGGGCCGCCTTTGATGTTTTCGCATCAGGATGCGATGAAATTTATAGTTGGTTATGGAGTTCGCGGAGGGTACATCCCCCCTCTGTCACTGTCGTGACATCTCCCCCACAAGGGGGGGAGATCGGAAATTCGTCGCAAGCCATCGCCAGAAACGAACATCGCATCTGCTGACACCTGGCTGATTTGTTTCACAGAGTGCGCGGCATACTCTCAACAATCTCCCCCCTTGTGGGGGAGATGTCACGACAGTGACAGAGGGGGGTATATAGCCTCGGCAACCTGGAAGACGCCTTTACAAAGAGAAGCACTATGAATTCCTTCATCCCGGCCACATCAATCGACGGACACGCGCCGCCCGAGCGTGCGGCGGGCGACGAAATTGTCCGCCTGATTGACGTCCGCCGCCGCTTCGGCAGCACGCCGGCACTGGACGGTATTTCGCTGACCGCGCGCCGTGGCGAGATCGTCGGCATCATCGGCCGCAGCGGCGCCGGCAAATCGACACTGATCCGTTGCCTGAACGGGCTAGAGCGCGCCGATAGCGGCGAGATCCATATCGAAGGCCGCGACATCGCACGCCTTTCGGAAAAGGAACTGCAGCCACTGCGCCGCCGCATCGGCATGGTCTTCCAGCATTTCAATCTGTTGTCCGCAAAGACCGTCGAAGAGAATATCGCCCTGCCACTGAAGATCGAGGGAGTGGCCAAGGCCGAACGGCTGCAGCGGGCGCGCGAGCTGCTTGATCTTGTCGGCCTTGCCGATAAGGCAAAAGCCTATCCCGCCGCCCTCTCCGGCGGCCAGAAACAGCGCGTCGGCATCGCCCGCGCCCTTGCCGCCCGCCCGGCGCTGCTGCTTTCGGACGAAGCAACATCGGCGCTCGATCCGGAAACGACGCGGTCGATCCTCGCACTGCTGAAGGATATCAATCGCAAGCTCGGCCTGACGATCCTGCTCATCACCCACGAGATGGAAGTGGTGCGCTCGATCGCAGACCGCGTCGCGGTCATCGATGCCGGACGGATCGTCGAGGAAGGTTCCGTGTGGACGGTCTTCGCCAACCCCGAAACGGAGATTACGGCAAGCCTGCTCGGCGGCATCCGCCCGCAGCTTCCCGAGCACATCGCCGCCCGCCTGTCGCCGACGTCAGGCGTCGAAGCGATCCTCAGCGTCGATCTTGCCGGTCCGGCCGCGCAAGGGGCACTGTTTGCAGAACTCTCGGCTGCCCTGCCGCGCTCTTTTCGCCTGGTTCACGGCGGCATCGACCACATCCAGAACCAACCCGTTGCCCGTTTCTTCGTCGCCGTCCCGACGCGCGATCCGGATCTGCTGGCGCAGGTCAGCGATTTTCTGAAAGCCCGCTCCGCCCGGGTGGAGGTTTTAGGCTATGACAACTGATGTGATACTCGGCCTGCTTTGGCGCTCCTTCTGGGAGACGATTTGGATGACGGCTGCGTCCGGCCTCCTCTCCCTGGTCATCGGCCTGCCGCTGGGCCTCGCCCTCGTCGTCACCGGTCGCGGCGGCATTGCCGAGCAGCCTGCGATCAACAGCGTCCTTGCCGCGCTCGTCAATGGCTTCCGCGCCGTGCCTTTCGTCATCCTGCTGATTGCCCTCATCCCGCTGACACGGCTGATCGTCGGCACGGCGCTCGGCACGACAGCGGCGATCGTGCCGCTGACCATCGCCGCGATCCCTTACTATGCCCGTATCGCCGAGGTCTCGCTGCGTGAAGTCGATCGCGGCTTGATCGATGCGGTGCGCGCCATGGGCGGCAATCGCTGGACGATCATCCGCGAAGTGCTGGTGCCCGAGGCCATGCCCGGCATCGTCGCCGGCTTCACGGTGACGCTGGTGACTCTGATCGGGGCTTCCGCGATGGCGGGCACGATCGGCGGCGGCGGCCTCGGCGACCTTGCGATCCGCTACGGCTACCAGCGCTTCGAAACCGGCGTCATGATCGCCGTCGTCATCGTGCTGATCATTCTGGTCTGCGGCATGCAATGGCTGGGCGATCGCCTAGCCAACCGGCTCGACCGCCGCTAGAGCATTTCCGCTTTTCTTCGAATCGCGAAAACGCTCTATCTTCTTGTTTTTACGCAGTTCCGGACGCAAAACCGCTTCGCACTTTTGCTGGAACTGCTCTAGCTCGGCTCAATCGATGCTATTCATGCTCCGCCGACGCGGCGGGGCTCTGGCGCTGATCGAGATTAAGCATCGGCACCGAAGCGTTCGGCAGCATGGTGGTTGGCAATTGACCATTCCACTTTTCCGCCTGGGTCAGGAAGATCAGGTTCGGATTGTCGCGCAATGCATCGCCTCGGGCCTTGATGGCCTTCGCTTCGGCGTCGCCGCGGAGCTGGATCGCTTCGGCCTCGGCTTCTGCCTGCAGCTTCACGGCATCGGCCTGGGCCTGCGCATCGGCGCGACGGGCGTCCGCTGCGGCCTGGGCCTGCGTAACGGTGATCTGCGCTTGCACCTTCTCGCGCTCCGCATTCTGCCGCAGCTTCTGCACCTCGACTTCCGCTAGCATGCGCTGCTCGATGCTGTTTTCATAGGCATCCGAAAAATCGATATTCTCGACTTGCACGCTGTCGATCTGCACCGGACCCTGAATGCCCGCCTCGATCGCCGCCTGGACGTCGGTGTTGAATTGTGCCCGGTTCTGGATGACGGAGGCGGCGGTGAATTTGCCGAATACGGTCTTTACATCCTGGGGAGCTCGCCGTGCGATCAGGCGCGATTCCAGATTGCCGAGCGAACCGAACTCCGAATAGACATGTTCCACGGCATCTGCCGGCACATGCCAGGAGATGGTGACGCGCATATCCGCTGGCTGCTGATCCTGCGAATAGGCCTGCATCTGTTGATGCTCGTTGGCCTGACAGTTCGAGCCGTTCTGGCAGGTCCAATAGGTGACCTGCTGGGTCACCGGGATTTTGACGACGGTCTCGATCCAGGGCAACTTGAAATGCAAGCCCGGTTCCGCCGTGCCGACCATTGCGCCGGTGCGCAGGATGACGCCGCGCTCGCCCTGATCAATCGTGTACCACGAACTGAAGACGAGCATCAGCACGGCTATCACGGCGATGATGCCGATGAATGCCGTAACGCGACCCTTGTTCGCCACGGATGCTATGTCAATTTCCCGGTTTGCCATCGATATCCCCATCTGCACGCTATGAGGGAGAGATAGATGAGTCGACTCGGAAATGCACCTGCGGTTTCGTGCCTCGTGCGACCACCGTCAGTTGCGCGTCACCGGCTTCGAACGCATGCGCGACACCGTTTCCCGCTCAGCACGCTTGCAGCGCATCGGCGGCAGGCCGCGATCCATCAGATCCATATCCTCCAGCACCATGTCGCCCATTTTCTTGAAGGCGCTGTCGAGCGCCCCGGCCCGGTGCGCCGAGCGCAGAAAGCCCTTGAGCTTGCGCACGGGGTGATCGAGGGCGAGCGGCTCCTCAGGATAGACGTCGCTCGCCGCCACGATATGGCCGGAGGCTACCGCTGCCATGAGCGCATCGAAATCGACGACATCGGCCCGGCTAAGCAGAATGAAGGCTGCACCCTTGCGCATCCTCGCAAAAGCCTCAGCGCCGAGAAAGCCCTTGTTCTCGCTTGTGACGGAGGCAACAACGAAGACGAAATCGCTGGCGGACAGCACCTCGTCCAGCCCGGTGGGCTGCACGCCATGCTCTCTCAGGATCGATGGCGGCATCCATGGATCGAACACCCTGATATTGGCACGGAAGCCGGACAGAACCCGGTTCAGCGCCTTGCCGAGATCGCCGAAGCCGACGATACCGATATCGCTGCCCGAAAGCAGCCGGGCGCTGGCATTGCCATCGCCGCCCCAAAGCTCCCTGCCCTCACGGAAATCAAGATCGGCATCGGCGATGCCGCGCGCCAGGCTTAGCGCAAACCCAAGACCGATTTCGGCGACCGGTTCGGCAAAGACGAGACCTGTGGTGACGACGTGGATGCCGCGTTCAAAGAGCACCTCATAGGGCATATTGTTGATGAGGTTGCTCTCGACATTCAGAATGCAGCGCAGCTGCGGTATGCGGTCGAGCGTCTCCTTCGACAAGGGCGGCTGGCCAATGATATAGCGCGCCTCGCCGAGCACATCATCCCCTAATCCCGCGACATCGTCAGGATCGGCTTCTACGATGCGATATTTCGAGTGAAGGAGCGTCAGGGCATCCTTGGTGAAGATAAGCTCGAGCGAGCGCGGCTCCGGCGCACTGATGGCCAAGGGTCTGCTGTCGGTCGTCATTCTGCTCCTCCTGTATCCCGAGGCGATCCAATATCATTCGATGGATGAGATCAATCAGGCCTCGTCCTCCTCCCCTGGCATACCGACAGAGAAGGCGCAAATACGCGAGAGATAGGTGAGCGGCAGACCCGTCTCCGCGTGCCAGGCATTGAACTGATCCTGGATCAGCCGCAAATCCTTCTTGGTAGGCTTGCTTTCCGAAATGGGCACGCCCGCAAGCCGCAGACAGACGAGAACGTCATGGCTCATGACGAAGCTGTCGCGACCGATTGCGCGCAGCAGATATTGTCCGGTCATGCCACCGAGCCGGTTGCCCTGCTTGTCCAGAAGAGCCAGCAGGCCGATCTGATCGTCCAGCGGCCAATCGGCAAAGAAGCGGCCGGCGCTGCCATGCTCGTCGGCAAGCCGGCGGACGAACTCCGCATTGGCCCTTACCGACATGATTTTGGCGCCATTGCGGATGACCCGGACATCGGAGGTCAGATCATGCCAGTAGTCGTCCGGTGCGAGATTGAGGAAGGCGGGATCGAAGCCGGAGAAAGCGGCTTCGAAGCCCGTCCATTTCGAATCGATGACGTTGCGCACGAAACCCGCATAGAAGATGTAGCGTGTCATTTCCGACAATATCCGATCGTCGGGCTGCGTCCGCAGCACGTCATGGTTCGGCATTCTGGGCATCAGCGCCCTCAGTCCATCGGCGCCGCCCTTGCGCTTCTCGGCGCGCTCCCTGATCTCCGCAAAGCTTCCCATCATCTTCTCCCGGTCATGCCGCGCGACAAGTCTTTTATGACCGCATTGCCCCGTGCATGTAATCTCCGTACGATGATTTTCTGTGAAAAACACCCTATCGAAAGTTGCGGTTCGAAAGTTGATCACGCCGGCACTCGAATTGATTTCCGACGATTGAAACAATTCCGGACTGCTCCAGATATGGTCTTGAAATTAACTTGAGATTTCACGCACCGTAGCGTTAATTGCGGCCGCGTCGGATCGGAGCCCCGTGCCATGAATAATAAAGACTGGAATAATCCCATCATGGTCATCTGCAAGCGTACCGGAAAAGTCTATACGGTCGCGAACACGAAAGAAGCGCTGGACATGCTGCTGAACGCATGGCCCGTCGCAGAGGGCAAGGCGTTCATGATGGCACTGCAAGTCTGTGCCGACGTCGAAAGAGGTCAGGGACAACCAGTGGAGGCCCGCAACAGCTTTGTCGCCGCGGCATCCGAGGCTGGCGTCCCTCTTGAGATGCCGGTCGTTCAATAAAAGCATAGTGCGTTCTCATTCTTCGTGCGCGGACACGCTGCATATCTCGTCGTGGAATAGTTCACCAAGTCAGCCGGCGGGACTGGATGTGAGCAATCGAGGGACTGTCCCGGATGCTCGTTTTTTTTCCAAGATCGCCGCATGCTGGAGCCGCTTTCCCGCTTACAATCTGAAGATCAATTTTCCGGATATTGCGAAACTTTTTGCTCTTGCAGGAGTTTCGGGAGGCAATGTCGGAGCATCATCGAAATGACCAGTATTTTTAGTGCCGGCGATGGCCGCTGGCACGAGCCAGTCTATTTGCGCATCGGCTACGGAATGCCGGAGGCCGTCCGAAGCCCCAAGGAAGCCCATAATCACCTTCTTTTCCGTTGGCCGACCATCAGAGGCGAAAAATATGATTCCGCCCGAAGCCTCTGCCTCCAAGCCGATATCGATCCCCTGTTGAGCGATAAAGCCAGGAAGATGTTCATCGCAGCCTGCGTGGAAGCAAACGTATTGGATTAGAGCTCTCGCGAGGCTCAAACCATTCTCAAACCGCTGTCAGATCCTCGCGGTTTTCGCGGGGCTTTGATAGCAGCCCAAAGGCGAAGGCATTGGAGAGCGGGGCGGCTGCATATCCGGGAAGCGGTCCCGGCCTTGTCTTGCTTTACGAGAATGGCGCCGTCATTCAGATGCGACACGGAAGCGATCTCGGCCGCAGTACAGGAGCGCAATGTGGCCGTCTGTCGGCAAGAAACGACCTCAGCTACGATGGCATCGGGCAAGACTTACGGTCCGGAACGCTTCTTGCAGTCTTACCGAAGCATGAATGTTTCGGAGGTAATACGTTTTGAAACGAAACACTTTACGCCCATTTCCGGCTATCACGCTTGTCATGGGAGAGAACGGCGGAACCCGCCGTATCAATTCAGTGCATCAGGCGGCGGAGTTGCTGCTGGAGTATTGGCCGGTGGAAAATGGCGAGGAATATGTCGCGGCAGTGCGGATCTGCCTCGAAGCGATGCTTGGTGCCGTCCCCACCGAAGCCGTTAGGGAGGCCTTGATCAAGGCTGCACGGGAGGCCGGCATATCCGTCATGCAGTGAAATCATCCCGCCCTTCCCGCGGCATGCGGGATCTCTCTGACATTATTCACTTTTTGTGAACGAGTGCCGGCGATCTTGCCAACAGAGGCAGGCGATTCGCCCTGCCAATGACGGAGAGAATATGTCGCTTCTACCATTCCCGGCCGACAGGCGTACCAGTGATGTCAGGCGGTGTGCCGCAGCCCTTCAGCAGCTAAATGGCGAAGCGGCAAACCGCTTCTGGCGTTCGGAAATGGCAATCTTTGCCAACGCCTTGCGCGAACAGGGAATGGAAGACGGCGAAATCTCGCGGCAAGCAGGCCTCTTCATGCATGCGGTGCAGATGGAACTGCAGCTTACCTATGCCGAAGAGGAACTGAACGCCTCGGCCTGAGGCGCTGGAACCTTTCCGATTTTTCCGATCGCGAAACGCTCATCCCCGTGCTTTTACGCAATTCCGGACGGAAAACCGCTGCGCACCTTTCCCAGGGTGCTTTATTTCGGCAATCTGCAAGATGCGATGGACTTGTCGCCGCTTGTCGGTGACTTGATTTGCACGGTCCATTCTCCTCCAGGGAAATGGAACCCCTTTGACGAAGCCACGCCGGTAATCTGCGCGCAGGCCTTTCTGGCATCGGCGCTCGGCAGATCTATTGTCGCCATGACGGCGTACCTGCGGCTGGACACCTGGCACGGCGCTGTAAACAAGCCGGTATTGTCGATCATCTTGCAGACCCGGAACGCATTGTTCACGGTATCATCTGCCGCCATTACGGAACTGGCGCCCACCAGCATGGTGGCCACCGCCAAAAACAGTTTCATTGAAAACCCCGATCCCCTACGGCAGCACGGTGCCAGAGCAGGTTTCGTCTTGCAAGATATGTTGCGTGGATTTCCATGGGCCATTTGAAAATACAACGCAAATGACGGCGGGTTGTTCGCCGGCGACGTCGTCCATCCGGCTCTGCCGAGATATTTTCAACGGAAAGCGTGCCGGGGATGGCCTCTCGGGAATGGGGAAGTGTCAATGTATTCCGGCTGCCCCAAGCTTCGACCGGCCTGCATTTATCCGACGCTTAGGTTGCCTCCCCGCCAATAAGTGGAAACCGTTCAATTTGCGGATTCTCATTAATATCTTCGATATTAGAACATGCCACATTAGCAAAGACAAAAGTCAAGGAGCCAATCCCATGACGGCATTCTCACCCGAAGGCCGGGTAGCGCCCCGAAAGCGAACGCTTCTCGGCGCAAAAATCATCTTCAACGATGGACATTCGGTCTTCGATTGCCTCGTGCGAAACCTGTCCGATACCGGCGCCCTGATCCAAATCGAAAATCCTCTCGCAGCACCCAACACCTTCGATCTGCAACTTTCGGACGAGAGATTGATGGCATGTGCAGTACGCTGGCGCAAAATCAACAGCATGGGCGTCGAGTTTGTGTGAGGGCACTCTCGCCCACAACATCTATGGCGTTCGGATGAATATCCGAAATAGCTCCCCGTCAAAGCTGGGGCGGTATACCGGTCACAGTTACCGCGCGTCGATAAGGTTCGCCCGGAACAAATAAGCCCCACCATGCATTGCCATATGGCACCTCTGCCGAATTGGCCTGTGAAGGAGATGGCTATGAACCAGGAAATCATTGATCGGCTCGACACAATCGGCCAACAGCTGCACGATCGCGCTCTTGCTCTGTCCCAATCGCAATCCCAAGAAGGCCAGGACCATGCCCTCATGATGTCAGCACTGGCGACCCTGGCAACAGCGGTGCGAACCTTGGATGACAACGTAACCCGGCTCGACGGCCCCAAAGGGATCGGAGCAGCGGGCTCCTGAATCAGATCCTCGCAAGTGTCGAAGTGGTTTAGCTTGCGTGCCCATAGGGACAAGCACGCCTAGCAGGTCGCTAAGAGCTTTCGATTACGAGAACTTTCAACACTGTGGAAATTTTGGTAGCGGAGGAGGGATTTGAACCCCCGACACAAGGATTATGATTCCTCTGCTCTGACCTACTGAGCTACTCCGCCACGCCGCAATTGATGTTGAACATCAAATGCAAAGGTCAAACAAACTGTCGCTCGAAAGCGCTAGCTCGTCGGTTGAGCGGCTTATAAGATGCGGTTCGGCTTGGTGTCAAGCGGATGATTTGGAAAAATCAGTGCTTTCTCTTGACGCCGACGCCGCCTGCCCTCAGGCAGCCACCGGGCCTGCCAGCAGCGCCTTCAAAGACGCCTCCGCCATCGGCTCACGTTCCGAACGTTCGATGAAGCCGCCGCCGTAGACGCGGGCGTCATCACCGGGTGCCGAATAGAGCGCGCAGGCCTGCCCGGGAGCCACACCGGCCTCGCCGACGGTGAGGTCGACATAGATGCCGCTGGCATCGGCATGCAGCACAGCCGGGGACGGTGCGCGGGTGGACCGCACCTTGGCGAAACAGGCATAGCCTTCACCGGAAGCGGCCTGCAGGAGCGACTCGTCGCCCAGCCAGTTCACGTCGCGCAGATAGACGCGGTGCGTTTCCAGTGCTTCCTTCGGGCCGACTATGACGCGGCGCGAGCGGGCGTCGAGATAGACGACGTAAAGCGGCTCGCCTGTGGCAACACCGATACCCCGGCGCTGGCCGATCGTGTAATGCAGGATACCCTCGTGCTGGCCGAGCACGCGGCCGTCAAGGTGCACGATCTCGCCGGCAAGCGCCGCATTCGGCTTCAGCTTGGCGATGACATCGGAATATTTGCCCTGCGGCACGAAACAGATGTCCTGGCTGTCGGCCTTCTTGGCGACGACGAGGCCCATCTCTTCGGCAAGCGCGCGCGTCTCGGCCTTCGGCATGCCGCCGAGTGGAAAACGCAGATAGTCGATCTGCTCCTGCGTCGTGGCAAAGAGGAAATAGCTCTGGTCGCGATCGGCATCGGCCGGGCGATAGAGGGCGCGGCGATTTGGGTGCTCCACAGATGGATTCGGGCGCGAGCGGATATAATGGCCGGTCGCCAGCGCATCGGCGCCGAGTTCCTTGGCAGTCAGCAGAAGATCGGCGAACTTGACTGTCTGGTTGCAGGCAACACAGGGGATCGGTGTTTCGCCGGCGACATAACTCTCGGCGAAGGGATTGATCACCGTCTCGCGGAAGCGCTTTTCATAGTCGAGCACATAATGCGGGATGCCGAGCGTTTCGCAGACACGGCGTGCATCGTCGATATCCTGGCCGGCGCAGCAGGAGCCGGCGCGATGCACGGCCGCGCCATGGTCATAGAGCTGCAGCGTGATCCCGAGCACATCATAGCCCTGCCGCTTCAAAATGCCGGCGACGACGGAACTGTCGACACCGCCCGACATGGCGACGACGACACGGGTATCTTCCGGCCTCTTGTCAAAATCCAGTGTATTCACGGTCGTTGCCGCCAGTCTTGAACGATCTTCGATGCTGCCGAGCGGGAGACGTTTCTTCGAAACGTCGTCACGCTCTCACGATTTCATTTCGCATGATCTGATCCAAAAACCGCTGCACACTTTTCGGGATCATGCTTGTTGCCGCCGCATGCCATGCAAAAGCGGCGAATTTTCATTGCACAGGGCCTTTAGCCGCTCTTTGCAGCCAGCCTCAATTGTGGACGGATATAGAAAGGATTGCCAACCCATGCAAGGGGTGGGCGAAATCGCGAATCATCCCTTTGCCTTCAAATGCCGAATCAGATTGCGGCTACGCCGCAGGACTGTCACCGCCGATCCGACGGCAACGACCCAAAGCGCGATGATCAAGACCCAGCTGCCGCCGCTCCATAACGCCTCTATAATCGAAAGCAAAGCCCCTGCCGTCGCAACCGCCATGCGATGCTGCTTGGCCATCGGACCGCCGAAATCGCTGGAATTGCCTGTGGCACGGCCAAGCTCGCGGACATAGGCCGTCAGCACAGCAAAGGCGGCGGCGGCCCAACCAAGGCCCGGCATCGCAATGCCATAGCCGATACCGGCAAAGATGAGGATATCAGCAATGCGATCCGGAAATTCGTTCCAGAATGGTCCATCGGCCTCACCTTTCCCGCCCTCGACCGCCACCATACCGTCGAGCAGGTTGCAGAGCAGACGCAGCTGGCAGAACAAGGCGGCAAGGATCAGTAAGATCACCCGCGCCCCCACGCTGCCAACGACGCCGGAGAGCCAGAACGAGGCGGCCGCCAGTGCCGCCATGACCATGCTTGCCTGCGAGATCTGGTTCGGCGTCACTGAAAGCCTAGTCATGCGCCGCGCCAGTGCCTGTGCCCACCGCGTGTTGCGGCTCGCCAGCGGCCGCCTGTCGCCTGTTCCCTCGCCGGTCATATGCCCTTATCCCTCATGATTTCGCGGCCTTCCGCCCGATATCGAATAATTGTAGATCGCCGCATAGCTGGAAGAGACCAGCAGCGGTACGGCGATGGTTTTCAGGATCTCCGGCGTGCCGCTCAGCGCGTGGATGACGACCAGGATCGTTGCCGAACCCAGGCAGGCGATCAGCGGCGGCGCCCAAAGGCGCGTAAAGCCGCCGAACCGGCGCGACAAAGCTTCGACCACGGATTTCAGGAACAGTGTCAGGCAGCCCGAAAGCACGCCCTGCACGAAGCCCGCGATCAGTGGCCTCGGCATCGGGTGCATGCGATTGGCGAAGAAAGCCCAGCCGCCCATGGCGAGGAAGGCGAAAAGCACATGCACGATGCTGCTGCCGGCAAGCGCTTTCAGCTTTCCGTTCATGACAGCGACCACCAGTAGCGCACGAGATGGAAGAAGATCGGCGCGGAGAAGACGACCGAATCCAGCCGGTCGATCAGCCCGCCATGGCCCTCGATGAGATGGCCCCAATCCTTGACGCCGCGATCCCGCTTGATCGCCGACATGACAAGCCCGCCGAAGAAACCCATGATCGTGATGACGAAGGCGAGAAGCCCGGCCTGCAGCGGCGTGAACGGCGTCACCCACCAGAGCGCCGCCCCGATCAGCGAGGCGCTGATGACGCCGCCGACGAAACCCTCCACCGTCTTCGATGGCGACAGACGCGGCGCGATCTTCGTTTTCCCGAATAGCTTGCCCCAGACATATTGCAGGACGTCACTGAGCTGCACGACGATCACCAGAAAAGCGATCAGCAGTACATTGCGGCCTTCATAGCCCGGAATGTGCAGCGTCAGCAGCGCCGGCACATGCGAGGCGCAGAAGACGCAGATCATCAGCGCCCATTGCACCTCGGCGATGCGCACGAGAAACCGCTCCGTGTCGCCGCGCAGTACCGCGATGATCGGCATGAAGAGGAAGGCGTAAACGGGGATGAAGATCGAATAGATGCCATATTGTTCGGCCCAGAGCAGGTAATATTGCACCGGCAAGGCCACGAAGAAGGCGGCGGCAAGTGCCCAGTGATCCGCCCGCTTCGTGTTGATCAACGTCATGAATTCGCGCAGCGCCGCAAAGGAGCAGAAGGCGAAGAGCAGGATGACGCCGGCGCGCCCGGCAATGAAGGCGATGCCGATCAGCACCACCATCACCCACCAGGCTTTGATGCGCGCATTCAGATTTTCAATCGCGGCATTCGATCCGTCCGGCGACAGTCGCCGCTCCAGCACGTAGCCGATGACGGAGGCGACGATCAGAACGCCGAAAATGCCAAGGACCAGGTGGATCAGATCGGCGCTTGCCGCTTCCATGCTCAGTCTCCCGCCCGCTTGGGCGCCAGCGCCAGCAGCGCCGCTTCGGCCCGCGCCAGAAACTCCGCCTTCTCTTCGGTCTCGCCGATATGCAGCGCCTCGCCGAAGGTGACGGTGCAGATCAGCGGAATGGGCACGAACTCGCCCTTGGGCATGACGCGATTGAGGTTGTCGATCCAGACGGGCACCAGATCGATATCAGGGCGAGCCTGCGCAAGATGGAAAAGCCCGCTCTTGAAGGGCTGCAACGGCTGCT
The DNA here is from genome assembly GCF_057784355.1 of Martinezella sp. CNPSo 3959. Lineage (NCBI taxonomy): Bacteria > Pseudomonadati > Pseudomonadota > Alphaproteobacteria > Hyphomicrobiales > Rhizobiaceae > Martinezella > Martinezella sp. CNPSo 3959. The sequence goes on from NZ_JBXSOV010000001.1 coordinate 1,348,933, forward strand.
CGGTGAGATTACGGGTGCCTTCTGGAAACAGGATCAGCGAGGAGCCGGCATCGAGCGCCTGCGTCATCTGAGTGACCGGATCTTCCTTGCGCGCTTCACGATCCCGTTCGATCAGCACGGCGTTGAAGACGTCCCGGCCGATGAAGCTGTTCAGCGGCGATTTCAGCCAATAATCGGCGCCCGCTACCGGGCGTACGCGGCGGCGCAATCGTGGCGGCAGGACAGTCCAGATCAGGATGAAATCGCCATGGCTGGAGTGATTGGCGAAATAGACGCAGCGGCGGGTTTGCATGCCGCTTTCGGGCCAGATCGCCCGAACGGCGGTAATGGCTCGCGCAAAGAGCACGATCGCCACGGAAACGGGTTTCGCCAGCCATTCGATCGGCGTGCCCATTCCTTCCCCGAGGATGTTCTTCCGCAAAGCCTCCATGACATAGAGATAGGCGCGTTTCATCGCCCCCGATAGCCTGTGGACCGGGCTTATCCACAACCCTCACAACCATGAAGAAAGCCCGGCGCAACTTATGTCGCGCCAGGCTTTCGCATGGGCTCTTGGGAGGAGCGGAGTTCTATAGCTGCCGCCCTTCTTCAGGGCGGGCAGGCTCAATCGACGTTGAACACCAGCGGCTTTGCCTGACGGATCGCCTGATGCGCCGTCAGCTTGCCGAGCACCTCATCACTGATCGGACCGTCGACATAGAGAAGCGCGATGGCATCACCACCCTGCTTGTCACGGCCGAGCTGGAAGTTGGCGATATTGACGCCGGCAGAGCCGAGCGTCGTGCCGATGAAGCCGATCATGCCGGGAACGTCGGTATTGGCGATATAGACCATGTGGTTGCCGACATCCGCATCGAGGTTGATGCCCTTGATCTGGATGAATCGCGGCTTGCCGTCCGAGAAGACGGTACCGGCGACGGAGCGGCTCATGCTGTCTGTCGTGACAGTCAGCTTGATGTAGCCGTCATAGACGCCGGTCTTGTCGCGCTTGACTTCGGCAAGGACGATACCCTTTTCCTTGATCATGATCGGCGCCGAAACCATGTTGACGTCGGCAACCTGATTGCGGATCAGGCCGGCAAGCAGCGCGCTCGTCAGCGCCTTCGTGTTCATGTTGGCGGTGACGCCGTCATAGAGGATCTCGATTTCCTTGATCGGATCGTCCGTGACTTGGCCCACGAAGGCGCCGAGAACGTCAGCAAGCTTGATGAACGGCTTCAGGATCGGCGCTTCTTCAGCCGTGATCGAAGGCATGTTGATGGCGTTCGAGACAGCGCCCTTGACGAGGTAATCAGCCATCTGCTCGGCGACCTGCAGGGCGACGTTTTCCTGCGCTTCTGTCGTGGAGGCACCGAGATGCGGCGTGCAGACGACGTTCGGCAGGCCGAAGAGCGGGCTTTCCTTGGCCGGCTCGACTTCGAAGACGTCGAAGGCGGCGCCGGCGACATGGCCTGATTTGATGGCGGCAGCAAGGGCCGCTTCATCGACGAGGCCACCGCGGGCGCAGTTGATGATACGCACGCCCTGCTTCATCTTGGCGATCGCAGAGGCATCGATGATGTTGCGGGTCTTGTCGGTCAGCGGCACATGCAGCGTGATGAAGTCGGCGCCGGCGAAGAGCTCGTCGAGCTCGACCTTGGTGACGCCCATTTCCTCGGCGCGCTCCTTGGACAGGAACGGGTCATAGGCAAGAACATGCATCTTCAGGCCAAGGGCGCGGGCAATGACGATGGAGCCGATATTGCCGGCGCCGATGATGCCGAGCGTCTTGCCGGTGATTTCGACACCCATGAACTTCGACTTTTCCCACTTGCCGGCCTGCGTCGAGGCATCGGCCGCCGGAAGCTGACGGGCAACGGCAAACATCAGCGCGATGGCGTGTTCGGCCGTCGTGATCGAGTTGCCGAACGGCGTGTTCATGACGATGATACCGCGGCGCGAAGCGGCGGGGATATCGACATTGTCGACGCCGATACCGGCGCGGCCGACGACCTTGAGGTTCTTGGCCGCTTCGATGATCTTTTCCGTCACCTTGGTGGCGGAACGGATGGCAAGACCATCGTAATTGCCAATGATTTCGAACAGCTTGTCCTTGTCCTTGCCAAGTTGCGGCTGGAAATCGACTTCGACGCCGCGATCGCGGAAGATCTGGACAGCGGTTTCCGACAGTTCGTCGGATACGAGAACGCGAGGTGCCATGGAGGCCTCCTGAAAAGGGTCAGCTAAGACGAGCAATCCGGGAAAGGTATGAAAACGGCTTTCCGCGTGGAATTGCATGAAAACAACGAGAATTTCGGGATGCTGGGCTCCACCTTACCGGCGGAGCCATAAACGCTTCAAACCTCAGGCAGCAGCCTGGGAGAGCGTCGCCTTCTGCGTTTCGAAAGCCCAGGCGAGCCAGGGCATCAGCTTCTGCATGTCGGAAGCTTCGATCGTCGCACCGGCCCAGATGCGCAGGCCCGACGGCGCGTCGCGGTAATGGCCGACGTCATAGGCGACGCCTTCCTTCTCAAGGAGCGCAACCAGACCCTTGGCGAAATTCGCCTGACCATCGGCATCGAGAGCGACGACATCCTTGTCGACGATCTTCAGGCAGACGGAGGTGTTGGATTCCGTCTCCGCCTTGAGGGCAAGATTGGCGATCCAGTCGTTGGCGGCGACAAAGTCGTGGATGACCTTGGCATTGGCATCGGCACGGCCGATCAGCGCCTTCAGGCCGCCGAGATCCTTCGCCCAGAGGAGAGCATCGATATAATCTTCGACACAGAGCATCGAAGGCGTGTTGATCGTCTCACCCGTGAAGATGCCTTCGATCAGCTTGCCGCCGCTGGTCATGCGGAAGATCTTCGGAAGCGGCCAAGCAGGCTGATAGGTCGTCAAGCGTTCGACGGCGCGCGGCGACAGAATGATGACGCCATGGGCGCCCTCGCCGCCCAGAACCTTCTGCCAGGAGAAGGTGACGACGTCGAGCTTGGCAAAATCGAGGTTCTGAGCGAAGGCGGCCGAAGTGGCGTCGCAGATCGTCAAGCCCTTGCGGTCGGCCGGGATGAAATCGGCGTTCGGAACCCGGACGCCCGACGTGGTGCCGTTCCAGGTGAAGACCACGTCGCGGTCGAAATCGACAGCGGAAAGATCGGGCAGCTCGCCGTAGCCGGCTTCGAGCTTGCGGACGTCCTTGAGCTTCAGCTGCTTGACGACGTCGGTAACCCAGCCCGCGCCGAAGCTTTCCCAGGCGAGCATGTCGACGCCGCGTTCGCCGAGGAGCGACCAGAGCGCCATTTCGACGGCACCGGTGTCGGAAGCCGGAACGATGCCAATGCGATAATCCGCCGGCACTTCCAGAATTTCGCGGGTAAGATCAATGGCCTGCTTCAGCTTTGCCTTGCCGACTTTCGCGCGGTGCGAACGGCCAAGAGCCGCATCGGAAAGAGCGTTAAGCGTCCAACCGGGGCGCTTCGAGCATGGACCAGAAGAGAAATGAGTATTATTCGGACGGATGTCCGGCTTGGCGAGCTTAGTCATGATGCTATCCTCTCAGATAGAAAGCTCCTCGTTGGGGAGGAGTGTCCCGCCGCCGGATATATTGGAAGCAGCCCGTTAGCGCAACAATAAAAATTGCTCATGGCGCTCCCTCACGATTTCGTGCGAGATTTTGATGCCAGGCAAGGCACGCGCAATGGAAATAAGCCAAATTTAGTGCCACAAGAGCTAGTTTCTATGCTGATGCACAATCATATATGGCTAGGCGCTCGCCGTTTTGCGCCGATGGAAATTATCAAGTGTGCTCGATGTCCCTAACTGCGCTCGCCGAAACTTCTTTTACGCCGTCACAAACCATGCCGGTCTATCTTATCAATATCGACCGGGCAGCCGAACGGCTGGCGGAGATTCAGCGGCAGAGCGATGAGTTCGGTTTTCGATTCGAGCGTATTCATGGCGTCGACGGTGCCCTCATCCCGCGCGATGAATGGATCGATGTAGATCACGATCGCTTCCAGCGCCGGCATGGCCGCACCATCCTGCCCGGTGAGTATGGCTGCTACCGGAGTCACCTGTTGGCGCTGCAACAGTTTTTGGCGAGCGGCGACCAAATGGCCGTGGTCATCGAAGATGATGTTGCGCTGGATATCGATTTCCTCGCACGCACAGTGGCCGCGAAGAATGCTGCGCCGAATGCCGACCTGATCAAGCTCGTCAATCACCGCTGGAACGGCTTTCGTGCCATGGGCCGGAGCAGCAAGGGAGATATCGTCGGACGCTGCCTCTTTGGTCCACAAGGCTCGACGGCCTGCTATCTTGTCACGCGCAAAGGCGCCGAAAAGATCGTGAAATCGCTGGCCATCATGTCGCTGCCCTGGGATGTGGCCGTGGAGCGCGGCTGGGACATGAATATCTCCATCGTCAGTACGCGCGCGAATATTGCCGGTTTTAGCCGACTGCAGCGAACGACGATGATCGGCTGGCGTCGCGACTACCGCGCGGCCAAGGCACCGGCCTGGCAGCGCATACCCGCACACATCTTCCGAACCGTGGATTTCTTTCGGCGTATCGCCTACGTACTGACGACGCCGTAAGCCTCGGGTTTTACCAAGTAGTGATCCGCAAGCCCACGCGAATCTCATGGCGCGACAACGCGCCGTCGCGGCCCGCCGTGCCGCCGGCGCCTGCAGCCGTATCTGCGGCGGAATAGCCGAACATGTCACCACCCGCGATATGGGAGAAGCGGTAGCCAAGATCGACCTTGATATTCGGCGCGACCTCATAAGCCACACCCGCCATCAAGGCGTAGGTCAGGCGCCAGTCACTGTCACCAGGATAGCGTGCGCTGACCGAGGCAGCGCCGCCGCAGCCCGACGTACCATCGACACAGGAGCCGATGGCGTTGACGCTGCTCCAGGAAACCCGCGTGGCGCCGAGGCCGGCACCGACATAGGGCGTGAAGCCGGCGAGCGTCCCGAGATCGACATAGCCATTAACCATCAGGCTGCCGGCCCGGAACGAGGACCGGGCCTTCGTGGAGCATCCCGTGCCGCCAGCACCGCCGGAACACGGCGAATCGCTCGAAATGCGGCCATTAAAATCACCGCTGAAGAAATCGCCCGTCACATCCGCGCGGAACAGATCGTTGAACTGATAGCCGACACCGAGACCGCCGGAAAAATCCCCGCCGAACCGCGTCGAATCAAAGCTGCTCGAACTGTAATCGCCACCCGCAGGATCATAGGCGCGAAATTTCGTGTCGGCGCGGCTGGCATTGACGGCATAACCGACATCGCCGCGCACATACCATCCCTTGGCATCCTTGACGCTCACCTCAGACATCTTGATTTCCGGCGGTGTCGCATCGGCCGCAAACGCAATACCCGTCGATGCGCCTGCCATCGCTGCGGCCAGCGCCAAAGCGTCAAAACGGATCATTACCCCTCGCCTTCCATCCTCGGGCTCGCGCCCGAATGTCGAACCGGCTAGCTCCCCTTGATATCTCATATGTCTGGGTCTGAGCGGGAAAGCTGCCATTCTCATTTCATTAACCATAAGGAATTCATGGTTAATGAAGCTTTAAGGCGACGAAGAATTGCTTAACGGAATAGAGGAAAAACAAAAGCCGCCCGGCGAGAAACCGGACGGCTTTTCAATAACTTGAATGGATATGTCTTACTTGTAGACCGGCGCCTGGACCGGGATATCGGCCGGCGGCATGTAGCTTGCCGTCTGGCAGCCTCCGAACGTATAGCGGGCACCGATGCGGGCTTCGTGCAGGTTCAGGCCCTTGTCGTAGCCGGGGCCGCCATTCTCGTTGTAGCCGAACATGTCGCCGCCCTGAACGTGGCGATAACGATAGCCGACATCCGCCTTGAGGTTGCAGGTCAGATCGATGGAGGTACCAGCCATCAGAGCATAGGTAAAGCGCCAGCTGCCCCGGCCGTTATGCGAGACCGTTCCGTCGCAGGAATCCGGGTTGGCGTCGGAGCAGGACGTGTTCTTCAGATTGCTCCACTTGACGTAAGTGCCGCCGAGACCGCCGCCGACATAGGGAGTGAAGATGCCGTAGGTGCCGAGATCGACATAAGCGTTGGCAAGCAAGCTATAGGCCGTCAGGGAGGCAAGATCGCGCGAGGTTGCCGCAGTCGGAGTAAAGCCTGGGCCGCAGGCACCGCAATCGCCCTTCGTGGAGCCCTTGAAGTCGGACTTGAAGAGATAGTCGAGCGTCAAGTCCGTGCGAAGGTAGTTGTTGATCTGGTAACCGACACCGCCACCGAGCGTGACATTGCCGTCCAGTTTGGCGCGATCGAAATCGACCAGGCTGGCATTGGAGCCCTGGAAGTAGTTCGCGCCGCGCAGGTTCGTGAAGGCATAGCCGACATCGCCGCGCAGATACCAGCCGCTGGATTGAGCGACCGTCACTTCCGGCGCCGGCTGTACCGGTTCGGGCGTATAAAGATCAGCAGAAAAGGCCGACGTGCCGACAAGCAAAGTGGCAAGTGCCCCAATCAGGGTTTTCATCATGGCTTTGGCTCCAAATTTCTTGCCCTTGGCACAGCAAAAGCTTGCCAATTGAAATGACATGGCGGGAATAATGATGAAAAGGAGTTAAAACCTGATTAACTACGAATATTTACCGTGTTTATTTACGAATTATACTTTGCTCATATATTAGAGAAAATTGATACTTAAATGAAGAGAACGAGATAAGAAGCGACGCCCACCTCCTTTTTTAACTCAGGCACCGGATCTGCGGACGGACCCAGAGGCGGCAGTTCCTAAACCGTTTGGCAAGAATCGAACCATTACAGTGTTGTCGCCGGAGAGATAACTCAGGAGGGAGTCATTGACTTACCATCGCACAATATCGGCCGGCCTGGGCCTTGCTCTCATCTTTCTGAGTTCCGCCGTCCTGGCAGGCGCAATGCCGGTAAAGCCGATAGCCGCCACGGCCACCGCATGGAACAAGGGGCGTGAAACCGGCTTGCCGATCCCACGCTATGTTTCCCTTCGCGCCCAGAAGGCGCGCATGCGCGTCGGCCCGTCGACGATCTATGCCACGAAATGGATCTATATGAAGCCGGGTCTTCCCCTGGAGATCATCGACGAATACGGCCATTGGCGGCAGGTCCGCGACGATACGGGCGTTACCGGCTGGATGCACAGCGTCCTGCTTTCCGGAGCGCGTACGGCTCTGATCGCCCCCTGGCTGGCGAAGAATGCCACGCTGCGCGCCGATCCGAATCCCGCCGCCACGACGATCGCTGAGCTGCAGCCCCGCGTGCTGGTTTCACTGCAGTTCTGCACCGGAACGTGGTGCCGCGTCTCCGTCCGCGACCACGCCACCAGGGGTTATATCCGACAGGACAAGCTCTGGGGCGCTTATCCCGGAGAAATGTTCCAGTAGAACTGCCGTCATTCCGAAACTGAAAACATAATGGCCGCCCGATAGGACGGCCATGCTATTTTATCCGCAATTACGTCTTTTGCTTGCTCAGGCAGCCGAGCGCACGCTCGAGATCACGTCGATCAATCCGCCGACGATGCGCTCGATCTGACCGCGATCATCCCCTTCCGCCATGACGCGGATCAAGGGCTCCGTGCCGGAGGGGCGGATCACCAGTCGGCCGTTGCGGGACAGCTCGCTTTCTGCATCGGCGATCGCCTGGCGCACATGAATATCCTCCAGCGGCTTGCCGCCGGAAATACGGACATTGCGCAGCAGCTGCGGCACCGGCTCGAAACGGCGACAGACTTCGCTGACCGGCTTGCCCGTGCGCTTCACTGCGGCAAGGATCTGCAGTGCAGCCACCAGACCGTCACCCGTGGTGCCGTAGTCGGAGAGCACGATATGACCCGACTGCTCGCCGCCGACATTGTAATCGTGCTGGCGCATATGCTCGACGACATAGCGGTCGCCGACAGCCGTGCGCGCAAGCGACATGCCACGATCGTCAAGGAACCGCTCCAGTCCGAGATTGGACATGACGGTTGCGACAATGCCATTGCCGCGCAACGTCTGACTCTCAGCCCAGCTTTCGGCAATGACGGCCATCAGCTGGTCGCCATCGATGATGGTGCCGGTTTCATCGACAATGATAACGCGATCGGCATCGCCATCCAGCGCAAGACCGATATCGGCACGCACTTCGTCCACCTTCTTCTGCAGGGCGACAGGGCTGGTGGAGCCGCAATTCAGATTGATATTCGTGCCATTCGGCTCGTTACCGATGGTCACGACATCGGCGCCAAGCTCCCAAAGGGCGGCCGGGGCAACCTTGTATGCCGCACCATTGGCGCAATCGATGGCGATCCGCAGCCCCTGCAGCGTCACATCGCGCGGCAGCGTGCGCTTAGCATGCTCGATGTAGCGATCATGGACACCGTCGATACGCTTGGCGCGGCCAATATTCTCCGATTTGGCCAGATGCTCCGACATGTCCTTGTCGAGCATGTCCTCGATCTTCATTTCGAGATCGTCGGAGAGCTTATAGCCATCAGGGCCGAAAAGCTTGATGCCATTGTCCTGATAGGGATTGTGCGAAGCCGAGATCATGACGCCGATATCGGCGCGCAGCGAGCGCGTCAGCATCGCGACCGCCGGCGTGGGGATAGGCCCGAGAACGAAGGCATCGACGCCGGCTGCGGTAAAGCCTGCCACTATGGCATTTTCCAGCATATAGCCGGAAAGGCGCGTATCCTTGCCGATGACGACCCGATGGCGATGGCTACCTCGATGGAAGATCGTGCCGGCAGCGATACCCACGCGCATGGCAAGATCTGGCGTCATCGGATAGATGTTGGATTGACCGCGAATTCCGTCAGTTCCGAAATAACGGCGTTTCATATGCACTCCTGTCGTTGCCGCGTCCTCGCGAGGAATACGGCGGCATCGATATCGCCGCTTGGAAACCCGCGGCACTGCAAACATCGATGCTTCTGGCTCATGCCATAGATTGTAAAATTCGGCACTTAAATTACCGAGAACGCCTATTACACCGCGTTACCATTAATAAGCACTAAAAAACTGCATCGGATCATGACGGACATAGTCCGATCCACAGCCTGCCGCGTTTCCGTTACTTCAGACTGATATGACAATAGCCAAAGGGTCTGCAGCTCGGCCCATTGCCTCTCCCTCGACCTTTCAGCAAAAAGGCCAGCCGCATTTTCATGGGCTGGCCTTTCAATTTCGAGGTTTGAACCTCTCACGCCTTAACGCGGCTGCGGTTCGAAACCGCCTTCAGGCTCGTCACCCTTGGCACCGAGCGAGCCGTCCTTTTTCGCGCCGGTCTTCGGCACGGCCGAGCCACGGCTCGGCGGCGTATCGTCACCGAGATCGCGCGCCGGCTTTTCGCCACGAAGCAGAGCTTTGATTTCGTCGCCACTCAACGTCTCATATTCGAGCAAGCCCTCGGCAATCGCCACGAAGCCATCGTGATGCTCCGTCAGGATATCCTTGGCCTGCTGATAAGCCTGATCGATCAGGCGGCGGACCTCATTATCGATCGTCTGCGCGGTCGCCTCAGACACGTTCTTCGACTGCGAAACCGAGTGGCCGAGGAATACTTCCTGCTGGTTCTCGCCATAGGCAACCTGACCAAGCTGATCGGAAAAACCCCATTGCGTGACCATGGCACGGGCAAGCTTGGTCGCCTGCTCGATATCCGAGGATGCACCGGAGGTGATGTTTTCCTTGCCGAAAGTCAGTTCTTCAGCAACGCGGCCACCCATCATGATGCAGAGCCGCGACACCATCCACGTATAGCTCATGGAGTAGCGGTCGCCTTCCGGCAACTGCATGACCATGCCAAGCGCACGGCCGCGTGGGATGATCGTCGCCTTGTGCAGCGGGTCGGCGACGGCAACCTTGAGTGCCGTGATGGCGTGACCGGCTTCGTGATAGGCGGTGAGCTTCTTTTCCGCTTCGGTCATGGCCGAAGAGCGGCGCTCGGCGCCCATCATGATCTTGTCCTTGGCGTCTTCGAATTCCTGCATGGTGACCAGGCGCTTGTTGCGGCGGGCGGCCATGAGGGCAGCTTCGTTGACGAGGTTCATGAGATCGGCACCGGAGAAACCGGGCGTACCGCGAGCGAGCGTCTTCAGATCGACGTTCGGCGCCAGCGGCACGTTGCGGGCATGCACCTTGAGGATACGCTCGCGGCCGACGATATCCGGGTTCGGCACCACGACCTGACGGTCGAAGCGGCCCGGACGCAGCAGCGCAGGGTCGAGAACGTCGGGACGGTTGGTCGCGGCGATCAGGATGATGCCTTCATTGGCCTCGAAGCCGTCCATCTCGACCAGCAGCTGGTTGAGCGTCTGCTCACGTTCGTCGTTACCGCCGCCAAGACCGGCGCCACGATGGCGGCCGACGGCGTCGATTTCGTCGATGAAGATAATGCAAGGTGCATTCTTTTTGGCCTGCTCGAACATGTCGCGGACACGGCTTGCGCCGACGCCGACGAACATTTCGACGAAGTCGGAACCGGAGATGGTAAAGAACGGCACATTGGCTTCGCCGGCAATGGCGCGCGCCAGAAGCGTCTTACCAGTACCGGGAGGGCCGACGAGCAGAACGCCGCGCGGAATACGGCCACCGAGACGCTGGAATTTCTGCGGATCGCGCAGGAATTCAACGATTTCTTCCAGATCCTGCTTGGCTTCGTCGACACCAGCGACGTCATCGAAAGTGACGCGACCATGCGCCTCCGTCAAAAGCTTTGCCTTCGATTTGCCGAAGCCCATGGCACCGCGCGAGCCGCCCTGCATCTGACGCATGAAGAACAGCCAGACGCCGAGGATCAGGAGCATCGGCAACAGCGTGCCGAGATAGCTCAGGAAGCTCGAGGAGCCATCCGATTCCGGACGACCGACGATGTTGACGTTCTTGCTTTGCAGGCGCTCAAGCAGGCTGTCATCCACGACCGGAGCATAGGTCTGGAAGGGCGTGCCGTTTTCGACATAGCTGCCGACGACGCGGTTGCCGGTGACGGTGACGTCACGAACGCGGCCGGAATCAACTTCCCGAAGGAACTGCGAATACGGTATTTCCCTGGAGCCTGTTTGTGCCGGCGCGTTCTGAAACATGCTGAACAGGGCAATCAACAGCAAGGCTATGATTGCCCACAGAGCGAAATTACGAAAATTAGGGTTCATCGAACTCCCCAGCACTGAAACTCCCGCCGTCAAGCGGCGGTATTACTTGATCCCTAACATAGGGTTGCGCCAAGCCCTTGCCAAGGCAAACCGCATCGCCGCATGTTTTTTCCGTCTATAGGGCCGAAATCGGCAGCCGCCTATAGGCTTCACGCCCGAAAGCGACCAAGAGGCTATTGGCAAATGTGAGATCAAATCGTGTCAAAAAGCGGTCGAAGGGCGCGAGACGGGGTAGAAGCGCGACGCTCGCCGCCTTGTCCCCTCCTTCCGGCGCGATCGACGGCATCGCAGCCTGGGCGCGTTTCACCACGCCTCCCGGCAGATTTGCCGGAAAAATCGTCGCATTTCCCGCTCCCGGAGCACTGATGCGGACTACGGTCGGGCCGAAATTCTCGATTTCAAAGCGGCCATCCCAATTGACTTTTTCGCCAGGCAGGACCGAAACCGGAGCGATATTGCGGCTCTCCCGCATAAGATAAAGCGCATCGCGACGCAAATCGAAGATCACGCCTCCCGCCGTACGCCGACCGAGGTTCGCACCGTTCACAAATTCGAGAACACGCTCCATTTGCGTACGCCCCGGCGGATAGGAACTGCCACCGAAGATGGCGGTAAGATAAGACAGGGCATAGGTAACGACCGCTGCATCAGCGGAAAGACCGGGTCGCGCAACGGCGCAGAGCGCACCCGCATGGATTGCGACATGCTCGTCCAGCCACCCTGCAGCCCGCTCGGAAAGCGCGGCGCGATCGGCGCCACCATCAGCCGGCATTTCGGCCACCGGCTCCCTTGCAAGGTCCATGCGGGTGCGTACGCGCTCGTACCGTGTATCCTCGTTGCTGGGGTCGTCGAGCCAGGATACATCGCGCGTCTCGAGATAGGTCCTGATTTCAGCCCGCCGGCAGGCGAGAAACGGCCTGACAATCCAGATACGCCGATCGAACAGAACCGCATCGGCGATGCCCGTGCCATAACCGCCCTGCCCCCGCCGCGCGCCGCGCATGGCAATCGTCTCGCGCTGATCGTCCAACGTGTGGGCGGTTACGATCGCATCGGCCGAAATCTCGGAGGCGAGCTCCGCAAGCAGCGCATAACGCGCTTCACGTGCTGCAGCCATGATGCCGGTTCCCGGCTTTTCCCCCTCCCAGCGACGGATAAAATGGGAAATACCGCGCGAGGCGCAGAGTGCCGCGACTTCTCGCGCTTCGTCCGCCGATGCGGCACGCAGCCCATGGTCGATCGTTGCTGCGGTAAGGGTAATATCGTCGTGAGGATGGGATTTCAGCCGCTCGGCAAGGGCAATCAGAAGCCCGGTGGAATCGCTGCCGCCCGAAACGGCGACGAGAATATGAGCAGGCTTCGAGAGAGAATGCAGAAATTCGCTGGTTGCGGCTTCAGGCGTAATGGCTGTGGCATCGCCGGTCACAGCATCAATGGACACGGCGGTCAGCAGGCAAGCCGCTTCTGTTCGCTGGCAACCTTGCCGGTCACAGCCTTGGAGGCCTTCGGATAACGCTTGGTGACCTCGCGAAGCGTGGCGCAGGCGGTATCCTTGTTGTCGAGAGCGGCCAGGGACATGCCGAGCTTCAGAAGCATTTCCGGCGCCTTTTCCGAAGTGCTATATTTCTGATGAGCATTCAGGAAAGTCTTGGCAGCATCATTGTACTTGCCCTGCGAATAAAGCGCTTCGCCGAGCCAGAAATTCGCATCCGCGGCCCGCGAGCTGCTGGGATAACTGTCAAGATATTGGCGGAATTCCTGTTCGGCGACGCTATAGTCGCCGGACAGGACGTGGCCGTAGGCAGCCTTGTATTGATCGTTCTCGCTGCCGAGCGATGCCGTCTGCGAGCCGGAGCCTGCACTTGGCGGCGCACCCGAACCGTTGTTGGCCCCCGTAATCGAGGAGCCGATCTGGTCACCGCCCTGGTCGAACTGGATAGAGCCAAGCTCGCTCGGCGGCTTGCCAGCGCCGGCGCCGCGTGTACCGGTGGTGTTTCCATTCTGCGAATTGCTGATGACGCCGGCAATATCGTCTTGCTTGACGCCGCCTTGCGCAGGCGCGTCGGCCTCGCTCTTCTTCATCGTGCCGCCCGATGCGGGCGCGCTGCCACCGCCGCCGCGCTTTTCCAGCTGCTGGAAGCGGAATTCGTTGTCCTCCTGCGCCTTGCGGATCTGCTCTTGCATCTGCAGAAGCTGGTAGCTCATCTCCTCGACGCGGCCGTTCAGCTGGCGCATCTGGTCTTCGAGCTGCTGAAGGCGCATTTCCGCATCGCTGTTTTGAACGTTGATGACAGGTGCCTGGCCGTGTTGCGCTTGTCTTTGATTTGCATTGCCGGGAGCCGCCTGCGCGGAGGCATCGCGGCCTCCGAGATGCATTCCAAACAACGACAAGGCAGAAGCATCGCGCTCGCTACCCACGATGGCAGCGAGACAAAGCATGCTCGCCACGACAAGTTTTCTCATATGGATCGTCCTGTCCTATTGATTCTTCGGGCCGGAGGGCTCGAACAGGAGATTTTTACAATTGCTCTCAAAAAGCAACGGAGTTCGGCCAAAGTGTGGTCAAAAAAGTAAAGGCGGCACGAGGCCGCCTTTTGCATTTCGATTGGTCTTTGACGATCAGGAGCCGGCGCCGTTGAGCACGGTGACCGCGCGGCGGTTCTGCGACCAGCAGGACTCGTTATCGCAGGTAGCGACCGGGCGCTCCTTGCCATAAGAAATCGTCTTCATGCGGTTCGCCGGGACACCACGCGAAGCGAGATAGCTTTTGGCGGCGGCAGCGCGGCGCGCGCCGAGAGCAAGGTTGTACTCGCGGGTGCCGGTCTCGTCGGCATGGCCTTCGACCGTGATGGAATAGTTCGGATAACGGGCGAGCCACTGAGCCTGACGGTCGAGCGTCTGAGCCGCTTCGGAGCTGATGGAGGAGCTGTCGACAACGAAGAAGATGCGGTCGCCGACATTGACCGTGAAGTCCTGCGGCGAGCCCGGAGTGGCATTGCCGGCACCGTTCAGGCCAAGACCGTTGGCATCGTTCGGCAGACCCTTCTTGGAAGCGCAGCCGGCCAGAGAAAGGCCAACGAAAAGCGCGATCATGATCGGGTTGCGGGCGAGGTTCTGCATATGGCCAACGGCCTGGGTTGCGGTGCGGCTCATGGCCGGTCTCTCCTTAAGTCTCTATCAGGGTTGCCAGACTGTAACCGGGTTCGGTTAATCGGATTCCAACAAGTATGGTTAATGATGTCTTAAAATTGTCGCCAAACGGTCCACTCACAGGACTTTGCGGCGATAACGTGGCAGCCCTTCCCGCTACTCGAGCAACGGCGACCATGCTGGGTCGGAAGCGAAGCCAGGGGTCGGGATCTTCTGCTCGTTATAACCGGTGAGATCGATCGAATAAATTTGCGGTCCGCTCGCACCCGACGGCGCGCGGAAGAACATGATGACGCGGCCGTTCGGCGCCCAGGTCGGTCCTTCGCTGTAGGAGCCGGAGGTCAGGATTCGCTCGCCGGAACCGTCCGGCTTCATGACGCCGATGGAAAAGTTGCCGCCAGCCCGTTTGGTGAAGGCGATCAGATCGCCGCGCGGCGACCAGACCGGCGTGGAATAGGAGCCATTACCGAAGGAGATGCGGCGCTGATTGGAGCCGTCGGCATTCATGACATAGATCTGCGGCTGTCCGCCGCGGTCGCTTTCGAAGGCAACCTGCGTGCCATCGGGCGAATAGGACGGCGAGGTATCGATCGCGGCCGTAGACGTCAGACGGGTCGTGGTGCGCGAGCGCAGATCCATCGTGTAGATATTGGCATTGCCTTCCTGCTGAAGACTCATGATGACGCGCTGCCCGTCCGGCGAGAAGCGCGGCGAGAAGGTCATGCCCGGAAAGTTGCCCACCAGTTCGCGTTGGCCCGTCTGCAGCTGCAGCAGATAGACGCGCGGCTGTTGATTGGCGAAGGACATATAGGTCACTTCCTGGCGATTAGGCGAGAAGCGTGGCGTCAATACCAGGTCGCTGCCGTCGGTCAGCATGCGCGCGTTGGCGCCGTCCTGGTCCATGATGCCGAGCTGCGTCTTGCGGGCTGTCTTCGGGCCGCTTTCGGCGACGAAAACGACGCGGGTATCGAAGTAGCCCTTTTCGCCGGTGATCTTCTGATAGATCGCATCGGCGATGATGTGCGCGACACGGCGCCAGTTATCCGGCTGGGCAAAGAACTGCTGACCGATCATCTGGCTGTTGCCGAACGTATCCCAAAGGCGGAATTCGGCGCGAAGGCGGCCGCCTTCCTGCGTCACGCGGCCAGTCACCAGAGCCTGCGCATTGATCGAGGTCCAGTCCTGGAAGCGCGGGGTCGAATCCGGATTGGTGATCTTCTCGATGAAAGCCTGCTTGTTGATCGGAGCGAACAATCCCGAGCGCTGTAGGTCGGCGGCGATGACGCTCGAGATCTGCGGGCCGAGCGTATCATTCGACAGAAGGTCGGTGATAGCGATCGGCATGGGCTGGACGTTGCCCTTGTTGATATTGAGCTCGACCACGGCATAGGCCGGAGTGGATGCCACAGCCATCAGGCCTGCTAGCACCACCAGGAGGCGGACGAAGGATTGTCTGATCATATGTATCAAGCCTTTCAGCATTAATTCGCCGGATCGCTGGCATCGAAGCGAAGCGTCACTTCTTTCCAGTCGTCATATTGATCTATTGGTAGGTTTTTGAACGGAGCGGCCCGGAGCACGGCTCGCACAGCGGCGGCCTCCATGGCTTGTTGCGTCGCCTTGGGTCCACCGGCGGCGGTAACCTTCGGTTCGCCCACGATCTCTCCGCTTCGGCTGAGCTTGAGATGCACCCGGACGTGAACATGCTTCGCCCCTACCATGCCAGGCACGATATTCCAATTCTTCGCGACGTCCTCGCGGATGCGGTCCCCCGTCGAATTTCCGGGCTGCTGCGTAGCGCTTGAAGCCTGCACCGACACGGAACCAGCCAGCATCATCCCGAGGGCCACAAGCAAGCTCATGCCGATACTGGGACAGTGATTTGTCGAAAGCCGCGCTCCCCGCATCACATCCCCAGATCCGCTGCACTGAAATTGACGACGACTTCCTGCCAGTCCTCATATTTGTCCGCCGGAAGAATCGACATGAACTCCGATTGCGCCCGAAGGACCGCGCGTACAGCGGCGGATTGCATGGCACCTTGTGTCGAAGCCGGCCCCCCGTTGGTCGTCGCTTCCGGCTGACCAACGATCTGCCCGGATTTGTCGAGCTTGAAGTGCACCTTGATTCGCACGTCGCCGGCGCCTTCAAGACCAGGCGGGAGGTTCCAGTATTTCTGGATCAGATCACGCAGGCCGTCCTGTTGGCTCTGGCTGAGCTTGCCGGCACCAAGCGACTTCTTGCCGCCAAGCGAAGCGACCTGGGTATCGGCGCCGGCGGAAGCCTGCTGCGACGAGCGCTTCGCACCGCCCTTCGACGAAGTGTTGTTGAGAAGATCGTTGATCTGATCGGCGAGACCATCGTCCAGGCCCTTGTTGGAGGCCTTCGGGGTCTGACGCTTCTTGTCGGCGTCCTTCTTTCCGTCGTCAGCCGAGGTATTCTTGCTCGTGCTTTGCGTCGTCGTTTTGTCCGTCGGCTTTGCGTCGGCGACCTTCACGTCCGGCTTCGGCGTCGGCTTGACCTCCGGCTTCTGCTCGGCAGCCTTCGGCGGCGTCGGCTGCGGCTTCACATCCGGCACGGGGACGTTGTTTGGCAGCTGAATTTCGGCTTGTTCCGTCGGCTGCGGCGTTGGCGGCGTCGGCGTTGCATCGGCCTTGGGGGTCGGTGGGGTGACATCCGGCTTCGGGGTCGGCGTCACGTCCGGCTTCTGCTGCGGAATGGCGGCCACTTCCTTGGGGGCGGCTTCCGTTTCCTTCTGCTCGATCGTCTTGACGTCGTTCGGCCTCGGATCGTCCTGCGGAACGGGCGCATCCACCTTCTTCGGCGCCAAGGCCGCAGTCTCGCTCTCCGGCCGCTGCGTCGGCACGACCGGGTTCTTGATATCCACCTTGTTCTCGCCGGTATTCTGGGCGTTGGCGACCTGGTCCTGCTTGGTCGTCGGCTTGCGCGCGGCGTGATCTGTGACCGGCGCCTTCTTCTCGCCCTGCTGCAACTGATCCGCCGTCACGATATCGACATCCATCGCCGTGCTTTCCGGCGTCTCAAGCGGCGCCGGCGCACTCAGCGACACCATGGCGCCGATCAGCACCAGGATGTGAATGACAGCAGATGTGGCAATACTGCGCTTCATGTCGGTTCGTCAGTGATCCGTTGTCTGCTGCTGCGTAACCAGGCCGATGTTCTTGTAACCGGCTTCCTGAATGCGGGACATGACGTCGGCGATCACTCCGTAAGGCGCCTTGCCGTCGCCGCGCACGAAAATGCGCTCGTTATAGCCGGTCGTCGCGATCGCCTTCAGCTTGTCGGCGATCTCGGTCACGTTAATCTGCGTCTCCTGCAGGAAGACTTGGCCATCGGCCTTGATCGAAATCGTAATCGGCTGCGTCTGGGCATTCAGTGCGCCGGCCTGCGTCTGCGGCAGATCGATCGGCACACCCGACGTCATCATCGGCGCCGCCACCATGAAGATGATCAGCAGCACGAGCATGACGTCGACCAGCGGCGTCACGTTGATCTCGGAAATCGGGCCACCACGGCCTCCGCCGCGACGACTGCCACGGCGGCCACCCCCGCCACCACTACCTCCAACAGACATTCCCATGTGAATACTCCGGTTCTGTCCGCGACTTACTGCGCAGCCTGGCGCGGCTGCAGCTTTTCATCGATCTGGCGCGAAAGGATGGCGGAGAATTCATCCGCGAAGCCTTCCATACGGCCCGAAAGCTTGCCGGCATCGGCCGAGAACTTGTTGTAGGCGATAACGGCCGGAATAGCGGCTACGAGACCGATCGCAGTTGCCAGAAGCGCTTCGGCGATACCCGGCGCGACGACCGCAAGGTTGGTCGACTTCGAACCGGCGATCGCCTGAAACGAAGTCATGATGCCGACGACCGTACCGAAGAGACCAATGAACGGACCGGCGGAGCCGATGGTCGCAAGCGATCCGAGGCGGGCCGTCAGATGTTCCGATTCACGCGCGAGGGTCACGTCCATCGCGCGGTCGATACGCATCTGCAGACCGATCGGCGAGCGAGCGCCGCGCTCGAACGATTTCTTCCATTCGCGCATCGCTGCGACGAAAATGGCGCCAAGGCCTGTATTGTTGCGCTCCGAAAGCGTGCGGTAGAGCTCTTCGAGCGACTGGCCCGACCAGAAAACCTGCTCGAAGTGATCGAACTGCCGCCGCGCTCGCGCGTAGCTCAGATATTTGTCGATGACGATCGCCCAGGTCCATACGGACGCTGCCAGCAGGCCGATCATGACGAGCTTGACCACCAGGCCTGCCTGCATGAAGAGCGACCAGAGGGTGATGTCCGGTGTGGTGGCCGCTGCCAATGCTACTTGTTCCATTGATCCAAAATCCCCGAATCCAAACGCCCGGTGCTAGACCGGGCGGCTAAAAGTGATCTCACAAGAATTGTTTGGCAGCCGCCGCTGAACGCCCTGGTCAAGCCTTCCAAGCTTACAACTGCCTTCTTGCCGTCAAATTTGGTCAAAGGAAGGCGTGCACCGCACAAACTCCGACATAATCAGTAAGACACTATTATGGTTAAAAGAATGTTAGCGTCGAAACATAAAGAATTTAACGGCGGCGAAGGTTATTCTCGCTCCAGGGAAGAACTGACCGGACGAAACCGGCGACAAACGCAGACAAAGCTTACGCGGCGAATTCCTTCACATAAAACTCAAGTTATTGCAAGCCGCCTCTTGTCGATCATGCTATCCTTATGCAAGGCAGCCCTGATGCGATGAGCATGCCAGGCTACTGATTACCCAGCACTTTCCGACGCCGTGAGCATTTGCGCGGCAAGCTTCTCCGGCAGGCGGCGCGGACGGCCCTTTGCATTGATCACGGCAATGATGACCTTCGCGGCAATCAGCAGTGTCTCGTCGAGCCGGATTTCCTGAGACAGCACCATCTTGGCGCCACCAGCCTTTTCGGTGACTGTGCGGATTGTCAGCAGGTCATCCATGCGAGCCGGTCCCTTGAAATCGATCTCCATGCGATGGACGACGAAAACCAGCCCCTCTTCATCGGCATTCAGAAGTTCGCGCTGTTCCACTCCGAGACAACGCAGATAGTCGGTGCGTCCCCGCTCGAGGAAATGCAGGTAGCGCGCGTGATAGACGAGCCCGGAAAAATCCGTATCCTCATAGTAGACTCGCTGCACCAGCCGGTGGCTTCCGGCTTCCAGTTCCCCAGCTATCAGAAAGGGGCTGTTCATCGTTGCCGCATCTCCTTGAATGTCCGGCATCTCTTTGGCCGAAGTTCTGCCATCAAGCAAGCTTTGAACAATTGTCATAAACTCCGACTATCCGGAATCGTGCCGGTTAGCGGATCGGCATAGAAGGAAGATCCTATGAAAATTGCGGTTATGGGCGGTGACGGATTCATTGGTTGGCCAACCTCGCTTCACCTCTCCGACGCCGGTCATGAGATCCATATCCTCGACAATCTCTCCCGCCGCTGGATCGATACCGAGCTGGGTGTCCAGTCGCTGACGCCGATGGATTCGATCCAGGAACGCACCCGCATATGGCACGCCGAAACCGGCCGTCGCATCCATTTCCACCTGATCGATCTCGCCAGGGACTATGAGCTCCTGAAAAAGTGGCTGGCCGAGCATCGCCCTGACGCCATCGTCCATTTCGCCGAGCAGCGCGCCGCCCCCTATTCGATGAAGAGCGACCGCCACAAGAACTACACGGTCAACAACAACGTCAACGCCACGCATAATCTCCTGAACGCGCTGGTAGACCTCAATCTCGACGCGCATCTCGTGCATCTCGGCACGATGGGCGTCTATGGCTATTCGACGATCGGCGCTGCCATCCCCGAGGGCTATCTGCCCGTCGGCATTGAGACGACCGATGGCCGCACGGCCAGCCAGGAGATTCTTTACCCCGCCAATCCCGGCTCGATCTATCACATGACGAAGTGCCTCGATCAGCTGCTCTTTCAATTCTATGCCAAGAATGACGGGCTGAGGATCACCGACCTGCATCAGGGCATCGTCTGGGGCACGCATACGGAGCAGACGCGCCGGCATGAGCAGCTGATCAACCGTTTCGATTATGACGGCGACTATGGCACGGTACTCAACCGCTTCCTCATCCAGGCGGCGATCGGCTATCCGCTGACCGTGCACGGCACCGGCGGCCAGACCCGCGCCTTCATCCATATCCAGGATTCCGTGCGCTGCATCGAGCTGGCGCTGAAGAATCCGCCGGCCCGCGGCGCCCGCGTCGAAATCTTCAACCAGATGACGGAAACGCATCGCGTGCGCGATCTCGCCGACATGATCGCCGGGATGAGTGGCGCAGAAGTCGTCCGTCTGCCGAACCCGCGGAAGGAAGCGCCCGAAAACGAGCTGATCGTCAAGAACGACAAGTTCCTCGATCTCGGGCTGGCGCCGATCACCCTCGAAGCCGGCCTGCTTGGCGAAATCGTCGATGTCGCCAGGAAATATGCCTATCGCGTCGATCGATCGCGTGTCCCGGCCGTCTCGGCCTGGACAAAGGATCTCGCCGCGACAGTCAACCATGATCCCGAGGGCAAGAGGCTAAAGTCCGTGTCATGATGCCGGGAAGCGAAATGCTGCAGGGATTGCGTGCACAAACGCGACCGCGTGCCGGGCAGGCATTCGTGACGCTCGTCACGAATGCCGATTACGCCATGGGGGCCCTGGCGCTGGCGCGTTCGATCGTCCACAGTGGCACCAAAGCCGATATCGTCGTGCTGCATACGGAAGGGGTTGGTGAAAACGACCTTGCCCCATTGGCAGCGCTCGACTGCCGGCTGGTGGAAGTTGAGCATCTTCCGCTTTCGGATGCCTTCAATGAGCGGCATGCGCGCGGCAATCTTCATACGGCGGCTCCCTTCACCAAGGGCCGTAAGCCCTCCTTCCACACGCCGCTCGACAATTTCTGCAAGCTCAGGCTCTGGCAGCTGATCGAATACGACACCTGCGTCTTCATCGATGCGGATGCGCTGGTGCTGCGCAACGTCGACCGGCTCTTCGATTACCCGGAATTTTCCGCCGCACCGAACGTCTATGAAAACCTTGCCGATTTCCATCGGCTGAATTCCGGCGTCTTCGTCGCCAAGCCGTCGCTTGCGACCTTTCGGCACATGCTGGAGCACCTCGATCGCCCCGACGTCTTCTGGCGGCGCACCGACCAGACCTTTCTCGAGGCCTTTTTCCCGGATTGGCACGGGCTGCCGATCTTCATGAACATGCTGCAATATGTCTGGTTCAGCATGCCCGAGCTCTGGAACTGGAACAGCGTCTCGATCCTGCATTACCAGTATGAGAAGCCCTGGGAGGAAAATCACCCAAAGGCCGAACAACTGAAGCCATTGATCGAGCTATGGCATAGCTTCCATTCCGGTCGGAACATGCCCGATATTGCCACGCTCGCAAATCCGAAAGCAGCGGCATGAAAGTCCTGATTTCAGGCGGAGCGGGTCTAGTCGGCCGATATATCGCCGAGGAGTTGCTGTCGGCCGGGTACAAGGTTGCAATCGGCGGACGGAGCCCGCCGCCACCTGGTTTTTTTTCGCATCCGGTCTCCTTCGTTCCTTTGAGCCTCGATCCGGCGGAAAATCAAAGCCGCGCTTTCGACGACGCCTATCTCTTCGTGCACGCGGCCTTCAACCACGTCGCTGGCAAATATCGCGGCGGTGAAGGCGATGATCCGGAAAGCTTTCGCCGCCTCAATCTCGATGGGACTGTCAAGCTGTTCGAGACGGCGAAAAAGGCCGGCATCCGTCGCTGCATCTTTCTGTCCTCGCGCGCCGTCTATGGCAATGGCATCGTCGGACAGGAACTGACCGAGGCGACCACACTGAAGCCGAGCACGCTCTATGGCGAAATTAAGCGTGATGCCGAGCACGCACTGTTCGCTCTTTCCACGCCGGGCTTTGCCACCGCGAGCCTCAGGGCAACCGGCGTTTATGGCGACCTTCGCCCCAATAAATGGGATGACCTGTTCGACGACTATCTAAGCGGCAAGCCAGTTCCGTCGCGCGCCGGAACCGAAGTTCACGGCCGCGACCTCGGTCGTGCAGTTCGTCTTCTGCTAGAAACGGAAGCCGGCCGGATAGACGGTGAAGCTTTCAACCTGTCGGATATTCTGACCGACACACACGAGATCCTTAGCCACCTCCAGAGCGCGACAGGCTGTCCGCACGCGCTGCCGCAGCCTGCGGAGCTCGGCGCGGTCTCTGTCATGGATACGGCGAAAATCCGTGCGCTTGGCTGGCAAGCTGGCGGAAAACTCCTGCTCAAGCAAACGATAGAGACACTGGCTAAATCGGGATACCCAAAGGCGGATATCAGCGCATCAGCTTCGTTTCGTCCCAATCAAGCGCTGCCAATTCCTCGCCTCTGAAACGCGCATCGTCGGAAACGATGAATTCGTCGAGCTGCGGCGGCGCGACGCTGGTTCCGGCCAGCATGGCATGCACCTGCCCGCGATGATGCGTCTGATGCTGAAATATATGGTTCAGCACATCGTCCGCCCGCTCTCGCTGGATGCGTCCATCGCGTTGGATATCGATGATCCGCATCACGGTTTCCGGCGTCAGCCCCTCACAAAAAGCGACCAGCCTGCGATCGACGTCGGCCTGCTCCTGGCTCAACCCGTCCAGCCGGTCATAAGGCTCCTCGATGTCAAAAGCTTTGAGGCCCAGCGTGCCGCCTTCCAACGCATCGACATAGAACCAATCGACCGTCAGGATATGATTGAGGGTTGCTTTGATCGACGGAAAGAAGCTGACACGCTTGGCCTCGAATTCGCCGGGCAGCAGAGCCGCACAAGCCCGATGGAGCCGGACATTCGCCAAGGCATTGTTATAGGCGAGCTTGCGAAAGCTGCGAACCGGATCGAAA
The DNA here is from genome assembly GCF_057784355.1 of Martinezella sp. CNPSo 3959. Lineage (NCBI taxonomy): Bacteria > Pseudomonadati > Pseudomonadota > Alphaproteobacteria > Hyphomicrobiales > Rhizobiaceae > Martinezella > Martinezella sp. CNPSo 3959. The sequence goes on from NZ_JBXSOV010000001.1 coordinate 1,372,119, forward strand.
ACAGACATAAGCTCCCCCTAAGCCTTGTCGAGATCCCCATCCCGCCAGACGAGATGACGAGACGTCAGCGGCAGATTCTCGATTTCCTCGGCGATGAAATAGGGCGGGATATCGAGCGCAACCAGCGCCTCGCGCGTCGCCCGCACCCATTTGAACTCCAGATCGTTGTCGCCATCCTGGATTCGATGCACGATCTTCGCGGGGTCGAAGGGAAAGTCGGCAGGAATATCCATCAGATAGTAGAGGCCGAGCTCGTGCCAGTCGAGCTGCTCGTAATGGAAGAAATTCTCGACCGACCACAGAAGGCGCCCGACCGTAACGTTAACGCCGATCTCCTCCATCATCTCCCGCCGCAATGTCTCTTCCGAGGTCTCGCCGATCTCCGCGCGACCGCCGGGAAAAGTCCAGAAGTGCTCATGTACGGCTCGATGCACCAGGACATGACCGTCGCGAAAGCCAAGGCCTGCGACGCGCATCTGGAAGCGCGTTCGGCCGGCATTCAATCTGATGAGTTTGCGCTTCGGCATGATCCTCTATCCCAGGTCGATCACCAGGATCTCCGGCGGAACGCCGAAGCGTACTGGCGCGATAGAGCAGCCGAGGCCGCCCGACACAATGATATGGCGCTCCTCCTCAACGATATGACCGTAGACATATCGGTCGCCATAACGCGAAGGTGAATAGGGCGACCAGCCTAAAATCCTCACCTGTCCGCCATGCGTATGCCCCGACAAGGTGAGCGACACGCGCTGGGGAACGGCAGGAAAGATATCGGGCTCATGGGCCATGAGGATGACTGGTGCGTCGTCGCCGATCTGCGCCAGCGTGCCGCCGAGATCGTCAAGGCCCCTGGTAAGCGGCCTCTTCCACCGCATGCTGCGTCGCAAGGCCAACTGATCCTCGACGCCGGCAAGCCAGAAGCTTTGTCCATTCTTCTCTAGGCGCGCCGCGCGGTTGGAATAGACTTCGATGCCGACAGCTTCCAATGCCCTATGGCTGAACGTCGGGCCGCGACCGGTTCTCTGGGCCGTCGCATCATGCCACCAGTCGTGATTGCCGATGATGGCGTGGACGCCAAGCGGCGCCCTCAGCTTTGCCAATTCAGCCGCCCAGATGCGATGATCGACACGGTTGGTAATGAGATCGGTTCCGGACGTGTAATCGCCGAGCAGCACGATGATGTCGCCGCCAAGCTCATTGGCATGGGCACAGATCGATGCGATGCGCTCGGCATTCATCCACGGCTCACAGGCATGGAAATCGGCAAGGGCGACGATCCTGAGCTTCAGCCCAGGCGTCCATCCTGGCGGGGTCAGCGCGTAGCGGGTAACATTCAGCCGAACGACCGGCTCGTAGCCGAGAGCATATCCCCCGAGTGCCATCAAACCGAATATGCTGCCGCCGAAAAGCTTCAGGAAGGCACGACGGCCAAGCATTCAATCGTCCTCCCGGAACAACCCGAACTGCGCGGCCTCCAGATCCTTGGGCGGCTGCATGCCGAGATGTTTCCAGGCGATCGCGGTCAAAACACGGCCGCGCGGCGTACGCTGAATGAAGCCCTGCTGGATCATATAGGGCTCGATAATATCCTCGATCGCGTCGCGCGGCTCGGAAAGGCCAGCGGCGATGGTCTCGATACCGACAGGGCCGCCGCCGAAATTGACCGCGATCATGTTCAGATAGCGCTTGTCGAGCTGGTCGAAGCCGACATTGTCGACCAGAAGCCGCGTCAGCGCCTCGTCGGCAATCTCGCGCGTCACCGCTTCGACCTTGGCGACCTCAGCGAAATCGCGCACACGCCGCAGCAGCCGGCCGGCAATACGGGGGGTGCCGCGGGCGCGGCGCGCGATTTCCCGCGCGCCCTCGTCGGTCATGCCGAGACCCATCAGCCTCGCACCACGCCGGACGATCAACTCCAGTTCCTCGACGGTATAGAAACTCAGACGCACCGGAATGCCGAAACGATCGCGCAGCGGCGTCGTCAGCAGGCCGAGGCGGGTCGTGGCCGCAACCAGCGTGAACTTGGCGAGATCGATCTTCACCGAACGCGCCGCCGGGCCTTCGCCGATGATGAGATCGAGCTGGAAATCCTCCATAGCCGGATAGAGGATTTCCTCGACAGCCGGATTGAGACGATGGATCTCGTCGATGAAGAGCACGTCGCGCTCTTCGAGATTGGTGAGCAGTGCCGCAAGATCGCCCGCCTTGGCGATGACCGGGCCGGAGGTCGAGCGAAAATTGACGCCGAGTTCCTTCGCCATGATCTGCGCTAGCGTCGTCTTGCCGAGGCCGGGCGGACCGACAAACAGCACATGGTCCAGCGCTTCACCGCGCCCCTTGGCCGCTTCAATGAAGACCTTCAGATTGGCACGCGCTTCCGCCTGGCCGGTAAACTCGTCCAGCGATTGCGGCCTGAGCGTCGCATCGATGTCTTCGCCCCGCTTTTCCGGCGATATCAGACGTGCGGCTTCACTCATGTCAGAGGTTCCATTCCCGGTATGCGTTTTGCGGCTCCCGCGCCGAAGGCGTTATCACATCCGCCGCATCAAGAATACTCTTTGACGAAGGAGTGCCGAGGCCCGATCTCTCAGCTTTGCGACAATAGTCAGGATTGCGAAAGGTGCAAAGCCTCACCGCGCGAGTTCCTTGAGGCCGAGCCGGATCAGCTTGGCGCTATCGGCGCCCTCGCCGGCCGCCTTTATCGCCGCCGAAACGGCGTTGGCCGCCTGATCGCGGGAATAGCCGAGATTGGTGAGCGCCGAAACGGCATCGGCCACGGGTGCTGCGGCAACGCCTTCGCCCAGCTCCTGCTTGAGCGCGATATTGGCCGCGTCGCCAGCAAAGGCCGGCGCCTTGTTCTTCAGTTCCGTCACGATGCGCATGGCGACCTTGGGGCCGACACCCGGCGCCCGCGAGACGGCGGCGCGATCCTGCAAGGCGATCGCGTTGGCAAGCTCGGCAGGCGTCAGCGTCGAGAGCAGCGCCAGCGCCACCTTCGCGCCGACACCCTGAACCGTCTGCACGATGTTGAACCATTCGCGCTCCAGCGCCGTCATGAAGCCGAAGAGCCGGATCTGGTCTTCACGAACATAGGTCTCGATGAAAAGAACGCAGGCCTCGCCAATCGAACCGAGCTTCGACAGCGTCCGAGCCGAACAATAGGCGACGTAGCAAACGCCGTGCACATCCACGAGCACATAGTCTTCGCCGATCTCTTCGATTGTGCCTTTCAGCTTGCCGATCATGGATGATGTCCGTCAGGGATGGGTTTCGGGAGAGATGAGGTCAAGTGAAGGAAAGTAGGAGCGATAGCGCGAGGCATCGCGCGTCAGCAGCCTATGCCTTCGCCATTCGGCATGGGCACCGATTAGGAAATCCGGAAGTGTTCTTTCCCGTTGTCCTCCGGCAAGCCGATAGAGGCGATGCGCTTTTCCTGCTCGAAACGCCGCCTCGAAAGGTATGGCCTCGCGCTTCATATCGAGCCAGGACAAAGCAATCGTCAATTCCTCTTCACTCAAAGGCGAGGCAGCGAGTTCCGACCACACCACCGGACTGATGACGAGATCGCCTTCACCGACACATCGTTTCAAGAGTTTGGCCGACCATTGCCGTTGGACTGAAGCCGGACCGAGGATATCGATGAAAATGTTGGTATCAATGAGGGTCGATGTCGTCACGCGGCCCTCTCAGAAACTCCATAAATTCGTCCGTTGTCATGCCGCCGAGATCAATCGTGCCCCTGACGCTCTCGAGCCAATCGTCGAAATCGCGAATAGCTGTATCCGACGCCTCCCCGATTTTAACGAGCATCGCGCCGCCGCCGGAAGCAATGAAATCAACCTCTGAACCTGGAACGATGCCCAGCCTGTCTCGAATTTCCTTCGGGATGGTCACCTGACCTTTTTCCGTTACGCGCATAGTAATACCTCTTCAGTAATACCTAGCGATCCACCGGGAACAAGTCAAGAACAAACTATCCCGCCAGCGCCGCCTTCCGCAGCCGGCTGGCGCCTCGGTTATGGGCATGACATATGGCGATGGCGAGCGCGTCGGCGGCGTCGTTGCCCTTGAATTCGACTTTGGGCATCAGGATCTTCAGCATCATGTGAATCTGCTGCTTCTCGCCGTGGCCGACGCCGATGACGGCCTTTTTGACCGCATTCGGCGCATATTCCGAGACAGGCAGGCCAGCACGTGCCGGCACGAGCATAACGACACCGCGCGCCTGGCCAAGCTTCAGCGTTGCCACGGCATCCTTGTTGACAAAGGTCTGCTCGACGGCGGCCTCATCCGGCTTGTAGCTGTGAACGATCTCGGCAAGACCGTCATGAAGCTGGCAAAGACGGGATGCCAAATCCATGTCGCCGTCCGACGTCACGGTTCCCGACGCGACGAAGCGCAGCGAATTGCCAAGGGTGTCGATGATACCCCAGCCGGTGCGGCGCAGGCCCGGATCGATGCCGATGATGCGAATCGTATTCTGCATAAGCCAACCTATCTTTCAGGCACGACATCTGCCAGCAAAATGTGAACAAAACAAAAACAAGATCCGGATTGGAGCGCTAAGGCCGCGCTGAAAACATCGTGACGAAATTGCCGCGATGGGTTTGGAATAGGCGGACAGCGCTCCTACATGTGCAAGCAACCCTCCCTTCCACCACGCAGGTTTCTTGCCATGGTCCCCTTTTCCATCCTTGATCTTTCGCCCGTTGCCGAAGGCAGCACCATCAGCCAATCCTTCGAGAGTTCGAAGCGCATGGCGCAGAAGGCGGAAGAACTGGGCTACAACCGATTCTGGCTCGCAGAGCATCACGGCATGCCGGGTGTCGCCAGCGCCGCGACATCGGTCGTCATCGGCCATGTCGGCGCGGCAACCTCGCGCATCCGCATCGGTTCGGGCGGCGTCATGCTGCCGAACCACTCGCCCCTGGTCATTGCCGAGCAGTTCGGCACGTTGGAAGCGCTGTTTCCCGGCCGCGTCGATCTCGGCCTCGGCCGCGCCCCGGGCACCGACATGCGCACGGCGCAGGCCCTGCGGCGCAATATAGATGCCGGCGCGCAGAGCTTTCCTCAGGATATCGTCGAACTGCAGCACCTCTTCAGCCCCGCGGACGACAATCAGATCATCCTCGCTGTTCCCGGCCATGGCGCCAATATTCCTATCTGGCTGCTCGGCTCCAGCCTCTACAGCGCCCACCTAGCCGCTATGCTGGGCTTGCCCTATGCTTTCGCTTCGCATTTCGCCCCGGAAGCCTTGATGGATGCCATCGCCATCTATCGCGAGCGCTTCACGCCTTCGGCCACGCTCGACAAGCCCTATGTCATGGTCGGCGCCATGGGAGCGGTGGCGGAGACGGATGAAGAAGCGCAGTATCACTTCACCTCAGCACAGCAGCAATTCGTCAATCTCCGCCGTAACGTGCGCGGTCCCTTCCCGCGCCCGCGTCGCGACATGGATGATTTCTGGACACCGATGGAAAAGCTGAATGTGGAAAATACGCTGCGCTATGCTGTGGTCGGTTCGCCCGCAACAGCGGAGGCGAAGCTTTCGCAATTCATCAAGGATACGGAAGCCGATGAAGTCATCATATCGATGCCAATCCACGATATCGAAGCGCGCCTGAAGTCCGTGGAACTCTTCGCGACGCTTCCAAGCTTCAAGAAGGTCTCCTGACCTTCGAAAGCGAACAGTCTAATCCGGTGAGCCAATCCAGCATATACGGCTCACCGGGCGACCGGCAGGCTCAAGCCACGAGCCTCGTCTTCCAATGACGCCGGATGAGCATGTCGAGCGACAACTTGCCGGCGCCTGCAACGATCAGCGCGAACATGCCGCCTGCGATCGCCAGGTCCTTTTCGAAATGCAGCAGCTCATTGTGGCTGGCGAAGTTGGTGTGAAAGAGCAGCGCGGTCAACAGGCAGAACAGGCCTAGACCAAATGCCGCTAGGCGAGTCATCAGCCCGAGCGCAATGGCAAAGCCGGCGGCGAGCTGCAGTACGATGGTTGCAATAGCGATTGGGGCAGTGACGCCAAGCTTGGCCATGGCCTCCAACGCAATGTCGAGGTTGCTGGCAAGTTCGATGCCTTCCTCGAGAAAGAGCAGCGATAGCAGCAGGCGGCCGAACAGCAATGCCATGTCGGCCATATTCACAAGAACGGCACTCTCCTCTTCGAATTCCATGGCCTTTCTCCTTCCCGTCGAGATCCGCGCGGTTTCCGATCCTGCCCGGCGGCATCCCACAACCTGATCGGATGGAATGCTGCCGGATCGATTGCGGCCGAGCTTTAGTTGGTTCCCTTAGCGGCGATTGCCTTGGTCAGGTCCTCAAGCTCCTCGCATCCCGCCGGGCAGAGCTTGGTGAGTGCTGCCAGCTGCTCGCGGGCCTTGGGCATATCGCCGGTCTCGACATAGAGTTCGCCGAGATATTCATGCGCGCCCTTGTGATCGGGCTGCAGTTCCAGCGCCTTGGTGTAGTAGGTGAGCGACGTCTTGAAGTCGCCGGTCTTGCGCAGGGTGAAGCCCATCAGATTGTAGACATCGGCCTGCTGGTGCTCCTCGGCAATATCGCGAAGCTCGGCGAGTGCGCCGGTATAGTCCTTCGCATCGATCTTGGTACGCACGGAGGTTAGGTCCGGCGCGTCGGTCGATTCCATATTGTCGACGGCGAAGGCGAGGCCTGCTGTGGCAACGGGCAGGATGGCGACAGCGCAGAGGCCGGCGATCCCGAAAATGGCATGTCTGAACATGGTAGTTGTTCCTGTTTTCGGCCGCTCAGGCCTGGATGGTGGGGGTGAATCCGTAGGCGTTACCGTCCTTGACGAAGGTGCCGGAGCCCGGGAATGGGAAATGCGAACCGCAGATCCTGATCTTGTCGGCAATGACGCGATCGATCAGCCTGCGGCGGGTGGCGACGGCCATCGGGCCATCCTGGTCGTAGGCGCCTTGCCATTCCGGATGGGGAGCGAGCAGCGCCGGCACATACATGATGTCGGCCGAGACCATCAGCTGCTCGCTGCCGCCGTCAATGAGGAAGACGGAATGACCGGGGGTGTGACCGTATGCGGCCAGCATGTGCACGCCGGGCGCCACTTCGGCATTATCGTCGACCAGCTTCCAGTTCTTCCATGTCGGGAAGACGGAGGCGATGCGCCGGCCGGCTTCCTTGCGGCCCTCCGCCAGCTTGTCGACACGGCCGGGGTCGGTCCACCAGTTGTATTCAGCCGCATTGACGATCAGCTCGGCATTCGGAAAGACCGCCGCGTTCGTTCCCTTTTCCATCAGGCCCCAGACGTGGTCCGGATGGAAATGCGAGATCATAATCGTATCGATCTTCTTGTAGTCGATGCCGGCGGCAGCCATGTTGGCCGGCAGGTGGGTGGCATTGGTCTGCCATTGCCCGACACCCGATCCGGCATCCATCATGATCTTGCGTCCGCCGATGTCGAGAACGACGACCGTCAGCGGAATGGGCATGAAATCCGTCGTCAGGCCGGCCTTGGAGAGTGCTTCCTTCGTGTCATCGACGGAAGCGTTCTTGATGAAGGCCGGATCGTGCGGTTTGCGCCAGATGCCGTCATAAATGGCCGTGACCTCGATCGAACCGACCTTGTATTTGTAGAAGCCGACCGTCGGCTCCAGCGGGGTGGCGGCAAAGGCTCGCGGGATGAATTCGAGCTTCGACGACAGCCCGAAGGCTGCCGCAGCTGCGGCCGTGCCGAGCACGGCGCGGCGGGTCATATCAAACATCGCAATATCTCCTCAGGGTTATGGCTTTTCGGGCCAGGCGGAGGTCGCAAGCGATTGCAGCCATCCACTGAGGAAGAAGATCGACGCTCATGGGTGCTTATTCCCCGTCGACCGAGGATTTCTTACAAGCTATTGAAATGCAGAGGATTATTTTAGCGACAAGAGATTGAACGGATGGAATGGCGGACATTTCACAGCCCCTCGCCTTTGATTTTTTCGTCCGACCGGGAATAAAACCCGCGCGAGCGCGATCTAGCTTTCAGGCAACATTGCAAGCGCCTTAGCTGAAGCTTACAGTCAGCAGAGGCGTTTTGCGGGGATCACGATGACAGACGCCCGACCTATGAGTTCGATGATACTTGGCGGCCAGCTCCGCCCATGGATATGGCGTTCGCCGCAAAACACCGCGATCAGCAGATTTGTGCGATTTCTGGTTCGCCTGCGTAGTTTCATTGCCGGGCTGAAGCCTGGTAATCACCTCGTCCAGATGGCGGTCGCTCAATCCGCAGCCGGCACAGAGCCATTAAAACGCGCGACCGCCCTGCCCGACGAGACTATGCGCCGCTTCCAGCAAACGATCATCCCGCATCTGGATGCCGCCTATAATTTCGCGCGTTTCCTGAGCCGTGATGCCGATGCCGCGCAGGATATCGTGCAGGAAGCCTATCTGCGCGCCTATCGCGGCTTCGGCGGCTTTCGCGACGGCGATGCCCGCGCCTGGACCTTCACCATCGTCCGCAACTGCTACCATGCCTGGCTGCAGGAGGGCCGGCGTAAGACGCGTTACGAGCAGCCGATGACCGACGAAAGGGATTTGGAGGAAGGCTCGCCCTCCCCCGATCCCGCCTCCGAGGAGGATACGCCCGAGGCAGCCTTCATCCGCAAATCGGAAACGCAACGGGTGCGCGAAGTCATCAACCGATTGCCCGATGCCATGCGCGAGGTCCTGGTCCTGCGCGAACTCGAGGATCTCTCCTACAAGGAAATCGCCGAGATCATCGATGCGCCGATCGGCACCGTCATGTCGCGCCTCGCCCGCGCCCGCCGCGATTTTGGCGAAGTCTGGCGCAGCCTCGAAGGAAAAGAGGCGGCACGATGAGCGGCGCTGAAGAGAATGATCACGGTGAATGGAACGACCTGTTGCACGGCTTCATCGACGGCGAACTGGACGCAGCCAATGCGGCGCGCTTCGAGGCGCATCTGGCGACTTGCCGGGACTGCGCCGGCGAGATGGAGAATGCCCTGATGGTCAAGCGTCTTTCCGCACGCGAGGGCGTCAAATGGCAGGCGCCTGATACCGTCCATGCCCGCGTGCAGGCGGCACTGACGCTGGAGCAATCCATGATGAGGCGCGCAACCACGGCCGCGAGCCAAACGGAGAGCCCGTGGCAGCACGTGTGGCGATTGGTTCGCGAATGGAGCTTCGTACCGTCGCTTGCCGTCCTTGCGGCAAGCCTCATGCTCGTGCTGAACGTGCCGCAGCAGAGCCAGACGATCGAGGATCAGCTTCTCGCAAGCCATGTGCGCTCGCTGCTCGCCGACCATCTGACCGACGTGCTGACCTCCGACCAGCACACGGTCAAACCATGGTTCAACGGCAAGATCGATTTCTCCCCGCCCGTAGTCGATCTGGCAGCACAGGGCTTCCCTCTCGTCGGCGGCAGGGTGGATTATCTCGATGGCCGGGTGGTGGCGGCGCTAATCTATCGCCGGCACGGCCATGTCATCAATCTTTTCATCTGGCCCGGCGCTGCGGGAGCCAAAACCAATGCCGAGAAGGAGGGCTATAATTTCGTCGAATGGCATGCCGACGGGCTGGTTTTTTGGGCTGTCTCCGATGTCGCCGCACCGGATCTCGCCACCTTCCGCGATGATTTTATCCGCGCGACGGCGCCATAAAGCAATTCCAGGAAAAGTGCGTAGCGGTTTTCCGTCCGGAATTGCGCAAAGAAACAACGCGATAGAGTGTTTTCGCATTTCGCAGAAAAGTGGGAATGCTCTCAAGCAAAAAAGCCGGCCGCATCGCTGCAGCCAGCTTTCTTGAATAACTGCAAAAGATCAGGCCGAGAGCTTCGCCATAACTTCGTCCGAAACTTCGAAGTTCGAGTAGACGTTCTGGACGTCGTCATCGTCTTCAAGGTTTTCGATGAGCTTCATCAGCGACTGGGCCTTTTCTTCGTCGACCGGCACGTTGTTCTGCGCGCGCCAAATCGCCTTTACGGTTTCGGCTTCGCCGAGCGTCGCTTCGAGCGCCTTGGCGACTTCGCCGAGAGATTCGAAGGCGCAGATGATCACATGGCCTTCTTCATCGCTTTCGACGTCATCGGCACCTGCTTCGATCGCCGCTTCCATGACCTTGTCGGCATCGCCGGCGGAAGGCTTGTAGGTGATTTCGCCGACGTGATCGAAGGAGAAGGACACCGAACCGGTTTCGCCAAGCGCACCGCCGGCCTTCGTGAAGATCGAGCGAACGTTGGATGCCGTGCGGTTGCGGTTGTCGGTCAGCGCTTCGACGATGATCGCCGTGCCGCCCGGACCGTAGCCCTCGTAACGGATCGCATCGTAATTCTCAGTGTCTGCACCGGACGCCTTCTTGATGGCGCGGTCGATATTGTCCTTCGGCATCGACTGGGCCTTGGCGTTCTGGATCGCCAGACGTAGGCTCGCGTTCATCGTCGGGTCGGGCAGGCCCGATTTGGCAGCGACGGTGATTTCGCGCGCCAGCTTCGAGAACATTTTCGAACGCACCGAGTCCTGACGACCCTTGCGGTGCATGATGTTTTTAAACTGTGAATGGCCAGCCATGGCACCCCTGTTCACGTCTTTTGTTGGGAATGGCCGCCTTATAAGAGCGAAGCGACCTTCATTCAAGTAAAAAGCCGGATAATGGGGATGGAGAGCGGTCGCGATCGAGAAGGTCTCAAAGGTGATCGCGATGGTCACAGCCCCTTGAGCACATAGATCAGCGGCTTGCGCGGCAAGGTCTTCACCGACACCGTGACGCTTGGTGTCGGCGCATAGGCGACGTCGAAGTCGGGACCGAACAGGGCGAGAAACTGATCGACCGGCGGACCCCAACGGTGCATGGGCAGGATGAGCGACGAGCGCAGCCTTTTGACCACGCGGCTCATGCTGTCGGCTCCCATGGTGAGGCCACCGTCGACCGGCACCATCACCACATCGAGCCGGCCGATCTCCGCATATTGCTGGTCGGTGAGCTCGAAATGCAAATGCCCCAGATGTCCGATGCAAAGACCCGCCACCTCGAAGATGAAGATCGAATTGCCGTTGGCTTCGATGCCGCCACCCCAGGAGCGAATATCGGTGACGACATTGCGGATCAAGGTGTCACCGACGGTCATGCGGATCTTTGCCGGCTCTCCGGGCACATCGCTCCATCCATGCAGCACATATTTGATCGCAGGGTCCGGCGTCAGCGTGTAGTGGCTCGGATGCGCCTTGTTCATCGTGACGACCTTGGGCGTATAGGGCGGCGGATAAGCGCCGCTATAATCCGTGGCGATGGAAACGCCACCCGGCGTTTCGATGAAAAGCGTGGCATGGCCGAGGAAGGTGATCTTCACGTCGCCATTGACCGGGTCATTGGCAAGCGTCGGGCCGGGAGGAGAAAAACTGGCGAATGTCGCCTTGGGCAGGGACTGCGCGATCGCCTGACATTGGCTGGGTTGCGGACGAACCGGACTCTGCTGGGCGTCGGCCACACTCCAGCTGAGGATGATCACCAGGAAAAACACGGCAAAGACAGGAAATCGCTGTAACATGCCATCCCCTCAAGCCAGATAATGGCCGAAGGATGCGGCACGACCCAAAACAGGTCCAGAAACATTCAGGCACGATTGCTCACAATCGCGTCATCATATGCCGATGATGAATTATAGAGCGTGATCCCGAAAAGTGTCGGCGGTTTTCGGACGACATCACGCTCTACTTCTTTGAGTCTAGAGCAGATTCAGATTTTAGGCCGATTCGACCTAAAATCATCCGACTCTAGTGCAGCGGTCAGCGCCAGAAATCCGGAATGGTCTCCGCAAGCCGCGGTCCAAGCCGGAGCGGTGCGATCTTCTCAGCCAATCCCGTCGCGTCGGAAATCTCGACGCCGACGCCGCAGATGGTGGCTGGCCCTGACGCCGCCTCGAAACGTCCCTTCGGCATCTTCGAGATGAAGCGGTTGAGCGGCTCTTCCTTTTCCATGCCGAGCGAGGAATCGTAATCGCCGCACATACCGGCATCCGACATATAGGCGGTGCCACCATTCAGGATCTGTGCGTCCGCAGTCGGCACATGCGTATGCGTGCCAATGACGAAGCTCGCGCGGCCATCGACGAAGTGACCGAAACACTGCTTTTCGCTCGTCGCCTCCGCATGGAAGTCGAAGACGATGGCATCCGCCTGCTCCTTCAGCGGGCAAGCATCGAGGATGGCCTCTGCCGACTTGAAGGGATCGTCGAGCTCCGGATGCATGAAGACGCGGCCCATGATGTTGGCAACGAGCACGCGGGCGCCATTGCGCGCGTAATAGAGGCCGGAACCGCGGCCGGGCGTGCCGGCCGGATAGTTGGCGGGGCGCAGAAACTGGTCGTGGCGTTCGCAGAAAACAACGGCTTCCTTCTGATCCCAGACATGGTTGCCCGTCGTCACGACGTCTGCGCCGGCATTGATCGTCTCGAGGAAGATGTCCTCGGTGATGCCGAAGCCGCCGGCGGCATTCTCGCCATTGACGATGACGAAATCGAGCTTCAGGTCGGACACGAGACCCGGCAGGCGGTCCCACACCGCGGTCCGCCCCGTCTTGCCGACCATATCTCCCAGAAAAAGCAGCCGCATTCGCTATCCAATCACTTCCGAAACGAAATTGAGTCCGCTCTCGGTCAAAATCGCGTCAAGACGGACATCATGCGGCTCAGCCGGCACTGATGGCACTTCTTGGCAATCGAATGCAATGCCGATCAGCCGCGGATTCAACCCTTTTTGATGCAGGCGTTCGATCGCACGGTCGTAATGACCGGCACCATAGCCGATGCGATGGCCGCTCTTGTCAAAGGCCGAAAGCGGCACGAGCATGATATCCGGATCCAGCACCGCCGCTTCAGGTCCCGGACCGGAAGTCCCGAATCCGACCGGAACCAATGGCACCCCGGCGACAAGCTCCCGGAAGACGATCGTGCTGCGATCAAGAATAACAGGCACGCAGAGCCGCGCCCCACGCTCCCGCAGACGCGCCATCAATGGCCTTATATCCACTTCCGAACGGATCGGCAGGAAGCCGGAGACGATATCTCCCGGCCTGATATCGATGGCGTCGCCGCCATGCACGACCATGGCCAGGCCCTTTTCAATACGATCTTCTGCCGGAATGGCGTCCCGCTCGGCAAGGCGCTCGTTGCGGTATTGGGCTTTCAGCTCTTTGCTCATCTGATCTTCGCAAATATCTATGATATCAGGAAAACATAATGAGCCGGCAGCCCGTTGCAAAGCACGAAAGCGACATGCCGTGGTCGCGGAAAGGAGTGGGCTCCATCAGCCTTTACGGATGATCGACAATTTTCCGTCGCCATCCACATGCGCGCGAACATTTTCATAATTCGGCAGCGTGGTGTGATTGGTCTCGATCGGATGCGAATGCGTCGCGGTGATAACCACCACATCCGCACCAGCCGCCTCGCCTGCCTTGACGCCGGCCAGGACGTCTTCGAACACCAGGCATTCCGATGGGCTGAGGCCGAGGCGCTGCGCGCCCAGGATATAGCACTGCGGATCAGGCTTGCCGACCTTCACGTCCTCGGCGGTAACCATGAAGCGCGGAACGGGGATCCCGGCAGCGTCAAGCCGCGCCAGCGCCAGCCGATAGGGCGACGAGGTGACGATCGCCCAGCGCTCCGGTGGCAGCGATGCAAGGAAATCGACGGCGCCCGGCAGCGCGATCACACCCTCGACATCGGCAATTTCGGCTTCGGTGATCTTCAGCGCCTCCGCGACCGGATCGACGCCAGGCAGATTCAACTGACCGATCGTATCGACACCGCGCTTGCCATGCATGGTCGGCATGAACTTCTCGACATCGAGACCCTGGGCGCGTGCCCAATTGCCCCAGACACGTTCTGCAGCAGCAATCGAATTGATGATCGTGCCGTCCATATCGAACAGGAAGCCGGAATAGGTCTTGGCGAAGGCGGAATTGGTTGCGGCGGACAAGGGCGGACCTTTCTGGATAAGACGGCGAGCACCTGTGGCAAACGTAGCGCTCATGATATGCCCTTCCCGACTAACGGCAGCCGTCGAAAGAAGCAAATAAATGCTGCGCCGAACGCGCCGGAAAAGTCGGCAGGAGACCGTGGGGAAAGGCGAGAAAGGGCGCGCGACAGCCAGACACGCCGCGCGCCATGAGCATTATTCGCCGAGGCGGCTCTTCAGCCCATTGATGATGTGGTTCGCCAGGGCTTCGTAATCATCATCGAAATGGTGGCCGCCATCCATGGCGATGACTTCCGCACCCGTGCCCTTCAGCAGCGGGCAGGCGACATCCTCGTCATCATCCTTGCCGTAGACGCATTGCACCATCTTTGGATTGATCGATTTGAGGTCGTTGACGGGATCGCCGCCCTTGCCCGCACTCGAAGCCCCGAGCCAGCCCATGACCGAAATCACATAGTCGACCTTCTGCGACAAAGACAGCAGCGACATCTGGACGATCTTGTCCTTTTCGGGCTGAGGCAGGCGATTGTAGCTCGCCGGCAGCACATCGGCGCCAAAGGAATAGCCGACCAGTACCACATGCTTGACCTTGAAGCGTTTGGTGTAGAAGTCGATGATCCGGCCGAGATCGTTGGCCGTCTGCTGTGGATCCTTCTCGGTCCAGAAATAATGCAGTGTATCGACGCCCACGACCGGGATGCCCTGGTCCTGCAGGTAGCTGCCGACTTCCTTGTCGATGTCGCGCCAGCCGCCATCGCCCGAATAGACGATGGCGAGCGTGTCCTCGGTTGGCGTCGTCTCCATGATATCAAGGGGCAATCCAAGCGGCGACTTCGAGCTGTCGATCGTCTTCATCAGATCGGCAAGCGAGGCTTCAAGCGCCGCATAGGTGTCGGCGTTGTCGGAATCCGTGGTCTGGACTTCGGGATGGTCCTTCTGGATGTCTGCGACGTGGTCGCGGCCATCCTTCGGGGCGTTTGCCGTATAGGCCACGAGAATCGGATTGGGCAGAGCGCCTTCCTGCAGACCGAAGGACACCATATCGCCATCCGTCTTCTTCTCGGCCGGCGTGCAGAGTTCCTGCTTCAGGCCGATGCCGGCAGTCGGGTCGACGGCCAGCGTGCCGGCAACGGTCGCATCCGGCGTCTGGGCCGCGATCGTCAGCGCCATAGCGCCACCGGCGCCGACACCGGCGATAACAGGCAACTGATAGGTGCTGTCGGCGAAGGAGCGCTGCACCTGCTGGCTGAGCGATTCCAGATCCGAGACGATATAGATGCAGCCGTCGTTCTTGCTGACGTCATAATTGTTGAGCGCGGCCAGAAAGGACGGATAGTCGATGCCGATGACGAGCGAGCCATTGGCGACGAGCTTGTCGGCAACAGCCTTCTCCTTGTCGCCCCAGCCGGCGAGATCGGAAATCAGAACGACTTCGTTCGAAACCTTGCCGTGCGGTCGCATGATGTGCGGCGCCGGGATCATGCCCAGATCATATTTTGTATCGTCGGCTTCAGCCCGTGCTTGGCCCGACATCAGCAGCCCCGTCGACAGCACGCATGCGAAAGCCAATGACATTGCGTATTTCAAGATCATTTCCTCACGACCCCCTTAAGTCCGCCCCCGATGAGGAATGTGGCATCCATCAACGCGATCATTGGACTAACCCCTCCCGAAACAGCCAGGTAGCGCGGCTGCCATTCGGGATGGAATTTTGATTTGAAGGCACGAAGCCCTTTGAAATTGTAGAAGCGCTCGCCGTGCTCGAAGACAGTTCCCCCGACCCTGTCCCAAACCGGCGCCGATTCCCGTCTCGACATGCCCGACAGCGGCGCCATGCCAAGGTTGAAACGCTGAAATCCCTCACCCTTGAGGTATTCGAGGATCTGCACGAACAGAAAATCCATCGAACCCTTCGGGGCATCAGGGGAAAAACGCATCAGGTCGACGGATCCCTCCTCCTTGGTCTCCGTCATCAGAATATTCGCAAAAGCGACGATCTTACCATCCTTTTTCAACACGCCGACCGGCTGAGAGCACACGTAATCCTGATCGAACGCGCCGAGCGAGAAACTCTTTTCCTTGGCATTGTGATCGGCAAGCCATGTATCGGAAACATGCGCGAGCTGATCCAGCACATCGGGTATATCTTGAGGTTCGATAACGGCAAATTCTAGTCCATCGCGCACTGCGCGGCTCGCCGTCTGCCTGAGATTGGCCCATTTGCCACCCTTGAGCTCGAAATTGGCAAGATTGACTACGGCAAGCTCGCCGAGCTTGAACGCCCGCAGGCCCGCATCGGCGCAGTAGGAGAGAAGCGCCGGCGAGATCTGGTAGAAGACAGAGCGGCAGCCCGCAGCACGCGCCGTCTCGACGAAGCGCCAAATCAGATCGGGCAGCGCCTGGCGCGGACCGACCGGATCGAACAGGGCGATCCATGAGCGGCCCTGCTTGCCGTACATGATGAAGGCATCGCCTTTTTCCGAGAACATGATGCTCTTGTCGCCCATGCGCACCAGATTGGCGTCGGCAACGCCCTGCTTGCGCACGATTTCCACGGCCCGCGCCACCGCATCGTCGCTGACGGGCTCCGGCCGCTTCGTTGCCGGACGCAACAGGCTGAAGATCGCGATCGCCGAGGACACGATGGAAATGCCGAGCGCTGCACGAAGCCCGCGCGGCGCCTCATCGGCAAATTCGAACTGCCACCAAAGCTCGTTGCTGTATCCGACATCGCGATAGACGAAGAACAGCACGACGATAGCGCCGATGCAGACGACCGCGATGGCCGTGAGCCAACCGGCCGTCAACGTCTGGTTAAGCAGCGAAGCCGGCCGCTTGAACAGGCGACGGCTGACGACGAGGCTAAAGACGAAGAAGGCAAGCAAACCGGCTTCGACGATGGCGATGGCCTTCAGCAGCGAGAAGAACAGGGCGAACAACGCCGAGAAGGTCGAAACCCACCACGCCCCGTCGAGACGCTGGCTGAGGCCACGGGCGGCCACGATGATTGCCAGCCCGAGAAGGCTCGACAGAAAGTGAGCGCTTTCGACCAAAGACAGCGGCAGATAGTCTGATAGCACGATCAGATTATGGTCCGGCGTCGGTGTCACGCTCGAAAAGACCAGCATCATGCCAAGCAGCAGCGCAAAGGCCGACAATAGCTGCGGCATCAGGCGTGCGCCGATGCGGCGCATGCTCGAAGCCACCGGATGATCGACGAAACGGCGCAGCTCCGCGACCGAGATCGCGGCGATGGCGATGACGAGCGGAATGACGTTGTAGATGACGCGATAGAGGACCAGAGAGCTCAGAACGGCATCTTCATTCACGGAACTACCGAGCCAGGCGATGATGATCGTCTCGAACACGCCGAAGCCGGCCGGAACATGGCTGAGCACGCCAAGCCCGACGGCGATCGCGTAAATCGCGAAGAAGCCCGGCCATCCGATGGAGGTTTCCGGCAACAGCACATAGAGCACGGAGGCCGAGGCTGCGATATCGAATGCAGTGACCAGAAACTGCCGCGACCAGGTGCGCGAATCCGGCAGACGCACGGCGACCGGGCCGATACGCACTTCGCGGCCATTGCGGCCGGCATAGACTACGAAAGCAAGCGCCGCGAGAATGGCGATAGCGATCAGCCGCAGCCACAAGCCATCGACGCTGATCAGCGGGCCGATCTCGTCGGCGATGACCAGAAGCGCCATGGCGCCGACAGACGCCAGACCCAGACCGAAGGCGAGCGTAACGAAAGCGATGACGCGAGTGATGTCGTCGGGCGACAGCCCGAGCCGGGTATATGCGCGGTAGCGGATCGCGCCGGCGCTGAGCGCACCGAAGCCGGCGGTATTGCCGACCGCATAGGCGCTGAAGGAGGTCAGCGCGACATGCGGAAACGGCAGCCGCTTGCCGATATATTCGAGCGCATTCTGGTCATAGAAGATCAAGGAGGCGAAACTCAGGCCAGTAAACAGCAGCGCCAGCAGTACAGAGGAGATCTTCGTCGTCGTCAGGGCATGGACGACGTCATCATAGCGCACCTCGGTCGTCAGGTCGTAGATCGCATAGGCGGCGATGCAGAAGACGGCGACTGTAAGAACGGCGACAATCAGCGCGCGATAGCGGTTCAACAGACCGACGATGCCGCCACGCTCTTCCAATTCCTCATCGGCATTTTCCAGATCGATTGGGCTCGACATGCTCTACCTGTTTATAGTGATCTTCGCCGGTTCCGATGTCCGGATATTCAGTAACATCGACGACGCGTCTTCGAGTTGCCGTATACACTTCTTTCGACAAGCCCGTTGTGACGCGCGCTCCATCGTTCTGAATTTAGGCAATTTTGGCGCAGGCCCCGTCCCGCCAACAATGAATCTCTTATTATTTAAAGGATTTTGTCATTCATCCGGCTTTTGGGCTTATCCACACACAAAAGTGATATTCCCATCTCATCCTGAGCGCCCTCACCGCCAATACCGCCCTTCTTCCGATTGTCCGAAGCCTACTACAACGTGAGATGGATATCCATCTCACGGCATCAACCGCCCTCCCCAGTAGTAGAATCCGCAAACAGATAGGCCAGGCGCCGAAATCGGCACCGGGCCACTGACCGATAGCCAGGAAAGGGATCGAGACGATAGTAACTGGTGATACGGGTTTGCCGGAACTCAGCGATCCGGCGCCTCCGCCGGCTCGCCGCGCATCTCGCTGAGGAAGAACCCTTCGCGCAGATTGATCCCGTATTCGACGAAGGCTTTCATACAGCAGAGCATCTGCGTCCAGCCCTCGCAGTTCAGATAGGTGCCGCGACGGCCGGCCTCGTCCTCGCGCCAGCCGCTTTCTTCGATGACGACAAGCGTGCCGCCATCCTCCAGCGCATCGAAGGTCATCTCCACTTTGGTTGTGTAACGGACGCCGTCCTCGCCGGTGCCGCCGTCCCAGTGAAAGACGATGCGCTTGTTGGCCTCCACCTCGTTGACCTCGACGGGGGCGTTCTTCCACCAGATGACGGTCGTTCCCGCCACCAGGGGCGCGCTCGCCCCGCCGACGGTGGTGAAGTAGCTCGAAAGCTTCTTCGGGTTGACGACAGCATCGAAGACTTCATCCACCTTGCGGCCGATCCGTCCTGAAATCCGAACATTCAATGTCATGGCATCTCCTCCATTATTTGTCTGTCGTTATCGCTCCATTGCGACTGGCCCCATTATGTTATAAAAATATAACATGTCAAACGAATCGGATAGCGACCTCATTTTCAAGGCCCTTGCGCATCGGCGGCGGCGCGAAATCCTGGACATGCTCAAGGATGCACCGCGCACGACGGGCTCGCTCTGCGAAGCTTTCACGGATATGGACCGCTGCACCGTGATGCAGCATCTGAGAGTGCTGGAAGAAGCTGATCTCGTCATTGCCAAGAAGGATGGTCGAGAGCGCTGGAACCATCTGAACAGCCTGCCGATCAAGCAGATCCATGATCGCTGGATCAGCGCCTATGCCGGCCATGCCCTCTCCATCCTCAATCAGCTGAAGAACGATCTGGAGAGCTAAAAAAAGACGGTTGGGTTCGGAGAAAGCCGGATTACGCTGCGCTGGCGCGGCCCAACAGACGTTTTAGCCTCTCGCTCGTCCCGTCTTCTTCGAGCGGTGTATAAACGACCAGCTTCATGTCGGCACGGTCCATGACGGCAAGTGCGGTATATTCGAATGTCATCAAGCCGCCCTCCGGATGGCGCAGACGCTTGTGACCCGTCAGCGGCCGCAGCACATCCTGCCTCGGCCACCAGGCGCGAAATTCGGGGCTCGCCTGCATCAAGGTAGCGATCAACCGCTCGAAATCAGGATCGCCGGCGTAACGGGCACTGTCGACGCGAAACATCGCCAGCGAATTCGCCGCCACGATCTCCCAATCGACAAGAAGCTGCCGGTGGGCAGGGTCGGTAAACACTCGATGGACGCTGTTGCGCGCATCCCCCTGCAGCAGGGCATAATCACCGAAAACTGCAACAGCCGCGGCATTCCAGGCCAGCACATCCCAGCGGCGGCCGAGAACATAGGCCGGCTGGCCAGCAAGGCTTGCAAGCATGCGCGCTAGCGCATCCGGCACTTCCTCAGGCCCGCGCGACGGGGTGTCAACAGATGGCCGATCACTCAGCGTAAAGAGATGCCGCCGCTCGACCGGATCGAGCCGCAGTGCGTCGGCCAGCGCCGATAGAACCTCTGTGGAGGGACGAACGTCCCGCCCCTGTTCCAGCCAAGTGTACCAGGTGGTACCGACACCGGCGAGCAGCGCCACTTCCTCGCGCCTGAGCCCTGGCGTGCGCCGCCGGAACCCTTCCGGAAGCCCGACCTTGGCGGGCGTCAGCTTTTCCCGGCGGGAGCGCAGAAAGGCGCCGAACTCGCGACGCCTGGCTTCGATGATGATCTGGCTCTGGTTGATGGTCATGACCTATCATAGCAGGATCAATACTAGGATAAAGTCAGAACTGTTTGCCGCGTCCGCAAGCTGCCAAATATCATCATGCAGACAACGAGAAGGCGGTTGCTATGGATATGAGCGGCAAGACAGTTCTGATCACAGGCTCGACGGATGGTGTCGGGCGCAGGGTTGCAGAACGACTGGCAGCGGCAGGTGCTAGGCTCATCGTTCACGGCCGTGACAAGACCCGCGCGGAAGAATTGGTCTCCCGCATTCAGGACAAGGGCGGCAAAGCGGCCTATTACCTCGCCGACCTTTCCTCACTGAAAGAGGTCCGCACTCTGGCCGACGCCATCGAGCGCGACTACGATCGCCTCGATGTTCTGATCAACAATGCCGGCATCGGCACCAGTGGCGGCGGCACCGGGCGCCAGGTAAGCCGAGACGGATACGAGCTGCGCCTCGCGGTGAATTATCTTGCCGGCTTCCTACTGACGCGCCGGCTTCTGCCTCTGTTGAAGGCAAGCACTCCCGCCCGCATCGTCAATGTATCTTCCGTCGGTCAACAGGCCATCGACTTCTCCGATGTCATGTTGACGCGCGGCTATAGCGGCGTGCGCGCCTATTGCCAGAGCAAGCTGGCGCAGATCATGTTCACCTTCGATCTCGCCGAAGAGCTTGCCAGCTCCGGCGTCACCGCCAACTGCCTGCACCCGGCGACCTATATGGACACGACCATGGTGCGCCAGGCAGGCGTTGCGCCGCTAAGCACGGTCGAGCAAGGAGCCGATGCCATCCTCAATCTGGCCGCCGGCACCGCTCTGGAAGGACACACCGGCCTCTATTACGACGGACTGCGCCCATCCCGCGCCTCTGCCCAAGCCTATGACGCAACTGCGCGCAGCAATCTGCGAACACTCAGCCAAAGCCTTACCGGCCTGGCCTGAGACCTTATTCCTTGCCCCCTCCCCAGCCTCCAGAAAGGAGACAACCATGTCGTCTCAACACGTCGCTATTGTCGGCGGCTCCTCCGGTATCGGTCTTGCGACTGCCGCCCATCTTCTCGAAAAAGGCTATCGCGTCACGATCACTGGCCGCGATAACTCGAAACTCCAGGCCGCCGCACAAGGCCTGAATGGCGATCTTACGCCAATCACCATGGATGCAGCCGACTTCGCCGGTATTCCCGCCGCCTTTGAGGCAATCGGCCCTCTCGATCATCTCGTCCTGGCATTGGGTGGCGGCAACGGCGCCGGACCTTTCGCCACGGTCGATCTTGCCGACGTCAGGAAAGGTTTCGAGCAGAAGACGATGGCACATTTCGCCTGTACCCAGGCCTGCTTGCCCTATCTGTCGAAACAAGGCAGCATCACCTTCGTCTCCGCCGTATCGGCACAGGCGGCGATGCCCGGAACCGCAGGACTCGGAGCCATCAATGCCGCCATAGCCGCCTTGGCGCCGATTCTCGCCGTCGAGCTCAAGCCGATCCGCGTGAACTGCGTTTCACCAGGAGTTGTCGACACGCCCTGGTGGGACTTCCTGAGCGCAGATCAGAAAGAGCCGACATTTGCCGGCTTCGCAGCGCGCACACCCGTCGGTCGTGTCGGCCAGCCCAAGGAAATAGCCGAAGCCATCGCCTTCCTGATCGGCAACGGCTTTACCAGCGGCCACACGCTGATTTGTGACGGCGGCATCCGCCTCGGTCAATGATCCCTGTGCCATCGCCAGCCGGCACAGCGGCGATGGCGTCCTCGGCTGTTTTGGTCACCCGCCTGCAGATGCGTGAGGATTTCGATCAGATGGATCGAGCTGAGCCGCTGAAGAACCTTCGAAGCGGAAAGCGGCTGAAGGGCGGTCGCACGCCTGGTGGGCTTGATTGCCTACTCAGATCTGCCACTGCTGCGCAGCGCGAGCACTCGCACCGAACTTGAACGCGGTGCCTATCTGCGGACGAAAGTTGCCAGCGCAGCGATAGAACTGCGCGGCGCTTTCCTTGGCAATCATCCGAAAAATTGAAGAGCGATCCACGACGACCGATGGATGTTTACGATCCTGGGTGCCTACAAACGTAGGTGGGCACCGTGTGTCCAGGCCCACGGGCCTGGTCAGGGACAGCTCCCTTTGGATCGAGTATGGCCCCAGGGATTGTGGTTCCTGTCGGGAAGCGCAGACCGCCCGAACTATATAGAGCGGATTGTGCCGCTGCACCAGAGGGCCGCATCGGGCATCCGCAGAAATAACTCAAAGCATGTCGCGCAAAAGTGAGCAGCGGTTTTGCGCGACATGCGTAAAATCGAATCTAAAGCGAGAGAAGCGAGGCTGAAAGCTCGCGATGCGCTTTAGACCTGCTCGATGCCCGGCCGCTCCAGGAGCTTCTCGGTGATGCCGTGGATGCGCGTCGTCACCTCGTCGATCACACTGGCGAGCGTTTCCTCGGCGCGGGCATTGGCAGCGAGCGTCGTATCACGATTGCTGGTGAGGGACTCCAGTTCGGCTTCCAGCGCGGAGACCCGTCGCGTCAATTCCGATACCTCGTCCATGATCATGATCCCTGCCATGACGGTCAGCCTGAGATCGCCGATTTCGCCGAACTGGCTCTTCAAATGCAGGACATAGCGGTCGAAACGATTGGCAAGATCCGTCAGATGGTCTTCCTGCCCCTCTTCGCAGGCCATCCGGTAGGCTTTGCCGTCGATCGTTACCGTTACTTGCGCCATTCGACTTTCCGATCACTGCCGCTCCGGCACGGCTGCCTCCCGAGGGATCAGCGGTCCAGCACGGCTCTTATGGTTTCCATCGCCGTAACCAGCCGGCGCGACACTTCACGATTGACTTCTTCGAGCCGGTTCGCCCGGAACTCGGCCTGATCCAATTCCTGGGCAAGACGCGACCGGTCGGCGTGAACCCTGCGGACCTCGCCTTCTATATCGCTCTGCGCCCGTTCCCGCTCGAACCGTCCGTCGACGGCACTCTCCAAAGTCGAAAGCGCCTGGCGCAACTGGGCGAGCGCCGCGTCCACCGTTTTGCCTGAAGGTGTCATACCCTTCGCTTCTCCGCGCAAGGCCCGAATCAAAACATCCGGCCACTTGTCTGATTTCGCAACAATATTCAACTCGGCAACAGCACGTCAATAAAGGCTGTCATGTGGCAGGCCCCCTATTCTGTGGATGAATGCCGCCTTTGCCGTCTGCACAGGCCTTGTCGCATGATTGTCGTCTTTTGTAAAAGTGAACGGGCAAATGTTAAAAAATTGCCGCGAGGAAGCCGGATTGAGCCCTCGATTTGTTGACTTGCTCGCCCTAACTGCTATGTCTCGACCGCCTGAGGCGACGTTGGAAATGGCGTTCGGAAGAGCGCCTCACTTCACCCGCCTTTAACCGATGGCCTCCCTCCCAAGCGTGCGGCCATCCCCCGAACCCGGAACACTGCGGAAAAACCCATGAACTCTCGCGAACAACACGACCGGATGGCAAATGCGATCCGTTTCCTTGCCATGGATGCTGTCGAGAAGGCCAATTCCGGTCACCCCGGTTTGCCGATGGGGATGGCTGATGTCGCCACCGTTCTCTTTAGCAAATATCTGCGCTTCGACCCGAAGAACCCGCTTTGGCCGGATCGTGACCGTTTCGTTCTGTCGGCTGGCCACGGCTCGATGCTGCTTTATTCGGTTCTCTACCTCACCGGCTATCCGGACATGACGGTCGATGAGCTTAGACGCTTCCGCCAGCTCGGCTCCAAGACCGCCGGCCATCCGGAATATGGTCACGCCACCGGCATCGAAACCACCACCGGCCCGCTCGGCCAGGGCATTGCCAATGCCGTCGGCATGGCGATCGCCGAGCGCAAGCTGCGCGAAGAGTTCGGCTCCGAACTTCAGGATCACTACACCTACGCCATGTGCGGCGACGGCTGCCTGATGGAAGGTATCAGCCATGAAGCGATCGCGCTGGCCGGCCACCTCAAGCTCAACAAGCTGATCCTGTTCTGGGACAATAACTCCATCACCATCGACGGCGCCGTCTCGCTGTCGGACTCGACCGACCAGGTCATGCGCTTCAAGGCCGTTCACTGGAATACGATCGAAGTCGACGGCCACGACCAGGCCGCCATCAGCGCCGCCATCGAAGCCGCTCACAAGTCCGACCGCCCGACGCTGATCGCCTGCAAGACGATCATCGGCTTCGGCGCTCCGAACAAGCAGGGCACCCACAAGGTCCACGGCTCGCCGCTCGGCGCCGAGGAAATCGCTGCGACCCGCGTTGCGCTCAACTGGCCTTACGAGCCCTTCGTCATTCCGAACGACATCCTCGGCGAATGGCGCGCTGCCGGCGAACGCTCCGTCGGCACCCGCGAAGCCTGGGAAGGTCGCCTCGCTGCCGCCGATCCGGCCAAGAAGGCAGAGTTCACCCGCCGCTTCGATCATAAGCTGCCTGCCGGCTTCGACGCCGCCATCAGCGACTACAAGAAGAAGCTCGCGGAAACCAAGCCGACACTCGCAACCCGCAAGGCATCGGAAGATGCGCTGGAAATCATCAACGGTTTCATTCCGGAAACGCTCGGCGGCTCCGCCGACCTGACGCCGTCGAACAACACCAAGACCAGCCAGATGAAGTCGATCACCCCGACCGATTTCTCCGGCCGCTACATGCACTGGGGCATCCGCGAACACGGCATGGCTGCTGCCATGAACGGCATCGCGCTCCACGGCGGCCTCATCCCCTATAGCGGCGGCTTCCTGATCTTCTCGGATTATTGCCGTCCGCCGCTCCGCCTCGCCGCTCTGATGGGCATCCGCGCCATCCACGTCCTGACGCATGATTCCATCGGCGTCGGCGAAGACGGCCCGACCCACCAGCCGGTCGAGCAGGTCGCCAGCCTGCGCGCTATCCCGAACTTCCAGCTCTTCCGCCCGGCGGACGCAACGGAAACGGCCGAATGCTGGCAGATCGCCATCAAGACGACCAACCGTCCGTCCGGCCTTGCTCTGACCCGTCAGAACCTGCTGGCCGCCCGTACAGAGTACAGCGAAAAGAACCTCTGCGAACTCGGCGCCTACACTCTGGCCGGCAATGCCGATGCCAAGGTGACGATCTTCGCTTCGGGCTCCGAAGTCGAACTCGCCGTTGCCGCCCGCAGCGTTCTTGAAGGCAAGGGCGTCTCCACGCGCGTCGTTTCGGTTCCCTGCACCGAGCTCTTCTTCGAGCAGCCGGACGCCTACCGCAAGGAAGTCATCGGCAACTCGCCGGTCAAGGTTGCCGTCGAAGCCGGCGTTCGCGAAGGCTGGGATGCCTTCATCGGGCCGGAAGGCGCCTTTATCGGCATGAAAAGCTTCGGCGCGTCGGCTCCGTACAAGGACGTCTACAAGCACTTCGGCATCACCACCGAGGCTGTTGTCGCCGCCGCTGAGGCAAAGCTTTCCTGAGGGCGCTGACAAGCGCTCTCAAATCCAATAGATAAACACCCTGAATGAAAGGGAGTGACATTCATGACTGTAAAAGTAGCCATCAACGGTTTTGGCCGCATCGGCCGTAACGTCCTGCGTGCAATCGTCGAATCCGGCCGTACCGACATCGAAGTCGTTGCCATCAACGACCTCGGCCCGGTCGAGACCAATGCTCACCTGCTGCGTTACGATTCCATCCACGGCAGGTTCCCCGCCGAAGTGAAGGTCGAAGGCGACTCGATCATCGTGGGCGGCGGCAAGCCGATCAAGGTCACGGCGATCAAGGATCCGGCAACCCTGCCGCACCGCGATCTCGGCGTCGACATCGCCATGGAATGCACGGGCATCTTCACCGCCCGCGACAAGGCTGCCGCTCACCTGACGGCCGGCGCCAAGCGCGTCATCGTTTCGGCTCCTGCCGACGGTGCCGACCTGACCGTGGTTTTCGGCGTCAACCATGACCAGCTCACCAAGGAACACCTGGTCATCTCCAACGCATCCTGCACCACGAACTGCCTGGTACCGGTGGTCAAGGTTCTCGACGATGCCGTCGGCATCGATCACGGCTTCATGACCACAATCCACTCCTACACCGGTGACCAGCCGACGCTCGACACCATGCACAAGGACCTGTACCGCGCCCGCGCCGCAGCCCTGTCCATGATCCCGACGTCGACGGGCGCCGCAAAGGCTGTCGGTCTCGTTCTGCCGCACCTCAAGGGCAAGCTCGACGGCACGTCGATCCGCGTTCCCACGCCGAACGTCTCGGTCGTCGACTTCAAGTTCGTGTCCAAGAAGGCAACGACGGTCGGCGAAATCAACGAAGCCATCAAGGCTGCATCGAACGGCAAGCTGAAGGGCATCCTGGGCTACACCGACGAGCCGCTGGTTTCCCGCGACTTCAACCATGACAGCCACTCGTCGATCTTCGCGACCGACCAGACCAAGGTCATGGAAGGGAACTTCGTGCGCGTCCTGTCCTGGTACGACAACGAGTGGGGCTTCTCCAGCCGCATGTCGGACACGGCCGTTGCCTTCGCAAAGCTGATCTGATCATGACCTTCCGCCCGCTCCTTCCGACGACAGTCCGCTGGCGTCCCTTGGAAGGAGACGGGCTGGAGCACCTGACGATCTCTCCTATCGACAATGCCGGCAGCGCGGCCATCCGTGCCGCCGGCATTGTCATTGGTGCCCGCGGCGGCACGCCCTATGGCGTCTCCTACCGTATCGACTGCGACGCTGATTGGGCCGCTCTCTCCTTCTCGGTCGAAACCACCGATGGCCGTCGCTTGGCGCTGATTTCGGACCGCAAGGGACATTGGCGCACCGAGCATGGCGTGACGTTGCCGCAATTCGACGGCTGCATCGATATCGATCTCTATGGCTCGCCCTTCACCAACAGTCTGCCGATCCGCCGGCTTGGCATGACGCCCGAAAGCGGAACCGCTAAGCTTTCGATGCTCTATATCCCATTCGACACCTTCGAACCGGTGCGCGACGGTCAGCACTATACCTGCATCGTGCCGGAGAAACTTTATCGCTATGCGGCCGAAGACAGGAATTTCACCGTCGATCTTCCGGTCGACGAGGATGGGCTGGTGATCGACTATCCCAGCTATTTCAGGCGCGTGGATGTCTGAGCGAGGGCCTCAGTATCGATACCCTTGCTCATTCGGCAAGCAACGAGCTTGTGCCTCTAGTAGCAATCGCAATTGCCCTTCAAAACGCCTCAATCTTTGTTCGCCCTGCCCTGCTATCGTCCAGATTTACCAGTAAATTTTGAAGCAGGAAGTCTCCCAGACATTCCAAGCCGCTTCGCCGTTCTGGCAAAAGCGCATCACACCATGACGATGCAGTCGTTGGAAAGAGTTTCGATCCATGAACTCTCCTCCGAACGATTTCCGTGTTTGCCAATTTGCCAGGCACGGCAACATGATGGAAACTGGGGAGACCTCCGGCATTCGCGGCTTTTGGCCCGCTGGCGGCGCACGGAAAGGGAAAAAAGGTGGAGGCATTTTACATTATCGTGCTGATCAGCACGGTTCTCATACTCATTGCAGCCTTCTCCAGCCTCCTCGCCTTCCGTTTCGGCGCACCCTTGCTGCTGCTCTTCCTGATGATCGGCCTTGCCGCCGGAACGGACGGGCTCGGCATCGAATTCTCCAACAATTACCTCGCCTATATCCTCGGCTCCCTGGCGCTTGCTATCATTCTGTTCGATTCCGGCTATGGCACGCCGATCCAGGCGTTCAAGCTTGCTGCGGCACCCGCGCTGACGATCGCTTCCGTCGGCGTCATCGTGACGGCCGCATTGTTCGGCCTCGCGGCCACCTGGCTGCTCGGCTTCACCTGGCTGCAGGGTCTTCTGCTGGGCTCGATCGTCGCCTCGACGGATGCGGCGGCCGTCTTCTTCCTTCTGCGCATCGGCGGCATCAATATCCGTGACAAGGTGCGCTCGACGCTGGAAGTCGAATCCGGCACCAACGATCCGATGGCGATCTTCCTAACACTCGCCCTGGTCGAGCTCCTGGCAAGCGGCGAAGGCTATGCCGGCATCAATCTCGCCATGCTTGCCACCTTCGTCCAGCAGATGGGGCTGGGTGTCATACTCGGCCTGCTCGGCGGCATGATGATCGTCCTTATCGTCGGCCGTCTGGAGACGGATCGTGGCCTGACGCCCATCTTCGTACTGGCGCTGGCGCTCCTCGTCTTCTCGTTTACCGGCGCCGTCGGCGGCAGCGGCTTCCTGGCCGTCTATGTCGCAGGCATCTATGCCGGCAATCGCAAGCTGCCAGCCTCCGCCTCGATCAAGCGTTTCCAGGATGGCATGACCTGGCTGGCGCAGATCATCATGTTCCTCGTGCTCGGCCTGCTCGCCACCCCATCGGAATTTCCGGCAATCGCCATCCCGGCCGTGGCGCTAGCGCTGTTCCTAATCTTCGTTGCTCGGCCGATCGCCGTGTGGCTCTGCGTGCTGCCCTTCGACTACACGCAGCGGGAAACAGGCTTTGTCGCCTGGGTCGGACTGCGTGGCGCAGTCTCCATTCTTCTGGCGATCATGCCGATCCTCGGCGGCCTGCAGGCGGGCCAGACCTATTTCAACGTCGCCTTCATCGTCGTGCTGGTGTCGCTGCTCGTACAGGGCTGGACCATCAAACCCATGGCGCGCCGGCTTGGCCTCATCGTTCCCCCGCGCATGGGGGCGATCGACAAGGTCGAGGTCGACCTGCCGGGCACGGTCAACCACGAACTCCTCTCCTATCGCGTCGTCAAGGACAGCCCTGTCCTGCGCGGCGAACGCATTCCGCGTTGGGCGACGCCGTCGCTCATCGTTCGCGACGGTAAGTCCATGCGCTATCAATATGCCGGCCGCCTGCGCGAAAGCGATATCGTCTATCTTTTCGTCTCCCCCAATTATTCGCGCCTTCTCGACCGCATCTTCGCCAGCCGCGCGCCGGTCGATCCCGAGGATGCTGAATTCTTCGGTGCCTTCTCGATATCGCCGCTGCGCCCCGCCGCCGATCTCGATGCCGCCTATGGGCCGGGACTGCTGAGCGAACAGGAGAAGGGGCTCACCATAGCGGAGCTCATGCGCCATCGCCTCGGTGGCAAGGCCGACTATGCGGATCGCGTACGCCTCGGCGAAATCATCCTCATCGTCCGCGATCTCGACGAGAACGATCATATCCAATCCGTCGGAATGTCGCTCGAGGCGGTGGAACCGCCTGTCATCATGCCGATCTTCATCAATCTCCATGATATTTTGAAGAGCATCCGGGCTTATCTGCAAAAGCGCCGCGAGCGCGTGAATGAAGCTATTTCCGACGAATCAACACCGGGTAAAAACGACGCCTGAGTGCCTTGAGCAATTCCCGGAAAAATGCATGCCGGCTTTCCGTCCGGAATTGCCGAAAACCAGGAAAATAGAACCGTTCGGCGATCCCATGAAACGCCGAACGGTTCTTGCGTCTCCGATCATCCGTAGTATGGTCGGCGCGCTTTTCGCCACCAACAATATCGGATCCTTCCCATGGCAGCCTTCAAAACTCTCGACGATCTCACCGACATCTCCGGCAAGCGCGTACTCGTACGCGTTGACCTCAACGTGCCGGTCAAGGATGGCAAGGTCACCGATGCGACCCGCATCGAGCGTGTCGCCCCGACGATTCTCGAACTGTCCGAAAAGGGCGCCAAGGTCATTCTGCTTGCTCATTTCGGCCGTCCGAAGGATGGCCCCTCTCCGGACCTTTCGCTCGGCCTCATCGTGCCGGCGGTCGAGGAAGTTCTGGATCATGCCGTTCTCTTCGCCTCCGATTGCATCGGCGCCCCTGCTGCCGATGCCGTTGCCAAGATGAACAACGGCGACATCCTGCTGCTGGAAAACACCCGCTTCCACAAGGAAGAGGAAAAGAACGACACAGCCTTCACCAAGGCGCTCGCCGCCAATGGCGATATCTACGTCAACGACGCATTCTCCGCCGCGCACCGCGCCCATTCCTCGACAGAGGGCCTCGCCCACCTGCTGCCGGCCTATGCAGGCCGCACGATGCAGGCAGAGCTTGAAGCCCTGGAAAAGGGCCTCGGCAATCCGGTCCGCCCGGTCGTCGCCATCGTCGGCGGCGCCAAGGTTTCCACCAAGATCGACCTTCTGATGAACCTGGTGAAGAAGGTCGATGCGCTTGTCATCGGCGGCGGCATGGCCAACACCTTCCTCGCCGCGCGCGGTACCAATGTCGGCAAATCACTCTGCGAACACGATCTCGCCGATACCGCAAAGCAGATCATGATCGAAGCCGCCACGGCCGGCTGCGCGATCGTGCTGCCTGAGGACGGCGTCATCGCTCGCGAATTCAAGGCCGGCGCAGAAAACCAAGTCGTCGCGATCGAAGCGATCCCCGCCGATGCCATGGTACTCGATGTCGGCCCGAAATCGGTCGAAGCGATCAACAACTGGATCGGCCGCGCCACCACGCTCGTCTGGAACGGCCCGCTCGGCGCCTTCGAAATCACGCCTTTCGATGCAGCAACGGTCGCGGCAGCCAAATATGCCGCCGAATGCACCAAGGCCGGCAAGCTGACCTCGGTCGCCGGCGGCGGCGACACGGTTTCGGCGCTGAACCACGCCGGCGTTGCCGACGACTTCACCTATGTCTCGACGGCGGGCGGCGCGTTCCTCGAATGGATGGAAGGCAAGGTCCTTCCCGGCGTCGCCGTTCTGCAGGCAGGCAAGTAAATCGGCCAGTACTTCGAATGAATGAAAAGCCCCGGTCGTGAATGCGGCCGGGGCTTTTTTCTTTATGGTGATAACGTACGAACGTTCAGAACAGAGCAAGCTACATCTGCCACAATGGTAAGATCAGCTTTGCTGTGATATCGGAAAGCAAACCGTGTCAAACGGATGTTACAAAAGCGCGGCACTAGGTCCAATTATAATGAAGGGCCGAATAGAGGGGTTGCCATATGCTGGCCTGGCGCAGTTTTATCGCCGTTCTTGCTGTAGTCCTGGTCGCTCAAACAGATATTTCTCAAGCCCAACAGGTGCGTGCAGCTGTTCCTGTCTTTTCTCCGACTGGACCGGATGCGGAAGCTTACGGTGAGAAGCTCGGCTATCCCGTCGGTCTGCCGCTCAGCGAACAACGCAACATGATCGGCAACTTCACCCACGCTGATCAGCTTGCGCCAACGCACACGATCGCCCCCGCCGAGCATCCGTTACAGCTGTTACGCGCCCCATCCGAGATTTCGGTGAAATTCACGTTCGGTACCGAAACCGCCTCCCTGTCGAAATATCTCGACACCAATCCCACCACGGGATTGCTGATTGCCCGCAACGACACGATCCTGTTCGAACATTATCAATACGGCCGCACCGATCACGACCACTTCGTCTCACAATCCCTGGCAAAGACATTGACCGGCATGATGATCGGGATTGCAATTTCCGAAGGCGCCATTCATTCGATCGACGATACAGTTGCGACCTATGTGCCGGAGCTGAAAGGCACGGAGATGGGCGTTACGCCGATCCGCGCATTGCTGCATATGGCCTCCGGCATTGCCTTTACCGAAAACTTCGGCAACCCCGA
This sequence comes from Martinezella sp. CNPSo 3959, assembly GCF_057784355.1. Taxonomy (NCBI): domain Bacteria; kingdom Pseudomonadati; phylum Pseudomonadota; class Alphaproteobacteria; order Hyphomicrobiales; family Rhizobiaceae; genus Martinezella; species Martinezella sp. CNPSo 3959. The sequence goes on from NZ_JBXSOV010000001.1 coordinate 1,404,024, forward strand.
CGACAACATTCATCTCAGCAATTCACTGCTTGGCCCCGAAAAGCTTGATCCCATCACAGCCATATCCCGCTTCAACAAGCGGGTCGCGCCTGCCGATACGGTCTGGCACTACAGCAATCTCGATACGGAGGGCCTGAGCCTCGTTCTGACGCATGCCACCCATATGAGCATGGCGGACTATCTACAGACGCGGATATGGCAGCCGATGGGCGCCGAAGCCAGCGCGAACTGGCAGGTCGACAAAACAGGTCAGGAAGTCGGCTACTGCTGCTTCAGCGCGACGCTTCGCGACTATGCCCGCTTCGGCATGCTGCTCGCCCATGACGGTGCCTTGAACGGGCGGCAGATCATCCCGCGCCAATGGCTGCTGGATGCGACGGAGCCGGTCAAGCAAGGCTCGTTCCTCGCCGTCAATCACGAGACGAACCCCTGGGGCTACGGCTATCAGACCTGGCTGATGCCCGGCCCGCGCCGAACGTTCTTTCTGGACGGACGAGCCGGCCAGCGCATTCTCGTCGATCCGGCAACACATCTGGTCCTGGTGCACACTGCGGTCCGGGCCAAGCCCGGCGATGCAGGCAGTGCGGAGCTTGTCGAGCTCTGGTCCAGCGTGCTCAAGCAGTTTCAGAACAATTGACGCGATCGCCATCGCGTGACCGGCTTTCAAGTTGATACGCGAAGCCCGGCCTCCAAAGGAGACCGCTGGTGAAGTTGTCACCGGCACAAGTTCCCGCTTCCAGCATCAGCTGAGCAACGGCTAAATCCTCGCAGATCTACCGAAGCTCTGGGGCCGCCATGAACACCATCGCCTATGTCACCGTCGATGTCTTCACGTCCGAACGCTTTGTCGGCAATCCGCTGGCGATCATCCCCGATGCGCGTGGCGTCAGTAGCGACGCCATGCAGAAGATCGCGGCCGAGTTCGGTTATTCGGAAACGACCTTCGCGCTGCCGCCCGAAAACCCAGAGCATACAGCCCGCGTCCGCATCTTCACGCCGACATCAGAAATTCCATTCGCCGGCCACCCGAATGTAGGCACCGCCTTCGTTCTCGGCCAGCAGCGGGCGATCTTCGGAAGGCCTACAGGCGACAGACTGATTTTCGAAGAGGATGCCGGCCTTGTGGAAGTGACGTTGTTGCGCAACGACGGCGTGGTCTCGGGCGCAAGCATCCGCGCGCCGGGCGGACTTTCGGTCGGCGAGACGATCGCCGACGAACTCATCGCACGCTGCGTGCAGATCGACCCGCAATCGATCCGCCATACGACCCATACTCCAACCTTCGCATCCGTCGGCCTGCCTTTCGCCTTTGCCGAGCTGGACAGCCTGGAAACGCTTGGCAAAGCACGGCCGAATGCCGCCGTTTTTGCCGAAGCAGCTACGCGGCACAAAGAGGACAAGACCGGCTTCTCGCTCTTTCTCTACGTACGCTCCGCCGAAAATCCATGGGCTATCCGCGCCCGCATGTTTGCGCCGCTCGACAATGTCACGGAAGACCCGGCGACCGGCAGCGCCTCCGCCGCAATTGGCGCCTATCTAACGTCCCTACTACCGGCACAGGATGCAGAGGTAAAAATCACCATCGAGCAGGGCGTAGAAATGGGAAGACGCAGCGTCATCGGCGTCGACGTCAAAAAATCCGCCGGTACGGTAAATGAAGTCTTGCTGTCCGGCAGCAGCGTCTTCGTCATGCGCGGAGAGATCCGGGTATAGGATGCGACGCACGCCGGAGCTGAAGCCCCGAAACCGGTCTGGAATGCCTTAAAACACCTCGTTGATAACGAGCGCCACCGTCCAGATGGCAAAGGCGAAGAGGGCGATCTTCCAGAAATCAGCCCTGCGCCTCAGGCCGGGCAGTCCCAAAGGCTTAATGATGTGCACCGCCATGGCGAGCAGGAGCAGCACCGCTATGGCTTTTGTCACGCTATTTTTCCCCATTTATGCAAGAGTGAGAGCAGCCGCGACCAAAAACCGCTGCACGCCTTTCGCGATCATGCTCTAATCGTCATACGACGGACATTTTTCCGCGCCAACAGACTGTTTCTACACGCCGATAGCGGCAATCCGGGACACAATCAATAGCGAATACAGGCAGGGCGCGATCCTGTCTTTCGGCTGCCAAACGGAGCCGCGTGAAGGTGGGGAGCATGAAAAGAAACATATTGCCGGTACTCGCTCTGCTGTTCGGCACGCTGTTCCTGTTTACGGGCAATGGTCTGCACAGCCTGCTGCTGCCTGTGCGCGGCACGGCCGAAGGCTATGCGACGACGACGCTCGGCCTGCTGGGCACGACGTGGGCGACGGGCTTCGTGCTCGGCTGCCTGACGGCGCCGAAACTGGTCCGACGCATAGGTCATGTGCGCGCCTTTTCGGGCTTCATCTCCGTCATCGCCATCATCGCGCTTCTGACGGGCATCATCGTCGACCCCATCTGGTGGGTGGCGCTGCGTGCCGTGACCGGTTTCTGCACGGCCGGCACCTCGATGATCATCGAGAGCTGGCTCAACGAACGCGCCACCAATGAAAGCCGTGGCGCGATCTTCTCGCTCTATATCGGCATCACCCTCATCGGCGCCGTCGCCGGCCAGATGATGGTGCCCTTTGCCGATGTCCATACGCCCATCCTCTTCATGGTGTGCGGCATCTGCTATTGTATCGCCATGCTGCCGACCACGCTGTCGACCGCCGCCTCGCCGCAGCCGCTGAAGGCCGTCAGCCTCGACCTGAAGGCGCTCTACCGCAATTCGCCGGTCGCCTCGATCGGCATCCTGCTCGTCGGTATCGCCAATGGCGCATACGGCACGCTCGGCGCCGTCTTCGGCGCCAAGGCCGGCCTTTCCCAAAGCGATATCGCGCTGATGATGAGCTCGACGATTTTTGCAGGCGCCGTCATGCAGCTGCCGGCCGGCCGCCTTTCCGATCGCATCGACCGCCGCTATGTGCTCGCGGGCATGGCTGCGATCGCAGCTCTCGACGGCCTGCTCCTCTTCCTGTTGAAGCCGGGCAGCCCGGCTTTCCTCATCAGCATGGTCGTCATCTATGGCGCCGTCGCCAACACGCTCTATCCGATCGCCGTCGCCCATGCCAACGACTTCGCTGCGCCGGAGGATTTCGTCAAGGTTTCGGGCGGCCTCCTGCTGCTCTATGGCATCGGCACGATCATCGGCCCGACGTTGAGCGGACCGGTCATGTCCTCCATCGGCCCCTACTCGCTGTTCTTCGTCACCGCCATCGCCCATGTGCTGATTACCTCCTACTCGATCTTCCGCAGCCGCATGCGCGCCGCCAAGCCCGCGGGCGATCGCGACGCCTACACGACTATGCCATCGGCCAACGCGCAGATGATCACACCGGAGAGCATGGCGCTGGCGCGCAGCGAGACTTCAAAAAAGGACGATATAACTGTAGATTACGGCACCTGATCCCTCTTGAAGGGAAGGAGGAGCCGAAATGAGCCTATTCGATGATGATCGTCCCACGCAGCCGTCCGCCCACGAGATCGGCAGCGACCTGTCGTTACTATCGGTCGACGAGCTGAAAAGCCGTGTTGCATTGCTTCAGGGCGAGATCGCCCGGCTGGAAGAGGAAATCGCCACCAAGACCTCCGGCCGCAAGGCGGCGGATAGCCTTTTCCGCTTCTGAGGCATCGTCCCAAGGTGCATCGCCGCAGCACAAAATTTGGGCGGCGCAGCCCTGGATCAAGACATGGTCAACCGAATATTAAGCTTTACGACATATTACTAGGACCATCCAGATTCGCTCTGGACTCAGACAGTTCCTCCACTTGGCGAATTGGTCTGATTTTTCTCCCTGTTTTACCTTGAGAGCCGCTTTTGCGGCTCTTCTTTTTTGTCCTGTATCACGGACCTTGCCGAAACTGTGGAGATTAACCCTTTCTTAAGAATCGCCTTGCGAATTTCAGTTAAAACAACCATCTTAAAGTCATAAAAGCGGATGCCGAAAGCTCTTAGGGACTTGACCGGCCTTTCCTGAACAAAAGTGTTGCGTGAAGCAGGGATTTATTCGATGTCGGAACTTGGATTGAACACGATCAGCTTTGCTGGCCACGCCGCATCGTCGGCGCAGTTCAGGGCGCTCTATTCTGAAGGCATGTCGCTGGTCGAAGAAACTGCCGGCTATCTCGACGGCCAAGGCCGCGCCGCTTCCAAAGTTCTGCCGCGCATGGCCTCCGTACTCTACGCCGCCGAATCCATGCGGCTGACGACCCGTCTCATGCAGATGGCCTCCTGGCTGCTGCTGCAGCGCGCCGTCAACAATGGCGAAATGTCGCGCGATCAGGTGCTGGCCGAAAAGAACAAGGTTCGCCTCGACGGCTTCAACGTCGACCGCACGGCACCCGGCTGGAATGACCTGCCAGAATCCTTCCGCGATCTCGTCGAGCGTTCGCTGCGCCTGCAGAACCGCGTCGCCATCCTCGATCGCGAAATCTATCGTCCTACGGAAGCGGCCATCGTTCCGGACAACCAGAATAGCGTCAAGGCACAGCTGACCCTACTGCAGACCGCCTTCGGCGGCAACTAAGCCCAACCATCGACTATGAATTCGAACCGGTCGCGCAGTGCGCGGCCGCTTTTGTTTTGAGCAGTTATTCATCTCTCCGAAAAGCCGTGTCCGTGGAGATAAACCCCAAGTAGCAAGCGGGCAAAGCTTGACGATCTCAGCGAAACCTCAGTAAAAAGAGGGCGCCTGCCTCTCTCAAGGGGTGGCGAGCCGAAAACGAATCCGCGTGGAGGGCCCAATGCGCCGACTCACTTCTCACGAAAATCAAATCCGAAATTCTGAGAAGATGATGAACCATGCGCACATTGAATCTGGGCATCCTCGCCCATGTAGACGCGGGCAAGACTAGCCTCACGGAGCGACTCCTTTTTGATACCGGCATAATCGACAAGCTCGGCAGCGTAGACGCCGGCAGCACGCAGACAGATAGCCTCGAACTCGAAAGGCAACGCGGTATCACCATTGCCGCCGCGGTGGTCTCGTTCACCGTCGGTGACGTCACGGTGAACCTCATCGATACGCCGGGACATCCGGACTTCATTGCCGAGATCGAACGGGTGCTGCAGCTGCTCGATGCGGCCGTGGTCGTCGTATCGGCTGTCGAGGGCGTGCAATCGCAGACCCGCGTGCTCGTCAGGGCATTGCGCCGCCTCAGCATCCCTTTCATCTTCTTCATCAACAAGGTTGACCGCCCCGGCGCGCGCTATGATGAAGTGCTTGAGGATATTGCGACGCAGCTGGCGGTTCGCTCCATTCCGATGTCGATCGCCCATGATGCCGGTAGCAGGCTCGCCACGGTGGAAACCGCCGATCTCGGAAGCGATCCGCATTTCTCGCGCGTCTGCGAAGCCCTTTCCGTCAACGACAAGCTCTTCCTGGAAGATTATGTTCTAGCTCCCGAGCGCCTGACACGGCAGAGGCTGGAGCAAGCCCTTGTCGATCAGGTGGGGAAGTCTTTGGTTCATCCGGCATTCGCCGGCGCGGCGACGCGGGGCCTCGGCATCCCTACCCTGATTTCGGCGGTCCAGACTTTGCTGCCCAGCCGTCAGCCGAACCATGACGGTCCGGTTTCCGGGACGATCTTCAAGATCGAACGCGGATGGGGTGGCGAAAAGCTCGCCTATCTCTATCTGGCGTCTGGCACGGTCGGCCTTCGCGACGATATCGAAACCGCGAACGGCCCGGCAAAGATCAGCAGCCTCCAACTCTTCCGGGATGGCAAGGCGGACAAGGTCGCGCAGATCAGCGCCGGACAGATCGCCAAGGTCGGCGGTCTTCCGAACGCCCGCATCGGCGATTGGATCGGCACCGAAAGCCGGCCAGGCACGCTTCGCCACTTCGCGCCGCCCACTTTGGAGACTCGCATCCGCCCGAGGCGCCCTTCAGAAAATGCGGCACTCTGGCTAGCTCTGGGGCAACTTGCAGAACAGGATCCGCTCATCAACCTGCGCTGCAACGAGGAAACCGGCGAGATATACGTCTCACTCTATGGCGAAGTGCAGAAGGAAGTCATCCAGGCAACGCTCTCCACAGAATTCGGCCTGGATATAGCTTTCGAGGAAAGCACCGTCATCTATGTCGAAAGGCTGGCAGGAACGGGGAGCGCGGTTGAGCACATATTCAAGGAGCCCAATCCGTTTCTCGCAACAGTCGGCTTGCGGGTCGAGCCGCGGCCGGAAGGCAGCGGAAACAGCTTTGCCCTGGAAGTGGATATCGGCCAGATGCCCGCAAGCTTCTACCGGGCGGTCGAGGAAGCCACGTTCGAAACGCTGAAGGAAGGTCTTTTCGGCTGGCAGATCATCGACTGCCATGTCGCCATGACGGCAGCGCGGCAAAGTTCGCCGGCGAGCACTGCGGTGGATTTCCGCAAGCTGACGCCGCTGGTGCTGGCATCCGCGCTCTCATCGGCACAAACGATCCTCTGCGAACCTATCGAGCATTTTCACGTCGAGATACCGGCAACGGCTTTGGCTGGTGTGCACAGCCTGCTCGCAAAATCCGGCGCCTCGATGAGAAAATCGCTGATCGACGAGGGACTGGCCCGTCTGAAAGGCACGGTGGCATCATCGATGATCCAGACGCTCCAAAGGCAATTACCAGGATTGTCGGGCGGAGCCGGCGTCCTGGATCACGCCTTCGATCACTATGCGCCACTATCGGGTCCGCACCGTGTACGGGAGCGCGCAGCCGTAAATCCGTTCGACCGTGCCGATTACCTGCGGCGTGTGCGATGAGGGACGAGGCTCAGTATCAACGCAAAAAAGCCCGGCAAAACCGGGCTCTTTTCAAGCGGCAAATCGCAATGCGATTAGATGCCGAGACCGCCGAAGCGCTTGTTGAACTTCGAAACACGGCCGGCACGGTCCATCAGCTGCTGGTTGCCGCCGGTCCAAGCCGGATGGGACTTGGAGTCGATTTCGAGGTTCATGACAGCGCCTTCAGAACCCCAGGTCGAGCGGGTTTCATATTCGGTACCGTCGGTCATGACTACCTTGATCGTGTGGTAGTCGGGATGAATGTTGGCCTTCATAACAATCTTCCTGTCATGCCAGGGTCCATTTGTCGCAAGGCATTGCGGCAACCGAACCGATTGAATAAATGAAGCCGCAGTCCGTTAAAGGCCACGGCTTCCAATTAAGATGGCGTGCCTATACATGAAGGCAGCGGCGATAACAAGGGGCGAAACGCCGAGTCCCTTGCTGATATGGGGATTGGAGACGACTTGTCAGAAACTGGCCAGGCTGAGGAAAAGAAAAACCGTTCAATCCGTCCTCTCGGACGACTGGCGCCATACCTCAGGCGATATCGAGGCATGGTGGCCGGGGCAATCATATCGCTCGTCATCGCTGCCGTTACCTCGCTTGCTTTGCCAGTCGCCGTCCGCCGCATGATCGATCACGGCTTCGATCAAGCCGACCGCGGTCTGATCGACAGTTATTTCGTAGCGATCATGATCATGGCGCTGCTGCTCGCGGCTGCGAGCGCGCTGCGCTATTACTTCGTCATCTCCATCGGCGAGCGCATCGTCTCCGACATGCGCCGCGAGGTCTTTGACCACGTGACACGGCTGTCGCCCTCTTTCTTCGATGTCAATCAATCGGGCGAGATTGTCTCGCGGCTGACGGCCGATACCACGCAGATCAAGTCCGCAGTCGGCGCCACGGCCTCCGTCGCGCTGCGCAACCTGATCCTCTGTCTTGGCGCCGTGATCATGATGATCGTCACCAGCCCGAAGCTCTCGAGTATCGTGCTGATCGCCATTCCGATCATCGTGCTGCCGCTGGTCAGTTTCGGCCGTTCCGTGCGCAAGCGCTCGCGGGCCGCACAGGAAACGCTGGCGCAGGCATCGGCCTATGCCAACGAGACCATCGCGGCCAACCGCACCATCCAGGCCTATAATGGCGAGAACGCCGCCGCTCTGCGCTATGGCAGCGCCGTCGAGGATGCCTATCAGGCGGCACGCGCCGCGATCAAATCCCGCTCGCTGCTGACGGGCTTCGCCATTGCCATGGTCTTCGGCAGCATCGTCGCCGTCCTTTGGGTCGGTGCGCAGAATGTTCTCGCCGGCACGATGTCGGCCGGCACGCTCGGCCAATTCCTGCTCTATTCCGTCATCGCCGGCTCCTCGCTGGGCTCGCTGTCGGAAGTCTGGGGCGAGCTCTCCCAGGCCGCAGGTGCTGCCGATCGCCTGGGCGAGCTCCTTGCAGAAGTCTCACCCATCGCCGCCCCGGCCAATCCCCTGCCGTTGCCGCAGCCGCCGCAGGGCCGCGTGGAATTTTCCGACGTCCATTTCTCTTACCCGTCACGACCGAACAGATCGGCACTGCATGGGCTCTCCTTCTCCGTGAAGCCGGGAGAGACGGTCGCAATCGTCGGCGCATCGGGTGCAGGCAAGAGCACCATCTTTTCGCTGCTGCTGCGCTTCTACGATCCGCAGAAGGGCCGCGTTGCCCTGGATGGTGTCGATGCGCGCGATGTGCTGCCGGATGCCTTGCGTGAGCGCATCGCCATCGTTCCTCAGGACACCACGATCTTCGCCGCCTCCATCCATGACAACATCGCCTTCGGCCGCCCGGGCGCCTCGCGCGACGAAGTGCGCGCCGCCGCGATTGCCGCGCAGGCGGACGAGTTCATTTCGCGCCTCGAAATGGGCTATGATACGCAGGTCGGCGAGCGCGGCGTCACCCTTTCCGGCGGCCAGCGCCAACGTGTCGCCATCGCCCGTGCCATCTTGAAGAACGCGCCTATCCTGCTGCTCGATGAAGCGACCTCCGCGCTCGATGCCGAAAGCGAGACGCTCGTTCAAAAGGCGCTGGAGGGCTTGATGGAAGCACGCACGACCCTCGTCATCGCCCATCGCCTGGCGACCGTGCTCAAGGCCGACCGCATTCTGGTGCTGGATCAGGGCCGCATCGTCGAGGAAGGTACGCACCAGAGCCTGATCCGCCATGGCGGCATCTACGCCAAGCTCGCGCGCCTGCAATTCGATGCCGGCATCGAGGACCACATGCTCGTCGCGAAATAGCGCGCAAGTCGTCTCAAATACAACCTTGTGGAAATAGTTTCAAAGTTGAGCTAGATTTTCGGCGTTATCCCGCGCTGACGCGATTCTAGGAGACGTGCACCATGTATAAATTTGAAGTCTACAAGGACAAAGCCGGCGAGTTTCGCTTCCGCTTCAAGGCCTCGAACGGCGAAACCATGTTCGGTTCGGAAGGCTATAAGGCGAAGGCCTCGGCCCTGCATGCCATCGAATCGATCAAGGCTCACGTTGGCGGCGCCGTCATCGACGACCAGACCACCGCCACCGCATAATTCTCGCGTCACGCACTCGCTGCAAAGCCATTAACGGCCGGCTGCCCTTTGGGCATGCCGGTCGTTTTGATTTTCTGCGGCGAATTTCAAGAAATCTTTTCGCGAGTGTCGAATTCACTCAGGCCCGCGGCTCATTATGTCGAAGCGGCAGGAAGCCGTTTTGCCAGCGGTGTTGTATATTCCGGCATTCAGCTTTCGGGATACGCCGTCCGGCCATCGTCAAAACTGCAAATGGGAGACCCATCTCATGCAATATGCTTTGATCATCCGTGAATCAGTCGAGGATTTTGGGCGTCGCGCCGATCCGACCTATAAGAACGGCTGGATCGCCTACACGCAGGCGCTTATCCAGGCCGGCATCATGACGGGCGGCGCGGGATTGACGGCGCCGGAGACGGCAACGGTTGTCCGTCGCCAGGGCGAGGACCATGAAGTAAAGGACGGTCCCTTCCCTGACGGTAAGGAGCAGCTTGGCGGCTTCTACCTGATCGATGTGCCGGATCTCGATGCCGCGCTGGAATGGGCGCTACGCGTCCCAATCTCCCAGCAAGGTTCGGTCGAGATACGGCCGCGATTGCAGATGTAGCCATCATGGCGTTGGATGCCGGACGCGCCGCCGAGCAAACGGCGCGTCAATCCTACGGCAAGCTGATCGCCTTCCTCGCCGCACGCTTCCGCGACGTGCCGGCGGCCGAGGATGCTTTGTCGGATGCGATCGCGGCAGCGTTGAGTACCTGGCCGGAACGCGGCATCCCCGACAATCCGGAAGCCTGGCTGCTGGTTGCAGCCAAGCGTAACCTCCTTCGCCGTGTCAGGCACGAGAACGTCAGGGCCGGGGCGCGCGACAGGATCATGATGGCCTTCGAAGAAGCGGAGGAACGCATGAATGCCGACAATTCCACCTTTCCGGATGAGCGCCTGAAGCTCCTCTTCGTCTGCGCCCATCCGGCTCTGGATCGCTCGGCTCACACCCCGCTGATGCTGCAATCCGTGCTGGCCATCGATGCCGCAACCATAGCCAAAGCCTTCCTCGTTTCGCCGCAAGCCATGAGCCAGCGGCTGGTACGGGCAAAAATCAAGATCCGCGACGCACATATTCCCTTCATCGTTCCGGAGCGGTCCGCACTGCCAGACCGATTGGAAAGCGTGCTCTCGGCGATATATGCCGCCTATGGCCTCGGCTGGGACGGTGTCGACGGAGAGATCGGCAAGCAAAGATCTTTAGCGGACGAGGCCATCTGGCTCGGCCGCACGCTGCTTGCGACCCTGCCCGGGGAACCGGAAGCCGCCGGCTTGTTGTCGCTGATGCTCTACAGCCAATCCCGTCATAAAGCGCGGCGCGACGCGAATGGACGATATGTCCCTCTCGACGAGCAGGACATGGCCCTTTGGGACGTCGAAATGATCGCGGAAGCCGATAATCTATTACGAAAGGCTGGCACATTTGGGCGTTTCGGCCCGTTCCAGTGCCAGGCCGCGATCCAGTCCGTGCATGCCGACCGGCGACGCTCGGGCATCACTGACTGGACGGCCCTTGCCAAGCTTTATCAGGCGCTCGTTATGATGAAACCGACCGTCGGCGCCCGCGTCAGCTATGCCGCGGTGACGGGCAAAGTGGAAGGTCCTGCTGCGGGGTTGGCTCTCCTTGACCGGATAGCCGAGCGAGAAATCGTCAACTATCAGCCCTATTGGGCCGTGCGCGCCCACCTGCTGACCGAAGCCGGAGATGAGGAAAGCGCTTCCCACGCATACCGCACCGCGATCGGCCTCAGTGATAGCGAAGCCGTGCGGCAATTCCTGCAGGCACGCCTCGATGGTATCGCAGCGCCGGAGCGATGACCGATTACTTCTCCGTCAGCTTCAGCTCGATGCGGCGGTTGGTGGCGCGAGCATCCGGCGTATCGCCGGGGGCAATCGGCTGGAATTCGCCGAAGCCGGCAGCGACGAGCCTGTCGGCGGGCACACCCTGCGAAATCAGAAACTTGACGACTGCGATAGCGCGCGCCGATGACAGCGCCCAGTTGTCCGGATAGCGGCCATTGCCCGAAAGCGGCACATTGTCGGTGTGGCCATCGACGCGCAGCACCCAATTGATCTCGGGCGGAATTTCCTTGGAAAGATCGATGAGAGCTGCGGCAAGCTTGGTCATCTCCGCCTGGCCCGCCGGATTGAGATCGGCAGCGCCGGACGGGAAAAGCACCTCGGACTGAAACACGAAGCGGTCGCCGACGATGCGGATATTATCCCGATCCGAAAGGATTTCGCGCAAGCGGCCGAAGAAGTCGGAACGATAGCGGTTCAGTTCCTGCACGCGCTGTGCCAGCGCCACATTCAGCCGCCGGCCGAGATCGGCAATCTTCACCTGCGATGACTGATCCTTGGCTTCCGATGCCTGAAGGGCAGCTTCGATAGCGGCGATCTGGCTGCGCAGGGCGGCAATCTGCTGATTGAGGAGATCGACCTGGCTCATCGCCCGTGCGCTCACCTGCTTCTGATCGTCAAGCTCCTGCGAAAGCGATCCAGCCCGCTTTTCCGCAGCCTGGCTGCTGCCGGAGCCCGCTGCGAGAAGGTCTTGCAGCCGCGAGCGCTCAGTCTCCGCCGAGGACAGCGATGCCTGAAGATTGGCGACAGCATCCTCCAGGTCCTGTTTGCCGCTTTTTTCCAGCGCCAGCTGCTGCACCAGATCGTTGATGCGGCTGTTGAGGCGATTGAGCACTTCGTCGCGCCCGGAAATTTCGCGGCTGAGAATGAATTGGCCGACGACGAACACCGTCAGCAGGAACATGATCGCCATGAGCAGCGTGGACAGCGCATCGACGAAGCCGGGCCAATAGTCGACGCTTCTCTGGTGGCGTCGGTTGCGGGCGAGCGCCATGGCTTACTTGCTCCCGGTCTTCTCGGTATGGCTGATCCGGTCGGCGAGGCGGTCGAGCGTGCGGCGCATCGATTTCGCCTCCTCCTGCTGGGCCTCGATCCAGTCGCGCAGCATCTGCTGCTCATTGCGCATGTTCTTGACCAGGCCCTGAATGCCTTCGGCAAGGTTCGCCATCGCGGTCACCGAGCGTTGACCACCGCCCTCCTCGGCGATCTTGCGCAGATAGTCGGAAAGCGCACGTACATCCTCCGAGGAGGCGCCGGCGGCATTTTCGATGACGGGCGTGATATCGGAACCGACATCCGTGACCGAGGAAAGCCAGTTCTCGAGCTCGGTGTAGAAACGGTTCTGAGCACGGCCGGCCTGGAGATCGAGGAAGCCGAGGATCAGCGAGCCGGAAAGGCCGAGCAGCGAGGAGGAGAAGGCCGTGCCCATACCCACAAGCGGGCCGGAAAGACCTGATTTCAAGGCGCTCAGAATGTCACCTGAGTCGCCGGTGCCCGCGTCGAGGCCCTGGATGACGTCATTGATCGAGCCGATCGTGCCGATCAGACCCCAGAATGTGCCGAGCAGGCCGAGAAAGACGAGGAGGCCGATAAGATAGCGTGAGGTGTCGCGCGATTCGTCGAGGCGCGTGGCGATCGAGTCGAGGATCGAGCGCAGCGTCGCCGTGGAAAGCTGCATCGCACGGCGATTGCCGAGCAGCGCCCGCATCGGCGCCAGCAGCCGCGGGTTGCGACCGACCTTGTCCGCATTGCCGACTGCGCGGAAGTGATTGAACCAGCGAACCTCGGGTCTCAGCATCAGCACATGGTTGAAGACCAGCAGGATGCCGACGACCAGCACACCGACGATCAGGCCGTTGAGGCCGGGATTGTGCAGGAACGCGACCTGGGCCTGACGGAAAAGGATAGCCACGATAAAGCCGACGATGACGAGGAAAAGCACCATCGTCCAGAAAAAGGCCATCGGGCTCGAGAGCTTATAGGCGTAGCTGCCCGACACATTGTCGGTCGATCCCAGATCCGCCAATTTCACATTTTCCATTGCACGCTCCGCCACCGCATTTTCCGCAGGCGGAGACTAGAGCAACATTGTGCCGAATTGAAGAGATGGAAAGCATAAAACAGCCCGCTGGAAACAGACTGTTTTGTCACTCTAAAACGCGAATGGAGAAATGGCTTACTTCGTCGGGACCGGGCGCTTGACGACTTCGGCAAGCGCCTTCTGGATATGCTCGTTGCCGCAAATGATCGATTTCGTTGCGAACATCTCGGTACCGCCATGGAAATCCGATACGAAGCCGCCGGCTTCGCGGATCAGCAGAATGCCGGCTGCGATATCCCAGGAAGACAGGCCGGTTTCCCAGAAGCCGTCGAAGCGGCCCGCTGCCACATAGGCAAGATCGAGCGATGCGGAACCGAGACGACGGACACCGGCAACCTCGCCCATGACATGACGCAGCTCGACGAGGAACTTGCCATGATTGCCGCGGCCGAGATGCGGAACGCCGCAGCCGATGACGCTGTCCGACAGTACGCGGCGCGAAGCCACGCGCAGGCGGCGGTCATTGAGAAATGCGCCACCACCGCGCTCGGTCGTATAGAGTTCGTCGGTGGCCGGATTGAAGATGACGCCGGCAACGATCTCGTCGTTGCGCTCAAGCGCGATCGAGACCGCAAACAGCGGAATGCCGTGCAGGAAATTGGTGGTGCCGTCGAGCGGATCGACGATCCAGCGATGGGCGCCATCCGTACCCTTGACCTCTTCGCCTTCTTCACCGAGGAAACCGTAGGTGGGGCGGGCCTTCAACAGCTCGTCGCGGATGATCTTCTGCGCCTTCAGGTCCGCCTGGCTGACGAAATCACCCGGTCCCTTCACCGACACCTGCAGGTTCTGCACTTCGCCGAAATCGCGGCTGAGCGACTTGCCTGCCTTGAGGGCAGCCTGAACCATGACATTGAGAAGAGCAGAACGGGCCATCGGGGTTCCTTGGATAATGCAGAAAGCGCTGACCGGGCCCGAAAGCAGGCACCGACGGAGCAGAAGCGTCAGCGGAAATAAAGATTGGCGGCCTCAAGACCATAAAATCGCGGGAATTTCAAGTGGTGAGGCTGTGGCAGGCGCAAACTGGTATCAAATCAGCTCCGCCGAGGCTCAATCCAACACCTTTATTATCGCGCGCGCCGATATTTGTTGGCTGCGTCGATGGCCGCCTTCTGCTGGTAGTCCTCGATCCCTTGATAGAAATCCTCAAGCTCGGGGTCTTTCAGGCCGGCACGACGCGAAATGACATACCAGGTGGCGGCAGCCACCGGATCCTGCTTCGTGCCGATGGCGTTGATATAAAGATGCGCCAGCTTGTTTTGCGCAACGACGTTGCCGCGATAGGCTGCGACCCGCATCCAGTTGAAGCCGTTTTCGAGATCCTGCGCGCCGCCGGTGCCGTTGATCAGCCAGATGCCCATGTCGAGCTGTGCAGTATCGAAGCCGGCATTGGCGGCACGCGACAGCCACTCGCGTGCGCGCGCCTTCTTTTCCGGCGGCAGATCGGGAAGGTTCAGATACAGCTGCGAAACGGCATACTGTGCGTCGGCAATGCCCTGCTGCGCAGACTTTTCATAATAGGGAAGCGCCATCTGCAGACCCTTCGGGCCTGGATTTTCGGCCGTCAGCATCTGGGCGACATTGAATTCCGCCGAAGGCTGACCCGCATCGGCCGCCTTCTTCATCCATTCATCGGCCTTCTTCTGATCGCGGGGCATTTCGCGGCCCTCCATCAGGATCAGCGCGTATTTAAACATCGCCGTGGGATCACCGCCCTCGGCCGCCTTGCTGTACCAGAAGGCGGCGTCCTTCGTATCGCGCTTGACGCCCAGGCCCTGTGCCATCAGCTCCGCGATCAAGGTCTGTGCGGCCGGATCGCCGAGCTGCGCCCGCGGCAATGCTTTCTGAAAGGCGGTCAGATAATAACCGCGTTGGAAGGCACCATAGGCATCATCCACCTTGTCGGTGAAAGGCTTTTCCGGCGGCAGGTCAGGCAAATTTGCCCCCATGCGCTCGAAAACGCCAACACCCTGGGATGGCTTGATGTCGCTATCGGCTTTCGGCTCTGCACCCGGCTGAATCTTTTCAGTCTTGAAGGTGCCGGCATCGGCGCCCAAAGGCCGCGTCATGACATTGTCGTTGTGCTGCGGCGCATCCGGCACCGCGGTATCGTCATCGGATTGCGCATTGTCTTCTGGCCGCGGCCCCTTGTCCGCTGGCTGAGAAACGCCAGGCAGCGATGTATTGTCATTGCCGGATTGCGCCTCAGCCAGCAGCGGGAAGGCCGCAAGCCCGGCTGCAAGCACGGCAAGGAAGGATCGATGGCGGAATCGAGGCGCTGACGACATGGACCGCTATCAATCCTCAAACCGTGGCGCTTTTTCGTCCAGAAGCGCATTCACTTCCGCAACGATCGAGGGGGCGGCGGCGGGATCGGCAAAGACCGCCTTATGCAGTGCCACGAACTCGGCGCCGGTAAGCGCCACCTCCAGCGCCGACTTCGGATCGGTGCCGCCCATGACGATGCAGGGAATTTCGATCATTGAAGCCCACCATTCGCCGAGCGCCAGATTTTTCGGATGCGCCTCGGGCTTGATATCGCCATCGAGCTTACCAAAGAAGATATAGTCCGGCCTGAGCTCGCCGACCTCCAATGCGCTGTGCCTGTCGGCCGCGCTGCCCCCGCCGACGATCAGCTTCGGCACGAATTTTTCGACGGCTTCCGTAAGCTCGGTAATATTGCCGGCAATGTGCAGCCCGTCGGCCTTGGCACGGCCCGCCACGCGGCTGTCACCAGCGATAAGCGCTGCCGCACCTGCGGCCTGAATGATCGGCACGAGCTTTTCCGCATGTTTCTGAAAGGTACCGTCATCGAGATCATATTGAGGAATGATCACCGAAGCGACGTCCCCACCCATCAGGGCATCGGCCACCGCCGTCGCCCGCTGCTCGATATCGGCAATGTCGGGAACGATGAGTACAAGGCGGCAACGATCTTCGGGCACGGTCATGCGAGCTTCCATGGTTTCGGCCTCCATCGTCAGCGATGGCGCACCGGTTCGATAACCGTGAGTAAATCCGTTAGCTCTCTCTGACAAGGGGCAGCGGCCGAAACGGGCAGTTCGCGATGAAGGACATCGGACACGCCACCTCCGCGAGCGGCCATTCGCACAATATATCATGCAGCGCACAATTAACTTGCCGCCCTTTGGTGTTTGACGTAGCTTTCCGCCATGTCGACCATGGATCCTTTCGCAGCCATCGCGGACCCGAACCGGCGTCATCTGCTGGAAGAGTTGCGCCGCGCACCCAAGACGGTCAACGAACTGGCGCAGGGCCTGCCGATCAGCCGCCCAGCCGTTTCGCAGCATCTCAAGGCTTTGCTCGACAGCAACCTCGTTTCCGTCACCAATGAAGGCACGAAGCGCATTTATGCGGTGAACAGCCGCGGTTTCGACAAGCTGAATCTATGGCTGGATCAATTCTGGTCCTGAAACGGCTTTTCCACCTTCATTGTACTTGGAATACTTGGAAATTTGCGGAATTTGGTAGCTGATAGCGTCAGCCATGACGGCGCGAAAAGCGGCTCTTCGAGTTAAGTCCGCGATCGAAACGACGTGACCTCCGAATGAGCGAGTGCCGCGACCACAACGAGCCGAGAGTCGCCAACGACGGCATTTGTTGCATAAGATGGGGAAATTGCGCCAACCCCTACCTTCGACACTACGAAGCTGGCGCATCCGTTTTTGACGGAAATGCTCATCGATCCTGGATGGGAATTTGCCTCAAGACCTTTCGATCTGCCTCTCTTGCCCCAAGATCGATGGCTTTTTGAACTTTGGAACGTTACCTCAGTGAACGGAGGAACGCAGACGCTGGATTTCGTCCTTGACGCGCAGTTTCCTGCGTTTGATGTCGGCTATTTCCGTATCATTGCTAGAGGGAGATGAGATTGCCGCATGCAGCGCCTCCTCGAGCGCGACATGTTTCTTTTCGAGCGATTCAAGATGTGCTTGAACAGTCATATGACCCTTCCTTCCTCTGAAGAGCCCTGACCATCCATTCGCCAAGGCTCTAGGTGTCAACCTTCTCACTGTGCCATAAGATGGAGCCTTTGTCGAAGGCGAAAACGTGGCCTATAGGCGGCAAATTCGTGAAGAAGGATAACTTCCCGTTATCGTCATTTGGTGATAGGAGCTTGCGGAAATCAGGAGGCGGAACGAATGCGATTCCGCGATATGCTGGGGAAATGAACATGGCCGATCAGGAACAGGCGGAAATCAGGCTGATCGTGGCGCGGCTGCGCCAGGAACACGAGGATTATGATGCCGCAATCAATGCCATGATCGAGACGGGCTGCGATGCCCTTCGTATCCAGCGCATGAAAAAGAAGAAGCTCGTCATCAAGGACAAGCTGACCAAGCTGGAAGACCAGATCATTCCCGACATCATCGCCTGAGGAGCACAACGCAACGATGCTGACCGAAAGACCGCCTGTCGCCATCATCATGGGAAGCCAGTCCGACTGGGAAACCATGAAGAATGCTGCGGACACCCTGGAAGCGCTTGAGATCACTTATGATGCGCGCATCATTTCCGCGCATCGTACGCCGGACAGGCTGGTGAGCTTCGCCAAGGGCGCGAGGGACGAGGGTTTCAAGGTCATCATCGCGGGCGCCGGCGGCGCGGCACATCTGCCGGGCATGGCGGCGTCCATGACGCCTCTTCCGGTCTTTGGCGTGCCGGTTCAGTCACGTGCGCTCTCCGGTCAGGACAGCCTTCTTTCGATCGTGCAGATGCCGGCCGGCATTCCCGTCGGCACGCTTGCGATCGGCAAGGCCGGCGCGGTCAATGCCGCCCTTCTTGCTGCCGCTGTCCTGGCGCTCGGCGACGAAGAGATTGCCGACCGGCTCGACGAATGGCGCGCGCGCCAGAGCGCCGCCGTTGCCGAATATCCGATGGACGACCTATGAACGCGAAGACGATCGGTATCATCGGCGGCGGCCAGCTCGGCCGCATGCTGGCCATGGCGGCCGCACGCCTAAATTTTCGCACCATCATCCTCGAGCCCCAGGCCGATTGCCCGGCGGCCCATGTTGCCAACGAACAGATCACAGCCGCCTATGACGATGCGGCCGCCCTTGCCGAGCTGGCGAAGCGCTGCGATGTCGTGACCTATGAGTTCGAGAACGTGCCCGTGACCGCCGCTGAGGATCTTGCCTCGCAGGTAACGGTCTATCCGCCGCCCAAGGCGCTTGAAATGGCGCAGGACCGGCTGACCGAAAAGAGCTTCATCAACGGCTGCGGCATTCCGACGGCCCGCTTCCATGCCGTCGACAGCCAGGAGGACCTCGAAAAGGCGCTAGCCGATTTCGGCGGCCAAGGCGTGCTGAAGACGCGCCGCCTCGGCTATGACGGCAAGGGACAGCGCGTCTATCGCTCCGCCGCCGACAGCCCCGAAGGCGGCTACGCGGCCTTGGGCAGCGTTCCGTTGATTCTGGAAAGCTTCGTATCCTTCGAGCGCGAGGTCTCCATCATCGCCGCCCGGGACAGCGACGGAAAGGTCGCCTGCTACGATCCGGCAGAGAACGTCCATCGCAACGGCATTCTCCACACCTCCACGCTGCCGGCGAGCATTTCGCAAGAGACGGCGAACGCCGCTCGCGATGCTGCGGAAAAGATATTGACGGCGCTCGGCTATGTCGGTGTCATCGGCATCGAGTTCTTCGTGCTTGCCGATGGCAGTCTGATCGCCAACGAAATGGCGCCGCGCGTCCACAATTCCGGCCATTGGACGGAAGCCGCCTGCGTCATCTCGCAATTCGAGCAGCATATCCGCGCCGTCGGCGGCCTGCCGCTCGGAAATCCCGATCGTCATTCGGACTGCGTCATGACGAATCTGATCGGTGACGACATCCTGGCGCTGCCGGATTGGCTGCGCCTTGACGACACGCTGGTGCATCTCTATGGCAAGACCGAAGCCCGGCCGGGCCGCAAGATGGGGCATGTTACACAGCTTCTGCGCTGAGATCAGCGGGAAAAAGCCCTGACATGGTTGACAGCGCACGGCCGACAGGGTATTTGCTCCCCACCCTAAAGAGCGCGCCCTGAGCGCGCTTTTGATTGTTAAAGACCCGGGCGAATGTGACATTCCCCCTCAGAGATCGCGGATCAGAAAAATGAAGATCAAGAATTCGCTCAAGTCGCTCAAGGCGCGCCACCGTGACAACCGTCTCGTCCGCCGTAAGGGCCGTATCTACATCATCAACAAGCTGAACCCGCGCTTCAAGGCTCGCCAAGGCTGATACAGCGCGCGGCTCCGATCCCACGGATCGAGCCTCAGTTTTAGTTGATCGCATCAAATTTGTTTTGATCTTCGACATTGGCGGGCTACTATGCCCGCCATGCGCGTTTTTGCTTTGTCATATCTAGCCCTGCCGATTCTGTTTGCTCTGACTGCCTCTGCACCCCATGCGGCGCCGGCTGATGAACCAAACCCTGTGGAAAAGCAGAATCAGGGCAATTCCTCCGGCACCCTGTCGCCCAAGCGGCAGCTCGACAATTTGTTCACGACGCTGAAGCGGCAGCGCGATCCCGACCAGGCAAGCCTCATTGCGGACCAGATCAATGCCCAGTTCGCCGATTCCGGCAGCGCTACCATCAATCTCCTGATGCAATGGGCTGACAAGGCCATTCAGGACAAGCGCAATGCCGCCGCGATGGATTATCTCGATCAGGTGATCTCGCTGAAGCCCGACTATGTCGAAGGCTGGAACCGACGCGCCACACTCAATTTCGCGATCGGCGACTATCGCAAGTCGATGGAAGACATCAATCAGGTGCTGCGCATCGAGCCGCGCCATTTCGGAGCGCTGGCCGGCATGGCGGCAATGCTGACCGAACGCGGCAACGATACTCTCGCGCTCAAGGCCTGGCAGCGCTTTCTCGAAGTCTATCCTGCGAATCGATCGGCCCAGGAGGAAGCGGACAAGCTGTCGGAAAAGATCGCCGGCAGCCGCACCTGATTTTCCGCCGCGGTTTCCCGGCGAAAATCGCATTTGAAGGGATGAAAAGCCGCCATATCGCGCTAGATTAGCGTCTTAAGATATTTGATCCGTGCCGCAATGATCGATTCTTTCCTCGTCGCCATTGTCTTGCTTCTTATCGCCGCCGCGGGCTTTTCCGCCTACAAGACCCGCGCCATCGAGCAGGCCTATCCCAATATTGGCGAACTTACCGATATTGGCGGCTACCGCCTCAACGCGGTCCATTTGCCACGCCCGGCAACGGCTGATCTGCCAGCCCTGGTCTTTATCCATGGGGCCAGCGGCAATCTGCGCGACCAGTTCGAGGCCTTTGCAGCACCTTTATCTGGCCGCGCCGAAATGCTGTTCGTCGACCGCCCCGGTCACGGCTATTCCGAGCGCGGGCCGGCCGAAAACGCGGTGCCCTCCGGCCAGGCCGATGCGATCGCCAAGCTGATGGACAAGCGCGGCATCAAGAGCGCCATCATCGTCGGTCACTCCTTCGGTGGTGCGATCGCAGCCGCCTTCGGCATGCGACACCCTGAAAAGACGAAAGGACTACTGTTTCTGGCACCTGCCACCCATCCTTGGCCCGGTGGCATCGACTGGTATTATACGCTTGCCGCCCTGCCCGTTCTTGGCTGGCTTTTTACTCAACTCCTCGTCATTCCACTCGGCTTACGTCGCGTGGAAAGCGGCACGCTCAGCATCTTCCGCCCCAACGAACGGCCGGCGGATTATATAATGAAGACGGCACCGGAACTGGTGCTGCGTCCGCAAACCTTTCGCAACAATGCGATCGACGTGGTTAATCTCTTTGCCTATGTCTCGGCCCATGCGCCGCGCTATAGCGAGATCAAGGCGCCCACGGTCATCATCACCGGCGACAGTGACGATATCGTGCTCGAGGAATTGCATTCGCGCGGCCTTGCCCGGGATATCCCTGGCGCCGAACTCGTCACCATCCGCAATCTTGGCCATAAGCCGGATTATGTAACGACGGATGTAGCGATCGCTGCCATGGAACGGCTGGCAGGCCAGCCGCGTGACCTGTATGAGCTGGCTGCACAGGCGGAAATCCGCATCGCCAGCCTGACGGAAGGATCCGTTGAAGCTGCCACCGTTTCTCAGGCCATGACGACATCCTGACCAGACGCATCCTCAAAGATGCGGCTTTGCGGCACGGTCTCGACGGTCTGCCGTACCGCCTGCACCATGATAGATGCCAGCCGCTCCGTCGCCGGGCTCCCCTCCGCCTCGGTACGATGCAGCACGAGATCGAGCGTCGGCAAAGCCGGCAAGCCCGCCTCTCCCGGCATCAATTGCCGTACCTTTGGCGGCAGACCGAGCGGCGTGCGCAGTGTCAGGCCGAGACCTGCCGCCGTTGCTGCCCAAAGCCCCCCGAGACTCGGGCTGACGAAAGATATTCGCCAGCCGATGCCGGCGCGATCGAGCGTCTTCGTGGCGATATTCCGCAGCAAACAAGGCGCTTCGAGCGAGGCGAGCGGCATGGCCTCGCCACCATCGGCGTGCCATTGCATGCCGCCACTCGCCGGGCCGACCCAGCAGAGCGATACTTCGGCTATGCGGTCCGTATAAGCCGTGCGGAAACCATCGCTCCAGGCAAGCGCCAGATCGAGCTTGCCTGACGTCACCCGTTCCACAAGTTCCGCGTTGCGCACGACACGCGCCTCGATACGCACCTTGGGATGTGCACGGGCGAAGCGGCCCAATACGTCCGGCAGCAGCGTCTCGCCGAAATCCTCTTGCAGCCCCAGGCGCACCCAGCCTTCAAGCTCGGTCCCATGGAGCGCCGTGGCCGCCTCGTCGTTGAGGTCCAACAGTCGCCGTGCATAGCCAAGCATCGTCTCGCCGGCCTCCGTCAACGCCAGTCCCCGGCCCGCCTTGCGGAAGATAGGCGTGCCCGCCTGCTCCTCCAGCTTCTTGAGTTGGGCGCTGATGGCCGAGGTTGAACGCCCCAGCCGGTCTGCCGCCTTGGCATAGCTGCCAAGATCCATGCCGGTGACGAAGCTGCGTAGCACATCGAGATCGAAGATGATCTTTCGCACGGATAACCATCCATATTTTTGGGACTATGTATCCAGAATTATCTGGTTTTCAGGATGATTATCCACTGGCATTCTATACTCGTCAAGTGACACGGAAACAGGAGCAATCGCATGCCATTCACCCGCATCACCCTTCTGCGCGGCAAGTCGCCGGAATATCTCAAGGCACTGTCGGATAATTTCCACCGCGCCCTGGTCGAGGCCTTCGACGTGCCGCCGACCGATCGCTTCCAGTCCATTCATCAGCTGGAGCCGCATGAACTCATCTTCGATCGCACCTATTTCGCCAGCAAGCCGCGTTCGGACGATTACGTTTTTTTCGACGTCACCATCGGCAAGCCGCGCAGCACCGAGGTCAAGCAAGCCTTCTATCGCCGTGTTGTCGAGCTTCTTGCAGACGCCCCTGGCGTTCGTCCCGAAGACATCATGATCACCATCACCACGGCAACGCGCGAGGATTGGTCCTTCTCCGACGGTCGCGCGCAGATGAGCGAACAGGTCTGAGAGCCATGCCTCAGACCACATCGACCCAAACGCCGGCCATACATCGCGCCGGCACGAATATGCGCCCATCGCCCGAGGGCATCGCTACCGCCTCTTTCCTGGTGGAGTCGCTCGTGGAGAACGCTGAAAACGGCGGTCTCACGGCCATGCGCTGTGAACTCGAACCTGGCGTCATGACGCGCTGGCATACGCATCCGCATGGGCAGATCCTCTATGTTCTGTCCGGCGTCGGACTTGCCGAACGCTTCGGCGGCCCGGCCGAGGAACTGCGCGCCGGCGACTGCATCAGCTTCGCACCGAACGAACGCCATCGACACGGTGCGGCACCGGAGAATGCCTTTTCCTATATCAGCATCCAGGCGGCGCAAAATGGAAGCGCCGTGACCTGGCTGGAGGAATGACCGATGATCGCCATGCAATATAACTTCCCCCTACCCGCGGATTACGACATGGCGATCATCGATCGCCGTATCCGTGAAAAAGGTCCCCTGCTCGACAATCTCCCGGGCCTGAAGTTCAAGGCCTACCTAACGGCAAGAAAGGGCGATGTCGTCACGGGGAGCCGGCAGAACCTTTATTCCCCCTTTTACGTCTGGCATGAAGAACAGGGCCTGAGCGACTTCGTCTCTGGCCCAGGCTTCGCGGCCCTGACCGAGAATTTCGGTCGTCCTCAGGTCAATACCTGGATCGCCTGGCACGTCGAGACATCTGCGGATATTCGCAGCGCCAAGTTCGCCACGCGCGAGGTGGTCGCGATCGACGCCGAAACATCGCTTGCCGAACTCCGCGCGAAGGAGATCGAGGCAGCAGCGCAGGCCATATCGAACGGTGAAGCCCTCGCTTCGGTCGCCGCCTTCGAACCGACCCACTGGACGCTGGTGCGCTTCCGCCTCTTGGCAGAGCCGCCCGAAAATCCGGCTAAATCCGGTCCGCAGACCTATGATGTCGGGCACCTCTCGCTGCCAGCCATCGCCTGAAGTGTCATGGAGACAATCTCCTTGTTTTAAAGGAAAGGCGGGAGCTTTATGGATGGAAAGTCTTTCTGAATCCGAAGAGTGATCCCTCCATGGTCGATATCGCAATGATCGAAGCCGCCCGCACTCGCCTCGGCGGCAGGGCGCGACGCACGCCGCTTCTCTCCTCGCCCTTTCTCGACGAGATCGCCGGGCGCCGCCTCTTCGTGAAGGCCGAGTGCCTGCAGCATTCCGGCTCCTTCAAGTTTCGCGGCGGCTGGTCGGCGGTTTCAGCGCTGGAACCGTCCGTGCGCGCCAGAGGTGTCATCGCGTTTTCCTCCGGCAACCACGCCCAAGGCGTGGCGCTGGCGGCAAAGCTGCACGGCGTCCCCTCGGTCATCATCATGCCGACGGATGCGCCGAAGCTGAAGATCGCCAATACCCGCGCCTTCGGCGCCGAGGTCGTGCTCTATGATCGTATTAAAGAAGATCGCGACGAGATCGGCGCACGCATTTCCGGGGAGCGCGGCCTGACGCTCATCAAACCCTTCGACGAACCGCAGGTGATCGCCGGCCAGGGAACAACCGGGCTGGAGATCGCAGAGCAGGCGGCGGAGGAAGGCATCGAGACAGCCAGCGTGCTCGTGCCCTGCGGCGGTGGCGGCCTGACTTCAGGGATCGCTTTGGCGCTCGAATCCCGCGCACCGGGCCTTAAGGCGCGCCCGTGCGAGCCGGAAAACTTCGATGACACCACCCGCTCGCTGGCCTCGGGCAAGATCGAGCGCAATGTCGCGCTGCAGGGCTCGATTTGCGACGCCATCATCACGCCGCAGCCGGGCAACATTACCTTTCCGATCATGAAACGCCTCTGCGGCCCCGGCCTCGTCGTGACAGACGAGGAAGCGCAGAAGGCCATGGCACTCGCCTTCACTCGGCTGAAGATCGTGGTTGAACCGGGCGGCGCAGTCGCGCTTGCTGCCGCACTTTTCCACGGCAGGCAAATCGAGGGTGATGCGGTGATCGCCGTTACCTCTGGCGGCAATGTCGATCAGGATGTTTTCGAGGCGGCGCTGAGCCGCCACTAAACCCCTAGTTCACGGCGCGGCGATAGAGCGCCAGCGATCCGGCAAGAGCCAGCAGCGCGCCGCCGCAGGCGCGCTCAAGCCATTTCGCTCCTTCTGACTTCAGCACACGCACGGCCTGTGAGCCGAACACCGCATAGCCGAACATGATCATGAAATCGAGCGCGGCGAAGATCGCGCCAAGTACGATATATTGCTGCATCTGCGGCGCCGAAGGATCGATGAACTGCGGCAGGAACGCCGAGAAGAAGAGATAGCCCTTCGGATTGGTCACGGCGACCATGAAGCTCTTCAGCCCAATGGAGAAAGCGGTTCCCTTCGATTGGCTCGCGCTCGCCTGCAAGGCGCCGTCGATGCTTCCCTTGGAACGCAGCATCATGATGCCGAGAAAGGCAAGATAGGCCGCACCCACCCATTTCAGAGCCGAAAACCAGAATTCGGAGGCAGCCAGCAAGGCGCCAAGACCGATGGCAACGGCGCTGATCAGCACCGCGTCGGAAAGAACGGCTCCCACCATGCCGGGCAAGGCGCGCCTGATGCCGAAGCGCGAGCCATTGGTCAACGCCAGAAGCACAGTCGGCCCCGGCGTCGCGATACCGATGAAGGAAACGGCGGCGAAGGCGAGCAGCGTGGTCAGATGCATCGGGGATCCCTCCTCTGGAAGATAGGAAGGTTGCATGTGGTGGGGTACTTAGCAAGGGGTTGCTTGATGGAGGCTTTGAGTATGCCGCACTTCTGATACCCCCCTCTGTCACTTCGTGACATCTCCCCCACAAGGGGGGAGATCGTCGGGAGTTTGCTGCCCGTCTCCTTAAATCGATAAACTGCAGTTTCTGCACACTCATTGGTCGTTTGAGGAGCATCGACGCCGCGAGTTACCAATCTCCCCCCTTGTGGGGGAGATGTCGCGACAGCGACAGAGGGGGGTGCGTACTCTCCACTAGCTTGATCGGCGATAATTACATCACAGCCCCCGAACTACCCCACCAACCCCGCATCCTTCGCCGCCAGCGCGCCAATCGCCGACCAGTCCAGTTCCTCGCCGCCATGCGCCAGCAGGTTGAGGAAACGATCACGCAGCAGGCTCGCCAATGGCAGCGGCACGTTCAGCGCCTCGCCGGCCGCCAAAGCCAACCGAATATCCTTCTGACCGAGTGGAGCAGTGAAGCCCGCCGGCTGGAACTTGCGGTCCGCGATCAGCCCGCCATAGGTCTTGTAGACAGGCGCGTTGAAAAGCGTCGAGGTCAAGAGATCGAGATAGGCATGCCGGTCGACACCACCCTTTTCGACCAACGCCATGGCCTCCCCCAGCGACTCGATGACCGAAGCGATGAGGAAATTGCCGCTGAGCTTGACGAGATTGGCCGCCTTCGGCTCCTCGCCGAGGACGAAGGTGCGCTGACCGATGGCGTCGAAAAGCGGTGTGACCGTTCGGATCGCATCAGGCGCACCCGCTGCGGCAACGAAGAGCTTTGCCGCAGCCGCCGCTTCCGGACGGCCGAAGACGGGCGCTGCCACGAAGTGCTGACCTGCTGCGGCATGTTCCCTCGTCAGCCTTTCCGACATGGCAACGCTGATCGTGCTGGCGGAAATATGAACTGCACCCTTGCCAAGGCTTGCCAGAACGCCGCCATCGCCATGGACGACGGCCGACAGCGCATCGTCATGCGCGAGCATGGTGAAGACAGCCTCGCCGCCGCACGCTTCCGCCACGGTCGCAGCAACCTTGGCGCCCTCGCCGGCCAGAGCCTCGGCCTTGTCGCGCGAACGATTGTAGACGGTCACGTCATGCCCAGCCTTGATGAGATTGGCGGCCATGGCGCTGCCCATCTGGCCCAATCCGATAAATCCGACTTTCATTGGCATATCTCCTTCTCAATCCGCCTGCTTGGGGATTGCAGGCGCTTCGGCTTCAAGAAAAAACCCGCCGTCTTTCGACAGCGGGTTTCGGATATTTGAGGTGCTGCCGCAATTAGATGTCGGCAATCACACGCCGGACTGGCCGTCCGAACCGATATAGGCGATGCGCAGCATGTTGGTGGCGCCCGGCGTGCCGAGCGGAACGCCGGCCGAAATGATGATGCGGTCGCCCGGCTTGCCGAAGCCTTCCTCGGCAACGATGCGGCAGGCATTGTTGACCATGTCATCGAGGTCGGTCGCATCGTGGGTGACCACACAATGCATGCCCCAGACGACGGACAGGCGACGCGCCGTCTGGATGATCGGCGACAGCGCCAGGATCGGAACCTGCGGACGCTCGCGCGAGGCACGCAGGCCTGTCGTGCCGGAGGACGTGTAGCAAACAATAGCGGCGAGCTTCAGTGTCTCGGCGATCTGGCGGGCAGCGAGCGAGATCGCGTCGGCGCCGGTCGCTTCCGGAAGAGCGCGCTGGGCATAGATGATACCGGGATAATGCGGCTCGCGCTCGATGGTGCCGGCAATCGACGCCATCATGGAAACGGCTTCGACCGGATAGTCGCCGGAGGCGGATTCGGCCGAGAGCATAACGGCATCGGCGCCTTCGAAGACGGCGGTGGCGACGTCGGAGACTTCGGCGCGGGTCGGGACCGGCGCGGAGATCATCGATTCCAGCATCTGCGTAGCGACGACCACGGGCTTGCCGGAGCGGCGGCAGGCGCGGATCAGCTGCTTCTGGATACCCGGAACGGCTTCCAGCGGCATTTCCACGCCGAGGTCGCCGCGGGCCACCATCAGCGCGTCGGAAAGCTCGATGATTTCCTCGATGCGCTCGACAGCCTGCGGCTTCT
This sequence comes from Martinezella sp. CNPSo 3959, assembly GCF_057784355.1. Taxonomy (NCBI): domain Bacteria; kingdom Pseudomonadati; phylum Pseudomonadota; class Alphaproteobacteria; order Hyphomicrobiales; family Rhizobiaceae; genus Martinezella; species Martinezella sp. CNPSo 3959. Next base: position 1,431,683 of record NZ_JBXSOV010000001.1, read on the forward strand.
CGATCTTCGACATCAGGCCAACGCGGCCATGCGAGATCTTGCGAACTTCCGTCAGGTCTTCCGGGCGCTGGATGAAGGAGAGCGCGACCCAGTCGACTTCATTGGTCGCGAGAACGGCGTCGAGGTCGGCGCGGTCCTTGTCGGTCAGCGCGCCGACGCCGAGCAGCGTATCGGGCAGGCTGACGCCCTTGCGGTCGGAAATCTTGGTGCCCGAAATGACAGTCGTGACGATGCTCTTGCCGTCGCACTTTTCGGCACGCAGCGCCAGCTTGCCGTCATCGATCAGCAGGCGGTGGCCGGGCTGAACCGATTCCAGGATTTCCGGATGCGGCAGGTAGACACGCGTGTTGTCGCCGGGGATATCCTGATTGTCGAGCGTGAAAGTCTGACCGGGCTTGAGATCGACCTTGGTGTCAGCAAACTTGCCAACGCGCAGCTTGGGACCCTGCAAGTCAGCGAGAATGCCGATCGGCCGGCCACAGCGAGCTTCGACGGCGCGAATGCGCTGGATCAGCGTCCGCATCACATCATGGCTGGCATGGCTCATGTTGATGCGGAACAGGTCCGCCCCGGCCTCGTGAAGCTTCTGGATCATCTCCTCCGAAGAGGAGGCCGGACCGAGCGTTGCGAGGATTTTGACTTTTCGGTTTCGTCTCATCAATTCTGGCTTTCTTGGCTGCCCGAGGGCTCGGAAAGCTGAACCATCCAGCTCGCCTGGCGCCCGGTGTCGTATTCCTTGAATCCCATCTTCTGATAGCCACGCGCGTAGCAATCCTTGACGCCTGGGATTTTGAATTCATTTTCCGCCACGCACATTTCGACGTCACCCGTCCAGCGGCCGCCGCGGGCCGCATCTTCTGCGTAGAGATAATAATAGCGGGATTGAAGCGGCCCCTCGATCAAAGTCGCGCAGGTATTGGCCGGAATTTGCCACCAGCCCTCCGTCACCCAGCCGTCCTTGGCGCGATAGCCGATCGCAACGCCGACAAGGTTCTGCGTACCGTTGCATGTTCGGAAATCGGCATGGGCCGCATTCGGCATGAAGAAGAACGGCGCTGCCGCGGCGAGAATGAGGAAGGCGATTCGGGCGAGCGGGCCTGACCGCTTAACGAAACGTGGCGCGACTTGGCTGGACACGGCTCCAATTGGCTCCCGGTTATTCGTTGTTGCGTCTTCTTGCGCTGCCATCCCATGAATGTCAACGCAACTCTAATCGATTATATTTTCTTCACGGGATGGTGACGGCACCATGCGCCGCCCCTCATCCGATCGAAGCTGCAAACCTTGCACCTTCCATCCGCACATGCAATCAAACAAAGAGTTGAAAATTTCAATAATCGACAATCCGCATGACCGATTTCAGACCGTTTGAATTCATACCCGGCAATCGTGACAAAGGCATGGTCATTCTCGGCGACCACGCCATGCGGCGCCTGCCCGAGCGCTACGGCAGCCTCGGCCTGCCGGAGACCGCCTTCTCCCGCCACATCGCCTACGACATCGGCATCGAAGGCCTCTGCCGTCATCTCTGCGCGCGGCTGGACGTGCCAGGCGTGCTTGGCGGCTTTTCCCGTCTGCTGATCGATCCGAACCGCGGCGAGGACGACCCGACGCTCGTCATGAAGATCTCGGACGGCGCGATCATCCCGGGCAATCATCCGATCACGGATGAGGAATGGAACTACCGTATAGAGGCCTTCCACCGGCCCTATCACAAGGCGGTGGATGAGACGATTTCTGCGGTGGCGAAAGCTACCGGCAAGGCGCCCCTGGTTTTCTCGATGCACTCTTTCACGCCGGCGTGGAAGGGTGTGCCGCGCCCCTGGCATGCCAGCGTGCTCTGGGATAGCGACGAGCGTGCTGTCGTGCCGCTCCTTGCAAAGCTCGGCGCCGATACCGATCTCGTTATCGGAGATAATGAGCCGTATGACGGCGCGCTGCGCAACGACACCATGTTCCGCCATTGCATGACAAAGGGCATTGCGCATGCGCTGCTGGAAGTCCGGCAGGATCTGATCGGCGACGAGATCGGTATTGTCGAATGGGCCGATCGCCTGGCGCCGATCTTCTCAGAGATCAATGCCGATCCGGCGCTCCATGAATATAAGCGCTATCCTTCGCGCACCGGTCCTTACGAGGCGTGAGCCGGCAAGCGAATTGAGGAGAAAGAGATGACCGAAGTCACCAAGCAACAGCAGACCGAGCTCGAGGCCGCAGCCTTCCGCCGCCTCGTTGCGCATTTGCGCGAACGCAGCGACGTTCAGAACATCGACCTGATGAACCTCGCCGGCTTCTGCCGCAACTGCCTCTCCAACTGGTATCGCGAAGCGGCCGAAGAGGTGGGCCTGCCCGTCAGCAAGGACGAGTCGCGCGAAGTGATCTATGGCATGCCCTACGAGGATTGGAAGAACCTGCACCAGAAAGAAGCCTCGCCTGTGCAAAAAGCCGCTTTCGAGCAGAACAAGCCGAAAGATTAACGCTCCCTTCACCAATTCGGCTTGACCTTGCGCGCCATTCGCGGCACGTCAACTGCCCGATCGAATTCGAAATCCCGCGCAAGCCCTGAAGCGATGTGCCCCTATCGGTGACTGACCGATCTCATCTGCGACGGGCTGCAAGCGACCCTTTGAGACCCTTTAGGAGAAGTGCATGGAAGAGAACAGCGTCGAGAACGTGGCCGCGGCGGAACTGCGTCAATTCATCGAGCGCATCGAGCGCCTCGAAGAAGAAAAAGCCGCGATTGGAAGCGATATCAAGGACGTCATGGGCGAGGCCAAGGGCCGCGGCTACGACACCAAGGCGATCCGCACCATCATCCGCCTTCGCAAGAAGGACGCGAACGAACGCCTGGAAGAAGAATCCATCCTGCAGACCTACATGGCCGCACTCGGCATGGAATAATCAAGGCTTTATGAGCCTTGCGAGATGATCTGGAGCCGGCTTGCCGGCTCCTTTCTTTTTGAGCGCATCACTCGGCGAAAAGACGACCGATCAATTCGGCCGCACTACCCTGCCAAAGCTCACCCTTGCCGGTTCCTGACCATAGAGACAGGAAATCCGGTGATCCCTTCGCCGTCGACGCACCGCGTATGTCCCGCGTGAACTTGTTTTGCGCCGGAAAGGGAAGGGTAGCGTCCGGCTTCCCATCCATCTCGTTCATGAAGCGGTTCTCGATGCCGCGCGCAAAGCGGCCCGAAAAGGCGCGTGTCGTTCGCGTCTTTCGCTCCGGCGTTTCCAGCAGCTTCCTGCGATAGGGTGCCGATGTTCCGGCTTCCGTGCAGGCAAGGAAGGCCGTGCCCATCTGCACGGCCTGCGCTCCCGCCAGCAGCGCCGCCTGGATATCGCTTGGGGTCATGATGCCGCCGGCTGCGATCAGCGGCAAACGAATGGTGCCGACGCATTGCGCCAGGAGATCCCGCATGCCGATTTCCGGATCCGCTGCCCGCGCATCGAAAATGCCGCGATGACCGCCCGCTTCAAACCCTTGCAACACGATCGCATCCACGCCGCTCTCTTCCAGCGCCCTCGCCTCGTCGAGTGTCGTCGCCGTGCCGATCAGCGGAATACCAGCTTTCTTCGCTTCCGGTACATAGCCGGCCGGCAACAGGCCGAAGACGAAGCTGAAGCATGCGGGTTTGATACGCAAGACAGCTTCGAACTGCGCATCGAAATCCTCTTCGTAGGGAGGCGAAAGCTGCGGCGACGGCAGTTCCAACTCCTGGCGATATCGTGCGGTCGCCGCCGCCGCGCGCTCAAACCGATCAGTGGCAACTTCCGGGATTGAGTGCGGGATGAAGAGATTGATCGAAAACGGCTTGTCGGTTCGTTGACGTACCTGGGCGGCAAAGGCTTCGATGGCCACGGCATTTAAATAGGCGCCGCCCATGGCGCCGAGCGCGCCTGCGGCAGAAGCCACCGCCACCAGCTCCACCGACGAAGGACCGCCCGCCATCGGCGCGACGATCAACGGATGCTTCAAGCCAAGTTGTTGAAAAAGATTGCTGTCCATAGGTGCAGACATGTCCGGCGTCCTTTCAGAAATGTCTGTTCAGGTCTCCATGCAACATAGGAGCCGCAACGCGGCTTCCCAAGCGTAAGCTTGATGAAATTACGCGTCCCTCAGTTCCGCCGGAGCGCTTCGGTGCGGGCCTCGATGGCCGCAACCACCGACACCATGTCGAGCCGGCCGTTGCCGAGTTCGACGCTCTCGCCATAAAGAGTACGGCAGACATCAAGGACCGGCGATGCCATGCCGACGGCACGAGCCGCCTCGGCAATCAGTTTCGTGCTGTTGAACGCATCGGCTGTCGCCGCCTGCACTGAAAAATCCCGCGCAACAAGCTTCGGAATTTTCACGCGCGTCAGATCGCTGGCCATCGGGCCGGAATCGATCGCAGCCTGAAAAGTTTCGAGATCGAGGCCGTTCCGCTCGGCGAAATGCGAGGCTTCTGCGAGACCCGCCAGCGTCGTGCAGAGATAGAGATTGACAGCCAGCTTCATCAGCAGCGCATTGCCGACCGGACCGCACAGGATCGTTTCGCGGCACATCGGCGCAAGCAGCGGCCGCACCTCGGCAACCGTGTCCGCATCGCCGCCGAGCAGCGCGACCAGCTGCGCTGTCTCGGCAGGCTTCCGCGAGCCCGAAACCGGGGCTTCGACATAGCGCCCACCGGCTGCGAGAATATCGGCGGCCAATCTGCGTGAATAGCCGGGCGAATTGCTTCCCATCGAAACCACGATATGCCCGGATACCAGCTTTTCGAAGTCCGGTGTCCCGCGCCGCAGCATCTCGTCCAGCACAGTTTCGTTGACCAGCATCAGGATGACGATGCGCGTGCGTTCGAACACCTCTTCTACGCTTACGGTGACCGTCGCACCCGCCTCACGCAACGGATCGGCCGCTGCCGGCGATCTATTCCACACGACAAGCCTGGTGCCTGCCTTTGCGAGATTGAGGGCCATCGGCTGGCCCATGACGCCGAGACCGACAAAGCCGATCTCCTCGCCCGGCTCGATGCCGGGACGTTCGCTGACGCTGGTCATCATGACAACTCCGATGTTTCGGGTGACTATGCGAACTTTAGAGCAATTCCAGGAAAAATGCGCAGCGGTTTTCCATCCGGAGTTGCGTGAAACAAAGAGATTGAGCGGTTCAGATATTTCACGAAAAACTGAACCGCTTTTGAGTCAGAAGCCGGCGGGAGAGCTCACATGCCTTTTCCCGCCGGATATGGGTTCATGGTTCGCTTAGAACAGGCGGTCCAGCCACTCGTTCTTGTCCGGCGCGCGGCCGAACTGGATGTCGGTCAGCGCCGCCTTCAGGCGCTGCGTCGTTGCACCGGCATTGCCGTCGCCGATGGTGAAGCTGTGCTTGCGGCCCTTCACCTTGCCGATCGGCGTCACGACAGCCGCCGTGCCGCAGGCGAAGGATTCGCGCAGGCGCCCGCTCTCGGCATCCGCCTGCCACTGCTCGATCGAATAGGGCTCCTCACGCACTGTCAGGCCCATGTCGCGCCCAAGCTTGATCAGCGAATCGCGGGTGATGCCCGGCAGGATCGTGCCGGTGAGCGGCGGCGTCTGCAGCGATCCGTCATCGAAGACGAAGAAGACGTTCATGCCGCCAAGCTCCTCGATCCAGCGCTTTTCGACGGCATCGAGGAAGACGACCTGATCGCAGCCTTCGCGCTGGCCCTCAGCCAATGCGGCAAGGCTTGCGGCGTAGTTGCCGCCACACTTGGCAGCACCCGTGCCGCCAGGCGCGGCGCGGGTGAAGTTCTCGGACACCCAGAGCGTAACGGCCGATCCGCCGCCCTTGAAAAAGGAGGCGACCGGGGAAGCAATGACGCAATAGATATATTCTGCCGACGGTTTTGTGCCGAGAGCGACTTCGGTGCCGATCAAGAACGGCCGGAGATAGAGCGATGCCCCTTCCGCGGTCGGGATCCATTCGCGCTCGATCTTGACCAGCTCGCGTACGGACTCGACAAAAAGCCCTTCCGGCAAGCGCGGCATCGCCAGCCGTTCGGCCGAATTCTGGAAACGGAGCGCATTGGCGCTCGGGCGGAAAAGGGCGGCCCCGCCATCCGGCAGGTGATAGGCCTTCATGCCTTCGAAGATTTCCTGGGCATAATGAAGCACCACGGTTGCCGGATCGAGAGCAAGCGCCTTGCGCGGCTCGATCTTGGCGCTGTGCCAGCCACGATCCTGCGAGTAGCGGATCGTTACCATGTGGTCGGTGAAGATGCGGCCGAAGCCCGGGTTCTGCAACAGCGCTTCCCGCTCGCTCGCCGTCGCGGGATTGGGGTTTTTCTGGATGTCGAAGGTTAATGTTTCGCCGGTGCTCATGGCTCCTCCAATGCTTCTTTTGCCGCGGCTTTCGCCGCCCATCTCCCGAAGGATGGTGTAAATCAAATCGGGTGGTATTTGATTGCGTTTACGCCTGTTCTCACGCAAGTTTAAGAGCGATTTGCATAAAATTACGAGGCGAATCGCTATTTCTCGCCGGGAAGCTGGCTATCGGTCTCATGTGGCTTCCATCACAGCGTTTTCGCGATGGCTTCGGCGGCAGCCACGCCGGTTTCATAGGCGCCGTGCGCGGTAGAATAACGCGTCTTCGAACAGGCTTCTCCGGCGAAGAACAAACGCTCGTTGTGAGGAGCGGCAAGGACGCTGCGTAGGTCGGAAGCACCGGGCGTCGCATAGGAATAAGAACCACCGAAGAAAGGCTCTCCCGCCCAGGCTGACGCAGCCAGCGGCGACAGCGTCTTGCCGACATCGGCGCCGAAGACGCGCTTCAGCTGCTCCACCGAAAAACCAAACATCGCATCGACGCCCTGCCTCTCCAGATCGAGCGCGAGATCGGCGGCAAAATAGGCCTCGATGACCGGCGCACCGAATGGCTTCAGCTGATAGGCGCCCGTCCGGCGGCTATGCTGCGATCCCGTCACATGCGTATCCTTCGGAAACATCGCCGGCTCGGCGACGCGGAGGAAAAGCTTGTTTGCCAGGCCGAGCGGCAGGCGGGACGCCGCCTCGATCTTTTCCGGCAAGGGCGGCCAGAAGGCGATGCGTTCGGCCGCAAGCACATTGGTTGAAACTGTGACGATGACGGCCTTCGCCCGCAGCTCACCCTTGCCTGTCGAAAGCACGATATGGCCGGCGCCGCCGTGGTCGATGCGGCGGACCTCGGCGCCGACAACGGTCGGTACCGGCAAGCCGTAGGTGGCGACCAAGGTACCGTAGCCTTGCCGCACGCGCCAATCGGGACCGGGGCCGGGATCGTAGCGGCCAAGATCGATCACCGAGGACTTGTCGAGCTCTCCACCGGTCATGAAGGCGCCAACGGCGTAAATTCTTTCATTCCACGGATCATCAGGAGACAACATGATCGAGAGATCGGCGTCGGCATCGCCCTCATACTCATAGACCCGCCCGAAGAAGTCGTTGACGGCGGCAGCCGCGGCTTTTGCATCGGGATCGTTCTGTTCCAACCGATGGCCGCCATTGCTCCAGGGCGCAGGCGTGCGATCAACGGTCAGGCCTACTTCCTCGGCAATATCAGTCCAGGCATTGGTGCGCGCGCCGTGCAGCCAGCCGCAGCCAAGATCGAGCGCGGCGGCGTCAGTGCCGAACGGATGGATCGAGCGGGCGCGGCCGCCGACGCGATCGGAGGCTTCGAGCAAGACGATCGAGAGATCCGGCCGAAGCAATTGCAGCTGCCGGGCTGCAGCTACACCGGCTGCGCCGGCGCCGATCACGGCAACGTCGACCTCGCCGCCTCTCCAGGATTCGATGGGCATTCCGATTCCTTTTCGCGCAGGCATCGGAGCGTGACCGAGCCTCGCGACTTGATGATATGAGGCTCGCCAATCCGCCGGCGCGAACCCTGTCAATCATCTGTAGCCGACCTCGGCGCGGCCTGTAAACGGTCACAATGGTGGGCATACCAAATTGCCGCATTGAGCCGAAATGACGAATGTCGTACGTGCTTCATCGAGGCAGATAATGAGGAAGATCGTGCGGAAACCGACCTTCACAACAACACTTTCGACCGCGACGCATAATATTGGAGGCGCTTGTGCCAACACAACTCAATAAGACGGCAGCCGGACGTCGGGCTTCTTTCAAGTCGCGTCAGGAAACATCGATGTTCACGAAGGAGTGGTCCATCCCCGCGATCCTCACCGTCTTCCTGCTCGGCGTCTGCGGTCTGATTGCCTATTTCACCTGGACCCTCCTGCCGCCGGCGGCGACAGCACAGAACCATGTCGGCGGAGCTGCCATACTCAGCGACAGCAGTGCTCATCCGGCGGCCAATTTCGCGCCCCAAAAACAGAAGTAGCAGACGCCACGGCCGATAAGGCAGAAATGAAGACTAAGATGCGTGGGCGCCGTATTTTCTGCCGCCGGCCATAAGACCGACGGCAGCTACAGCTTTACGGCAGCACCCTGATTACAGGGACTCGTTATCCGAGGGCACATTTCTTGACGAAATGCAGCCAGCTGTCGTTGCGCCGGATAGTGGCGCGCGGCAAGCCGAAGGGATCGTCGCTTGAGCGCGCCCGACCGCGGCGTGTCGTCGTTGCGGCGCTGTAACCGGCTTCATAGGCAAGCACACGATCCAGCGGCGTTTCGTCGCCATAGGGAAAACAGAAGGACGAAATCCCCTCATCCAGCAAATCTTCGAGCAGTTCGCGCGAATGCGTGATCTGACGGCGTGCTTCTTCCATGGGCAATTGCGGCAGGTGAACGTGATCGAGCGTGTGCGATCCCACCTCATGCCCCAGACTGTGCCAGTGCTTCAGCTGTTCGACCGACATGCAAGGCGCCTGCGCCACGCCAAGGGGCGCATCCCAGATATTACTGCCGCCGATCTGGTTCGCCACGACGAAATTCGTGGCGGTAAAGCCGAACTCCCGCAGCACGGGCAAGGCGTTCTCATAGACATTGGCATAGCTGTCATCGAAGGTGATGGCAGCGATTTTGCCGGTCTTCTCGCCACGGATGTAAGGCATTGCCTCCCGCAGCGACATACCCTGAATTCCAAGCCTTTTCAGCCATTCCATCTGACGGCGGAAGGCTTCTGGATGGACGACCATGCTTCTGAACGGCGCCTTGCGCGACGGCGGCACCGCAATCTGATGATATGCGAGGATCGGAACGGCCACGATGGATGATCTCAGATGATGCGGCGCGAGCGAAGCGCGATCTTGGCACGATAGAGTGGCCGCAACACCTCTCTGGAGAGCGTTTCCATTACTGTCTTGCGGCTTTTGATCGTGCTGCCGCCGAGCTGGGGAGAGATTTCACGCACGCCGCCGGGCAAGACCGAAAGCGGCGACACGCGAGTAAACCAGCTCATCTGCATGGTGGTATCGACGGGTCGATCGAAGACGGAGGTCGCCTCCAGCAGGCGGATGGCAGCATCGCGGCTGACAAGCTGCGCCACCATGCCAAGCCCGATCCGCGTCGGCTGAATGACATCGGCCTCCCCCTGGGAGAGAACACATCTGCCATGCTCCTTGCCCATGCGAAACGGGAAGCGAATGAAAGAACCTGGCTTCAGGCAGGCCTTGGCGGCGGCAAAAGCGGCATGGAACGCATCGTCGATCTCGACATCGTCCTCGAAAACAAGGCCGGCATCGATGCCCTGCTCGACGATGGCGGCCCAAGCCTTACGGTGCGACAGAAAGCAGGCGATCTCGCCGGTGCTCATGGCAAACGGATAATATGGCTTCTGCAGCCGAGGACGGTAGACATTGTCGATCTCAGCGACACCCAGAGCGCGGCCATCGACTGCCTCGATGATCTCGCTTTGCACCGGAAGCTTTGCAGCAAGCCTTTCGACCTGCGGCATGCGATCGCGGGCGCGAGCGAGATGGATGATGAAGCCACGAATGACGGGTTGGCCGGGCGCGTCCAGAACGGTACCGACCGAATTGGACGCAGGAGCGAACTCGAATCCCGTGTGAGATCTTTCGAGCGGCATCGCCGAAGACGGGTTGAATTCGTGGGCTTGCATGAATGGATACCTCGAGGTCATATTTCGCGAGGCTCTAGCAACCCTGAATGAAAGCGAGCTTAGGCAAACCTGAGGCCAAACTGAAAACGGTTGTTTTCAACTGGTCTGAACAACTGAAAGAAGGCTAAACGAGCATGCTGATGCGGCCGCTCGCCATTTTGTCTTCAACCCAACGGCGTTCATCCAGCCAGGCATGGCGTTTCCACCCTTCCCAGCTGAAACCGCACAGCTTCACCTCCCACTCGTCGGCAGGCAATCGCGACAGCACATATCGGATGCCGAAGAAGCCGGTGCTCGGAAAGAGCTGGTGCATGCGGCATTGGCTCACGCCGAGTTCCTCGCAGCCCTCGATGTAGAACTGCGGCGGCATGATGCGGATTTCCTTGCCGGCGGCGCCGACCAATTCGATCGTCCGCATCGTCCAATCGCTTCTCCTGCCTTTGAGGCGCGAGAGAAGATTGGGCTTGGGGTGATATTTGCGGATGATATCGGGATGATAGGCCAGCACGACCTCTCTGGCGGCCGTAAAAGTCGGGCTTGTCAGAAAGGCCGGGTCCGTCAATCGGCGCTGCATCGGCTTGCTGGAAGCTGCAAGCATGAGAATATCAGTGCGTGAGCCGCTCATCCCGATCGAGGCTTTCGGCTCGTTGAAGCGCATTGCGAATTCCGCATTGTCCACGACCTCGGAAAGGTCGCGATGCAGCTTGCCATTGCCGATGATGATTGCCGTCTTACGGGTCAAATATGAGTATCCATCAGGTCTGAAATCGCCGACCTAACGAAGCCAAATGAAGCCAAACTGAAGACGGATGAGGGGAAGGATGCATAAATGCTGACACGAACCTGAAAGCCATCGCGATGTCACCCGCACGCAACAGCAGCGCCCGAATACCATACTTCAGCTTAGATTTGCATGTGCCCTACGAACACGCAAATCCGATCTTGAGCGCAAAGGCTTAGTATCCTGCTGAATCAAAAGGGAGCCCAAACGGGCTCCCGAAGTGATGACGGTTTGTCTGGTCTATTCGACCGAGTTGAACTTCTTCACCTGAAGGAAATTCACTGCACTTCCGCTGAAGCGTTCGGGATCGATCGACGCGGTCTGCACCTTGAAGCCATCCGTGTAAACGGCAGTCGGCTGGGCACGAAGCGTCGGGCTCACGAAGCGCGGCGCCTTGACCGGGCGGTTCACGATCTCGACCCGGGCCTTTGCAATCGCCCATTGCGAGATCATCTTATCCGTCAGCGTCGGCGCAGTTGTCACAGTTGCACGGCCCGAATCGGCCACGACGGCATCCTGCTTGTTCGGCCGGCCGCCCTTGGTCGCAATGCCAGCGGCAATCGGCCGTTCCTGCGGCGTTGTCGGCTCGAACCCGTCGTTGAAGCGACGGCTGCTGGCCTTCACCTCACCGCGAACCGGCGCGAGTGCGGCCACCTGCATCGGCATTTGCTGGGTCGGTCTCTGCTGCGGCAGGACGGAGGCAATTGCCTGCGCTGCATCGTTACCCGCAGCCAGACCATTGTCTGCCGCGGGCAGCTGATCCTTAGACGCGACGTTGTTCGACGGTTGGGTCATCGCAACCGCATTGTTGCCATCCGATCGATCTGGACGGCTCTGCTCCAGAGCCGCAATGACCGAAGGCGAAAGTGCGCCTGCATCGGCTTGGTCGTCGGCAGCCTCCTGATCCGCATCGGCTGATGCCAGCAGGCTTTCGGCCAATTCCGGACGCTGCGCCGGCACCGGAACGGCAGCCAACTGGCCTTTCATGTCAGCCTCGGCCGATGCCACTTCGGCATCGCCGGGTGAGCGGCGGTCAAGCAAGGACGGCACCGGCACATGATAGGAGCGAAGATCGGCATATTGCGGCTGATCTCCCGTATCCGGCATGGCGGCGGCAAGCGCATCCTGAGCAGCGTTGCGAGACGGCGAAACGAGAGCGGAAGCAACATCGCTGCCGGCAGGCTGATTGCCGAATGCCGGGCGAACCTGCGGAACGGGTGCGTTTACGCTGGCGACCTGAACCTGGGCCGGAGCTGGAGCGGCGCCATCGTCACCATCATCGCTGGCGGCTGGAGCGGGCTGGCCTTTGCGAGCAGCCGAAGCGACAGCCACCGGTGCAGCCGCTGTGCCGGTATCCGCATTATCCTCTTCCTCATCCGCACCACCGCCCCCGAACAGACGGGCAAAGAAGCCGCGGCGCGACGAAGAGGAGCTGGCGATCTGGATATCGTCGGACGACATGCGGCGCTTGTAATCGGCGACTGCCTGCTGGTAGCCCGGCAGCGGCCGGCCGTCGGCCGGAATATGCATCGTCTTGCCATCCGGGAAGAGGCGGACGAGATCCTGGCGATCCATGCGCGGCCATGCACGCACGCCGCCGACGTCCATATGGACGAAAGGCGAACCCGAAGTCGGATAATAGCCGACGCCACCGACCTGCAGCTTCATGCCGATTTCGCGCAGCTTGGAAAGCTTAACGTCCGGAAGATAGAAATCCATCGCGTTGCCGAGCATGTGCTGGCTCTTCTTGGCAACGCCGGTGTGGGCCGAGCGCGTGCGCAGCATCTCGTTGGTGCCAGGCGAACGGAACCCGCAGATCACATAGATGAATTCGTGTGAACCGCTTTCGCGGTAGGCCTCCCAGATCAGATCGAACAGGCGCGGGTTCATCTTGGTGGGCTGATTCTTGCGCCAATCGCGCAGGATGCGGTTCAGCTTCTCCAAGCCGTCCGGATCGAACCTGCCATTACGCTTGTAGGTAATGACGGCCTTTTCGCCGGTGTGGACATAATAGATCTTCAAGCTGCGGGTTTCACCACCAGCCTGCGAGGGAGTACCGACGAAAACAGGAGTAGAAACGGCCAAAGCAAGGAGGCCAACGGCTGCTACCTTGGCCACCTTGCTAAATAGGTTAGAGCACGCAGAATGCCAGCTCAAGCTATTAGGCTTGGTATTTGCACTCAAATTCGGCAATTCGATCCCCGTCCGACAGACAATGTCGCATCGTGTTCCAAATGGCTGTCAATTGCGGTGACACGATGGCAAAAATGCCACACATGGTCGCCCCCTTCATACATGGTGAACGATGCACTAACAAGTGCTTTACGACGGGTAACAAAATATGCTTGCCTAAACGTTAAGCTTTTTCTCATGCCGCGCTTTTTTGCGGATCATCCGGATCGATGCCATAGTCTTTCAACTTACGGTAGAGAGTTGAGCGCCCGATCCCGAGCTTTCTCGCCACCTGACTCATCTGCCCGCGATAGAATTTAAGGGCGAATCGGATCAATTCTTCCTCTACGTCCGCCAGTTTTCTTACGTCGCCCAAGGTGTTAGTGCTGACGATGACGTTGTCGGAAGCATCGGCGGAAGCAAGCGGAGGAGTTGCAGGCGATGCCTGTGAAACCCCGTAAGGGATCCGTTCGCTTCTTTCAGCCGCCAGAAGTTCAGCCGACGAGGCATGCGAATTATCCACAACCAAAGTCGGATGCTCGACGGCGAAATAACCCGGCAGCTGCGCGGCGATCTGCGGAAAATCCGTATCGAGCAATTCCGGTCCTTCGGACAGAACGACCGCGCGGAAGATCGCGTTTTCGAGCTGGCGGATATTACCCGGCCAGTCATAGGCCGTCAGCAAGGCTAGAGCATCATTGCTGATACCAAGCGGGCGATCGAGCTTCTGTTCCAGTGCAAACCGGTCGGCAAAAGCGCGCGCCAGATGCGGGATGTCCTCCTTGCGGCGGCGCAGGGCCGGCATCGTAATCGGGAAGACATTGAGGCGATAGTAAAGATCCTCGCGGAATCGTCCTGCCTTGACCTCTTCGATCAGATCCTTGTTGGTGGCCGAGATCAGCCGGACATTGACCTTCTGCGCGACACGCGCGCCGACGGTCTCGATTTCGCCCTGCTGCACGGCGCGCAAAAGCTTGACCTGGACTTCCAGCGGCAGATCGCCGATTTCGTCGAGGAACAGCGTGCCGCCATCGGCTTCCATGAACTTGCCGACATGGCGTTCGGTCGCACCGGTGAATGCGCCCTTCTCGTGTCCGAAAAGGATACTTTCGACGAGATTGTGCGGGATCGCACCGCAATTGACGATCACGAACGGCTTGCCGGCACGATCGCTGGCGGCCTGGATGGCGCGAGCCACCAGTTCCTTGCCGACGCCCGATTCGCCTTCCAGCACCACCGGAATGCTCGATTGCGCCGCCCGATGAGCGAGATCGATCACGCGCATCATCGCCGGACTTGCCGAGACGATGTCGTCGAAGGAGATGCTGCTCGAGCGCGACTTGCGCCCGGCACGGGCCTTCGCCTCGCGCTGGTCGAGCTTCAGGGCGTTGGCGATCGACGCAGCGATACGCTCCGGCGACACAGGCTTGACGACGAAATCGAAGGCGCCGGCGCGCATGGCCTGCACCACGGTATCGATTCCGCCCTGCCCGGTCTGCACGATGACGGGCAGGTCGATGCCCATATCGTTCAGAGCGCCCAGGAACTCGATGCCGTTCATTTCCGGCATCATGAGATCGAGCACGATCACATTAATCTGATCGTGGCCACGCTTCAGAAACTCCAGGCCGAGACGGCCATTTTCTGCCAAATGGGCAACGTGTCCGTGCCGCTCGATGGCATTCTTCAGCAGACGGCGTTGAATCGGATCATCCTCAACAACGAGAATCTGCGCGCCTCCCTTGGCGCTATTGTAAACGGTCATTGGTGCCTCACTTCATGCGAAACCTGACGCGGACATTCGCAGAAAGGCTTGAACATGAAGTTTTGCCAAACCATCGCATTTTAATCATTATGACGAATATAAAATCGCTTATGAATCAACGGCCGGCGCTGGAAAATCAGGCCTTGCGGTGGCCTTTCCAGCCCACTAGACACGAATGGATCGGACGATCCGAAAGATAAAAGCAGAGGAAATTTCGCCCATGAGCCCGACCTCGCTCCGCCACTCTCTTAACTTCTCCGCAAGCTCGGCCGCCGGCCAGGCGCTTGGCGAGCTGCCTGCCTGGAAGCTCAGCGATCTCTATCCGTCCGCGACCTCGCCGGAATTTCTTGGAGACATAGAAAAGGCCGGCAAGATGGCCATTGCCTTCGAGGAAAAGTGGAAAGGCAAGCTGACCGAAGCCGCCGCCAAATCGGGTGATGCCGGCATCGGCGCCGCCATCAAGGAGTATGAGGCGCTTGACGATATCATGGGCCGCCTCGGCTCCTATGCCGGGCTCACCTATTTCTCCAACACCACCGATCCGGCCAACGGCAAGCTCTATGGCGACGTCCAGGCAAAGCTGACGGACTACGCCGCACACCTGCTGTTCTTTCCGCTGGAATTGAACCGCATCGACGACGCAGTCATGGATGCCTGCATGGCGAACGACACCACCGCCGGTCACTACCGTCCATGGATCGTCGATCTGCGCAAGGATAAGCCGCATCAGCTCGACGACAAGCTCGAACAGTTGTTCCTGGAAAAGTCGATGACGAGCGCTGCCGCCTTCAACCGACTATTCGACGAGACGATGGCAGAACTGCGCTTCGAGATCGACGGCGAGAAGCAGCCGTTGGAAGTGGCCTTGAACATGCTGCAGGAGCAGGACCCCGAAGTGCGCCGCAAGGCGGCCATGGCGCTTGCCGAAACCTTCAAGGCGAACCTGCGCATCTTCACGCTGATCACCAATACGCTCGCCAAGGATAAGGAAATTTCCGACCGCTGGCGCGGTTTCGAGGATATTGCCGATGGCAGGCATCTCGCCAACCGCGTCGAGCGCGAGGTCGTCGATGCCTTGGCAGCCGCCGTGCGCGACGCCTATCCGCGCCTGTCGCATCGTTATTACAAGATGAAAGCCAAATGGCTCGGCATGGAGCAGATGAACTTCTGGGACCGCAATGCGCCGCTGCCGGAAACGCCAAATGCGCTGATCCCCTGGACCGATGCGAAGGACACGGTTCTTTCCGCCTATGGCAATTTCGCGCCCGAAATGGCTGCGATCGCCAAGCGCTTTTTCGATGAGGAATGGATCGACGCGCCGGTGCGTCCGGGCAAGGCGCCTGGTGCGTTCGCGCATCCGACTGTGCCGTCGGCCCATCCCTATGTCCTCGTCAACTATATGGGCAAGCCGCGCGATGTCATGACGCTGGCGCATGAGCTCGGCCACGGCGTGCATCAGGTGCTGGCCGGCGGCCAGGGGGCGCTGATGTGCCAGACGCCGCTGACATTGGCGGAAACCGCATCCGTCTTCGGCGAGATGCTGACCTTCCGCGCGCTCCTCGACAAGACTACCGACAAGCGCGAACGCAAGGCCATGCTCGCCCAGAAGGTCGAGGACATGATCAATACGGTCGTGCGCCAGATCGCCTTCTACGAATTCGAGCGCAAGGTGCACACCGCCCGCAAGAATGGCGAACTGACATCGGACAATATCGGCGAACTGTGGCTCTCCGTGCAGGAAGAGAGCCTAGGCCCAGCGATCAAGATTTCCGAAGGCTATGAGACCTACTGGGCCTATATCCCTCATTTCATCCATTCGCCCTTCTACGTCTATGCCTATGCCTTCGGTGACTGCCTGGTGAACTCGCTCTATGCCGTCTACCGCAACGCCGAAAAGGGATTCCAGGACAAGTATTTCGAGCTCCTGAAGGCCGGCGGCACCAAGCATCATTCTGAGCTTCTGAAGCCTTTTGGTCTCGACGCGACCGATCCGTCGTTCTGGAGCAAGGGCCTGTCGATGATCGAAGGGCTGATCGATGAGTTGGAAGCGTTAGATAAGAACTGAAATTCCGTCTGCTCGCAGGAGCAGGTCAGGCACGTCTGCCATTGCCCGTAACCTCGTGCATGGCCCCTCACCCGACCCTCTCCCCGCATCGGCGGGGAGAGGGAGCTGCGGCAGCACCTTTGCGTCATTTGGGCAAAATGGTGCGGCAAATGCCGGGTCGGTCCCCTCTCCCCGCCTGCGGGGAGAGGGCTAGGGTGAGGGGCTAGGTGCAAGTTGCTGCGCACGGTAGCCCAGCCTGACAATCGAAATAACAACGACCCGATAGACACCCGCACATGGCCGACGCCATACCCTACGTCCTCTTCAGGGACGACAGCACAGGACAGGTGTTGATCTTTGCCGAACCGGCAGAGATCATCGTCGCCCATACGCGCGCGCAATTTTTCGATGCCCTCGATCGGATGGAGGAAGCCAAGCGGCAGGGACAATGGCTGGCGGGATACATTTCCTATGAAGCCGGCCATCTCTTCGAGGAAAAGCTCACATCCTTCGCCGAGGAGAACAGGGAAACGCCCCTGCTCTGCTTTGGCGTTTTCGACGGTCCTGCCGCTGATGGCCATCCGCTCGGCCAACCGATGCAGCACCTGGAAAACCGGGAGTTTCTCACGGAGCCCAAAGCGGCCTGGAATTTCGACACCTATCAGGAGCGCTTCGACAGGCTGCATCAGCATTTGCGCCTTGGCGACTGCTATCAGGCAAACCTTACCATGCCGATCCATGCGCGATGGAACGGTGATCCCCGCGCCGCCTTCTGGTCGCTGATCGAACGGCAGCCGGTGAAATACGGCGCGTTGGTCGATCTCGGCGGCCCGATCATCCTATCGCGCTCGCCGGAGCTTTTCTTCCGTACGGACGAAAATGGCTGGATCGAGACGCATCCGATGAAAGGCACGGCCAAGCGCGGCGCGAATGCCGCCGAGGACGAGCGCATCATCGCCGCCATGCTTGCCGACGAAAAGACGCAGGCCGAAAACCGTATGATCGTCGATCTCCTGCGCAACGATATCTCGCGCATCACCGAGGTCGGCACGCTTGACGTGCCGAAGCTCTTCGAAATCGAGACCTATCCGACGCTCCATCAGATGGTCAGCCATGTCCAGGCGAAGCTGCGTCCGGGCATATCGATCCGCGATATCCTTACCGCACTTTTTCCCTGCGGCTCGATCACCGGTGCGCCGAAAATGCGGGCGATGGAAATCCTGCATGAACTGGAAGACGGCCCGCGCGACGCCTATTGCGGCGCGATCGGCATGATCTCGCCTGGTGGCGCCATGCGCTTTTCGGTGGCGATCCGCACGATCACGCTTTTCGAAGACGGCCGCGCGGTGTTCAATGTCGGCGGGGGCATCGTCTTCGATTCGACGGCGGAAGCGGAATATGAAGAATGCCTCCTCAAGGCGCGCTTCGCCGTGGGGGATAGATGGATCGACCGGTAGAGAATTTTTCCCTCATCGAGACGCTGCGCTTTGAGCCGGAAACCGGTTTCGTGCGCCTGCGCCTGCATCTTGCGCGGCTGCAGCGTTCCGCCCGCCGTTTAGGCTTTGCAGCCCCGAAGAACGTGCTTGGAAAACTGGAACAGGCGGTTGCCGGCGCTGCCGCACCATTGCGAGTGCGGCTGACGCTGGACCGCGAAGGGCAGACCGAAGTGACAACGGCACCATTTGTCCCGCTGCTGCCCGACACCGTCTGGCGCGTGCGCATCGCCACAACCCGGCTCGATTCCGCCGACAAGCTGCTGCGCGTCAAGACCACTCGCCGCGCTGTTTATGAAGCAGCGCGCGCGGAGTATCGGCCAGACGAGGCAGACGAAGTGCTGCTCCTCAATGAGAGGGATGAGGTTTGCGAAGGGACGATCACCTCGATCTTCCTCGAAGATAGCGCGGACTTGCTCCGCACCCCGCCGATATCAGCCGGTCTGCTTGCCGGCGTCCTGCGCACCGAACTCATCTGCCAGCGCAAGGCCCGCGTCGGCCGCATCCGGCTCGACGACCTGAACGATCGCCCCCTTTATGTCGGAAACTCCCTGCGCGGCCTGATCCGCGCACAACTCCTGTGGAATTGATTGCATGTTCATTCTCTCGCTCACCTACCTCAAGGGCAATGACGAAGCCGACAAGCACATGCAGCCGCATATGGCCTGGGTGCAAGAGGGCTATGCCAAGGGCTGGTTCCTCGCTTCCGGCCGCAAGGTGCCGCGCACAGGCGGCGTCATCTTCGCCCGTGGCGAGCGGACGGAACTTGAAGCCTATGTCGCAGCCGACCCCTTCACGATCCACGGTGTCGCCATTTACGAAGTCCAGGAAATCGCCCTCACCACCGTCATCGACGGGTTGGAAGGCCTGAAGGCCTAAGCGGCTGAAAGCGCTTGCCTGCCGCCCCATTCCGCTTATGTCAGCGAAAACCAACCTTGAGGGCAACAAACTCGTCGCATATGGCGTGTATGTTGCCCTTCACTTGACTTTGCCCGGCTAACCCTCAACAGCTCTTTATTGTGACATCAAATTATGATTAGAGCCGCTCACCTCGCGTTTTCGCGCAAACTCTGCCAGCGCTTTCGCGCAAACTCTAATTGAATTTCGTGAACCGAACGGCGTCCCGCCCTTCGAAGGAGAAAAGAATGACGAAACACAACTATCCGGTATATGCCGAAATTACCGGTCCGATCGTAATGATCGGCTTTGGCTCCATTGGCCGTGGCACCCTGCCCCTGATCGAGCGCCATTTCAAATTCGACAAGAGCCGGATGGTCGTCATTGACCCGCAGATGGATGCCGAGCACCTGGCGATCCTGGAAAAGCATGGCGTCCGCCATATCCAGGAATATGTCACCAAGGACAATTACAAGGACCTCCTGAAGCCGCTTCTCACGGAAGGCGGCGGTCAGGGCTTCTGCGTCAACCTCTCGGTCGATACCGGCTCGCTCGACCTGGTCAAGCTGTGCCGCAAGCTCGATGTGCTCTATATCGATACCGTCGTCGAGCCCTGGCTTGGCTTCTACTTCGACAAGGGCCTGAAGAACGCCGACCGCACCAACTATGCGCTGCGCGAAACCATGCGCAAGGAGAAGGAAAAGAACCCGGGCGGCGCGACGGCCGTTTCCACCTGCGGCGCCAATCCGGGCATGGTCTCCTGGTTCGTCAAGCAGGCGCTCGTCAATCTCGCCAAGGATATCGGCCTGAAGTTCGAAGAGCCGGATCAGCACGATCGCGAAGGCTGGGCAAAGCTGATGAAGAAGGTCGGCGTCAAGGGCGTTCACATCGCCGAGCGCGACACGCAGCGCACCAAGCATCCGAAGCCGCTCAACGTCTTCTGGAACACCTGGTCCGTAGAAGGCTTCATTTCCGAAGGTCTGCAGCCGGCCGAACTCGGCTGGGGCACCCACGAAGAATGGATGCCGAAGAACGCCAAGAAGCACAAGAAGGGCTGCAAGGCTGCCATCTATCTGGAGCAGCCGGGCGCCAATACCCGTGTGCGCACGTGGTGCCCGACCCCCGGCCCGCAATACGGCTTCCTCGTCACCCATAACGAGTCGATCTCGATCGCCGACTATTTCACCGTCCGCGACAAGGACGGCGAAGTCACTTTCCGCCCGACCTGCCATTACGCCTATCATCCAGCCAATGACGCCGTGCTCTCGCTGCACGAGATGTTCGGCAATGGCGGCACGCCGCAGCCGGTCCATCACGTTCTCGACGAGGACGAGCTGGAAGACGGCATCGACGAACTCGGCGTGCTGCTTTACGGCCATGCCAAGAATGCCTACTGGTACGGCTCGCGCCTGTCTCTCGAAGAGACCCGCCGCATCGCTCCCTACCAGAACGCCACCGGTCTGCAGGTGACATCAGCCGTGCTCGCCGGCATGGTTTGGGCGTTGGAAAACCCGAAGGCCGGCATCGTGGAAGCCGACGAAATCGATTACAAGCGCTGCCTCGAAGTACAGCTGCCCTATCTCGGCCCGGTCGAAGGTCACTACACCGACTGGACCCCGCTCGACGGCCGTCCGGGCCTCTTCCCTGAAGACATCGACACCAAGGACCCCTGGCAGTTCCGGAACATTCTGGTTCGCTGAGGGTATAGTGTCAGCTTGATGCCAGACCCGAATGCCCGCACAGGTCGTGCGGGCATTTTTGTTACGCAAGCCAGATAAATCAAGCAGATCGCCTGGGGCATCTTGCTTTAGCCCGATGGTCGCGGCATCTTCCTTGCAACCGATACGCCTTTAGACCGCCTTCATTCGCGGGAGATATTTATGAAGATGAGAACCGTTCTTGCCCTCGTTGCTGCCGCCGCGGCCCTCTCTGCCTGCGTCGATTTCGGCGGCTCCAGACCACCGCCGATGGGGATGAACCCGGGTGGCTCCCAACCGCGCATGAATTCGGTGGAAGGAAGCTGGGCCGATTCGAACGGCCTGAATTCGACCTTCAACGGCGGCCGATTCGAAACGCATACCACTGATGGCACGAACCAGCAGATGGCCTCGGGAACCTATACGACCGATCCATCCGGCGTGATCCAGATCAACCTCTATTCGAACATCAAACGCACATCATCAAAGGTGAATTGCTTCCTGGCCAATCCCAGCCAGCTCAATTGCACCTCCGAAACCGGTGGGCACTTCTCGCTCAATCGGCAGGGCTGATAGAGACCCGATGGGCGGATAAGGCATCATGCGCGGCATGCTGATCCTTTATCTGGCACTTGTCGCGGCATTGCCCGTCGCCATTATGGCGACGGTCCTCCCTGTAAACAGCTATCGGGCTCAGGGCATCGACGCCCTTGATTGCGACGGCCCAGCGAGCGTCCTCCTCTTCGCCATACCGGCTTTGCTCGTCTACGGTGCCGGCGCTATCCTGCTTTACCGGAGGCGGAATCGGCGCCTGCATCTTGTCGCCTTCCTTTGTTGTGCGCTCGTCTTCTGCGCTGCCGGCTGGAATGCCGCTGTGGCGCTGCGCGAATCCTATGGTGCAGCCTCCGTCGAAGCCTGCGCCTGATCCGGCGGGCTATTTCGCTTCTTTGTAAAATCCGAATGAAGGCAACAGCTTTTACTTGCGCTCTCTCCGCCGGGATGGAAACATCGGCATGGGGGACCGCCTCGGGCATTGGCGGGCCGGATTGCAATGACCAACAGGAGAGACAGATGAAGCAGCCCCTCGGAGTGGGTCTTTTGGCCGCCACGCTGCTGGCGCTGAGCACCAGCGCCGCCTTCGCGGACTATCAGCTCAACATCCTGCACTTCAACGATTTCCATTCGCGCGTGGAGTCGATCAACAAGTTCGACGCGACGTGCTCCGCAGAAGAAGAAGCCAAGAATGAGTGCTTCGGCGGCGCAGCCCGGCTGAAGACCATCATCGACCAGCGCCGCGCCGCGCTTGCCGGCCAGAACGTCCTCGTCCTCGATGCCGGCGACAACTTCCAGGGCTCGCTGTTCTACACGACCTACAAGGGCGCTGCCGAAGTCGAATTCCTCAATGACATGAAGATCGATGCCATGACGGTCGGCAATCATGAGTTCGACGATGGCGAAGGCCCGCTTGCCGCTTTTCTCGACAAGGCGCAGTTCCCCGTCGTGACGGCCAATCTGGTGGTCGACGACCAGTCGAAGCTCGGCGAACGCATCAAGAAGTCCATCGTGCTCGATATCGGCGGCCAGAAGATCGGCATCGTTGGTGCGGTGACGACCGAAACACCGGAACTTGCCTCTCCCGGCCCACATGTGAAGATCACCGACGATGCCGCCGCCATTAGCGCCGAAGTCGATGCCCTGAAATCGCAGGGCGTCAACAAGATCATCGCGCTCACTCATGTCGGCTATCCGCGCGATGTCGAGAAGATCGCCAAGATCGCCGGCGTCAGCGTCGTCGTCGGCGGCCACTCGCATACGCTCCTGTCGAATACCGATCCGAAGGCAGCAGGCCCCTATCCGACCATGGTCGACAATCCGGCCGGCTATAAGGTGCCTGTCGTACAGGCCGCATCCTACAGCAAATATCTCGGTGACATCGTCGTCACCTTCGACGACAATGGCGCCGTTAAGGACGCCAAAGGTGATCCGATCCTGCTCGATTCCTCCATCAAGCCCGATCCAACGATCCTTGCACGCGTGCAGGAGATGGCAAAACCGATCCAGGAACTGCGCAAGAAGATCATCGGCAATTCGCAGGAGCCGATCGAAGGCGCGCGTGAAGTCTGCCGCGTTCGGGAATGCTCGATGGGCAATCTCGTCGCCGATGCGATGCTCGACCGCACCAAGGCGCAAGGGATCTCCATTGCCATCCAGAACGGCGGTGGCTTGCGCGCCTCGATCGGCGCCGGCGACGTCAGCATGGGCGACGTGCTGACCGTACTGCCTTTCCAGAACACGGTTGCGACCTTCCAGCTCACGGGAGCCGACGTGAAAGCGGCGCTCGAAAACGGCCTCAGCCAGATCGACGACGGCGCGGGCCGCTTCCCGCAGGTTGCCGGCCTCAAATACAGCTTTGACAAGTCGAAGCCGGCAGGCAGCCGCCTGGTGTCCGTCGACGTTCAGGAAGGCACGGAATTCAAGCCGATCGACCCAGAAAAGACCTATGGCGTCGTCAGCAACAACTACATGCGCGCCGGCGGCGACGGCTATACGGTCTTCGCCAAGAATGGCAAGAATGCTTATGACTTCGGCCCCAACCTGGAATCGGTGGTCGCCGACTATCTCGGCGCGCACAATCCCTACAAGCCCTACACGGACGGCCGCATAACCCAGATAGCCGCGGCAGCGCCGGCTGCGCAGCCGGAACCCGCAAAGCCCGCCGATACCACGCAGACAGCACCGGCGCAGAAGCCGGCAGCGGCCGCTACAGGTGGCGGCGCCTCATCCACGGCAACACCACCAGCCTCCTCACCTCCCACGGTGACAACGCCAAGCACCACCATGCCGGCAAACCCGAGTACGACACCGTCCGCTCCGGCAAAATCGGATCCGGCAGCCTCGACACCCGCCACCTCAGCTCCAGCGGCGGAAACCCCGGCCGCCTCCGCACCCGCGGCCACAGCTCCGGCAACAGCGACGCCGGAAGCCAAGGGCAACGAACCGCCAAAGACACCGACAACCCACGTCGTCGTCGCCGGCGACACGCTCTGGGATCTCGCCAAAACCTATTATGGCAGCGCCAGCCAGTGGCACAAACTCGTGGCGGCCAATCGCAACATCAAGCCGCACCACCTGTCGGTCGGTGAAAAGTTGAAAATTCCGGCCAAGTAAGACGATTTGTCTCGCTTACTCCAGCCGGTCCGGGCTTTCCCGGACCGGCTTTTATTCTTATGTGGAGTGCTTCGTATCTTGAGAGGAATTCAATCGATGACAGCAGACCTGACCACACTTTCACCCGGTCACCCCAGCGTGAAATACGGCAAGGTCGGCGTGCTGCTCATCAATCTTGGCACCCCCGACGGCACAGACTATTCCTCGATGCGCCGCTACCTGCGCGAATTCCTGACCGACCGCCGCGTCATCGAATGGTCGCGCTGGAAATGGTACCCGATCCTATTCGGCATCGTGCTCAACACCCGGCCGCAGAAGGTCGGCAAGGCCTATGAGACGATCTGGAACAAGGACAAGAACGAGAGCTATCTGCGCACTTATACCCGCAACCAGTCAGACCTGATGGCCGAGCGCTTGCGCGATCTGCCCAACGTCAAGGTCGATTGGGCCATGCGCTATGGCCAACCCTCGATCGCCGATCGCATTCAGGCGCTGAAGGACGATGGCTGCGAGCGCATCGTGCTCTTTCCGCTCTATCCGCAATATGCGGCTGCAACGACGGCGACGGTCAACGACAAGGCCTTCGAGAAGCTTCAAAAGATGCGCTGGCAGCCGGCAATCCGCACCGTACCTCAATATCACGACGACGAGACCTATATCGAGGCACTCGCCAATTCGGTCACCCGGCACCTCTCGACGCTGGACTGGCAGCCCGAAAAGATCATCGCGTCGTTCCACGGCATACCAATATCCTACTTCAAGCTCGGCGATCCCTATTACTGTTTCTGTCAGAAGACCGGCAGGCTGCTGCGCGAGAGGCTCGGCCTATCCGAAGATCAGCTCATGGTTACGTTCCAGTCCCGCTTCGGCCCTGAGGAATGGCTGCAGCCCTATACGGACAAGACTGTGGAAGAGCTTGCAAAAAACGGCACCAAGCGGATCGCCGTCCTCAATCCGGGTTTCGTCTCCGACTGCCTGGAGACGCTGGAAGAGATCGCCGAGCAGGCGGCTGAATCCTTCCACCACAATGGTGGCGAGAAATTCACCCACATTCCCTGTCTCAACGACAGCGAAGACGGCATGAACGTGCTGGAGAAGGTGGTGCGGCGGGAGCTGCTCGGTTGGGCATGACGAGATCGCCGGGATTGATCCCGGCGACGCAATCCTACTGGAGCTGCGGCTTTCTGAGGAAGCTGCCGCGGTCGGCGGATTTGACGCGCAGCCAGGCCTCACGGCCGTCGCGCAGTACGCGCATGGGGATCTCGGATCCAGCCGGGCCGCTCTCCCAGACCTTGCGATAGAAATCGGCGAGTCCATCGACCTCGCCATCGCGGATTTCGGAAATGACGTCGCCGCGACGCAAGCCAGCCTTGGCTGCCGGGCCGCCCTCGGTAACGCTCATGACGACGACTTCGCCATTGCTTTCGGCCGAGAAGGCCCCGAGCCAGGGCCGTGGCGGCTTGTTGACCCGACCGCGTTTGACCAGATCGTCCAGGATCGGCATAAGCAGGTTGATTGGCACGATCATGTTGATATCGGCGCTGTCGCCCTTCTCCGTCGCCATCTGCAAATGCAGCGAGCCGATGCCGAGAAGCTTGCCGTCCTCGTCGACAACGGCCGCGCCGCCCCAGGAGGGATGGGCGGGTGCCGTGAAGATCGCCTCGTCGAGCAGATATTCCCAATAACCGGCGAATTCCTGCTTGGCGACGATCTTCGCCTCGACGAACTGGCCGATCCCATCGGCGACGATGACTTCATCGCCGATCTCTGCCTTGTCGGTATCGCCGAATTCCAGTGCGGGCACATCGAGAGGCCCGAGCGCCTGCACGAGACCGAATCCGGTTTCCTGATCGTAAGCGAGCGCATGGCCGGGAACGACCCGGCCGCTATTGGTCGTGAGCCAGACCTCTTCCGCTTCGGTAATCAGATAGCCGATCGTCAGCACCAGACCGTTACCGCGGATGACAACACCACTGCCTTCCCTGCGAATGCCGAGCGTTGCCGCCGTAAAGGCGTCTTCCGGAATTGAGGCGTGCACGGCCACAACCGACCGCAAGGTCCTATCTAAGTTCATAGCTTCACCCTGATGATGCGCGATGGCTTGGCCCGAAAAGGCTGCGAGGCAGCGGAGCCGGAAATTCCATATAAGGTATGAATATCAATCGCCGGGCGCAAGACCCGTGCGACGATTGCTTGAGCGATGCCGCAGCAAAAGGCCCGAGACCATCCCCATTCCTCACTTGCCGAGAACATGCTAACCCACCACATCTGATTGAGCTGCCGTCTCATGAGCTCGCCCGAGTGGGGGACGCCGAACCGCAGCGGTTTAAGCGACGCGAGCCTGTTGAGGCGGCGCGTCCATGGAGGAGTTCGATGGTAGTGGGTGGTTTCAGCATCGTTGTGATTGCCTTAGTGGTCTTTGTCATTCTGGTGCTATTTGCAGGCATCAAGACCGTACCTCAGGGCTATCGGTATACAGTTCAGCGCTTCGGTCGCTATATCCGGACGCTGGAACCGGGGCTCAACCTGATCGTGCCCTTCATCGAAACGATCGGCATGCGGATGAACGTGATGGAGCAGGTGTTGGCCGTTCCAACCCAGGAGGTCATCACCAAGGACAATGCCAGTATCTCCGCCGATGCAGTCGCTTTCTTCCAGGTGCTGAATGCGGCGCAGGCCGCCTATCAGATCACCAATCTCGAAAGCGCGATCCTCAACCTCACCAAGACCAATATCCGCTCCGTCATGGGCTCTATGGATCTGGACGAGCTCTTGTCCAATCGCGATGCCATCAACGAACGGTTGTTGCGCGTGGTCGATGAGGCGGTAGAGCCCTGGGGCATCAAGGTGACACGCGTCGAAATCAAGGACATTCAACCGCCGAAAGACCTGGTTGACGCCATGGGCCGGCAGATGAAGGCCGAACGCGAAAAGCGTGCTCAGGTTCTGGAGGCGGAAGGTCTGCGCAACGCGCAAATTCTCCGCGCCGAGGGCGCGAAGCAGGCGGCCGTCCTACAAGCCGAAGGTCAGCGCGAAGCAGCATTTCGCAATGCCGAGGCGCGCGAGCGCCTGGCCGAGGCCGAAGCCAAGGCGACCCGCGTGGTATCCGAAGCGATTGCCGAGGGCAATGTGCAGGCGATCAACTACTTCGTTGCCCAGAAATACACCGAAGCCCTGACTGCGATCGGCTCCGCCAGCAATTCGAAGATCGTGCTGATGCCAGTGGAAGCGAGCTCCATTATCGGCTCGCTCGGCGGCATCGGCGCCATCGCCCGCGAAGTCTTCGGCGACAATGGCGATGGCAGCGGCGTACCGCAACCGTCCCGTCCGCGTGCTGGTCCCGCGCGCACCACGCCGTCGATCAATCCGCTGCCGCCGAAGGAGACCTGACATGTTCGACAATCTCATCGTCGAACTCGGCCCCTGGAGCTGGTGGCTCGCCGGCTTGGCGCTGCTCGCCGCCGAACTCGTCCTGCCCGGCTTTTTCCTGGTATGGATCGGGCTCGCCGCGATCATCGTCGGCGCCTTGTCGCTTCTGTTTTGGGAAAGCAGCTTCTGGGTCTGGCAGGTTCAAGGGCTGGTCTTCGCCGCCACGGCGGTGATCGTCACTCTCATCGGCCGCCGCTATCTCTATAACAACAACCAGGTGACCGACGAACCATTCCTGAACCAGCGCGGAGCCAGCCTGGTCGGGCGCACGGCAACCCTCGACCAACCGATCGCCGAAGGCCGCGGGCGCATTCGCTTGAACGATACCTATTGGACCGTCAGCGGACCGGACCTGCCTGTCGGCACCCGCGTCAAGGTGGTCGCCAGCAACGGCCGCGAGCTCACAGTCGAACCGGTCTGATCAGGCGACGCCGATCCGCAGCAGATCGTGGAAGTGTACGACGCCGATCGGCCGGCGTGCATCGTCTACGACGATCAGAGCCGAGATATTGTGGCGATTGAGCACGGCCATGGCGCTCGTCGCCAGCGTCGTTTCCTTGACCGTCTTCGGATTGCGGGTCATCACCTCGTCCACCCGCATCTCGGCGAGGCTCGTGCCGAGATTGCGGGCGATATCGCCATCGGTGACGATGCCGCAGAGGCAACCGTCATCATCGACCACGCCGACGCAGCCGAACCGCATCTTCGATAGCGTCATCGCCGCTTCCGGCATGCCGGTTCCAAGCTTGACGAGCGGCACACTGTCGCCTTTATGCATAATGTCAGCCACATGCGAGAGGCTGGCACCGAGCTTGCCGCCCGGGTGGAAAGTACGGAAATCTTCGGCCGTAAAACCGCGCGCCTCCAGCAAGGCGACAGTCAGCGCATCGCCGATGGCAAGCTGCAACAGCGTCGATGTCGTCGGCGCCAGCCCATGCGGGCAGGCCTCCTGCTCCTTGGGCAGCAGCAGCACCACATCCGATTCGCGCGCAAGTGTAGAAGTCTCGCCGGCGGTGATCGCAATCATGGGGATCGAGAAACGGCGTGAGTAGCTGATGATGCCACGCAGCTCGGCGCTCTCTCCGCCCCACGATATGGCGATGATGACATCATGCTGCGTGATCATGCCGAGATCGCCGTGATTGGCTTCGACCGGGTGCACGAAGAATGCCGGCGTACCCGTGGACGCCAGGCTTGCGGCGAGCTTGTTGCCGATATGGCCGCTCTTGCCGACGCCGGTGATCACCACACGGCCGGAAATATCACCTATGATCTCCACCGCGCGGCTGAAAGGCTCGGCCAGACCGTTGGTCAGTGCGCGTTCCAGCGCCTCCATGCCCCGTCTCTCGGTCTCGATCGTTCGCATCGCGGATTCGATCGCACCATTCTCGATGAGTCTTACAGCTCTCTTGTTCATGAGCGAGGCCTAACGCTTTTCGGCAAATCTGTCCACCAAAGATCGACTTATGGCGATGCGACAGCCTGCAACGTCTTCCCAACAAATATTATCGAACCCATTCTTGTTGCCATCGCTTGGCAACCAACCGTTAACCACGCGCCTTTACACTTGGGTAAGAATTTAGGTCATTTCCAGCAGGGTCAGATATAAACAACATGGGCATCGGCAAGGACAAGGCGGGTCATGGTGCCCTCCGGCTGACGGCATGGGCGAGTTCCGCCCTGCTCGGCTGGGGTATCGCATTTGCCCTTCCACTGCCGATCCATGCGCAATCATTGCCGCCAGATCAGAACCTCGACGATACCTTGCCTGCCCCGACATCGGCTTCCTCGACGGATCCGAGCGCCGCACCCACCGCCGACAGCCAGGCAACCGCACTGGCAAACCAGACATCGAGCTCCAGTGATGCGCCATTGAACGCGCCGCTGCGCCTCACCGGTATCGACCCCACGACCACCGGCTCGACGCTGGATAACGACCTGCGCCGCGTGAACCAGCGGGAATCTGCCGTCGA
The DNA here is from genome assembly GCF_057784355.1 of Martinezella sp. CNPSo 3959. Lineage (NCBI taxonomy): Bacteria > Pseudomonadati > Pseudomonadota > Alphaproteobacteria > Hyphomicrobiales > Rhizobiaceae > Martinezella > Martinezella sp. CNPSo 3959. Next base: position 1,461,123 of record NZ_JBXSOV010000001.1, read on the forward strand.
CGGTCTGAAGGCTCGCCAATATCCGGATCGCGCAGACGTCCAGGGTATACCGCTCGGCACCTTTACCCTGCGCCCCTCGATCAATCAGTCGGTCAATATCGAGCGGGATCGCACCGGCGACGTCAAGAACAACCGCACTTTCCTGCAGACCGACCTGCGCAGTACCCTGACATCGGATTGGGATCGCCACGCGCTGACCATCACCGGCGAAGGCGTCTGGCAGAGGAACGTCGGCGGCACGGGCGAAGAGAAACCGACAGTCAATCTTAATGCCGACCTGCGCCTGGATCTTCCCGCCGACACGACGGCACATGTCACCGCGGGCTATCAATTCTACCGCGAAGACACGAGCGATCCGAATGCGATCGCCGGCGCCTCGAAACAGTCCGCTGTCAACCAATATACCGCTGGCCTCTCACTGGAGCGCGATTTCGGCCTGCTGCGCGGCACGACGGCCGTGGCGCTGACACGTAGCGTATATTCCAACGCCGTGCTTTCGGATGGGACGACGGTTACCCTCAGCGACCGTAACCAGACGGCCGGAACCTGGCGCGGCCGCATCGGTTACGAGCTGTCACCCGCCATCATTCCCTTCGTGGAAGTGGATCTCGGGCGCGCCATCTACGACCAGACGCGCGACAGCAACGGTTATGCCCGCTCGAACCAGAGCTATGGCGGCAAGGGCGGTGTCGAAGTCGACCTCGGTGAAAAATTCAAGGGCGAGCTGGGCTTCGGCTACCAGCACACGGAATTCGACGATTCGCGCCTGAGTTCGGTCGACTCGCCGACGATCGACGGCAGCCTCGCCTGGTCGCCACAGCGCGGCACCGATATCAGTGTCGGCCTTTCGACGACGGTCCAGCCTTCAACCACGGCCGGTCTCAGCGGCTACACCGCTTACCAACTGACGAGCACCGTGGCCCATCAGCTGCGCGACGATCTCACCGCTAAGCTGACGGGCGGAACGATCTGGCGCGACTACCCCTCCAATGGCAGCGCCGCCGATGAAACCGAATATGACGCCGCCTTCGGCCTGACCTGGGGAATCAACCGTTACCTCGATCTCACCGGCAATGTCGGCTATCAGCTGACGACCAGGGATGTTGGCGACAGCACCCGTCAGTTCCAGGCCGGCATCGGTTTGACCGCGAAGCGTTGATAACCCGCACGTCGCTTTGAATAATTCTTTCGTTCAAACGAATTGAGGCCCGGCATATGCCAGGCCTCACCATATTTCCCGAAAGTTAGAGCGCCTAAGGCGCGTCGCGATCTTTCAGATTCGCTTCCAACGCTTTAGGTTTGATTTTGCGCATGTCATTGTCGCAAAACCGCTGCACACTTTTGCGCGACATGCTCTATTTCAGGGCCGCGATCAGCGCCTTGAACTCATCCTCGATAGTCGGGCGGATGTCGTCACGCGCCAAGGCAAAGGCGACGTTCGCGAGGATGAAGCCGTCCTTTGCACCGCAGTCGAACGTCTGGCCGCGGAAGTGATAGCCGGCGAAATCCTGCGTCTTGGCAAGCTTCAGCATGCCGTCCGTCAGCTGGATCTCGTTGCCAGCGCCGCGCTCCTGGCTTTCCAGAATATGGAAAATTTCCGGCTGCAGGATGTAGCGGCCGTTGATGAAGAAGTTGGAAGGAGCCGTACCCTTGGCCGGCTTCTCGACCATTTCCGTGATGCGGAAGCCGCTGCCGATCGTCTCGCCGACGCCGACGATGCCGTATTTATGAGCCTGATCGGGCGCGCATTCCTCGACTGCGATGACATTGCCGCCGCTCTGCTCGTAAAGCTCGATCATGCCCTTCATACAGCCCTTTTCGGCGCGCATGACCATGTCGGGCAGCAGCAGCGCAAAGGGTTCGTCGCCGACGATCTCACGGGCGCACCAGACGGCGTGGCCGAGACCGAGCGGCTCCTGCTGGCGCGTGAAGCTTGCCGTACCGGCCTTCGGCAGCAGGCCGCTCAGCAGCGACAGTTCGGCATTCTTGTTACGCTGGCGCAGCGTCTGCTCGAGCTCAAACTGAATATCGAAATAATCTTCGATGACGTGCTTGCTGCGGCCGGTGACGAATACGAAATGCTCGATGCCGGCTTCCATCGCCTCGTCAACGACATACTGGATCACCGGCTTATCAACGACGGTCAGCATTTCCTTCGGCACCGCCTTGGTCGCCGGCAAGAACCGCGTCCCTAGTCCGGCGACCGGAAATACTGCCTTACGAACTTTCTTATGCTGTCCCACGCATACCTCCTGGGCATTAAATCAGTTGGCACAAAGCCATTCTAAAGGTCAGTAGATTAGATTTGCTACCGTTTTGCAAATAATGACTGACGCAAGCTTCCATGGTAAAGAATTTGTTGACTTCGTTCGTTTAGCGTCACGCATGGGCCGATGCTACGTGCATCGCCGCACCGAAATCCAACGATTGATGGACAAGGCTGTAGATGACCGTAAACCGCAAACACTCCCTTCGTGGTCTCGCTCTGGCGCTCGCGCTCGGCGCCTTCGCGGGATTCCTTCCCGTTAACGCCAGCGCTGACCCTGGGTTCCAGAAATGGATCGCGGGCTTCTACGCTACCGCCGCAAAGAGCGGCATCACGCAATCGACCTATCGCAATGCATTTTCCGGCGTAACCGACCCGGACCCCACGGTGCTTGAAAAGGCGCAGTACCAGCCGGAATTCAAGTCCCAAATCTGGGATTACCTCGACTCCCGTGTCAATCCCTATACGGTCGATATTGGCCGCAAGATGGCGGTCAAGTACGGATCCACACTGCGCACGCTCGAACAGCATTTCGGCGTCGATCGCAATATCATACTGGCCATCTGGTCGATGGAGTCGAATTACGGCGAGGTTCTCGCCAAGAACGATCGGCTGCATTATGTGCCCCGCGCGCTGGCGACCCTTGCCTATGCCGATCCGAAGCGGGCGAATTATGCCAAGAAACAGCTCATCGCCGCCCTGAAAATCCTGCAGAAGGGCGACATCTCGCGCAAGGACCTGAACGGATCCTGGGCCGGCGCCATGGGCCACACGCAGTTCATCCCGACGAGCTATCTGCTCTATGCGGTCGATGCCGATGGCAGCGGCCATGCCGATATCTGGAATTCCGTTCCGGACGCCCTGGCGACGACGGCCAATCTTCTCGCCAAGAACGGTTGGGATACCGGCCGGACCTGGGGTTACGAGGTGGTCGTACCACCCGGCGGCAATGCCCAGGCCGGCAAGACGCACACGATCGCACAATGGGCGGCTCTCGGCTTCGTGCGTCCCAACGGCAAGGGTTTCCGCAGCACCTCCGACCGCGCGCAGCTGAAGATGCCCGGCGGATCGAACGGCCCCGGCTTCCTGATGACTGGAAACTTCTTCACCATCAAGCGCTACAATGCCTCCGACAGCTACGCCTTGGCAGTCGGCCTGCTCGCGGATCAGATTGCCGGCTATGGCGGCATGCAGCAATCCTGGCCCCGTCCGAGCGGCACGCTCGACGTCAAGCAGAAATTCGAGCTGCAGACGCGTCTGAAAGAACTCGGCTATTATGACGGCGTGGTCGACGGCAATTTCGGCTCGGGCTCGAAGGCCGCCATATCAGCCGTCCAGCAGCGCATGGGCATGGATGCGGACGGTGAGCCGTCAATGAACCTGCTGAAAGCATTGCGTAAGTAGGCCGCCTCGAGCGAATCCGGGACCGCCGGACGATGAAATCGTCCTTGTGCGACCCGGACTCGTCAGCGGAAAAGAAGCGATGATGAAACACCCTGCGCGCGCGACCAAGGCAACTCTAAGGATTGTTCTGACGGCATTCCTCGCCGCCGTCATCGCGCTTGGCTGCCTGCCGAACATGACCGAAGCGCAGGAGCGGCCGCGGCGGAACCTGTTCGACATGCTGTTCGGCACCCGCGAGCCCGATTATCCGGACCAACCCATGGAGCAGCCGCCGCCACGGCGCAAGGTGCAGCCGAAAAAGCGTCCGACCCCACCGCCGCGCCAGCCGGTCGCGCAGCCGGAAACGCCGCCGCCCGCCGAAAAGCTTTCTGACGCCAAAACCATCCTCGTCGTCGGCGATTTTCTGGCGAGCGGCCTGGCAACCGGGCTGGAAGATGCCTTCGCGACCTCCCCCGGCGTCGTCATCCAGTCCCGCGGCAACGTCGCGTCCGGTCTCGTGCGGCAGGATTATTACAATTGGCCGCAGCAATTGCCCGGAATGATCGACCAGCTGAAACCGGCCATGGTCGTCGTCATGATCGGCGCCAACGATCGCCAGCAGATGATCGGCGACGGGCTGAACGAAAAATACGGAACCGACCCGTGGTTCCTCGCCTATGAAGAACGCGTGCAGCAATTCGCCAAACTGGTAACGAGTCGCCATATTCCGCTGCTCTGGGTTGGCCTACCTTCTTTCGGCTCAGATCAGTTGACCGCCAGCGCGGTCAAGCTCAACCAGATCTACCAAAGCCAGACCACCAGCGTCGGCGGCGAGTTCATCGACATATGGGATGGATTTACCGACCAGAATGGCGAATTCGTCGTGACCGGTTCCGATATCAACGGCCAGCAGGTTCGACTGAGAACGGCCGACGGCGTCAATCTGACGGCAGCCGGCAAGCGCAAGGTCGCCTTCTATCTGGAGAAATCCGCACGCCGGATCCTGGGTGATCAGGCAAGCCCCGACATTACGCGCCTGGACACCAGCAATCCGCTGCCGGCGCAACAGGCCAATCTTCCGGGCGCGGAGCCGGAAAAGATCACCCGCACTCAGCCGATGAGCCTCTCCGATCCCGATCTTGACGGCGGCTCGCAGCTTCTCGGCAGCAGCCCTGCCCCCGCCATAACCACTTCATCACCCCGCGATCTTCTGGTCGAGAAGGGCCTGATGGAGCCGGCGCCGGTCGGCCGCGTGGACGACTACAGATTACCTGGATCGGTCGCGCGGTAAGCGTCGCGGAGGTGGTTTGACAACGCCGCGCCTCGCCAATAGAAGAACTGCATGAGCACCAAAAGCGCAGATCAGATCGATCGTTACCGCACCTGCCTGCAGGCGGCGGTTTTGCGCGCTTTCTCCGGCCGAGGTCTCCGCGTCCAGTCGTGACGGCCGGAGGCGTTGATGCGTCCGGCGGCTGCTGGACGTAAAGCCCTCAACCTCTAGACATCAACGTTGCCCATGGAGAATGGCACGTGCTCAATATCTATAACATCAATTCGCTCGTTCATTGGGAAGAACGGGACGTTAAATTGCGCGACGATCTAGTCCGCTTCTTTTCCGATGAAGTGGCAAGCTTCCTGCGATCCGCAAACCCCGCTTGGGATATACGAAGGGTCGAGGCTCCGACCCTGATGCCGCGAAATCTTGTCTCGGCCGCCTACTCAAACGCCGACATATGGGTGCAGGAGCGAATGTCGAACACCGAAGCCGAACTTGTGCTCCGGCCCGAAACGACGCCGTCAACCTACGCCTACATGCAACATATTCTCAGAAATCATTCCAGAACACGGCTCCCCTTGTGCGTCTGGCAGGCCGGGAAATCCTACCGCCGGGAACAGGACCAGCCAAGCAAGCATGTGCGGCTCAAGGAGTTCTGGCAGCTCGAATTCCAATGCGCCTTCACCGCCGACAGCGGCAACGATTATCACGCGGCCTCGCTGGAACCTGTTCGCCAGATGATCGCCTCAGTGATCCATCTGCCGACGCGGATCGTGCCGTCCGATCGCTTGCCGGCCTATTCCGAGGTCACCATGGATATCGAGGTCGATAATGGCGACAAATGGATGGAGGTCTGCTCGATTTCGAGACGAGCGGACTTTCCTCAGCGCTACCGCAGCCAGCCGAAGAAGGGGCTGGCGATAGACCATGACGTCGCGGTGCTCGAAATCGCGATAGGCCTCGACCGCTGCCTCTACAACTGGAACATCGCCGCAAGCCGGTAACGACAAAGGCCGGGTTTGTAACGAACCCGGCCTTCAATAACTTTGCGCGAGAGGACAGCGAAACTTAGGCCGGCAGGACCGTCGAACCCATCAAGGCCTCGTCGATCGCGCGCGCGGCCTGACGGCCCTCGCGGATCGCCCAGACGACCAGCGACTGGCCGCGGCGAATGTCCCCGGCCGTCCAGAGCTTGTCGACAGACGTCTTGTAGTCCTTGTCGTTGGCAACGACGTTGGTCGAGCCGCGGCGGTCGGTATTCACAGTCAGCTTGCCGTCCATTTCCTTGAGCACGCTGTCGGTGAACGGGCCACGGAAGCCGATGGCGATGAAGGCGAGATCGGCGCGGATGACGAATTCCGTGCCGGCGATCGGCTTGCGGCGATCATCGACTTCGCAGCACTTCACGCCCGTCAGCACGCCGTCTTCGCCGATGAACTCGAGCGTTGCCACCTGGAATTCGCGAACCGCACCTTCGGCCTGCGAGGAAGAGGTGCGCATCTTCGTTGCCCAGAAGGGCCATACGGCGAGCTTGTCTTCCTTCTCCGGCGGCTGCGGACGAATGTCGAGCTGGGTCACCTTCACCGCACCCTGACGGAATGCCGTGCCGACGCAGTCGGATGCCGTATCACCACCACCGACGACGACGATATGCTTGCCGCCTGCCAGGATCGGATCGGCAGACCAGCCGACGCTGTCGATGTTTTCGCGGCCGACGCGGCGGTTCTGCTGCACCAGATAGGGCATGGCGTCGTGGACGCCTGCGAGCGTCGTGCCGGGAATGCCAGCTTCGCGCGGGGTTTCCGAGCCGCCGCAATAGAGCACGGCATCATGGTCCGCCAGAAGCTGCTCGACCTTGACATCGACGCCGATATTGACGCCGCAATGGAAGGTGACGCCTTCGCCCTTCATCTGCTCGACGCGGCGATCGATGAAGTTCTTCTCCATCTTGAAGTCCGGGATACCATAGCGCAGCAGGCCGCCCGGCTTGCTTTCGCGCTCGTAGACGTGGACGTCGTGACCTGCGCGGCCGAGCTGCTGAGCGGCAGCCATGCCGGCAGGGCCAGAGCCAATGATCGCGACCTTCTTGCCGGTGTGAACCGTTGCCGGCTGCGGCCGGATGAAGCCGAGCTCATAGGCCTTGTCGGCAATCGCCTGCTCGACGGTCTTGATCGCGACGGGCGCGTCTTCCAGGTTCAGCGTGCAGGCTTCCTCGCAGGGTGCGGGGCAGACGCGGCCGGTGAACTCCGGGAAGTTGTTGGTCGAATGCAGGTTGTGGATCGCCTGTTCCCAATTGTTGTTGTAAACGAGGTCGTTCCAATCGGGGATCTGGTTGTGCACCGGGCAGCCGGTCGGGCCGTGGCAATAGGGAATGCCACAGTCCATGCAGCGGGCTGCCTGTTTCTGCACTTCCTGGTCCGACATGGGGATCGTGAATTCACGGAAATGCCGGATGCGATCCGACGCGGGCTGATACTTCGCCACTTGCCGGTCGATTTCCAAGAAGCCTGTTACCTTGCCCATGCTTTCGTTTCCTCACTCAAAAAGAGGAGCTCACGGCTCCCGTGCCTGAGGGTCATCTCGGTTTCCCTGTCCGGCACTTTAATTCAAATCCGATTCCGCTGTTCGACAGTCGCGATCGCCATGACGGCGATCGCAATGCGAGGCGAAACCCTCGACTGGTTTCAGAACCGGGGCGGATTACTCCGCCGCCACGCTCATCCGGCTGCGCTCCATTTCCTCAAGGGCGCGGCGGTATTCGACCGGCATGACCTTGCGGAATTTCGGGCGGTAATCGGCCCAGTGATCGAGGATCTCCTTGGCTCGCGTCGAGCCCGTATAGTGGAAGTGGTTCGAAATCAGCTGGAAGAGACGCTCTTCGTCATGGCGCGTCATATCATCGGAGACGTCGACGCGTCCCTTGTGCATGATATCGCCACCGTGATGATGCAGCTTCTCCAGCAGCTCGTCTTCCTCGGGAACCGGCTCCAGCTCGACCATCGCCATGTTGCAGCGACGGGCGAAATCGCCCTTCTCGTCGAGAACATAGGCCACGCCGCCCGACATGCCGGCCGCGAAGTTGCGCCCGGTTTCGCCGAGCACGACGACGACGCCGCCGGTCATATACTCGCAGCCGTGATCGCCTACGCCTTCGACGACGGCGATCGCGCCCGAGTTTCTGACCGCAAAGCGCTCGCCCGCGACACCGCGGAAGTAGCACTCGCCCTCGGTCGCACCGTAAAGCACGGTGTTGCCGACGATGATCGAGTTCTCAGCGACGATCTTCGAGTTCTCCGGCGGACGGATGATGATACGACCGCCCGAAAGGCCCTTGCCGACATAATCGTTGCCGTCGCCGATCAGATTGAAGGTGACGCCCCGTGCCAGGAAGGCTGCGAAGGATTGGCCCGCCGTTCCCTTCAGGGTGACGTTGATCGTGTCGTCCTTCAGGCCGCGATGACCATAGCGCTTGGCTACCGCGCCCGACAGCATGGCGCCGGCCGAACGATCGACATTCCTGATGTCGACTTCAAAGGCGACAGGCGTCTTCGAAGAAAGCGCCGGCTCCGCCTTCTCGATCAGCTTGCGGTCGAGAATGTCGTCGATCGGGTGCTTCTGCACCGTCGTCCAGTAGGTCTCTTCCTTCGGCGCATCGACCTTGTGGAAGATGCGGCTGAAGTCGAGGCCCCTCGCCTTCCAGTGAGCGAGCATGTCGTCCTTTTCCAGAAGCTCGGAAGCGCCGATGATCTCGTCCAGCTTGGTAACGCCAAGCGAGGCGAGGATCTCGCGTACTTCTTCGGCCACGAAGAAGAAGTAGTTGATGACATGCTCCGGCGCGCCCTTGAAGCGCTTGCGCAGAACCGGGTCCTGGGTGGCGACGCCAACCGGACAGGTGTTGAGGTGGCACTTGCGCATCATGATGCAGCCGGCCGCTATCAGCGGCGCGGTGGCGAAGCCGAATTCGTCGGCACCGAGCAGCGCGCCGATGATGACGTCGCGGCCGGTCTTCAGGCCGCCGTCGACCTGCAGGGCGATGCGCGAGCGCAGCCCGTTCAGCACCAGCGTCTGCTGGGTCTCGGCAAGGCCGATTTCCCAGGGCGAGCCGGCATGCTTCAGCGAGGTCAGCGGCGAAGCGCCGGTGCCGCCATCATAGCCCGAGACGGTGATGTGGTCGGCGCGCGCCTTGGCAACGCCGGCGGCAACCGTGCCGACGCCGACTTCCGAAACGAGCTTGACCGAGACATCCGAGGTCGGGTTGACGTTCTTCAGGTCATAGATCAGCTGCGCCAGATCTTCGATCGAATAGATGTCATGATGCGGTGGCGGCGAGATCAGGCCGACGCCCGGCGTCGAGTGCCGAGTCTTGGCAACCGTAGCATCGACCTTGTGGCCGGGCAGCTGGCCGCCTTCACCGGGCTTGGCGCCCTGCGCCACCTTGATCTGCAGCACGTCGGCATTGACCAGATATTCGGTCGTCACGCCAAAACGGCCAGAGGCGATCTGCTTGATGGCGGAACGTTCCGGGTTCGGCGAACCGTCGAAGAGCGGCATGTAGCGGTCGGATTCTTCGCCGCCTTCACCGGTGTTCGACTTGCCGCCGATGCGGTTCATGGCGATTGCCAGCGTCGTATGTGCCTCGCGGCTGATGGAGCCGAAGGACATGGCGCCCGTCGAGAAGCGCTTGACGATGTCGGCAGCCGGCTCGACCTCGTCGATCGAGATCGGCTTGCGGCCGAGCGCTTCCGCACCTTTGATCTTGAAGAGGCCGCGGATGGTGTTCATCCGGAGCGCCGACTCGTTGACCATTTCGGAGAATTCGCGATAGCGGTCCTCGGCATTCCCGCGCACGGCATGCTGCAGGGCAGCCACAGCATCGGGCGTCCAGGCGTGGCTTTCGCCACGCATGCGGTAGGCATATTCGCCACCGATGTCGAGCGTGCTTGCGAGCAGCGGATCGCGGCCGAAAGCAGCCCTGTGACGGGAGACGGTTTCCTCGGCGATCGTTTCGAGGCCGATGCCTTCGATCATGGTTGCCGTGCCGAAGAAGTACTTGTCGACCAGCTCCTGCTGCAAGCCCACGGCATCGAAGATCTGCGCGCCGCAATAGGACTGATAGGTCGAAATGCCCATCTTCGACATGACCTTGAGGATGCCCTTGCCGACCGCCTTGATGTAGCGGTAGACGACTTCGGTCGCATCCACTTCCTTCGGGAATTCGCCGCGCTGATGCATGTCAAGCAGCGTGTCGAACGCCATATAGGGGTTGATCGCCTCGGCGCCGTAACCGGCCAGCAGGCAGAAGTGATGCACTTCACGCGGCTCGCCGGTTTCGACAACGATGCCGACCGAGGTGCGCAGGCCCTTGCGGATCAGGTGATGGTGCACGGCTGCCGTCGCCAGCAGCGCCGGGATCGCGATGCGGTCCGGTCCGATCTGGCGGTCGGAAAGCACGATGATGTTGTAACCGCCGCGAACGGCCGCTTCCGCCCGCTCGCAGAGACGGTCGAGCATCTCGGGCATGCCTTCGGCGCCGCGTTCGACATCATAGGTGAAGTCGAGCGTCTTAGTGTCGAAGCGATCCTCTGTGTGACCGATCGAGCGGATCTTTTCGAGATCGCCGTTGGTCAGGATCGGCTGGCGCACTTCCAGACGCTTGGCGTTGGCCATGCCGGTATGATCGAGCAGGTTCGGGCGCGGGCCGATGAACGACACGAGGCTCATGACGAGTTCCTCGCGGATCGGATCGATCGGCGGGTTCGTCACCTGCGCGAAGTTCTGCTTGAAGTAGGTGTAGAGCAGCTTCGGCTTGTCGGACATGGCCGAGATCGGCGTATCCGTGCCCATGGAGCCGACGGCTTCCTGACCGGTCGTCGCCATCGGCGACATCAAGAGCTTGGTGTCCTCGGTCGTATAGCCGAAGGCCTGCTGGCGATCGAGCAACGACACGTCGCGACGCAGCGCCCGCGGCTCCACCGGCTTCAGGTCTTCCAGGATCAGCTGCGTGCGGTTCAGCCAGCTGCGATAGGGATGCTTGGTCGACAGTTCCGACTTCACCTCGTCGTCGGAGATGATACGGCCCTTTTCCATATCGATCAGCAGCATCTTGCCCGGCTGCAGGCGCCACTTCTGGATGATCTTCTCTTCCTCGACAGGCAGAACGCCGGCTTCGGACGCCATGATGATGCGGTCATCGCTGGTGACGAGATAGCGGGCCGGACGCAGGCCGTTACGGTCGAGCGTCGCGCCGATTTGCTTGCCATCGGTGAAGGCGACGGCGGCAGGGCCATCCCATGGCTCCATCAGGGCGGCATGATACTCGTAAAATGCCTTGCGTTCCGGCGCCATCAGCTGGTTGCCGGCCCAGGCCTCGGGAATGAGCATCATCATGGCATGCGCCAGGGAGTATCCACCGCGCACGAGAAATTCGAGCGCGTTGTCGAAACAGGCCGTGTCCGACTGTCCCTCATAGGAGATCGGCCAGAGCTTGGAGATATCGTCGCCGAACAGCGGCGAGGATACCGAAGCCTGGCGAGCGGCCATCCAGTTGACGTTGCCGCGCAGCGTGTTGATTTCGCCGTTATGCGCGACCATGCGGTAGGGATGCGCGAGCTTCCACGACGGGAAGGTGTTGGTCGAGAAACGCTGGTGCACGAGGGCAACCGCCGTCTCGAAACGTGGGTCGGACAAGTCCTTATAATAGGCGCCCACCTGATAGGCGAGGAACATGCCCTTGTAGACGATGGTCGAGCTCGACAGCGAGACCGGGTAGAAGCTGCTCTCCTCGCCCTCGTATTCCGCATAGATGCGGTTGGAGATCACCTTGCGCAGGGTAAAGAGGCGGCGCTCAAATTCCTCGTTCGTGCCGGCGTCACTGCCGGCGCCGATGAAGACCTGCACGTGGTGCGGCTCGGTGGCGGCAATGTCAGGTGCCTTCGACAGCGAAGAGTTATCGACGGGCACGTCGCGGAAGCCGAGCAACACCTGCCCCTCTTCGGCCACGACCTGCTTGATCGCGGTCTTGAAGTGCTCGATCAGCGCTTCGTCGCGCGGCAGGAAGAAATGGCCGACGCCATATTCGCCCGCCTTCGGCAGGATCACGCCCTGTTTCGCCATTTCCTCACGGAAGAAGCGGTCGGGAATCTGTACGAGAATGCCCGCGCCGTCGCCCATCAGCGGATCGGCGCCGACAGCACCGCGATGCGTCAGGTTTTCGAGAATGAACAGGCCGTCGCGCACGATCTGGTGCGACTTCTGACCCTTCATATGCGCGACGAAGCCGACGCCACAGGCGTCATGCTCGTTGCGGGGATCATAAAGGCCCTGTTTCGGCGGGATGCCGACAGCGCGTTTCGACGTCTTGGCCGTCACGGCAGCATTCACTGCAGCGGTCTGGTCAAAACTCGTCAACGTCGTCCTGTTCGTCATGGTCTTCCCTCCGATAAGGCCCGCGTCGCGGGCGCTTCTTCGTCCCGCGCGGTCCGTTTCCGAGGCCGACGCGCGACTGCGCTGTTGCATTGTGAAGATCCGGCTGCGAACCGCGGCTCCTTATATGGAGCCCGTCGTCAGCGTTTCGCGTCCTGCTATTCCACCGCCGCATTGCCCCCCTGCCCGAAGGGCTGAAAGGGACACGCTCCCGGTAACTATAGCTCGAAATCCCGACATCGTCAGGACCCTCTAGCGCATCTTCGGCCTTGGCGGCCAAAATAGGACAGCAACCCTGTCCTAATTCATCAGCTCTATGCCAGAAAGCTTCTGCCTTCGCAAGAGCAAAACGGCAAAATTTCGTCAACCGAAGACGTAAGATTGCCTTTGTTGCATAAATCAAGCAATAAAGTTTCGCTGCAGCGCATCATTTTATTTGTTGATTGCGTAGATCAATTTCTGTGATGCATTCTTCAAACTCATGCTCTTGATAGGTTTTTGCATTGGCGTAATGTCCGCTCGATCCTATCTAACTCACCTTCAATTCACTCCTTATAATTGGTGCACTTCGATGTTTTTTGCCTCCGATAATTGGGCCGGTGCCCACTCCAAGATCGCTGAACGTCTTCTCGCAGAGGCGGGAGGTTTTGCAACAGCATATGGCTTGAGTGAACTGGATCAGAAGGTCGAGGCAAAGTTTTCAGAGATATTCGAGCGCGAAGTCTCCGTATTCTTCGTCGCCACGGGCTCTGCCGCCAACTCGCTGTCGCTCGCCAGCGTCCAGAAGCCGGGTGGCATCACCTTTTGCCACAGCGAGGCGCATGTAGCCGAGGACGAATGCGGTTCACCGGACTTCTTCAGCAGCGCGCGGCTGGCAACCGTCAAGGGTGACGCGGGCAAGATCGACCCCGAGGCCCTTGCTGCAAAAATTGCACGCTTCCCGCAGGATGCCGTGCATCACGGCCGCGCCGCCGCCGTGACGATCACGCAAGCGACGGAAATCGGCACGGTCTATTCACTTGCCGAGATCGACGCCATCGCCGCCATCGCCAAGGCGAACAGCCTGCCGCTGCATATGGATGGCGCGCGTTTCGCCAACGCCCTCGTCGCGCTCGGCACGACACCAGCCGAGATGACATGGAGGCGCGGCGTCGATATCCTCTCCTTCGGCGGCACCAAAAACGGCTGCTGGTGCGCCGAGGCGATCGTCATCTTCGATCCGGAGAAGGCAAAGGAGATGCATTTCATCCGCAAACGCGCCGCCCAGCTTTTCTCCAAGTCGCGCTTCATCGCCGCCCAGTTCGACGGCTATTTCCAGGACGGCCTCTGGCTTGATCTCGCCCGCCATTCCAATGGCATGGCCGATCGGCTGCGCGCCGGCCTCGAAAAGACCCGCGGCGCCCGTCTCGCGTGGCCGACTGCCTCGAATGAGGTTTTTGCGATCATCCCAAAATCCGCCGCCAAGGCGGCCGAAGACAAGGGAGCGAAGTTCTACGAATGGCCGATCCCGGAATCGCAGCCGGATCTCGTCGGCAGGGATGAAACGCTGATCCGCCTCGTGACCAGCTTCGCCACCACCGAGGCCGATGTGGGGAATTTCCTCGCTTGCCTGGGTTGACCGCATGAAAAGAGCGCCGGAGCCGACTTTACGGCCGAACGGCGCTCACAATGCCAGAAGGGGTCAGTTTTGATTCCGATGGGCGATCATTGCGAAGTTCGATAGATCGTCGCGATCGGATGCTGGTGCGTTGTGTATAATCATCGTCATTGCCACGACGCAGGCAACAAGCCCGGAAATGAAGATGGCACCATATATCATCGGGCGACTATTCCTCCGCAATTCCCCCACCGCCACCTGAGATAGCAGAAGAAGCTGACTTCCGCCTGAAAACGGGCGCAGCAATAAATCAGCCGGCGAAATAAATCCGGATCTCATCCACATGATTGGAAAGGCTTTTAACGACAGCTCGCTGACAATTTCGTCGTTAGTTTGATCGTGGACCCCGGACCTTGGAGAGGATATCGTCAGAGAGCGCGTTAACCAGAAGTTGGTCCGCCCCCTTGCGCGGCACGAGGACGAATTCGACATCTTCGAGCGTCGGCAGCCAGCCCGGCGCGATCTCCAGCAATCCGGCGGGGGCCATGCTTTTCGGCTGGACGAGAACGCCCATGCCTGCGCGCGCCGCCGCGGTCAGGCCGCTCAGGCTGCCGCAGGTGCAGACGATGCGCCAGGGCATCTGCTGCCGGCGCAGCGCCTCCAGCGCCACCGCACGCGTAACGCTTGGGGTTGGAAAGGCAATCAGTGGCAATGGTCCCGCAAGTTTGCGGATGCGATCCGGGTCGCGCGCCAGCCAGACCAGCGGCTCCCGGTAGACGAGCTTGCCTCTCGCATCGCCGAGCCGGCGCTTGGCAAGCACTAGATCGAGATCGCCATTATCCTGCATTTCATAAAGCACGCCACTGAGCGCGACCGTCAGCTCGAGATCGACTGAGGGATGCGAACGCACGAATTCCTCAAGCACGTCCGGGAGCTGGCTGGTGACGAAATCCTCGGAAACCCCGAGCCGGAGATTGCCGCGCAGGCTGTTGCCGGCAAAAAGCCGCTGCACCTCCGCTTCGATCGACAGCATCTGGCGCGCATGGCCGAGTAGCGCCTCGCCATCACCAGTCAGGACGACACGATGCGTATCGCGCGCCAAGAGCTTTCGCCCGAGCTCTGCTTCCAGCCGTTGTATATGCTGGCTGACGGTCGATTGCCCAAGCCCCAGCCGCTCCGCGGCAAGGGTGAAACTACCCATCTGCTCGACGGCGACGAAGCTGCGCAACTGTATGAGATCAAGCATGGCTTATCCTGCATCGCGATAACTGTTATTCCTTGCATCGTGGATCACAATAGGTCTATCTGCAAGGAGTATCATCAAGACTTGCAATGCGATTGGGGTAGGCACGATGCGCCGCTTTCTTCCAGACACCTTCACCATACTGCTGGTGCTCACCGTCCTGACGGCATCCTTCTTTCCGGTGCAGGGGGCTAGCGCTCACTATTTCAGCATTGCCACCAACGTCGCC
Source organism: Martinezella sp. CNPSo 3959 (assembly GCF_057784355.1). NCBI lineage: Bacteria > Pseudomonadati > Pseudomonadota > Alphaproteobacteria > Hyphomicrobiales > Rhizobiaceae > Martinezella > Martinezella sp. CNPSo 3959. The sequence goes on from NZ_JBXSOV010000001.1 coordinate 1,476,539, forward strand.
ATCGGCCTCTTGTTCTTCCTGCATGGCGCGCGCCTGTCGCGCGATGTCGTCATCGCCGGCATGCTGCACTGGCGGCTGCATCTCGTCATCCTGCTGACGACCTTCGGCATCTTTCCGCTGCTGGTGCTGGCCATGGGTCAAATCGTTCCTAACAGCATCCTGCCCGTATCGCTTTATACAGGCATGCTGTTTTTGAGCGTTCTGCCGTCAACCGTGCAGTCCTCGATCGCCTTCACCTCCATCGCCGGCGGCAATGTGCCGGCCGCGATCTGCTCGGCGTCGGCCTCCAACATCTTCGGCATGTTCCTGACGCCGCTGCTCGTCGGCATCCTGTTTTCGGTCGGCGGCCAGGGCGGTGGCTTTTCCTGGGATGTTTTGTGGCAGATCATGCTGCAGCTGCTCGCCCCATTCATCGCCGGTCAGCTGCTGCAGCCATGGATCGGCGACTGGATCCGTTCGAAGAAGAAGATCCTGATGCCGGTCGATCGCGGCTCGATCCTCATGGTCGTCTATTCAGCCTTCAGCGAGGCCGTGGTGGAAGGATTGTGGCATACCTTCTCCGTCCTCGATATCGTCACAGTCATCATCGCGAATATGGTGCTTCTGGCGATGGTAATCTGCATCACCATGTTCGGCAGCCGCGCCCTCGGTTTTGAAAAGGCCGACGAGATCACCATCACCTTCTGCGGTTCGAAGAAGTCGCTGGCAAGCGGTGTGCCGATGGCCAATGTCATCTTCGCCGGCCAGAGTATCGGCGCCATCGTGCTGCCACTCATGCTGTTCCATCAGATCCAGCTGATGACCTGCGCCGTGCTCGCCCAGAAATATGCCGATGCCGCCAAGCGGCGCGAGGCTGCGAAGGCTCAGGCGGGAACGAAAACGGGCGAAGCAACAAACGCAGCCTGAGTTCTCCGATAACACACAAAACGAAAGCGGCGCCCCGATGGAGCGCCGCTTCTTTGATCTTGGGAGGATCAGGAGCATGACGGTCCAAGACCGTCAGCCATACTTAGTTGATGTGAGCCTCGATGGCCTTCGGGGTTTCCACGGGCTCGGCCGCGATGGAGATACGGCGGGGCTTCATGGCTTCGGGAATGTTGCGCAGCAGATCGATGTGCAGCAAACCGTTCTTCAGTGAAGCAGCCTGAACCTCGACATGGTCGGCAAGCTGGAAACGACGCTCGAAGGCACGCTTGGCGATACCGCGATAGAGATATTCGCTGGTTTCAGCCGGCTCTTCGCTCTTTTCGCCCTTGACCTGAAGGACATGGGCGTGGGCCTCGATGCTCAGTTCCTTTTCATCGAAACCGGCAACGGCCATGGTGATGCGATAGGTGTTTTCACCCGTTCGCTCGATATTGTAGGGCGGATAGGTCTGGGCCTGATCCGGCTGACCAAGGCTGTCGAGCATGGTGAACAGACGGTCGAAACCGACGGTGGAACGGTAAAGGGGAGAGAAGTCTACGTGACGCATGGAAGTCCTCCTGTGAGCGACAATTGCGATTTCAATTCTTGTCCGATGACCCCACTCGGGGCGGCCTCGGGACGGTTCTGCGAGCCCGTTTGGCACCCGCAAAAAAGAGATGGGGATCACTTTTCCGGAGTTCAAGCCCCCAGTGCCGCAACCCTCATTTTGCAGAAAATCACCGCGTGAACCGCAGATGAACGGATAGTTCGGAACCCGTTCAGGCTGGCTGACCTATCGTTTGACCATCGGAACAACCATCGTCCGATGACTGAAGTGTATCGTCCCTTCTTCTTCAGTCCTTGCTCGGCCGGCGAAGCGGATCTCTCTATCTCCGCAAGCCGGCCTTTTTTCTTTGCGGACACTACCGCAGCAACTTCAGCGACCCAGTAAGCGACTTCACCCATCTCGAAGGCCCCGCCAGCCCGAGGCCATCGATCGCCTCGGCGGCGAGATCGCGATCCGGAAACGTCGCCTCATATTCCCTGTAATCGTGCAGCGAGCGGGCAAAGGCAGGAAATGGAACGATCGCGCGGTCGTTTTCCACCGGCAAGGTCTTCAGCAACAAAGATCGTATGGTTTCCGCATCCGCCTGCAGTATCGGGACGGGCATGTTCGAACTGATGTCGATGGTACGAGCCTCCCTGTCGGTCAATTGCCTTGCCGCGAGCGAGGGAAACTTTGCGCCCAACCCGATCGAGATGGCGCCGGCGGTGTTGGCGATCAGCCCAAGCGGCAATGCCGGATTGATGACGATGGCAAGACGGATATCGGGAAGCATGGAGACCTGCTGCTGTTGACATGTAGGATCGCAGGATATCTCTCTCACCAAGGATAATCTTGCCTTTCATTGCCGCATATTCGAATAATGTGGTAGGATATACCTCATATTTGCAGATAAAAGGTTGGATATGCCCCACACCCTTGAGCCCATCGATTTGAAGATTCTCGGCGCCCTTCAGAAGGATGGGCGCCTGACGAACCAGGCGCTTTCATCCGAAGTCGGGCTCTCGACATCTCCGTGCTGGCGGCGCGTGCGTCAGCTGGAAGAAACCGGCGTGATCCAGGGTTATACGGCCGCGCTCGACAGGCGCCAGATCGGCCTCGGCGTTCTTGCCTTCATCAGGGTCAAGATCGACAGCCACAGCGAGGCGGAAGCTGAGGAGTTTTCCCGCGATGTGCTGAAACTCAGTGAGGTCGTGGCCTGCTACAGCATCGCCGGGAACGCGGATTTCCTGCTGCAGGTGGTCGCGGCCGATCTCGACAGCTATGCCGATTTCGCCATGGCGGTCGTACGCCGCCTGCCGCGCATCAAAGAGATGGAGACCACCTTCGTGCTGAAGGAAATCAAGCCTTTCAAGGGCTTTCCGCTTGGGATTGGCCAGCGATAGCAGCCCAAGGCAAGGATGCCAGGTGCACTATGGAGGAGATAGCGCGCCCATGTGCCTCTTTACGTTTGGATCGAAGCCATCCTATTCTCGGGCAAGTGGCTGCCCACCCTAGGGTATTGCCCGGGGTATAAAATGTCGGCGCTCTCTTTCTCGAAGATTTCCTCATCGCTGAATACGCTTCTAGCTGCCATCGGTCTGCTGACGGTAGCGGCGCTTACGACGCCTGATATCGTCGGACAGACCAGGCTCATCCTGGAACTCCTCCTTGCGGGCGTCTGGGCCATCTATGTCCTGCAATTGATCGAGACGCTGGTCATGCACCGCGCAAGGGACGTTCGCGGCAGGATACCGGAAATCGCCGTCGACATACTGGCTGTTCTGGTCCCTTTGGCCGCTTTCCTTCTCATCCGCGGGCGCGATCAAAGCCTCTATTGTGCCATCTGGCTTTTGAAGCCGTTGCGCGGTTCGACCTTCTTCCGGCTGTTGGGCAGGGTCCTGACCAAGGAGGCACGCAACCTGATCGGCGTCACCTCGATTTTCGGCATCGTTCTGTTCGCCGCAGCGCTTGCCGCCTACATCATCGAACGCGACGTCCAGCCCGACAAGTTCGGCAGCATTCCCCTCGCAATGTGGTGGGCCGTGACGACGCTGTCGACCACGGGCTATGGTGACGAGATCCCGCAAAGTCTCGCCGGCCGCACCCTTGCCGGGCTGGTCATGATGTGTGGTATCGGCATCTTTGCCTTGTGGGCCGGCATTCTTGCTACCGGCTTCTACGAAGAGGTTCGCCGCCAGGACTTCGTGCGCAACTGGCAGCTGGTTGCGGGAGTGCCGTTGTTCCAGAAGCTCGGTTCGGGAGCGCTCATCGAGATCGTACGGGCGCTGAGACCTCGCGTCGTGCCGGCGGGCGGTATCATCTGCCGCAAGGGCGAGGCCGGCGATCAGATGTATTTCATCGTCGAGGGCCGCGTCAGCGTCGCCACACCGAACCCGGTCGAACTCGGCTCCGGCAGCTTCTTCGGCGAGATGGCGTTGATCACCGGCGAGCCCCGCTCGGCAACCGTCAGCGCTGCGACGGAGGTCTCGCTGCTGTCGCTCTACTCATCGGATTTCCAGATGCTCTCGAGCAGCAGCCCCGAGATCGCCGAGATCATTCGCCAGACCGCACTGGAGCGGCGCGGTGCGGCGCCGAAGGCTTGAAGCGACTGGACATCATGCAGCAGGAGCCTCTGAGGGCACAATAAATTGCGGATACCGGCGACTATCCCGTGGTGCATTGACGTCGATACAAGGGATGTGGCAGCCTGACCGGTATCGGCGTCGTCCCGCATTAGATGACGCTTGTCACACTCGTTCGGCACGGCTCGATGCACCCGCGATTACTCAAGACATTCCTGGCGGTCGCGCGGAACCGGAACTTCACCCGCGCAGCTGAAGACGTCCATCTCGCGCAATCGAGCGTGAGTGATCAGATCCAGTCGCTCGAAGCCGAATTGGGCACAGCACTTTTTATCCGGTCGCGATCGGGCCTGGAGCTGACGGCAGCTGGCGAGGCATTGCGACCCTATGCCGAAGAAATATTGGCAATCGCCAGCGAGGCGCGCATGGCCGTTGAAGCAGTCTCGGCAGCGGCGGCTGGGACGGTGACGATCGGCGCGCTCGAAACCATTGCTTCCATGAAGCTTCCGCAATGGTTGCCGGCCTTTCAGCGCGATCATTCCGATATCGATCTGCGGATGAAGATTGCCGGCAGCGGCGATCTGTTGCGCAAACTCGAAACCGGTGAGATCGATGTGGCCTTCTGCTTTGACAGGGGCGGGATCGACGAACGCCTCGCAAAGCGGGTGATATCGACGGAGCCGTTGATCCTCATTACCCCTCCTGCACAGGAGCCATCTTTGAAGACAAGCGATCTGGCAACGCTCGCTTCGATGAACTTCGTGGCAACCGAAGTCGGCTGCGTCTATCGGCACCTCTTCGACAAGGCATTCGAGGCCGCCGGGACGGCGGTACCAAAGCTCGCCGCCGAAGTCGGAAGCATCGGCACCATTACGCGGCTCGTGGCGGCCGGCACGGGCTCGAGCTTGGTTCCGCGGTTTGCCGTTGCGGACGCAGTCCATCGTGGCGAAATCGACGAAATGCCCTGGCCGGGGCCGATGCGGATAGCCTCGCTTGTAATGATCTGGCGGCGCAGGCGTGTTCAGCCGCCAGCTTTGAAGCTGCTCCTGGCATTCGCAAACACTGGCTTTGCAGCCGCTAAATCAGCCGATGTCCGCCCTCGACATGCAGTATCGTCCCCGTTGTGAAGGCGTTGCCCATCAGGAAGCTGATAGCGTCGGCGATATCTTCCGGTTGTCCCACTCGTCCAACCAACAGCCGTTTTGCCATGGCGCCCAATGTTTCTTCTTTCCGATCACCGGCAACGAACGTCCAGATGGGCGTATCGACCCAGCCAGGTGAAACGGCGTTCACGCGAATGGGCGCCAACTCAACGGCGAGTGCGCGAACCAACCCTTCCAGACCGGCATTGACGGCTGCAACCACCGACCCTCGTGCGGCCGGACGATAAGCGGCAATGCCTGACGTGAACGTGATGGAGCCCGTTGCAGAGAGTAAGGGCGACCCATATTTCGCAAGGAGCAGCGGACCGTAGAATTTACTTTCCACGACCCTCTGCGCAGCCCTGAGATCCAGCGAAGGCAGCAGCTCGTAAGCGCCCTCAATATCGGCGGCGGTGCTTACGATATGGTCGAGCCGGCCGATGCGCTCAAACAGACCGGCGACTTGGCTTTCTTGCGTGATATCGACTGTCTCAATGGAAACCAATGGGCTTTGGAGTTCTGCGCGAGCCCGCTTCAGCCTATCCTGATCCCGCCCAGCGATGATGACCTCGGCTCCGGCGGCAAGCGCGCGTTGCGCCAGCGCCAGTCCCATTCCGGAGCTGCCGCCGACAATAAGAATTCTCGAATTCGCAATTTCAGTGATTGGCATGTCTTTTCATTCCAGCAGGTGATGACCATGCCCGAACATTCGCAAAGCTGCGCAAGAAGATGAAACGGAGAAAAACGATGGCACCATCGGAATCCCCGATGGTGGATTATCGTTTTAAGGCACACCGGATTCGATTGCCGGAACCGCCAACAAACCTGTTGCAATTCCATGAGGCTGCGCTATCCCCTTGAGGTGAGACATTGGTCAGCGAGGCGCGACACCGTCATGGATTCGATCCTCTATTCCACATCAGACAATCCGGTGCCGGAAAACCGCACCGAAGGATTCTTCGAAAGTTTCGACGGCCGCAAGTTGCGCTATGCCGTCTTCCGCTGCGAGCAGCCGGTCGCCAAGGGAACCGTTGTGCTGCTGCAGGGCCGTAACGAATTCATCGAGAAATATTTCGAGACGATCCGCGACCTCACAGCCAAGGGCCTGTGGGTCGCAACCTTCGATCTCCGCGGCCAGGGCGGATCCGAGCGGCTGCTGAAAGACCCGCTGCGCGGCCATATCCGCCATTTTTCCGATTATGAGCGGGATCTGACCGCCTTCCTCGACAAGATTGTCCTGCCGGATACGCGCCTGCCCTTCTTTCTGCTTGCCCATTCGACGGGCGGGCTGATTGCCCTGTCTGCCGCGCCGAGACTTGCAAGCCGAATTGAGCGCATGGTGCTGTCTGCCCCCTTCATCGGCTTGACCGGCCACGGCGCCTCCCCCGGCTTTATCCGCTTCCTCTCCGGCGCGGTCAGCAGCATCGGCCTGGGCCGCATGCAGTTCAGCAAGAAGTTCAAGGAAAGGCCATTTGCTGAAAACCCGCTGACGACGGACGAGCAGCGCTACCGGCGCAACATCGGCATCGGCACCGCCTATCCGCAACTTTCCCTGGGACCGCCGACCGCACGCTGGCTGTCGCAGGCCTTGCGGGCAATCGAACGGGTCAACAGGTCCGAACACCTGTTTTCAATTCAAGTCCCCACCGTCTTGATTGCGCCGACGCGCGACGGCGTCGTGCCCTATGCCGACCAAGAGCGGCTGTCGCGCTATTTCCGCGCCGCACAGCTGGTGCCGATTCACGGCGCCAAGCATGAAATCCTGCAGGAACGGGATGTCTATCGCAACCAGGCACTTGCCGCGATCCACGCCTTCATCCCCGGCAGCGATGCCGAGAGCAATGCCTATGAAATTGAGGCAGAAGCCTAAAGAACTTAGCGGGATAAAACTGCCAGGGCCTGCTCATAAACGGCGCGGCTGCCGGCTGCGATGATCGTTCCGCCCATTTCCGGACGGCCGCCATCCCAGGTGGTCATGATGCCGCCGGCCTGCTCGATGACCGGAATGATGCCGCCGACATCATAGGGTTTCAGCGAATTCTCGATAACGAGATCGATATGACCGGCCGCCAGCAGCGCATAGGCATAGCAATCGCAGCCGTAGCGGAAGAGCCGCACTTGACTTTCGATCTCGCGATATTTTGCGAGCTCCTCACCGACGAAGAGATGCGGCGAGGTGGTGAAGAGGATGGCATTGGAGAGGCTGCCGCAATCGCGGACCTGCAGCCGCCTCTCACCATCAGGACCGGAATAGGTAGCGCCATTGCCATCGGCAAAATAGCGCTCGCCGGTAAAGGGCTGGTCGATCATCCCCATGACGGCGCGGCCGTTCTTCTGCAGGCCGATCAGCGTTCCCCAGACCGGGACGCCCGAGATGAAGGCGCGCGTGCCGTCGATCGGATCGATGACCCAGACATGCTCGCGGTCGAGCCCGACATTGCCATGCTCCTCGCCCAGAATGCCATGTTCGGGGAACTCGGCCTCGATCAGGACGCGAATCGCCTCTTCAGCGGCACGGTCCCCTTCCGTCACGGGATCAAAGCCCGTGGCTTCCTTGTTGACCACATCGATGCCGGCACGAAAACGCGGCAAGGTTTCCGCCTTGGCCGCTTCGGCCAGACGATAGAAGAACGAGCGATCGGGAAGCATGGTGAATCCGGATAGATGACGGGATGGCGATGTCATAACGCATATAAGCCGTGAAGCAAACCGGCTGATGACGCGCTGGGCGCAATGCCTGCGGATCAGGCAGGATTTTTGAATTTGCCCAAATATTTTGCACCGCAATAAAGTGCTTGACATTTGTGCAATGCAGCAGCAATATCCTCATGCAGTCTTTCGACTGTAAATACCCTCCTTGGGTGTTTCCTCCCTAGACTTAGCCGCGCCACGAGCGCGGTTCTTTTTTGCCTGACCTAGCTATTTGCAAGGGAATCCACATTCATTGCGGCATCGTGGAGGGCGCTTTCGATTTCACAAGATTGAGATCATTGATGCCTGCCGTCTGAGTGGGCAGCGTCATGAATTGGTTGATGGCTATAAATATCATCCAATAGGTTGGCCGCTGCCAGATTTCGGTAGCGGTGGACCAGGAAACTTTGACCGACCCCAACTCGGACGCCACGTCAAACCCCTCATCGTGAAAAGCAAACGTCGCCTGTCGGGTCGACATCTTGCGGAACTTTCCGACCGTGTTGCGGTAATGCGCAGCCCATACGATGATAATCATAGCCGGACAGAGAAGAACGAGGCCACCGAAAACGCCGGTCAGCCATCCGGTGCCATCACACCAAAGCTGCCAAAGAAACAGCAAGATTATTGCGATTTCCGCGACCCAGAGGCGCCGATTGACGATCAGCCGCCGCCAGACAAAGACCGTCACGGCATCGCGCACCATTTCTTCCGTGTAGGTGACAGTGATAGTCCGACGCATCGCCCATCCACTACGCTCAGCCTATCGCCAAGCTTCGAATTGCCACGTCACCCATAAGCAGATTTTGCCTCGCCGCGCATCCCTTCGGCGAGCTCAACAACGACGAAACGGTCACTCCGCCGCCAGCGCCGGATCGCCCGTATAGGATTCCACATGCTCTGCCATGCGCTTCATGAACAGCGTGATGGCGGCGGCGACCTTGTCGAAATCCGGGCGCTTCTCGAGCGTCGTCTCGTCGACATAGAGCGAACGGTTGACCTCGATCTGCAGGGCATGCAGCCCGCGGGACGGACGGCCGTAATGCTCGGTGATGAAACCGCCGGCATAGGGCTTGTTGCGCACGGCGTTGAAGCCCATCTCCTCGAGAATCTGCATGGCCGCGCGCGAAAGTTCGGCCGAGGCGCTGGTGCCGTAGCGATCGCCAAGGATGAAATCGGGCCGCGCATTGCTGCCGGCGATGCGGATATTGCCCGGCATCGAATGGCAATCGACCAGCACACCGAAGCCGAACTTGACATGGGTGCGCGCGATCAGCCGGCGTAGCGTGGCATGATAGGGCTTGTAGATGGTGTCGATGCGCTTCAGCGCATCCTCCACCGGCACGCGGCGCGCATAGATCTCCATGTTTTCGGCGACGATTCGCGGAATCGTGCCAAGGCCGCCGGCGACCCGCAGCGAATTGATGTTGGCATAGGAGGGTAACGCGCCATCGAACATGCGCGGATCGAGCTCATAGGGCTCGCGATTCACGTCGATATAGGCGCGCGGGAAATTGGCGAGCAGCAACGGCGCCCCAAGCGCGCTCGCCGCACAGAAGAGCTCGTCAACATAGTGATCTTCCGAGCGGCGGATAGCGATGCCCTGCAGGCGGGACTGGGCGATGAAATCGGGAGGATAGATGCGACCGCTGTGCGGTGAACTGTAGACAAACGGTATCGTCTGGGAAGCGGGTTCCAATACCTCGAAAATCTCGAAACTACGCATTTCCGCGGACATCAACGTCTTTACCATGTCAACAACTTGTCGCAGTAATCATGTTGCCAGTTGCATGACCGCAAGTCCATAGTAACTTGAGCGAAATGGCCTTAATCCAAAACACCGTGTTCGGAATCTCGGATGCCTGGTCAGCGAAAACGCAGGACGTTTTCGTGGAATGCACCTATGCTTCGAACAAATGCTGGAACGGCGCGTTTTGACTGACCATTCACGGCTTGTTTACGGCGCCGCGGTACCCTAAACGCTGGACGAGTCCAACAAGACAAAGTTGATTAGCGATAGAGATGATGACCCAGAAGATACTTCTTGCCGAAGACGACAACGACATGCGTCGCTTTCTCGTGAAGGCACTCGAAAAAGCCGGCTACAAGGTCTTGTCCTTTGACAATGGAGCCAGCGCTTACGACCGGCTGCGCGAAGAGCCGTTCTCGCTGCTTTTGACTGACATCGTCATGCCTGAGATGGACGGTATCGAGCTGGCGCGGCGCGCCACCGAACTCGATCCGGACCTGAAGGTGATGTTCATCACCGGCTTTGCCGCCGTCGCGCTGAACCCCGATTCGAAGGCGCCGAAGGATGCCAAGGTCCTTTCCAAGCCTTTCCACCTCCGCGAACTCGTCGATGAAGTCAACAAACTCCTTGCCGCGTAAGGCTTTCGGCGGCAACGTCACAAAACCGAAAAAAAGCCTATTGACGGCCACCAAGGTTTTGTGATCTATGCGCCGCCATCGGATGGGCGTGTAGCTCAGCGGGAGAGCACTACGTTGACATCGTAGGGGTCACAGGTTCAATCCCTGTCACGCCCACCATCCTAATTCGCTGAAAAGCAAGGCCTTTCGAGAAATCGAAAGGCCTTTTTCATTTCTTATCGGTTGACAGAGTCCAAATATCCCCAAAGCGGATCGGGCCGAAGAATACCCCTCGACCTGAAGCGAATTGCAGCCCGGTCAGCGATCCAGGAAATGCCGCAAAACCGCCGTCGTCGGATAGGCGTAGACGCCACGATCGACAAAGCCGTGACGATAGAGGCAATTTCGCAGAGCCAGCCAGTAAGGGGTACTGTTGGGATCCGGAGAGCCGCGGCGCCAGGAATAAGCCTCAGGCTCGCAGCGATCGAGAACCCTCTCGTATGTCGCCAGCACCACCGGATCACTATCGGCACGAATGCCGCCATGATAGGTCTGATAATTCGAAGGCGCCTCGCCGGCAGAGACGCATGCCAAGCTCAAAATCGCTCCCAACGCTAACATCATTCTCATGTGCTTCGATCTCCAACTAGCCGCGTCCCGAAAAATTCGAGCGCAGGTCGAGAATAGTAGTCTTTTGGAAGATAGCCAATCACATGCTGATGTTCGCGGTGATTGCGGGGACGAATGGAGCCTGCGACACAAGTTCCCGCTACAAGTCGCTTGACTTCCGGCCGCGCCGTCATCCTACTGTCATATCAGCGCATCGATCATACGGGAGGATGAGATGACGGTGATGAAGCGGCAGTTCTACAAGAACCACAAGCCCAATGGCGATGAGTACATGTTCCATCTCGCCCGCGACACCGAGAGCGGTGAGGTCTACGTCATCCGTCAGGCGGATTATGTCGTCGATGGCGGCAGCGAGAAAACCATGACTCTCTATGAATTCCTGGCCGGGGGCGGCAATCGGCAGAATGCCCTGCTGCAGTTGATCGGCGAGCTTGTTCCGGAATCCGCACAACAACACTGAAACGCGTCGCCTAACGGCCGCGATGACTTTGCGACAGTGGCACTCCTGCCATCGGACTCTGACGTGCCCGGCCTTGGATCCGGGCGCCGTCTGTTGGCTTTGGACTTCTGCACCGCTTCGGGTTGACTGCCACATTTTGATCGGCGAATCTGCATGGGCTTGAAAGGAGCCTCTCTTATGCGATTCGCAGGCATTGCTTTTGGATTGACGGCGCTGGTCGCCACACAGGCCGCAGCTGCTACCGTCGAGAATTTTCCGGCACAGGGCGCCACCGTGGTCAGCGGAAAATGTTCCAAGCTCCTGGTCGGCAAACTCGATGCCTCCAAGGGATGCAAGGCAGAACTCGCCAGCGTCACCGCACCTGACGGCTCCGTGACTTTCATTTTCACATCCGGCGGCAAAATGCTCGGTTTCCGTGGCAATGGGAAGGGCATCAAGCCGGGCAGCCAGAAGGGCACCGCGCAATTGCCGATCGACGTTATCGCGACGGGTGCCGGCAACGATATGTCGAATCAAGTCCCAGCAAAAGGCGCCTGCACCTTCGCAAATCCTTACGCTGGCAAGCCGGTCGCCATCGAGTGCTCGGCCAAATCGCCGGAAATGAGCTTCAACGGTAGCTTTACATCCGACGGCAAGGCGCCTCGCCACAAGTAGCCCTCACCATCGCGCCGCCGCCATCTTTTGTTAGTGCGGCAGCGCATTTTTCTGTTTTCTGCCATGATTTGCGTCGGCCGGCGCTTCCCGGGACAGGTCCGAACCGTTGACGTGGGCGGGAACGTGCACGTCCTCATGGGTTACAGGATGCAGTGTCAGATCCACCTGATGCGGCGGCAGAACCTGGGCTTGGCGAAGCGTATTCGGCCTTGCCTTTTTCTGCCGTTCCGTCAGTTCCGGTTTTGGCGCCTGCGGCGCGCGGTGAATGGGTGCGGGACTCATTGGGGTTCCTCCTAGTGAGCGCTGTGGTTAAGGGTAATGACCCCGCCTCGGCGGCGGATGGCCACAAGGACACCTAAAGGCCAAACGCAAGTTTTTCCGTTTGGTTCCCCGAATTTCTCAATTATCGAGGGCAAGGACACCCATCATCATTTCAACTCTTGACCTGCCTCCTAACTTCACTAACTATGGAGCATCTCCGCGCCTTCCTGACATCGGCAGCGGATTGAACTTTGGTGCCGGGCCCCTCTGGCGAGAGTTTTCACGGCGCTCTCGCGATGTCGGTACCGCCTGCAGATGAGCCGGCGGATTTCTTTTCATGATGAGCTTGACCATGCCTGACCCGCATGCCGTCTTCGGTATGCGGCTATGCGCGCAATCCGGGTATATCCACTCCGTTTCCAGCGAGGCGCATCCATGAAATCGCCCGCCGCCTCAAAATCCGTGCTCGGTTATTTCGGCTGGGCCCTTGCCGTAACCGTCGGCGGCCTTACGCTCGGTGCGCTGTTAGGCTGGAACACCACCGGCACCTTCAGCGGCCTTGCCACAGCCTTCTTTATCTGTGCCGTCCTGGCGGTGCTGGAAATCTCGCTTTCCTTCGACAATGCCATCGTCAATGCCAACAAGCTGAAGGAGATGACACCGGTCTGGCAGCATCGCTTTCTGACCTGGGGCATCATCATCGCCGTCTTCGGCATGCGGATCGTCTTTCCGCTGGTGATCGTCGCTATCGCCGCCTGGATCAACCCATGGGAAGCGCTAAAACTCGCCGCCGCGAAGCCCGAGCAATATGCCGAGATCATGCAGGCAGCGCATCTGCCGATCGCCGCCTTCGGCGGCACCTTCCTGATGATGGTGGGCCTCACCTATTTCTTCAACCATGAAAAGGACGTGCACTGGATAGGCTTCCTCGAGAAGCGGATGGCGCATTTTGCCACCGTCAAGGGCGTCGAAATCGCCTTTGTGCTGGTCCTGGTTCTCATCTTCACCTCGGTGCTCGACGGTGATGACGCGACAACCTTCCTGCACGCCGCGATCTACGGCCTCCTGACCTTCCTGCTCGTCGAGGTTCTGGCCGGCTTTCTGGACGCCTCGCAGCGAACAATGAGCGCTGCGGCGAAGGGCGGCTTCGGCGCTTTCCTCTATCTGGAGATCCTCGATGCCAGCTTCTCCTTTGACGGGGTCATCGGCGCCTTCGCCCTCACCCAAAACCTATTCATCATCGCCATCGGCCTCGGCATCGGCGCCATGTATGTCCGCTCCATGACGATCATGCTGGTCGAAAAGGGCACGCTCGCCCACTACCGCTACCTCGAACATGGTGCTTTCTACGCCATATTGATCCTCTCGGTGATCATGTACGTGCAGACGCTGATGCATATCCCCGAAGTCATCACCGGCCTTGGCGGCGCGGCCCTAATCGGCATCTCGCTTTGGTCGTCGATACGGTACAACAGGCGCAACGGCCCCGACCACGCGCCAGCGCAGGATGAGCGGCAAGACCGGGCGGAAGCTTGATCCATGTAGCATTGAAATTATTACTCACAAGCAATGCTATTTTAATCTGTAGCGAAAGCAGTCTTTGCATGACTTATGCTTTTTTTAAGCAGAGTGGTGCCTCCGACACACTTTCAGTGGATCTTGTGGACTAAAGTCGTCGAATGTTTAGGATCTCGACGTATTAGAGCTAGCGCTTTAAGAAAAAACATCGCAATGGCGATGGAAATTGTCGAAGGAGCATGGTCGGCGCACAATGGTTGTGCGTCGTCAGACGGCTTCAATTGAGATGGCCAGGAGAGGCAGAGCATGGCGGCAAAAATCGTCCCGGTGATCATGGCAGGCGGCAAGGGTACACGGCTATGGCCGCTATCGCGCGCTTCCGCCCCGAAACAATTCATCCAGTTCATCGGCGACAGGACGCTGTTTCAGAACACTTTGGAGCGGGTGGCCGACCCCGAGCTCTATGAAGCGCCGATCGTTCTCACCAATGAGGAATTCCGCTTCCTGGTCGCAGAACAGGCCCGCGAACTCGACCTGAAACTGGCAGCGGTGCTACTGGAGCCGGTGGCCCGCAACACGGCTGCTGCCGTTGCCGCCGCCGCCGCCCTCGTCACCGAGCTTTTCGGCAAGGACGCTATCATGCACGTCCTCGGCTCCGATTACGAGATCGACGCCAACGCGACCTACTATGATTGCGTACGCCTGGCACGCGATACCACGCTGCAGGGTAAGCTTGTTACTTTCGGCATCAAGCCGACCGAGCCCGCCACCGGCTACGGCTATATCGAAACCGGCAAGGCGCTCGCGACCGGCGCCCATGCTGTCAAGCGTTTCGTTGAGAAGCCCGTCCTGGAAAAGGCAAAGGAGATGGTGGCAAGCGGCAGCTTCTACTGGAACTCCGGCATGTTCATGTTCTCGGCCGCCCAGCTTCTCGCCGAAATGAAGGAGTTTGCGCCTGATGTAGAAAAGGCTGCCAGCAAGGCGGTCTCCAAATCGACGCGCGACCTCGATTTCACCCGCCTGGACGCCGATAATTTCGCAAAAAGCCCGGACATCTCCATCGACTACGCGCTGATGGAAAAGACGGCCAATGCCGCAGTCGTTCCCTCGCCCTTCACCTGGTCCGATCTCGGCAGCTGGGATGCGGTGTGGAAAGTCGGCAGCCGTGACGAAAGCGGCAACGTGTCGACGGGTGCCACGACGCTGGTCAACACGAAGAATTCGCTCGTCATGTCACACAGCCTGCACGTCGCCGTGCAGGGCCTTGAGGACGTCGCCGTCATCGCCAGCGAAGACGCCGTCTATGTCGGCCATCTCAAGGACAGCCAGGAAGTCGGCAAGCTCGTGAAGCTGCTCGCAAGCGAGAAGAAGACCGCCAAGCTCACCGAAACGCATCCGACGTCCTACCGCCCCTGGGGCGGCTATACCTCGGTGCTGAATGGCGAGCGCTTCCAGGTGAAGCGCATCTTCGTGCTGCCGGGCAAGAAGCTGTCGCTACAGAAGCATCACCACCGCTCCGAGCATTGGATCGTCGTCAAGGGTACGGCCGAAGTGACTGTCGGCGAAAACGTACAGATGCTGCGCGAAAACGAATCGATCTATATCCCGCTCGGCGAAGTGCATCGCCTTGCCAACCCAGGCAAGATCCTGCTGGAGCTCATCGAAGTACAAACCGGCTCCTATCTCGGCGAAGACGACATCATCCGCCTCGTCGACGAGTTCGGCAGAAGCTGAGATCTTTGACGGTATCGATTACGAAGCGGTGGGCGAAAGCTCGCCGCTTTTGTTTGGCATGCCACAGCAGGACTTTCCGAAGTGCCTGGAGACACCTTGCTTTCTTTCGCTGCATTGCACACACTGCCTATGGGAACAGCAATCACCGCACAATGATGCGGGCTAGGCAAAGAGACATATGGCGATCAAGGCAAGCATCTATCATCTCACCCATTATAAATACGACAAGCCGGTTCGCCTCGGTCCCCAGATCATCCGTCTGAAACCCGCCTCGCATTCCAAAACGCGCGTGCTGAGCCACGCGCTCAAGGTCACCCCGGCAAACCATTTCGTGAACCTCCAGCAAGACCCCTACGGCAACTATCTCGCCCGCTTCGTCTTTCCCGATCCGGTGACCGAACTGAAGATCGAGGTCGACCTCGTCGCCGATATGACGGTCTACAATCCCTTCGACTTCTTCGTCGAAGAGGAAGCGACGAAATGGCCTTTCGAGTATCCCGAGACGATCCGTGAGGATTTGTCGATCTATATGAAGCCTGAGGAGCCTGGTCCCCGGCTGAAAGACTTCCTCGCCACGCTCGACCGCTCGGAACAAAAAACCGTCGACATGATCGTCGGCCTCAATGCACGGCTGCAGCAGGAGATCGGCTATGTCATCCGCATGGAAGCCGGCGTCCAGGCGCCTGAGGAGACCTTGGAAAAAGCGAAAGGCTCCTGCCGTGACACGAGCTGGCTGCTCGTTCAGGTGCTGCGCCATCTCGGCCTCGCCACCCGCTTCGTCTCCGGCTACCTCATCCAGCTGACACCCGACCTGAAGGCGCTCGACGGCCCCTCCGGCACCGAGGTCGACTTCACCGATCTGCATGCCTGGGCAGAAGTCTATCTTCCCGGCGCCGGCTGGGTCGGCCTCGATCCGACCTCCGGCCTTCTGACGGGCGAGAGCCATATCCCGCTCGCCGCTACGCCGCACTACCGCAACGCCGCACCGATCTCGGGTGGATATTTCGGCGAAGCCAATACCGAATTCGATTTCGACATGAAGGTCGCCCGCGTCGCCGAGCATCCGCGCATCACCAAGCCCTTTTCCGATGAAAGCTGGGATGCATTGAACGAACTCGGCGAAAAGGTTGACGCGATCCTCAAGGAAGATGACGTGCGCCTGACCATGGGCGGCGAGCCGACCTTCGTCTCGATCGACGATTTCCAGTCCGAGGAATGGAACACCGCCGCCGTCGGCCCGACCAAACGCGACCTTGCCGATCAGTTGATCAGGCGCCTGCGCGAGCGCTTCGCGCCCGGCGGCTTCCTGCATTATGGCCAGGGCAAATGGTATCCCGGCGAAAGCCTACCCCGCTGGACCTTCTCGCTTTACTGGCGCAAGGACGGACGGCCGATCTGGCAGAACCCCGCTCTGATCGCCGAAGAAACGGCACAGACCGGTGCGGACTCGGAGAGCGCCAGCAAGCTTCTGAATGCGATTGCCAAGGAACTGGCAATCGAGCCTGACATGGTGCAACCGGCTTACGAGGACCCGGCTGAATGGATCGTCAAGGAAGGGAGCCTGCCTGAGAACGTTGATCCTTCCAATTCGAAGCTCAAGGATCCCGAGGAGCGCAGCCGTATAGCTCGTGTTTTCGAGCGTGGTCTGACGACTCCAACCGGCTACATATTGCCCATACAGGCATGGAACGCGCGCGCTGGCGGTACGCGCTGGGTCAGCGAAAAATGGCGCACACGCCGCGGTAAGATTTTCCTTGTGCCCGGCGATTCTCCGGTCGGTTATCGCCTGCCTCTCGGCACGCTCCCTTATGTGCCGCCGTCACGCTATCCCTATATCCACACGGCCGATCCCTCCATTCCGCGCATGCCTCTGCCTGACGTCATCGTGCCAGCTGGCCGCACCATGCCGGAAGCCTCGTTCCAGGTGGATGAAAGCTCGCAATCGCGGGTCGAACAGACGCTCGGCGAAATCGGCGGCGCCGTCCGCACCGCGATCTCTGTCGAACCGCGCGACGGTCGGCTGTGTGTCTTCATGCCCCCGGTCGAAAAGATCGAACATTATCTCGAACTGCTGGCAGCCGCCGAGAATGCCGCGGCTGAACTTGCGCTGCCGATTCACATCGAAGGCTATTCGCCGCCACAGGACGAACGCATCAACGTCATTCGCGTCGCGCCTGACCCGGGCGTGATCGAGGTCAATATCCATCCCGCGTCGAACTGGCAGGACTGCGTTGACATCACGACGGCGGTTTACGAGGAGGCGCGACAGACACGCCTCGGCACGGACAAATTCCTGATCGACGGGCGTCATGCCGGCACCGGTGGCGGCAATCATGTCGTCGTTGGCGGCGCCAATCCGAACGACAGCCCGTTTCTTCGTCGTCCCGACCTGTTGAAGAGCCTGGTGCTGCACTGGCAGCGCCATCCCTCACTCTCTTACCTCTTCTCCGGCCTGTTCGTCGGGCCGACAAGCCAGGCGCCGCGCATCGATGAAGCCCGTCACGACAGCCTCTACGAGTTGGAAATCGCGCTGGCCCAGGTGCCGGCGCCAGGTCGCGGCATCCAGCCGCTCCCCTGGCTGGTGGACCGGCTCTTCCGCAATCTTCTAACCGATGTCACCGGCAACACGCATCGCTCGGAAATCTGCATCGACAAGCTGTTTTCGCCGGATGGACCGACTGGACGCCTCGGCCTCGTCGAATTCCGCGGTTTCGAAATGCCGCCGAATGCCCGCATGAGCCTTGCCCAGCAATTGCTGGTGCGCGCACTGATCGCCCGCTTCTGGCGCAACCCGATCGATGGCAAGTTCGTGCGCTGGGGCACGACGCTGCATGATCGTTTCATGCTGCCGCATTATATCTGGCAGGATTTCCTCGACGTTCTCGGCGATCTTCGCGAAAACGGTTTCGACCTCAGACCGGAATGGTTCCAGGCGCAGCTCGAATTCCGCTTCCCTTTCTGCGGAGAAGTCGAATACGAGGGCAGCAAGCTGGAGCTGCGCCAGGCGCTGGAACCATGGCATGTCATGGGCGAAGAAGGTGCGATCGGCGGCACCGTACGCTACGTCGATTCGTCGGTCGAGCGCCTGCAGGTGCAGTTCGAAACCTCCAATCCGTCGCGTTATACGGTGACGTGCAACAGCCGTCCCGTACCACTGACGCCGACGGGAATGGCGGGCGTCTCGGTCGCTGGCGTGCGCTACAAGGCATGGCATCCGGCTTCCGGTCTGCATCCTGTGCTCCCCATCGATACGCCGCTGACCTTCGATATCTATGATACCTGGTCGCGTCGCTCGATCGGCGGCTGCATCTACCATGTTGCCCATCCGGGCGGCCGCAACTACGACACCTTCCCCGTCAATGGCAACGAGGCGGAAGCGCGACGTCTTGCGCGTTTCGAGCCTTGGGGGCATACAGCAGGTGGTTATGCCGTAAGACCGGAGACTGCATCGGTGGAATTCCCGCTGACGCTCGACCTCAGGCGTCCGGCGGGAATTTGAAACGAGACTGTGCATGGGTAGAAAACGGGCGACGGAACGACGGGACGAGGTAAAGACCGGCACTGCCAAGGCACCGGTCTTTGCCTATCGTCCCCTGCCCGGCGTCGCCGACGAAATGGTCGACAATACCGGCGCCGTGCGCCCGGTCTGGCAAAACTTCCTCTCGGCGCTGACGCGTATGACGGAGGAGGGATTGACCGAGCGCTTCGCCCGCGCCGACCGCTATTTGCGCGATGCAGGCGTCTTCTATCGCGCCTATGGGACAGCGGGTGTCAGCGAACGTAACTGGCCGATCTCCCATATCCCTGTGCTCATCGACGAACGCGAATGGCAGGCGCTCTCCGAAGGCCTGCAGCAGCGCGCCGATCTGTTGGAATCGGTCATCGCCGATATCTATGGCGACAGCCGGCTGGTGAACGAAGGGCTGCTGCCGCCGGCCTTGATTGCCGCCAATCCGGAGTTCTTGCGCCCGCTTGTCGGCGTCAAGCCCGCGAGCGGCCATTACCTGCATTTCCTGGCTTTCGAGGTCGGCCGCGGTCCTGACGGTAATTGGTGGGTGCTGGCCGACCGCGCGCAGGCGCCGTCCGGTGCCGGCTTCGCGCTGGAAACCCGCGTCGCCACAACCCGCGCCTTCTCCGATATCTACGCCGAAACCAAGGTCCATCGCCTCGCCTCCTTCTTCGGCGCGTTCCGCGATGCCCTGCTCGGCGGCAAGCGCGGCGCCGAAGGCCGCGTCGCCGTCCTGACGCCGGGGCCTGCCAACGAAACCTATTACGAACACGCCTATATCGCCCGCTACCTCGGCTTCATGCTGCTCGAAGGCGAGGACATCACTGTCGTCAACGATCAGCTGATGGTGCGCACTGTCGCAGGCTTGCGACCGATCAGCGTGCTCTGGCGCCGCCTCGATGCTTCCTACGCCGATCCGCTGGAGCTCAACCAGCGCTCCCATATCGGCACGCCCGGCCTCGTCGAAGCCCTGCGGGCGCAGACGGTGACCATCGTCAATGCGCTCGGTTCCGGCATTCTCGAGACCCGAGCACTGCTCGCCTTCATGCCGACCATCTGCCGGCATCTGCGTTCCGAGGAATTGAAGCTGCCCTCGATCGCAACCTGGTGGTGCGGCCAGAAGAGCGAGCGTGAACATGTCGCCGCCAATATCGAAAAGATGGTCATTGGCCCGGCCTATTCCTGCATGCCCTTCTTTGATGATAACGGCCAATCCGTGCTGGGCTCAACGCTGCGCAGCACCGCCCGCGATTCGATCGCAGATTGGCTGGCGACCGAGGGTAACAAGCTGGTGGGCCAGGAGGTCGTGACACTTTCGACGACGCCGGCCTGGGTCAATGGCAAGCTCACGCCGCGGCCGATGAGCTTGCGCGTCTTCGCTGCTCGCACGGAAAACGGCTGGCAGATCATGCCCGGCGGCTTTGCTCGCATCGGCAGCGGTGACGATGTCGCCGCGATTGCCATGCAGGCTGGTGGCTCGGCTGCCGATGTCTGGATCGTCTCCGACAAGCCAGTCGAGGCGCACACGCTTCTGCCGGCAGAAGAAACTTTCACCCGCAACATGCCGGGCAGCCTGCCCAGCCGGGCGGCCGACAACCTCTTCTGGCTCGGCCGCTATATCGAGCGCGCCGAAGGCGCTCTGCGCATCCTGCGCGCCTGGCACGGACGTTTTGCCGAAGCCGCCGATCCGAACCAGCCGCTACTTGCCGATGTCAGCGCCTATCTTGCCGCCATCGACATCGATACCAAGCAAGCGGTGCCGGAAAACCTGCTGCGCAACATCGATAGCGCCGTCTATTCGGCCAGCAACATTCGCGATCGCTTCTCTCCCGATGGCTGGCTTGCGCTGAACGATCTCGCCAAGACGGCACGCCGCTTCAAGGAAGGCGTGAAGCCTGGCGATGACGCCAGCCATGCCATGACAATCCTGCTGCGCAAGCTCGCGGGCTTCGCCGGTCTCGTGCATGAAAACATGTACCGCTTCACCGGCTGGCGCTTCCTGTCGCTCGGCCGCTATATCGAGCGCGGCCTGCATATGACGCGCCTGCTCGGCCACATGTCCGGCCCCGATGCGCCCGACGGCGCGCTCGACATGTTGCTTGAAATCGGCGACAGCGTCATGACCCATCGCCGCCGCTACAACGTCAATACCGCTCGGCTGACAGTGACGGATCTGCTCGCACTCGATCCGCTTAATCCGCGCTCGATCCTTTTCCAGATGAACGAAATCCACCGCGAGGTCGAGCAATTGCCGAATGCCTACGTCAACGGCCAGATGTCACCCTTCTTCCGCGAAGCCATGCGTCTGCATTCGGGGTTGGCAGTGATGACGCCCGAAGCAATGACGGTCGAAGTCTACCAGCAGCTGGCGCGCGAACTGGAGCGGCTGTCCGATCTGCTGGCACGCACCTATCTCGGATGACGTAATGCTCTACGACCTCTCGCTTCACATGGGCTATATCTATGACGTGCCGGCGAGCGGCGCGCGGCATATATTGCGCGTCATGCCGCTCTCCCTGCCCAATCGGCAGAGGCTGATAGCCGGCTCGGTGAAGATAACGCCGGGACCGGACGAGCAATCCCACTTTACGGATTTCTTCCAGCATCCGGCGACTTCGATCCTCGTGCGCGAGCCCCATGAAAGGCTCGATATCCGCATGCAGGCGCGTGTTCAGGTGGAGAGCCAGCCCGTCGGGGCGGACTTCTCGCCGCTGCTCGCCAAGCTGCCAGAGGAGATCAATGATTGCTGGTCGATCGATCCGTCTTCGCCCCACCATTTTCTCGGCAGCAGCCCGCGTCTACCGGACACGAGGGAAATCGCGGATTACAGCAGACAATGGAAATCAGCCAATCTGACGACCCTGCAGATCGCTCATGCGGTCTGCGCGCAGGTACACAAGGACTTCGTCTATGATACCGAGGCGACGACAGTGGACACCACGCCGAGGGAAGCCTTCCGCCTCAAGCGCGGCGTCTGCCAGGATTTCTCGCATGTCATGATCATCGCGCTTCGCAGCCTCGGCATTCCCGCCGGCTATGTCAGCGGCTTTCTGCGCACCATCCCGCCGCCCGGCAAGGAAAGGCTGGAGGGTGCCGACGCCATGCATGCCTGGGTGCGCGTCTGGTGCGGCGAAACGGCAGGCTGGATCGAGCTCGATCCGACCAACAATATTCCCGCCGGCACCGATCACATCGTCGTCGCCTACGGCCGCGATTATTCGGACGTCGCGCCCGTTATCGGCGTACTGAAGAGCTACGGCAATCAGGAAGCCGTTCAGGCCGTAGATGTAATTCCACTAAAATAGAATATACTTAAAGTAGTAAAAAGTTGAAGCAAATCGCGCCAGATGAAGTAGTTTGTTAAAAATCTACTGGCCGCTTAAACGTTCAACTAATATTTGTAATCGATAGTCCCGCCGTTCTTCAGAATCCAACTCTTTCCAATAGGCGGACATGATGATTGCCGGCTCCAATTTACTTTGCGCATTGAAACAACTTTTACGCGATAGAGCCGGAAATTTTGGCATCCTGACGGCGATTGCAGTTCCGGTGCTGGCCGTAGCGGGTGGTGTGGCGGTCGATGTCACGAACATGTCGCTGACACACAGTCAGCTCCAGGAATCCACGGATGCCGCCGCGCTCGCTGCGGCAGCGGCGCTTGCGGACGGCAGTGCAACCACGACGACCGCCAAGGATATGGCCAACAATTTCGTCCTCGGCCAGATGTCGAATTATCTCGCCGGTGATACGGATGCTACGAATTCACTGAAAGCGGGCACCGGCACAACGGTAACAAAAACGACCGATTCCTCCGGGAATTCGGGTTACACGGTTGTTGTAAATGCATCCTATTCAATGCCCGTGAATAGCATGACCCGCCTGGCCGGGCAGAGTTCCCTGAACATTTCTGCGTCCAGCACGTCAACCAGCGGAAAGACTACCGAAACCCAGAAGAATGCGCTGTCGATGTATTTCGTTCTGGATCGTTCTGGATCAATGGACGAGGCCACGGACACGGTTAATGCCGAGCAGCCGACCAAAAAAACCTGCTGGGGAACCTATTGCACAACGCAGACCAACTATTACTCGAAGATGGAGTCGCTGAAGATCGCGACGTCCAATCTCTCCGCGCAATTGAACAAGGCCGACCCGAACATGATGTATGTTCGCACCGGGGCAGTTTCCTATAACAACGTCGCCCAAACGGCGACAGCTTTGGCCTGGGGTACGAGCGGCATCACAACATATGTCAACAACTTGACGTCCAAGGGTTCCACGAATTCGGCGCCTGCTTTTACGGCGGCAGTCGACGCGTTGACGAAACCGTCTGCCACAGGTGGGCTGACGAACGAGCAACTTCAGCACAAGAATAAGAGCGGCGTCAAAAATCCGACCATGTACATTGTTTTCATGACCGACGGCGAAAACAACGTGACAAATGCTGACGCGGATACCAAAGCACAGTGCGACAAGGCACGCAGCAATAGCATCCATGTGTACACGATCGCCTTCATGGCACCGGAAAATGGCCAGGCCTTGCTGAAGTACTGCGCTACTTCAGCCTCAGACTACTTCACACCCCAAAGCGCGGCGGATCTTTTCAAGGCGTTCACGACAATCGCCACGGAAACATCGAAGCAAATGACGCTCCTGACCAAGTGATCGCGCCCGGCATCCGCACCGAGCAACCACCGATAGACGACAAAGAAAAAGCCGCGCAATACGAGTATTGCGCGGCTTTTGTTTTGATCGATGCGCGAATAAGAACCCCAAATATCATCAGAATCAAGTTCTTTCGCATTCACCGGAAACCTTTCGCCGCAATTTTCGCATCCGCGCAACTCGCTTGTTGCAACTGCTTTACATCGGTGCGTAAACTGATAGTGAAACGGAAAGGCAAATCGATTTAATTGGGCGTAACACGCTGAATATAAATCACAAATGGCGAGAGTTGATAGTATGAATAACTTGACGAAGGCCGATCTCCCCGTTCCAGCCCCGCGCAGTTCCCGCCCCGAAATCCTTGCCGAAGAAATCATCGAGCGCCTGACATACCGCATCGGCAAGGACGCGAAGGTCGCCAAGCCGCATGATTGGCTGACGGCAACGATCCTCGTCATTCGCGACCGCGTCATCGACAAATGGATCGAATCGACCCGCAAGACCTACGAGACGAACGCCAAGCGCGTCTACTATCTATCGCTCGAATTCCTGATCGGCCGCCTGATGCGCGACGCCATCTCCAATCTCGGTCTAATGGAGCAGATCACCAATGCTCTCGCTTCGCTGGGCGTCGATATTCGTGTCATCGCGGGTCTCGAGCCCGATGCAGCGCTCGGCAATGGCGGTCTTGGCCGCCTTGCCGCCTGTTTCATGGAATCCATGGCAACCGTCGACGTGCCGGCCTATGGCTATGGCATTCGCTACGTCCACGGCCTCTTCCGCCAGCAGATGGCCGATGGCTGGCAGGTGGAATTGCCGGAAACCTGGCTGGCCCACGGCAACCCGTGGGAATTCGAACGCCAGGAAAGCTCCTATGAAATCGGTTTCGGTGGCGCCGTCGAGACCATCAGCAGCCACGACGATCAGCCGCGTTACGTCTGGAAACCCGCGGAACGCGTCATCGCCACGGCATTCGATACGCCCGTCGTCGGCTGGCGCGGCAAGCGCGTCAACACGCTGCGCCTCTGGTCGGCGCAGCCGATCGACCCGATCCTGCTCGATGCCTTCAATGCCGGCGACCACATCGGCGCGCTGCGTGAAAGCAACAAGGCCGAAAGCCTGACGCGCGTTCTCTATCCCGCAGATGCGACGCCCGCCGGCCAGGAGCTGCGCCTGCGCCAGGAATTCTTCTTCTCGTCCGCCTCGCTGCAGGACATCCTGCGCCGTCACCTGCAGCAATATGACGATCTGACCAATCTCGCCGACAAGGTCGCGATCCAGCTGAACGACACGCATCCGGCCGTCTCCGTTACGGAAATGATGCGCCTGCTGGTCGATGTCCATGGCTTCGATTTCGACAAGGCCTGGGACATCACCAGAAATACCTTCGGATACACCAATCACACCCTGCTGCCGGAAGCTTTGGAAAGCTGGCCGGTGCCGCTGCTCGAGCGGCTTTTGCCGCGCCACATGCAGATCGTCTATGCCATCAACGCCAAGGTTCTGGTGGAAGCGCGCAAGCTGCGTAATTTCAGCGACACCGAAATCCGCTCGATCTCGCTCATCGACGAAAACGGCGATCGGCGCGTGCGCATGGGCAATCTCGCCTTTGTCGGCTCGCATTCGATCAACGGCGTTTCCGCGCTTCATACCGACCTGATGAAGGTCACGGTCTTTGCCGACCTGCACAAACTCTATCCGGACCGCATCAACAACAAGACGAACGGTATCACACCGCGGCGCTGGCTGATGCAGTGCAATCCCGGCCTGACCAATCTCGTACGCGAAACCATCGGCGACGCCTTCCTCGACGATGCCGAGCAACTGAAGCCGCTGGATCAGTTTGCACACGACAGCGCCTTCCAGGAGAAGTTCGCCGCCGTCAAGCGCGCCAACAAGGTGCAGCTCTCCAATCTCGTCGCCAGCCGCATGGGCATCAAGCTCGATCCGAACGCGATGTTCGATATCCAGATCAAGCGCATCCACGAGTACAAGCGCCAGCTTTTGAACGTCATCGAGGCCGTGGCGCTTTACGACCAGATCCGCTCGCATCCCGAGCTCGATTGGCAACCGCGCGTCAAGCTCTTTGCCGGCAAGGCGGCGCCGAGCTATCATAACGCGAAGCTCATCATCAAGCTGATCAACGACGTCGCCCGCGTCATCAACAACGATCCATCGGTGCGCGGCTTGCTGAAGGTCGTCTTCGTGCCGAACTACAACGTCTCGCTGGCGGAAGTCATGGTTCCGGCCGCCGATCTTTCCGAGCAGATTTCGACCGCCGGCATGGAAGCCTCAGGCACCGGCAACATGAAGTTCGGCCTCAACGGCGCGCTGACTATCGGCACGCTTGATGGCGCCAATGTCGAAATGCGCGACAATGTCGGCGAGGACAATATCGTCATCTTCGGATTGCGGGCCGATGAGGTCGCAAACCTGCGCACCGAGGGCCATAACCCCCGCGCCATCATCGAGCGTTCGCGCGAACTGGCGCAGGCGCTGTCGGCCATCGCCTCCGGCGTCTTCTCCCCCGACGATCGCAACCGCTATGCCAGCCTGATCGACGGCATCTATAGCCACGATTGGTTCATGGTCGCCGCCGATTTCGATGCCTATGCCTCGGCACAGCGCGAGGTCGATATTCTCTGGGCGAACCCGTCAGAGTGGTACGCAAAGACGATCAACAATACCGCTCGCATGGGCTGGTTCTCCTCCGATCGGACGATCCGTCAGTATGCCAAGGAAATCTGGAGAGCCGGATGAAAAAGCCGAAAAAACCCGCTGATAGCACAAGCTTGAGGGATATTTCGGCAGGGGATATTGCTGCAATTCTCGCAGGCACGCATTCCAATCCGTTCGCCGTTCTCGGCGTGCACAAGACGGAGGAAGGCTATGTGGCCCGCTGTTTCATCCTTGGCGCGGAAGCTGTCACCGCCACGGCGCTCGACGGTTCTGTCATCGGCGAGCTCGAATGTCTCGATCCGGCAGGCTTCTTTTCCGGCGACGTCAAACTCGCCAAGCAGCAGCCGGTCCGCTATCGCGCCAGGCGCGGCGATGTCGAATGGGCTGTGACCGACCCCTACAGCTTCGGCCCCGTCCTTGGACCGATGGACGATTACTTTGCGCGGCAAGGCACGCATTTGCGCCTCTTCGACAAGATGGGCGCCCATCCGCTGAAGCACGAGGGCGTCCAGGGCTTTCATTTCGCCGTCTGGGCACCGAATGCACAACGCGTTTCCGTCGTCGGCGATTTCAACAATTGGGATGGCCGCCGGCATGTCATGCGCTTCCGCTCCGATAGCGGCATCTGGGAGATCTTCGCCCCGGATGTACCCGCGGGTGTCGCCTATAAGTTCGAGATCCGCGGCCAGGATGGCGTGTTGCTGCCGCTGAAGGCGGATCCCTTCGCCCGGCGCAGCGAACTCCGCCCGAAGACGGCGTCGGTCACCGCCATCGAACTGCTCCAGGTATGGGACGATGCCGCTCACCGCGAACATTGGGCAAGCGTCGACCAGCGCCGCCAGCCGATTTCCATTTACGAAGTCCATGCCGCTTCCTGGCAGCGCCGGGACGACGGTTCGATGCTGTCATGGGATGAACTCGCCTCGCGCCTCATCCCCTATTGCGTCGACATGGGCTTCACCCATATCGAATTTCTGCCGATCACCGAACACCCCTACGATCCGTCCTGGGGCTATCAGACCACGGGTCTTTACGCCCCGACCGCCCGCTTCGGTGAGCCGGAAGGCTTTGCCCGTTTCGTCAACGGCTGCCACAAGGTCGGGATTGGCGTCATCCTCGATTGGGTACCGGCGCATTTCCCGACCGACGAGCATGGCCTGCGCTGGTTCGATGGTACAGCGCTCTACGAACATGAAGACCCGCGCAAGGGCTTTCATCCTGACTGGAATACGGCGATCTACAATTTCGGCCGAACCGAAGTCCTCGCCTATCTGCTGAACAACGCGCTCTACTGGGCGGAAAAATACCACCTGGACGGTTTGCGCGTCGATGCCGTCGCTTCCATGCTCTACCTCGACTATTCCCGCAAGCATGGCGAATGGATTCCGAACGAATATGGCGGCAACGAAAACCTGGAAGCCGTCCGTTTTCTGCAGTCCATGAACACCCGGCTCTATGGCGCTCACCCCGGCGTCATGACCATCGCCGAGGAATCGACCTCCTGGCCAAAAGTGTCGCAGCCTGTCCATGAAGGCGGTCTCGGCTTCGGCTTCAAGTGGAATATGGGCTTCATGCACGACACGCTGAGCTACCTCGCCCGCGAGCCCGTGCACCGCAAATATCACCACAACGAGCTCACTTTCGGCCTGATCTACGCCTTCTCGGAAAACTTCGTGCTGCCGCTCTCCCATGACGAGGTGGTTCACGGTAAGGGATCGCTGATCGCCAAGATGGCCGGTGACGACTGGCAGAAATTCGCCAACCTGCGTGCTTATTATGCCTTCATGTGGGGCTATCCCGGCAAGAAGCTGCTCTTCATGGGCCAGGAATTCGCCCAGTGGAGCGAGTGGAGCGAAGAACGCGCGCTGGACTGGAATCTGCTGCAGTACCGCATGCACGAGGGCATGCGGCGCCTCGTTCGCGACCTCAATTTCACCTATCGCAGCAAGCCGGCGCTTCATGCCCGCGACTGCGAAGGCGATGGTTTCGAATGGCTTGTGGTCGATGATTTCGAAAACTCGGTCTTCGCTTGGCTGCGTAAGGCGCCGGGCGAAAAGCCGGTTGCCGTCATCACCAATTTCACGCCAGTCTATCGTGAGAACTACACCTTGCGTCTGCCAGCGGAGGGGCGGTGGCGCGAGATATTGAATACCGATGCCGATATCTATGGCGGCAGCGGCAAAGGGAATGGCGGGCGCGTCCAGGCCGTGAATGCAGGCGGAGGCGTACAGGCGGTGATAACGCTGCCTCCGCTGGCGACCATCATGCTCGAACCGGAATTCTGAGATCACTACGGACAGGGAGGAATAAAATGGTAGAAAAACGTTTCCAGCCGCTGGCGCGCGATGCCATGGCCTACGTTCTTGCCGGCGGACGAGGCAGCCGCCTGAAAGAACTGACCGACCGTCGTGCCAAGCCAGCCGTCTATTTCGGCGGCAAGACCCGGATCATCGATTTTGCGCTGTCAAACGCGCTCAATTCCGGCATCCGCCGCATCGGCGTCGCGACGCAGTATAAAGCGCACTCGCTGATCCGCCACATGCAGCGCGGCTGGAACTTCTTCCGCCCAGAGCGAAACGAAAGCTTCGATATCCTGCCGGCCTCGCAGCGCGTCTCGGAAACGCAATGGTATGAAGGCACCGCGGACGCCGTCTACCAGAACATCGACATCATCGAGCCTTACGGTCCGGAATATATGGTCATCCTCGCAGGCGACCATATTTACAAGATGGACTACGAATGGATGCTGCAGCAGCACGTCGATTCCGGTGCAGACGTCACCATCGGCTGCCTGGAAGTGCCGCGCATGGAGGCTGTCGGCTTCGGCGTCATGCATGTCGATGACAAGGACCGGATCATAGATTTCGTCGAGAAGCCGGCCGATCCGCCGGGCATCCCCGGCAATCCCGATTTTGCACTTGCCTCGATGGGCATCTACGTCTTCCACACGAAATTCCTGATCGAATGCCTGAAGCGCGATGCGGCCGACCCTAATTCCAGCCGCGACTTCGGCAAAGACATCATCCCCTACATCGTCAAGAACGGCAAAGCCGTGGCCCACCGCTTCGCCCAATCCTGCGTCCGCTCCGATTTCGAGCGCGAAGCATACTGGCGCGATGTCGGCACGATCGATGCTTATTGGCAGGCCAATATCGACCTGACCGCCGTGGTGCCGGAACTCGACATCTACGACAAGTCCTGGCCGATCTGGACTTATGCGGAAATCAGCCCACCGGCCAAATTCGTCCATGACGATGAAGACCGCCGCGGTTCGGCAGTTTCCTCCGTCGTTGCCGGCGATTGCATCATTTCCGGTGCCAGCCTCTACAACAGCCTGCTCTTTACCGGCGTGCGCGCCAATTCCTACTCCAAGCTGGAAGGTGCGGTCGTGTTGCCGAGCGTCAAGGTTGGCCGCCGGGCACAACTCAAGAATGTTGTCATCGACCATGGCGTGACCATTCCCGAAGGTCTGGTGGTCGGTGAAGATCCGGAACTGGATGCCAAACGCTGGCGCCGCACGGAAAGCGGCATCTGCCTCATTACCCAATCGATGATCGACAAGCTGGATCTGTAACCTATGAAGGTTCTCTCGGTTTCGTCCGAAGTCTTCCCCTTGATCAAGACAGGGGGTCTGGCCGATGTGGTCGGCGCCCTGCCTATTGCACTGAAGCCCTATGGCGTCGAAACCAAGACCCTCATCCCAGGCTATCCTGCGGTCATGAAAGCCATTCGCGATCCGGTTACCCGTCTGGAGCTTCCGGATCTTCTTGGCGAGGCAGCCACCATTCTAGAAGTCGAGCACGCGGACATTTCCTTCCTCGTGCTCGACGCACCGGCCTATTATAGCCGCACCGGCGGCCCCTATGTCGATGCGACAGGCAAGGACTATCCCGACAATTGGCGGCGTTTCGCCGCGCTGTCGCTGGCCGGCGCGGAAATTGCAGCTGGTCTCCTGCCCGGCTGGCGGCCGGATCTCGTTCATGCGCATGATTGGCAGTCGGCGCTGGTGCCGGTCTATATGCGCTATTATCCGACGCCGGAATTACCGAGCGTTCTCACCATCCATAACATCGCATTCCAGGGCCAGTTCGGCGCCGATATCTTCCCCGGCCTTCGTCTGCCGGCACATGCTTTCTCGGTGGAAGGCATTGAATATTACGGCGATGTCGGCTTCCTGAAAGGCGGGCTGCAGACGGCACATGCCCTGACCACCGTCAGCCCTTCCTATGCCGAGGAAATCCTGACCCCGGAATTCGGCATGGGCCTCGAAGGTGTCATCGCCAGCAAGGCCTACAATCTCTACGGCATCGTCAACGGCATCGACGACGACATCTGGAATCCGGCGACCGATCCGATGATCGCGCAAACCTATAGCGCGGCGACGCTGAAGGATCGCGCCATCAACCGCCATCGGGTCGTCGAGCATTTCGGCCTCGACGAGGATGATGGTCCGATCTTCTGCGTCGTCAGCCGCCTCACCTGGCAGAAGGGCATGGATATTCTGGCAGAGGTTGCGAGCGAGATCGTTCACATGGGCGGCAAGCTCGCAATTCTCGGCGCAGGCGACGCGGCGCTGGAGGGGGCGCTCTTTGCCGCAGCCGGTCGTCATCGCGGCCGTGTCGGCGTTTCGGCCGGCTACAACGAGCCCATGTCGCATCTGATGCAGGCCGGCTGTGACGCGATTATCATCCCCTCGCGTTTCGAACCCTGTGGTCTCACGCAGCTTTATGGCTTACGCTATGGCTGCCTGCCGATCGTTGCGCGAACGGGCGGGCTGAACGATACGATTATCGACGCCAACCACGCCGCGCTGCAGGCAAAAGTCGCGACCGGCATTCAATTTTCACCCGTCACCGCGGAGGGGCTGTTGCAGGCCATGCGCCGCGCAATGCACCTCTTCCAGGATCGAAAGGTCTGGACGCAGATGCAAAAGCAGGGCATGAAATCCGACGTATCCTGGGGCAGGAGCGCAGAACGCTATGTCGCTCTCTACTCCAGTCTAGTCTCGAGAGGCGCTTAACCCGATGATTAAAACCGTACCGACCACCCCCTACACGGATCAGAAACCCGGCACTTCGGGCTTGCGAAAGAAGGTTCCCGTATTCCAGCAGCCGAACTACGCGGAAAACTTCATCCAGTCGATTTTCGATTCGCTCGAAGGCTATCAGGGCAAGTGCCTGGTCATCGGCGGCGACGGCCGCTACTACAATCGCGAAGTCATCCAGAAGGCCATCAAAATGGCCGCTGCGAACGGTTTCGGCAAGGTGATGGTCGGCAAGGGCGGCATCCTCTCGACGCCCGCAGCTTCCAATATCATCCGCAAATACAAGGCGTTCGGCGGCATTATCCTGTCGGCCAGCCACAATCCCGGTGGTCCGACCGAAGACTTCGGCATCAAATACAACATCAGCAATGGCGGCCCAGCGCCCGAAAAGATCACCGACGCCATCTATGAGCGCTCCAGGGTGATCGACAGCTACAAGATCGCCGACTTCCCGGACATCAACCTCGACCGCATTGCCCGCGAGGATGTCGGCGGCATGATCGTCTCGGTCATCGACCCCGTCGAAGACTATGCGGCTCTCATGGAGGAGCTGTTTGATTTCGGCGCGATCCGCAACCTGATCAGCCTCGGCTTCCGCCTGAGCTTCGACGCGATGAGTGCCGTCACCGGCCCTTATGCCAAGGAAATCTTCGAGATACGCCTCGGCGCCCCGGACGGATCGGTGCGCAACTTCCTGCCGCTGCCGGATTTCGGCGGTCATCACCCGGACCCGAACCTTGTCTACTGCAAGGAGCTCTACGACGACATGATGAGCGACGATGCGCCCGATTTCGGCGCAGCATCGGACGGCGACGGCGACCGCAATCTCATCATCGGCAAGGGCATCTACGTCACCCCGTCCGACAGCCTGGCGATCCTGGCGGCCAACGCCAACCTCGCTCCCGGCTATTCGCATGGCATTGCCGGTATCGCCCGTTCGATGCCAACAAGCGGCGCGGCCGATCGCGTTGCCGAAAAACGCGGCGTCGGCATCTACGAAACGCCGACCGGCTGGAAGTTCTTCGGCAATCTGCTCGACGCGGGCATGGCAACGATCTGTGGCGAGGAAAGCTCCGGCACCGGCTCGAACCACGTTCGCGAAAAGGATGGCCTCTGGGCCGTGCTGCTCTGGCTGAACATCCTGGCCGTACGCGGCGAGAGCGTCATCGATATCGTGACGCAGCATTGGGCCACCTATGGCCGCAACTATTATTCCCGCCACGATTATGAAGGTGTCGACACAGACGCTGCCAACGGCCTGATTGCAGCGCTGCGCGAAAAGCTGCCGACCCTGCCGGGCACGAAAATCGGCGATCTCACCGTTTCCGCCGCCGACGACTTCGCGTACCACGACCCGGTCGACAAGTCGGTCAGCCAGCATCAGGGCATCCGCATCCTCTTCGAAGGCGGCTCCCGCGTGGTCTTCCGCCTCTCCGGCACCGGCACCACCGGCGCCACGCTGCGCGTCTATATCGAGCGTTACGAGCCCGATCCGACCCGTCACAATATCGAGACCCAGGAAGCGCTGGCCGATCTCATCACGGCTGCCCAGGAAATCGCCGACATCAAGGGCCGCACCGGCCGTGACGCGCCGACTGTGATTACCTGAGTTTTAGGTTTTAAGCTCCTTCTCCCCGCAATGCGGGGAGAAGGTGGCCAGGAGCAGCTGAACGAAGTGAAGCAGCGACTGGTCGGATGAGGGGCCTTCTCGAAATTCACCGCGACTGCATAATATGCCGAACGCTCTGCCCCTCACCCTAGCCTTCTCCCGGCAGGCGGGGAGAGGGAACAATCTCCAGCGATCCGGAAAGCCCGCGAGACATGTCAGAACCGACAACCCGCAGCCTTGGCGCGACCCTCACCGACTCGGGTGTTGAATTTGCCGTCTATTCCAGGCATGCCGAGCAAATAGACCTCTGTCTGTTCGACGGTGAGGGCCACAAGGAAATCGCGCGGCTTCCGCTCGCACGCGACGGCGATGAGCATCGACTCTTTGTTAGAGATGCCGGGGAAGGCACGCGCTACGGCCTGCGAGCCCATGGTTCATACTATCCCGACCAAGGCCTGTGGTTCGACCCCTCCAAACTGCTGGTCGACTCCTACGCTAAGGAAATAGACCGGCCGTTTCGCTATGATCCGCGCCTCGGCATCTTCGGCACGGACACGCAGGATCTGATGCCCAAGGCGATCGTCTCGCGCGATATCGCGGTAAAGCGAACCAAGCCTTTGTTTCAGCCGGGTGGCCTGATCTACGAAATCGCGGTAAAGCCCTTCACCATGCTGCATCCCGACGTGCCGGCGAAGCAGCGCGGCACGCTCGGCGCCCTCGCCCATCCCTCCATCATCGCGCATCTCAAGCGCCTGCAGGTGAACGCCGTCGAGTTGATGCCGATCACCGCATGGATCGACGAACGACATCTGCCGCCGCTCGGCCTCACCAATGGCTGGGGCTACAATCCGGTCGCCTTCATGGCGCTCGACCCGCGTCTTGTGCCCGGCGGCATGAAGGAATTGCGTGAGACGGTCGCTGCCCTTCACGCCGAAGGCATCGCGGTCATCGTCGATCTCGTCTTCAATCATACCGGCGAGAGCGACCGCCAGGGCCCGACGCTATCCTTGCGGGGCCTCGACAACCCCACTTATTTCCGCCACCTGCCGGACCAGCCTGGAACGCTGGTCAACGATACCGGCACGGGAAACACCGTCGCCTGCGATCAACCGGCAACGCGAAAGCTCATTATCGACAGCCTCACCCATTTTGTCCGCAATGCCGGCATCGACGGCTTCCGCTTCGATCTCGCCACCGTGCTGGGACGCAACGGCAAGGGCTTCGATCCGGAAAGCATGACGCTCCGCACCATGCTGGCGGACGAAGTGCTGCAGGATCGCATCATGATCGCCGAACCCTGGGACATCGGCCCCGGCGGCTATCAGCTCGGGAATTTCCCAGCACCTTTCCTCGAATGGAACGACCGCGCCCGCGACGACCTTCGCCGCTTCTGGCGCGGCGATGCCGGCATCGGCGCTCTGGCAACGATCCTTGCCGGCTCCTCCTCCATCTTCGGTCGTGATGGGCGCACGCAGACGCGCAGCGTCAACTTCCTCGCCGCCCATGACGGCTTCACGCTGATGGATCTCGTTTCCTACGAGAACAAGCACAATGAGGCCAATGGCGAGAACAATCGCGACGGCCACAACGAAAACTTCTCCTGGAACAACGGCATCGAGGGGAAAACGGACGATCAGGCGATCCAATCCAAGCGCCGCGCCGATATCGAGGCCATGCTGTCGACGCTTTTTGCCACACGCGGCACGATCATGCTGACCGCGGGCGATGAAGGCGGACGCAGCCAGCAGGGCAACAACAATGCCTATTGCCAGGACAACGCCATCACCTGGGTGGACTGGAAGCTGCTGGACGAGGAACTGATCGGCCATACCGCCTGGCTTGCCGGCCTCCGCCGCCGCTTCACGGCCTTTGGCGACATGAATTTCTTCCGCGGCGATGGCGACGTGCTTTGGTTCTCAAGCGCAGGGACGCCGATGACGGTACCGGATTGGGAGGCGCCGGGAGCGGCCGTGCTCGGCATGGCGCTACAGACAGAGGATCGTGCGACGGACCGCTCGACGCGGCTCGCCCTGGTCTTCAATCGCGCCGCAGACGAACGCGCCGTTGCATTGCCGGTTTCCGAAAGCGGCGGCTGGTCCCAGCTGACGACGGCAGGCAAAACCCTAGCCGGCGGGCAAATCACCATACCCGCCCGCTCTGTCGCATTCCTTCTGGAAAACTGATCGCGGTTGCACTTTCAGTCTCGATTCGCCAGAAAGGGTTTTGACGACACAGACTGACGAGGATGGCATGCCCGGCGAAATTTCGCTTGTTGAGATCATGAAATTGGTGGGAACGGAGATCGGCGTCTCCGACTGGATTGCCGTCGACCAGACGATGATCGACACCTTTGCCGATGCGACGCTCGATCACCAATTCATCCACGTCGATCCCGAGCGCGCCAAGGCGGAAACGCCCTATGGCGGCACGATTGCCCACGGCTTCCTGACACTCTCGCTGCTCTCGGCGATGAACTACAGCGCATTGCCGAAGATCCGCGAACAGATCTTGGGCATCAACTACGGCTTCGAGAAGATCCGCTTCATGTCGCCGGTCAAGTGCGGAGCGCGGGTGCGCGGCCGTTTTACGCTCGCCGAAACCCGGCTGCGCGGCGCCAATATGCTGATGCTGACCTATGATGTGACTGTCGAGATCGAAAACGAGCGCAAACCGGCGCTGACTGCGACATGGACGACCATATCGCAGTTCGACCCGAAGGATCGGCCCGAAGAGGCTTAAAGGCCCGCATCCTCCGCACCTTCGGCCAGAAGACCGAAGGCATAATCGGAGAAGGAGCGCCAGACCTCGACGCGGAATGTCTCCTCGTCGAGCCGCAAGATCACCACTTCCGCCTTGCCGAGCAGCGTGCGCGAGCAAGCGCCGACGGGGAATGCGCTCAGCGAAACATCCTGCGGGCAGCCGGCGGCAAGCGTTGCTTCCGCGCCGGGACCGGAGATGATGACCGCGGTATTGCGATGTGAGACATCGGTCGCCGAATGCAGCACGCCGGACGACGCAGCCACGCCGACCAGTTCGGCACCGTTTTCATCGATAACGAGCCATTCGTCCGGGCCGAGCCACAGGGCATGACGGCCATTGGCACTGGCCGAGGTCTTCGGGCGGATCGGTAGCTGAAGGCCGAGTGCCTGCGAAAGACCATGGACTAAATCCGCAGGCGCGCGCAGCGAAATGCGGCTTGCAGGAGCAGCTGGCGTCAGCCGGACGGTCGAGGAACCGCCGTGGCGGCCGGCGAGCGGCAGTTTGCGGGTAGCGAGATCAGCCATTGATCCGGCCTCCTTCCTTGTCAAAGAACACCAGATCCGTCACCTCGACGGCAATCGTCTTGTCGGGCATCGGCACATAGAGCGTCTTGCCCATGCGCTCGCGCCCGCCGGCAACCAGCGCGAAGGCGATGGAGCGGCCGAGATTTTCGGACCAATAGGAAGAGGTGACATGGCCGAGCATGGTCATCGGTTTCGGCTCATTCGGATCGGCAACGATCTGTGCGCCCTCCTCCAGCACCACCTTCGGATCGCGGGTGACGAGACCGACGAGCTGCTTGCGGCCTTCCTTGACCAGATCCTGCCGTTTCAGGCCGCGAATACCGACGAAATCGGTCTTCTTCTTGGAAACGGCCCAGGCAAGGCCGGCATCGTCAGGTGTCACCGTACCGTCGGTATCCTGGCCGACGATGATATAGCCCTTCTCGGCGCGCAGCACGTGCATGGTCTCTGTTCCGTAGGCGCAGGCGCCCAGCGGCTCAGCACGAGCCCAGACGGCTTCCCAGACCGACTGGCCATAGTCGGCCGGCACGTTGATTTCGTAGCCGACTTCACCGGTGAAGGAGACGCGGAACAGCCGGGCCGGCACGCCGCAGACCTTGCACTCGGCCACGCTCATATGCGGGAAGGCCTCGTTGGAAAGATCCTGACCCTCGACGAGCGGCTCGATGATCTCGCGTGCCTTCGGACCCTGCACGGCGATAACAGCCCATTGCTCGGTGGTCGAGGTCAGCCACACCTTCAGGTGCGGGAACTCGGTCTGCAGATAGTCTTCCATATGATGCAGCACGCGCGGCGCACCGCCCGTCGTGGTCGTCACATGGAAGCGATCCTCGGCAAGGCGCCCGACGACGCCATCGTCATAGACGAAGCCGTCCTCGCGGGTCATGATGCCGTAGCGGCAGCGGCCGGGCTTCAGCGTATCCCAGGCGTTGGTGTAGAGGAGGTTCAGGAATTCCGCCGCATCCGGCCCGACCACTTCGATCTTGCCGAGGGTGGAGGCATCGAACACGCCGGCCACTTCGCGCGCCGTACGGCATTCGCGATTGACGGCCTGATGCATGGTCTCGCCGGCACGCGGATAGAACCAGGCGCGCTTCCAATTGCCGACATCCTCGAAGATCGCGCCATGCGCCTCTTCCCAGGCATGCATCGGCGTCTTGCGGGCGGGATCGAAGAGTGCGCCGCGCGAATGGCTGATCAGCGTGCCGTAGGTAACGGGCGTATAGGGCGCACGGAAGGTGGTGAGACCGACCTGCGGAATATCCTTGCCGAGCATTTCGGCGGCAATTGCCAGGCCATGCATGTTGGATAGTTTGCCCTGGTCGGACGCCATGCCGTTGGTGGTGAAGCGCTTGATATGCTCGATGGAATGCATGCCCTCGCGCACGGCAAGACGAATATCCTTGGCGCAGACATCGTGCTGGAAATCGACGAAAGCCTTGGCATTCGTATCCGGTCCCGCACCTTCGGCAGCACCGATCATGCCGCCTGTCCATTCGAATGCCTGCTCGGCCTGGAGCTGAATCTTCTCACCACCATTGGTGCTGCCCGTGGCACGTGCCATCAGCTCACCGGCGGCAAGCGATTCCTCGATCGCGGCTTGCAGCCCATCCGTGCCGTTGCAGGCGCCGACCGAAAGGCAATCCTGAACATAGGTACCCGGCAGGAAGCGCTGCTTCTCGGTATCGAATTTCAGCTTGCCGCGCGATTGCGAAAAGAGATGAACGGAGGGCGTCCAGCCCGCCGAAACCAGCAGGGCATCCACCGGGATCTTGCGGGTTGCGGAGCTGCCGTTGCGCGAGACGGTCATGGAGGCGACGCGCAGCTTGCCTGATGTATCGACGACGGCATAGTCGGTCAGCACCTCGATGCCGAGCCGCTTTGCTTCGGCGAGAACCGCCTCGCCCGGACGCGCACGGCTGTCGACGATGACAGCGATGGAAACGCCGGCGCGCTTCAGATCGAAGGCGGCCTCATAGGCCGAATCATGCGCCGTGTAGATGCCGATCTTCGCTCCGACGGCGACGCCATAGTGGTTGAGATAGGCACGCGCCGCCGAAGCGAGCATGATGCCCGGACGATCGTTGTTCGGAAACACCATGTGGCGTTCGATCGCGCCTGTCGCCAGGATGGCGCGCTTGGCGCGGACCTGCCATAGGCGCTCGCGCGGCAAGTCGCGGCCGGGTTTGGCCAGATGGTCGGTCACGCGTTCGGCAAGGCCGAAGAAATTATGGTTGTAATAGCCGAAGGCGGTCGTGCGGGTCAGCACCTGGACATTCGGCATCGCCTTGAGCTTGGCGACGGTAGCCTGCGCCCACTCGTACCCTTCGGCGCCATCGATCTTGATGCCGGTATCGAAGCGGAGCGCGCCGCCAACCTCCGGCTGTTCGTCACAGAGGATGACCTTGGCGCCGGTTTCAGCCGCCGCGAGCGCCGCGGAAAGACCGGCGACGCCGGCACCGACGACCAGAACGTCGCAATGGGCGTAACGGCCGGCATAGTGATCCGGATCCTCTTCCGTCGGCGCAACGCCGAGGCCGGCAGCACGGCGGATGAAGGGCTCGTAAATATGCTTCCAGGCCGACTTCGGCCACATGAAGGTCTTGTAGTAGAAGCCGGCGGCAAAGAAGGGCGACATCAGATTGTTGACGCCACCGATATCGAAGGCGAGCGACGGCCAGCGGTTCTGCGACTGAGCCTTCATGCCGTCGAAAACTTCCTGCACGCTGGCACGTACGTTCGGCTGTCGCCGCGCCGCATCGCGCGAGATGTCGAGCAGTGCGTTCGGCTCTTCGGCTCCAGCCGAGAGGATACCGCGCGGGCGGTGATACTTGAAGGACCGGCCGACGAGATGAACGCCGTTGGCAAGCAGCGCCGAGGCGACAGTATCGCCTTCGAGCGCGGTATAGGTCTTGCCGTCAAAAGTGAAGCGAGCGGTTCTGGCAGGCGTCAGACGTCCCTTGCCCGCGATACGATTGGCGCCGCTCATTCAGCAAATCCCTCTGTTGGTGCCGTCTTTTCTTGTTCGTTCTGTTGCTGCGTCACCGGTTCGGCCGCGCCGGGCTTGAGCGTCGCCGGATCCGGCTTCGGTTCGCCGGCCTTGTAGGTTCGGTAGAAGTGATCGCTCACCGTATCGCGCGCCGCATTGAAGAAGCGGCCGCAGCCATGGATGTGCCGCCAGCGCTCGAAGATTAGCCCCTTCGGGTTGTCGCGCAGGAAGAAATATTCCTCGAATTCCTCGTCCGAGATCCCGGCAATATTGGCCGGCCGCACGATATGCGCGTCGCCGGCGTTGCGGAATTCGAGTTCCGAACGCTCTTCCTCGCAATAGGGGCAGTAAATCAGCAGCATTGTTTTCTACCTGTGTTAAAGCTCGGAGCCTGTAAGGCTTGTGCCGGGAGGCTGCGCGCAAAGCTGCCGCCCCATGATGACGAAAGGTGTTATGCGCTTCAGCAGCGCCTCCAGCGATCCATAGGGCTTCAGCACATTGGTCATCCCCAGATTGACCAGGCTCATGCCCAGCAGATCGGTGTCGATCGCAAACGCCCTGGTCGCTTCGGGCGTCTGGTCCGGCACGAAATAGACCGCCGGCGTGTTCAAGACCTTGGCGCAGGCAATCACACCGCTTTCGGCCACGAAGGGCCAGTCGGCCTCATCCTTTGCC
This sequence comes from Martinezella sp. CNPSo 3959, assembly GCF_057784355.1. Lineage (NCBI taxonomy): Bacteria > Pseudomonadati > Pseudomonadota > Alphaproteobacteria > Hyphomicrobiales > Rhizobiaceae > Martinezella > Martinezella sp. CNPSo 3959. The sequence continues at coordinate 1,516,481 of NZ_JBXSOV010000001.1, forward strand.
TTGTGGATCACCTGCATGCGAAAATCCTTGACCCCCGGAATAAGATCGCTGACTTCGGTCGTGACCGCTCCGACCGGCAGGGAAAGCCCTGCGGCAAGAACGATCCCGACCGCGGCCGACATCAGTGTGCCACGGCGGCTGCCGCCGCCTCATCGATCAGACGGCCAGTGCGGAAGCGATCCAGCGTCAGGCCGGCATTGAACTTATGCGGCTCGTCGCGGGCAATCAGATGGGCAAAAAGATTGGCCGAACCCGGCGTCGCCTTGAAACCACCGGTGCCCCAGCCGCAATTCACATAGAGCCCGGGTACCGGCGTCTTCGACTGGATTGCCGAACGATCCGGCGTATTGTCGACGATGCCACCCCAGGAGCGCATCATCTTCACGCGACGGAACATCGGGAACAGTTCGCAAATCGCATCCAGCGTATGGGTGATGATCTGCAGGCCGCCCGTCTGACTGTATGAATTATATTGATCCGTGCCGGCGCCGATGACGAGCTCGCCCTTGTCGGACTGCGAGATATAGGCGTGCACCGTGTTCGACATGACGACGCAGGGGAAGATCGGCTTCAGCGGTTCGGAGACGAGCGCCTGCAGCGGGCTCGATTGCAAAGGCACGCGCACGCCGGCCATCTGCATGACGACGGTGGTATGCCCGGCTGCGGAAACGCCGACCTTCTTGGCGCCGATGAAGCCCTTGCTCGTATCGACGCCGGTCACACGGCCATCAGGCCCGCGGCGAATGCCGGTCACTTCGCAATTCTGGATGATGTGGACGCCGCGATCGGAAGCGGCGCGCGCAAAGCCCCAGGCGACCGCATCGTGACGCGCCGTGCCGCCGCGACGCTGCAGGGCAGCGCCGTTGATCGGATAGCGCGCCGTCTTCGAAATATCGAGCGGCGGGCAATAAGCCTTAGCCTGCTCGGGCGTCAGCCATTCATTGTCGATGCCATAGAGACGGTTGGCATGGATATGCCGCTTGAAGGACTGCTGATCATGCACATTGTGCGACAGCATCATCACGCCGCGCGGCGAATACATGACATTGTAATTGAGATCCTGAGACAGCCCTTCCCAGAGCTTCATCGAATGCTCGTAGATGTGCATGCTCTCTTCATAGAGATAGTTCGAGCGGATGATGGTCGTGTTACGGCCGGTATTGCCGCCGCCGAGCCAGCCCTTTTCGATCACCGCGACATTGGTGATGCCGTGCTCCTTGGCGAGATAGTAGGCCGCACCCAGGCCATGACCGCCGGCGCCGACGATGATGACGTCATACTCCTTGCGCGGCTCCGGCGAGGTCCATTGAGCCTCCCAGCCCTTGTGAGCCCGCATCGCTTCCCGTGCCACGGCAAAAACCGAGTATTTACGCATTCGCCCTCAACTCCTTCAGGCAGGACGCCCATCTTTATGGGGCATACAAATCGCAAATCCAAAACCGACACAACGGCTCTTTTGCGACGCATTCAGCACCGTCTTTCGACACGGTTAAAATTGCCGCCTTCCCGCCTGCCCCGCTTACGACCTCTTAGCCGATTATTTGCGCTGCAGATGGCAGACCTTCACGCGCCCGCCATGACCGTCCTTGCGCCAGACGCATCCCTCTTTTCGCGGCTTTCCATTGTAGAGATAAATTCTCGCACGATGTTTGCTGTCGTAGGTCTGATTGGAAAAATCATGGCCACCGATGCGCACATTCTTACCAAAACGCACTTCGCCGGCTGTGGCAGGCGCAAACACCGCAGTCAGTACTACAAGGTTGAGCGCGAGCGCAGCAAGCGCTTTCCCAACAGCGACAAAGCGATGCGATTGCATAAAGTGATTCCCTCTCGTTTCGGACGACTGCTCGAATCCCGCGCAGCTCGCGAATGATTCTGATCCGAAATGCTCACACAAGCATGTCAGTGCCGCAAAGATCGGGATCTGCCAATCCCTCTTCCAAGCGCCTTCGTGAAAGCGCAGCAGGTATCGCCGGCTCAATTCAGCCCTCGACAACTAGCTTTTTCCTCTGCAAACTCACGATCTGGCTAGACTTTGACAAACCGATCTGCTATCCCGCCTCCCAATCGCAAGGCCGTGGCCGCGCGAACGTTATATTTTTGCCTCCTGGCGCTGCCGTCGCCGCTGGCATCAACCAAACCAAAGGAACGTGATTCTCGTGCAGGTACTTGTCCGCGATAACAATGTCGACCAGGCTCTCCGCGCTCTCAAGAAGAAGATGCAGCGCGAAGGTATTTTCCGCGAAATGAAGATGCGCGACTACTATGAAAAGCCGTCGCAGAAGCGTGCTCGCGAGAAGGCTGAAGCTGTTCGTCGCGTTCGCAAGCTTGCTCGCAAGCGCGCTCAGCGCGAAGGCCTTGTTGCCAAGTAATCGCCGTTTTTTCGACGTTTTCAGATGCATGTGTGGCGGGGGCGAGTCGTTCGCCGCCGCCTTTTTGATTTATTCTCTACGCAAATCGGATTAAATCAGAACAGCCTGATATGACGCATGGAGAAAGCGAACCCGATAATGGCAATGACGACTTCCGTAAAGTTCCGCACTTCGAACCTCTCTTTACCCGTTTCGAAGCGCGCCGCGGTGCTGCCTGCTTTGGCGATACTTGCCGCGATCAGCCTTTCCGGCTGCCAGACGGCTACGACCGATAATGTGATCCAGATCGACAAGGCTCAGGGCTCGTCCGAAAATATCGCCTCGCTGACGTCAGTCATCAATGCCAATCCGCAGGATCCGGAAGGCTACAATGTGCGCGGCACAGCCTATGGCCGCGGCGGCGATTTCAATCGCGCTCTTGCCGATTTCAATCAGGCGCTCCAGCTCAATCCGAAATTCTACCAGGCCTATGCCAACCGCGCGCTCATCTATCGCAACATGGGCAAGCTGCCGGAAGCGGTCGCGGACTATAATGCGGCGCTGCAGATCAACTCGAACTACGACGTCGCCTATATCGGCCGCGGCAACCTCTACCGTCAGTCCGGCCGCGACAACGACGCCTTCAACGATTATTCGAAGGCCATCAGCCTCGGGACGACGGATGGCCGCGCCTATAACGGCCGAGGTGTGATCTACCAGAAGCGCAATCAGCAGGATAAGGCGATCGACGATTTCTCCAAGGCGATCTCGCTGTCGCCGAACTCGCCGGAGCCTTACAACAGCCGCGGCATCTCCTATCTTGCGCAGAACGACGACGACAACGCGTTTGCCGATTTCAACCATGCGATCGAGCTGAACAACAAGCTCGCCGAATCCTGGGCAAACCAGGCATTCGTCTATGAGCGAAAAGGCGACAAGGCGAAGGCCCGCCGCTCCTATCAGCATGCGGTTAACCTCGATCCCAACTATCAGCCGGCCAGAGACGGTCTGGCACGTGTCGGCGCCGGCGCCTGAGACGGGGCATATCGCAGTAAAGATATCCAGCCGCCGGCAATCCCTGCCCGGCGGCTTTTCTTTGCCCTGGTCTTCGATTTTGCGCATGTCGTTATTGCAAAACCACTGCACACTTTTGCGCGACGTGCTGTAGTCTCGGGCTCATCCGTTCAAGCGAGACAAAGACATGCCCTCCCCGCAGAAAATCATCGTCATCGGCGCCGGCATCATCGGCGCTTCCATCGCCTGGCATCTGAGCCGCAGGGGCGCGTCGGTAACGGTGGTCGCACAGCAGATCGGCGGCGTTGCCACCCCGAACTCCTTCGCCTGGATCAATGCCAGCTGGGGCAATCCGGAATTCTACTTCCGTGTCCGTCATCGCTCGATGACAGAGTGGTCGAGACTGAAGGCTGATCTGCCTGACATCCCTCTATCTTGGTGCGGTGGCCTCAGCTGGGATCTTCCCGAGCCGGAGCTGGATGCCTATGCGGCGCAGCACCATGGCTGGGGCTATGGCATACAGCCGGTCAACCGGGCGACGAGTGCGATGCTCGAACCGAATCTGGCCAATCCACCCGACTATGCTCTGCACGTCGCGGAAGAAGGCGCGGTCGAACCCGTTGCCGCCGCCAAACTGCTGCTGGAAGATGCCCGCCGTCGGGGGGCGATCCTGTCATCCAGTGTCGAAGTCAAAGGTCTGCTGAGGCAGGGCGAGCGGGTCGTCGGCATCGAAACGAGCGAAGGGCCGATGCACGCCGATCATGTCGTTCTGGCTGCCGGTGCAGGCACGGCAGCGCTTGCCGCCTCGGCGGATATTCTTGTGCCGCTTGAAACACCTCCGGGGCTCATCGTCCATTCCCAACCCGTAGGGAAAATGTTGAACGGCTTGGTGATGGCACCGGAACTGCATCTGCGCCAAACGGCGGAAGGACGAATCATAGCCGGCGGCGACTTCGGCGGCACCGATCCCGGCGATAATCCTCAAGCGGCTGCCGATGCGCTCTTCGCCAAGGTCAGAGCAACATTGAAAGGCGGCGAGGCGCTGGAGCTCGACTTCCACACCCTCGGCTACCGCCCGACGCCGAAGGACGGCCTGCCGGTCCTCGGCAATATCGGTGGGGCACCCGGCCTCTACTTCGCAGTTCTGCACTCCGGCGTTACGCTCGCACCGCTCGTCGGCCAGCTCGCGGCGCAGGAAATCGTCGATGGCAGCGAAGCGCACGAGCTTGCGCCGTTCCGGCTCTCTCGCTTTTCCTAGCTTGAGAATGAGGCGGTCAGCGCAACTGCAGGGATGCGTTGCCACAGTCGTAAATACCCGAGATCGCTTACGATTTCGCAATAATGACTTTTCAGATGTTGCAAGGAAAATTACCGAGCCCTAACATGGCGCTTCTGGAGCATGTAGCTCGGATCGGGGCACGGGGGCGCTTGGCATGATGACCAATACCATTCTATTTGCGTTTGCCGGCGCGTCATATCCTCATCGAGGCACGATCGGTTGATCGCTTCATGAGAAAGCCGCATTTTCCGAAAGCGTCGATTGGTGCCTATCTGATCGCCATCGCTCTGGCGATTGCCTTGCCCATTCTCGCCTTCGTCGCGCTGCTTCTGGTTCAGCTCGAAAATAATGAGCGCGATGTGCTGAAGGGGGACACCGTTCAGGATGCGCAGGCGCTTTCGCGCGTCATCGATCGCCAATTGCAGGACATGGCGACGACATTGCGTCTCCTGTCTTCCTCGCCGGAACTCGAACGCAACGACATTGCCACCTTCTTCGCCCGCACGGAAACGGTCCTGCGCACCGATTCGCTCTTCGTGCTGCTCATGGAAAAGGATGGCCAGCTTCGGCTGAATACCCGCTGGCCGTTTGGAAAACCGCTCGGCAAGACCGGTAACATTGCAGCGCTGCAATCGGCGCTGAACTCCGGCCGCATCGAGGCATCCGACGTCTTCATGGGGACCAACGCCCGCCGCTGGGTCTATAACGTCACCCTGCCCCTCGAACATTCGCCAGCCGGCGCCGCTTTGGCTGTCACCCAGGATGCCGACGAGCTCGCCAAGCTCGTGACGACGCAAGCCCTGCCGCCCGGCTGGTCCGCAGCGGTTGTGGATAAATCCGGCCATGTCGTTGCCGCTGGCGGCCCGACGACCCTTGCTCCGGGAGACACGTTCAACAAGGATATTCTGCCGAAACTGATCGCATCCAGCGGTGTCTACCAGGATGAAAAGACCCTCCCGAATGCGGTGCTCGGCTATGCGCAAATCTCCGGCTGGTCATGGAAAGCCGTCGTTTGGGGACCGATCGCGTCCGCACAGCAGTCGCTGATGAGCACCTGGCGATTCCTGATCTATGGCGGGGTGACGCTGCTGCTGATCGCGCTGATCGCCGTCTATGCGCTGGCGCGCCAGGTGCGCACGACCATCCAGAGCATAGCCGACATGGCAGACCGCATGGGTCGAGGCGAAATCGTGTCGCCAGTTGACACCAGCGTTATCGAGGCAAACCAGGTGGCCATTGCGCTTTCCAACGCATCCTTCGACCGCAGCGTCACGGAGGATCGGCTGCATTTCGTCATGCACGAGCTTGTCCACCGCACCAAGAATCTGTTGGCACTCGCCCAGGCGATGACACGCCAGCTCGCACGGCAGACGGATAGCGTCGATACCTTCCAGCGGGCGGTCGCCGACCGCCTGGAAGGCCTGGCACGCTCGATCGAGGTCCTGACCAGCGAACAATGGTCCGGCGTGTCGCTGCGCCGCGTGATCGACATTCATCTAGCGACCTTCCTGCAGGGACCTCAGCAGCTCGACGTCCTCGGCAACGACTTCCTCTTGAAGCCGGAAGCGGTGCAGAATCTCGGCCTGATCCTGCACGAGCTTGCCACCAATTCGGTCAAATATGGCGCGCTTTCCGCACCAGACGGCAAGATCACCATCGAATGGACGAACGAAGTTGCTGAAACCGGCACCATGATCCGCTTCGCCTGGAGCGAAACCGGCGGTCCCAAAGTCAAACCGCCCAGCGTGACCGGCTTCGGCACGACCGTCACGAAAACGCATGCCGCGGCATCCTTCAGCGGTCATGTCGAGGTCGATTTCCGTCCGGCCGGACTTGTCTGGATACTGACTGCACCGCGCAACATGATGGAGCGTCAAAGGACCTAAGAGCAGTTCCAGCAAAAGTGCGAAGCGATTTTGCGTCCGGAACGGCGTAAAACAAGAAGATAGAGCGTTTTCGCGATTCGAAGAAAAGCAGAGTTGCTCTAAGAGAGGAAACACCGCCCTTGCGGGTGCAGCGGCAGCTTACTCGTTCATTGCCTTGACGATGTCCTCGGTCACCTTCTTGGCGTCGCCCAGAAGCATCATCGTGCCATCCTTATAGAACAGCGTGTTGTCGATGCCGGCATAGCCGGAGCCCAGCGAACGCTTGACGAAAAGGCAGGTCTTCGCCTTGTCGACATCGAGGATCGGCATGCCGTAGATCGGCGAGGTCTTGTCGTCGCGCGCCGCCGGATTGGTGACGTCGTTGGCGCCGATGACGTAGGCGACATCGGCCTGAGCGAATTCCGAATTGATGTCCTCGAGCTCGAAGACTTCATCATAGGGTACGTTGGCTTCGGCGAGCAGCACGTTCATATGGCCCGGCATGCGGCCGGCAACGGGATGAATGGCATATTTGACCTCGACGCCATGTGCCTTCAGCCTGTCAGCCATTTCGCGCAGCGCATGCTGGGCCTGCGCCACCGCCATGCCGTAGCCGGGCACGATGATGACCTTGGAGGCATTCGCCATCAGGTAGGCGGCATCCTCGGCCGAGCCGAGCTTCACGGTCTTGTCGGAATTATCAGCTCCGCCCGAGGCCGTCTCGCCGCCAAAACCACCGAGAATGACTGAGATGAAGGAGCGGTTCATGCCCTTGCACATGATGTAGGACAAGATCGCACCCGAGGATCCCACAAGCGCGCCGGTGATGATGAGCGCGAGATTGCCGAGCGTGAAGCCGATGCCGGCGGCGGCCCAGCCGGAATAGGAGTTCAGCATCGACACGACAACGGGCATATCGGCGCCGCCGATCGGCACGATCAAAAGTACGCCGAGCGCCAGCGACAGCAGCACGACAGCCCAGAAAGCGAAATGGCTCTCGCTCGCCGCCAGGCTGATGATGAAGAACACGATGAGTACGAGCAGAGCAGCATTGATGACATGCCGGTTCGGCAGCAGGATCGGCTTGCCGGACATGCGCCCGTCGAGTTTCAGGAAGGCGATGATCGAACCGGTGAATGTGAGCGCGCCGATCGCGACACCGATCGCCATCTCGATGCGAGCCTCGGTGTGAATGTACCCGATCTCGCCGATACCGAAAGAGGATGGCGTATAGAGCGCCGAAGCGGCGACGAGGACAGCCGCAAGACCGACCAGCGAATGGAAACCTGCCACGAGCTGCGGCATCGAGGTCATCGGAATGACGCGCGCGATATAGGCACCCGCTCCGCCGCCGATGGCAAGGCCAAGGATGATCAGCACGAAGCCGCCGAAGGATGGCGTCGCCAGCACTAGCGTGGTGGCGATGGCAATGCCCATGCCGATCATGCCGTAGAGATTGCCGCGCCGGCTGGTGGCCGGATGCGACAGGCCGCGCAGCGCCAGGATGAAGAGCACACCGGAGACGAGATAGAGGAAAGCCGCGATATTGCTCAGCATGCCGCTCTCACTTGTCCTTCTTCTTGTACATCGCCAGCATGCGCTGGGTGACAAGGAAGCCGCCGACGATATTGACCGAAACGAGAACCAGCGCCACGAAACCGAAGCCGGTGGCGAGACCGCTCGCGGAGATGCCCACGGCCAGCAGCGCACCGACGACGATGACCGAGGAGATGGCGTTCGTCACCGCCATCAGCGGCGTATGCAGGGCCGGCGTCACCGACCATACGACATAGTAGCCGACGAAGATCGCCAGCACGAAAATCGCGAACTGGAAGACGAAGGGATCGATTGCCCCACCTGTTGCCGCGCTCACAGTCTCCGGGGCCTGCGCTGCGGCTGAAGTGACGGCGTTAACGGCATCATGCAGTTGCTGCAGTGCCTGGTCCATCGCTTGACTGGCCATCTCAGAGATCTCCCTTCTTGATCGTCGGCTGGTCGGGGTCGACGAAGTTCGGGTTCACGACCTCGCCGCCATCGGTCAGCATCGTCGCCTTGATCAGTTCATCGGTCCGGTTGACGGCGAGGCTCTTCGTATCCTTGTCGACCATCGTCTCCAGAAAAGTCACGAGGTTCTTCGCATAGAGAGCCGATGCGCTGGCCGCGATCCGGCCGGCCATGTTGGGATAGCCGACCACCCGGACGCCTTCGACCTCGGCGACCTTGCCATACTCGGCGCCCTCGATATTGCCACCGCGCTCGACCGCGAGATCGACGGCAACCGCACCTGGGCGCATCGCCTTCAGCATGTCGCGGCTGATGAGGCGCGGCGCCGGCCGGCCGGGGATCAGCGCCGTGGTGATGATAATGTCCTGTTTGGCGATATGATCGGCAACGAGAGCAGCCTGCTTGGCTTGATACTCCTTCGACATTTCCTTGGCATAGCCGCCGGCGGTCTCCGCCGCCTTGAATTCCTCGTCCTCGACGGCAATGAATTTTGCTCCGAGCGAGGCGACCTGTTCCTTCGCAGCCGGACGAACATCGGTCGCCGAGACCTGTGCGCCGAGACGCCGCGCGGTCGCGATCGCCTGCAGGCCGGCAACCCCTGCCCCCATGATGAACACTTTCGCCGCCGGCACCGTCCCCGCCGCCGTCATCATCATCGGCAGCGCCCGATCATAGACGGCTGCGGCCTCGATGACGGCTTGATAGCCGGCGAGGTTTGCCTGCGACGACAGGACGTCCATCGACTGCGCACGGGTGATGCGCGGCATCAACTCCATAGCGAAACCCGTCAACCCCGCGCGCGCCATCGCGGCAAGCGCTGCCTCATTGCCATAGGGATCCATGATAGCGATAATGATCGCGCCGCTCTTGTAGCCGGCGATTTCTCTGGTCGTCGGCCGCCGGACCTTGAGCACGACATCCGCCGCCTTGGCATCCTTGACGGAGCCGATGCGGGCTCCGGCAGCTTCATATTCGGCATCCGGGATGCGCGACAAAACACCCGCACCAGCCTCGATCACGACATCGAAACCGAGGCTCCTCATCTTCTTTACCGTCTCGACGGACGCCGCAACACGCGTCTCCTCCGCCACGCTTTCCTTGGCCACGAAAACCAGATTGCTCAACGACGACACCTCGCATCAGACGGCGCCGCTCCTGCATGCGGCGGCGCTGTAGCCTGCAGAATCATGGGAAAGCGCGGGAGATCGGCCCGCCATCTGTCAGCGCTGTTATATCAGCGCAACAGGACGACGCTGGCGATGGTCAGAACGATGAATATCAGGACGCCGCCGAGAAAGCCGGCATGACCGAAGAAACCGGCCGCCATGGCGATCAACAGGGCCGCAACGATCGCAGACCCAACTTTGGCGCCCGAGATGAAAAGATTGTAGGTCTTCTCGTGCTCCTTGTAGTCCATGGGAGCACCCACTTCAGCAGGTCCAGTGTGATGTTCGGCCATTCAGAAATCTCCCCTCAATCCTCTCCCCAGACAGACGATCTAGACTGCCGGCCGGAGTTCATCCTCAAAAGGTGCAATATCTTATAAGAGAGATACCGCAACCAATTTTCCTCTACCGAGGCGTTACACAAAGCGAGGAAAAATGCAATGCACGAGAAGGTCGCAGGTGGTGCGGGCCGATCGAATTGCCGGAGGATTCCAAATGCCAGGGGACTGCAGCGCCGCCGCCAACTATCGGACGGTCTCGGGCGAGAAGAGCCTGCCGGCTCCCAGCTGCCGTCTATCGAGGCTGGCGACCTTCTCGGCGACTTGCTCTGGGGCTATCGGAGGGGAAAATACATAGCCCTGGATGATATCCGCCAAGTTCCGCTCGACGACCAATGCCAGTTGCTCCAGCGTCTCGACACCTTCGATCACGACATGCAGGCTGAGGGCGCGGGAAAGATCGACGATGCCGCATAGCAGCTTGAAACGGCGGCTGTCCGTCGTGATGTCGCGAACGAAAGACCGGTCGATCTTCACGACATCCACCGGCAGCGTATCGAGGTAACTGAGGCTGGAAAATCCCGTTCCGAAATCGTCGATCGCAATCGTGATACCCCTAGCCCGGAAATCCGCGAGAATGGAGCGGACGGTTGCTACCTCGTCCATCAGGCAGCTTTCGGTAACTTCGAGATGCAGGCGGGAGGGCTCAAGTCCCGACGTCTCGAGCGCCGCGATCACGATTTTGACAATCTCGTCATTGCGCAGATCCTGCGCCGAGAGATTGACTGAAACGGCGAGTGGCGCAGGCCATGAAACGCAATCGCGGCAAGCACGATCGACCATGAAGCGAGTGATGCCGGCAACGATGCCCATCTCCTCGGCAAGCTGCACGAAAAGATCAGGCGGAATTGAGCCCTTTTCCGGGTGAATCCAGCGCGCGAGCGCCTCGCAGCATTCGATGCGCGAGCCATCCGGCGTGTACATCGGTTGGTAGACGGCTTGAAGCCTGCCGGCCTCGACCGCCTCGCGCAGGTCGTCCTTCAGCGTCTGCCGCTCGACATAGCGTGCGTCCATCTCCTGCTCGAAGGCGCTGCAGCCGCCCTTCATCCGTGATTTTGCCTCGAAGAGAGCGAGATCGACCTTGATCTGCCACTCCTCTGGGCGAAATTCCCGGCCGGGCATGGTCATATACCCGCCACTGACGGAAACCCGAAAGCTGCTGTCCTCCGCATCATAGGTGCCGGCCATTGCCGCATGCAGGGCGCGGATGCGGCCATCGATATCCGGAACATCGTCCTCATTCGGAAAGAACAGCACGAATTGATCGCCGACGAGACGAGCGACAAGCGCTGTCGTGCCGGCAAGCGCCTTCAAACGCTCGGCTACCGCAACCAGCAGACGGTCCCCGGCAACATGCCCCTTGATATCGTTGACGTGTTTGAAATCGTCGATATCCAGAACAAGGATGCCGATGCGGCTTTCCCGGTTGCGCGCAGCCAGCCTTTCCTTGATCTGGTCCACGAAATATTCACGGTTCGGTAGCCCGGTCAAAGGGTCGTACCGCACCATATGTAGGATCTTGCGTTCAGCGCGAATACGCACCGTCACGTCTTCAAAGATCAGGATGACGATTCCATCGGCACGCCGGCTGGCCGAAAATTCCAGGAACTGATCCTCATTGAATTGAATGAGGGTTCGGGAAAGCGTGCCGCTGACGAGTTGGGCCAACTGCCGCTGAATGAGCCCGGGAAGTGATCCGTCGATGAAGGCGTGACGGGCGCCATAACGTAGAACGACGTCGAATTCGCAATCCTTGAGCCGCTGCGGATCGGCGAAATTTAGGAGCTCGCAGGCTTTGCGATTGACGACCAGAATCCGGTTTTGGGCGTCCAGCATGAACAGCCCGTGGGGCATGTTGTTGAGCGCGGTGTCGAACCTGTCGGCCATCAACGATATCTCGCGGGAGGCGACAATGTTCCTGTAGAGGAATTCGCGCATGCCATTTGCCATCGCACGCGTCGTCAGCCCGAACGGGATGAGCATGAGGGAGGCGATTCCCTTGTAGAGTTCCTGCGACAACAGGCAGGCGATGACAATCGGCACGCAGCAGGCCAGAATCTGAAGATCGACCGCACGAGGTGAGCCGTAGTTACGGCCGACGATCGACACCATGGACGCCATGGTGACGGCGACGCAGATGAATTCCGCCAGCGGATCGCGCAGGATGAGGATGGCATAGCCGCTTCCGATGCCAAGAATGGCGGCGGTGGCCGCGGCGCCGACAACATAGCGCGTTTCCCAGCTGGCTATATCGGCGCGCGTAAAGCCATTCTTGTCGGCTGCGTCGAACTGCCGGAAAAAATTGATCCGTAAGCCGAAGACGACGGCAAACGCCACGCAAAAGGCCAGATAGATGCCGGCATCTGTGCTCAGAAAAACGAGGACATATATGAGGATATGAACGAATACGCCTGTAACGAGCGTTTTCCGGTTTCCGAAAAGCGAACTGACAAACGACAGATAAATATCCGTCGGCACGGTGTCCGGGCTTGGAGGCTTCATTCAGACTTCCCCTGATGCGGCGGACACCGTAGTGGAAACCCTTTAAAATTTACTTGCCCGAACTGAGCCCGTCCGGAAAGATTTTTCACTCAAAGCGGCAGTTTAAATGGAAGCTCGACTGTGTCCAGCATCACACTGGGATAATGATTCTCGGTACACGCTCACGTTGATATGATGTTAGACCACTAATAAAGGAAACGATATATCGCCGAAGACTTATGAAATACAATTATAGCTTGCCTGCCCGCTGTTGGATCATCATGAAGGTATCGAAGGTATACTCGGAAAGCTGCATCCACAGATAGGCATCCTTCTTATAGGCGACCTGGTCCTCGTAAATGCGCTTGAAATAATCATTGGATTTCGAGAGATCGGCATAGAGCGCGCCGGCTGCCTGGAAACAGGCCTCCATGATCTCCTGGCTGAAGGGCCTGAGCGTCACACCTTGTGTCACGATTTCCTTCAGCGCCTGCGGATTTTTGACGTCGTATTTCGCCAGCATGTTGGTGTTGGCGAAGGCGCATGCATCGCCGAGAATTGCCTGATAAGGCTTCGGCAGGGCATTCCATTTTTCCAGGTTGAAAAAGGCATGCACCACGGCGCCGCCCTCCCACCAGCCAGGATAATAATAATACTTCGCGATCTTTTGCAGCCCCAGCTTCAGGTCGTCATAGGGTCCGACCCATTCGGCCGCATCGACGGTGCCCTTGCTCAGCGCGTCGTAGACGCCGTTGACCGCGATATCCTGCTGCGGCACGACTCCGATCTTCTCGATCACCTTGCCGGCCAGACCGGCAATGCGCATTTTCAGACCCTTGAGATCGTCGAGCGTATTGATTTCCTTGCGAAACCAGCCGCCCATCTGCGCGCCGGTGTTGCCTGCGGGAAGCCCCAAGATGCCCTGTGTGGCATAGAATTCGTTCATCAGCTTGTTGCCGTTGCCCTGGTAGAACCATGCGTTGGTCAGCCGGGCATTGAGGCCGAAGGGCAGCGCCGTGCCGATGGCATAGGTTGGATCCTTTTGCCAGAAATAATAGGAGCAGGTGTGCGCGGCATCGACGGCGCCGGCGCTGACCGCATCGGCCGCCTGTGCGCCGGGAATGATCTCACCGGCCTCATAGGTCTGGATGAGGAAATTGCCGTTGGTCGCGTCTGAAACATGCGCGGCAATATCCTCCGCGCCGCCATAGATCGTGTCCAGGCTCTTGGGGAAGGAGGAGGTCATCTTCCAGGTGATCTTCGGATATTCCTGGGCAAGGGCCGGGGTCGCAAGCGCAGAAGCGGCGGCACCTGCGCCAACGGCTCCTGCCCGCCTGATGAAGGAACGGCGATCCATCGAATTCTCCCATACGGACGGCATTGCTGAGGAGCGGCACGCTCCCGTCACGGCGCAAGCGATGGAACTAACCACGCCGCAGCCAGTCTTTCAAGTTAGCTCTCTTGCACCGCATTATGGCGATTCCTGTACATCCGCATGACGAAGAGAAACAAAGCCTTATGGATGCCGCTGCACGTTGCTGCCTGCGCCGTCTTCGCGTAGATTCGTGACGTGGATAACAGCCTTTGGATTGACATCATGATCGTCCAGAGGTCCTACCATACAACCGTTTCGCCCTTGCCGGAGCCTCGAATGTCCAGACCGATCATCGCCATTCCCGCCGATATCCGCGAGTTCGATGGCACCAGCTGGCATGCGGTGCAGCTGCAATATGTCCGCGCGGCGGTCAAAGCGGCGGGATTGATGGCACTCATCGTTCCCGCACTTGAGGACGACAATGATGCCGACGCCATTCTCGACCGGGTGGACGGGCTGCTCGTTTCCGGTTCGGCGACCAACGTGCATCCATCCCTCTATGGAAAAGAGGCAAAGGATAGCGACGGTCCTTTCGACCCGGCGCGCGACGCGACATCGCTGCCACTCATCCGCCGCGCGATCGACCGCGCCATCCCGATGCTCGCCATCTGCCGCGGCATTCAGGAGCTGAATGTTGCGCTTGGCGGCACGCTTGCCAGCGAAATCCAGGACCAGCCGGGCATCTGGGATCACCGCAAGCCGCCGAATGTCGATCGCGATACGATGTATTCGATCCGCCAGAGCGTCTTCGTCAACGAAGGCTCGTGTATCGCCCGTGTCGTCGGACCGGGTGAAGTGCGTGTCAATTCGCTGCATCGCCAGGCGATTGCCGATACGGCGCCGAGACTGCAGGTGGAGGCACTCGCGGAAGACGGCACGATCGAGGCCGTCTCCGTCATTGGCGCCAAGGCCTTTGCCGTCGGCGTGCAATGGCACCCGGAATATTGGGCGGAGACGGATTCCCCATCATTGAAGCTCTTCACCGCCTTCGGCGATGCGGTGCGCGATTACGCAGCTGGCAAAGAGCGACCTGCGGCCGCTCCCTATCAGCAAAAAGCCGTCTGATTAGCCTCGCGCCTTGACCGGCGTTTCCGGCACCGGCGTCACAGGCTCGCCCCTAGCGAACCATTCGATGACGTTGTCGGCAACAAGATCGGCCATGGCATCGCGCGTCGGCACCGAGGCCGAGGCCACATGCGGCAGCAGGGAAACATTCGGCAGCGAGAGATAGCCTGTGGGGACATTCGGTTCGTCGTAGAAGACGTCGAGACCGGCAGCTCCCAGCGTGCCGTTGCCGAGGGCTGTTATCAGCGCGTCGTCATCCACGGACCAGCCGCGGCCGACGTTGATGAACACGCCCTGCGGCCCGAGCGCCGACAGGATCTCGGCATTGATGACCTTGTGCGTCTCGGGCGTCTTCGGCACGATGGAAATCAGCGTATCCACCGATTGCGCCATCTCAAGCAGCGTCGGATAGTAATCGTAAGGCAGCGAATCGCGCGGCGTGCGGGTGTGATAGCCGATCTTCACCTTGAACGGCTCCAGCCTTCTCGCGATCTCCAGGCCGATACGGCCGAGACCGTTGATGCCGATGCGGCGTCCCTTCATGGAAAAGGGCGAGAGCGGGAAGGCTCCCTCCTTTGCCCAGCGCCCCTCACGCAGCCAGGTCTCCGCCTTCGGAAACTGCCGCAGCGTGTTCAAGAGCAAGGCGATCGCGGTATCGGCGACCTCGTCGTTTAGGACGTCAGGCGTATTGGTGACGACGATCCCCTTCGAGGCGGCGTGCTTGACGTCGATCCCATCATAGCCGACCCCGAAATTGGCGATGACTTCGAGATTGGGAAAGGCATCGATCCAGCCGGCATCGAAGCTGCCTGCAACGGCAACGCCGCGGATGCGGGATGCGGTTTCCGCATCAACCTTCGGACCGCCATCGCGTTCGACGGAAACGATATCGAACTGTTTTCCGAGCCTTTCGAGGACACGCGGGTGTATCTTCCCCGGAACGAGGACGGCGATGCGACTATCGGACATGGATCTTTCCTCTTGAGAGACAGTTCGGCGCCGAACCGCTGCTAGCGAGCTTTATAAGGCGCCGTCGATTGGCGGATGCGCATTTCCGGCTTGATCAGATGAATACCGTCCGGTTCATGGCTTCCCGCCAGCCTATCCAAAAGCGCGCGCGCTGCAAGCCTTCCGACCTCGGCCTGACCGTTCCAGACGGTGGTCAGCGCCGGCGTTGCGATCGCCGCCTCCTCCAGATCGTCATAGCCGGTGACCGAAATGTCTCGCCCGGGAACGAGGCCGGCGCGCGAAATGCCGTTCATGAGACCGATGGCGACCAGGTCGTTCCAGCAGACGGCCGCCGTCGGCTTCTGCGGCAGCGACAGGAAATGCACCGCCGCCTCGAAGCCGCCCTGCTTGGAACGTGCGCCGGGAATGCGCAGATTGGGATCGACCTCGATAGCAGCCTTGCGCAGCGCATTCACATAGCCCTGATAGCGGTCGCGCCCCGTCGAAGTCTGATCGGTGCCGCCGATCATCGCTATGGAGCGGTGGCCAAGGCTGATCAGGTGATTGGTCGCAAGCGAGATCCCGTAGCTGTCGTCGCCGCGAAAGGTCGGCAGATCCAGCGCTTCGATCTGTCGCGCGACGAGGATGGCCGGCATGCCGTTTTCTTCCGCCAGCTCGAAATCTTCCGGCGGCGTCCCGATCGCCGGCGACATGATGACGCCGTCACCGCCGAGCTGCAGCAGCGTCTCGATGAAGGTCCGCTGCTTTTCGACAGAATCATAGTGATTGGAAAGGATGAAGGTGTGGCGGCTGCGATCGAGCTCACTTTCGATCGCCTTCAGGATTTCCCCATAGAAGGGGTTCATGATGTCATGTACGACGACACCGATGATGCCCGATCGGGATGTCCTCAGGCTCGCCGCGCGGCGATTGTAGATATAGCCCAGCGCGCGGGCCTGGTCTTTGATCTTCTCGCGGGTATTGACCGCAACCAATGGGCTGTCGCGTAAGGCCAGAGATACCGTTGCCGTTGAAATGCCCAGCGTTTCCGCAATTGTAGAAAGCTTTATCTTTTGCGCCACGCGCGCCCTCCCCGTGAAACGCAGCCGTAACATATTCCGATCGTTTTACGATTTCGGAATTTAAAATCTTTAATTAAAAGCTTTAATCACGCCGCGCAACACGAATTCTCAAGGATTCTCAGAATTCGTCTTCAGCCTCATCGTCATCTCCGGCCTGGAGATTATGCTCGATCGTCTTGAGCAGGCGCACAAGCGAGCGGATGTCTTTTTCCGAGAAGCCACGGGTCGCAAGCTCATCGCAGCTCGCCGCCGAACTTTCGATCTCGCTGACGCTGTTTCGCCCCGCTTCCGTCAGATAGACCTTGGTCAGGCGGGCATCGTCGGCATCCGGCCGCCGTTCGACAAAGCCTTGCGCCTCCATGCGGCCGATCGTGCGCGTCATCGTCGGCGCCTTGACGCCGAGCTTATGGGCCAGCGTACCGGCCGGAAGACCATCGCTTGCCGCGAGCGCAAGAATGACACCGTCCTGTCCGGCATAGAGGCCGCTCGCCGTCAGGCTGCGCGTCATCACCGTGCGCATGGACCGCGCCGCCTGCGTCAAGGCCGGCGACAGATCGGCAAGCGTGTAGTCCCGGTGATCCTTCTTCTTACCTGACTTACTTTTCTTCCCGACCTTGTTCTTTTTGCCCATCGTGATTCCATTGACCTTTTCGCCGCTAAGTCATCACGCTATGACATTGCGCAGGTTACTGACATAAACAAGAGGTACACCCTCAGATGGCGCATCCTTTGCCATGTTTCGATGACAATGATGAAACATTGACGCCCGAAGAGCGAAGAAAATGGATCGCCGTACTGCCACTTGGCGCCTATGAGCAACACGGCCCACATTTGCCGTTCGAAACCGACGCGCTCATCGCGGAAGGAATCGTGTCGCGTCTCAAGGTTGCCTTGCCGGCAAACCTGCCGGCCACCTTTCTCGCCGTCGAGCCGGTTGGCTATTCCATCGAGCATATGGATGTCGTCGGTACGCGGACGCTGGCTTTTGACGAAGCTGTTCGGCGGTGGCTCGGCATTGCCGAGCAGATGAACAATCTCGGCATTCGTAAATTCGTCATGCTGAACGCCCATGGCGGAAACTCGCCGCTGATGACCATCGTGGCGACGGAAGCGCGCGTGCGCTTCGACATGCTGGCGGTCGCCACCAGCTGGACGCGTTTCGGCGTGCCGGAGGGGCTGATCTCGCCGGACGACAAAGCCATCGACATTCACGGCGGCGATATTGAGACATCGGTCATGCTCGCCCTGCATCCGGAGAAGGTGGACATGTCGAAGGCGGCGAATTTCCCATCGCGCCAATCCGAGTTTATCAAGGGCTTCAAACATCTGCGCGCCTACGGCCCTCACGCTTTCGGCTGGAAAATGTCCGATCTGAGCGCACAAGGCGTCGCCGGCAATGCCGGCGTCGCAATGGCGGAGAAGGGTGAACGGCTGATCTCGCACGCTGTCAAAGGTCTCGTCGAAGTGCTTGAAGATGTCGACCGCTTCGATATGTCGACGCTGTCGTGACTATGCGGCCAAATCGCCTCTCCGCAATCCAATGTGATCTTATAACATACAAAAGCCTTTGAACTGACGTCTCCAACTCCTTATATGGAACCCGACCAATGTCTGCTCCCCGGGGCAACCTTCCATATTTCGAGGCTCCCATGATCGAAACAGCCACGCAAAAGCCCGTTCCCGTCACCGTTCTCACCGGCTATCTCGGCGCCGGCAAGACGACGCTGTTGAACCGCATCCTCTCCGAAAACCACGGCAAGAAATACGCCGTCATCGTCAACGAGTTCGGCGAGATCGGCATCGACAACGACCTGATCGTCGAGTCGGACGAAGAAATCTACGAAATGAACAACGGCTGCGTCTGCTGCACCGTTCGCGGCGACCTGATCCGCGTCGTCGAAGGCCTGATGCGCCGTCCCGGCCGCTTTGACGGCATCATCGTCGAAACCACCGGCCTTGCCGATCCGGTTCCGGTCGCCCAGACCTTCTTCATGGACGACGATGTTCGCGCCAAGACCGAACTCGACGCCGTCGTCGCGCTCGTCGACGCCAAGCACCTGCCGCTGCGACTGAAGGACAGCCGCGAAGCCGAAGACCAGATCGCCTTTGCCGACGTCGTCGTCATCAACAAGTCGGATCTCGTAACGCCGGAAGAGCTGGCCCAGATCGAGGATATCGTCCACGCGATCAACCCGGCCGCCCGCGTCTACAAGACGACCCGCTCCGGCGTCGATCTTGCCCGCGTGCTGAACCAGGGCGCCTTCAACCTGGAACGCGCGCTCGAGAACGACCCGCATTTCCTCGAGCACGGCCATGAGGATCATGTCTGCGGCCCGGATTGCGCTCATGATCATGATCATGACCACGATCATCACCACGATCATCACCACCATGATCACGATCACGACCATCACCACCACCACGCGCCTTCGCCGATCCACGACGTCACCGTGCAGTCGGTTTCGTTGCGCGGCGGCGAGATGAATGCCGAACGCTTCTTCCCCTGGATCCAGAAGGTCACGCAGACGCAAGGCCCGAATATCCTTCGCCTCAAGGGCATCATCGCCTTCAAGGACGATCCGGAACGCTACGTCGTCCAGGGCGTGCACATGATCATCGAAGGCGATCATCAGCGCCCCTGGAAAGACGGCGAGAAGCATGAAAGCCGCCTGGTGTTCATCGGCCGCGAGCTCGACCGCGAAAAGCTGGAAGCCAGCTTCAAGGCGTGCGAGGCGTCTGCGTGATGCCGACTGTTGCTCCGCTTGATATCGACGGCCACGTTCTGGCCGTCGAATTTTTAGGTGATACCCCCTTCTTCGCCAGCGCCGCCGGCGCGATCCATCGCCTAGAAGGCGGGGAGAAGATCACCGAAGCTCATCATGGGATGCTGACCTGCATCCGCGACCCCCATGGCGAGAGCCTGATTTCGGGCGGCGAGGACGGCAAGGTTCTCCGGATTGCCGCGGACGGCAGCACGACGGTACTGGCCGAAGCGCCGCGCAAATGGATCAGCCAGCTTGCAGCAGGCCCGCAAGGCGCTGTCGCCTATTCCTATGGCAAGAGCACTTTCGTACGGCTCTCCGACGGGACGACGAAAGAGTTCCCGGAAGAGCGCACCGTCGAAGGCATCGCCTTCGCGCCCAAGGGTATGCGGATCGCCGTCGCCCGCTACAACGGCGTGTCGCTGCATTGGGTGGGCATGAGCGCGCCGCCGGTCAATCTCGAATGGAAAGGCGCCCATACCAGCGTCACCTTCTCGCCGGATGGTCAGTTCATCGTCACCACCATGCAGGAAAATGCCCTGCACGGCTGGAAGATGGATGCGAAGCCGGGTGCCGAAGCCCGGCACATGCGCATGACCGGCTATCCCGCCAAGGTGAAGTCGCTCTCCTGGTCAAACAAGGGCAAGTGGCTCGCCTCGTCGGGCGCACCGGCCGCGATCGTCTGGCCCTTCCAGGGCAAGGATGGCCCGATGGGCAAGGCGCCGCTGGAGCTCGGCACGCGCGCCAACATCATGGCGACCTCGGTAAAGTTTCATCCCGTCGAGGATATTCTCGCCATCGGCTTCATCGACGGCATGATCCTGGCGGTCCGCATCGGCGACGCCAAGGAAGCGCTCTTGCGCCGACCCGGCAAGGGTGCGATCACATCGATGAGTTGGAGCAAGTCTGGCAAGCTGCTCGCCTTCGCCTCCGAAGCTGGCGACTGCGGCGTTGTGGACATCTCCGGTTAAAGCAATTCCAGGGAAAGTGCGCAGCGGTTTTCCGTCCGGAATTGCGTGAAAACAATGAGATGCAGAAAGACAGGACCATGCCCCAGCCAGGAACGGCAATCGCCGAAAATTCTCCTGCCCTAGCCGAAAACGTCTGGGACGTGATCCGCTGCGAAGCCGCCGAGCTTACTGCGCGCGAGCCGACGCTCGCTCCTCTGCTGCAGGCGCAATTGCTTGGCGGAATCTCTGATGCTGAAAGCCTTGCCAACGTACTGGCGGCACGCCTCTGCGTTGTTAGGATCGAGCATGGCGACATGCTCTCGCTGCTGTCCGACGTACTGAGGCGATATCCCGCCATCCTGCAGGCAACGGAAGCGGATCTCGTTGCCGTGCGGACCCGCGACCCCGCCTGCACCACCTATCTGCATGCGCTTCTGAACCTGAAGGGCTTCCATGCCCTGCAGACACACCGAATCGCCCATGCGCTCTGGACGGAGGGCCGCAGGGAAATCGCAAGCTGGCTCGCCAATCTCGTCTCGCTCGTCTTCGGCCCGGATATCCATCCGGCCGCGAAGATCGGCACCTCGATCATGCTCGACCACGGCTCCGGCATCGTCATCGGTGAGACCGCCGTCATCGAGGATGAGGTGTCGATCCTGCAAAACGTCACGCTTGGCGGCACCGGCAAGGAGAGCGGCGACCGTCACCCGAAAATCCGCCACGGCGTGATGATCGGCGCCGGCGCCAAGATCCTCGGCAACATCGAAGTCGGTGCCTTCAGCAAGGTTGCCGCGGGCAGCGTCGTGGTCAAACCCGTGCCGCCCCATTGCACTGTCGCCGGCGTCCCGGCGGTGGTCGTGCGCATCCATCGCGCCGACGAGATCCCTGCCGAGACGATGGATCAGAATATCTGATTTCACCTGAATGAAGGACCGTGGCCACCTCGTGGTTCGAGGCATCGCCGTTTTCGCGGCGCTTAACGGCGCTGCACCTCACCATGCGGTGAAGTGGTTCCAAGGGGGAGGCACGCAAAATCAGCCCTCATGCCGAGGAGGCCCCGAAGGGCCGTCTCGAAGCACGAGGGCGGGTGAGGAAACACCCGCTGGCAGTCCGTGACATAAGGTAGCACCGTAAACGCTCCGCACAGGCGTCTCGTACCGTTCTGCACCCAGTATAGCAGAATCAAGTGCTTACCGGAGATGCCATATCAGCGGCGGAATCGCTTGCCCGCACCCTTCATGGAATTGTCATCCTCCGTTGATAGCTCGGAAGGGTTCTCTATGCCCGGCGTGGCGCAAATGCGCCGGAGCAATGCCCCCACCCGAAGAGGATATGACGATGACCAGTCTTTCACGGCGCGCGCTTACAACCGGCAGCGCGCTTGGCCTTGTTTTGCTCTGTTCCACGGCCGGTGCCGCTGACGTGGCGCCGGCGCCGAATACCGCGACCCCCATCAAGCATCTTGTCGTGATCTTCCAGGAAAACGTCTCCTTCGACCATTATTTCGCGACCTACCCCAAGGCCGCGAATGTCGATGGCGAACCGGCGTTCAAGGCAGCGGACAACACGCCGACGGATATCAACACGCTCGCCAATGCCGGTCTTCTCGACAACAATCCGAACAAGACCAACACGGCAAACGGTGCCGATGCCGCAGCCCCTTTCCGGCTCGACCGCACGCAGGCGGCAACCCAGTCGCAGAACCATGGCTATACCGCCGAACAGGCCGCCTACAACAACTTCGCCATGGACCTTTTCCCGGCCAATACCGGCCGTGGCACCAAGGGGGCTGCCGGCGCATTCGGCACCAAGGGGCAGGTCATGGGCTATTATGACGGCAACACCGTCACGGCCCTTTGGAACTACGCCCAACATTACGCGCTGAACGACAATTCCTTCTCCACCAATTTCGGCCCCTCGACCCCCGGCGCGCTGAACCTCATCTCCGGCCAGACCAACGGCGCCATCCTGCCGCCCGGTTACACGCTGGAAAGCGATGGTACCTATTCCAAGGGCCGCATCGTGCCTGACGGCAACGGCGGCTGGACCGCGATCAGCGACTTCGATCCCACCGGCGATGTCTGCTCGGTCGGCCAGACGGCACTGATGTATGGCAAGAACATTGGCGACATGCTGAACGAGCACAAGATCACCTGGGGCTTCTTCGAAGGCGGCTTCGACCTCTCGCTAACCAACCCGGACGGCACGACGGGTTGCAAGCGCGCGACCACGTCGCCCGTCACCAAGGTCAGTTACACCGACTACATTCCGCATCACCAGCCGTTCCAATATTATGCCTCGACTGCCAACCCGACGCATGCGCGCCCCTCTTCTGTGACGGCGATCGGCACGACGGATGCGGCAAACCATCAGTACGACATGAACGACTTCTATGCGGCCCTGAAGAATGGCAATATGCCCACGATCAGCTTCCTGAAGGCACCTGCCTATCAGGATGGCCATGCCGGCTATTCCGATCCGCTGGACGAGCAGGAATTCGTCACGCAGGTGGTCAACACCGTGCAGAATTCGCCGGATTGGAAGGACACCGCCATCATCCTCCTCTACGACGATTCCGACGGCTGGTATGACCATGCCCATGCTGTCGTCAATCCGTCGAAAATCCCGGTCAAGGGCTATGACGTGCTGAGCGGCGATGGCTGCTCCACCGGCACTGCCCTGCCCGGCGTCAGCGGCCAGCCGGCGCAGGGGCGCTGCGGCTATGGCACCCGCCAGCCGCTGCTCGTCATCTCGCCCTATGCCAAGGTCAACTTCGTGGATCACACGCTGACGGATCAGACCTCCGTCATGCGCTTCATCGAGGATAACTGGATGGCCGGCGCCCGCCTCGGCGGTGGCTCCTTCGATGTGCTCTCGGGCTCGCTGAACACCATGTTCGACTGGTCCAAGGGTGACGCGCCGAAGCTGATCCTCGATCCGAAGACCGGCAACCAGGCATCTTAAGACTATCAGGGAGACGGAAATGCCCTCGATCAACCGCCGTCTCCTGCCGCTCCTCGCACTTGCGGGCCTCTCGCTCGCGGGTGCGGCTATCGGCATGGCAAGCGAACCGGCGGCCAGTGCTTCGGCAACCGACGACTATGACGATCAGGCACCGCTCAGCGCGGTGGCGCAGCTCGGCAAAAAGCTGTTCTTCGATCCCTCGCTCTCGGGCGGCGGCCAGATGTCTTGCGCCACGTGCCACGATCCGGCTAACCACTATGCGCCGGCCAACGGTCTTGCCGTGCAGCTCGGCGGCTTGCACCTTGACCAGCCCGGCATCCGCGCCGTGCCCAGCCTCGCCTACAAGATCTCGACCCCATCCTTCTCGATCGGCGAGGAAAGTGCCACCGACGAGGCCGCGGAAGCCTCGCCGATGACCGAAGCATCGGGCGTGGCTCTGGCCAATGCCCCCGCCGTCACCAGTCCGCTGACGGCACAGGCCGTCGTCAAAGCCGATGCGGCAGCGGCCAATCTCGTACCGCAGGGCGGCATGTTCTGGGATGGGCGGGTCGATTCGCTCGAAGAGCAGGCCTTGCAGCCGATGATCTCGCCCTTCGAAATGGCGAATGCCGATGCGGCCACCGTCTATACCAAGCTGAAGAGGGGATACGGCAAGGATATTTCGGCGCTCTTCGGCGACAATATCCTCAACGATCAGGACATGACGATCTCCGAGATCGGCTTCGCGCTCGCCCGCTACCAGATCGAGGATCGCTCCTTCCACCCATATACGAGCAAGTATGACTATTATCTGCGCGGCAAGGCGGTCCTGACGGATGCTGAGGCGCGGGGTCTGAAGCTCTTCGACGACGCGAGCAAGGGCAACTGCGCCTCCTGCCATCTCGACAAGATGACCGGCGATGGGCAGATGCCCAACTTGACCGATTTCGAATTCGAGGCGCTCGGCGCACCGCGCAATCCGACGATTCCGGCCAATACCGATGCGCGCTACTACGACACCGGGATTTGCGGCCCGTTGCGCAACGACACCTATTCCGCCCAGCAACAGAATTGCGGGCTGTTCAAAACACCGACGCTGCGCAATGTCGCTGCCCGCCACGTTTTCTTCCACAATGGCGTCTACCGCACACTGGAGGATGTCACCCGCTTCTACGTCAAGCGCGATACCAATCCGGAGGAAATCTATCCGAAGGATGCAAGCGGCAAGGTGCTGAAATATGATGATCTGCCGGCGCGGTATCAGGCCAATATCGATGTCATCGACGCGCCGATGAACCGCAAGCTCGGCGATGCCCCTGCCCTGAACGATGCCGAGATCGCCGATGTCGTTGCCTTTCTGAAGACGCTGACGGATGGCTACGACCCGGCGAAGGATGGCATAAAGGCCGCCAATTAGGAACGCCTCCGCCCGGATGGGCGAAGACGTATGAAAACCTCAAAGCTGTTCGTGCGTTTACGCAGCCTTTGATATCGGCGGCTGTGCGAGCTTGCGGCCGCTGGCGACGATCATGCCCGCGGCACTATCGAGCCAGCCTTCCTTGAGCTCGAGAGCAAGGAAGCGCTCGCGCTGGAATGGGCCAGGCATGACGAGATGGCGGGTCTTTGCGGCAAAGAAGCCGAAACGCTCGTAGTAAGGCGCATCGCCGACGAGCAGGATCGCGCCGTGACCGCGCTTCTTGGCTTCCATGATGGCTGCGCGCATCAGCGCCGAGCCCATGCCCTTGCCTTCATAGGCAGGATCGACCGCCAGCGGGCCGAGCAGCAGCGCATCGACGGGACGGGTCTCGCGATCGACGCCGGCTTCGACGTTCCACAAACGGACCGTGCCAACGACATGACCGGCACGATCGCGCGAGACCAGTGCCAGGCCTTCGGTCGGCACGCGGCCCTGGCGCAGCTTTTCCGACGACTTCTTGCGGCGGCCGGGACCCATGGCGCGATCCAGCAAGTTTTCGCGCGCAACGACATCGCCTGCATTTTCCAGGTCGAGAGTGAATGTGGACGGCGCAAAAAATGCGCGGACAGAATCAAGAACAGCGGCCATCTTGGCCTCCCGTGCCCAATACCGTTATCAGCGGCGGTGACAGACTATTGTGAGAGTGCCGCCCCGGCTGGCTACGGGAGCGGCTTTATCGAACTTTAGACCCTTAGGGACCTTAGATAATGTAGGCCTTCAGCGGATCGAAACCGTTGAACGCCACAGCCGAGTAGGTCGTGGTGTAGGCGCCGGTGCCTTCGATCAGGACCTCGTCGCCGATGGTGAGCGACACCGGCAGCGGATAGAGGTTCTTCTCATAGAGCACGTCGGCCGAATCGCAGGTCGGACCGGCAATGACGCAAGGCTCCATTTCGTCGCCGTCGCGCGTGGTGCGGATCGGGTAGCGGATCGCCTCATCCATGGTTTCAGCGAGACCGCCGAACTTGCCGATGTCGAGGAAAACCCAGCGAGCGGCGTCATTATCCGACTTCTTCGAAATCAGGACGACTTCAGCCTTGATCACGCCGGCATTGCCGACCATGCCGCGGCCCGGCTCGATGATCGTGTGCGGGATCTGGTTGCCGAAGTGAGCGCGCAGAGACGCAAAGATCGCCTTACCATAGGCCTCCGCAGACGGAACGTCGCGCAGGTACTTGGTCGGGAAACCACCGCCCATGTTGACCATCTGCAGGTGAATGCCCTGCTTGGCGAGCGAAACGAAGACGCGCTTGGCATCGGCCAGAGCATCGTCCCAGGCATCGACCTTGGTCATCTGCGAGCCGACGTGGAAAGACACGCCATAGGATTCCAGACCCAGCTGATGGGCATAGACGAGAACATCGACGGCCATCTGCGGAACGCAGCCGAACTTGCGCGACAGCGGCCATTCCGCACCTTCGCCATCGGTCAGGACGCGGCAGAACACGCGGGCGCCGGGCGCGGCACGGGAAATCTTCTCGACTTCCTCATGGCTGTCGACGGCAAAGAGGTTGATACCGAGCGCATGCGCACGGGCGATATCGCGCTCCTTCTTGATGGTGTTACCGAAGGAAATACGAGCCGCGGTCGCGCCGGCATCGAGCGCCATTTCGATTTCGGCGACGGACGCGCAATCGAAGTTCGAGCCGAGGCTTGCGAGAAGGCGCAGCACTTCCGGAGCCGGGTTGGCCTTGACGGCATAATAGATGGCACTGTCCGGCATGGCATGACGGAAGGCGTGAAAATTGTCGCGGACGACATCGAGATCGACCACCAGGCAAGGACCGTCCGGACGTCGGGTAGCGAGGAAATCGCGAATACGTTGCGTGGTCATGTCAATTCCCTTTCAATTCCAAAGGCTCCGGGGAAAACCCAGAGGACAAAGGGCGACGCTCACTCGCTCAGGAACCAGCCGGTGGAGACCCCGGTACCGTGCAAATGCGCGAAGCGCGGATGATGAACGAGTGCCGCAAGCGGCGCTAATTCGCTTTGTCTGCCATGGATTGGAGGGAATATCCCAACCGCACTTCCGGCAATGAAGGTGTGCCTCTTCAGTATCCCCGGCTGATGGAAAGCCGGGAGAGAACAAAAAGGCCCGCACCGTCGTTGCTTCAGATGTCCTCGCATTTTTCGGTTGGCCGAAATAGCGACTGGAGGGGTTAGTTCCAGGTACCTTACCGATTTTCTCACCACATCGAGGATCGGCGGACACCCACGGGCACGTGCGACTTTGGGCTGATCGGGAAATAGGAATATTCGCCGTAATAATCAAGAATTTTTTTCAGCCATGCTCGAAAAAAATAATTGAACAAATCAAAGCATTTTGTTCAACATCCGGAAACAGTTAGCGGGAGGCTTCACCATGGACACTTTGACCCGGATTCGCGCCTTTATCGACGTGGTCGAAGCCGAGGGATTTTCGGCAGCTGCCCGCAAGACCGGCCGCTCCAAGGCGCTCTTGTCGAAATATGTCCGCGAACTGGAAGACGAGCTGGGCGCGCTGCTCTTGAACCGCACCACGCGTCAGTTCTCCATGACAGAGGCAGGCCATACCTATTATCGCACCGCCTCCGATATCCTGAAGGAGATCGACAATCTTGCCGATCTCGTGCGCGAGAATAATCAGCAGCTCAAAGGTCGGCTGCGTGTTTCCGTGCCGCGCACCTTCGTCGACGCCGATGTCGGACAGTCGCTGATCGACTTTGCCAAGGAGAATCCCGATCTCTCGCTGGAAATCGCCGCCGACGACCGTTTCGTCGATCTCATCGAGGAAGGCTTCGATGTCGCCGTCCGCATTACCAAGCTCGAAGACTCCGGCATGATTGCCCGCAAGATTTCCGATTTCCGCGTCCATCTCTGCGCAACGCAAGCGTTCCTCGATCGCTATCCGACGCTCGAACATCCGACCGATCTTGCGCGCATTCCCTTCATCATCGATACCAACACCCGCTCGCAGGGCAACATCCGCTTCGTGGATGCCGACAGCACGACCTTCAACGTCGCGATCAACGGCACGCTCGAGGTCAACAGCCCGCATGCGACGCTGCGTGCGGCGCTCGCCGATCTCGGCGTCGCCATCGTCCCGGATTTCATCGGACGCAAGGCGATCGAAAGCGGAGAGTTGCTGACACTGTTCAACGATTACCTTCCGACCGATCGCGGCATTTATGCCGTCTATCCGCATCGCCGCTACCTCCCGGCAAAGGTGCGCATCTTTGTGGACTACCTGCACAATTGGTTCCGCAAGAACGGCTGAACGGGCCAAGGTTGCTTGGCCGGTCCCAATTCCGTCTCATTTCCTGACCAGAAAACGAAGTGAATCAATGCTCGCGAAATCTATCGGACGCATGAGAAAATCCACGACCGCCTACGCTGTTGCCCTCACCGGCGGCCTGTTGCTTGCGCCGGCCGCAGCGTCGGCGCATCCGCATATTTTCGTGGAAGCCCGTCTGGAAGTGCTCGCCGGCGCGGATGGCAATGTGCACGAACTGCGCAACGTCTGGCGGTTCGACGAAGTGTTCTCCTCCTCCGTCCTCATGGATTTCGACAAGAACACCAATCTGAAACTCGATCCCGACGAACTGAAAGAGGTTGGCAAGACGGTGCGCGAGTCTCTGGCGGACTACGATTATTATGCGAACCTGACGCTCAACGGCAAAGTGATCAAGGTGAACAAGCCCGATGTCATCAATGTCGACTTCCGCGACGGCCAGCTCCTGATGTTCTTCGCCGTCAAGCCGGCCGAGCCGATGCCGCTCGCCAAGGGCAACACGCTGAGTTTCGGCATCTACGACCCGACGCTCTATACCTCGATCGATTTCCCGAGCGACAATGAATTGGTAACGGAGGGCGACGCCTTCAAAAGCTGCACGCATAAGGTCGTCCGACCCAATCCGGATGAAGTCATCGCCGAGAACAAGTCCACCTTGACGGATGCCTTCTTCAACGATCCGACGGGAACGACCATGTCGAAGCTCTTCGCAACGCGGATAGATGTGCAATGCTGATTTCGAGGTTAGGGAAGTTTGTGCCGGCCGCAGCTGTCGCCCTTCTGGCGGCAGCCAGTTTTGCCCATGCCGCTGGCTCGCCGCTCGGCATTGGCACGGCCGAGCCAAGTTTCCAGCCGATGGGCGGGCCGCTTGCGCCGATCTTCCTCTATGTGAACTACGAGCAGCAGGCTTTCTATCGTGCGCTCACCAAGTCCATCGAAGCCATGCGCCAGGACCCATGGCAGCTCTGGACGCTGATCGGCCTCTCCTTCGCCTATGGCATCTTCCATGCCGCCGGCCCCGGCCACGGCAAGGCGGTGATTTCCTCCTACATGGTCGCCAACGAGATCGAGCTGAAACGCGGCATCGGCATCTCCTTCGTCTCCGCGCTCATTCAGGGGCTCGTTGCCGTCCTGGTCGTTGGCGCCGCCTATTTCGTCCTGCGCGGTTCCGGCATCACCATGACGATGGCGACCAATGCCATGGAGATCACCAGCTTCATCATGGTCATCCTGTTCGGCAGCTGGCTCTTGTTCCGAAAGCTGCGGGCGATGATGCAGAGCCGGGCGCAGCGTCAGGAAATGCAGCTTGCGACATCGGCGGGTCCAATCAGCCTCTCGCTGTTCGAGGGAGCCGCAACGGGCACGGATTCAGCAAGAGGTTTTGCGCGCAGCAGCGCCGCTATGCCCGCTGCCAGCGGTTATCAATGCTATGATCCCGCCCATACGACCGGCAACGGCGCTTACTGCGAGACCTGCGGCCACGCCCATCTTCCCGATCCGAAGATGTTGTCGAACGAAAAGTTCAGCGCTCGCGAAGCCTGGTCCGCGATCGCCGCAGTCGGCCTGCGCCCGTGCTCGGGCGCACTGCTGGTCATGACCTTTTCGATGCTGAACGGGCTCTATCTGGGCGGTCTGCTATCGGTCCTCGCCATGTCCATCGGTACGGCGCTCACCGTCTCGCTGCTCGCCATCGTCGCCGTCTTCGCGAAAGGCACCGCCGTCCGCTTCACCGGCAAGGGCTCGAGACTTTCGGTTTGGGTGAGCAACGGTATCGAGATCCTCGGCGCACTGCTCGTCATTTGCACGGGCATCATCCTGCTCGGCGCCTCGCTGCAGAACTGAGCGATTTCCGGAAGAATTCGGGAAAGCTTGCTTTGGAGTTTATGGTTGATTGCGTCGCTGATAGCGCGCCCGAAGCCAGAACACGAAGAAAAACGCCAGGATGACGAGCACGCCGAAACCCGTGCCGAGCCATGGCGAGATCGAGCCGAGCCAGAGGATGACATTCGGCATCAGGTAAAGCACGGCTGTCGCGACCAACAGAATAACGCCGGCTGCAATTGCCGCCGAGCGGGTTTCGCTTTTCTTGTCCGTCAATGTAGCCATCCTTGACGCCCTGACATGAGTTCCGGCAAGGCTTAGGCCAGCTGCCGAGCAAAGGCAACCGGCCCTATCAGTCAGAGCTGAACTTTGGCACCCGCAACCGTCGCTTCGATATGATCGACCAGAGCATCGGCTAGGCCGAGCCTTCCAGCCAGCAGATCGAGATAGCCGCGCTCGGCCCGCGAATCCGGCTCGATCGCCAGTCGCGACGCGGTATAGACCTGCACGCGCTGCTCTTCCGTCTTCGCGGAGGCGACGATGGCGTCGAGATCGACGGGATTGGCAAGTTCGCGCTGGAAGAAGGCTTCCGCCTCAGACCCGACTCCGGCCTCCTGCACTTTGCCGAGGATACGCTGGCGTTCGGAATCGTCGATATGGCCGTCGGCGCGGGCGGCGGCGATCATGGCCCGTACCAGGGAAAGCGCAAAATCATTGCTGGCAATCGCCGGCGACGTGCTGAAACCTGAATCTGTCGGCGGCGGCAGGAACTGCGGCTCGGCCTGCGGGGCCGATTGCGGCGCCGGCTGCGGCTGATTGCCGTCGCGATAATTCTTGTAGGCCTGATAGCCAAGGCCTGCGATGGCGGCGAGTCCGCCAAGCGTCAGCGCATTTCCCGCGATCTGACGCCCAGTCTTCGTTCCCAACAGCACCCCGGCAATCGCACTGGTCGCCATGGGATTGTCTCTGGCGAGATTGATGGCCTGGGTGGCCCTGTCTTTCACAGTTCCTTGCACGCCTGGAACCTGCGATCCCAGAAATTGGTCAAGAAGCTTGCGGGCGTCGATCATATGGATGGTCCTCCGTCCTTGTGATGGTGAAGGGGAGATAGGAAGCGCAACCACAAATACCAATCCACATCATGCAAAAAGGCGCGCGGAAAACTCCACGCGCCTTTGAAATCGAATTCGATAGGCTCGGGTCTCAGCCCTTGAGCGCTGCGGCCTCTGCGGCGAGCTTGGTGATCCCGGCCCAGTCACCTGATGCCACCAGCTCCTTCGGCGCAACCCAGGAGCCGCCGACACAGATCACGTTTGGCAGCGACAGGTAGTCATGGGCGTTCTTCAGCGAAATACCGCCGGTCGGGCAGAAGACCGTGCCAGCGAGCGGCGACGACAGAGCCTTGAGATAGGAAGCACCGCCGGCCTGCTCGGCCGGGAAGAACTTGAGCACCGTATAGCCCTCTTCGCGCAGCGCCATGACTTCGCTGGCCGTTGCGGCACCCGGCAGCAGCGGCACATGCGAGCCGCGCGCAGCATCGAGCAATTCCTGCGTTGTGCCGGGGCTAACGATAAACTTGGAACCGGCTTCGACGGCGGCATCCCACTGGCTGACATTGAGGATCGTACCGGCGCCGACTTCAGCACCTTCGACTTCTTCGGCAACAGCGCGGATCGCGTCGAGCGCGCCGGCGGTGCGAAGCGTGATCTCGATGGCCTTCAGGCCTCCGGCGACGAGCGCCCGGGCGAGCGGCACGGCCGATTTCGCATCGTCGACGACCAGCACGGGAACGACGGGCTGCAGTTTCAGGATGGAAAGAAGCTTCTCGGTTTTCTCGCCCATGGTCGGTGCACTCCCTTTAAAACGATTGAAATCCGGCTTTCGAATAGCCTTCTCGAAGGTGCTTGTCGAGACAAAAGCTCGCTTTAAATACGACGGGTAGGAAATCCCGGCAACTTGCTATAGGCTATTCCAGTCTGTGCCAGTGGAGCATGTCAAACGCATGGCAAAAGAGATCGAGCGAAAGTTTCTGGTGCGCGGCGATCATTGGCGTGATTCCGTTTCGGAGCGGCTGATCCTGCGACAGGGATATATTGCCTCCATGGCAGACCGGTCTGTGCGCATACGGCTGACGAACGACACCAAGGCAACCTTGACGATCAAGATCGGCAAGGCAATGACCAGGGATGAATTCGAATATGAGATCCCCGTCGACGAGGCGGAGGAACTGCTGGAAACGGCGATCGGCCTCGTCATCGAGAAGACGCGCCACAAGGTGCAGTTCAAGGGCTTTACCTGGGAAGTGGATGTCTTCCGCGGCGCCCATCGCGGCCTCGTCATTGCCGAAGTGGAAATGGACGACGAAAGCGACAATCCGGAACTGCCGGACTGGATCGGACGTGAGGTGACGGGCGAATACCGCTATTCCAACCAGGCTCTCGCGACGCAGTTCGAACAGGAATATGATGAGCTATCGCATACGGCCTGACCGGGCTCTTGATGACGAGGTACATAAGGCCGCGGCGCATCAACTTGGCAAGGCAATGGCCGTACTGACTGATAGGCCGCAGGGCCTGCACGAAGCAGTTCACGCCGCCCGCAAGAATATCAAGCGCGTGCGGGCGCTCTACCGGTTGATAGCTCCCATCGCGCACCAATTTCAGCAGCGGGAAAATGACCGGCTTCGGAATGTAGCACTCACGCTTTCCGGGGTGCGCGACGCAACCGCGTTGATCGAGATCAGCCATTATCTGCAGGCAACCGCTGCATCGGCGGAGGAACTGCATGCGCTGGCCCGCGTAAGCGATCTGCTGACCGCGAGACGCGACCGTATGGCGGAAGCCGAAACAGATCTCGAAGACAAGGCACGGGCAGCAGTCGCCGCATGTGCGGAGGCACGTGAGGCGTTGAAGGAAATATCCTTCGACTGCAGCCGGCGTGACACGGCGCGTCTTTTTCAGAAAAGCTGGAGCAAGAATGTCCGCAAGGCGATGCAGGCGCTGTCCGCATGCCATGCGGAAGCGGCCCACGTCGAGAGCTTTCACGATCTGCGCAAGCGCGGCCAGGATTACTGGATGCATCACATGCTGCTGCGCGATGTCTGGCCGGCCGCCATGCATGCCAAGCAGCTGGAGGCCAAGGCCTTGGTCGACGTGCTCGGCCGCTATCTCGACATGTCGATATTGGCCGATGTCGCCGACCGCGAGCCGCATCTCTTCGAAAGAAACGATGATCACGCCCGCCTGCTGGAAGCAATCATTTCCCGACAACAGACGGGGCGCAAGGAAGCGTTGGAGCGAGCTCGCTGGGTCTTCGCCGACAAGTCGAAGAGCGAGGCGCGGACTATCAAGCACCTTTGGCTGGAGGCGGCGGACTGACGGGGCCACGCGCCCGGCTCAGACAGCTCAATCGGCATGACCCGGGCGTTGCTTTGAAGCATGTCGCGCAAAAGTGTGCAGCGGTTTTGCGATAACGACATGCCCCAATCAAAGACCTAAGCGCAAGAAGCGAATCCGAAAGATCGCGACGCGCTTTAGGCACGCCACGCATCCGCCGAACCGAGTCCCACTTGCGCGAAATAGCTTTCCAGCATCGCGATGTCGTCGGCCGCAGCGATCGCGCCGATATATCCGTCCGGCCGCACGAGCACCCATTCTCCGGAGGAGAGAGCGTAGATGTCGCGAAGATAGCCCTCGGTGTCGACCATGTCGCCTGACGCGCCGAAAGTATGAATATGCAGGCCCGCGCGCGGCGGCACCGATCCCCGCTGCACCCCATAGCCGAGCAATGTCCAATGCGCGCCTCGGAACAGATCGAACAGCCGTTTCGGCTGGCCGGCAACGCCGCGGATCGGCGCGTCCGGGGCTCGGTCGCCGGCGGACAGGCAACCGCTGCGCCCGAGCGTTTCGAGTGCGAGCGAGGACGAAGGATAACCTATATCGAGCTGACGCACCTCGCGACCGCGCCGCATATTGCCCTGTTTCTGGGCATCGAGAAGCCTTGTCGACAGACCGAGCATCGCTGCCGCGATGGGCTGACGCTCCTCTTCATAGCTGTCGAGCAGCTTATCGTCGGCTCCATTGGCGGCTGCAGCCAGCTTCCATCCGAGATTATAGGCATCCTGCACGCTGGTATTGAGACCCTGGCCGCCGGTCGGTGGATGAATATGGGCGGCATCACCGATGAGAAACACGCGGCCGACACGGTATCGATCGGCCAGACGCGCATTCATGGTGTAGGCCGACGACCACGACACCGATTGGATATGGATATCATCGCGCTTGGTGCGCTCCGCCACCATGGCTTCGAGCCCTTCGGCAGAGAGGTCGATATCACCGTCAAGAGGGACCGGCCCCTGTATCTGGAACATCTCGGTCCCGGCGAGCGGGCAGAACATGATCTGCCGCGACATGTCGCCGTCATTGAAGCGATGCCAGGCATCGCGCGTGAGACCGGTCAAAATGACATCGGCCACGATGGCGCGAACGCCGAGGGTCTTACCCGGAAAGTCGATATCGAGGGCATGGCGAACGAAACTGCGGCCGCCATCGGCGCCGACGAGCCAGCGCACGCGGAGAGTTTCCTCTCCAGCCATGCCCGAAAGACGCGCCGTCACGCCGCTCGGATCCTGCTCGAAACCAACCAGTTCGCAGCCGAATTGCGGCCTATGGCCAAGCTCAAGCAACCTCTCGCGCATCACCTTTTCGGTCAGGAATTGCGGTATCATCAGCGGCAGATGATACGGTTCTGCCGGTGTCGGGTCCTCATGCTCGGCGATGTCGGACTCGGTAAAACTGCCGTCGTCGCGATATCGCCGCTCGGGCGGATAGAGGCCGCCGGCCGCGACGACCCGGTCGAGAATGCCGAGATCCTCGAAGATTTCCTGGGTTCGCGGCTGGATACCCTTGCCGCGTGAACCACGGAAAGGCCCTTCCATCTTTTCGATCAGACGGAAGGAAATTCCTCTCCTCGCCAAATCGATGGCCAGCGCCAGGCCGGCCGCGCCCGCACCGCAAATCAGCACATCTGCTGCAAATTGCTCTGTCATTTCCATCTCCATATGTGTAATATGCACATATTAAAAGAGGGGCGATGCGGTGTCAACAAAAAGCTTGCAAAATACACATATCAGCGGTCAGCTACGCGAACTCCATAGCGCGCTGGTCGAAATCGTTGGCGTCATGAACCGGCCACAGCGCGATGAGGCGATGATCAAGGAGGCGGGCATCTCCCTCGACCGCGCACTGTTTTCCCTATTGGTTTTGGTGGAACGGCTCGGCCCCATCGGCGTCGTCGAGTTGGCCGATCGCGTCGGGCGCGACTACACCACCGTCAGCCGTCAGGTTGCGAAGATGGAGGGGCTTGGGCTTATCAGCCGGCAGGAGAACGCGATCGATCGCCGCCTTCGCGAGGCCGTCATCACCGAACAGGGAAAGGTGATGACCGACCGCATCGATGAGGCGCGCGAGAGGATCGCCCGGTCCATTTTCGCCAAATGGGATGAGCAGGATATCGAGGACCTTGTGCGGCTCATGCGCAGGTTTGCCGACGACATCAAGGATGATGCGCCAATTGCACGATAAGCTCATCTTGGAATGCCTTCCTTTGACGTCGTAGGTGACACCGATCGGGCAGAATGGCGAAGGCGCGGGCTGCGGCGCAAATCCCGATTGCCTGAAAGCTCACAAAATTGTATTTCACCGGCATGACCGACATGCTTCCAGATCCACGGCGCGACGCGACCGGCGCATTCCTCGTTGCCGCGCTCTATCATTTCGTTTCCTTCCCGCGCTTCGAAAGCCTGCGCGAGCCTCTGTTTGCGCTCTGCGAGGAAAAGGGCGTCAAGGGCACGCTGCTGCTGGCGCATGAAGGGATCAACGGCACCATTGCCGGCACGGATGCTGCTATCGGCGCCGTGCTCGCCTTCCTGCGTGCCCAGCCGGAATTTGCCGGGCTCGAACACAAGGAAAGCCGGGCGTCGAAAATGCCGTTCGTGCGCATGAAGGTGAAGCTGAAGAAAGAGATCGTCACCATGGGCGTCGAGGATATCGATCCCACCAAGGTCGTCGGCACCTATGTCGCGCCGAAGGATTGGAACGCGTTGATCTCCGACCCCGACACCATCGTCATCGATACGCGCAACGACTACGAGACCGCCATCGGCGTCTTCAAGGGCGCGGTCGACCCGAAGACCAAGACCTTCCGTGAGTTTCCGGAATGGGTGCGCGACAATACCGGCCTGCACAACAAGCCGAAAATCGCCATGTACTGCACCGGCGGCATCCGTTGCGAGAAGGCAACCGCCTTCATGAAACAGCAGGGCTTCGACGAGGTCTATCACCTCAAGGGCGGCATTCTGAAATATCTCGAGGAAGTGCCGGCAGAAGAGAGCCTATGGGAAGGCGCCTGTTTCGTCTTCGACGAGCGCGTCTCGGTCGAACACGGCTTGAAGGAGGGCAATCACAAGCTCTGCCACGCCTGCCGCAACCCCATTACATCGGAAGAAGTGACCTCACCCTTTTACGAGGCCGGTGTCTCCTGCAGCCATTGCTATCATGAACGCAGCGAAGAGGATCGCGAGCGTTACCGCGAAAGGCAGCGCCAGATCGCGCTCGCTCGCAAGCGCGGCCACGAGCATATCGGCTAAAGCGTTTTCGGAGGAACTGTGCTGCGGCCTTCCCTGGGGAATGCGCCAATGCTCCACGCGTATCAGGCGGCGGCGTGCTCTTCGTCCAGCGCGGTTGCCATCTGCACCGCAAGCCGCTTGCTGATCTCGGCGTCCGGCATGGGCTTGCCGTAGAAGTAGCCCTGTAGCTCGTCGCAACCAAAGTCTTCCAGTGCCCTTCCCTGCGCCTCGGATTCGATGCCTTCGGCTGTAACGGGAATATCGAGCGAACGCGCCAGCGCCACGGTCGCCTTCACCATTTCGCGGGCGCGGTTGTCTTCCAGCACATTCATCGTCAGCGAGCGATCGATCTTGATGCGATCGAAACCGAACTGACGCAGATAGCCGATAGAGGAGAAACCGGAGCCGAAATCGTCGAGCGCCACCTTGACGCCGAGCCTCTTCAACCGCTCGATCGACTGACGGGTACGCTCGGGATTTTGAATGATGTAGCCTTCGGTGATTTCCAGCGTCACACGCTCGGCTTCGATTTCGGTACTGTTAAGCACGTTGCGGACATAATCGGCGAAGGCGGGATTGCGGAACTGGCCCGGCGAAACGTTGACGG
Organism: Martinezella sp. CNPSo 3959; assembly: GCF_057784355.1. Classification (NCBI taxonomy): domain Bacteria; kingdom Pseudomonadati; phylum Pseudomonadota; class Alphaproteobacteria; order Hyphomicrobiales; family Rhizobiaceae; genus Martinezella; species Martinezella sp. CNPSo 3959. The sequence continues at coordinate 1,553,905 of NZ_JBXSOV010000001.1, forward strand.
CGACACGCAGATCCGGCCAGTGTCTTGCCGCCTCGCAGGCCTTGCGCAGGATGAGCAGGCCCAATGCCTCGATCAGGCCGCTGGTTTCGGCGATCGGAATGAAGGCCTCCGGCGAAATCGGCCCGTGGCCGGGACGGTTCCACCGCACCAGCGCCTCGACGCCGATCATCTCGCAGCTCGATGCATCGACCAGCGGCTGATAGGCGAGCGTCAGTTCCTCCAACTCGATCGCGCGACGCAGATCGAGTTCCAGCGCATTACGCTCCTCGCGATGCGCATCCATGGCTGTCTCGTAGCAGGTCATGCGAGCACGGCCGGCTTCCTTGGCCTTGTACATGGCAAGATCGGCACGGCGCACCAGTTCCTCACGATCAATGCGGCCCTCGGGCGAGCTGGCGATGCCGATACTGGCACCGACGACCACCACGCGACGGCCGATTTCCAGCGGTTCGGCAAGGAAATCCAGGATCTGCTCGGCCAACCGCAAAGCCGGAGCGTCATTGAGCTCCTTCGTCGGGAAGGCGATGGCGAACTCGTCGCCACCAAGGCGCGCTAAGGCCGCCTGCGGCGGCACGAGTACTTTGAGCCCGGCGGCTACCGCGCGGATCAGCTGGTCGCCGGTGCCATGCCCATAGGCGTCGTTGATTTCCTTGAAGCCATCGAGATCGAGGTAGAGAAGCAGGACATTGGTGCCATCGGAGCGCGCCCGCTCGACCAGGCGATCCACATCAAGCCGCAATCCCTCGCGGTTGAGGAGCCCGCTCAGTCGGTCTCGAAGAGAAACCTGACGTGCCTGGACCTCTTCCGCCCGCAGCCGGCGCCCCGCCATCAATCCTAGGATCAAAAGCACAACGAAGAACAGACCCACCAGACCGAGCGCTCCGAGAACCAGCGGGCGGACCTGCTGATAGCTCATGTCCCCCGGCTGGCGCGAGCTCCACACCAGCCGGCCCAGCGACTTTCCGAGCGGATCGACGATGGAGACGGCATAGCGGGCCACGGTTTCCGGCGGCACCAGCCTCAAGCCGCTGATGACATAAGTATTGGAGAGCATCTTGATCCGGCCGGCATCAAGATAACGGACGAGGATCAGATAGCGCCGATGACCTTCTGGCACCGGAATGCGACCGGATCTTTCGCGGATCGTCGCAGCACCGGCCACCGCGATACCATCCCTGGTCATGATATAGCTCGAGGCTTCCGGCACCCCGGTCACACGTGTCGCGCGCGCCTGATCGACGAGCGCCCAGACCGCGGTTCCAAGGACCTCCTCGATGTTGCCAGTCAATGGTTCACCGTCATGATAAGCAACGATCGGCTTGTTGTTGTCGTCGACGATGACGGCAGTATCGAACAGCGCACCATTGGAGGAAATGTCGCCGTAATTGCCGGCGATCCAGCCTTGAGTGTCCGTTCCGTAAATGCTTCGCACCGCGTCATTGCGGGCGGAGTGGTCGTGCAGCGTCGCTTCCAGTTGCCCCTGAAAAGTCTTCAGTGCACCGACGGTCGTCTCCCAGGAGCGCTCGTCATCCAGCTTGTTGGAATAATCGGCGACGCGGCCGATCGCGGTAAGAACCATCAAGGTCACGACGGCAACGATCAATGCAAAGCAAACCAAAACGGCCGTCACGATGGAATGACGACCGATCTGTGTATTTTCGCGCAATGACCTGAAAGCTGCTCCCAACGCCTTTTCTCCTTGGCGAAGAAGTCTGCCGTCAGGTCTTCAATAAACGGTTAAGGCGAATTGGAGATTCCTACAGGAAAGAGTTGTAGATCTGCCGAAACCGGAAGAATTCATGCCTTGGTGGCTATCGCTTGCGCGAAGCGGCTGAGAGTTGCGGAGAAAAGGCCGCTTTCGCGCGCTTCCAGCAGCATTGCCGACTGTGCCTCATCGCTCTTGCCCGCAACCGGCAGACGCAAGAAAGCGTCCTCCACGATATGCAGCGACATGGTCTGCAAGACATCGGTGAGCTGTGCCAATACGAGATTGCCGCGATGCGACGCGTGAGCAAACATCAGCGGCTTGAACGGCACCTCGTCACGCGACACCAGCCAGTCCAGCGCGTTCTTGAAGCCGCCGGGTATGCCATGGGCATATTCCGGACAAGCGACGATCAAACCGTCTGCCTTGCGGATCTCGGCCGCAAATCTCTCAACGATAACTGGAGTTCGCTCACCCTCATTATCCGGATTGAAGACCGGCAGGTCGCCGATCAGATCGCAAATCGCAATGGTGATGCCTTCGGGGCAGGCGAGCTGCAGCGCCTCCAGCAGCCTGCGGCTGGTCGAAGCGCGCCGCTGGCTGCCGCAAAGCGCATAAAGGGAAATCGGCCGCTGGGTCATGCGCGATGTCTATCAGGCCTCGCCGATTCGGGCGACAGATACCTCCCCTCAAGGGCCGAAGCGCATCAAACCGCTTTGTGATTGCCCCTTGGAAACTGCGAGGCAAGCTCCCTGTACCACTTGCCGCTCTTCTTGATCGTGCGCACCTGTGTCTCGTAATCGACATGGACGAGGCCGAAACGCATGCGGTAGCCCTCCGCCCATTCGAAATTGTCCATCAGGCTCCAGGCGAAATAGCCGCGCATCGGATAGCCGTCCTTGATGAGATCGGCGACGACGCCGAGATGCTCGATATAGTAGTCGAGACGCAGCTGGTCATCGATCTCGCCATTGACGACGCCCATGTTGTAGCAGGCGCCGTTCTCGGTGATGTAGCACTCCGGCAGCTCGTAGCGCTTGTTGAGGTCCTCGACGACATGCTTCAGGCCGGGCGAATAAACCTCCCAACCGATATCCGTCCTTACGTCACTGACCGGCGGTGCTTCCTTCGTCCAGGGAAAATCGCCGGTCTTGGAGGCGTCATCGGAGACGCGCATCGGCATATAATAGTTCAAACCCCACCAATCGAGCTTCTGGTTAATGGTCTTGAGATCGCCGTCCTCGATGACGGGCATGCGATCGCCAAGCGCCTCGACGAACTCCTTCGGATATTCGCCCTTGAAGATTGGATCGAAGAAGGCACCGTTGTGGAACTGATGCGCACGCTCGACCGCGGCCAGATCTTCCGGACGATCGGAGCCCGGCAGGATCGAAGCGGCATTGAGCACGATGCCGACAGGCACCTTCGGCGCGACGGAGCGGATCGCCTCGACGCCGAGACCATGCGCAAGGTTCATATAGTGCATGGCGTAAAGGGCAGCCTGCATATTGCGCTCGCCCGGCGCATGGATGCCATAAAGATGGCTCAGCCAGACGATGCACCAGGGCTCGTTGAAGGTGGCGACAGAATCCAGACGGTCGCCGAGACGGGCCATGACGGTCTTGGCATAGCGCTGGAAGGCATGCGCCGTCGAGCGCGCCGTCCAGCCGCCATCACCGGCAAGCGCCAGCGGCAGATCCCAATGGTAGAGCGTCGCAAAGGTCTTGATCCCCCGCGCCTTGCAGCCATCGACCAGACGATCATAGAAATCGAGGCCGGCTTCGTTTACCGGGCCGGTGCCATCGGGAATGATGCGCGGCCAGGCGATCGAGAAGCGATAGGCCTCGACGCCCATCTCCTTGATCAGATCGAGATCCTGTTCCAGCCGGTTATAGTGATCGCAGGCAACGTCGCCATTATCGCGCTGATAGACGCGGCCGGGCATGTTGGCGAAAGCATCCCATATGGACGGCTTGCGGCCGTCGGCCTTGGTGGCGCCTTCGATCTGGAAGGCGGCGGTGGCAACGCCGAATGTGAAATCGCCGGGGAAGCGATCGGCAAGAAGCTTCGGATCGATCATGATGAAAATCCCGTCTGTTTTGGCTTCGTTGGCTGCGGTTTAGCCAACCCGCCCCTCAAAGTACAGGGGCCACAGTGGAAAACTGCAACGTTGCAGGTACCTGTAAACCGAGCCGGCTAAGGGTTTCTCAGAATTTTCGCCGGCGGCGGCAACACTCTTCGCACGGCTGGATAACAGCAATGTCAACAGTCGTGACTTGTCTTTCGGCTTGGGATCAATTGAGGGTAGTATCCAAACTTGATAACGAAAGGACACAAATGCTCCCTGCGATCCACGCCCTCCACCCTCATCTGCTGAGCCTCCTGCGCATCGTCGCCTCGCTTGTGCTCTTCAGCTACGGAACGCAGAAAGTGCTGCATTTCCCGGCGGCCGAAAATGTGCCCGCCGTTGGATCGCTGTCCTGGATCGCCGGCCTTCTGGAACTGACCCTCGGCTTCCTCGTCCTGATCGGCTTTCAGACGCGTATTGCTTCGTTCATCCTGTCAGGCCTGATGGCCTTCGCTTATTTCCTGGCTCACGCGCCGAAGAGCTTTTATCCCGCGCAGAATGGCGGCGTCTCAGCCATCCTCTTCTGCTTCATCTTCCTGTTTCTCGCCAGCGCCGGCGGCGGCCCGCTGAGCGTCGACGCGCTGACGAAGCGCAAGCAGGAAGCTGCCGCTTAAACAAGCAGGTCCGAGGCGGGTTCACCGCCTCGGACCTCGCGTGAAGCTTAGAGCTTGACCCAGGCGCCGTTGCGCTTGGACGAGGCGACACAAGCCTCGACGAAAGCCACACCCTTCACGCCATCATCGACGGTCGGATAGATCACAGCCGGATCGACAGCGACGCCCTTCTTGCGGGCATTGATGGCACGCGCAGCCTCGGTATAGATCGTGGCAAAGGCTTCCAGATAGCCTTCCGGATGCCCCGAAGGGATGCGCGAGACGCGGGCTGCCGCAGCACCAGAACCGGCACCATTGCGGGTGATCAGCCGCTTCTGATCGCCGAACGGCGTGTACCAGAGATAGTTCGGATCGGCCTGCGTCCACTCGATGCCGCCCTTGGTGCCATAGACGCGAAGCTTCAACCCGTTCTCATGGCCGGGCGCCACCTGGCTACACCAGAGCATGCCCTTGGCCGGCTTTTCCTTGCCCTTCGCCTTGAAGCGCAGCAGCACATGGCCGTTGTCGTCGAGACGACGTCCTTCGACGAAGCTGTCGAGATCGGCGGCAAGACTGTCGAGCTCGAGGCCGGTGACGAAGGAAGCGAGGTTATAGGCATGGGTGCCGATATCACCCGTCGAGCCGCCGGCGCCGGACTGCGAGGGATCGGTGCGCCACGCGGCCTGCTTCTGGCCGGACTGCTCGATATTTTCCGTCAGCCAATCCTGCGGATATTCCGCCTGCACGATACGGATATCGCCGAGCTCACCATTGGCGATCATCTCGCGCGCCTGGCGGATCATCGGATAGCCGGTGTAATTATGCGTGAGGATGAACAGCGCGCCGCTCTCGTCGGCCACCTTCTTCAGCTTCTTGGCGTCGGCAAGGTTCGAGGTCAGTGGCTTGTCGCAGATGACATGGATGCCGCGGCGCAGGAATTCCTTGGCCGCGTCATAGTGGACATGGTTCGGCGTAACGATCGAAACGGCCTCGATGCCATTCTTCAGCTTGGCTTCGCGGATTGCCATGTCACGATAGCTGGAATAGGTGCGCGAGGGATCGAGACCGAGATCGCGGCCGGAAGCTTGAGCCTTTTCCGGCGAAGACGAGAGCGCGCCGGCGACAAGATCGAACTGGTCGTCAATACGTGCCGCAATGCGATGCACAGCGCCGATGAATGCGCCAGCGCCGCCGCCCACCATGCCGAGCCGGATGCGCGGCTCCCGCGTCTGTTCCGATGATCCTTCGATTGCCATTTTGTCCTCCTGAGAATGGAATTGTTTGAACGCGATTGCCTGCCGCAATCGTCCCCTCTCCCCCGCCTGTGGGGAGAGGGCTAGGGTGTGGGGCCGAGCCTTCTGCAAGCTCCGAATTGGTGAAAATAGCGAAAGGGCCCCTCATCCGTCCTCAAACGATTTCGCTCCGCTCAATCGTTTGAGTCCACCTTCTCCTCGCATCTGCGGGGCGAAGGGGCTTGATCAAAGCCCCAGCATGCGCCGGTTTGCCGCCTGGTCAGTGCCGCTACCGGCGAAATCGTCGAAGGCCTTTTCCGTGACGCGGATGATGTGCGCCTTGACGAATTCGGAGCCTTCGCGGGCGCCGTCTTCGGGATGCTTCAGCGCGCATTCCCATTCGACCACGGCCCAGCCGTCGAAATTATTGGCGGTCATCTTCGAGAAGACGGCGCCGAAATCGACCTGGCCGTCGCCGAGCGAACGGAAGCGGCCGGCACGCTCGACCCAGCCCTGGTAGCCGCCATAGACACCCTGACGTCCGGTCGGATTGAACTCCGCATCCTTGACGTGGAACATCTTGATGCGGTCCTTGTAGATATCGATGTTCTCGAGATAGTCGAGGCACTGCAGGACGTAATGCGAGGGATCGTAGAGCATGTTGGCGCGCGGATGGTTCTTCACGCGCTCCAGGAACATCTCGAAGGTGATGCCGTCGTGCAGGTCTTCGCCCGGATGGATCTCGTAGCAGACGTCGACGCCGTTTTCATCGGCATGGTTGAGGATCGGCGTCCAGCGGCGGGCAAGTTCTTCGAAGGCGGTTTCGACGAGGCCCGCCGGGCGCTGCGGCCAAGGATAGATGAAGGGCCAGGCGAGCGCGCCGGAGAAGGTCGCATGCGCCTTGATGCCGAGATGCTTCGACGCCGTCAGCGCCATCTTCACCTGCTCGACGGCCCATTCCTGCCGAGCCTTCGGATTGCCACGCACTTCCGGCGCCGCGAAACCGTCGAAGGCTTCGTCATAGGCCGGATGCACGGCGACGAGCTGGCCCTGGAGGTGAGTGGAAAGCTCGGTGACTTCGACGCCGTTGGCGCGGGCGACACCGGCGAATTCATCGCAATAATCCTTCGAGGAGGCCGCCTTCTTCAGGTCGATGAGCTGGCTTGCCCAGGTCGGAACCTGCACGCCGATATAGCCGGCATCGGCAGCCCATTTCGTGATCGAATCCCACGAGTTGAACGGTGCCGCATCGCCGGCGAACTGACCGAGAAACAGGCCTGGTCCCTTGATCGTCTTCATCTATAATTCCTCCCTAATCGCGTTCTGTAAACGTTTCCGATGCCTTTCGGACCCATATCCGAGGCGGCTTTGATGCCGTAGCCTCCCAAAACTATAGGGTCGTCGGGCTGAAAGTCGAATGCCCCGTGACCTAATCATGGCATGGTGCAGACGGCAAGAGGTACGTGCCGCAAAATTTCCATCCGCCACAAAACGAGGGTTGACGGAACACTTAAAAAACGCCCGCCGAAACCGGCGGGCGCCCTTGAAGATGAACCGAAGAACCGATCAGAACGGTGAATCGGGGAAGTAGAAGTCCTTGGCATTATCCTTGGTGACAAGCGTCGCATCCAGGATGTAGTTGCCGCGAACCGGAACCTGGTCATAGAAATTAGCAGCCGTCAGCTCCATGGCGGTGCCGACCATTGCCGGCGGATAGAGCACGTCGACCGGGATCAGCTTGTCGCCATCCATGACCTTCTTGATCATGTCCTTCGAACCGGCGCCGGCGACGATATACTTGATATCGGTGCGCTTGGCCTGCTCGATCGCCTGCAGAACGCCGACTGCCATGTCGTCATCCTGGCACCAGACGACATCGATCTTCGGGAATTTGGTCAGGTAATCCTGCATGACCTTGAAGGCGTCGTCGCGATTCCAGTTGCCATACTGGCGGTCGAGAACCTTGACGTTCGAGCCGGCGATACCCTTGTCGAAGCCGTCCTGGCGCTGCTGATCGATCGGGATCGGCAGGCCGCGGATGACGACGACCTGTGCATCCGGCGTGTTCTTCTTGATGTATTCGCCCGCGACCTGGCCAAGCGCCGGATTGTTGCCGGCGACATAGAGGTCACGGACGGAATTGTCGTTGTTGCTCGGCGCACGGTCGACGAGCGCCACGAACTTGCCCTTGTCCTTGACTTCCTTGATGGCATTGACAAGCGGATCCGGATCCGACGGCAGGATTACGAGTGCGTCGATGCCCTGTGTTTCAAGATCCTGTACCGCATTGGCCTGGCTCGCCGCGTCAGGTGAGGTCTTGACGATGACGTTGAGCCCCGGATGTTCCGCCATCAAGAGCTTGGCGACGCGCTCGGCATGGAAGACCACGCCCGAGGTCCAGCCGTGGTCGGCGGCCGGAATGGAGACGCCGATCGTCACCTTCTTGTCGGCGGCATGTACGGTGCCGGCCAGAGCCGCCATCACGACAGCCAAGCCTATGAGTCTTTTTCGCATGTTTCTTCCTCCCAGATAGAGACAGGGCCTTAGCATGACGACCGGGCGCCCCCTGACCCGGTTATTCCCTATTTGCGGGCAAGCGAACGCTGAACCAGCATGGCGATGATGATGATCGCACCCTGGATGGCGCTCAGCAGGTACTCGCTGATGAAATTGGAAAGCAGCATGATATTGCCGACGAGTTCGAGGATGAACGCGCCGCAGATCGTGCCCCACACCCTGCCCGCGCCGCCTTTCAGCGCCGTGCCACCGACGACCACGGCTGTGATCGCCTGCAATTCCCACAGGCTGCCCGTCGTCGCCGATGTCGAACCGAGCCGCGGCACATAGAGAAGCACGGCGATGGCAACACAAAAGCCCTGGATGATGAAGGCGATGGTTCGCACGCGATTGACCGCCACGCCCGAATAGCGGGCAACATCACGGTTGGAGCCGACCGCAATCACATGCCGCCCATAACGGGTGCGGTAGAGAATGAAAGCCGCAATGCCGGTGACGACGAGGATGACCACGATCGGCACCGGCACACCGAGCACGGCGCCATAATAGGCAGGCTTGTAGAGCGCCTGAATATCCGCCGGTCGCAAGGTGATGGCACCGCCCTGCGACAGCCACGTCGTCAGGCCGCGATAGACGCCCATGGTGCCGAGCGTCGCGATGAACGGCTCGATCTTGCCCATGGTTGTAATCAACCCGTTGGCAAGGCCGCATAGCAGGCCGGCAACGATCGAAAACAACACCGCCGCCGCCAGCATCATAGAGGGATCGGCAATGACGCCCGAATTCATGAAGAGGATCATCAGGCTGGCGACGAAGGCGACCATCGCGCCGACGGACAGATCGAGATCGCCGGACGAAATGACGAAAGTGGCACCGACCGCGATGATGGCAATGAAGGCGCATCTCGTCGCGACATTGGTGAGATTGGTGATGCCGATGAAGTTCGGGTTGACCAGTGCGCCCACGATCAGAAGCAGCACCAGCGCCGCAAACGGCGCAACCGCCCTAAGATCGACATCCCGCCAGGAACGTCCGCGCCGGCCTGTCTTGCCGCTGCTGTCTTCACCCACGCTCATAACCAAAACCAACCTCCCGTCCCATGATTGCTGGGAATTTGCCCTGCTCTCCGCCGCCCTTTCAGGCAGCCGTCTTTTTCTTCAGGCCCGCCGCATAACGCATGATTTCCTGCTCGGTGATCTCTTCGCCTTCGAGCACGCCGACGATCCGGCCCTCGCGCATCACGGCAACCCGCGTGCAGAGCCCGATGACCTCGGGCATTTCCGAAGAAATCACGATGATCGAATGGCCGTCGCGCGCCAGCGCGGAAATGAAATGATAGATCTGCTGCTTCGTCCCCACATCGATGCCGCGCGTCGGCTCGTCGATAATGATGATCTGCGGCTCGGTCTCCATGATCTTCGCCAGAAGCAGCTTCTGCTGGTTGCCGCCGGACATGCGGCCGGCAACGATGTTTCCGTCACGCACACGTATATCGAAACGGCGGCGCGCCCGCGTCAGCGCATCCGCCTCGCTGGAGGCGCTCAGATAGCCGAACTTGCCGTGCCGGTCGAGCGACTGCAGGGTCAGATTGACGACCATGCCCGAATTCAGAAGCAGGCCCTTCGATTTCCGATCCTTGGTCATATAGGCAAGCCCGGCATCGATGGCCGCATGTACGTCATGCGGCGGCACCGTTTGACCATTGGCAACGACCTCGCCAGACGCACGAGCGCGCAGGCCGACGATCGCTTCCATCAGCTCCGTGCGTCCCGAGCCGATCATGCCGGAAAAGCCCAGTATTTCGCCCTTGCGCAGCTCAAAGCTCGCATCGTGGACGTAGCCGGTGGAAACCGAGGCAACGTTGAGCACGACCTTCTCGTCGACATCAGGCTCGTTCTTGGCCGGATAGAGGCTGGAAAGCTCGCGCCCGACCATCAGCTGGGCGATCGATTCGCCATCGAGCAGCGAGGTCGGCGAGGTCTTCACCCATTGGCCGTCGCGCAAGACCGTGACCCGATCCGTCAGCTCCATGACCTCATCGAGCTTATGGGACACGAAGACGAAGCTTGTTCCCTGGTCGCGCAGCTTGCGCACCTGCTTGAACAGGAAATTGGTTTCTTCCCGCGACAGGACGGCGGTCGGCTCGTCCATGAAGACGATGCGCGCATCGCGGCTGATCGCCTTGGCGATTTCCACCATCTGCTTGTCGGCAATGGAAAGCGAGCTGATCACGGCATTCTCGTCGACATGCGAGCCGAGGAGATCGAGCACGCGCCGCGTTTCAGCGCGCATGAGCTTGCGATCGAGCACACCGAAGCGTGTGACTTCGCGGCCGAGAAACAGGCTCTCGGCGACAGTCAGATGCTCAGCAAGATTGAATTCCTGGTGGATGATGACGATGCCGAGCGCTTCCGCTGCACCGTTCGGCGGCAGCTTTACCGGCTTGCCATCGAGAAAAATCTCACCGGAGGTCGGCTGCTCGAAGCCGGACAGGACCTTGACGAGCGTCGACTTTCCGGCGCCGTTTTCGCCCATGAGCGCATGGATTTCGCCCGCCCGAAGATCGAAGTTGACGCTGAACAGCACTTGTACGCCACTGAAGGCCTTGGAAATCCCTCTCGCAGACAGCACGACCGCACCGTCGACGGTTTCCGAACCCATTGCATCCTCCCTGCGGTCCCACCCGCTTTCCACGGTATGTAAACCTTTACATACACCGTGTAAAGGTTTACATCATTGGATATCGTACAAAATTTCGCGGTTACCTTTGACCTCCACGTAAGTCTGTGTAGTCTCCAGCCCGAGACGAGACCCAAGGCAGAGCGCAGTGTCGAATTCCACGCCCGCAACTATCGAAGACGTCGCCCGAATTGCCAATGTTTCGATAGCAACGGTTTCGCGGGCCATCCATACACCGGAGAAAGTCGCCAATTCGACGCGGCTGAAAGTCAACCAGGCTATCGCCGTCACCGGTTATACCACCAATGCCATGGCGCGCAGCCTCAGACTCGGCCGCTCGAACATGATTCTAGTCGTGGCGCCCGATATCGGCGATCCCAATTTCTCGAATATCCTGATCGGCCTGGAAAACGAGGCGCGCTCGCACGGTTACGGCATCCTGATCGGACACACGCAGAACGACGCGCAGCGTGGCCTGGAATATCTCAAGTTCCTCAATTCAAACCAGGCGGCGGGTCTGATCCTCTTCACCGGCATCCTGCCTTTCGGCCATCAGACGATGACGGCGCGGCTGCCGCCGAGCGTCGGCGTTTTCGAGCCGGTCTTCAACGGCGGCATTCCCTATGTCGGCGTCGACGATATTGCCGGCGCCCGCAAGGCCATCGACCTGCTGATTGCCGAGGGCCACCGCAAGATCGCCTTCATCGGCGATTCCCGCACCCGCCTCGCCTACAGCAGGCGGCGCATGGGCTACGAGGCCGGGCTGGATGCGGCCGGCATCGGCCACGACCTGCGCATCGTGCTTGAAGGCGATGGCACCATCGAGAGCGGTCGGCTCGCGGTCGAGCAGCTCTTCATGCGCGACACGCTGCCGACAGCTTTCATGTGCGTCAACGACCAGACCGCGATCGGCGTGATGATCGGCCTGAAGACGCGCGGCTACGATATCCCCGAGGATTTCTCGGTGACCGGCTTCGACGACGTCCCGCAAGCCGTCTTCATGACGCCGTCGCTGACGACGATCCGGCAGCCGCGCACCGCCATCGGCAAGCATGCGATGGCGCTTTTGCTGGAACTGCTTTCGGATGGAGAGCCGGCCGAAACGGAGATCCTGTTGCGGCCGGATCTCGTGGTGCGAAATTCGGTTTCCCCACCGCCGCGCCTCCGGCGATAGGTGGACACAACGATGCCGCTCGGCAGAATCACCCTCTATGTCCGGAATGTCGGAGCGACGGTCAGCTTTTACGAGAAGCATTTCGGGTTCAAGCCGCTCCATCTGGAGGGCGATCGGATTGTTGAGCTGCTCGCGCAGGATGGCGGCGCCGACCTGCTGATCCATCCCGCGGGCAAGGCGCAGAAAATGGGCCAGGTGCTGGTAAAGCTGGTCTTCGACGTCGAGCATGTCGAAGCTTTCCGCACTAAGTGTGCGGAGGAGGGACTGGAGTTCGGCCCCTTGCATCGGGCCGACGGCTATGTCTTCGCCAATGCCAAGGACCCCTCGGGAAACCCTATAGCCATTTCCAGCCGTGCCTTCCGGCGATAATCCGGGAGGCGATCTTTATCGCCTCCCGGATGCATCGATCAAACGTAGCGATTGACAATGTTTTCCAGCAGTTCCTGCTTACCGGACTTCGGCTGCGGGTTGACGTCCTTGGTTTCGACCCACTGAGCGATCTGATCGAGCGAATATTCACCGCGCAGCAGCTTCTGGCCTTCGGCCGAATCCCAGCCGGCGTAGCGGTCGGCGAGCGGCTTGGAGAGCGCCTTGTCCTCGATCATCTTGGCAGCAGCCTTCAGGCCGCGGGCGCAGCAATCCATGCCACCGATATGGCCGATGAGCAGATCTTCCGGATCGAGCGACTGGCGGCGCAGCTTGGCGTCGAAGTTCGTGCCGCCGGACTTGAAGCCGCCGCCTGCCAGCACCTGGTAATAGGCCAGCGTCATTTCCGGAACGTTGTTCGGGAACTGGTCGGTATCCCAGCCGGACTGGTAGTCGTTGCGGTTCATGTCGATCGAGCCGAAGATGCCGAGCGCATTGGCAAGCGCCAGTTCATGCTCGAAGGAATGGCCGGCGAGGATCGCATGGCCCTGCTCGATATTGACCTTCACTTCGTTTTCGAGGCCGTACTTCTTGAGGAAGCCGTAAACCGTGGCGACGTCGTAGTCATACTGGTGCTTGGTCGGCTCCTGCGGCTTCGGCTCGATGAGGATCGTGCCCTTGAAGCCGATCTTGTGCTTGTATTCGACGACGAGATTGAGGAAGCGGCCCAACTGATCCAGCTCACGCTTCAGGTCAGTGTTGAGCAGCGTCTCGTAGCCTTCGCGGCCGCCCCAGAGAACGTAGTTTTCGCCGCCGAGCTTATGGGTAGCGTCGAGGCAGGTCTTCACGGTCGCAGCCGAGAAGGCAAAGACATCCGGATCAGGATTGGTCGCGGCGCCCGACATGAAACGGCGGTTGGAGAAGAGGTTTGCCGTGCCCCAGAGCAGCTTTACGCCAGTATCGGCCTGCTTCTTGGCGAAGTAGTCGACGATCTCGTTGAGGTTCTTGGTGTTCTCGGCAAAATTCTTGCCTTCCGGACGCACGTCGGCATCGTGGAAGCAGTAATAGGGAGCGCCGAGCAGGGTGAAGAATTCGAAGGCAACGTCAGCCTTCAGCTTGGCGGCTTCCATCGTCTCGTTGAACCAGGGGCGAAGGAAAGTCTGGCCGCCAAAGGGATCGCCGCCCGGCCAGGTGAAGGTGTGCCAGTAGGCGACGGCGAAACGCAGATGGTCTTCCATCCGCTTGCCGGCAACGACTTCGTCCTTGTTGTAATATCGGAAGGCCAGCGGATTGGTGCTGTCCGGGCCTTCGTATTTTACCTTGCTGATATCACCAAAAAATCCGGTGCTCATGTCTCATCTCCTTGGGTTGGTGTTTCGGTATCGTTTGTTCTTTTCATGCGGTGCTGCCCCTCACCCTAGCCCTCTCCCCGCTCGCGGGGAGAGGGGATGACCTCTGTATCCTCGCCGAGCAAAACGTTAGGGATGGGCAACGATTGCTGCCATCCCCTTCTCCCCGTCGGGGAGAAGGTGCCCGCCCTTCGACAAGCTCAGGAGGGCGGATGAGGGGCTAGCCCTCCACGCTGCTTCAGTGCGCCGACAGCGGCTTGATCGCCGGATAAACCGCGCGGTAGCGCTTGTAGGCATCCGCATAAGCATCCGTCAGCGACGCGACCGGATCGATCGTGCCGGCCGTCTGCGGCGGCGTGCAGACCGCGACCGGATCGGCGCCCGTCGCGGCAATCAGGCCAAGACGGGCGGCACCGAAAGCAGCACCGAAATCGCCATCCGCTGGCAGATCGACGGGCACGCCGAGGGCGGTAGCGATCGAGGCCAGCCAGTAGCGCGAACGCGAGCCGCCACCGATAGCGGTTACGCGCGCAATATCCGTGCCGGCGGAGCGCAGCGCTTCCAGATTGTCGCGAATGGCGAAGGACACGCCTTCGAGCACGGCCTGGGTCAACACGGCGCGGCCGCTTTCATGGCCGAGACCGATGAAGGCGCCGCGGATCGTCGCGTCGTTGTGCGGCGTGCGCTCGCCCGAGAGATAAGGAAGGAAGGTGACGCTGGTCGGCGCCTTCAGCGTCTCGCCAAGCTCGGTGGTGAGTTCGGCGGCGGACTTGCCCGTCACATGCGAATGCCAGTTGAGCGCATCGGTTGCCGAGAGAATGACGCCCATCTGATGCCAAGTGTTGGGCAGCGCGTGGCAGAAGGCGTGAACGGCGCTTTCCGGCTTCGGCAGATAGGAGCCGTTGGCCGCGAAGAGGACGCCAGACGTGCCGAGCGAAACGAAGGCCGCACCATGGCTGACCGTGCCCATGCCGCAGGCCGAAGCTGCGTTATCCCCTGCCCCGCCGGCAACGACGACGTCGCCGCCGATACCCCATTTCGAGGCCAACTCGCCACGCAGCTTGCCGGCAACTTCGGTGCCTTCCACCAGCGTCGGCATCTGCTTCTCATCAAGATTGGTCGCGGCCAGCAGCTCTGAGGACCATTTGCGCTTGCCGGTATCGAGCCAGGACGTGCCGGCCGAGTCGGACATTTCCGACATGTGTTCGCCAGTGAGCCAAAGTCGCAGATAATCCTTCGGCAGCAGCACCCAACGCACTCTAGCGAAAATTTCCGGCTCATGCTTGGCGACCCAAGCGAGCTTCGGTGCCGTGAATCCAGGGAAAACGATATTGCCGGTCAGCGCCCGGAAGCGCGGATCTGCGTCGAGCGCGGCAGCCTCATGATAGCTGCGCGTGTCGTTCCAGAGAATGCAGGGACGCAGCACCTTGTCATCGGCATCAAGCAGCGTCGCGCCATGCATCTGGCCGGAAAGGCCGATGCCGCGCACAGCCGCGAGTTCCTTCGGATGCGCAGCCTTCAATCCGGCCACAGCCTCCTCGGTCGCGCGGATCCAGTGGGACGGATCCTGCTCGGACCAGCCGGGATGGGGACGCGACACGTCGAGCCCGCCATTGGCGGAGCCGATGATCTTCTGATTGCCGTCGATCAGCATCGCTTTGACGCCGGACGTTCCGAGATCGAGACCCAAATACATCAGATATTACTCCCTATGCTCTGCCGCGTTCGAATGTTCAGGGCAGATTATCTTTCAAGAAAATGTCGAGGCGTATGCGCTCCTGATCGGCAATCACGGCCTGGCCGTCGGCCGTCGCCTTCATGACGCGGATGGCGCTGCGGACCTCATGGCCGGCATCCTGATTGAGGACGGCGTCGATCGTGCCGTCCAACAGCGCCGCCCGCGTATGCCGCGTCAGCTCGTGCACGACCACGGTCAACTCGCGCTCGGGCCGTACGGCCTTCAGCGCTGCTATCAGACCGCGGTTGCCGGCGCCGAGGCTGTAGATGCCGATAATGTCCTTGTTTTCGGATAGCGCCTTGGAGACTAGCGATTTGGCCCGCTCGGGATCGTCACGTCCTTCCAGCACGGGCAGCAGCCGGAGCTTGGGAAACTCTTCTGCCATAACGGCGGAAAAGCCCTGCAGGCGTTCGCGATGGTCGCGCACCAGCATCGAGCCGGCGAGAACGGTAAGATCGCCTTCACGACCGCCAAGGAAGCGCCCGAGCAGCCGCGCGGCAGTCCGTCCGGCGGCAATATTGTCGATACCCGCATAGTGATGGCGGGTGGAATCGGTGAGATCCGAGACCAGCGTTATGACGGGAATACGCTCCGACACGAGACGGTCGACGGCGGCCCTGACTTCCGGCGCGTCGGTTGCCACGAGAGCGACGCCGGCGATATCCTGCTCCTGCAAGGCGTCCAGCGCCGCGACCAGCGCCGGCACATCGAATGGTGGCACCTCGACGATGCGGATGTCCGTGCGCTCTATGCTGGCCCGCAAGGTTGCCTGATGCACTTCGAATCGCAGCCCGTGCATGAAGGAATTATCCCCCGTCGGCACGATGAAAACGAGAGGATAGACCCGGCTCTTGGCCAGATTGGCAGCTGCGACATCGCGGATATAGCCGATTTGCCGGATAGCGGCTTCCACCTTCTCCCGCGTTACCAGCCGCACACCCGGACGCTGGTTCAGGACTCGGTCCACCGTGGCGAGGCTGACGCCCGCAGCGGCGGCGATGTCATGCACAGTCGGTCTCATGGGTTCCTCCTGCGGAAACCCTTACTGCGATTTTTGATGTACGTAAATCAAAAATTTCGGACAGTCGAATTTTTCCGATAGATACCACAAACAAAAAAAGGCCCCTCGCGAGGAGGGGCCATGCCTTGGGAGCATTATAAGAGCCGGATTAGTGGCCTCCGCCGCCACCGCCGCCTGCGGCATTCGGCTTGCTGATCATCAGAACGCCGAGGATCATCGCGAGGAACAGCACGGTCAGCATCAGGAAAATATCCCCGAAGGACATAACGACCGCCTGCCGCGTCGCCATGTTGACCATTTGCTTCAGGGCGGCCTGGTCACCGTCCAAACCCGCTGCATTGAAGCTGGCGGCCATGTTGTTCAATTGGGTAACGGCGGCATGGCTGCCCCAATGAACATGGTCGCGCAGGTTGAAATAATGCTGGTCCTGCCTGTTCGTCAAAAGCGTGTTGATGATCGCGAGACCGACGGCACCGCCGAGATTGCGCGTCAGATTGAACAGGCCGGACGCGCCGCGCATGCGGGCGGGCGGCATGGTTCCGAGCGCGATATTGTTGATCGGCACCATGCACAGCATCAGACCGAAACCGCGCAGGATCTGCGGGATGAGCAGCTCCCAGAAGTCCCAGTCCACCGTCAGGTGCATCATGATGTAGGTGCCGGCCGAGAAGCTGGTGAAGCCGATGATCATCAGGATGCGCAGATCGACCTTGCTCGACAGGAAGCCCGCCAGCGGCGCGGTGAAGAACATGGTGAGGCCGGAGACGAACATCGTCTCGCCGATCTGCAGCGAATCGTAGCCACGAATACGCGCGAGATAGAGCGGGTAGATATAGGTGAGGCCGTAGAGGCCGATGCCCATGACGAAGGAGAACACGGACCCGAAGGAGAAGTTCTTGTTCGTGAAGGCTCTGAGATCGACGACGGGGAAATCGACTGTGAAGGCGCGGTAGAAGAAGATCACAGCACCGATGGCGGAGGCGATGGCACCCGCAACGATATAATTATCGTTGAACCAGTCGTTCGTATTACCTTCCTCAAGCACATATTCGAGCGCGCCGAGGAAAACACCCATCGAAATCAGGCCCCACCAGTCGAACTTCTTGAAAAGCGCCAGCTCGGGCTTGTCGAAATCGATGAAATTCCAGGTGACGATGGCAACGATGATACCGGGTGGAATGTTGACCAGGAACAGCCAATGCCAGGAAAACGCGTTGGACAGATAGCCGCCGACCGTCGGGCCGATCGTCGGCGCGAGCGTGGCGATCAGGCCGATGATCGGCGAAACGACGTTGCGCTTGGACGGCGGGAAGATCGTGAAGGCCGCCGCAAAGACCGAGGGGATCATGCCGCCACCGATGAAGCCCTGCAGGGCGCGGTAGATGATCATCTGATCGATGTTGGTTGCGGTCGCGGCAAGCGCGCTCGCTGCTGTGAAGCCGGCAGCTGAAATCGCAAACAGGTAGCGCGTCGAAATAATGCGTGCCAGCGTTCCAGACAGCGGGATCATGATGACTTCGGCGATCAGATAGGCCGTCTGGACCCAGCCGATTTCATCCGAGCCGGCGCTGAGGCCTGCCTGGATTTCGCTGAGCGATGCCGAGACGATCTGAATGTCGAGGATCGACATGAACATGCCGAGCACCATCGCCAGAAAGGCGATAAGCTTTCTCGTGTCGATATGATCAGCCGCAGGCGCGGCGGGGCCAGCCGCGCGTGGGGGCGACCCGGCTGTAGTGCTGGCGGACGACATGGCGCGTCTCTCCCGAGCTCGATCGTTTACTTGTCCGGTGCCGTGCGGGTATCGACGTCGACGACGACGCTGAGGCCTGCGCGCAGACGGCCGGTATTGAGCGCATCCTGCGGCAATGCAATGCGGACAGGCACGCGCTGGATGATCTTGGTGAAGTTACCCGTCGCGTTTTCCGGCGGCAGCAGCGAGAAGACCGAGCCGGAAGCCGGCGAGATCGACTCGACGGTGCCGACGATCGGATGATCGCTGAAAGCATCAACGTGAACATTGACCTTGGAGCCGGGAACCAGATGCTGGATCTGCGTTTCCTTGAAATTCGCGTCGATATAGAGCTGCTTGGTCGGTACGATCGCCATCAGCTTCTGGCCGGGAGAGACGAGATCGCCTTCCTGCACCGAGCGATTGCCGACGATACCGTCATAAGGCGCCTTCAGTACGGTAAAGGACAGGTCGCGAGCGGCTTTGTCACGAGCGGCTTCCAGGCCCTTGATCGTGCTCTCGGCCTGACGGCGCTGAGCCTGCAGCAGGTTGATATTGGCCTGCGCGGATGCGATAGCGGCGTCGCCGCCGACCAGATTGGCCTTGGCCTGATCAAGCGCGATATTGGCGCTGTCCAAAGCGGCCGTGGTGCCGACCGACTTCGATTGCAGTTCGGCAGCGCGCGTCTGGGTGATCTGGGCGCCGCGGACCGTGGCTTCCAGGGCAACCTTCTGTGCCTGCGACTGGGCAAGGGCTGCCTGGCCGGCAGCGATTTGTGCATCGATGGTATGGAGCGAAAGCTGTTCGGTATCGAGCGAGGCCTGAGCCTGGCCAAGCGCCAGCTTGTAGTCGCCGTCATCAAGCGTTGCGAGCACGTCGCCGGCCTTGACCTGCTGGTTGGCCACAACGTTTACCTTGGCGACATAGCCCGTCACCTTCGGCGAGATCGTGGCGATATCGCCGCCAATATAGGCATCGTCGGTGGAGACCATGAAGCGGCCGTTCGTCCACCAGTCATAGCCATACCAGCCACCGGCTGCGAGTGCCGCGACGATGACGATGGGGAAAACCAGGCTGCGCCGCTTCTTCTCCGATGGCGGTGGGGCCGCAGGGGCCGGAGCGGCAGGCGCAGCCTGGGCGGGGGCAGGATTGCTGCGCGTTTCGGCCGCTGGAGCCTCGGCAGGCGCACCGGTTTCCCGGGCTTCCACTTCCGCATCCGCGGGCTCGTTCACGATACGCGCTACATTGTTTCCATGACTTGACGACATTTCCTACCACCGAAAATCTGGCAAATTAATCGAACCGAACGGTTCGGTTCAATTGACATAAAGCCTTTTTCACTCCATATCAAGAGACATCGAACTGAGCGGTTCGATTTATTTCGCGAATCTGTTTAAGATTCAGAAAAAATGATCGAGTATCGCGTAAAGGAGACATTGAAAGAGCCGATGAAACACGAATCCCAAAATGCCGCAGTGTTGAACGCGCCCGCACCGGGCTCCGGTGGACGTTGGGCAGCCGGCGAAGACCCTGCCAAGCGCCATCAGATTCTCGAAGGCGCCAAGCGTGTCTTTATGAAAATGGGCTTCGATGCGGCGAGCATGAACGATGTCACCCGCGAGGCGGGCGTTTCCAAGGGCACTCTCTACGTCTATTTCGCCAACAAGGAAGATCTGTTCGCCGCCATGATGGAGAGCGAGCGCACCCATTTCGTCAACCTTGTGCGCAATGCCCTTTCAGACGAAGCGGATGTCACCACCTCGCTGTATGATTTCGGTATCGTCTTCGTCACGCACGTCACGTCGGAAAAGACCATTAGCGCCATGCGCACGGTCATCGGCGTGCGCGAACGCATGCCCTCGCTCTGTCAACGCTTTTTCACTGGTCCGGAAAATCTGCGCACGGTGCTGCGCGGCTTCCTCGAGCGGCAGGCTGCCATAGGCCATCTCAAGATCGACGACTTCGACATGGCTGCCCGCCACTTCCTGGAAATGGCCAGCGGCGGCTATTTCAAGCTGCGGCTCTTCGGCGACATGGAAGAGCCGCCGTCTAAGGAAGAGATCGACTATGTCGTGCGCGGCGCCGTCCGTGTCTTCCTGGCGGGCTACGGTCCGGATCGCCGGGATTAGGATGATCAGGCCTCTCCTGCTGTCCGCGGGCGTGTAGTAATTCAACTCCGCAATGGCGATCAAGCATCGCCACCGCCACAGGCCTATGAGTGGCCCGGCAACCAGGGGAGTTGAAAATGAGCGCGATCGGCAGAGCGATATGGTTTATCGAAAGCCATTTTAAATCCGACATCTCGCTCGACGAGATCGCCGAGACGGCCGGGCTGTCGCGCTTTCATCTCTCGCGCGTCTTCGGCATGACGACCGGCCGCTCGATCAGCAGCTATATCCGGAGCCGCCGCCTCACCGAAGCGGCTCTCGCACTGACCGACGGCTCCTCCTCCATTCTCCAGGTTGCCCTCGATGCCGGCTACGGCTCGCACGAGGCTTTCACCCGTGCCTTCCGCGAGCAATTCGGCATGACGCCGGAAAATCTGCGCAAGCAGGGGCACGTTCGCAACCTCGCTCTACAGGAGCCGATCAGAATGGACGACACCCGCCTTCCCAAGCTCGAGGTACCGCGCTTCGAGACCCATCCCGCAATGCTGCTTGCCGGTCTTGCGGAAACCTATGGCTATGAGGCGACACAGGCCATCCCCTCGCTCTGGCAGAAATTCAACCAGTATTTCGGCCATATTCCCGGCCAGATCGGCAATGTCGCCTATGGCGTCTGCACCCAGGCGGAAGAAGGTAGCGAGAGCTTCCGTTACATGTCGGCAGCCGAAGTTTCCGCCGCGGACGGCCTGCCCGAAGGCTTCGTGACGACGAAACTGCCGCAACAGCGCTACGCGATCTTCACGCATCGCGGCCATATCTCCGGCATTTCCGCCACCGTGCATCAAATCTTCGGAGAATGGCTGCCGCAATCGGGTCAACAGCATGCCGGCACCCCTGACATGATGGAACGCTATGACGACCGCTTCGACCCACGCACGGGCACGGGCGTTACGGAGATATGGATCCCCCTCAAAGACTAGAAACCAAGCCTGGGAACAAGACCCGGAAACAAGGCCGCCGCCATGAAAATGGCGGCGCCGCTTGTACGAACCATGACACTCCTTACATTACGGCCATTCTGGAGAGGCCGGGCTGGGGGTCAGCATCGGCGAATGCTGATCAAAGGGGGCATCGTCAATGGATATTGTGGGGCTGATACAGGACCCGGGGGCGTGGGTGGCACTTGTCACGCTCGTCGTCATGGAAGTGGTCCTCGGCATCGACAACCTCATCTTCATCTCGATCCTGACCAACAAGCTGCCCGCCGAACATCGCGACAGAGCCCGCAAGATCGGTATCGGCCTCGCCCTTATCATGCGCCTTGCGCTGCTCGGAACCGTCGCCTGGATCGTTCAGCTCACCCAGCCGGTCTTCGAAATCTTCGGGCAAGGCTTCTCCTGGAAGGATATGATCCTCATCGGCGGCGGCCTCTTCCTTGTCTGGAAGGCGACGAAGGAGATCCATCACAATGTCGATCCGCAGGAACAGGGTGAGGATTTCATCGCCAAATCCACCACCTCGACCTTCGCCGCGGCGATCGGCCAGATCCTGCTGCTCGATCTGGTTTTCTCGATCGACAGCATCATCACCGCCGTCGGCATGACGCCGCACCTGCCGATCATGTTCGTCGCGGTCATCGCCGCTGTTACGGTCATGCTGGTCGCCGCCAACCCGCTCGCCAATTTCATCGAGAAAAACCCGAGCATCGTCATGCTGGCGCTCGCCTTCCTGCTGATGATCGGCACGACGCTGATCGCCGAAGGCATGGGCGTACATGTTCCCAAGGGCTACATCTACGCCGCCATGGCCTTCTCCGCTCTGGTCGAAGTGCTGAACATGATGGCGCGGAACCGTCGGAAAAAGACCTCAGGCAGTCACTAATCGGGAAAGCCGCACCGATGATGAGGTGCGGCTTCATCACATCGATCAATCCTGGACGTGCACGTCGACCCATTCGCCGATATCGCCGCGGCCATAAATGTCGACCTTGATCCAGACGTTGCCGCGAACGATATAATTCCCGGCATCGTCGGCGATATTGCCGTTTGCCAGCATGGCTTCCAGCTTCTGGCGATTGGAGGGCAGTGAGAAGAAGCTGTCGCCCTCGTCGCCACGGTCACGGCGGCGATAGGCGTGATAGTTGGCACGGTCCTGGCGGATGATCTGCCAGGGTGCCGTCAGGCGCTCGCCCTTGGAATTATAGAGATCGTCGTTGCCAATATAGGCGCGATAGGATTCGATCAGCTTAGCCGAGCCATCGCGCGTAATAGTCGATTGGGCAGCGGCGGCGTCGGCTATCGAGACCGCCAACAGCAAGCTCAAAATTAGTTTCTTCATGGGATCCCCGGAATGAACGATTGAAAACCTATTTCGCCACTGCCGCGAAAATTGCAAATCAAATTGGGCAAGCGTAAGGCTTTTCTCCTGAAACACTTACGAAGTGTAAAGACGCTTCGTGAAATTAGAAGGCAGGCCCTTTTCGATGCATCACGGCGCCCTCGGTGCCTCTGCCTGCCCTCGCGGCGCAGTTTCCCTTGACGTCACCCCTTGAATATGGCCTAAGGCCAGCCATACGGAAAACGCTGATAGAAGCGGCAAGACGCCCTTTTCCGGCCGGTTTCCTGATCCAGATAGACATTTTCGGCTGGACGGCGCTTGTCCCAAGCGCGGCCCGGCCTTTTATGACGGGCAAACAAGATGACCACTTCAGGCGTTCGCGTCCGCATCGCACCCTCCCCCACCGGCGAGCCGCATGTCGGCACCGCTTACATCGCGCTGTTCAACTATCTCTTCGCCAAGAAACACGGCGGCGAGTTCATCCTGCGCATCGAGGATACCGACGCGACCCGCTCCACCCCGGAATTCGAGACGAAGGTGCTCGACGCGCTGAAATGGTGCGGCCTGAAATGGTCCGAAGGTCCGGATATCGGCGGCCCTTACGGCCCCTACCGCCAGAGCGACCGAAAGGACCTCTACAAGCCCTACGTCGAGCAGATCGTCACGGCCGGTCACGGCTTTCGCTGCTTCTGCACGCCGGAGCGCCTGGAAAAGATGCGCGAGGCGCAGCGCGCCGCCGGCCTGCCGCCGAAGTATGACGGCCACTGTCTGAACCTCTCAGCCGAGGAAGTGACCTCGCGCGTTGCTGCCGGTGAACCGCATGTCGTGCGCATGAAGATCCCGACCGAAGGCTCGTGCAAGTTCCATGACGGTGTCTACGGCGATGTGGAAATCCCGTGGGATGCCGTCGACATGCAGGTCCTGCTCAAGGCCGACGGCATGCCCACCTATCACATGGCCAACGTCGTCGACGACCATCTGATGAAGATCACCCATGTCGCGCGCGGCGAGGAATGGCTCGCCTCGGTGCCGAAGCACATCCTGATCTACCAGTATCTCGGCTGGGAGCCGCCGGTGTTCATGCACCTGTCGCTAATGCGCAATGCAGACAAGTCGAAACTGTCGAAGCGCAAGAACCCGACCTCGATCTCCTATTATACGGCCCTCGGCTATATCCCCGAGGCGCTGATGAACTTCCTCGGCCTGTTCTTCATCCAGATCGCCGAAGGTGAAGAGCTCTTGAGCATGGACGAGCTTGCCGCAAAGTTCGATCCGGAAAACCTCTCCAAGGCCGGCGCGATCTTCGACATCCAGAAGCTCGATTGGCTGAACGGCCGTTGGATCCGCGAGAAGCTCTCGGAAGAAGAGTTTCAGCATCGGGTGCTGACCTGGGCGATGGAAAATGATCGCCTGAAGGAAGGCCTGAAGCTGTCGCAGTCGCGCATCACCAAGCTTGGCGAACTGCCCGATCTCACCGGCTTCCTGTTCAAGTCCGACCTCAACCTCGATCCTTCCGCCTTCGCGAAGATCAAGTCGACGCCGGAAGAACTGCTTGAGATCCTGAACACTGTGCAGCCGGATCTGGAAAAGATCCTCGAATGGAATGTCGAGACGATCGAAGCCGAGCTGCGCGCCATTGCGGACCGCATGGGCAAGAAGCTGAAGGTCATCGTCGCGCCGCTTTTCGTCGCCGTATCGGGCTCCTCGCGCTCCCTCCCGCTTTTCGATAGCATGGCGATCCTCGGCCGCTCCGTCGTCCGCCAGCGACTGAAACTTGCCGCGCAGACCGTTGCGACCCTCGTCGGCCCGAAGAACTGAACCGGACTTTAAAACCATGAACGACAAGACCGAAGCCTCCGCCCTCTCCTCCGACGCAACGGAAGTTCGCGCGCAGAAGCTGAAGCTGCTGCGCGAGCAGATCGGCGACGTCTATCCGGCGCATTTCCACCGGACCATGACCAATGCCGAGCTGGCCGCGAAATACGAAGGCCTGGAGCCGGATACCGAAACCGGCGATGTCGTCACCGTTGCCGGCCGCGTCTATTCCTCGCGCAACTCCGGCATGTTCATGGACATCCACGACGCCTCGGCCAAGATCCAGATCTTCAGCCATAAGGACGTGACCTCGGAAGAAGCCCGGGTGTTGCTGCCGATGATCGATATCGGCGACATCATCGGCGTCACCGGCGTCGTGCGCCGTACCAAGCGCGGTGAGCTGACCATCAATGCCCAGCAGATCACCATGCTGACAAAGTCGTTGTTGCCGATGCCGGAAAAGTGGCACGGCCTCTCCGATATCGAGCTGCGCTATCGCAAGCGCCACCTCGATATCATGACCAACGAGGAATCGAAGCTCCGCTTCCAACAGCGCAGCCGCATTGTTTCCGGCATCCGCCGTTTCATGGAAAATGACGGCTTCATGGAAGTCGAGACGCCAATGCTGCATTCGGTCTATGGCGGCGCGACGGCCGAGCCGTTCAAGACGCATCACAACACGCTGAAGCTCGACATGTACTTGCGCATTGCGCCGGAACTGTTCCTGAAGCGCACGCTGGTTTCCGGCCTCACCGACAAGGTCTTCGAGATCAACCGCAACTTCCGCAACGAAGGCGTCTCCACCCGGCACAATCCTGAATTCACCATGATGGAGTGCTATTGGGCCTATGCCGACTACGAGGACATCATGGACCTCGTCGAGCGTCTGTTCTCGACGCTCGCCATGTCGATCCATGGCAGCACCGAATTCGCGTTCGGCGACAAGCAGATCTCCTTCAAGGGCCCGTTCCGCCGCGTGCCGATGCCCGATGCCGTCAAGGAAGCGACCGGTATCGACTTCCTGGCGATCAAGACCGACGAAGAAGCCCGCGCCGCCTCCAAGGCTGCCGGCTTCGCCGTCGAGAAGGACGCGACCTGGGGTGAATGCCTTGCCTTCATCTTCGAAGAGAAGGTCGAGGGCACGCTGATTCAGCCGGCGCACGTCACGCATTTCCCGAAGGACATCTCGCCCTTCGCCAAGGAAGTGCCGGGCGAGCCGCGCCTTGTCGAGCGTTTCGAGACCTATTGCAACGCCTGGGAACTCGGCAACGCCTTCTCGGAACTCAACGATCCGGAAGAGCAGCGCGCCCGCATGGTCGAGCAGCTCCAGCAGGCGCATGCACGCGGCGAGAAGGAAAAGCAGCTGGACGAGGAATTCCTCGATGCCATCGACCAGGGCATGCCTCCGGCAGGCGGTCTCGGCATTGGTGTGGACCGCCTCATCATGCTGTTGACCAACTCGCCATCGATCCGCGACATCATTCTTTTCCCGGCCCGTCGCAACAAGGCCGATTGAGACCGGTTCGGTCCTTCGAACATCAAAGGTGCGTATTATGACGGATAAAGAGATGCCAGCAGCGGACGATAGCGAGCATCAGCGGCTGGCCGATCTCGCTGAGATCGGCGACATCGATCTCTCGCAATACGCACCGGGAACGTTCGGTTGCCACGAGGCGATGCACACGGTGTCGATCATGCTCGACATGACCGACGACCTGCTGCTTCAGCACCCCGCCATCCTGGCGAATCCGGACTTCTATCGTCTGGCAGGTGAGGTTCACGAGGCGCTTTTCGCGCTCTACCAAGCTATCGGCGAAAAACATCTGGCGGAATAAGACTGTTACTTGTCCGCCGGATGGCGCGAAGCCAGTTTTGATCAATTGGTGACGGGCGAGCGGCGGTCGGC
Organism: Martinezella sp. CNPSo 3959; assembly: GCF_057784355.1. Lineage (NCBI taxonomy): Bacteria > Pseudomonadati > Pseudomonadota > Alphaproteobacteria > Hyphomicrobiales > Rhizobiaceae > Martinezella > Martinezella sp. CNPSo 3959. The sequence goes on from NZ_JBXSOV010000001.1 coordinate 1,580,302, forward strand.
TGCACCCGTCATGGTCGGGTCCAATCCCGGTGATGGGCTCTTGTCTTTGGAACCGGCATCAGCCCCGATGAACTCGCCGTTCTCATCATAGCCCGGCTGCACATTGCCGGTCGATTTCGGCTCCGGCAGCGGCGGCTTGGCATCGCGGCTCTCGCCCTGTTTTGCGGCCGTTTTCTCTTCAGCAGCGATCGCCGCCTTCATCTTGTCCTTCTTGGCGTCGCCGCCATTGTCCGCTGCCAGCGCATTGCCACAGTCGGACAGATCCTTCAATCCAGCGATCGCCGCATCGATATCCTGCGGCAGCATGGTAATCTGCTCGCCGTAAAACAGGCCAGCATTGCTGGCGCCACCATCGTAATAGCGCGCCGTCAGCGGTGCTTCGGAGCTGCCATCGACCAGCCGGTCGGGATGGGCCACATAGACGACATCGGCGCCAAGGGCCCGGCCGCGCAGGTCGGAGCGCAACGTCGGTCCGTTCCGGTCGAGAACCACAACCTGTACGAGATCCGGCTTCTGTTCCTGATAGACGGCCTTGGCAACACGGAGCGCGGTTCTGACCCGCGTCAACCCGTCGGTCGGCTCGGTGCGAATATATTTGCGAACCCAGAAACGGTTGTCCTTGCGGATCGTGATGAGATTGACGTCGGTGCACTGGAGCCCGTCGGGGGAAGCAGATACAAGACCGAGCAGCCTGTCCTTGCCAACATAAAGCGCAAAAACGCCGGAGGACCCCACGAGAAGGGCCACTCCGCCGATCAGTACGACAAGTTTCCGGGGTACCCGGAAAATGTGCAGTAAGGCGCTCACGCCAACTGCTCCCTCATAGACCACTCCAAGGCGACAAAAATGATCAACCCTCACGTTAGGGAACTGGCGTTTCGGAATACTTAAAACCGAGGTAAAACTTGCATCGTCTTCAACATCGTTACCAAAAAAGGTCCAAACTTTCACAGCTATGACGAGCACTTGCCTTTCTCTGCGCGAACATGCTCTAACCGGAGCATGGCCTTCACGCTGAGACAGCTGCAATACTTCGTCGCCGTGGCGGAACAGGGCTCCGTGACGCGGGCCGCACAGAACCTGTCGATCTCGCAATCCTCTGTGACCGAAGCCCTCAAGGAGCTGGAAAGCGATCTCGGCGTCGAGCTGTTCGAGCGCCATCCACGCGGTCTGTCGATCACCCACAACGGCCACCAATTCCTGCGTCACGCAACGAAGATCCTTGCAACCGTTTCCGACGCGCGCACCAGCTTTTCCGGCAAGCGCAACGAAGCCGGCGGCACGCTGAATATCGGCGTGACGTCGCTTGTCGCCGGCTATGTTCTGTCAGATCTTCTGGCACGCTATCGCCGTGCCTGCCCCGGCGTCGAGGTCAGCGCCATCGAGGACAATGGCGGCTATCTGGAACATCTTCTGGTGGGTGGCGAACTCGACGTCGCCGTCATGGTCATTTCCAACCTGCGTGACCGCATGGCCCTGCAGGCGGAGATCCTCGAAACTTCCCCCTATCGGCTCTGGCTGCCGATGGGCCATCCCCTCGTCTCGGCCGATATCATCAGTGTCGCCGACATCACTCGCGAGCCGCTGATCATGCTGACCATCGACGAAATCGAGGAAAACACCGGGAAGCTTTTGACCGCGCTCGGCGCCCGCCCGCATGTCGCCTTCCGCACACGCTCGGTCGAGGCGGTGCGCAGTCTGGTCGCGACCGGCGCGGGTGTCGCGCTGCTGCCGGATCTTGTTTACCGTCCCTGGTCGCTGGAAGGCGATCGCATCGAAAGCCGCGACGTCTCCGGCTCGCTGCCTGTGGTCCAGGTCGGCATGGTCTGGCGCAAGGGATCGAGCCTGCCGCAAGCGGCCCGCGATTTCGTCGGCGTGGCCGAAAGCATGCGCTCGGGGCGGCAAAGGTAGCATCGAGTTCTGCCGACACCAGGAGGATTGGAGGATCCGACATGAAGACCGCGATCATATTCGACTGCGAATTTCTTTGTCTCGAAGGCTCGCAACGCCGATTCTGGTGTGCGGCCCATGATCCCGATCCGGTAATCGCAGAGATCGGAGCAGTGAAGCTGGGATTGGAAGACGACTTCCCCATCCTGGGCACCTATAAGGCCTATGTCCGCCCTATCGATCGGTTCGGTAACCAATATGCACTCGACCCATTCTTCACCGCGCTGACCGGCATCACCGAAGAGAATATCAGCGCCGAAGGAGTATCCCTGCAGGATGCGCTTTCCGGCGTCGACGGCTTCTCGGACGGCGCTCGCTTCTGGTCATGGGGCAAGGATGAGCTGAACATGGTGGCGATCAGTTGCTATATCGCCGGCATCCAGCCGCCAATTCCCGCTCACCGCTTCGACAACGCCGTCAAATTGCTGCTGGCCGCCGGAATGCCCATCGAGGATCTGGCGAAAACTCCAAGCAACAAGCTCGCCGATTATTATGGCGTCGACCATCCTCCCCTGCAGGGGCATGACGCACTCGACGATGCTCTTTCCTTATCCTACGCCCTGCAACATCTTATGAAGGCTGGGAAATTGCGGCCGGAAACATTCGATCGCCCGCAGCACTTTCCTCGAAAAGGCGTCGGTGACAGGCTCAACCAATCAAGCGGCAGGCTTCCGCCTCCCGCTCGATGGCAGCCATTTGTGCGTGGCAGTGAAGAACTGGCGGCGACAGACAGGCGGCTCGAGAGCGCCGCGGCCTGTCAATCGCCAACTCTACTTCGCCAGAACGATATGCGTGGCACGCTCCGTCGGAACATGCTCGATTGTCCGGTATGCTAGTGCATGAAGGTCGATGCCGGCGAAGAGCGGTTCTCCCTGGCCGAGAGCCGTCGGCACAAAAGCGAGATGAATTTCATCGACGTGGCCGGCCTGTATATATTGCCTCACGGTCTCAGCACCGCCGCCGATCTTGATGTCCTTTGCGCCAGCCGCTTCGCGCGCCTTTTGCAGCGCCTCCTCGATGCCGCCGGTGATAAAATGAAATGTCGTTCCGCCGAGCATCTCGATTGGTGGTCTGGGGTAGTGTGTCAGGATGAACGTCGGCGCGTGATAAGGCGGATTGTCACCCCACCAGCCTTTCCACTGATCGTCCGGCCATTCCCCGCGAATAGGCCCGAACATGTTGCGGCCGAGAATGAAGGCACCGAAACCCTCCATGGCACGCTGGCCGAACCGGTCATCAAGGCCCGTTTCTCCGTCGTCTTTTCCGAGCATCTGGCGAAACGCCCGCGTTGGGAAAAACCACTGAAACAGTTCCTCGCCGCGCAACCCAAGTGGGCGCTCCAAACTCTGATCGATGCCGGCAGCAAAACCATCAAGCGAGACACTGAATCCGGCAACTTTTACTTTGGTCATTGGTGCTTCCATTCGCGCCGGCTCCATGGGGGCAGAGATTCCGCATCGGCGCATTGCGGTTAACTCCAGCCGTAGGACGATTGGCACTCTGGAGAACCGACAACTAATTTCAACTTTTTCCGATCATGCCGAATGGATGGAAAGCGCTATCGTTTCCTATGCGCCCATGCTTCCAGATCAGCATTTCCGCACCCTGTCTTTTCCACCGCTCTGTAGCGATATCGGAATCGGAATTTCCGATATCGACTTTCTGATAAATGAATTTGCGAATGCGGCAAAATCGCGTCACCTTTTCTTCCGGGAACAAGAAGCCAGCCACTGGCTCCACGCCATCAAGGCTCAAAAACCGGGAGAGTCCGATGAAGCATCTGCTGAAATCATGCACGGCCGTACTCGCATCCTTAAGTTTCGCAACGCAGGTCATTGCCGCAGAGCCATTGAAGACGCTCGGCAAGGGCGAAGGTGCGGTCAGCATCGTCGCATGGGCCGGCTATATCGAGCGCGGCGAAAGCGACAAGAATTACGATTGGGTCACCGGCTTCGAAAAAGAGACCGGCTGCAAAGTCAGCGTCAAGACGGCGGCGACATCGGACGAAATGGTCGCACTGATGAACGAAGGCGGCTTCGACCTCGTGACCGCATCCGGTGACGCCTCGCTGCGGCTCGTTGCCGGCAAGCGCGTCCAGCCGATCAACACCGATCTGATCCCGAGCTGGAAAAACCTCGACGAACGCCTGAAGAATGCCCCATGGCATACCGTCAACGGCGTTCACTACGGCGTTCCCTACCTCTGGGGCCCGAATGTGCTGATGTATAATACGGACGCCTTCAAGGGCCAGGCACCGAAGAGCTGGAACGTCGTCTTCGAAGAGACGACGCTACCCGATGGCAAATCCAACAAGGGTCGCGTGCAGGCCTATGATGGCCCGATCTACATTGCCGATGCCGCCCTTTACCTCATGGCGCACAAGCCCGAACTCGGCATCAAGGACCCCTACGAGCTCAACGAAGATCAGTACAAGGCCGCACTCGAATTGCTGCGCGGTCAGCGCAAGATCGTCAGCCGCTATTGGCATGATGCGATGATCCAGACAGACGACTTCAAGAACGAAGGCGTCGTTGCCTCCGGCTCCTGGCCGTTCCAGGTGAACCTCCTGCAGGCCGACAAGCAGAAGATCGCCTCCACCTTCCCGGATGAGGGAACGACCGGCTGGGCCGATACCACCATGCTGCATGCCGACAGCGAGCATCCGAACTGCGCCTATATGTGGATGGAGCACTCACTCCAGGCCAAGGTTCAGGGCGATGCAGCCGCCTGGTTCGGCGCCGTACCTTCCGTTCCGGCCGCCTGCAAGGGCGATGAGCTCCTGACCGACAGCGGTTGCGCCACCAATGGCTACGACCACTTCGACAAGATCAAGTTCTGGAAGACGCCTGTCGCCAAGTGCACGACACAGAGCGAATGCGTGCCCTATCATCGCTGGGTCTCCGACTATATCGGCGTGATCGGCGGCAGATAACGCGCCGACATCGGGCTTTCGCCGCTCCGCAAGCTGGAGCGGCGATCCGGCCGGCATTCTGAAGCGCCGGCTCCAGACCAGATCCCGTTCCGGTCCGGCAGACATCGTTTCAAACACTTTGCATATCCCTGGAGAAATCAATGAACGCCGTTCGTTTCCAGCAGGTGTCGCGCCATTTCGGCCAGGTCCGCGCTGTGGACCGCGTCGATCTGGAGATCGCGCCCGGCGAATTCTTCGCCATGCTCGGCCCTTCCGGTTCCGGCAAGACCACCTGCCTTCGGCTGATTGCCGGCTTCGAGCAGCCGACGGGCGGCCATATCGAGATCTTCGGCGAAACTGCCGAAGGCGTGCCGCCCTATAGGCGCAACGTCAACACGGTGTTCCAGGATTATGCGCTCTTTCCGCATCTCAATATCCTCGACAACGTCGCCTACGGGTTGATGGTCAAGGGTGTCGGCAAGGCCGAACGGCTGAAGGCCGCCGAACAGGCGCTGGAGCTGGTCAAACTACCGGGCTATGGCGCCCGCCGCCCTGGTCAGCTCTCCGGCGGCCAGCGACAGCGCGTGGCGCTCGCCCGCGCTCTGGTCAACAAGCCGAAAGTGCTGCTGCTCGACGAACCGCTCGGTGCGCTCGATCTGAAGCTGCGCGAGCAGATGCAGGAGGAGTTGAAGAGCCTGCAGCGAGCGCTCGGCATCACCTTCGTCTTCGTCACTCACGATCAGGGCGAGGCCCTATCCATGGCCGACCGCGTCGCCGTCTTCAACGACGGCCGCATCGTGCAGCAGGGTACGCCGCACGATATCTATCAGCGGCCGAAGACCCGCTTCGTTGCCGATTTCGTCGGCTCCTCCAATGTCATTGCCCCCGAAACCATGTCGTCGCTCGGCGGCGAACGGCGTTGGGCGAGCCTGCGCCCCGAAGCCATCCGGTTGACTGAGGAGAGCGGCGTGGCGGCGATCGTGAAAGCGACGAGCTTTCTCGGTGCCGCTACCCGCCTCTCCGTCGAAGCAAACGGCACCCGGCTGCATGTGACGGTACCCGCCGGGCAACTAGCCCCGGATACCGGTGCGTCCGTCCGCCTCGCATGGCTGCCTGCCGATATTCATTATATGGACGACGCCGCATGAACGCCGCCGCCTTCCCCGCTTCGTCGAGTCAAGCATCGGCCTCGATCCTGCCGCGCCGCGGCGGCGTCTTCGGCCGCCTCTCCGATCTCTTCTGGCGGCGCCCGAAACTGCTGTTGTTCCTGATGCTGACGCCGCCGCTGCTCTGGCTCGGCATCATCTATATCGGCTCGCTGATTGCGCTGCTGCTGCAGAGCTTCTTCTCGATCGACGACTTCTCGGGAATGGTGAATTACGAATTCACCCTCTCGACCTATGCGCAGCTGTTGAATAGCGCGAACTTCGACATCATCGTGCGCACGGTGGTCATGGCAGCTCTCGTCACCATCGCCTCCGCCTTCGTCGCCTTCCCCATCGCCTATTATGCGGCGCGCTATGCGCAGGGCAAATGGAAGGCACTCTTCTATCTCGGCGTCATGCTGCCGCTCTGGTCGAGCTACCTCGTCAAGGTCTATGCCTGGAAGCTGATCCTCGCCAAGGAAGGCATCCTCACCTGGATCTTCGCAAAGCTGCATCTCGGCTGGCTGCTCGATGGCGTGCTCGCCTTGCCCATCATCGGCGGCAATTCGCTGTCGGTCAGCTATATCGGCACCTTCCTTGTCTTCGTCTATATCTGGCTGCCCTATATGATCCTGCCGACGCAGGCAGCCCTCGAGCGCGTGCCGGCAAACCTGCTGGAAGCCTCCTCCGATCTCGGCGCAACGCCGAAGCAGACCTTCCGCACGGTGCTGCTGCCGCTCGCCTTGCCTGGCGTCGTCGCCGGCTCCATCTTCACCTTCTCGCTGACCCTGGGTGACTACATCATCCCGCAGATCATCGGCTCCTCGCGCCTCTTCATCGGTCAGGCCGTCTATACACAGCAGGGAACCGCCGGCAACGTGCCGCTGGCCGCCGCCTTCTCGGTCGTGCCAATCGTCATCATGGCCACCTATCTCTGGGTCGCCAAAAAGCAGGGAGCTTTCGATGCGCTCTGATCGTGGCCAACGCGCCTCATTCCCCCTGAAGATCGCAGCCGCCGGCGGCCTGCTCTTCCTGCATCTGCCGATCCTCTTGATCTTCGTCTACGCCTTCACGACGGAGGAAAAGAGCTACCAGTGGCCGCCGCCGGGGCTCACCTTGCAATGGTTCGGCATCGCCTGGAACAGGCCGGATGTCTGGTCGGCACTGGCGCTGTCGGTTCAGGTCGCGACCGTCGCCACCATCATCGCATTGATCCTCGGCACGCTCTGCGCCGCCGCAGTCAGCCAGACGAAGTTTTTCGGCCGCGAGGCGATCTCGCTGCTGGTCATCCTGCCGATCGCGCTGCCCGGCATCATTACCGGCATTGCGCTGCGCTCCGCCTTCAGCCTGTTCGATATCCCCTTCTCGGTCTGGACGATCGTTCTCGGTCATGCCACCTTCTGCGTCGTCGTTGTTTATAACAACGTCGTCGCCCGCTTTCGTCGCACCTCCGGCTCGCTGATCGAGGCGTCGATGGATCTTGGCGCCGATGGCTTCCAGACCTTCCGCCATGTCGTCCTGCCGAATATCGGCACGGCACTGCTTGCCGGCGGCATGCTTGCCTTCGCGCTGTCCTTCGATGAAGTCATCGTCACCACCTTCACCGGCGGCCAGCAGATGACCCTGCCGATCTGGATGCTGGAGGAACTCATCCGCCCGCGCCAGCGACCCGTGACCAACGTCGTCGCCATGGTCGTCGTGCTTGTCACCTTCCTGCCGATCCTGGCAGCCTACTATCTTACCCGCGACGGCGATCAGATCGCCGGCGGCGGCAAATGAAAGGGAGAGAATAATGGATACCCAAATGCTGATCGGCTCCCGCTTCGAAGCCGGTACGGAAACGGAAGAACGCGTTCTCAACCCGAAGACGGGCGAGACCGTTCTCAACTTGCCCGAGGCGTCACTCGGCCAGATCGATGCCGCCGTCGACGCTGCCGAAAAAGCCTTCTCGAGCTGGTCGCAGACGACGCCGAGCCAGCGTTCGGCCTATCTCCTCAAGATCGCCGACGCCATCGAGAAGGACGCCGAAGGTTTCGCAACGCTGGAAGCACTGAACTGCGGCAAGCCTATCAACGCCGTGCTCAATGATGAAATTCCGGCGATTGTCGACTGCTACCGTTTCTTTGCCGGCGCGGTTCGCAACCTGCACGGCCCGGTCGCCGGCGAATATCTGCCCGGCCACACCTCGATGATCCGCCGTGATCCCATCGGCATCGTCGGGTCGATTGCGCCCTGGAACTATCCGCTGATGATGATGGCCTGGAAGCTGGCGCCGGCCATTGCCGGCGGCAATACCGTCGTCTTCAAACCCTCGGAACAGACGCCGCTGACGGCGCTGAAGATGGCGAAGCTTTTGGCTGATGTGCTGCCGGAAGGCGTCGTCAACGTCATCCTCGGCCGCGGCGAGAGCGTCGGCAATGCGCTGATCAACCATCCGAAGATCAGCATGGTTTCCATCACCGGCGATGTCGCAACCGGCAAGAAAGTCTTGCAGGCCGCGGCCAAGACGGTCAAGCGCACGCATCTCGAACTCGGCGGCAAGGCCCCCGTCATCATCTTCGACGATGCCGATATCGACGCCGTCGTGTCAGGCATCCGCACCTTCGGCTACTACAATGCCGGCCAGGACTGCACCGCCGCCTGCCGCATCTATGCCGACGCCAAGGTCTACGACAATTTCGTCGCCGACCTGACGTCTGCCGTCTCCAGCATCAAGTTCAACCTCGCCGACGATACCGAGAACGAAATCGGCCCGCTGATCTCAAAGCGCCAGCGCGACCGCGTCGAAAGCTTCGTCACCCGCGCCGCCGAACACAAGCACATGGAAGTCACCACCGGCGGCAAGATTTCCGGCGAACGCGGCTTCTTCTATGCGCCGACGGTCGTTGCCGGCGCGACACAGGATGACGAGATCGTCCGGCGCGAAGTTTTCGGTCCTGTCGTCTCCGTCACCCGCTTCACCAATCCCGACGATGCCGTCGCCTGGGCCAATGACAGCGACTACGGCCTGGCCTCCTCAGTCTGGACCAAGGACATCAGCCGCGGCATGCAGACGGCCGCGCGGTTGCAGTATGGCTGCACCTGGATCAACACCCACTTCATGCTGGTCAACGAAATGCCCCACGGCGGCCTCAAGCAATCCGGCTACGGCAAGGATATGTCGGTCTATGCGATCGAAGACTATACGGCCGTCCGGCATGTGATGATCAATCACGGGTGATGTGGGGTTAGGCGTAAACCAGCGTTCCTGATTTTGGGGCACCGCTGTACCCCCCTCTGTCCCTTTCGGGACATCTCCCCCACAAGGGGGGAGATTGGTAACTTACAGTAGCCTTTTGCATTCAAACTAGCACCGTATCTGCTGTAGCTAAAGCTTATGGTCTTCGCAGAATATGCGGCAAACTCCCAACGATCTCCCCCCTTGTGGGGGAGATGTCACGAAGTGACAGAGGGGGGTGCCGTACTCTCCACGAACCCTCGAAACCGACCAAACCCAAATTCCACAAACCAAACCGCCCTCGGAACAAATCACCCTTCTCCCGCGTCTTTAAGAAGTACAACGCAGAGGAGATTGCTAAATGCTGAAATGGGCTCTCATTTTCTTTGTGATTTCGCTGATCAGCGGCTTTTTCGGCTTTTCCGGCGTGTCCGCCGCAACCGCAACCATCGCGCGCGTTCTCTTCGCCATCTTCCTGATCATCTTCCTGGTGTTCCTGGTTCTCGCCGTCATGGCCGGCAATGCGGTCGTCTAGCAATATAAGCCGCGACTATCGAAGGGGCGGGCCTAGATCAGGCTCGCCCCAACGTTTATGGCGAGCGCCAGGATCGTGGTATTGAACAGGAATGACAGGATCGCATGCAGAAGCGCCAGCTTACGCATCGAGACGGTGGAAATACCGATATCGGCAGTCTGCGCGGCAACGCCGATAGTGAAAGAGAAGTAGAGGAAATCCCAATAGATCGGCTCCTCCACCGGCTCGGCGAATTTCAGCCCCTGCCCCTTGCCCGGAATGCTGTAAAACCGGTGCGCATAGTGGATGGTGAACAGCGTGTGCAGGAAAGTCCAAGATATCAGGATCGTCACGATCGCCATCATCACGCGGTAGAAGGCGACTTCGGGCGGGGCATCCTTGACACCAAGCAAATCCAGCACAATGCCGCCGATGCTGGCAAGAGCGGCAGCAATCGACAGGAACAACAGGAAACCATCCGAGAAATCGAGATCGGCGGAGCGCTTGCGGATGCGCTGGGGGTCGGCCGTCAGCATGCGATAAAGGCTATAGACGATGAAGACGACGGCGGTCGTATCCCAGGCGATCAGCAGATTGCTGGCATTGAAGTCTCTGGAGGTCAGGAGCAGGAAAACGGCTAGACCAGCAAGCACCGAGATCACGATCACATGGTGCTTGCGCCACAGCACGAGGCCTCTTGAACGATGCAACAATCCGTTCGCATCCATGCCGCTCTCCCGATCGCAAAACGCCCGTCGCAAACCGATTCGCAAACGAGAGTGACAAATAAAAGGAGGCCCCGCAACACGAAGCCTCCGATAGCGAAAACGGCTTCAGCCCGTCCAGCCGCCGTCGATGACGTGGATCTGGCCTGTGGTGAAACCTGCCTCGTCGCCGGCAAGGTAAGTCACCAGCGCAGCGATCTCCTCGGCGGTCGCAATGCGGCCCATCGGCTGGCGGGCGATGAAATCCTTCAGCGCCTTGTCATAGTCACCGGTTGCCTTCAGCCGCTCATGCAGCGAGGGGCTATCGACAGTGCCCGGGCAAATCGCATTGGCGCGAATACCCTTGGCAACGAAATCAGCGGCAATCGATTTAGTGAGCCCGATGACGGCAGCCTTCGAAGCGCAATAGGCGAAACGGTTGGGCACGCCCTTCACGCTGGAAGCAACGGAGGACATGTTGACGATCGAACCCTTGCCCTTTTCCAACATGCCCGGCAGGAAGGCGCGGCAGGTCGTATACATCGCCTTGGCATTGAGGTTGAAGGAGAAATCCCAATCCTTTTCCTCGCAGTCGAGGATCGTGCCGGCATGCACGAAACCGGCGCAGTTGAAGAGCACATCGATCGGGCCAAGTTCTTCCGCGTAGGCCCTGACGGCGGCACTGTCGAGCACGTTCAACACATGCTTGGTCGCACCGTCGAGCGTCGAAAGTGTCTGCTCGTTGATATCGGTGGCGTAGACATGCGCACCAAGCGAGATGAAGCGCTCCGCCGACGCCCGGCCGATGCCCTGTCCCGCCGCCGTGATGACGACCTTCTTGCCTTCCAACCCGTGACCCATAATCCTGATCCTTTCCTCCGGGACCACGATCCTATCCAGTTCCGCCAGCTGCATCGCCGGCACCAGGGATAAGATCATGCAATAACAATCAGTTGGCGTAGCCTTGCGCTACCTTCTGAGGACCGCACAAAGCGGCCGCTCAGCTTGTCAACGAAGACTGTATGTTGTTCGCCACTTGGCAGTCCATCGCTAATCACTCCCCTCCGGGCTGGGACCAATCGTCCGATTGCCCTCTGAACCCTTTACAGACCAATAATTTATAAGCAAACATCTTATTCACTGATCGTCAAGCCGCGTTCACTCACTTGTAAAATTCCACCATTCATATATGAATGATTGATATATTTTGTTGCATGAGAGCTTGTTCATGAGCATAGAAGACGACAGTGATCGTTATCGCGCACCGGCCTTGGACAAGGGGCTCGATATTCTCGAATTGCTGGCGAGGATCGATGGCGGGCTGACGCAGGCGGAAATCGCCAAGGCGCTCAACAAGAGTCCCAACGAATTCTATCGCATGCTCGATCGTCTCGTGCGGCGCGGCTATGTGCAGCGGCAAGACGGCGATCGCTTCTATCTCACCCTGAAGCTTTTCGGCCTGGCGCATTACCATGCGCCGGTGCGCCGCCTCGTCTCCTTCGCCACGCCCCTGATGCGCGAATTCTCCAACCGAGCCGAGCAGGCCTGTCATCTGGCGATATACGATCGCGGCTCCGTGGTCGTCATCGCCCAGCAGGATTCGCCGACCTATTGGGGCATCTCGATCCGTGTCGGTGCCCAGCTCAATCTCTACAACACCGGCTCGGGCCATATTCTCCTGGCATTCAAGGATGAAAAGCAGCGCCAGATGATGATCAACGAGCAAAGGCGCCAGGAACCGGATCCTGAGGAGCCGCCTGCCGATCTCGAAGAGAAGCTCTCGGCAATCCGCGAAAACGGCTTTGAAACCATGGATAGCCTGCAGACAAGCGGCGTTCACAATATTTCCGCCCCCGTCCTGGCGATGGACGGCAATGCGCTGGCCGCGTTGACCTGCCCCTATATCGAAGCCGTGAACCCGAAGGCGCCCACGCGTCAGCAAGTAGTCGAATATGTGCGGCAAACAGCCAAGGCGATCTCTGAAATCGTCGCGGGAACTGTGGACCAGGCCGAGCTATAATTTTTATTTGAATGAATAATTTTTCTGTGAGTATGTAGCAGGTCAGCAGTTTTGGGAGGAACGCCATGCTTTTCGACAGCCATCTTCACATCGTCGACCGCAAACGGCTAGGCTATCCTTGGCTGGCAGATGCCGGCGCACTCAATCGTGACAGCCTTTATGAAGATTATGCGCGAGAGGCCAAACGTCTTGGGATCACCGACACGTTGCACATGGAAGTCGATGTTACCGAAGAGGATATCGAGCGCGAAACGGAATATGTCAAAGGCCTGAGCCGCGAGCCCGGCAGCCTGCTACGCGGCGCTATCGCCGCCTGCCGTCCCGAAAGCCCCAACTTTCCCGCATATCTCGAGCGCGCGCTCGCCGACCCCTTCGTCAAAGGCTTCCGCCGCGTGCTGCATGTCGTGCCGGATGATGTCTCAGAGGGTGTTCTCTTCCGCGAAAACCTGAAGCGGCTCAGCAATACCCGCCTTACCTTCGATCTCTGCGTCCTGCCGCATCAGATATCCAAGGCGATCGCACTCATCGACCTCAATCCCAATGTTCGCTTCATCCTCGACCATTGTGGCGTGCCGGCCGTGAAGGATGGGCTGAGCGAAAGCTGGTCGCTGGGCGTCGGTGAGGTAGCGAAACGGCCGAATGTTGTGGTGAAGATTTCCGGCGTCGTTGCCTATGCCGATCCGGACAACTGGTCGCCGGAAACGTTGCGCCCATTCGTCGAACATTGCATCGCAAGCTTCGGCTGGGATCGCGTCATCTGGGGCAGCGATTGGCCCGTCTGCACGCTTGGCGGCAATCTCTCCGCCTGGGTCGCCGCAACTCATGCCCTAATGCACGGTGTCAGTGCCGACGAACGCGATCGGCTCTATCATCTCAATGCCAAGCGCCTCTGGTCTCTCTAAGGCTGCGCGCTGCCGTCTAACGGCGGCGAACTCGACGCCCTTACCTCCAAATAGAAAGGGCGCCGCATCCCTGCGACACCCTCTCGAATATAGCTCCCTCGATGGAGGGAAGCCCGGTCACCTTCAGGCAGCAGCGAGCTGCAGTTCCTTGCTGACCATGGCGCGCAGCGTGCCGAGGTCCTTCGCGAAAGCGCGAATGCCTTCGGAGAGCTTCTCGGTAGCCATTGCGTCTTCGTTCATCATCCAGCGGAAGGTCTTTTCGTCGACCGCGATCTTCTCGACCGAGCCCTTGGGCTCCGGCGAGAGCTTGCGCTCCAGCTTGCCTTCATCCTTGGAAAGCTCGTCCAGCAGGTTCGGGCTGATCGTCAGGCGATCGCAGCCGGCCAGCGCTTCGATTTCGCCGGTGTTGCGGAAGGAGGCGCCCATGACGATCGTCTTGATGTCGTTGGCCTTGTAGTAGTGATAGATCTCGCGCACCGAGACGACGCCCGGATCTTCCTCAGCCGTGTAGTCCTTGCCGGTCGACTTCTTGTACCAGTCGAGGATGCGGCCGACGAAGGGCGAAATGAGGAATGCCTTGGCGTCGGCACAGGCGATCGCCTGCGCCTTGCTGAAGAGCAGCGTCAGATTGCAGTCGATGCCTTCCTTTTGCAGCACTTCGGCGGCGCGGATGCCTTCCCAGGTGGAGGCGAGCTTGATCAGGATACGGTCACGCTCGATGCCGCGCTCCTTGTAGGCGGCGATGATGGCGCGGGCCTTGGCAAGCGAAGCTTCCGTGTTGAAGGAGAGATCGGCATCGACTTCGGTCGAGACACGACCCGGAACGAGGCCGGAGAGCGCTGCGCCAACGGAGATTGCCAAACGGTCGGCAACCGCGGCAACCACGGCTTCAGAGGCGCCGCCCTGCTTCTTGCCCCAGGCAACGGCTTCCTTGATCGCATCGGCGAACATCGGCGTGCCGAGCGCCTTCAACACGATCGTCGGATTGGTGGTGCAATCCACCGGCTTCAGGCGGGCGACTGCCTCGATATCGCCGGTGTCGGCCACGACCGTGGTCATGGCGCGGAGTTGATCAAGCTTGGAAGTCATAGCAGGTATCCTTGTTGAATGAAGCCCATTGTATGGGAGATGTTGGCAGCAGATCCGGTCTTTTCGCCGGACGGGACCGAAGGCGTCAGGATGTAGCCTTCCTTCCCCTATGTGTCGGTAACGGGATAAAACGCGCTGGAGTTCCATTTCCGGTGAACGGCCGAGCGGTGAAGAAACAACCTTCCGAAAGCAGGCTTTTCACCGGCACCGGGCGCCCTATATGGCTCCCTGTCCGGTCTGGCACTTGCTTGCAGCAGCACTTGCACATTGTCCTCCTCGGTTGGACAAGACCGAATTCCTCATCACCGACTATCAGCAATCTCGCATCGAAAAGTCAAGGACATTTGTGCAATTCGATTGACATAAGTTTCATGTCATAGAATATCGGCAGCAGAAGAGCCGATCTCGCCTGCTCCTGTCATCCGCCATCATTCCTTTTCGCATCTCAGGCGGATCATGACGTTAAACGGCGCATGCGACAATCTCGCCGGAGGACCTGTGGCCAAACTGAGACGCGGAACCCACACCGCCTATTCGGAGACCTCCTCCCTGAGGCTTCGCGCCGCCTGGCTTTATTACAACCAGGGCCTGACGCAAAAAGATGTCGCCGAACAGCTCGGCATTAGCCGCACCACCGTCATCCGCCTGCTGGATGAGGCCATGCGCCGCGCCGAGGTGCAGATCTGGATCACTGAAGGCATCGATGACTGCGTTGAACTGGCGATCAAGCTCGAGCGCACCTTTGGCCTCGATGAAGCGATCGTCGTTCCCGAGCCGGCCAATGGAGATGTGAACGCACAGGCAAAGAGCGTCGGCCTGGCGCTCGGCCAGTTCCTGACCGAAGCCATCCCCGACAACTATACGATCGGCGTCGGCTGGGGCCGGACGATGACCGCGTCGCTTGCAAGCTTCCGCCCGACCCGCCGTGACAATTGCAAAGTGGTTTCCCTGCTCGGCGGCATCGTCGCCGTCCATCAGACCAATCCGATCGATTACACTTGGCGCCTGGCGAGCCAGCTCGGCGCGGAATGCTACATGTTCCTGGCGCCGCTTCTCGTCGACTCCGTCGAGACCAAGCGCAATCTCATCGAGAAATGTGGGCTGGAGGCGATCTACCGGCTGGCGGAAAACCTCGATCTCGCCATCGTCAGCTGCGGCGACATCGGACCGCACTCGACATCGCTGTCGGAAGGTTTCATTTCGAAACGCGAGCTGGAAGAACTGATCGAAATGGGCTGCGTCTGCGACACTATGTTCAACTTCCTCGATGCCGACGGCAATTCAGTCGATCACCCGATCAACAAGCGCGTCATGTCCGTCGATCTCGATACGCTGAAAAAGGCCAAGCACATCGTGATCTCCTCCGGGGGCGCCCACCGCGCCCGGGCGATCAGCGCCACCATCAAGCGCATCGGCTGTAATACTTTGATCACGGATGAAAGTGCTGCGAAGGCGCTGCTGCAGATGGCTATGGCGAAGGCGGCTTGAGGGGCCCTTCGACCGTCAGTTCCGAGCGCGTCGAAAGTGCGATACCCCCTCTGTCACTGTCGTGACAGAGGGGGTATCGCAGGCACGGCAAACTCGGGAGCTTCCTAAGGTATGCCCTCAAGCATCCCCCGCTTCCCATCCAAGCATCGCCCGCTTGCGCGTCAGCCCCCAGTGATACCCCGTGAGCTGTCCGTTCTTCCCGAGCGCACGATGGCAGGGCACGACAAAAGAGATCGGGTTGCGGCCGACAGCCGCACCCACGGCCCGCATCGCCGTCGGCTGGCCGATATCCCTTGCGATATCGGAATAGGTCACCGCGCGGCCCATCGGGATCTTCAAAAGGCTCTCCCAGACGCGGAGTTGGAAATCCGAACCGATCAGCACGACCCGTAGCGGCTGATCACTCGACCAGTTCCCCCGCTCGAAGATGCGGGCCGCGTAAGGTGCAGTCGCATGCGGATCTTCGATGAACTCGGCATTGGGCCAGCGGCAGGTCATATCCGCGAGACATGCCTTCTCATTGCCGGGATCGCTGAAGGCGAGGCCGGCAAGGCCGCGATCGGTGACCATGATCAAGGCAAGACCAAAGGGCGAGATGTGAAACGCGTAGCGCATCACCAGACCGCTGCCCCTCGCCTTCCATTCGCCCGGAGACATCGCCTCATGTGTCACGAAAAGATCGTGCAGCCGGCTTGGCCCGGAAAGGCCAACCTCGAAAGAGGTCTCCAGCAGCGGCAGGTCCTCCTTGCGCAGGAGCCGCTTGGCATGGTCGAGCGTGACGGCCTGAAGGAAGGCCTTGGGTGATAGCCCGGCCCAGCGTGTAAACGTCTTCTGCAGCTGGGTCGGCGACTGCCCGAGCCTTTCGGCCAGCATCTCCAGTGACGGCTGGTCGCGATATTCCTCAGTGATGAGCTCGATGACCTCCCGCACGGTGTCGTAATCCTGACCTTCCGGGGTGATGTCTTTCTTCAGCTGTGCAATCGCATTCATGATCTTTCTCCTTGAAAAGGAGAAAACCACGGCAAGACGGCTAAAACCACCCGTTTCTTGCGCCAGTGGTCTCTCTGCGAAAATGTGACGTCGCCGATTTGGGCAAGCCGCTCATATCCGCTGTGTTACGGTCGCCAAGGCACGTTTGAAGGCCTTGGCAAAGCTCTCACGATCTTCCGGATTGAGGAAGGAGCCGACATCGGTGTCATGGTTTCTGTCGCGGACATGCATGGAAACAACGCCGATCTCGCTGTGACGGCGAACCAGGAACCGCGTCCAGAACGGATTGAAATCATGCTCCACCATGCGGCCCGTCGGCGAGAATTTGCGGATGGAAACGTTGGTGCGCGATACCGTCACCTCTTCGCGCACACGGCCCGAGCGGTAGTTCAGCCAGAAGGCGCCATAGAGCAGGAAGAAATCGGCGCCGAAGAAAATGCCGATCGGCCAGGCGCCGCGCGTGACGAAGAGAATGCTGTAGAAGAGACAGAAGATGCCCGCCAAGGCCAGCATAACCCTGAACCCCTTTCGCGACAGCGAGCGATGGGGAAACAATTCGGCAGCGAAAACCGGCCTGTTGCCGTCTCCAGCCGTATCGGCGTTGCGTTTCGTCATAGGACTTGAGTATAGGTCGCTTATGGCAAATCCAAAGATCAAATCCAGCGCCCAAACCGCGAAAAAGTCAAATGCGACCGCAGGCCGCAAGCCGGCGGGAAAGAGCCTTTATTCCAAAGCGGACCTGGAAGAGGTCTTCCGGCGCTTCTCCATCCAGCGGCCGGAACCCAAGGGCGAGCTGGAGCACGTCAACCCTTTCACGTTGGTCGTTGCCGTGGCGCTTTCAGCGCAGGCGACCGACGCCGGCGTCAACAAGGCGACGCGCGCCCTCTTTGCCGTTGCCGATACACCGCAGAAGATGCTCGATCTCGGCGAGGAGCGCATCCGCGAATATATCAAGACGATCGGCCTTTACCGAAACAAGGCGAAAAACGTCGTGGCTCTGTCGGAAAAGCTGATCACGGATTTCGGCGGCGAGGTGCCGCGCACTCGTGAAGAATTGATCACCCTGCCCGGCGTCGGCCGCAAGACCGCGAACGTCGTGCTTTCCATGGCCTTCGGCCAGGCGACGATGGCCGTCGATACGCATATTTTCCGCATCGCCAACCGGCTGCTATTGGCTCCAGGCAAGACGCCCGACGAAGTCGAGCAGCGGTTGATGAAGATCATTCCCGACCAGTATCTCTACCACGCGCACCATTGGCTGATCCTGCATGGCCGCTATGTCTGCAAGGCGCGCAAGCCCGAATGCGAACGCTGCGTAATCGCAGACCTCTGTCGCTCGCCGGAAAAGACCTGGGACATACCCGCTCCTCTGGTCGAACTTCCGCCTCAGATCATCGGAGCCGAAGCGGCGAGCTAAGCCTATCTTGACCGCAGCTTCGCCTCCCTGTGCGAGATCAGCTTGTGCAGATGTACCATCATGCCGGCAGCAAAGAGCGGCGTCAGCAGATTGAGCAGCGGGATCGCCAGAAACGCCGCGATCACCAGGCCAGCCAGGAAGACCGTGAGGGCGTGCTTGACGCGGAATTCCCGCGCCTCGTCCGGCGAGCGGAAACGCATGGCGGCAAATTCGAAGAATTCCCGCCCCAGCAGATAGCCGTTCACCAGAAAGAAGGCGACGAGATTGACGCCCGGAATGAATAGCAGGAACAGCGCCACGATGTTGCCGACGATGACGACGCCGAGAAAGCGTAGGGAACTCTTCATCGCCGCGACGATTGGCATTGCCGTTCCCGGCGCATCACCCGGATAGTCGCGCTTTTCCACCACTTCGGCGACATCGTCGAGAAATAGGCCGGCAATCAGCGCCGTGACCGGTGAAATCAGCAACGCCATCGCCAATGCCAATGCAATCCCGGCGAAGATGGCAAGAAGGAATGTGAGCCAACCCGTCCAATCCGAGGTGGATGGCATGAAGCCCTGCAGCCAAGGCAATACGAGGAAATTAAAGACGCCCCGCAGCACGAACCACAGCACGAGGAGCGCCAGCAATGTAAGGCCGAGTACCTTCCAGAAAACTTTGCGCGTTTCAGGCGCAAAAAGATTCTCGAAGGAGCGGCGGGCGGCAAGGCCAATCATTCGTACTACCTCTCTCAGTGGC